>CAWEGF010000024.1:0-82191 GCA_963808535.1 uncultured Verrucomicrobiae bacterium | reverse complement strand
GGCCTGGCCGCCGCACCTGTCGGCCAGGCCCTGCCCGGCAACCGGGTGGGAGCGAGCGGGCGCCGCGCCGCGTGGGTGGCCAATACGACGGTGGGCGATGCCCTGTCACGCTGGTACAACCTGATGTTCGGAGTAGTCGGCCACGGCCTGCGCGGCGGCGGGTTCACGGTTCTCGGGCCCTACGCGTCGTATGCCCATCCGCTCGTGATCAGGTTCCATGGCGACCGGTTCGTGCCCGGCCTGTCGGTCTCCGGCCGGGCGATCTGGAACCGAACGGCACTGCGGGTGCGAGCCACGCTCAGGCTGCGCGGCCCCGCGGGTGCGTCCGGCAGGATCGCGCTCAGCTTCCCGACCGACCGCGCTCACGGGCGGGCGATCGTGACGGGCACGCTCTGGTGGGCGCCACCTGCACCTGCACCTGTCCCCGCCGTGGACGTCGGAGGGGTGACTGGTACCGTGTCTCCGTGAGCGTGCACACCGGACCGCATCGCGCCGCGCCACCGCTCTCGTCCTCGGTCGTCGAGGCCATCGGAGGACGCCGCTCCTCGAGATCGAGGGCATCTATGCAAAGCTCGAGTACCCGAACCCCTCGGGATCGGTGAAGGCGCGGATGGCGCGCGACATGATCGAGCGTGCCGAGGCCGAGGGCCTGCTGCACCCGGGTGCACCATCGTCGAGGCCTCGAGCGGCAACACCGGAAACGCCATGAGCATGGTGGCGGCGGCCAAGGGCTACCGCATGCTCGTCGTGATGCCGGACGGGATGAGCCCCGAGCGGGCTGCGATCTCACGGGCCCACGGGGCCGACGTCCTGCTCGTCGGCGACTTCCACGTGAACGCGGCGCTGACCACGCCCGCACCCTGGGCCAGCGGCCCGGCTACTTCAACCCCGGGCAGTTCGACTCCCAGTGGAACGTGAACGAGAACCAGGAGTGGCTCGGCGCAGAGATCCTCGAGCAGCTGCCGGGCCTCCCGACGCGCTGGTCGCGGGCATCGAGACCGGCGGCACCCTGATCGGGGTCGGACGGGCGTTTCGGGAGGCGAACCCCGGCGTCGAGGTGATCGCCCTCGAGCCCGACGAGTCGTGCACGATCGTCTGCGGCGAGATCGCGCCGCACGCCATCGAGGGGATCGCCGACGGCTTCGTGCCCGGCATCGTCGCAGCGCCATGGGGACGAGGTGGACACCGACGTCGTCAGCGTCTCCAGCTCCGAGGCGCTGACCGAGATGCACCGCCTCGCGACGCGAGCACGGCCTCTTCGTCGGCCCGAGCTCCGGCGCCCATATGCTGGCGGCCCGGCTCCTGCGCGCTCAGCGGCCCGATCTCGAGACGGTGGTGACCCTCCTCTGTGACGAGGGCGAGAAGTACATCGCCGACCATCACCGTCCGGGATGACCCCATCGAAAGGAGTCGAAATGGCCCTGTATCTCTGGCGTGTCTCGTACACCACGGCGGGCGCCGAAGGCCTCCTCGCGGAGGGAGGCACAGGCCGGTGGACCGCCATCCAAAAGGCGCTCGAAAGCCTCGGCGGGAGCCTCGAGTCGTTCCACGACGCCCTCGGCGAGGATGACGCCTATCTGGTGGGCGACCTGCCCGACGGCACCGCTGCGGCGGCGCTCAGCCTGCGGGTCGCGGCGGCGGGCGGTGCTCGCGTCACCACGGTTCCCCCGCTCACGCCCAAGCAGACGGAATGAAGCCACGAAGCGGGGCGTGAGCTACACCCCGCCTGGATCCGTTGCTGATCATTCTGGCGGTGTGAGGCCGCCGCCCGATGTGGCGGCGGTCACCGAACCGTGCTCCCCGGTGACACGCCTCACAGACTCACAAACCGTCCGCTCCATGCGCCCGTTTAGGCGGTGACGCCGGGTGTCCGGCACCGACCAAAGCGAGGACACCTGGAATCGACTCCGTCCACTCCGACCAGTCCGCCTGCGGCGGACGACCTGCAGGCGCACTGGAACCGCGTCGTCGGCCGGCGCGGCTTCCTGATCGGCGTCGGCGCGGCGGGTGCCACCGCGCTCACCGGCGGCGCGCTCGCGGCCGACGCATTTGCCGACTCGGGCTGGCTCTCAAGCGGCGACGCGGCGATCCTGCGGTTCCTGGCCGCCGCCGAGCTCCTGGAGACCGACCTGTGGCAGCAGTACGCCGAGCTCGGAGGCGTCAACGGCGGCAACCCGGCCTACATCGCCGCGCTCGAGAATCTCGACGGCGACATGCCGCAGTACATCTCGCGACAACACCGACGACGAGGTGAGCCACGCGGCGTTCCTGAACGCCTACCTGGCTCGAAGGGCGCGCCGAGCCGGTCAACCTGGACGAGTTTCGCACCCTGCCGAGCAGCAAGGCGACGGGCGCCCGCCAGGTCGGCCGGCTGACGAACCTGCACGAACCTGAACGTCGACACGAGCTGGTACACGCGCTACCGCAGCCCCAGAATCCCGACTTCGGCGCCACCTTCCCGCAGGCCGTGAATATCCACAACGAGCCGGCGATCCCGCTGAACGACGCCGACACGCCGCCGGGAATGTCCCAGCCCGTGCCCGCCGACGACCGCCAGCAGCACGGATGCAGGCCATCGCCAACACGGCCGGCTTTCACTTCGCGATGATCGAGCAGGGCGGCTCGAGCCTCTACACGACGATGAGCCTGAAGGTCACGAGCCTCGAGGTGCTGCGGATCGTGGTCAGCATCGGCGGCACCGAGGTGAACCACTTCGCCGTCTGGCACGACAAGGCCGGCAACGCGGTCGCCCAGCCCCTGGCCGGCGTGAAGGACCCCGAGACCGGCGTGACGTTCCCCGACCTGAACGCGCCGCCCTTCGGCGGCGAGCTCTTCCAGACCAACCTGATCATGCCGGAGCCGACCGACTTCATCCGCAAGAGCCTGCCGAAGTGCTCGGTCATCCGGCCGTCCACGGTCGACGATCTCGGGAGCGATGGCCGCGGTCGCTTCGCTGACCTCCGAACGGTCTGTTCAAGGGCCAGTCACGAAGTTCTTCGCCGGCGAAGGCCCTCGCGCGAGCGGCCGACAATGCGCACCGGGGGATGCACTAAGGCGAAACTTGTGGGTGCATCTGTCCACAGTGCGGCACCGATAACAGCTCCGGGCGCAAGTTCTGCGGCGACTGCGGCGCCGGGCTGTCGACGGCCTGCCCGACCTGCGGCGCGGCGATCGAGCCGGGCGGACGTTCTGCGGCGAGTGCGGGACGGCGCTGGCCGGCGACGCCGCCGTGCGCCCGCCCGCCGCGGCCGGCGCGGGCGCAGCGGTGGCCGAGCGGCGGCTGGTGTCGGTGCTGTTTGCCGACCTCGTCGGCTTCACGACGCTCTCCGAGGCGCGCGACGCGGAGGAGGTGCGCGACCTCCTGTCGCGCTACTTCGACACCTGCCGGCGGCTGATCGAGCTGTACGGCGGGACGGTCGAGAAGTTCATCGGCGACGCGGTGATGGCGGTGTGGGGCACGCCGATCGGCGACCGAGGACGACGCCGAGCGGGCCGTGCGGGCGGCGCTCGACCTGGTGGCCGCCGTGTCCGCGCTCGGCGACGAGGTCGGGCGTGGCCGAGCTGCGCGCCCGGGCGGGCGTGCTGACCGGCGAGGCGGCCGTCACGCTCGGCGCCGAGGGCGAGGGCATGGTCGCCGGCGACCTCGTCAACACCGCCGTCGCGCATCCAGTCGGCTGGCCGAGCCGGGCCAGGTGCTCGTCGGCGAGTCGACCCGGCGCGCCACCGAGCCGACGATCGTGTACGAGGACGCGGGCGCGCACGAGCTCAAGGGCAAGACCGGGCCTGTACCGCTGTGGCGGGCGCTGCGGGTGGTCTCGGGCGCGCGCGGCGCGCTCAAGTCGGAGGGGCTGGAGGCGCCGTTCGTCGGCCGCGACCGCGAGCTGCGCCAGATCAAGGATCTGTTCCACGCCTGCGCCGAGGAGCGGCGGGCCCACCTCGTCTCGGTGACCGGCATCGCCGGGATCGGCAAGTCGCGGCTGGCGTGGGAGTTCTACAAGTACTTCGACGGCCTCGCCGAGATCGTCTACTGGCACCGCGGCCGCTGCCTCTCCTACGGCGAGGGCGTCACCTACTGGGCGCTCGCCGACATGGTGCGCATGCGCTGCCGGATCACCGAGGACGAGGCAGCCGGCGTCGGCGCTGGCGAAGCTGCGCCGACGTGCTCGAGGAGCATGTCCCCGACGCCGAGGAGCGCGCGTTCGTCGAGCCCGGCTCGCGCACCTGCTCGGCCTCGAGGAGGGCAGCGCGTTCGAGCGCGAGGACCTGTTCGCGGCCTGGCGGCTGTTCTTCGAGCGGCTGGCCGACGTGTACCCGACGGTGCTCGTCTTCGAGGACATGCAGTGGGCCGACGCGTCGCTGCTCGACTTCATCGAGTACCTGCTCGAGTGGTCGCGCAGAGCCCGATCTTCGTGGTCACGCTCGCCCGGCCCGGAGCTGCGTCGAGCGGCGCCGACCTGGGGCGCGGGCAAGCGCAACTTCACCTCGATCTACCTCGAGCCGCTGTCGCGAGCAGGCGATGGCGCGACCTGCTGGCCGGGCTCGTGCCCGGGCCTGCCCGACGACGCTGCGCGACGCAGATCCTCGCCCGGGCCGAGGGCGTGCCGCTGTACGCGGTGGAGACGGTGCGGATGCTGCTCGACCGCGGCGCTCCTCGTCCGCGAGGGCAGCGTCTACCGGCCGACCGGGGCCGGTCGAGGCGCTGGAGGTGCCGGAGACGCTGCACGCGCTGATCGCCGCCCGGCTCGACGGCCTCACCGCCGAGGAGCGGCGCGTCGTGCAGGACGGCGCGGTGCTCGGCAAGACGTTCACCCAGCCGGCGCTCGCGGCGCTGTCCGGGCTGCGACCGACGACGAGCTCGAGCCGCTGCTCGCCGGCGCTCGTGCGCAAGGAGGTGCTGTCGCTCCAGGCCGACCCGCGCTCGCCCGAGCACGGCCAGTACGGCTTCCTGCAGGACCTCGTCGCCACGTGGCCTACGAGACGCTGTCCAGCGCGAGCGCCGCGCCCGCCACCTGGCCGCCGCCGCCTACCTGGAGCAGGCGGCCCCGACGACGACGAGATCGTCGAGGTGCTTGCCTCGCACTACCTGGACGCGTACACGCCGCGCCCGACGCGGACGACGCGGGCGAGATCCGGCCGCGGGCCCGCGGGCTCTCGCGCGCCGGCGAGCGGGCCGCGTCGCTGGGCGCGCCCGGCGAGGCGCAGCGCTACTACACCCAGGCCGCCGACCTCACGGACGACCGCTCGAGCAGGCGGACTGCTCGACCAGGCCGGCGAGATGGCGGTGCGCACGGCGACGCAGGACGACGGCCGCGAGCTCGCCGAGCAGGCTCGCGCTCTACGAGGCGGCGGGGGACCCACGGCGCCGCCGCCCGGGTCACGTTGCGCCTGTCGCGCATCGAGCAGGCTCAGGGCCGCCTCGGAGAGGCGATCGAGCGGATGGAGCGGGCCTACGAGGTGCTGTCGGCGCGATGAGCCTAGCGAGGACTTCGCCATGCTGACGGCGCGGCTGGCCGCGTCGCTCTACTTCACGGGCGATGTAGCGCGGGCATCCGACTGGCCGAGCAGGCGCTCGACATCGCCGAGGCGCTGGACCTGCCGGAGGTGCTCGTCCGCGGCTGGATGATCAAGGGCATGATCGCCGCCTCGTCCCGCCATCCGGAGGAGGCCCGCGGCCTGTTCCAGCTCTCGCTGGAGCTGGCCGACCGGCACGAGCTGCGCGAGGACGCGTGCCGGGCCTACGGCGAACCTGTCCGACCTCGCCTTCCGCCGCGACCGCTACGCCGAGGCGCTGGCGCTGCTCGAGCAGGCCGCGACCTGGCGCGCATGATCGGCAGCCGCACCCACGAGTGGTTCACGCTCAGCGAGTCGACCTACCCGCTGTACATGCTGGGCCGCCGGGACGAGGCCATGGCCGTCTTCGAGGAGCTGCCGGAGGAGCTGCTGCCGGACGGGGCACCCTGCAGAGCCCGCTCAGCTCGATCCTGGAGATCGACTTGTGGCGCGGCGACCTGGATGAGGCGAGGTGGCTGCTGGCGATCTACCACCGGATGGAGGAGTCGGACGACGTCCAGGAGCGGGCCGGGTACGCCGGCGCGAAGGCGTGCCTGCGGTGCTTCGAGGGCCGCTATGACGAGGCCGTCGAGCCCAGGGCGAGCATACGCTGGGATGGGGCATCACGCTGGGCCCCGACGGCCAGGACGTCAAGATGGGAGTGACCTGGGCGCTGGAGGCGGCGGTGGCAAGCGGCGACCGGGTGAAGGCCGTGGAGCTCGTCGGGTGGATGGAGGCGCTTCCGCCCGGACTGCGGCCCCCGCATGGGCGGCCACGCCCATCGGGCGCGCGCCCGCCTGGCGGGGCCCCGGCGGAGGCCGCGTTCGCCGATCACGCGGCGGTCACGCCGGTTTCCGCGAGCTGGGGGTCCGCTTCTGGCTCGCCGTCAGCCTGTGCGAGTACGCCGAGGCGCTGACGGCGCAGACGGTCGCGGGGTGGAGGCCGAGCCGATGCTGGCCGAGGCGCGCGCGATCTTCACCGATCTCGGCGGCCCAGCCGTGGGGTCGAGGGAGTCGAGGCGATCTCCGCGGCGCACGTCGGCCGAGCTGGCCGGCTGAGCTTCCTCAGACGCTGGGCAGCTCGGCCAGCTCCGCCAGCAGGGTGAACGATCGCGCCCGAGCCTGGGCGTCGGGGATCGTGGCGGTCGCCATCACCTCGTCGGCCCCCGTCTCGGCCAGGAGTTGGTCGAGCTTGGTGCGCACCGTCTCGGGGCTGCCCACGACCTGAGTCTCAGGTAGGCATCCGCATGGGCGCGTTCGTCGTCGCTCCAGTGGTGGGCCTCGATATCGGCGAGGGTGGGGAGCGGCGACGGCGGCCGCCCGGTGCGGCGCTGGGCGAACACGAGCGCCATCGCCGAGGCCCAGAGCTCGGCCTCCGCGTCGGTGTCGGCGCAGACGACGAACACCGCGATCTGCGCGTAGGGCGCCTCGAGGTCGGGCGACTCGCGGAAGCACTCCCGGTAGAGCTCGATCGCGGGCAGCGTATTCGCGGCGCTGAAATGGTGGGCGAAGGCGAACGGCAGGCCCATCAGGCCGGCCACCTGGGCGCTGTAGCCGCTCGAGCCGAGCAGCCAGATCGCCGGCATGCTGCCGAAGCCCGGCACCGCACGGATGCCGTCGTACGCATCGCCGGGCGCAAAGCCGTTGAAGAACCCATAGAGCTCGTTCAGGAGCTCGATCAGGTCGTCGCTCGAGCCGGGCCGGCGCAGCGCGAGCATCGTGCGCCGATCGGTGCCCGGCGCACGGCCGATGCCGAGGTCGATCCGTCCGGGGTGCAGCGCCTCGAGGGTGCCGAACCGCTCGGCCACCACCATCGGCGCATGGTTTGGCAGCATGACGCCGCCCGAGCCGACCCGGATGCGCGCGGTGAGCGCGCCGCATTTGCGATCAGGACGTCGGGCGCCGAGCTGGCGATGCTCGGCATGTTGTGGTGCTCGGCGTACCACAGCCGGTGGTAGCCCAGCCGCTCGACCAGCGGTGCGAGCGCGGTCGCCTCGGCCAGCGCCTGGGCCGGCGTGCGAGTCGCCGCGACCGGTGCCACGTCGAGCACCGACAACGGGATCCCGAATACGGGGCTGGCCGCCTCATTGGCGGCGTCGCGGAGCGCGCTCACGGTGTCAGCGTAGTGCGCCGGCTCACTACACTGAGCAGCGATGGACCGGACGGCGACGCTCACCCGTGGCTTCGAGTTGCCCTTCGAGCCGCGCCTGCCGCGCATCGGCGCGGTGGACGCGGTCTCCCTCGAGGCGCGCGCGGCCGAGCTGGCCAAACGCTCGATCAAGCGCGAGTCGAAGCTGCACGCGCTCGATCTGATCGTCCGCATGATCGATCTGACCACGCTCGAGGGCGCGGACACGCCGGGCAAGGTGGCGGCCCTGTGCGCCAAGGCGGTGCGCCCCGATCCCGCCGACCCGAGCGTGCCGGCGGTTGCCGCGGTCTGCGTCTACCCGAACCTGGTCGCGGTCGCGCGCGAGCGGCTCGGCAAGGATGGCGGCGTCCGCATCGCCTCGGTCGCGACCGCGTTCCCGTCGGGCCAGTCGCCGATCGAGGTCAAGCTCGCGGACGTCCGGGCGGCGGTCGAGCTGGGCGCCGACGAGGTCGACATGGTCATCGACCGCGGCGCGTTCCTGTCCGGTCGCTACGCCAAGGTCTACGACGAGATCGTGCGGGTGAAGGAGGCCGCGGCGCCCGCCCACCTCAAGGTGATCCTCGAGACCGGCGAGCTCGGCACCTACGACAACGTCCGCCGGGCATCGCTGCTCGCGATGGCCGCCGGCGCCGACTTCATCAAGACTTCGACCGGCAAGATCAGCCCGGCCGCGACCCTGCCCGTGACCTTGTGCATGCTCGAGGCGATCCGCGACGTCGAGGCCGAGACCGGCCGTCAGGTCGGGATGAAGCCGGCGGGCGGGATCCGCCACGCCAAGCTCGCGATCCAGTACCTGTGCGTCCTGCACGAGACGCTCGGACGCGACTGGCTCACCCCCGAGCGGTTCCGGTTCGGCGCATCCTCGCTGCTGAACGATGTCCTGATGCAGATCCGCAAGCAGAAGACCGGCATCTACCAGTCCCCCGACCACTTCACCGTCGACTGATGGCCGATCTGGAGCAGTCGCCGAGCGCATTGCCGGCCGTGCCGGAATGGGAGTACGCTCCCGCGCCCGAGGCCCGCGACATCGTCAGCCTGCAGGAGCGCTACGGCCTCTTCGTCGGTGGCGAGATGGTCGAGCCCCGCTCCGGCAGGTGGTTCACCACCACGTCGCCCGCCGACGAGCAGCCCTTGGCCGAGGTCGCGCAGGCGGGCCCCGAGGACATCGACCTGGCCGTGGCTGCGGCCAGGGCCGCGCACGAGAACGCATGGTCGGCGCTGCGGCCTGCCGAGCGGGCGAAGTATCTGTTCCGGATTGCACGCATCCTGCAGGAGCGCGCGCGGGAGCTGGCGGTGGCCGAGTCGCTTGACGGCGGCAAGCCGATCAAGGAGTCGCGTGACGTCGACCTCCCGCTCGCGGCCGCGCACTTCTTCTACCACGCGGGCTGGGCGGACAAGCTCGAGTACGCGTTCCCCAACCGGCGCCCGCGGCCGCTCGGGGTGGCCGGCCAGATCATCCCGTGGAACTTCCCCCTGCTGATGCTGGCCTGGAAGGTGGCCCCGGCGCTTGCGTGCGGGAACACCGTGGTGCTGAAGCCGGCCGAGACGACGCCGCTCACGGCGCTCCTGTTCGCGGATGTCTGCCGCCAGGCCGGCCTTCCGGCCGGCGTCGTCAACATCGTCACCGGCGACGGCTCTGCCGGCGCCGCGCTCGTCCAGCAACCGCGGCATCGACAAGCTGGCGTTCACCGGCTCGACCGAGGTCGGCAAGGCGATCCAGCGCGAACTGGCCGGGCGCGGTGCGGCACACGCTTGAGCTTGGCGGCAAGGCGGCCAACATCGTCTTCGACGACTGCGCCCTCGACCAGACGGTCGAGGGAATCGTCAACGGCATCTACTTCAACCAGGGTCACGTCTGCTGCGCCGGGTCGCGCCTGCTGGTGCAGGAGTCGATCGCAGAACCGCTCGTGGCGAAGCTCCGGCGGCGCCTGCAGACCCTGCGGGTGGGGGATCCGCTCGACAAGAACACCGACGTCGGCGCGATCAACTCGCGGGCGCAGCTCGAGCGCATCCAGGAGCTCGTGGCAAGCGGCGTCGAGGAGGGCGCCGAAGTCTACCAGCCGCCGTGCGTGCTGCCGGAGCGCGGCTACTGGTTCGGCCCACGGTGTTCACGAACGTCGCCCAGAGCAGCCGCATCGCCCAGGAGGAGATTTTCGGCCCCCGTGCCATGCCGTCATTTATCTGGTGCCGCCGGTTGTGGCGCTGTACTTCTTCCAGAAATATCTGCTGGTGGGAATGACTTTTGGAACCGTAAGAGGGGAGGTCTGATGAAGTTTTTCCGCTTACCATTTGCCAGCCAGTTGCAGATCGTGCTCCTGGTCGGCATGATGCTTGGCTTTGTGCTAATCGGTCAGAGCCTGTCTTTGGAAGCGTATAAGTGGGGATTGATTATCCTGATGTTGTCCGCCTTTTTGCAAATCGTGGTGGGAAATATCCCGCCGGAAACGCGGCTACTCGGAACGATTGTCCGGTTGGTGCTCGGGTTATCTGTGGTGGTCGCGGTTTTTTTGATCGGAATCTGGCTGGTTCCCTACCTCGCACAATTGGGCGGAAGAACATAATGGTCGAAGTCGAACTGCAGAACATCAGTAAAAGCTACGCGCGAAAGAAGGTCTTAAAAAAAGTCGACCTCAAATTCGAGAAGGGAAGATTCTCGGTGGTTTTCGGATCCCCGGTCACCGGAAAATCGGTCCTGATGCGGTTGATCATGGGGCTTGAACCGGCCGATTCAGGGGCCATTCTTCTTCGTGGCAATCCGGTGACGCATCTCCCGGCGGGGGCCAGGAATTTTGGCTACGTTCCACAGTCGTTCGCCCTTTATCCCCATTACCGGGTGTTCGATAACATTGCTTATCCGTTAACTTTGGCTCGGAAGAGTAAGGAAGCGATTCGGAAACGCGTCGAGCCGCTGGCGGAAAAACTCCGGATTCACGCGTTGCTCGATAAGTATCCGAATCAGCTCAGCGGCGGTGAGAAGCAAAGAGTGGCCTTGGCGCGCGGGATTGTTAAGGACGCGGACATTTTCGTCCTGGATGACCCTTTGGTCGGTTTAGATTTTAAATTGCGGGAACAGCTTTTTGTTGATTTGCGAGTAATGCTCTCGGAAATCGACGGCACTTTTATTTATACCACTTCTGATCCGCTCGAGACGCTAGCGTTGGCAGACGATGTCTTTATTTTGGATAGCGGTGAAATTATTGACCAGGGCACCGTGGATCAGGTTTATGAAGAACCGTCCAGTTTAAGGGCCTTTCAAATGCTAGGTTTCCCGGGAGCTAACACGATGCCCGGAGAGTTAGCTGGCGAGGTTTGCCGATCGCCTTTTGGGAATTTCAGCGTTGAATTGATTGCCGCAACCGACCCCGGACCGATCCGCGAAGTGACCATCGGATTCAGGCCCGAAGCGGTTATTTTTGGAAGCGCCGCGACACTCCCGGGAACGCTCTCCCTCGATGCCCAAGAATTGCTGCGGGAGGATCTCGGTGCGGAAACGATCCTCTATTTTGAGGCGGCCGGGGGCAGGTATGTTGGATTCTGGTCCAACGGTTTGGCGGCCCCACAACTCGAAAAGGTTTTCCGCGCCGGTCTCGGCTCCCGGGATTTGCTAATTTTCGAAACCGAAACCGGGCGCAAGATCGGTCGGGGAAAGGATCCGCATGTCTGAAGTACGGTTAGAAAAGATTGATAAATACTTCGGTCAGTTTGCCGCGGTGAAAGATGTTTCGCTGACCTTTACTCCGCAATCTACCACTTGTCTCCTGGGCCCTTCCGGGTGTGGGAAAACGACGCTTCTTCGAATGATTGCCGGTCTGGAGACGGTTAGTTCCGGGACAATCTGGATCGGCGGCCAGGACGTGACCAACCTCTCGGCTAACCGCCGAAATATCGCCATGGTATTTCAATCCCCTATTATCTATCGAGGGTTGAGTGTCTATGAAAATATCGAACTGCCGCTTCGAGAACTTAAACTTTCGCCTGTGGAACGGCAAACCCGGGTGCGGGAAGCCGTGACTCTGCTTGGCTTGGAGCAGAGTTTGGAACAAGATCCCAACAATTTTGATAACGGTACCCGGCAACGGGTGGCTTTTGCGCGAGCGGTCGCTCGGCAGTCCAGCATCATCCTTTTCGATGAACCGATTACCAATGTCGATGCCAGAGCTAAATTTCAGCTTAAGCAGGATCTGAAGAAGCTGACGGACCGGTTAAAGCAAACGATTATCTATGTCACCCACGATCAGAACGAGGCCATGACGCTGGCGGATCAAATTGTTCTGCTCAAAGACGGCCGCGTTCTCCAGCAGGCCCCTCCTCGACAATTGTACAATCATCCCGCTCAGCGGTTCGGTGGCTGGTTTTTGGGCAATCCCGGGATGAGCTTCTTGAATCATACATTCGAGCCCTCTCGTGGTGGAGAACTGAAATCGGACCTCTTTCCCTATGCGGTGCGGCTCGAGAAACCGGAAGTTGTCTCCAGTGAAAGATCGACGCTGTTGGTCATCGGCCTCCGGCCCGAGCATGCCCGGGTATCAAACGAGCCGATTCCAGATGGAGTGGTGGGCAGGGTAGTGCGAAAATTCCGCGGCGTGGCCGGCCAGTACCTGGTGGCTATTCGACTGCAAAACCACGTTGTCTGGGCGAAGACCCCTCCCACGACCGGCCAAAAACTGGAACAGGAAGTGTGGTTCAGCTGCGCTCCGGAAATTGTGACGATCTTTGACGAGGCCGAAAAAGCGATTCCTACCGGCTTAGTCAGGGCTTAGCTGTTTTCAAATGATGTCTGCTGAGTATCTCCTGGGCGATGGTCTCCAGGTTTGCTAGACTACCGTTTTGCTGTCTGGACGGCGCTTCAAATCTGCCTACTGATAAAAACAATGGCTGTGACTAGAAACGAGGTCGCCATCGATGCCTTGCGCCAAGCTCAAGCGGATAAGGCTGGCCCATTTGCCCACCCCGGTTGAACAGCTGGATCGTCTTACGACCTTGCTGAAAGGTCCTTGTCTCTGGGTGAAAAGGGATGACTGCACGGGATTGGCGACCGGCGGAAATAAAACGCGAAAGATTGAGTTTTTGCTGGCGGATGCTCTGGCCAAGGGCGCCGATACCGTGATCACGGTGGGGGCCATTCAGTCGAATCACGCTCGACAAGTAGCTGCGGCCTGTGCACGTCTCGGATTGCATTGTGTGCTCGGGTTGCTCGATGCAGTGCCTGACCGGACGCCGGCCTACCGCGTCCTTGGTAATGTTCTTTTGGACAAATTATTCGGGGCGGAAATTCGGATCACTCCGGACCTGGAAGAGACAGGAGACTGGCTTAATTCGACTGCTGCCGAATTGACGCAGCAGGGGAGACGGCCTTATGTCATTCCGCTGGGAGGTTCTAACGGCTTGGGGGCTGCAGCCTATGCTGAAGCATTTTTGGAATTGCTGAGCCAATTCGAGGAAATCCAGGAACCATTGGATGCTATCGTCGTTCCGATTGTTAGTGGAGGCACTTTGGCGGGCCTCTCCTTGGGGGCGGCAATATCTGGATGGAAAGGGCGCCTTATTGGTATCAGTGCCAGCGATCCATCCGTACGGGCAATCCAGCGCGTAAACACGCCTCGACGCGCGGCGGCAGAAATGCTGGGAGTGGCTGGCGAGAGAATGGAGCAAATCCCTTTGGTGATCGATGATCGATTCATTGGAAAAGGATATGGAATCCCCACTCCGGAAGGTATCCAAGCGATCGAGCTTCTGGCGCGTCAGGAAGGGTTGCTGCTTGATCCGGTGTACACCGGCAAAGCGATGGCCGGACTCCTGGCGCTGGTTCGCGAAAATTATTTTGATGGAGGCGTGAAAAACCTCCTCTTTTGGCATACTGGAGGGAGCGTGGCGCTCCATGCTTATCCGGAGATTGCTGACGATTTTGATCGGAAATCGAAGATCTATTAACCACAGATTTCACAGATTACACAGATTGAGAAAATGGGTTTGGCGTTGGGGCGAGTGGCGGTTTGGGCGAAGGAGAGGCTCGCCTCATGCCACGTTCCCGGAGGAGAATTTGAACCACAGATTTCGCAGATTAGAAGAGGGTAGAGGCAAGGAGTTCCGAGATCGCGATTTGCTTGCTCTGGGAGGACTCGGCACAATTATTCACCTGTCAAAAGGAGTGAAAAATCCGCCTGATGAAACTTAGTTTCAGCACGCTCGGATGTCCGGATTGGACGTTCGACGAGATCGTGCGTCGAGCCGGTCAATACGGTTATGACGGAGTAGGTTTTCGTGGTCTTGGCGGCGAGTTTGATCTCACCAAGGTACCCGAATTCTCGCCATCGGAGCGGGCCAATACGCGACAACGATTGAAGGCTGCCGGCCTCGCCACGAGCATGGTGCTGACTTCCACTAAGATGATCGTAGCGGAGGCCGAGAAGCTCGAAGCAAACCTTCAGCTCGGGGAGAAGCATATTGATATCGCCTCTGATTTGGAGTGCCCTTCCATCCGGGTTTTTGGCGGGCAAATGCCGACCGGCCTTTCTTACTGGGCGGCAGTGCGCCGGGCGGGTGAGCACCTGCA
Organism: uncultured Verrucomicrobiae bacterium; assembly: GCA_963808535.1. Classification (GTDB taxonomy): domain Bacteria; phylum Verrucomicrobiota; class Verrucomicrobiia; order Chthoniobacterales; family JAFAMB01; genus JAFAMB01. Next base: position 67,940 of record CAWEGF010000024.1, on the reverse strand, counting down.
TCGACTGGGAGATTATGCCGCCAAACGCGGAGTAAATGTTCTGATTGAAACGCACGACGATTGGCTGGTGACCGGCCGGTTGCGTCGAGCAGTAGAAGAAGCAAATCACCCGAACGTCGGCATCCTTTGGGATGTGCACCATCCGGTTCGCATCGCGGGCGAGACGGTGGAGGAAGCATGGACGAATATCAGTCCATGGGTGCGGGCGGTGGATTTTAAGGATTCCGTCACCGACTTGGCAGCGCCTTTAGGATACCGATACGTGCAGATCGGCGATGGCGAAATCCCTCTGAAGGAGGCGCTGCAGATCCTCAAGAGGGGGGGATTCGACGGGTGGTTGACCTTTGAATGGGAAAAGTTCTGGCACCCTTCTCTGCCGGACGCCTCAGTGGCTTTTCCAGAGTTCATCGCCAGGATCCGGGAACTCCTGAAGGCCTGAGGACCGAAGTTTGTAACCAGAGATCAACTCTAAGGATTTGAGATGCGCCTCAGCGATCGATCAAGAGCCAGGTTAGTCGTGCGGTTCGTAATGATCGGCCTGGTCATTGCCGGGATCGCTGGGTTGTTTGCGTTTGCAGGCGGTTGGTTGACACCAGGTGCCGTTTCTCCGAGCTCGATGATAAATGGGTTGCAGCAAGTGAATGGGCCACGTCCAGGTTTTCGGCGAAATCATGCCAAAGGAGTCTCCGTCGGTGGTTACTTCGAGAGCAATGGGCATGGCGTCGAACTTTCCAAGGCTGCAGTTTTCCTGCCTGGACGGGTGCCAATCATTGGCCGGTTCACACTGGCCGGCGGGCGGTCCTATGTCAGCTGATGAGCAGCACACCACACGCAGCATGGCGATTCAGTTCAAAACTGCTAATGGCGAGGAATGGCGCATGGGGATAAACAACATTCCCGTTTTTCCCGTCAACACCGCAGAAGGGTTTTATGATCAGTTGCTGGCGTCAAAGTTGAATCCGGAAACGGGGAAACCCGATCCAGTAAAGATGAAAGCTTTTCTGGCTAAGCATCCAGAATCGGCGAAAGCAATGGAGTTGATCCGAAATTATCCGGTCTCCTCCGGATTCGAGAACAGCACCTATAACGGCCTGAACGCCTTCTTTTTCGTCAATGCCAAGGGAACGATCGTGCCGGTTCGCTGGTCGATGGTTCCAACCGAGCCTTTCCAGCCGTTCACTGGACCGGCCCGGACAGACGATAAAAATAGTCTATTCGACGGCTTGATTGACAGCCGTGCACCAACATCCCTTGAAATGGCACCTGATCATCACCGTAGGTCAGATCGAAGATCCCACTATTGACGCGACGGTGGCCTGGCCATTGAATCGGCAACAGGTCGATGTCGGCACTTTGACGATCGACCACATCGAAAGCGAGGACACTAGCCCCGCTCGCGACATCAATTTTGATTCGCTGGTACTGCCGAACGGAATTACTGCGTCGGACGATCCTTTGCTCAGTGTCCGATTGACGGCTTATTCAGTTTCGTTCACCGGAGAAGGCGAGCGCTAAGACCCGAGTGCGGTTTTGACGGGCGAGGTCGGAAAATAAATCCTATCGATCTCGGGCACGATGGGTGCGCGCGATGATCTTGCGCGAGGCCATCGCAAGCCACATTCGACAACTCGCCATTTTAGAAGATGGAATGAAAGAATCCAGGGGATCCGCTATGGATTGCTCACTGCTCTTTCAGCCAAACGGCGAGATCTTTTGCCCAATAAGTAATGATCATATCAGCGCCTGCTCTCCGAAACCCAATCATCATTTCCATCACCGCCCGTTTTTCTTCGATCCAGCCTCTTTGCGCTGCCGCTTTCACCATCGCGTATTCTCCGCTCACGTTGTAGACGGCGGTTGGCAACTCAAAACGCTCCTTCACGCGCCAAAGGATATCCAGATAAGGGAGGCCTGGTTTTACGATCAGCAGTTCAGCGCCTTCCTCGATATCCAGTGCCACTTCGCGCAGGGCCTCCAGGGAGTTGGCCGGATCCATTTGATAGGTGCGCCGATCGCCGAACTGAGGGGCGCTTTCGGCCGCGTCCCTGAACGGACCATAGAAGGCAGAACAAAATTTCGAAGCGTAACTCATGACCGGAACGCCGGTGTGGCCATGGGCGTCCAGCCCCGCCCGGATAGCGCCGATGCGGCCATCCATCATATCGCTGGGAGCCACAATGTCCGCCCCGGCCTCGGCGTGGCTAATCGCGGCTTGCACCAATAGTTCGACCGAAGCGTCGTTCAGGATCTGGTATTGATTTCCTTCTTTGGTGACGACGCCGCAATGTCCGTGAGAAGTGTATTCGCAAAGGCAGACATCGGTGATGACAATCAGGTCTGGCGTTGCTTGTTTAATGATGCGGACCGCCTGTTGGACGATCCCGTTCTCGGCAGAGGCCTGAGAAGCGTTTTCATCTTTTTGGTCGGGAATGCCGAATAGCAAAACAGCGTTGATGCCGAGTTGAGCAAGTGATTGGCATTCCTCTTGGAGGTCGCCCAGAGAAAGCTGCGCCACTCCTGGCATACTTGCGATCTCGGATCGGCCGGAGACTTTTTCGGAAACAAAAAGGGGATAAATTAGCTGTTTTACGTCTAGACGCGTTTCCTGAACCAATTGTCTCATTTTTTCGGTCGATCGAAGCCGACGCGGCCGATGAGTTAGATGAAGCATGTTTTCATGTTAGCCTCGCACAGAACATCGCGAAAGGGGCCGAGCACAGAAGATCGCAAAGAGCAGGGAGAAGAAGGGCCGAAGACAGCAGGATCATCTAATTCAAATCGGCTTTTTCTCCTGCGCTGCTTTTTGCAAAATCTCCGGCCAAAAGAAGGGATTCACGAAGAGATCTGCAAAGGTCGCAATGGATCAATGACTATCGATCGGAACGACACTCCATGACTCCACATCGCTCCATCGCTCCATCGCAGGAATGACAGCGGACTGGAAGGTCAACCGATCCGAGTCAGTTTTTGCTTCCTTGGAGGTTGGTGCTGCACCCAGCCTTCGAGTAAAGGTTTACCGGGCAGTCAGAATTTTGCTTATCTTAACCGATCGGAAAAAGGACAATAATGGCCTTGCTCCACACCATCTGGTGAAACGCCATGCCAAAATTTCTTCTGGTAAATCTCAATAACACCACGACAAAGCTCGCCTTGGCGGACAGCGAAAAGCTGCTTGCCAAGAAAGTGATTCCGACGAAGACCTTGTCGATCGCGGCGGTTAAACGAGCTATCCGTCCGTGGAGTTTCGACCATGCGCTGGTCGGATCAGTTGTACCCAAAAAGACGGTGATATTTCGAAATCTGCTCCTCGATCGGATGAAGGAAGTCACCTCGGATCTGGATCTGGGGATTGGGATCGATTTTTCCGACCCCCGCGGGATCGGAGCGGATCGCCTGGCGAATGCGGTTGGAGTAGCGGCCCGATACGGGTCTCCCGCGATCGTGGTGGACTTTGGAACGGCCGTCACCTTTGACATCATCTCGGGCCAAGGGGTGTACGAAGGAGGAGTTATCGCGCCGGGACTTGGGGTGATGGTGGATTACATGTACCAACGCACGGCGCTCTTACCGAAAATAGACCTCGAAGAGCCGGTCAGTGTGATCGGAAAAAGCACCAAAAATGCCATGCTGGCCGGGGCAGTCTATGGCTACCGGGGATTGGTGCGCCAGATCGTGACCGAAATAGTCGCGAAACTGGATGGGAAGGCCAGAATCATCGCCACAGGGAGTTACGCCGATCTGATTGCGGCGAAACTTCCAGAGTTGCAAATCGTCGATTTGGATCTCACTCTCGAAGGATTGCGAGTTATCGCACTAAGAAATTTCAAGTCATGAGTACCCCCACCGCAATTGGCTTTGACATGGGCGCCACGAGTACAAAGACGGGCGTCGTTCAGGATGGCAAAATTCTAACCCGAGGTAACATCATTGAAACTCGGCAAGATGGCGACACGGCGGCGCTGATCGATGCGTTCATTGACGAGATTCGGCGTTTGAAGCAACTGCATCCCGATGTGGAGGCCGTCGGATTTGGAGTACCTGGGATCATTAATCCAGTGCAAGGCGTAGTGGTGAATCTGACCAACGTCAAAGGATGGAAGGATATCCCGCTTCGGTCGATGGTCATGGAGCGAACCGGCTTGATCGGTAACCTGGAGAATGACGCCAAAGCGATGGCCTATGCCGAATGGAAACATGGAGCCGGGCAATCGGTTCCGAATGTGGTTTGCGTGACGCTCGGAACCGCGGTGGGTGGCGCCTTGATATTAAATGGGCGTCTGTACCGCGGGGCGAACTGGGTCGCTGGAGAAATCGGTCAGACATCGATTGATCACCAGGGCGTCGATTTTGTCTATGGCAACAAAGGGGCCTTGGAGGCGTATGTTGGACACCGTCAGATTTCGGCGCGCGCCCAGGAAATGTACAAGGCTGCCGGCCAGGTTTTATCGGATGAGGAGGCGCAATTGGACCGATTGTGCAAGGCGGCCGACGACGGAGATAAACTTGCCGATAAGGTCTGGGAAGATATCGGGGTGAAAATTGGGGTTGGCCTTACCAATGTGATTTGGCTAGTCAATCCGGACCGAATTGTCCTTGGAGGCGGTGTAGCCAAAGCAGGGGAACGGTTGTTTGGCTACATCCGGCACACCATCCGAACTCGTTGTGAAAAGACATTTTGGGAAAACCTCGATGTCGTGCCCGCCACGCTTGGCAATGATGCGGGAATTATCGGAGCGGCAGCTCTGGCGCTCGAATCGGAATTCAGGCCGCGGTAATAAGGAGCCCTTTTCGGTCAAGAGCATAAGAACTCTCGGCGGAACCGGGAAATTAGTTGAAGATCAGCAACGGCACCCAACGCGTCTTACAATAGATCCTCGGTGACCACGCTTCTTTGCTCGCGGGAGCCGAGAATTTTCGCCTGCTCAATGACCACGTTTGGGTCCTCGGTAAAACGGTAACCGTGGCAACTCGGACAGGTTGCCACCCGCTTGGTCACGATGGAATCGCACCCTTCGCAAACTTTATAAAGCTGCGGTTCCGCGGCTATCTTTGCCGCTTTCGCTGCTCGCTCGCTCAGAGACATTCCCTATTTTCCTCTGCTTTCGCCCAGTTGCACAGAGATTTTTGGTCAGGGTGCAAAAAACAACCAGCTTTCTTTGAACCTCAGTGGTCCCGGTGTCTCGGTGATAAAAGATCTTCTCCGTGTTCTTAGGCCCTCACTTTGAGCTCCCCAGGTGTTGATGAGGGACGAGGTAATTTTGAACATAGTCAGTGACGGCTTGCTCAAGCGTGAAGGTCGGACCCGAGTATCCGGTTGCTTTCAATTTCTCAATGTTGGCGTGAGTAAAGTACTGGTATTTGTCGCGGATGACCTCTGGCATCTCGATAAATTCAATTTGAGGAGGTCGAGCCAGCGCTCCAAAAACGGCATTGGCAAGATCTACCCAAGTGCGCGACAGCCCAGATCCGAGATTAAAAAGACCGCCTACGCCTTTGGTAACTGCCAAGTGGATGGTCATGTCGATGGCGTCTTTGACGTATAAAAAATCCCGCTTTTGTTCGCCGTCTTTGAACATCGGTTTGTAACTCTTGAAGAGACGAATTTTGCCAGTTTCGAGAACTTGTTCGTAGGCCTTATTGACCAAGCTTCGCATCTCGCCTTTGTGCCATTCATTCGGACCGAAGACATTGAAATATTTGAGGCCGACGATCTTGGAAAAGAGCGCCCGCTGTTTGGCGTGGTAGTCGAAGATTTGTTTTGAGTAGCCGTAGGCGTTGAGAGGACGGAGCGATTCGATGGTCGTTTCGTCATCGACCATGCCATTGGCTCCGTCGCCGTAGGTGGCAGCTGAGGAGGCGTAGACAAATCGCGCCTGGCGGGCCAAGGCCCAGTCGCACAACACCCTGGTATAGCGATAATTGTTCTCCATCAGGTAGCCGACGTTCAGCTCCGTAGTCGCCGAGCAAGCTCCGAGGTGAAATACCCATCGAATCTCCCGGAGCGCCGGATCATCCATTTCCACCGCCGCGATGAGCTTTTCCGAGGAGATGTAATCGTCGAATCGGAGCGGCGCGAGGTTCCGCCATTTTTCGTCTTTTCCGAGTTGATCGCAAACCAAAATGTTCTCCGCACCGATCCGATTGAGGCCCCAGATCAGAGCGCTCCCGATGAAGCCTGCTCCGCCAGTGACCAGGATCTTGCCTTCTTCTAATCCATTCACGTTTGAATTCTCGAGCCGATCGACGTTGTTTACGCAATCAAATAAATTTTCGAATGATTGAAAGTCAGCGGAAAATTCTGGTTTTGGTGGCCGTTTTCCTAGGGGGACTGTTGGCTGGAGTCGGGGTGATTATTTTTCTCCAGGCGAAGCCATCGCCAGCCCCAGACACTTCCAAGCTCAAGGATTTGCTGCACAATACGGCCCAACGAGAAATCGGCCTACCGCCCTTGGCGGACATAGAAGTCGAGCTTACGATCGATCGGGGGAAGTTGGACGAAGAGATCGAAAGAATCAAAACTTTGGCGGCCAGGTTTGGCGGGACTGCTGTGCAAGGGACCCGGGACGAGACTGGTACGGACATGGTGGCAGAGATTTCGCCGAAATTTACCGACCAATTCCTGGAGGCCCTTAAGCATCCGGAAAAACAGCCGGTCCGGAATCTGGCGGCCGGCAGACGATCAAAATTCTTTGGTCCAAGTCAGACTGAAGTTTCCGAGTTAACCGTGTCTAGGATTCTTGTCACTTTTGCGCTCCGGGCGGAGGGAGCGTCGTTCGAAGGAAGGTTGACTGGGCGCGTTTTCAACGGCGGCCGGATTGTGGGCAGTCTCGATTCCCAAGAGATAGCTGTTTCTTGGCTCGGAATCGGAGTTCGGAATAGGCGTCAATTTGAGGATATTCTGACGGAGCTCGGCCCTGATCTGGTAATTAATTCCGGTTTTGCCGGCGCGGTACGAACGCTGCTTGAACCGGGCGATTTTGTCTTGGCTGAGAATTTCAGCTCACCTGACCTTTTAAAACGGCTTGAGACAACCCGCGTTTTTGAGGCCAGAGGTACGTTCGCGTGTGTCGATGCGGTTGCTGACTCCGCAGCGAAAATGCGAATCAATTCCCAGGGAAACTTCCTCGCGCTCGAGATGGAGTCAGCGCACGTCGCGGCGATATGTCAGAAATTTTCGGTGCCCTTGGTCAGCGCTAGGATGATTTCCGACCGCTACGATGAAGCTGTCCCGGGAATATTTCTCGGCCGGCCGGTTCGGCGGACAAAAGATATTTCAGATGCCATCGCTTTTGCGAGTCGGATGATCGTGTTGCGTCTTCGGTTAGCTGATCGACTGACGGAATTGATCCGCGCCCTGACCAGGGAACGCTTACCCACGTAAGCAAAACGCTCCCGTTTTGGCTTGAGGGAAGAAGGAATCGCACAGAAGGCAGAAACGGATGTCGCCGCAGAGTGGCCAAGAGGTTAGGTGAAAAGACGTCCAGACTTTTGGTGCCGTAACAGGGATCTGTCCCCAACCGCGGTGCTTGACGCAGATCGGAGTTTTGACGACAGGTCAGATATTTGACCGGACGTCGCCGCAGAGAGGCCAAAAGGTAGGTAAAAAATACCGGACTTTTGGTAGACTATTCGGGGCAATAGGGACTTTTCGGGGCCAGGTCAAATATGTGACCGAACAACGGCGCAGAATGGCCCCAAGAGGCTAGGCAAAGAGGTCGTCCAGACTCGCCTCAACAGGGGTCTGTCCCCAATCTTGTTTCGTGGCACAGTCGATCTCCAAATCCTCACCCCCTCAACCCTCCTCAAACCCGCAACCACGGAGTCTATCCCAACCGGGACACGAAGACACGAAAAGTTCCCAAAAGGGTCTGTCCCCATTCGAAGAGTCCACAACCGAGGTCTGTCCCCAATCCGGTGTTTGGCGTAGATCGGTCGCCAAAACCCCAGTTATGGGGTCTGTCCCCAGTCGGAATCTTTCCCAACCGGGATCTCCTTTGGGAACCCGCATTTTTGGTGACAGGTCAGTTGGATCCCGGGCAGGCCCTCGGGCAATTGGGGACGGACGGCCAATTTGGGACAGGTGAAAGGTCAAATATCGGTCAATTGTCAGCTCAGAGGAGCCAAGAAGTTTAGGTGAAAACGGCCCAAGTCGGAACAGTCCTCTGACCTGCTGTCTTATATCTTGACCAATACCCTACAGGGCTCTGCCGGTCTGCCATTTGATCCCCCATCTGAAGGGTCCCCGTTCACGTTGGCTGGCGTAGATCGGTCGCTAAACTCCAACTATGGGGTCTGTCCCCAATCGGGATTTGATCTTTTCAATTGAGTTGGAAGACGGGCGGATCTCCTCTCCCCTCGGAGTCTAAGATTGGATCGGTTAGGCACCCGCGCGGCAGGAACCGCGCGGGTAGTGTTAGAGACTTACGGGCAAGAAGCGGCTAACGGTGCCGCCAGGCAGGTCCCATTAGACATCCCGCAGGATGCCGAGCTGCGTGAGAGCCGTGACACCATCGTCCAGTCCGTTCTCTTCAACGATTTTTCCGTTTACGACCTTGAGGATCGTGATTCCGGTGAATCGCATTTTCCGACCAGTGTTTGCCGGCAGCGATCCCTGAATGAAGTCATTGAACGCGGGGCCGGTATGGGTACCTCCACCGTCCCACTGCCCGACGACGTAATCGCCCTCTGCGATAAGATCTGCGCTTCCCCAAAAATAAAGATCCGGGAATGCCTTGCGGAAGTCGGTCATGAAGGCCTTGATGTCCGCGTGGCCTCGGCGCGGCTCGTGAAGCGAATACTTCAAGAGCATGTCGGGCGCGGCGATCTCATCGACAATAGTTAGATCGCAGGTCTTGCCCCAAAAATTCTTCGAACCAACGGCCGACAATGGCCTTATTAACATTTTCCTCTGACATGATTTTCCTTTCGTCTGAATGAATATTGGTTTGTTTCTTTCGGCGGCCACGTCGTGCAGCGCCTGTCTAGGTCCTATCCCCGGAGCGCGCATTCGAAACTCCGTTTGTTGACTTCAAATTCCTTTCGAGGAGGACGGACATCTTCGACGCTCCGTTAGACGCGTCGGTTTCGTAGGGCGAACTCTTCTTTTGTGGGAACAGGAAATGTTCCCCGATCCGCAGTCATTCTTTGCCAGGCCAGCACCCATGAAAGGACATTGGATTACCGTGACCAGATGATCGAATTTGAAAGCAAGAACCGGAGTTTTTGCCTTTAGGGGCAATGATAGGTTCCGAGCATGACAATGATTTCCAAGCCAGTAACCAGAGGCAAGAGCCCGAAATTAATCACGGACGATTGGCGTTGGCAGGCTCTCGTCCGTAAGGACGAACGTGCCGATGGCCTGTTTTGGTATTCGGTGAAAACCACCGGTGTCTATTGCCGTCCTTCCTGTCCTGCACGCCTGCCCAACCGCGAGAATGTCGCCTTTCACGAATCGCCACAAAACGCCGAAAAGGCGGGTTTCCGTGCTTGCAAGCGTTGTGGCCCTAAGGGTCCCGGGCTCGCCGGCCAACACGCCGAAGCGGTTACCACCGCGTGTCGGATGATCAAGGAGGCCGATGAATTTCCGAGTCTGAATCAGCTCGCAGAAGCCGTTAAAATGAGCCCCGGATACTTTCACCGCCTTTTCAAGACCGCTACCGGGCTGACTCCAAAGGATTACGCGAACGCCCACCGTGCTGACCGCATCAAGAGGGCGCTACCGAAGCGGGAAACCGTGACGCAGGCCATCTACGATGCCGGATTCAACTCGAACGGCCGTTTCTATGCAGGTTCATCGAAGATGCTCGGCATGAAACCGAAAGAATATCGCGAAGGAGGCACTGGAAACACCATTCGCTTTGCCATCGCGGAGTGCTCGCTGGGCTCCATTCTCGTCGCGTCCTCCGAAAAGGGAGTTTGCGCGATCCTCATGGGTGATGATCCCGAGGCGCTCGCCCGGGATCTCCAGGACCAGTTTCCAAAGGCCAATCTCATTGGTGGAGATGATAGGTACGAGAAGCTTGTCGCAAAGGTCAGTTGGCTTCATCGAGGCTCCGAGAATCGGATTGGACCTGCCTTTGGATATTCGCGGCACCGCCTTCCAACAGCGCGTCTGGAAAGAGCTTCAACGCATCCCTGCCGGGAACACCGTCAGCTATTCCGAAGTGGCGAACCGGATAGGTTCCCCCAATTCGGCGCGGGCTGTCGCGCAGGCTTGCGGCGCGAACGCACTTGCGGTGGCCATTCCTTGCCACCGAGTCGTTCGTAACAACGGAGACATCTCCGGATATCGTTGGGGCGTGGATCGCAAACGAGCCCTTCTGGCCCGAGAAAGGATGACGGTGTGACCACGACAGCACTTTCCATCCAGGATCGCATTGCCACCCTCGATCGGAAGGCGATGACGAGGGATTTGGACAGTTTCGGCTGCACGATCATCAAATCCATCCTTACGCGCGAGGAGTGTCGCTCGCTCGCGGCGATGTATGAGCGGGACGATATCTTCCGCCTCACGGTTGTCATGGCTCGCCATGGTTTCGGTCGAGGCGAGTACAAATACTGGTCCTATCCACTACCAGAAATCGTTGCTGACCTGCGAACCGCCCTGTATCCGCCGCTCGCTGCAGTGGCCAATCGGTGGAACCAGTCGATGAAAATCGACGTGAGGTATCCTGAGATGCACGAGGAATATCTCGAGCGTTGCCACGCGGTCGGACAGACAAGACCTACGCCCTTGCTGCTGAGTTATGGTGAAGGCGACTGGAATGCGTTGCATCAGGATGTCTACGGAGAGAACGTCTTTCCCATTCAGGTCGCATTTCTCCTGTCAGAACCCGGCCAGGACTTCACGGGCGGCGAGTTCGTGCTGACCGAACAACGTCCCCGCATGCAGTCCCGGGCGGAGGTTGTAAGCCTTCAGCAGGGTGATGGCGTGGCCTTCGCGGTCAGTCATCGCCCGGTACAAGGCACCAAGGGCACATACCGAGTGAATTTACGTCATGGAGTGAGTCGCCTGCGTTCCGGCCATCGGAACACCATAGGAATCATCTTCCACGACAGCAAATAACCGAAGCTCTCAATGAATCTGTTTCCGTACGAACCCACCCGCAATCTGCTGCCGTTCGATGGGATCGCAACTACTACGGTCCCATTCTGGCGTCCTGTGAGGCGCATGATTATCTCGAAGCTCTGCTGACGACAGTCCCTTGGAGAATCGATGAGGCGGTCATTTGCGGCAAACGACATCGTCACCGCCCGCAAGGTCGCCTGGTACGGCGATTTCGAGCTTTTCCTACACCTATTCAGGAACGACCAAGATCGCGCTTCCCTGGACAAAGGAATTGCGAACCCTCAAGAGCCTGGTCGAAGAGAAAGTTGGAATGCTCGTTCAATTCATGTCTCTGCAATCTGTACCATGACGGCAACCAAGGCATGGGCTGGCACAGCGACGACGAAAAGGCGCTCGGGCAAAGATACCGCGATTAGCTCTCTGAGCCTTGGCGCCGAAAGGAGATTTTCCCTTCGCCACAAACGCAAAGGTGACAGCCCTTCGATCTCGATCGCAACGATCCAAACTCGTGGGAAATTGGGGACAGGTCAGATATCGGTCAATTATCAGCTAGGGAGATCAAGAAGTTTAGTATGAAAACGGCCAAACGGCCTGGTCCGAACAGTTCTCTGAACCTGCTGCCTTAAGTGTTGACTGTGTTGTCAATACCCCAAATAGCTTTGCCCGGGGTCTGTCCCCATTTCCAAGGTTCCACAACAGGGTCTGTCCCCGATCCGGTGTTTGGAGTAGACCTGTCGCCAAAGCCCATTTACGAGGGTCTGTCCCCAACCGAAGTGTGTGGCGCAGATCCGTCGACTAGTCCCCAACACGGGGTCTGTCTCAGCCGGGATCATCAAACAAGGGGTCTGTCCCCAACCGGGACACGAAGACACCAAGAGATCCTAAAAGGGTCTATCCTATCGCGGTGTCTGGCGCAGATCGGTGCCAAACTTAACGATGGGAGTCTGTCCCGAGTCGGGTTTCTCCAGAATCTCCAAATAGTCCAACAAGCCAATAAGGGTCTGTCCCTAACCGCGAAGCAGACTTTGGGAATTCCCCAACAAGGGGTCTGTCCCCAACCGGGATTCGGCCCAAAGCCGGACAATCCTCTGAACCTGCTGCCTTCAGTGTCGACCAGTTGAAATACGCCAAAGGGCCTTTGCCGGGGTCTGTCCCCATTCGAAGATTCGAGGAGTCCACAACAGGGGTCTGGTCCCCAATCCGATGTTTGGCGTAACCGGTCGCCAAACCCCACTTTTGGGGGTCTGTCCCCAACCGAAGTGACTGGCGCAGATCCGTCGACAAATCCCTCACTTATGGGGTCTGTCCCCAGTGGAATCTGATAGTTCGCCCGATCCTGGCCAACCGGAAGCACGCGCCGCATGACCGCAAAACGAGACGAAGGATTATCGGAGTCTAGGGTCTGTCCCTGATCGGGATCTCGTCCCCGATCGGAATCACTTCATGACCGGCGGCCTTTGGGGACAGGCCAAGTGTTTGTCGACTTTGATCGGTCCCAAGTCCCCGACGGCCTTTTGTGTGGAAAGCGTCCGCCCTTTACCTTTCAGAGCCAAGTGACCGGGTTGCCTGCCATTTACAGGTCAAGGGGACGCGTAGCTTACCCGTAGCCCCGTAGGCAAACACCTCTTTTGGGCGTACGACCGATGCAGCCCGTCCCGGCTTGCGTTGTGGCGGCTGCAGCGGAAGAGGCAAGTCCAGGACCCGGTGATTGCTTATTGCTTTAAGAAGGCGACGACTTGCGAGATGACTTCGGGATTTTTTATGGCGCGGTGGTGGCCGAGTCCGGAGGTCTCGAGGAGGCGGGAGTTTTGCCAATTTCGCACAATGCGTTGGGCATTTGTAAAGGGAACGATCCGGTCTTTGCGGTCGTGAATGACCAATCCGGGAAGAGAGAAAGCTCCCGTCACCCTGTCGAGGGCCAGATCATCGAGCGGATGACCCAACCGTGCATCCAGGATGTCGCATATTTCTGCTCCGATCTCGTTGCCCCAGCCTTTCTGTTGGGCAACTCCGAGAACGTGTTCCCGCACATCGGACGGTGAAGAAAAAGTCACTACTCGCTGAATTCCCGAATCGACCGTTCTTCCTTCGAGTAGCAATGTTGCCGCGGCACCGAACGAATGGCCAATCACTGCGTGGATGTCTCCGATGGCGCGGATCGCGGCAAAGAGGGTGTCGCCAGCCTCGAGCAGGTTAGTTTCCTGCGGCTGAGGCCAACCGCTGGCCAAGGAGTTGAAAGAGAGAAGACTAAATCCGGCAGCGTTCAACGGGGCGGCGAGCGGAAAGGCGCTGGTTAGATTTCCCTCCCATCCGTGCATAAAAATGATCACTCTTTCACTAGCGCCCCACCGGCAGCCGTCCAATGACATTCCTTTAAATGGGATCTTTAGCGATGTCGTGTTCCTCAAGAGCTCCGGATCGATCTGCGATCGCCTGGGATGTCAGATATTCGTGAAGTGCCTCGAGTGCAGATATCTGTTTTCCGGATTTGATCATGCCGAAAACGCCGGTGATCGAGAGATTGAGCAGTATGTAATCACCTTTTGCACCGAAGCAATTTCACTGAAGACCGCTAAGGAAGCAAAGAAGGATCGGGATACTGTTAAAGGTTGCGATGTTGTGGCCGTCCAGGGATCGAGGGCGAGAACGACGACGAAGGACGAGAACGATTATCGAGGTGTCGCCTCCCTTTTCCTTCTTATCTGATCGGCCCCTTTCTGTAGTATTCCGCTGTAAGTCCGGATACAGGTTAGTAAATCCTCAATCGAAAGAATTCAGACATGCGATCCATTTGCTTGGGAAGAAAGGGGTTCACGCGCTCGGTGATGGCCGTTACCGTGTTTTTCGGCTTGAGGTTCTGGGGCGTCTTGGCTTGGCCGGCGAACGCTTTGGCGCAATCGGTACTGCCCGCCGCTCCCTATCCCGTCGGGATGACACAGGTCGAATTCGTCGACCCGGCCGACGGCGGCCGGCCGCTGGACTTCATGCTGATCTATCCGGCCGCTCCGGATAAAGGCGCTATTCCTTTCAAACTGTTCATGGCCGCGAATCTGCACCTTTTCAAGGACGCGCCGATCGTGGCTGACCAGTTGAAACATCCACTAGTTATGTTCTCACATGGAGCAGGCGGCAATGGCTCAGTCTATGCCTGGTTCGGCGAACACCTAGCCTCGCATGGTTATCTCGTCGCCTTGCTTTATCACTACCGAGCAAATACTTATGATTCAACCGCACTGTACGTGCGCAACAGGCTTTGGCAGCGGCCGCGCGATATTAGCCTGGACCTCACCTACTTGCTCCAGGACAAGGTTTGGGGACCGCACATCGACCCGAATCAGATCGGCGTGGCGGGGCATTCGCAAGGCGGGTTTGCCGCTCTCTGGATCGGAGGGGCCGAGATCAATCCAGACCTGTTTCTGAAGTACCAGCGCGGTTGGAAAGATAACCCGGTGGTGCCGGCCTATCTGCGCGAGCAGATGCGCATCGACGCGGAACCCGCCCGGGATGTGCGCGATGATCGGGTGAAGGCGGCCTTTGCGATGGCTCCGGGCGATATTCAAGGGTTCGGCATGGATGCGGCCGGGCTTCAGCAAATGTCGATCCCGGCCTATATCATTGTCGGTGCCGGTGACACCACAACGCCGCCAAAGGAAAATGCCGAGTTTGCGGCGAAATATATTCCGCACGCGCAACTCGAGGTGCTTCCCGGTCAGGTTAACCACGAAATCTTCGTCAATGAGTGCGATCAGATTGGACGGGATAATTATCCTGAGTCCTGCATCGATCCCCCGGGCGTGGATCGGGCGAAGCTGCACGAGGACATCGGTAACGCCGCTTTGAAGTTCTTCGATACGAATCTGGGAGTGCAGCGACAGAACTCGAATGAAAGCTCGCCGGTAGCCTTGGATCCGAGGCAGCACCCATTTTTTGCCGCGCCTACAATAGGGCGGTTGCAGGTAAATCTAGCCCAGGCTGAAGGCCACAAGCGCTAAATTAAATACTTAAATCAAGGCCTCGGCGTGGAGAACGTATTTCTTCCCGGAGTGGACAGGCTTTTAGTAGCCAGGCACGAATTTGCAGTATTGGAGTCATGAGGGTAATAGCGCCGCCCTAGGGAGCCCTCAAAAAAAAGGCTCGCTCTGAAGCTCCAAGGCGCTACCTCGTATCGCCTCGTTCGAAATAAAGGGGCGACAGAAGCGGCTACCGGATGCATCTCGCACCATTGCCGCGGGAAAACTGCGGTCTCTGAGGTCAATCGGTCGCCAAACTATATACGAGGGGTCTGTCCCTAACCGCTAAGCGGGACTATCGGTGCCTACAGCCCTTCAGCAGGCTTTGGGAATCCCCAACACGGGGTCTGTCCCCATCCGAAGAGTCGCAACTGGGGGTCTGTCCCCAATCGTGGTGCATCGCCTTGTTCGAAAATACACCCGTCCGCCAGGTTGGAGGCGCTATAGGGGCGACAGAAGCGGCTACCGGATGCATCTCGCACCATTGCCGCGCGAAAACTGCGGTCTCTGAGGTCAATCGGTCGCCAAACTATATACGAGGGGTCTGTCCCTAACCGCCAAGCGGGACTATCGGTGCCTACAGCAGGCTTTGGGAATCCCCAACACGGAGTCTGTCCCCATCCGAACATCCGAAGAGTCCCAACTGGGGGTCTGTCCCATCGTGGTGCACGCCAAGTTGGAGGTGCCGAAGGGGCGACAGAAGTGGCTACCGGATGCAACTCGCATCCATTGCCGCGTAAAGTTAGCAATTGAGACGTGTTACAATCGGACCATCGGCTCACTTTCACCTTGTTAGGACGTTCGATCTGGCGCCCATTCAGGGCGATTCGCTTTGGTGGTTGATTCCCAGGGTCAAAACCGGTTAAACCCCGAGCTATCCTATGACCCCTTCGGGACAAAGAACCGTTACGAACTTACGAACTTACGAACAACCCTTATTTTCGTGCCATTCGGGACTGATCCAAACCGCGGTGTCCGACGTAAATCGGTCGCCAAAACCATATCCATGGGGTCTATCCCTAACCGCTAAGCGAGCTATCGGTGCCTTCAACAGGAGCAGGCTTTGGGAATCCCCAACATAGGGTCTCTCCCCATCTGAAAAGCCTCTATCTGAAGATCTGAAGAGCCGTCGACTGGGGTCAGTCTCGGGGTCCGTCCCCGAATGGCGCTACCAACATGGGGTCTGTCCCCAATCCGAAGATTCCGAAGAGCCCCCAACTGGGGTCCGTCCCCAATCGCGACAACATGGGGTCCGTCCCCAATCGCGGCGCCATCTGAGGCAAATCGGTCGTCAAAACCATATCCGAGGATCTGTCATTAACCGCTAAGCGGACTATCAGTGCCTTCAGTAGGAGCAGGCTTTGGAATTTTGGAATCCCCCAACTGGGGTCTGTCCCCAATCGTGCTGCCTTTGATCTGAAGCCCTTTCAGGGCCATTCGCAGAGAGGTGCGATTCCCAGGGTTAAAACCCTCTAGGCTGAACTCTCAAGCCCCTTCGGAGCGAAGGACCATCCGGACATTGCTTATCTTCGCGCCATTCGGGTCTGTCCCCAATCGTGCTGCCTTTGATCTGCAGCCTTTCAGGGTTATTCGCAGAGAGGTGCGGTTCCTAGGGTTGAAACCCTCTAGGCTGAACTCTCAAGCTCCTTCGGCTTCGGGGCGAAGGACCTTCCGGAACATTGCTAAACTTCGCGCCATTCGGGACTGACAATGACTTCGACCCTTCCTCGACCGTCCCGGGACGGGCGCTCTTGCATCCCTACTCAGGCACTTCGTGCCTGGCTACGATCAGCCTGTCGCTCCGGGACAAAAGCCATTCCGGACGGAGGGCAAGATAACAGAATTGTCATTTCTTCTTCAGCATTCTGTTAGAACTCGGCGCTAGGCTTCGATTTCATGCCGATCGTCCACCAAACGTTCCTTCCAGGGCAGATGAGATCTGTTTTTGTCGATGGGCTTCGATTTTGTGCGGAGATCACACACCCTTTTCTTCATTGATGATGAAACCGTTAGAGGAATTGTTGGAGCAAGATATCCGGTCCGCAGAGCCACGGGTGAAAGGTGGTTTCAAACCATTGCTGGCGCGTCTCGGGCGCTTGCTTTTTAGCCATCGTCTGGAGATTGGACTTGGGGTTACGGCGGTGGTGGCTCCTTTCGTTCGGCCGACGATCGCCACGACCCGATCGGGTCTCGGGGTTAAAGTAGGTGGCCTCGGACTGGTCCTGGCCGGGTTAGCTGTTCGTATGTGGGCGGCAGGCTTTGCCGGACGTCATACTCGGAGTGAGCAAATTGAAGGTAGTAAACTGGCGACCACTGGCCCTTATGCGCACCTTCGTAACCCGATTTATTTGGGGAGCGCTCTTCTGGGTGTTGGCATGGTGCTGCTGATTGGAGATCGGCGCCTTCTAACGCCCTGTGCCGTTACGTTGCTGGTGCTTTATTTCGGGTTGATACCGGCAGAAGAAGAGTTCCTCAGCGAGAAATTTGGAGACGAGTACGAAGCCTATTGTCGTCACGTTCCCCGATTCCTACCACGGCTTAGGCCCTGGGCGAATGCCGGCGCGGAAAAGAGACCTTTCGACTGGAGCGCGGCCTCCGGCGAATGGCGATTGAGCCTGATTTTGGGGGCCATCTGGGGTACCTTCCGGATCATCGCCTCTTTAAGTAAGCTGAAGGAAAACCGACTGAAAATTTCAACCAATCCTCCGGCAATGAATCAGGCCGGCGTCCTGAGAAGGTTTTGAAATCGAAAACCGGTTTGAGCAAAGTTCCCGAAGTCACGATCGGCTTTTGGATCGTCAAAGTAGCGGCGACAACGTTGGGAGAAACAGGAGGAGATGCCCTGTCGATGTCAATGCATCTTGGGTACGCTCTAAGTAGCGCCATTTTCCTGTCAATTTTCGTGGTCATGGTCGGATTGCAGCTGGCCGCCGACACTTTTCGTCCTTTCCTCTACTGGAGCGTCATCGTGGCGACGACGACGGCCGGGACGACGATGGCTGATTTTGCGGACCGATCGCTGCATATCGGCTATGTTGGTGGCTCGCTCGTCTTGTTGGCCAGTCTGCTGGCCGTTCTCGGGTTGTGGCGTCTCTCTCTTGGTTCTGTTTCGGTCGATCGTATCATCTCGCGCAAGGCTGAAGCGTTCTACTGGGCAACCATCCTTTTCTCGAACACCCTCGGGACGGCTCTCGGCGATTTTTTCGCCGACGACTCTGGCCTGGGGTACACAGGGGCGGCGATCGTCTTTAGCGCCATCTTGGCGCTGGTGGCGGTAGCCTATTTTTGGACGAATATTTCGCGCACTTGGCTGTTTTGGCTGGCGTTTATTCTGACCCGTCCGCTCGGCGCAACGTTAGGAGACCTGCTCACCAAGCCGTTTGAACACGGCGGATTCAATCTCGGTCGCATCAGCTCCTCTCTAATCATCGCCATTTTCATGGCCGGCTTCGTATTGATTTCGGCCCAAAGAGAGGTCAACGGTCGCCGAGAAGGCGGACGATAGCCTGCCTTGCTGCACTGGACCGTCGGCGGGTGAAGGTCCGGGAGCTTCCGGATGGATCGTCGGGACCACGTTTTCTTACGAGGGCGCGACACCCGCCCGTCTTCCTGAACTTCCTGTCTCTATGGACTCGGGGAACACCTGAGTGCTAAACTGATGGCCGTCGTCCCTGTCGCCAGTGAGTTGGCGGCGTGAGAGTCGAGGTGTCAGTCCATGAGAATCTTGGTGGTTGAGGATGAGCGGAAGATCGCAAATTTTATCCAAAAAGGGTTGAAAGAGTTTGGATTCGCGGTCGAGAACGTCGGACGCGGAGACGAGGCCTTGGAAATCATTCTCGACAATCCTTTTGATGCGGTGGTCTTGGACATCATGCTTCCAGGACGCGACGGTCTCAGCGTCCTTCGTGCACTGCGGGAACGATCAAATGCGGTTCCCGTTCTTATTTTGACCGCGCGAGGGCAGATCAGTGAAAAGGTCGAGGGCCTGGACCTCGGAGCGGACGATTACCTGCCTAAACCGTTTGCCATCGAGGAACTGGCCGCCCGGCTGCGCGCGTTGATCAGGCGGCAAACCGGAGAAAACCTGGTCCGGTACCGGACACAGGATCTTACCCTCGACGTGGCCACGCGAATTGCCCAGAGAGGCAATCGACGGATCGATCTGACCGGGAGGGAGTTTGCTTTATTGGAGTGCTTGATGAGGGCTCCCGGGCGGGTGTTCACGCGGACCCAGCTTTGCCAGCACGTATGGGAGTACCAGTTCGATGCCGGGACTAACCTGGTGGAAGTCTACATCCAACGCTTGCGTCGGAAAGTCGACTACGGAGAGGAGGCGAAACTGATTCAAACCGTTCGCGGATTCGGCTATCGAATCGGAAATGCCACATGAAAAGCTTGTCCATCCGCAGCAGACTTACCCTTTGGACAGCTTTTTTTCTGACGATTGAACTGGTAATTTTCGGCTTCGCTTCGGGCTGGGTTATTTACAATGATCAACTGGAAGCGTTTCGCGAAATCAGGGGTCAACCGAGCTCACCCATCGTGATCAGGAAAGAGACTTCCGAGCTGATTTTTGATCTGACCGGAGCGTATGCCGCGGCCCTTTCAGTGGCCGTCCTGGTCGCAGCTTTGGGCGTCTGGTGGATCACCCGAAAAGCCTTGCAACCATTGCAGGAGGTGGCAGCCGCGGCCGAACAAATCAATGCCAAAGCGCTTGATCAACGCTTGCCAGAGCCTCGGGCTCTAGATGAGGTCGGCCGGCTGGTTCGAGTGCTGAATTACTCATTTGATCGCCTGGAGCGCAGCTTCGAACAGGCCACCCGCTTTTCGAGCGACGCGTCTCATGAACTTAAGACGCCTCTTACTATCATGCGCGGCGAAATCGAATTGGCCCTCAAGTCCGAGATCGACAATCCGCAAATCCAAACCTTATTGGATGGGTTGCTGGCCGAAAATCAGCGCCTTTGCGATATCGTGGAGAAGCTTTTGTTGCTTTCACGCGCTGACGCCGGAACCCTGGCGATGAGCAAAGAAGACTTTGATTTCAGCGTTACTTGTAACGAAGTGGTGGAGGATGCACAGATCCTGGCCAGAGCCAAACGCCTCAGCGTAAAATCCGAGATATCACCCGAGGTCAGGATCGTGGCAAACGAATGGTATCTGCGGAGAGTTCTGCTCAATTTGTTGGACAACGCCATTAAATTTAATGTCGATGGGGGATCTCTTTTTATCTCGCTGGCAAAATTAGGAGAGGTTGCGGAGTTTCGGATCGGCAATACCGGCCCTGGCATTACCAAGGAGAACGAGAACCGGGTGTTTGATCGATTTTATCGGGCCGATCCCAGCCGTTCTTCTGAGACGAGTGGGGCGGGCTGGGGCTGAGTATTTGTCGTGAAATCGTCGCCGCGCACGGCGGGCGAATGTGGCTGGAACAACCTCGGCCGGGATGGACTGAGTTCGTCGTAGCCTTGTCTGGCCAAACAGCAGATGATTCGAAAGGCAAGAGAAGGATGAAGACCACAAGGCGGGTGGTGAAAGCGTAATCCCCCAGATCGCCGCGCAATCGTTTTCGTTCGGTCGGTCTTTGGCCTCCTAAATCCGGGAAATCGAGGAACGAGGACGACGACGAAGGACGATTGGGAGGGAGAGGAGCTTAGAGGCCTACTTCGAGACAGAAACCGGATCGCGGGATTGTTCGGTGTGCCAGAGGCTTTCTAAGATTGGGCGGAGTTTAACGGCGTCCTCCCAACTGTTTGGCAGGCCGTCGAGATTATATCCGCTGCTGGCCGGACCCATTTCCGGTACGACAAAAATATCCCTCTCCGTTTGGCGGTTGGCATTGAGCCAGAGCGAAAAGGTGTCGGTGACAAACGGTAACCACTCTCGCAATTCACGAGTTAGAGAACCATCGGCGCTGGTGACGGGAACCTGGCAATGATGCCCGTTAAACGGGCGGAAATGAAATTGTGAGGAGTGGGTGACAAGTTCCGGTCGTTCCAGGAGCCGAGCCGAAAAATCTTTCGGCTGAAGATGCTTTACGATCGCGGTATGGGAGAAATCCCAAGTGATCGGCAGTAGTTGACCGGTATCCGCGAAGTAAGCGTCCGCCAAGGCAAAGGTCTTTTCGGGAGTTTCTGTGCAGGTGTCGCGATGGACTTCAATGGACAAGTAGCAGTTCGCCGATTCGCGCGGCTTCCTCAAACAATCGGTGCGTCAACCGCAGGGCCTCCGGGGTGAGGGTGTCGTGGTCGGCCAGTTGGACGTTAACGTGTTTTGCTCCCGCCGCTCGCTGAATCTCCAGAAGCTGCCCGAATTCAGCGTCGTTTCCTGAAGAGACAAAGCCGACGACGATGAGGTTACGCTCTCTTGCTAGCTTTCCCTGCTGCTCCCCGAGCCCGCCAGTCACGCCATCGAAGCCTGCGACGTGAACAGCGTCCAATTGAGCTTCGAGCGTCCACGGTGCGCTGGCATTAGGGTACTCTCGGAGTGACCAAAGGTTAGCGATTTGACGAAAGTGAGGCATTTGATGGGATAGAAAAAAGTTTAAATTCGATGGCGACTGGGCCCGGTCAGATTTTCTGCCTGAACAAGGTGACTCCTGAAAGGCCTACTTCATACGACTAGCGTAATACTCGGGAACTAACGTGCCCGACTTGGTAAACCATTTTGGAACATCTACGCCGGAGTAGAGAAGGATATTGCCCCACGGATCGAACGCCCCGGTTCGCACAATGCACTTCGCTTTGGCCGCGAGTTCGGTGAGGATTTCCGCGTGCGGGAAAGTCAATAACTCGGCTCCAGCGAAAATCCGATCCACTTTCTCTTTCAATCGAGGATTGTTTTGCGCCATTTCGTTGGCGTAACCGAGTTTTTCGACGATGAAATCCGCGCTGATGGCGGTTAAGACCGTTTCAAGATCGGGAACGTCCGGGACGATTGCCAGATCGACCCGGGTCACCTGGTTCGGAATGGGAAACCCGGCGTCGCAGACAATCATAAAATCGCCGTGACCCATCCCGGCGAGTGCCTGGTTAAGTCCCAAATTCAGTATTCCATTTTTTTTCATAGACTAAGGCAGGGAAGGAGGAAGCATCGAATATAGCTGCTCGACTTCCGATTTGATGGCCAGCGAAGGAATCACTCCGTATTTGGTGCAAGCGAGCGCGCCACAGCATCCGGCGAACCTGATCGAGGAACTCAGATCGCGACCTTCGGCGAGGGAGACCGCCAAACCGGCCGTGAAAGCATCACCGGCGCCGGTGGTGTCAATGACTTCAACGGGCACAGAGCGGTATTCCTGGACCCCTTGCTCGTCTACCAGCATCATCCCGGATTCGCCTTGGGTAACGATCACGGTGATCCCAAATTTCTTTTGCAATTCACGGGCCAGTTCCCTGGTCGGCGCGGCGTCGTCCGGCGCCAGCCCCATCAGGATTCGCAACTCTGTCTCGTTCGGAGTTATTAAATCAATGACCTGCAATATTTCATCCGGTAATGGGGCGGCGGGGGCCGGATTCAGGATAGTTTTAACTCCGTATTTTCGCCCGAGAGCCATGGCTTCCGCGGCCCCTTCCACAGGTATTTCCAGGACCGAGAGAACAATGTCACTGCGGGCGATTACGGCCTCGGCTTTCCGGACAAACTGACGATCGATCAGTTCGTTGGCGCCCATATCCAGAATGATGCCGTTCCGGCCTTCACGGTTAACGATGATGAAGCCGACCCCGGTAGCCTTCTGGGTGGTCTCCGTCAAATGCTCAGCGTTAACACCTTCTTTCTCGTACAGGCTTCGGGCAATTTTTCCGAGAGGGTCTGACCCGATCATTCCGACAAAGTGTGCTTCTGCTCCTAGTCGCGCAGCAGCGACTGCCTGGTTGGATCCCTTTGCCTCCGGGGCCCATGTCGAATTGAGAGCCGACCAAAGTCTCGCCAAAAATCGGCATGCGTTGAGTGCTCATGGTCATTCCGACGGCGAAGCTGCCGACGACGGTCACGACTGGCCGGTTCATTGAATGGTCCTTTCCGAAATGTTTGCCGCGGGCTGACCCATGGCACTGGCCAGGATCCGTTCTTCGCTAGCTTCCTGTCTGGAATATTCGCCGGTGATTCTGCCCTGGTGCATGGCCAGAATCCTGTCGCATTGGCCGATTAGCTCCGGAAGTTCGGACGAGACGATCAGGATGGCGATGCCTCGCGCGGCGAGTTGATTCAAGATCTGATAAATCTCCGCCTTGGCTCCAACATCGATTCCGCGGGTTGGTTCATGGAGTAAGAGCATTTTAGGTTCGGTGGCGAGGCCGCGGGCGAGAATTACTTTTTGCTGATTCCCACCGCTGAGCGTTCCGATTTTCTGCTCGCTGGAACGAGCTTTCAAATTCATCCGTGAGAGATAGGTGTCGGCCAGTTCTCTCATCCGCTTTCGGTTGAGGACGCCCCACCGATTGACCTTGTGAAGACTGGCCGCGGACACGTTATCGAGAATGCTCAAAACCTGAAACGCGCCGGCGTTCCGACGGTCCGAAGGGACGAGAGCCATCCCGGCCCGGATGACATCCGCGGTCGACCGAATTTTGACTCGATGCTGACCAAGAATAATGCTGCCGGTGAATTCCCGAGTTCCACTCAGACATTCCACCAGTTCATCTTTTCCGGACCCTGGCAAGCCGCCGATACCGAGGATTTCGCCCATCCGAAGGTCAAAGCTAATATCCCGGAGCAGATCGCGATCGTTGAGCTGGCTAACTACCAAGGCTGGCGTTGGACCCGGTTCGCTCAACGGTTCCCGGTGAAACAGATGGTTAACTTCGCGGCCAACCATCTTTTGGATTAGATGCGGGATAGTAAAATCCCGCCCTTGGCCGGTATCGACCAGTTGGCCATCTCGAAGGATCGTAATTTGATCGGCTAGTTGCATCGTCTCCTCCAAACGGTGAGAGACGTAGACGATGGCGATCCCTTGATCGCGCAGTTCCCGAACGACGCGGAACAAGTGAGCGGAATCCTCGTGAGTCAGCGCGGAGTTAGGCTCATCCAGGATGAGTACTTTCAGCCCGGTGGTAAGAGCCTTGGCAATCTCGATCAGTTGCCGCTGTCCGAGACTTAACGACCGCACCGGCACGGTCACATCGAGGTTGAATAGTCCGAGCCGGTGAAGCAACTCTTGGGCCGATGAATGCAAACGCTTTTTGTCGACCTGGCTAAGCAGGGCAGAATCAGCAGCTCGATGAAGCGAAATATTTTGCGCGGCCGTGAGGTTCGGACAAAGCGAAAGTTCCTGGTAGACCACGCTGATCCCCAAAGAGCTGGCGTGATGTGGATCTTTGAAACGGACTGGTTCGCCGTTGACCAGGATTTCACCGGCATCAGGTTGAAGTTCACCGGCGAGAATATTAATCAAGGTGCTTTTACCAGCCCCGTTTTCCCCCAGGAGCGCGTGGACCTCGCCTGGATGCAGGACGAAATCCACGCCTTTCAACGCCACGGTATTGCCGAAGCGTTTACTGATGCCGCGAGCGGAGATGATCGGAGGAGGAATGTTCACTTTTCTATCGAAACCCACATCTTCCCGGCCAGACGTCGATCGATTCTCTCAGCGTCTTCTTTTTTGCCGGCTAACCGCCTTTGGCAGTGACAATGTAATCGCCGATGTTCTTCTGGGTATAAACCGCGGCACCGGTATCGACATCTTTGACCGGTTTGCCTTTTAAGACGTCAAGCAGGAGACGAACCGCCTCGTAGCTTTGTTTTTCCGGTGCTTGATCGATGGTGGCTGACACGACGTTACCTTGCACCAGCTTGATAGTTTCAGGCAGCATGTCGAAGCCAACGATCTTAACTTTATCGGTCAGCTTGTTTCGTTCGACATAGTTTCCGGCCGCCGGAGTGGAGCAACATTCCAACGAAAGGATGCCATCCACATCCTTGTTAGCCTGCATGGCGTTTTCGACGGAGCTATAAATCTGTTGAGGCTCGGTGCCCGTGTTCACGGTGGTCAGGATCTTAATTCCGGGATACTTGCCCAGGGCTTCGCGAGCACCTTTTTCCCGGTCCAACGACCACTGGGCGGCCGCGTCGAGAGTGGTGATAATCACATTTCCTTTTCCCGAAAGAGTGTCCGCCAATAGCTTCCCGGCGATGCGTCCTGATTCAACCAGGTCTTGTCCGGCAAAGGCGATCCGATGGCTGGTCGGGTTGTCCGTATTGTAGGTGACGACCGGAATGCCCTGAGCCAGAGCCCGTTGAATGATGGGGGCCAAAGCGTCGGTGCTCACGGAGGAAACGGCGAGCCCATCGACGCCTTTTTGAATAAGACTCTCAATTTCGGCAACCTGTTTCTCAGCATCGGCGCCGACTGGTCCGACCAACTGCACGTCCGCATTGAAGTCCGAGGCGGCTTTCTCAACCCCTTTTTTGATGAAGGGGGCGAACTCATTGGAGACGTCGTGATAGGAGACGCGAATGACTGGCTTGGTGCCTTTATCGACCCGCGCCTGGATGTCTTTGGACAAGGTAAAGGCCGGTTCGTCCGCGGCGCGGAGAGAAATCTGGGCCATGGCCAGGATGATCGGGCAGAGCAACCCGAGACCGATTTTGGTAGTATTAGTATTAACTTTCATGATTCTGGGGGTTAGCAGCATTGGATTGATGGAAGAGAGGGGAAAGCTAACGGTGGCGGCGTTGCTCGGTCCATTTATCGAGGCCAACCGCAAAGATAATGACCAGTCCGATGATGGTAGTTTGCCAAAACGGGGATATCCCGAGCAAAATCAAACCGTTTCGCAGCACCCCGATAATCAGCACGCCGAGAATGGTACCAAGGATCGTTCCCTCGCCCCCGGAAAGCGAGGCGCCCCCGACGATGGCGGCGGCAATGACGTCCAATTCCAAGCCAACGCCGGTCCGGCCGGCTTGCCCGCTGGGGAGAAAGGCGAGGCTCAGAATTCCGGCCAAAGCGCTGAGAAGTCCCATCAGGGTAAAGGTCAAAATTTTGGTCTGAAATACCTGGATTCCGGAGAGTCGGGCTGCTTTCTCACTGCCGCCGACAGCATAAACTCGAAAGCCAAAAGTGGTCTTCGAAAGAAGAAACCAGGCCGCCAGCGCGATGAGGATGAAGAAGATCAACAACATTGGGATACGATCAAAAATGTGACCCTGACCGATAAAATAAAACTGATTGATAACATCTTCACGACCTCCCTTGGAGGTGTTCACCGTGACTGGTTCTCCATTGGTCACCAGCAAGGCGGCACCTCGGACCACACTCAGCATCCCAAGAGTGGCAATGAATGAAGGAAGTTTCCCATACGTCGAGAGAACTCCGTTCAAACAGCCGATGGCCGCTCCGACCGCCAGTCCCGCGCCCAAGGCCGGAATTAAGAACCACCCGTGCACGATCAAGATACCGGTACTCAAACCGGCAATGGCGTAGATCGAACCGATCGAGAGATCAACTTCGCGGGCAATCAAGACAAAGGTCATGCCGATCGCCATGATGCCCAAAAGTGAGATCTGCCGACCAACATTCAGCAGATTTTGCACCGTCAGAAAGTTAGAGGTGGTCAGGGTAAGGAGCGTGCAAATAATGAGGAGAGCCAGCAGGATGCCGATTTCCCGGGCAGCTAAGAGACCCTTGAGCCGGTGGTTAAAACCGACGGGCCCCGAAACCAACTTAGTAGTTGCCTGCTCCATGAGAATGCGGCGGCCGTTCGCAGCTACTGGGTGGCCAGTTCGTTAGCGCGTTGGATCATGCGGTGGGCACGTTCGGAGATGGCTATTTTTTCGGCAGCCGACGCCGAGGCGATCATACTTTTGACCATGAACTCACAATCATCTCGAATCTTGGCCGCCGCGGGAAACTTTTCCGGATGGAGTTCATGCAAGGCGCGCAACCAGCGATTGCCGTAGGTGGCGTGAATCGTCTCATCGGCCCAATCGAAGTCCATATCGTGTTCGCTGGCGGCATCGCCAATTTCTTTGAAAACGGCGGTTCGCTCGGGTTTACGTCCGATATTTTTCGTCTCAAAAAAATAGAGCATCCCTAGGCGATAGATCGGTTCCGCTCCTTTCGCGCTCTCGTAAATGTAAGAGCCGAGCGGCACTTCCGAGGGATCAAATCCCCAAGCCTCCAGACGATTTTGGCCCATTCGGCAATGGCGGGATTCGTCGTAGGTCCACCGCGCCGCGTCATAGATCCATTCCCAAGGAAGGACATCGGAGAACTCACTTAAGATGATGCCTCCGTGTTCCACCGCCCAGACTTCGTTCAGATGGCTGACAGCGGAACGTAATTGCAGGAGCAGCCCTTCTCCGTAAGGGAACTCGGGATCGACAATGTCCGGCCAATAAAAACGGCAAGACCAATAACGCGGATCTCGGGCCGGCAGATCTGGAACTGAAAGCGATTTTGAACCGGGGATCGCCGCCAATTCGATTTCAGGAGGAGCAACATCTGTCCCGATGCCACCGAGGACGGCGAGTTGCTCGGAAAATCCGGCGATCCAATTTTCAGTGCCAGTGCGGTTGCGCCAGATCTCTGGCGGATTCCTCGGCGGCCCAGGTTGATAACATCGAAATCTGTTTTTCTTTTTCCCGGAGCGAGAGTTCGAGGAATCGGTAGGTAGGGGCATCAGCGAGAGGATCGGAGTGCTCCAGGAATTCCTGGTAAGCATCGCGGAGGGCGACCAGCGCCACGTTACCCCAGACGCGTAAAAAGGCGGCCGCCGTCGGAGCTCTTCGAATCTCGGCCAATAGCATCGCCAACGGACGATCGGCACCTTCGTGCTCCATCATTCTGCTAGGGTAACGGAGCTCAAAAACGCGTTCCCGTAGATCGTTCGCGGTTTCAGCATTTTGCCAGCAGAAATAGGGAACCGCCATTTTGACGTCGAGATACTGGAGGTGAGGTATCCAGGCTGAGGCACCGACGATCAGTGAGCGTTCGCAAAAAAAGAAACGCTTCAGGATCTGGGCTGTATCGAGACGTTTCCAGCGGGCGCGCGGTTGCTCGCCTCGGAGGTAGAGAGTGGTCAAACTCATAGGAATTGCGTTAAAGGGGGAGACAGCTTTGAGAAACCCGCCAAGAAAATAGCTGGATCAACGCAAAAGAGAATGCAGGATCATGTGGGAAAACATGGATTATCCTAACAGAAAGCGAGCCCCAGCGAAGACCGAGTTTCTGGTTTCATGCTATAACACCCCCTCGGAGAGAGCGCGCCGTCTGTTTTACGTGGTGGTCCGGGCCGGACATCTTCGATCGGCTCCGGAATATCGGGTCGAGCGAGATCATCTGCCGGGACACGACCTTCTCCTATGCTTGTCAGGTAGCGGTTTTGTGATGACCGGAAACCGCAGGTTCAAGGTAGAACCGGAAGAGATGGCCTGGATTTCCGGCCATCATCCCCATGCTCATTGGGCGAATCAAGCTGATCCCTGGGAACTGCTCTGGCTGCGAATAGATGGCCGTACCATGGAGGAAACCTGCAACATACTATCGGTACCTCGTCTTCCGGTTTTTTCTGGGATCCCGATTGAGACTTTGCGTCGGGAATTCCTCAGAATTCTCCAGCTGATGAACCGTCGACCGTTAGCGCTGGACGCCATGCTTAATGCCGCGGTGGCAGAAATTCTAGCGTTGCTGTGCGAAAATCGGCAAGCCGAGCCCTTGGATTCCTTCGGTCTTTTCTCCGAAGACTCCGCGGATGTGCGTGAGGCTTTGACAAAAATGGCACTATATCCCGACCGTCCCTGGCGAGTAGCCGCGTTGGCGCGCCTTTGCCGGCTGAGCGAGCCGCATTTCTACCGGAAATTTAAACAAGCCACGGGGTCAACTCCGATCGACTGGCTGCGCAGAGAACGAATCAATCATGCCCGCAGGCGTTTGTTGGAGAGCGGCGATCCGATCAAGCAAATTTCCGAGCAGGTCGGATATAACGATCCCTTCTTTTTCAGTAGAGATTTTAAACGTTATACGGGCGTGGCCCCGAAAAATTATCGAAACCAGCATATCCGTGAGATTTGAGGGTGCGAAGACCTCCGGTAGCGAGTCAGGCGATCGGTGGCCAATTGTCGAGACCAAGGCGGAAAGCATTGGTGGAAAGCTCTGTTTGCAGCGAGATCAAGTAGCGACCTTTGATCGCTGGATGGCGCCAGTCTGACGATTATTAATGGCCAGCGACGCAAACCAAGCCACGCAAAATGTGCGCGCAAAGCTTGTATCCGATCGGATTTAGGATTAGCGATAGGCTGTTATGATTGATCGGATCAGGGAGCTTTTGAAGGCCAAAGTCTGGCACCCGTTTACGATTCACCGCAGCGGTGGCAATTCGATTCAGATTGTCAGCCGCGAACAAGCGTGGGTCAGCCCATACAGTCGATTAGTCGTGGAGATAGCTCCCGGTTGGATCGAAATTTTGAATCCGGATCAGACCACCGGCGTGGAGGTCGCTTCCGTTACCTTCACCGAAATCCAGAATCAAACCGGTTAGGTTGCCTCGCTTAATGACAAGCTGATCGACCTCATGAAGATAAGGCGTCTCGCCTTACTTCTTTTCGACTTCAGGCTCCGGAGCAAGCCGGGTCGGCTTGCCTACAGTAAGTAAGGCGTCTCGCCTGACTTCTTCAGTATTTTGTGTTCGGACGTCAGGTGGTCCAAAGTTCGTGACGAGGGGGCACATTAGTGCTCCGAGAATATCGCATTGCATTTTCCCGGACAATGACTGTTATTGCAATAATTTCCGTTAAAACAGTAAATAAGAGATAACACGACCTATGGGACCGCCAATTGCCGTCCCGGCGATGGGGGGAAGCAGGCGGGAGTGTTATGGCAAAGAAGGGTTTTCCCTGATTGATACCATCATCGCGAGCATGCCCGGCGTCGTTTACCTTTTCGACGAGCCTGGGAAGCTCATGTGCTGGAATCAAAACCTGGAGCGCATTTCTGGTTATTCTGCGGAGGAAGTTGCCCAGATGCACCCGTTGGACTTTTTTGCGAGCGACGATCGGCGGCTGGTCGCCGAGAAATTGCGGGAAGTTCTCGAGAATGGGGAATCTTCCATCGAAGCCGCTTTCGTGGCGAGAGGCGGGCAAGCTACTCCCTACTTCTTCACCAGCAAACGAATCATGTTCGACGGGGCGGCGTGTCTTCTGGCGATGGGTATCGACATCACAGAGCGGAAGCAGGCGGAATTTCGTATCCAGCACCTAAATCGTGTTTATGCGGTGTTGACCGACATTAATCAAGCCATTGTGCGGGAGAAAGATCCGCCAACTATGTTCGCTGCCGCCTGCCGCATCGCGGTGGAGAAAGGCGGCTTCCGCCTGGCCTGGATAGGCATGCTGGACCCACCGTCCCACCATTTGCAGATCAAGGCCCATGCCGGGGCGGATGGAAGGACGCTGGAAATTTTGAACGCCCTGATTGAGGCCGATCCGCCTGGGGGCTGTTCCTTTACCTGGCGCGCCCTTCACACCGGCCAGCGTGAGATATGTAACGACATTGCCAACGACCCACAGACCGCTCTCTGGCGAGGATTGGCGTTGGAGCGGAATTACCGCTCGATGGCGGCATTTCCGTTGAAAATTGGTCGGTTGGTCATTGGCATCTTCAATCTCTACTCCGGCGAAGAGAACTTTTTTGATGCGGAGGAATTGCGTCTGCTCGAGGAGCTGTCGATGGACATCTCTTTCGCCCTGGAAGTTTACGATCGCGACCTGCAGCGGCAACGGGCCGAGGAAGACTTGCGCACTAGCGAAGAGCGCTTTCGCCAAGTGGTCGAAAACATCCACGAAGTCTTCTGGATCGCTGATCCCCTCAAGAATCAGATGCTCTACGTGAGCACGGCTTACGAAGCTATTTGGGGACGAAGTCGGGCCAGTCTTTACGAATTTCCGCGCACATGGATGGATGTCATCCATGCAGAAGACCGGTCGCGGGTTATGCAGGCGGCGAAAACCAAAAAGGTCCGCGGCGAATACGACGAGATTTACCGGATTACGCGGCCGGATGGTTCGGAGCGGTGGATCCACGATCGGGCTTTTCCGATTCGTGATGCTTTAGGTGAAGTACACCGGATCGTCGGGACCGCCGAAGACGTTACCGTTCGGCGGCAATTGGAGGAGGCACTACGCCAGTCTCATAAGATGGAAGCGATCGGCCAACTGGCCGGGGGTGTAGCCCATGACTTCAACAACATTCTTGCGGCCATGATGATGCAGGTCCATTTGGCAAGCTCGGCAAAAGATGTGCCGAAAGAAGTCCAACATTTGCTTGATGATCTGCAAGCGGCGGCTGAACGGGCGGCCAGCCTGACCCAGCGGTTGCTGGCCTTCAGTCGCCAGCAGGTGCTGCAACCCCGGCAGATCGACTTGAACGAGACGGTGACCAGCTTAACCAAAATGCTGGAACGCATTCTGGGGGAGGATGTGCATCTGCAACTCACGATCCATCCGCATCCGCTCACCACCCGCGTCGATGCTGGGATGCTCGACCAAGTGCTGATGAATCTTCTGGTCAATGCTCGCGACGCCATGGCCGGCGGTGGCCAGCTTTTGATCGAGACGGCAGAGAAGATTTTCACGAGAAGAGGACGCCCGATTCATGCCAGACGCCACGCCCGGGCGGCACGTTTGTCTTCGGGTCACTGACACCGGTTGCGGGATTCCTCCGGAGATTCTCCCGCGCATCTTTGAACCGTTTTTTACCACCAAAGAGCCTGGCAAAGGCACTGGGCTCGGTCTGGCCACTGTTTTCGGCATCGTCAAACAACATGGAGGGGTCATTCAGGTTGAAAGCGAGGTCGGTTTCGGAACGACGTTCCAGATTTTTCTTCGCGCCACGGAGCCCGCAAAAGTTGCCTCAACTAAAGTGTCCGAGAAACTAAAATGGCGCGGCGGGGAGGAAACTATCTTGCTAGTTGAAGATGAACCGGAAGTGCGAATGGTCACTAGCGTGGTCCTGGAACGACACGGCTACCAGGTGCTAGAAGCCGGCGACGGGGTCGAAGCATTGCGGATTTGGGAACGGCATGCCGGTTCGATTGATCTTCTACTGACCGACATCGTGATGCCTGAAGGAATCAGCGGGCAAGAACTGGCGGGGCGACTGCGGGAACGCCGTCCGAAACTGCCGGTCATTTTCACCAGCGGTTACAGCCCTGAGATCGCTGGAAGAGAGTTAACTCTGAAACCGGGGCAAAGCTTCATCCCCAAGCCAAGTCGCCCCCAGGAGCTTCTCGAGACGGTGCGCCGTTGTCTGGACAATTGAGGAATGTCCTGGTTCGAGTTTCCAGTGGCCATCCCACATCAAAAGGAGGGCGTTTCTTCGCCTATTTTCTTTGGTCAGGATCGGGCCTCTATCTTTCCTTTTCGGTTCTCAAACGGTTATCCGCGTGCCGGATATCTTTAGCGTGGGTTACGTAGATGATGTCTTCGGTAATGCTCTCGACCAGATAGACAATTTGTTCGAGACAGCGAACCATGATGATAAGATTGACGTAAAGAGCGGAACGTTCCGGACTTTTGCCCACTGCGTCGCTGAATCCTTCCATTAGATCTCGAGCCCTTTCTGCCAGCGGCTCCATCTGGGAGCGAAGCTGCTCTGCTCGGCTATGATCAAAGACGGAGAAAGCCTCCAAAGCTTCCGCGAATGACCTCACCACCGGGGCGAAGATGGTCTCCAGCCCCAATCCTCTTCTTTCAGTTCGCTCTCCTGAATTAAAGTGCGCAGGCGCGGCGGGCAATGATTACCGCCTGATCAGAAATATTTTCCAGGTGTGAAGCAAGTTTGATGGTCGCGAGCACGGTGCGAAAGTCAGAGGCCAGGGGCTGAAAACGGATCAAGATATTGGTGCCACCCCGATCCACCTGTTTCTCCAAAAGGTCGACTTCTTCATCATCTGCGATGACCGCCGAGCAATCGTCTTCGTCTCGTTGGACAAAGCCGGTCATGGCGTTCTTCAGGCTGCGATGGACCAGTTGTGCCATCATCAGGATATCGGCCCGCAGTTCCTCCAACGACCGATCGAAGCCGGGTATGGAATGCTTGTCCCCAGAAGCCATCTGCCGCGAGGGTAATCGCATCGGAAGGGAATGCAACGATCCGATTGTTTCTAAATCGTGACATATTCGTGGTAGCGGTTCCGGTGTTCGGATGGTCTGTTTTTTTCAGAAAGGTGATTTTCGCGGCCTTAACATCTGTATGGGAAATTCGTATCAACGGCAAAACTCGATTGGTTCTTTTGAAGAAACCAAGGTTGGCCCGGACCGCACCGCTGAAACTCGCGACCGCGCAGGTGCCAACGCTGCTGGCGCTTCGGCAGCGGCCCGGGCCATGATAGAAGTCGATCGAGTGGACTTCTGCTATCGAGCCTCCCGAGCGTTGCACGATATTAATCTTCGGATTCCCGAGAAGAAAGTCACCGCGTTCATCGGACCCTCTGGCTGCGGAAAATCAACCCTGCTGCGTTGCTTTAACCGGATGAATGATTTGATCGATCACGCTCGAATCACGGCAGGTGAGATCAGGATCGAGGGCCAGAATATTAACGCGGCGGACGTGGATGTGACCCAGTTGCGCAAGCGAGTCGGAATGGTCTTCCAAAAATCGAATCCTTTTCCAAAATCGATTTACGAGAATATAGCCTTCGGGTTAAGGATCGCCGGGGTTTCCGAGAAGCGGATGATAGAAGATACGATCGAGGATAGCCTGTCCCGGGCGGCTCTTTGGGACGAGGTAAAAGACCGGCTTCATAAAAGCGCCTTGGGACTTTCGGGCGGCCAACAGCAGCGCTTGTGTATCGCCCGGGCGATCGCTGGAGAACCGGAGATCATCTTAATGGATGAGCCTTGTTCTGCGCTCGACCCCATCGCGACGGCAAAGATCGAGGAACTGATTGATCTGCTAAAAGAGCGATTTACGATCGTGATCGTAACGCACAACATGCAACAGGCCACCCGCTGCTCGGACTATACGGCCTTCTTTTATCTGGGCCGATTGATCGAGTTCGATCGAACGGAAACCATCTTCAGCAATCCCGCCCAGAAGGAGACGGAAGATTATATTTCCGGTCGGTTCGGATAATCGCTCCGGGAAATCCCGGTGAGAAGCTTGCTAGCAAATGCTCTTTCGATTGGCGACGGTATAAGGCTGAAGAGCTCCTTTCTTACCCATTAGGGTAATATTTGCTTTTTTGCGGTTGCCAAGCCCAGCGTAGTAGTGTTGATTCGACGTCGTTAGTATCCATACACAGTTTTGATGTATGAACTTCTGCCAAAGAAAGGAGGTACCTGATGATGACTGAAATTATTTCTCTTCTTAACCAAGTCGTGATGACGGGCAACCTCCACTACTTTGGTTTCCCTCACGGGGTCATTCGGATGACCCGCCTGGCGACAGCTCGCTGGGTTTAACGGATCTCTCAGATCCGACGGAAGGAGCGAGCTTTTAAGCTGACGGCTTAATATCTCGCCAGCACATTTCACGATCACTAACTCTCAGTCAAAAGAGTTAGGCAAAATTCGACAATGTTCTTAACCATCAGGCGACTAGCGCCTGGATAGGTAAATCGTATGAACTTATTTTTTACCCGCTCTTATTTAATAGCGCCGAGCGCTTCCGGATCTGAACTGGAGACGCCGGCTGACCAGTCCATTTGGCCAGGATCGTTACCAGCCGAGCGGATCTTGCTAATCGGACTTCGCTCCCCGGGCGATCAACTACAGGTCGTAGCGATTAAAACCTTTCCGTCGAGGGAACTCGACAGATCGGTCCATCCACAATCTTCACCTTAACAAGCGACCAAGAGAGCGTTCTCTTTTGTGTCGCGGACTGGAGTCTATGTTTCGCAACTTAAAACGCGTTTCCACCGGGATTAGCCTGGTGATCCTCTGGTTGGGATTTACATTTCTAGGCATCTTATCATGGGTTAGCAGGTTGCCGGAAGATGCGGTGATGGTAAGGGGACTGGAAAAGGAATGTTGTGTCGCGGGAAGCGTGGGCAGTGTTTTTGCAGGCACCATATTTTTTGTGGCGGCGTGCCTTTATTGGAAGCGATGACTGATTCAGGTCGGTCATCGCCCAGAACCCGAGGGCTTAAAAGCGAAGCGGAGCGCGCAAGCGCTCCGCTTTGAGCGGGGAGAGAGGGATTAGGAAATAGGCAGGAAATTAGGTTATCTCAGGAACAGAGAACCGAAGTTAGGATAGAAGTTTTAAATAGGAAAACGGGAGCCCGCGCGTCACAGAGTAGTATTAATTCGTAGCTTCGTGTGACAGATTTTCTGCCGCCCCTTCAGGGCGGTCGTCGACCAAAAAATAACCCAGGCTAAAGCCTGGGCTATGCTTCCATGGCCCTGCAGGCCGCGAGGGGGGGGCCCGGACACATAACTTGGCTGCCACGCTAGATATTTATTTAACTTTGTTCGCGCCCTGAAGGGGCAGGAAAGCATAGCCCAGGGTTTACCCTGGGTCTGTTGTTTAGAGCCTCCCGCCCTGAAGGGGCGGCAGAGAAACATCGGAATGCGTCAGCTTCGTGTGACATGTTTTCTGCCACCCCTTCAGGGTGGTCGTCGACCAAAAAATAACCCAGGCTAAAGCCTGGGCTATGCTTCCATGGCCCTTCAGGCCGCGAGGGAGGTCCGGACAGTTAACTTGGCTGCCACGCTGGATATTTATTTAACTTTGTTCGCGCTTGGAAGGGGCATGAAAGCATCGCCCAGGGTTTATCCTGGTCTGTTGTTTAGAGCCTCCCTCCCTGAAGGGGCGGCAGAGAAACATCGGAATTCGTCAGCTTCGTGTGACACGTTTTCTGCCACCCCTTCAGGGTGGTCGTCGACCAAAAAGTAACCCAGGCTAAAGCCTGGGCTATGCTTCCATGGCCCTGCAGGCCGCGAGGGAGGTCCCGGACAGTTAACTTGGCTGCCACGCTAGATATTTGTTTAACATTTTGTTCGCGCCCCGAAGGGGCATGAAAGCATAGCCCAGGGTTTACCCTGGGTCTGTTGTTTAGAGCCTCCCGCCCTGAAGGGGCGGCAGAGAAACATCGGAATTCGTCAGCTTCGTGTGACATGTTTTCTGCCACCCCTTCAGGGTGGTCGTCGACCAAAAAATAACCCAGGCTAAAGCCTGGGCTATGCTTCCATGGCCCTTCAGGCCGCGAGGGAGGTCCAGACACTTAACTTGGCTGCCACGCTAGATATTTGTTAAATTTTGTTCGCGCCCCCGAAGGGGCATGAAAGCATAGCCCAGGGTTTACCCTGGGTCTGTTGTTTAGAGCCTCCCGCCCTGAAGGGGCGGCAGAGAAACATAGGAATGCGTCAGCTTCGTGTGACACGTTTTCTGCCACGCCTTCAGGGTGGTCGTCGACCAAAAATAACCCAGGCTAAAGCTTGGGATATGCTTCCATGGCCCTGCAGGCCGCGGAGAGGTCCAGACACTTAACTTGGCTGCCACGCTAGATATTTGTTTAGATTGTTGTCCGCGCCCCCGAAGGGGCATGAAAGCATAGCCCAGGGTTTACCCTGGGTCTGTTGTTTAGAGCCTCCCGCCCTGAAGGGGCGGCAGAGAAACATCGGTCAGGGTACGCCAGCCATGATTGTGGCCAGCATAGTTCTGGCTGGCGAGAAGTCGCCCCGAGGCTCTTCCTTCCGTTGCAACTGGTGACCAAGAATAACGTGGCCCTTCTAAGTTAATTGGCGATTTTGGAGACATCCGGCACCGGAAGGAGGAGGGGTGGCGACAGCTCGTCGTCCTTCTTCGTCCCAGAGCACTGAGCCCCACGACTATTCAACCCTGTCCCCTCTCAGAATTCGATAACGAGAACGACGACGAAGGACGAGGACGATTTAAGAGGACGATTGAAGAGGCCCTAGCGACGCTGGCTTACACACTGACCATCCGGGAGTCGGAATTTACCCTCTTCAGCATATCCTGAAGGGTATGAATTTGCAGCGGTTTACTCAGGTAACCGTCAAAGCCGAGACTCAGGAATCTTTCTTTGTCGCCCTCTAGCGCCTCGGCCGTCAGGGCAAAAATAGCAGGAGATTTTGCTAACAGTTTTTCCCGGATGAGCCGTGCCGCGTCGATTCCGTTCAGGTTGGGCATTTGAATGTCCATCAGGATCAAATCGTAATCGGTTTCGTCGGCCGCTTGCAGGGCTTGCTGCCCGTCCCGGGCCAAGTCCGCGGTATAACCGAGTCGGGAAAGCATGAGCAAACCAACCTGCTGATTCACTATATTGTCCTCGGCCAGCAAAATCCGAAGCGGATGGTGGGTAGCCATGCTGTTATTTGGTTTTTTCTCGGCGAGTTTCATCGGCGGTTTTATTTCTTTCTCCATGATCTGGAGTAAGGCGTTAAAAAGAGCCGATTGCTTGATAGGCTTGAAGATCTGGGTCTGAAAAAGGCTGGCGTCCTCCCCTCTGATAATTTCCCCAGACGAAGAAAGCAGGATCAGGGGGGTTGGCGTTCGCCGGCGAATCTCTCGGGCGAGGGTAACCCCATCCATTTCCGGCATTTGAAAGTCGATCAAAACAACATCAAAACTTTGTTCCGCGATTTTCTTCAGCCCATCGGCACCGCTGGCCGAGGAAGTCGGTATCATTCCCCAGTTTTTCAATTGAATCTCCATGATGCGCCGGTTGGTTGCGTTGTCGTCTACGACCAGAACCGGACGAGACTCCAGCAAATCAGGTCCTAGATGCCTGGTGAGCTGGAAGCGGGTGCTTCTGAACCCTTTAAGGCGACAGAGAAAAAGAAGGTCGATCCGGAGCCGGGAGTGCTTTCTACCCAGATGGTTCCCCCCATATATTCGGCCAAGCGCTTACTAATCACCAGGCCGAGGCCGGTCCCTCCGTAACGCCGGGTAGTGGAGGTATCGACTTGCTGAAATGCTTTGAAAAGCTTCTCAATGCCCTCTTTGGAGATGCCAATACCGGTGTCGGTCACGGAAAACAGGAGACGGTAGCCTTTTTCCTCCTGGCCTTGATTTTCCACATGGATGGCGATTTCGCCTTCAGAGGTGAATTTAATAGCGTTGCCGATCAGGTTGACCAGAATCTGTCGCAAGCGCATGGCATCCCCGATTAAATTGGAAGGAACCTCCGGGGCGACGAGATAAACGGCTTCCAGATGTTTGATCCGAATCTGGGCGGCAAAAAGATCAAGTGCCTCTTCCACGCAAAGCGCCACGTTAAACGAACGGTTTTCCAGTTCCATTCGTCCCGACTCGATCTTTGAATAGTCGAGGATGTCATTAATCACCGTCATGAGCGATTCGCCGCTGGTGGTGATGGTGGTCACGCAGTCTCGCTGCAGATTGTTGAGTTCCGTATCGGCGAGGATGCTGGTCATACCGATGACTCCGTTCATCGGCGTGCGGATCTCGTGGCTCATGATGGCCAGAAATTCGCTTTTGGCTAGCTCCGCCGCCCGGGCCGCATGGGTGAGTTTTTTTTGCCTGGCCAGGGCACGGCTGGCCACCAGATTGGCAAGAACGATCAAGGCGCCCGCCAATACGCTCCCGAAG
This sequence comes from uncultured Verrucomicrobiae bacterium, assembly GCA_963808535.1. Taxonomy (GTDB): domain Bacteria; phylum Verrucomicrobiota; class Verrucomicrobiia; order Chthoniobacterales; family JAFAMB01; genus JAFAMB01. The sequence goes on along the minus strand of CAWEGF010000024.1, from coordinate 29,347 downwards.
ATAAGCAAGCGGCCGGTTTTGCGGAAATCGGCGGCCGCTTTCGTGGACCGGTTTTTGAGCAAGCGGTTCTCTTCGTCGATGAAGGCCTGCACCTCGAGGACGGTGTTGTCCATGGAGGCAATTCCGAGCCCATTTGATTCGAATCGCACCGCCGCCTCAATCCCCTGAGCATTGCGAGCCTCCACCAACTGCTGCGAATAGGCGATCACTTCGTCCAAGGCGGAGCCAATCCGCCGCAATCGCGCCGACTGCTCGGGGTTATCGCGGGTGAGCAGTTTAAGCCGGGTAAGCGCTTGAGTATCGACGCTCTCTTGAAACGTCTCCAAGTCAGCGGTCTGTCCGGTGAATACGTAATTGCGTGCATCTCCCCGGATGCTGGAAAGATCGCTTAGGAACGTCTGCGTGGTGGCAAGGACTTCATAGCTGTGTTCGCGCAGGAAATTCGAGGTCTTAAACTGGGAAAAACTGGCCACGGAACCGAGCGAGATAACCGCCATCAGGATCACCGGACCCACCATCGGAAGCCAACGCAGAAAATAGGTCACATTTTTAAGTGAATTCAGGTTCGGCTTCATACGGAAACGGGCCTTGGATCGCCCTTTTCATCCAAGAGATACCACGTTTTCCATATTTAGAGACAATATTCGACAAGCAGGACGTGAAGCCTCGGTACGTGCCTGAGCCCTGCTGCCCTGCCGACGCGAGGGTAGAGGGCGCCTGGAAACGGATGAAGAGTGGCCTTCAAAGGGCCACTGCCGAGGCCGATCGCCACCGGCGTCGCGGCATCAGTCTCCAGCCTGCAGGGACGTTTGCACCGTTGGTAAAACGGCATCTGCCAGCTGCTCGGCGGAGATCTTTTTCTCGCGGCTCCATTGGAAGGCCGCGCCGGCAATCGCCCAACTGACCATGGTGGCTTTCAGCTCCGGATTCTTGGCTCCATGGCTGCAAAGCCCGACCAACAATGATTCACGGATGAGGGTCTTAACCTGAGATTCCACAATTGGTTCAAATTGCCGTTGTTGCTTCTGGCATCCCGATGAGACCTCGGCCAGGAAATCGCACGCCGCAAGGATGAGCGGTCTCAATGCTGCCTGACAAGTTCCGTCATTTCCCGCCATTCGGGCGTCAATCAAGGTGGCAAATCTCTCTCCCATCATGGCTTCCAACAGAGCGAACTTATCAGTGAAATGATCGTAAAAGGTAGCCCGGTTGAGGGTCGAGCGTTCCGCAATATCCTGGACGGTGATGAGATGAAAGCTCTTCTCCGCGAGGAGATTCTGAAAAGCTTCAAAAAGCAACTGCTTGGTGCGTCGGATACGCGGATCAAGCTTGGTTGTTTGAGCTGTCATGAGCCAAAGTAGCATTTGACAATCTTTCCGTCTAATGATGTGTTAACTACAGTTGTCGTTTTAAGACTTAAATACGACCAAACCCTGAATTTAAAGGAAGCAACTCACGATGAATACGGCAAAAAATCTGACTGAAGAACCACCTCGCAGCCCCCGCAATCGTCTCGGCGGCTACTCTTTGATAGCCCGCATGATCGACAAAGGACGGGCGGATCTGGCAGGTAGCGTGGGCGAATACCACTACGCGTGTCCCCTTGATCAGATGCTTTTCGAGTTCAAGGGCGTCCAAGCCGACGAAGTGAAGAAGTTGCTGGCATCGGGTGCCACCGACGCGCAAATCGTTAGCTGGTTCGACACCCACGGCGCGACAAAGAGCGCCGAAGAAATCAAGACCTGGTCCGATGGAGTTGAAGGGTACCGTCCCTTTGAAAATCCGGAACAAAAGGAATGGTTTTCCGGGGAATGCGCCAAATTAGGCCTCAAGCCAGAGAGTTCGACGTTAGTCGATTATCTCGAGGCGGATGACGCTATCAGTTTCAAGAAGTGAGTTGGTCGAGAAAGGGCGGGATTTTCCGATTCACCGCCCTTCTTCGCCGTCCGTTCCGGCTGCGAAGACGCCGGCGGTTTTCCGCTTGGCTCGAAAAAACTTAGCTGCATCGCAGCTGGTGCTAGTTATTGACGCCGTGATTCCTGGCTGGCCTGGGCAAGAGCAAAGAAACCCTAGCTCTCTGCATGGGCGATGCCGTCAATTTCTGTCTGATTAGCCAAGATAGGACGACCATGGCGTAGATGTCTGACCCCAAGATAGATCCTGCCTTACTTCCTTGGATGGCGGACGCCCGCCGGAGGGTTCCTTTGATGGGCCCTGGGGAAATTCAGAGGAGCGATTTCCAGGGGTCTGAACCGTATTTGAAGCCACTCAAGGGGGGATGCCCGTCCAAGCCCTTGGTGAGGAGCAAGAATTTAAAGGCCATGCCCATCGTTCCGGGATGCATCAGGGTTCGGTAGGGACGGAGAAATGCCGTGTGAGCCGGCGTCAGACCGTCCAGGGCAACGGCTTTCTCGATCGCCAGGAGTCGAGATTCGGCGGCGCCAACCATGAAATGGTGCTGATCTGTGTAGCCGTTTACCTTAAGCGATCCCTGTAGAGCAGCTTCCGCAAGAGCGGTAAAATCGACGTGAGCCGTGATGTCGATTTCGCCCGGGCGTTCCAGCGGGTTGTCAGAGCGCCGGTGGCGCGAATAACATGACAAGGTGCCGGTGGTGCGCTCGGGTTTGTAGTATTCGTCACGGGCATAACCGTAATCGACGATCAGCACAAACCCCTGTTCAAGTTTAGCGCTAACCGATCGGATCCAGCGCGCGGCGGCCAGATTTACTTCGGTTCGATACGGAGGCGCGACTGGCAAGGGCAGTTTTTCAACAGCTTGGACCAGTTCAGGTTCCTCGATCTTGGCGGGAACGAAGCAAAATTCTTCGTTGCGAAGATCGACCAACAATTCCGACCACTCACCATGGCGGTAGTCGACGATGTGGATAGGCATGGCGTCAACGAGTTCGTTTGAGATGAAGGCTCCGGTGACTCCTTCAAGATCGGCCAAGCCTGGGAGCCATCTCATTTTTGCGAGGAAGAGAGGCTCAAGGCGCGCTTGCTGCTGCCGTTGTTTGGCGGGTGTTGGCTCGAGGATGGTGTAGTGGATGCATTGGCCGGCTTCGCTGGAGTCTTCGCTGATGGCCGAAAGGATATCGAACGCCAGTTGACCATCCTCGGCGCCTTGCTCGACGACCGTGAAACGAGCTGGTTTCCCGAGAAGCTTCCACATTTCAATAAGCTGACCAGCCAATAACTGCCCGTAGAGATGACCGACACTGACATTGGTATAGTAGTCACCCTGCTTCCCGATCCGGAGACGTGATGACGTGTAATACCCGTATTCCGGGTGGTAAAGGGCTTGCTCCATGAACCAGGGAAAGGCCACTGGGCCATGGCGCTGAAGGTGTTCTCTGATGAGAGCGACGAGAGGCGAGGATCCGGACATCGGAGCGATGGATCAGTCGACAATGGGAAATTCAAGAGGATAGTCAACGTGAAAACCCTGGCTAAGAGGAGAGAGCTTTGTCTAAACTTTCCATTTGATCCGGGCGGCAGCCCGTGAAAGGGGTTTGGACCCAGTTGTCTATATATGAGTAAACCGGAACGCCGCCGTCCATTTTTTTTAAGACCGTTTTTTCTAATCACGGTCTTGTTCCTGTTTGTTCTGGCCGGAATTGGCGCGTGGTTCGCGCTGGAATTTATTCACAAATACGAGAAAAAAGCGGCGGAATTTGATCTGGCCAAATTGGATGCGGTTGAATCGGCAAGCGTCATTTATGACCGCTACGGACAAGTTTTTGGCAAAATCTTTATTCAAAATCGGGAACAGGTAACCCTGGATCAGATTTCGCCTTACCTGGTGGACGCGGTCATCTCGGAGGAGGACAATCGATTTTACGAGCACAGCGGGGTCGATTTTCTCGGGATGTTTCGAGCGTTGCTCAAAAACACCCAGGCGGGCCGAATTCGTCAGGGCGCCAGCACGGTGACTCAGCAATTGGCCAGGAACATCTTTGATCTGCGAGATCGCACGTATGATCGAAAAATACTGGAAGTCTTCCTGGCGATGCGGATCGAGCGGTTCGTCCCGAAGAGCAAGGTCATGGAGCTATATCTGAACCGGGTGTATTTCGGGGGCGGGTTGTATGGAGCGGAGGCAGCTTCAAAGGGATATTTCGGGAAACCGGCGAAGGATCTTTCTCCCGGAGAAGCCGCCATGCTGGCAGCGCTCTTGAAGAGTCCCAATAATCTATCACCCTGGCACAATTTGGAGGCTGCAACTCAGGAGCGCGATTTTGTCCTGAACCGGATGGTCGAGGAACATAAGATCTCTCAGCAGGTCGCCAGTGAGGCCAAGCGACAGCCGCTGGTGGTTCAGCCGAAATCGGGGTTTGTCTCTCAATCTTACGCGATCGATTTAATTCGTCAGCAAGTGCAGGGGGAGATTGGGTTGGAGTCAATTGCGAGTCAGGGCTATCGGATCTACAGCACCTTGGATCCTGCCCTCCAAAAGACTGCAGAGGAGTCGTTGGCACGTGAGTTGGATAAGGTCGAAGGACTCCCGGATTATCAGCATCAGAAATACGCTGATTACGCCAGTTTCCTGAAGACCTGGAAGAGCACGCACACCGCTCCTGGGTCGCCGCCGGTTCCCGAATATCTGCAAGGAGCTGTGGTGGCCGTGGACAATCGGAACGGAGGAATTTTAGCGCTGGTCGGGGGTCGCGATTTCGCGCAGAGCGAATACGATCGAGCACTGCAGTCAAAACGACCGGCGGGCACCGCGTTTACGCCGCTGGTCTTGACGGCCGCCTTGGAAAAGGGAGTTTTTCCGGGTGCTTTGTTTGAAGATTCTCCACTGGATAATCGGCAGGTGATGATTGGAGGCACGACCGGGATTCTGGGTGAATGGGGCGTTGAACGAGCGGACAACCAGTATGAAGGAGCTCTGCCGATGCGACGCATTCTTGCGTCAGCGAAGAACGCGGCGACGGTGCGAATCGGGGTCGAAGCGGGTTTGGATCCAGTCCTTAAACTAGCGAAAAAGGCGGGAATTCAGGATGATTTACGGCCTTATCCCGCGACCTTTTTGGGGAGCAGCGATGTGACGTTGGCGGACTTGGTCACTTCTTACACGATGTATCCCGGGGGCGGTTCGCGTCCGGAACGTCTGATGTTGGTTTCGAAGATTGAAACCCAAGACGGGCAGGAGATTTATCACGCTGAACCGCAACGGGTGAAGGTGATAGACGCAGGAGTGGCCTTTGAGATGCACTCGTTTTTAACAGAGGTAATGCAGACTGGGACCGCTTCGAATGCGCGGCAGGATTTCGGTCTGAAACAGTTCCCGGCGGCGGGCAAGACGGGGACAGCTTACAATTTTACAGATGTCTGGTTTGTGGGGTACGATAGCGAGGTGACGTGCGGCGTTTGGGCCGGTTTTGACAAGCCGCAAACCATTATGCGGGGAGCTTTTTCCAACCAGATCGCTTTGCCGGTCTGGACCGATATAATGAACGCTTCGCTGGCCAAGCAACCCCCCAGAGAATTGGGAAGACCGATTGATCTAAAGCGGGTGGAAGTTTGTCTGGATACCGGTTTGCCGGCGTCTCCGAAGTGTATGCTGACCTCAGTCGCTGACCCATGGTCACCTCCACGAAAGGGAACTTTCTTCGAGTTTTCGACCGCCAAACAGCTACCGAACGAGACTTGCTGGCTGCATGGAGATGATACGCGTTCCTTCATCAGAACGCTTCGTTCTCAAGATGCGCCCCGGGCCACGAACGCTATTGACCCTGGCCAATCGGTGCCTGTTTTGGTCCGCGCGCCGACTGTTCTCGGAGACGATCCATATCAATCCGTAAAGCCGCGTCCGAAAGAACCGCCTCAGTTGGTCCAGACCAGCAAAGCGGATTGGACACCGGCCCCTCGTGCTCTTCCTGTCGACAAACCCCCACCAGAAGTCCGCAGGGCTGAGCCAGCCGGGCCACTCGACCGCCAGCAAAAGCCGCCGCCGGTCGATTTGCCGACGCCTCCGCCGGTGGACCTCAATGACGATCCGACGAATTTGTAGTCGGTTCACACAAAATGACGAGAACATCCGGAATACGAGACGAAATCGAGATCTACGACGAGCGATTCCTTTATCTGACAGTTGGGAACGCTTGGGTTGAAAACCTTCATACCGGGACACTTTGGGCCGAGGGCCCGGTTTATTTTGCCGATGGCGATTATTTGATCTGGAGCGATATCCCGAACAATCGAATGATGCGTTGGGCTGGCGGACAGGTTAGCATTTTTCGAGATTTTGCTAACAATAGCAACGGCAATACCCGCGACCGCCAAGGCCGGCTAGTCACCTGTGAACACGGAGCTCGCCGAGTCACCCGGACTGAGCCGGACGGTTCGATCACGGTTTTAGTTGATCAGTTTGAAGGCAAGAGATTGAACTCTCCAAATGATGCGGTCGTGAAGTCGGATGGAACCATTTGGTTCACTGATCCACCGTACGGAATCTTATCCGATTACGAAGGTCATGTCGCCGAGAGGGAATATGGCGGGTGTTTTGTTTTCCGTTTTGACCCTGCGAGCGGACATCTCGAAGCGGTGGTCAGGGATTTCAACAAGCCGAACGGGATCGCTTTTTCTCCGGATGAAACGAAGCTCTATATCGTCGATACCGGCGGGTCTCATACGTTTGAGGGTGAACATCACATCCGGGTGTTCTCAGTCGATCAAGGGGGAAGTCTGAGCGGCGGAGAGGTCTTTGCCGAGGTATCTCCCGGGCTGGCCGACGGTCTTCGAGTAGATACGCAGGGCAACATCTGGACCAGCGCCGGAGATGGAATCCATTGTTACGCTCCGGATGGCGTTCGTTTGGGTAAGATACATGTGCCCGAGCCGGTCTCTAATCTGACCTTCGGCGGTCCCAAAAGAAACCGGCTCTTTATCACGGCGACCACCTCTTTGTACGCCGTGTACGTTGCCGCTACCGGAGCTCAACGACCGTAGTAAACGGCTGCGGAGAAGACGGGAAGGCCTATTTAGTTTGGAGGATTTGCAGAATGATTGCCCAGCACGCTCTAGTGATTCAGCTTAACCGGTCCGATGATGTGGTCATTGCATGTCAGGATGTTCCTGCCGGGACTTTTCTCGACGAGTATGGCCTAACGGTTCGGGATCCGGTTCCGGCTGGGCACAAGATTGCCCTCCGGGACCTGCCGCCCGGCAAACCGGTACGACGGTACAACCAGATCATTGGCTTTACGTCGAAAGCAATCGCGGTCGGCGAGCACGTGCATGTGCATAATTTGGAGGTCCAGTCGTTCGAACGGGACTATTCTTTTTGCACTGACGCCAAAGCGACCAGCTATGTTCATCCGGGGGCAACCTTTCAAGGGATCGTCCGTCCTGATGGGAGGGTAGCAACCCGAAATTATCTCGGGGTGCTGACGACAGTGAACTGCTCGGCGACGGTAGCCAAAAGAATCTCGGAAGCGTTTGGCGGCGATGCCTTGAAAGAATATCCCAATGTCGATGGCGTGGTGGCGATCACCCACACCACCGGGTGCGGGATGGACATTAACGGGGAGGGAATGGATGTCTTGCGCCGCACTCTTTCGGGTTATGCCCGGCACGTTAATTTTTGCGGAATACTGATGATTGGGCTGGGCTGCGAGGTTAATCAGGCCGAGGACTTGTTTTCCACGCAGAACCTTCCGCCCGGACCGCTTTTATCGTCGATGACCATCCAGGAATCGGGCGGGACGGTCGGGGCCATTCGGCTTGGAGTCGAACGCATCCGGGAGATGTTACTGATTGCCAACCAATTCACGCGTCAGACGGTTTCGGCAGGGAACTTGATCGTTGGACTCCAGTGCGGCGGGTCGGACAGCTATTCCGGGATCACTGCGAACCCGGCGCTGGGCGCGGCAGTCGACTTGCTGGTCAGCCATGGGGGTACCGCAATTCTGTCGGAGACACCTGAAATTTACGGGGCCGAACATTTACTGACGCGGCGGGCGGTTTCTCCGGAGATTGGTGAAAAGCTGATTTCGCGTATCCGTTGGTGGGAGGAATACACCGAGCGGGAGCGAGGTGAGATGAATAACAACCCTTCTCCCGGTAACAAAGCTGGCGGTCTGACAACCATCCTTGAAAAATCGTTAGGTGCGGTAGCAAAAGGCGGAACTACTAACTTAATGGACGTTTTCCAATACGCCGAGCAGGTGGCCGCCAAGGGCTTGGTGTTTATGGATACACCTGGCTATGACCCGGTTTCTGCCACCGGGCAAGTGGCGGGTGGTGCTAACTTGATCTGTTTCACGACCGGTCGAGGATCGGTCTATGGCTGCAAACCGGCACCTTCGCTGAAGTTGGCGACCAGTTCGCGCCTATACCGGCAGATGGCGGATGATATGGATATCAATTGCGGCGAGATTCTGGATGGCGAAGCCTCGATCGAAGAAGTAGGAGAACGCATTTTTCAATTGATCCTGGAAACGGCGTCGGGTCGGCAATCCCGTTCGGAAGCGCATGGGTTCGGCGCGGAAGAGTTTGTCCCGTGGATGCTTGGGGCGGTGATGTAGGCCCAAAAGCCGAAAGTTGCCAGTGTCAGTGGTCAGTTGTCAGTCGGGGAGAAGCGGTCTTCATCGGTCCCTTGAAGCGCAGGAGCACGGTCCAATTCGCCTCGGAAATCTACTTTGGATGAGCTGTCCGTATTGACTCCTCTGGTCGCGGATCATAACATGGGGGTCATGGGTGACAAATCTCCAAAAGCCACGAACAAGCAGGCGGCGCAAAAACAGGCCAAAGCTAACGCCGCAAAAAAGAAAAATACTCCCTCCGCGAAGCAAGTTCCAAAGCCCAAATAGGAATCAGGTCTTTGGTGCATGGCTGGTGGACATCCGACCGCTTCAGGTCGTTGATGGCGCAGCGGCATGGCTTTTTGTCCCGGAGGGACAGCATGATCGTAGCCAGGCACGAAGTGCCTGGGAAAGCGTCCCTCGAAAGGACCGTCCCGTAGGATACGGTATGATCGGGCGCACCTGATCCCACGGGTATTTCTCGACGAAATGCGCGCCCTGTTTCTTTAGGAAGGCTAAATACTCTTCTTGAAAGTTTTGTGTCCGATGCTGTTCGAGCTGCTGCTCAAAGTAATGGAGCGTGCCCGCGGATACCGACGCTGAATACGCCATCGCCCGTTGCCAATTATTCTGCTAGCGATACCGCGTTCGAAATTTCCTCCCTCCAATCTTTGAATCGGTGGGCGCACCTGCACGAATCATACCGTACCCTACGGGACGGCTCTTTGGGGTGGCTGTCCCAGGCACTTCGTGCCAGGCTACGATCATGCCGTCCCGCTGGGACGAAAGATTCAGCGTGGAGGCTTTGATTAAGTTAGCGCTTATGGGCTTCAGCCTGGGTTTTTACTACAAAACGAAACCGCCCTGAAGGGTCGACAGAAATCGCGTTCGCAACCAGGCAATTCTAAAGACATCTTTCATGCCTCACAAAGTTAGCAATAAAACTATTCTCGCTCCTTCGGGCTAACGTTTTTGTGAGGGCCCCCAGGGTTGAAACCTGGCCTGTTTAGGTCGGGGGAAACATTCAAAGCGCATGTCGATTTCTGCCGCCCCTTCAGGGCGGGGTCGTTAAAAATATAAACCCAGGCTGAAGCCGGCTGAAGCCTGGGCTATGCTTTCATGCCCTTCAGGCCGTAAGACGTGCCGCACGCTGGTAAGCAGACACGCCGATGTGCTCCGGCACGAGAGCGTAGAAGCTCAGGTTTTAGCCCGTAAGCGCCAGCTTAATTTTGTGCCCCGAAGGGGGTATAGCACTCCAGCCCAGGGTTTCAACCCTGGGAATCGTCCAGCAAGAGCGACGCGCCCTGAAGGGGGCGCCAGATCGAACGTCCTAACAAGGCGGAAGCGGGGTCCGATGATCCAATTGTCGCACGTCCCAATTCCACTCTGATTTTTGGGCGGCAATAGGTGCGATCTTCATCTGGTATCAGCATCTCTCGCCCCTTCAGCTTCAGGGCGAGCCGTTTATTTTGAGGGTCCCCAGGGTTGAAACCCTGGGCTGAGTTCTGTAGCTCCTGCGGGCAGGCCCCTCGGTCCATACCGAAAAATTTACATTCTGGGAGCTGGGGCGATTGGCATGGCCCTGGTACAGAGCCTCCCTCTGGGACAGAATACATTCTTCCGCGCCGAGACTTTAGAAAGCTCTAGAAATGCTTCGCGGTCTCTTGATAAGTCGACTCCAAGGCGATCAGTGGGTTGCCCTTGGGAATGAACTCGTGGGTAAGATAACCACTGTGGCCGGTCTCTTTAATTGCCCGAAAAATGGCGGGATAGTAGAGTTCCTGATGCTCGTCCAAGTCGTGGCGACCGGGATTGCCGGCCGTGTGATAGTGACCGATGTAGTCCTTCGCCGAACGAATGGTGCGGATGATGTCTCCCTCCATGATTTGCATGTGGTAGACGTCATATAGCAATTTGACCCGGGGCGACGCAACGGCTCGGCAGACCTGCAGGCCCCAGGCCGTGTGATCGGCTTGGTAATCTGGATGGTCCACTTTACTGTTCAGAAGTTCCAAGATTAGATTGATTCCCACCCGCTCTGCTTCGGGAGCCACGCGAGCTAATCCGGCGGCGGTTATTTCGGCGCCGGCTTCGTCGCTCAAGCCGTTTCGATTGCCGCTAAAGCAGATCAAGTTAGGGATGTCTAAACGCTTGGCATTTGCGATATTGGCACTAATTTCTTCCGCCAGTCGATCGTGCAAATCCTGGCGATTGAGTCCGATGGTGAGGGGTTGATGGGCCGCAATCGCGGAGATGGCCAATCCGTGATCCTTAACCATGGAGCAGTATTCGGGCGGTACTAATTCGACCGCCTGATAGCCAGTCTGGATGACGGCGTGAAGAAATTTTTCCGGAGTGAGTTTTTCCGGAACGAAGCACCACCAGGCGACGGATTGAGAAATCGTGCTCATTTTTTTGAGGTTCTAACGGATTCCGTCTGCGGGTTCCAAATCGGGCAGTTCGAATCGCGGAAAGATGGGGATTGGTTTGCCGAGTTGATGTCCGGGGAGGAACGCACCCCAGCGCAGAGTTCGGAAATCGCTGGCTTGCAGCTGGTCCAAAATTTTCTCACTCGATGCGGGGATCACCGGGCTGACCATTAAAGCCAGCAGCCTGACCGTTTCTGCCAACGTGTAAAGTACGGCGTTTAACAATTCGGATTGTGTCGGGTCTTTGGCGAGTTTCCAAGGTGCCTTTTGTTCCACCAAGGCATTCGCTCTACCTACCAATTCCCAGGCGGCTTCCATCGCACTATGCACCTCGAATCGTTCGAATGCGGCGGTGTAACGATCGGTAACGGAGTTAGCCAAATCGCGAATCGCCCGCAGTTCCGGATCATCAGAGTCGCCGCTTTGGAGTAGACCATTCCGATAGCGCTGGTTCATGCTGATCGTTCGGTTAACCAGGTTCCCCAAGTCATTGGCCAAGTCGCTGTTGTTGCGCTTGATCAGGTTCTCTTCGCTAAAATCGGAGTCCTGCCCGACCACATTATCTCTCATCAGATAGTAGCGAAGGACATCGGCACTATAGGTATCTGCTAACCTATTCGGATCGATGGCATTTCCGAGGCTCTTGCTCATCTTTGCCCCAGCTATATTCCACCATCCGTGGACGACTAACTTCGGCATCTGCTCATCGGAAAACCCCATCGCGTGGAGCATGATTGGCCAGTAAACACCGTGGGCCGGAACGAGGATATCTTTGCCAATGATATGAGCCTGGCAAGGCCACAGGTCATTGAAATTGGGCAGGCTGGGATCGTTGTCGGAGAGATATCCTGCGAACGAGACATAATTGAGCAGCGCGTCGAACCAGACGAAGGTGACATAGTCAGGGTCAAACGGAAATTCGATACCCCAAGACAGCCGCTCCTTGGGACGGGAAACACAAAGATCACCGGAGAGGCGCTCAATCGCGTTGACTAATTCGTTCCGACGGAAGCTCGGAATGACGAAATCGGGATGCGTTTCGACAAAGTTTTTCAACCACGCCTTGTGCTTTACGAGAGGGAAATACCAGTTCTCTTCCTCCAGAAGAACGACCTCTCCCCACTCCGGGCCAAATTCTCCGGCGTCACTTCTTTCTTTATCGGTAAGAAATTGCTCCTGACGAACACTGTAGTACCCGGAATATTTCGCCTTGGTTAACTCGCCCTTTTCGTAGAGTGATTGCAGAACTTTCCGCACTGCTTTTTTATGCCTGGGATCGGTGGTGGCGGCCCAACCATCCATCTGAATATCGAGTTTTTTCCAGAGGGCGAGGAACTTCTCAGTGATACCTTGCGCGAACTCGATCGGTTGGACCCCGCTCTTCTGAGCAGCTTGTTGAACCTTCTGGCCATGCTGATCAACCCCGGTCAAAAAAAACGTGGGCCCGCCAAAGGTCCGATGATAGCGGGCAATGACGTCGGCCAGGATCTTCTCGTAGGCGTGCCCGATGTGCGGATCGCCATTCGTGTAATCAATAGCGGTGGTAATGAAGTATTTCACTCGCTCAATCGCGTGCGATTTTGCCGCCCCAAGATAAGATGCGAGCCTTGGCGCCGGCAGCCTCGGCTTCTTTAATCTGACTATTCCGAACGTAAAAGAGCGAAAGGCTAGACCAAGCGAGTTGATCGTTCGGCCGAAGCTCGACTGCTTTTTTTCCCGCCTCAATTGCTTCCGGATAGCTTCCGTTTTTCATCAAGGTCATTCCCAGAGCGTGCCATCCATCAAAAAAGTCCGGAAATTGGGTGACGCACTGCTGGTATTTCTCGATGGCCGCCGGAAGCTCACCGATGGCCAGATCGCCATTGGCATCGTCAAAAAGCTCTTCAATTGCGGCCGGGATTTCTTCCTGTGGTTCCATGGTGCTGATCAATCGGTGCCACTAGTGGCTCGAACCTGCTGGCGCGCCTATCCGGTCGCTCCCTGACCGAAGATCGGAGGCCGTCCCGCCCTCTGCAATTCCACTCTCAGCCACTCACGGATTGCCAATTTTTCAAAGTGACTATTTTGTTGAGCATACTCGGTCTTCTTGAATTCCGCATATTTCTGCTCATCAATTGGCTCTTTGGCAATCATGTGAATGATCAAGGCCGAGTTCTGATCCTGTAAAAGTTTGGAAGTCTCGTTGACGGCGAGTTCGACGCCGTTCATGGCCATAAATCGGGCTAGTTCGACATTGGGACCGGGTTCGATGAGGGCGAAGGACGGCGGCGTCTCCGGTTTGTAACCAGCCATCTCGGCGGCGGCCACGAAACTGGTTCCTTTCTGCATCTCCGCGTCAATCTTTTCTCTTACTTCTTTGGCTTTCGCCTGGATCGCCGCTTGCGCCTTCTCCTCTTTGATTGCGGCGACGATCTGGTCCTTTGCTTCCACCAGGGTCAAGGGTCGGCTCGCTACGATGTCCACCAATTTCATGACGTAAAATCCGTCCGTCGCTTCGGTGACATCGCTAATCGGGTTTTCCTTGCTGAGATTAAAGGCTTCGTGAGCTAACGCAGGGTCTTGGGCGAGCGCTTTATCAGGTTGTTCCAGGGTGAAAGGCTCGGTCTGGATCAATGTTAACCCTTTTTGTTGAGCTGTCTGTTCAAAGATGGCCGGGTTCTGAAGGGCGGCCTGCGCAAACGAATCGGCCTGTTCGGCGAGAGGTTTTTTGGCCGCTGTTTTCTGTTCGTCAGGCAGTTTTTTCTGATCATCCGTCAGCAGAAAGGAGATCAGTTCAACCTTTCTCTTTTCCGGAGAGAGGAGAGTATCTTTGTGCTGATCGTAATACTTTTGGACCTCGGCGTCGGTGACCTGAACGGAAGACTCAAAATCGGCACGCTTAAACCGGATGATGGCCAAGGACAATTTTTGATTCAGCAGCTCATACTGTTGTTTGAACATCGCTTCCGGAAGCGGTGAACTGCCCTGGACTAGTTTGCTGACCTCTGCATAACGCAAATTGTCCGCTACTACATCATCCAGATCAGCGGCGGTAAATCCGTTGGGCTTCAGAGCGGCATCGACGAACATTTGATACTTAGCCGGGTCGAACTGGTTGTTGGTCTGGAATTGTGTCAGAGCCTTCTCGGAATTCCGAATCTGATCGGCACTCGGAACGATCTGAAGCCGTTTGGCCTCATCGCGGAGCAAAAGCAAATTCCAGGCGAAACTGAGAGCTTGATCGTCCCGGGTTCGGCCTTCGGTGGTCAAGTCTTCGACCAGGTCGTGCATGCCCAACGAAAATATCAGTTGGATGCTTCTCTCGACTTTTTGAATATCACCGGCGGTGATAGTTCGGCCATTCAGTTTGCCGATGGCTCCGCCTGGGCCTGCGTTCCGGCGCATGGAAGCCGGATTGTAAAACCAGGCAAAAGCGACGATCACAACGATGGTGACAATCGTGAGCAATGTTCGTTGTCTCTTGCGAATCGATTCCAACATAGGGAGGAGAAAGGTGGATGCTCCGAGCCAGATTTTCAATTAGAAAGAGGCGAAGCGGGGAGATGGGGGGTGAGGTGGAGGGATGGAGTGGTGCAGTGCGGGTGCTGGAGGCTATCCGCCGCTTAGGGGCTAGAAACTGATGTTCTTTGGGGCGGTTCCCCGAGTCCCGGAGAGGGGGAGGGAACTGTTGAGGGGAGCGATCCGGCCGGACGGGGAACCTTTAGTGTGCCAAGGAAGGCATCAGGCCGACCGCGATCTGGGGGAAGATGCCCAAAGCGAAGATCAGGACCACCATGACCCACATGGCAACTAGCGAGAGCCTGCTGACCGGGATCGGTGTCGCGTCCGCCGGCGCCGGTTGCCAATACATCGCTTTCACCACTTTCAAATAGAAATAAAACCCGCAGCCGACGGTGAGGATCCCGCAGGCAATCAGGAAAAATTGCCCGGTTTCGAAAGCCACTTTGAAGACCAGAAATTTGCCCAGAAATCCGGCGGTCAGGGGAACGCCGGCGAGCGACATCATGGCGACCAGCAAACCGAAAGCCAGAAATGGCGAACGCTTGCCGAGACCGTTGAAGTGAACAATGTCGTCGCCATCGGCATGGGCGGTCACAATGACCAGGATCAGGAAAGAGAGGAGAGTCATCAGCAGGTAAGCGGCGAGATAAACAGCTACCGCCAGCCCGGAATCCCGGGCGCCGATCGCCGCGACGGCAATTAATAGATAACCTGCGTGGCCGATGCTCGAATAGGCCAGAAGACGCTTGAAGTTCGTTTGCGGCAACGCCGCGAGATTGCCGTAAAGCAAGGTGGCGGCGGCCAGGAGAATGATCGCCGTAATCAATCTGTCTCCGACAGCCGGAAGGCTCTGGAACGATTGGACGACCCGGAGCAGCACGATAAACCCAACAGATTTTGAACCAACCGATAGAAAGGCCGTAATGGGCGTCGGAGCACCCTGATAGACATCGGGAACCCAGAATTGAAAAGGAGCCGCCGCGATCTTGAATCCGAGGCCGATCAGGACAAGCAGTCCACCAAAAAGAAGGCCTGACTGATTCTCCAAAGGAATCGAAGGCAGGACTCGCTCAATCTGAAGAAGATTGGTCTGCCGCGTAATGCCATAAATCCAGGTGATTCCGTAGACAGTGAAACCGGTGGCCAGAGCGCTCAGAATCAAGTATTTGACCCCGGCTTCCAGCGATGCGGCGTTCCTCCGGGTGTAGGCCACCAGAACGTAAAATGAAATAGTAACCAGCTCCAGGGAGACGAAAATCAAGATGAAGTCAATGGCGGACGACATCCACATCATCCCGGCGCAAGTGAGGATCGGCAGGGCGAAGAATTCACCTAGACCTGATTGAGCAGAGCCGCCGGGTAAAAAACGCTTGATGGTGTCGACGTAGTCGATCGACATGATGAGCACCACAATGGTGGTCAGGACGACGATCTTCTTAAAGAAAATAGCTGCGGAATCGACGACATAGGAGGCCATTCCGCTGGGGCCAGGTCCGCTTCCCTGCAAGATCAGGAAGACGACGGCCAATCCGATAATCCCGATGAGGGCAAAGACTTTGCGATCCCGCTTTTCGGCAAACGATTCCAGCAGCAGAATCAGAATTCCGAGGGCTAGTACGAACAATTCTAGAAAAACGGGAGGGATTGTCATTTAACGAAAAGTCGAATACCTGGTTCAACAGCATCCAAAACGGTTCTGGGCACCAGCCCGACGATGAGCAGGGCGGCGACCAAAAGTATGACCGCCCAACCGAGGTTCATTGGCATGTCCTGGACAGCTTGCCAGCGGGCTTGGCGTTCCCCCATAAATATCGCCCGATAAGCGCGCAACATGTAGACGGCTGAAATGACGACGCCCCAGAGAGCGATCGTGCCAACGACTTGAAATTCGTTGAACCCGGCGCCGGGAGTGGAGTTTTTGAAGGCGCCGAAGAAAACCAGCAGCTCCGAAGCAAAGTTCGCGAACCCTGGAAGTCCGATCGAAGCGAAAGTGGCCAGCCCAAAGATGAAGAAAAGTTTGGGCATGCTGGTTCCCAATCCACCAAGATCAAGGTAGTTGAGGGTTCCAGTCTGTTTGCGAATTTCGCCGCACATCGCAAAAAGGGCCGCGATCGATAGACCGTGAGCGAGCATCAGCAAAGCAGCGCCGTTCAGGCCGATCACGTTAAAACTGGCAATGCCGAGGAAAACGTACCCCATGTGCATCACGCTTGAATACCCGAGAGTGAGGTCGAGTTGCTTTTGAGAGATGGTAGCCAAGCCCACGTAGAGGATGTTCCCGGCCAGCAGGACCAAAAGAAGCGGAGCCCAATGCTTGGCCGCATCGGGCATCAGCGGTAAAGCCACTCTCAAGAGACCGTAAAGCCCGAACTTCTTCAAGACACCGGCATGCAACATCGCAACCGGGATCGGCGCCGAGGCGTAGGCTTGAGGAGCCCAGGTATGAAATGGAAAGAGCGAGACCAAAATTCCGAATCCGATCAATAAAAGGATATAAACCGATTTGGATCCCGGTCCGGTGAACGCTCCGGTGGAAGCGAGTTGTTGAAGTTTAACGATGTCGAAAGTGCGTACCTGAGCCGGTGGTAACGAGTAAAGACCGATCAACCCGACTAGGAGGAGGATGCTTCCGATCGACAGGTAGATAGTGATTTTCCAGGCGGCGCTTTGACGATTACCCGTTCCCCAGATTCCAATCATGAGGAAAGTGGGAATCAGCGCCAATTCGTGAAACGCATAAAAGAAAAAGAGGTCGAGGGAGGCAAACGCCCCGGCAGCCCCGGCGGCAATTAGCAGGATGCAGGCATAATAGCGGTTCTCACCATAATCTACTTTCGGCGCCAGCCATACCGCGGCCAGTTGAACGATGGCGGTCAAGAGCAAGAGAGTGGCACTCAAACCGTCCACGCCGACGAAAAACTTCATGTCCCAGCTGGCAACCAAAGGGATCGAACTGGCAAACTGGTACCCGGCGTGTGCGCGGTCGTAGCCGAGGAAGACAATTAATGCCGAGCCCAAGGCGACCAGAGCAGCGATGATGGCGGTCTTCCTGGCCTCTAGCCGGAGAAGAATCCCGAGCGCAGCGACGATCGGAGCAAGATAAATCAGGTGAACCAGTAAACTCATTTAGTGCCGAACAGTATGAAGTAAAGCAGCAACACTACCCCTGCTCCGAAGAGAAATGCGTAGGCCTGCAGATTGCCGATTTGCAAGAAACGCAGGGCGAAACCGGCGCCCCAGGTGATACCTCCGAGACCACGAACCAAACCTCCGTCGATTACCCAGCGATCGAAGAAGGCCGAAACATCAGCGAGCAGATCCTGAGTCCATTTGATCAGGCTGCGGTAGAACTCATCGAAGTAAAATTTGTGTTCGAAGAGAGGGATATCGACGCTGTCCTTGTTCTTGCCTTTGTAGAGGTAGAACCCAGAAGCCACGCCCGCGGCGACAGCGAGGAGGGAAACCGCCATCGCGCCCAGAGGCGAGCCTTCATGTTCAGGCACTTTGATGAAAATAGGGGCGATAAAGGGCAATCCGGCGATACAGGCTGGGACCGCCAAGATCATCAAAGGAACCGTCATTACGCGGGGCGACTCATGAGCATGGTGGGCATGATCCGAGCGAGGTTCTCCGAGAAAGGCGACCATGAAGAGACGTGACATGTAGAAAGCGGTCAGGAAGGTGACCGCAGCGATGGCCAGGAAAGCCGGAAGATTGTGGTCGGCCGACGCCAGGATGTCGTCTTTGCTCCAGAATCCAGCAAATGGTGGACAGGCAATCAAGGCCAGGGTGCCGATGAGAAAAGTCCAGAAAGTGACCGGCATCTTGTGCCGCAAACCGCCCATCTGCCAGATATTCTGTTCATGATGCAGGCTGTAGATCACGGACCCGGCACCGAGGAACAAAAGAGCTTTGAAAGAGGCGTGGGTAAAGAGGTGAAACATGCCCGCCTGGGGAACGCCAAGACCGACCGCAGCGACCATTAAACCGAGTTGAGATAAAGTCGAATAGGCGAGGACCCGCTTAATATCATCCTGTTGCGTGGCCATCAGCGCCGCGAGGAGGGAAGTGAGCAAACCGATCCAGAGGACCACCGTAAGGGCGTTCGGAGCAGGCTGGAATAGAAAGAAGGATCGAGCGAGCATGAAGACACCGGCCGCCACCATCGTGGCAGCATGAATTAACGCCGAGACAGGTGTCGGGCCTTCCATGGCGTCCGGTAGCCAGACGTGGAGGGGAAACTGAGCAGACTTCCCGACCGCTCCGCAAAAAATCAACAATGCGGCCGCGGTCATGAACCCGGGACTCAAGCCGATGGTCGACCAATGCTGCCCCAATTCTTCAAAAGAGACGGTTCCGGAAGCCGACCAGACCAACAGGATGCCGAGCATGAACCCGAAATCACCGATGCGGTTGGCGAGGAATGCCTTATTGGCGGCATCCGGAGGGGCCGGGAGATAAAACCAGTGACCGATCAAGAGATACGAACTGACCCCGACCAACTCCCAGAAGATGAACATCATGATGAAGTTGTTGGCCAGCACGATCCCGAGCATCGAAAACATGAAGAGAGAAAGCGCGCCGAAGTAGCGAGCCCGACCCTTGTCATCCGCCATGTAACCAAGGGAATAAATGTGAATCAGCAATCCCACTCCACTGACCACCAGGAGCATCAGTTTGGTTAAGTCATTGATGAGATAGCCGATTTTGACTTGGAAGGTTCCCAAATCAATCCAGTTAAAGCTAGCTGATCCGTCCTGCCCGAAAAAGACACCCAGGCTAAAAACAAAGGAGATAGCGACAGCCGCGACAGAAATATATGAACTGAGCTTTTTGGATCGCTCGGTGACCAGAACAATGGCCAAAGCAGAGACAAACGGGGTGAAGAGAATGATCCACGGACTCAAGTTCATCGGTCAGAATTTCAGGGTGTTGATGTCCTCGACATGGGTAGTCTGTCTAGCCCGGAACAGGGCGACGATAATGGCCAGACCAACGGTCACCTCCGCCGCCGCGACGGTGATAATAAAAAACGCCAGCACTTGCCCGTTATAGTCCGGCAACCCGTCATGAACATTATATCTCGCGAACCCGATCAGGGAGAGATTTGCCGCATTGAGCATCAACTCCAGGGCCATAAAAATGATGATGACGTTTCGGCGCAGCAGAACTCCGGCAAACCCGATGGCGAACAGGAGCCCGCTGGCCATGAGATAATCATTGAGCGTCACCATAGTTACTTGAGTTCCCGTTTGCTTAAAATCACGACTCCGATGGAAGCGACCAGAATCAAAGTCCCCACCACTTGCAGCGGAATGTTGTACTGTTGGAAGAGAACCATTCCCACATGCCAGACATCTCCCTGAGCACCCTGCTGGATGGCCTGGAATTTGGCATTTCCTCCTTCGAAACTGTAACTGACGTCAGACAGGACTTTGACGAACAAGATAATGACCACGGATCCACCGCAAAGAGCAGGAAGATTGACGCGACGTCGGATCTCGGCCTTGAGATCCAGGAGCATGATGATGAACAAGAAAAGCACCATGACCGCTCCGGCGTAGACCAGAATCTGGATTACGCCGATAAAATAAGCGTCGAGGGAGACGTAAAGAGACGCTAAGGCCAAGAAGCAAACTACCAGGCTAAGAGCGCTGGCCACGGGATTGCGGTTCAGCACCACCATCCCGCCGAAAAACAGCATAATCGCCACGAAGAGCCAAAAAAGTAACGGTGACATTCGACTATTTCTTGTCGTTCCACTTGTTCACCAGGCCGGTCATCACACCGCCGAGTTCGTATAACTTCTTTTTATCGTGCACCATCTCCTGCCTGCTCAGGCCGGTGATGGCGTAGTCCTTGCGAAGGAAGATGGCCTGTTCCGGGCAAACCTCTTCACAGAGTCCGCAATAAATGCAGCGGATCATGTCGATCTCGAATTCCTGCGGAAATTTCTCGACCTTGCGCCACCGGTTTGCTTCCGGGATCTCTCCCGGATGGATGGTGATGGCGCGCGGCGGACAAATGAATTCGCAAAGCTGGCAAGCGACGCAGCGTTCGCGTCCATGCTCGTCCGTTACCAAGGTGGGTGCGCCCCGGTAGTGGGCCGGTAAGTGCTGGTCCCACTTTTCTTCCGGGTACTGCATAGTGACTTTTTTCCTGCCAGTGAGGATTTTCAGGAAGTGACCCAGAGTAATCCCGAGACCGGTCAGGATGGCGGGCAGATAAGCCTTTTCTGCAAAGGTTAATTTTGGGCGGGCGACGGTATAGGCCATGGGTCTAACTCCTTATTTTCGCATGAAAGGCAAAATGATTGCGACGATGAAGACATTGACCAGAGCAATTTCGATGAAGAAATACCAACCCAGCCTCATCAATTGATCGTAACGAAAACGCGGCAAAGTCCACCGGACCCAGATGAAAAAGAAGAGGAGAAGAGCGACTTTGACGAAAAAGGCGGCGATGTGAATCAAGCCCAGAATGATTCCCCAAATCGTATAAGGATTATGAAGCGTGGTCGGCAGGAACGGCACATGCCAAGCTCCAAAGAAAAGGGTGACGATTACCGCCGAACCGGTGATCATCGCAGCATATTCACCGAGGAAGAAGAGGGCAAACTTCATCGAGGAATATTCAGTATGGTAACCGCCGACCAGCTCCGTTTCAGCCTCCGGCAAGTCAAACGGCAGGCGGTTCGTTTCGGCGAACATGGAGATGGTAAAAACGATGAAAGAAATAAAAAGCGGGATCCAAAGGATGATCTCTCAGGATGTCGAACGATTGAATGATCTCCTGAAAATTAATGCTGAGAGGAAAAAGGCTAATCCCTTTGATCCAGATCGGAGAAATCAACCAGCCGTTGATAGTCTGGTACTTGACGATTTCCGATAAATTGAGGGTTCGGCAGATCATGAAAATCGGGACGACCGACAGCGCGAGCGAGAGCTCATAGGAGATCATTTGGGAGGTGGATCGGATCCCGCCGAGGAACGGATACTTGGAATTCGAGGACCAGCCGGCCAACACGATGCCGTAGACGCCCAGAGACGAGACGGCGAAAACCCACAAAACTCCAATATTGACGTTGGCGACCACCATCGGCTCACCCCAAAGCTGACTTCCGAAGGGAATCACGGCGAGGGCCATCATGGAAGGAGCCATCGCGCAGGCTGGCGCCAACCAGTAGTAGAGTTTGTTAACGTGAGCTGGTGTAAAATCCTCCTTCAACAACAGCTTCACGGCATCCGCGATGGGCTGAAGCAGACCGAAAATACCGACCCGGTTCGGGCCGAGCCGATCCTGGATCAGGGCGCTGACCCGGCGTTCCGCATAAACCGTATACGAAACCATCGGAAGAATGACCACGAAGATCAGTCCAAGGGTCTTGACCAGCGAAACCAGGATGAGGATTAGAATCGCAGTCATACCTTGGCAGGTTCCTCCTCAGTCTCTTCGACGAGCTGAATTCCCTGGTCACCGATCCTGCTAAGTGAAAGCCCATTCATTTCGGGAATCGATTCTGTGATCTGCTTGAAAACATCCTCGATCAGATAGATCCCATTCGATCCCGTCAACTGTTGGATCAAATCCCGAATGATTTCCCAATCGTCGCGCGCTGTTCCGGGCGGTTGGGTAGCGCGGTTCAGACGCTGCAGTCGTCCCTTGATGTTGATCATCGAACCACGTTTCTCTGAGAAAGCGGAAGAAGGAAGCAGGACGGTCGCGTGGCGGGTGGTTTCGTTCGGCAAAATATCCATCACGATTAACGCCGATAACTTCTGCAACTCCTCCGACGGTAAGCCCTAAGGAGGGTGAGGTTTTCGCCGAGGGCAACCACTGCTTTGATCGCACCTGATCTGATGTTCTGGGCCAGATCTGGCAATCGGTGACCAGACTTTTCGCCGGTTACGCCAAAAAGCTGCGCTCCGAGAGTATTTGGGTTCCGGTCAGCATCCATCAAGATATGGTCGGCTTCCCCGGTTCGAGGAACGACATCATGCAGAGTGGTGCCAATCGAATCGATTAGCTTTTTCGTCAGCCAGAGTTCTTCGTTGGTCATCCTGGCCGAAGCAACCACCGCGATTTCATCTTTCTGGAACCGCCTCAACTCTTCTCCGGCCTTGATCAAGGCGGTGTTCCAAGAGGTTTCGACGAGCGTCTTGATTCTCGCGAATTTGTGGAGTCTTCGAGGCGATCGGCGGAATTGGCGTAGTGAAAATTCAACCGGCCGTAGTCGCACATCCAGGAGGAATTGACCGCATCATTCTCTCTGGGAGTCTGTCGGTAAATTTCGTTTTGGCGGGTCCCGATGATGGTGTTGCAACCGGTTCCGCAGCTGGTACAGATGCTCTTGGTTTCTTTCAAAAACCAAACCCGCATTTTGAATCGAAAATCACTGCTGGTCAAAGCGCCGACCGGGCAAATATCGACCGTATTCAACGAATAATTGCTATCGAGTGTTCGGTCGGGATGGGCAGTAAGATAGGTGTGGCTCCCGCGACTAACGAATCCCAAGACGTCATCATGAGCGACCTCCTTCATGAAACGGATGCAGCGGGAACAAAGAATGCAACGCTCATCATCGAGGGTGACGCGGGGACCGATCTCTACGCGTTTCGGTTTTTTGACCTTTTCCTCGAGAAAGCGAGAGCCGCCGGTTCCGAACTCGACGCTGTATTCCTGGAGATGACATTCGCCGGCCTGGTCGCAAATCGGGCAATCCAACGGATGATTGATTAATAGGAACTCCATCACCCCATTCCGGCATTCCCGGACCATTGGTGAATCGGTTCGAATCCCCATGCCCTCCGCGATATCCTGAGCACAGGAAATCTGTGGGCGCGGGATCCAGTTAATCACCGATTTACCATCTGGACCGATCTCCGGTTTGCGGTCCGGGCCCATCTTGGGCATTCCCATTTCGATCAGGCACATCCGGCAATTACCCGGCGAGCTGAGCTTGGGATGATAACAATAGTGAGGGACGAATTTTCCCGACTTGAGAGCACGCTTCGATGACCCGCGTGCCCTTGGGGAACTGATGCCAGACGCCGTCGACCTGGACGTTTAAAAGTTCGGTTGGTGCGCTCATCGTGAATCGTCAGTGATTAGTGGATCCATTCCCATCTCCCTCCGAGGCGGCGGTGGCAACGAACTCGTCGCGGAATTTAGCGACAAAACTTTGCGTCGGCCATGCGCAGGCTTCCCCGAATGCGCAGATGGTCCGTCCAGCGATGTTGTCGGCCACGCTTTTCAGGGTATCGGTATCCTGCATAGCGCCGCCTCCATGCAACATCCGCTCAGTAATTTTCTTCATCCAGAGCGAACCTTCGCGGCAAGGTGTGCATTGCCCGCAGCTCTCATGGGCGTAGAACTCGTTGATATTGTTCAGGGCCCAGACCATATCCCGGGTGTCATCCATGACGATGACCCCACCGGAGCCGGCCATCGAGCCAACGGCGGCCAAGGTATCGAAATCGAGCGGAACATCTTCCAGGCCGATCTCCTGCTCGACCATCGTTCCGTCCGGTTGTTTGGTTTTGATCTTATAACGATCTTTGGCGCTCAGCACTTTGGCAGAACTGCCGCCCGGGATGACGGCCTTTAGAGTTCGGCCGGGTTTGAGCCCGCCGCAGATGTCGTAGATCAATTCACCCATCGTCAATCCGCCAACCTCAAACTCGTAATAACCGGGTCTCTGGACATCTCCGCTCACACAGAGCACGCGGGTACCGGTGTTATTCGGTTTCCCGATCTTGGCGTATTCGGCTCCGCCGACCCGCACAATATATTTTACGTTACAGAGTGTTTCGACGTTGTTGACAATCGTGGGGCACAAATACAACCCGAGGACCGCAGGGAAATAAGGTGGCTTAATGCGCGGATAGGCGCGTTTCCCTTCCATCGATTCGATCAGGCCAGTTTCCTCGCCGCAAATGTAAGCCCCGGCACCGCGAAAAACGTAGATTTCCAAGTCGAATCCCGAACCCAGAATATTCTTCCCGAGAAAGCCGTGTGCTCTGGCTTCGGCGAGGGCGCGCTCGAGAATTTTGGCGCCTTCGGGAAATTCTCCGCGAATGTAAATGTAAGCCAGACGCGCATTAACCGCGTAACAGGAAATGATCATTCCCTCCAGCAATTGATGAGGATCCTGGTGAATGATGTACCGGTCCTTGAAGGTTCCCGGTTCGGACTCGTCCGCATTGCAAATGAGATAAACTGGCTTCGGTCCGCCTGGTTTGATGAAACCCCATTTCACACCACACGGGAACCCTGCGCCGCCCCGTCCTCGCAAACCGGAAACCTTGACCTCATTAACGATCTCCTGGGGATTCATCCCGATCGCTTTTTTCAAGTCTTCATAGCCGCCATCCTGCAGATAGCAGTCGATATCATTCGTCCAATCGGGACGATCGATATTTTTGAAGATGATCCGGTTTTCGCGCGGATGAGGAGTGCGAGTAGTCGAAGCCATGGTTACGAATATTTCTCGAGCAATTGTGGAACTTCGTCCTGGGCCACCGCTTCGTAAAAATCATCGTTGATCATACAGACCGGCCCAAAACCGCAACTGGCCAGGCATTCGACGAATTCGATGCTGTACTTCCCGTCCTCGCTCTTGAAAAGGTGGGTGTCGTGGCCGTTGGAGTCTCGTTTGATCCCGGCGTGCTGGCAAAAAGTCTCCAGGAGCTGGTAACCGCCGGTCATCGCACAAGAGAGCGTGCGGCAAACCCGGATATGATGTTTTCCCGCCGGTTGTCGACGAAACATTGGATAAAAAGTGACCAACTCCAATACATTAATCGGCTCGACGTCTAATTTCGTGGCGATCCAAAGCACGGCTTCGTCTTCGATATAGCCAAAATGCTCCTGGATGAGATGAAGCAACGGCAAGATGGCGCTCCGTTTGGAGACCGGGTATTGGGTAATCGTTTCATCGATCCTGGCTTGAAGTTCGGCCGGTAATTCCATCTTCATTTCTCCTTCAATTTTTCAGGTTCGTTGATCAGACGCCCGTTCTGGAAGTGAAGGACCACGGTCTCACCGTCATGAATGTAGAAATACCGGGTAATGGCCATCGTCTTCTTTTGCGTTTCCAGTTCCAGGTCCACTTTTTCCGTCCTATCCGGATTTCCGAGGATCGATTCGACCTCTTTCTGGGTCATGTTGGCCCTCAGTTGCGCCAGATTCCGGTTCCCAAACTCCCTTTGGCAGCCAGTCATCATCAGGATTGTGACTGTCACCAGAAGAAGCTCACGCCATTGCATTTCTATCGATCCGACTCGCCCATCACGAAGTCCAAGCTACCAAGAATCGCGACCACGTCACTCACCATGTGGCCGGGAAGAATCTTCGGCAAAATACTTAGATTCACAAATGAAGGAGCCCGAATTTTGAGTCGATGAGGCACCCCGCCCCCTCGGCTGCTGATGAAAAACCCAAGCTCGCCTTTCGGGTTTTCGGCCCCGAAATAAACTTCGCCCGGCGGCGCGCTTATTCCCTCAGTGTGAATGATGAAATGATGAATTAACTCTTCCATTTTCATCAGCACCTTGGGTTTATCCGGGGGCAGATTTTTGGGGTCGTGCACCGCGATGGGCCCGGCGGGCAATTTCTCAATCACCTGACGCAAGATCAGGACGCTTTGCCGCATTTCTTCGAATCGGACAAGATAACGATCGTAGGCATCGCCGACCGTACCGACCGGGATATCGAATTCGTACTTCTCGTAATCGAGGTAAGGCTTGGCTTTGCGAACGTCGTAGTCAATGCCGCTCCCACGAATATTCGGTCCGGTTAGCGCATAGGCGATGGCGTCTTCCTTGGAGATGTGACCGAGATCTCTGGTTCGATCGACCCAGATGCGATTGCGGGTCAAAAGTTTATCGAGCTCGTTCAATTGCGGAATAAATTCATCTAGAAAAACCTTCAATTGCGCGATGAATCCGTCCGGCAGGTCGCGGGTCATACCACCGACTCGCGTGTAAGAAGTAGTGAAGCGGGCGCCGGTGAGCAATTCGATCAGATTGTAAAGCTTTTCGCGCTCCGTGAAGGTGTAAAGAAAAACCGTCGTGGCACCGACATCCATGGCGAAGGCGCCGAGACCCAGAAGATGGGCGGAGATCCGAGCTATTTCGCAACAGATCACCCGAATCGCTTTTCCCCGTGGAGGCAATTCCCAGCCCATCAGTTTCTCGACCGCCAGGGCGTACGCGACGTTGTTGGCGAGCGGGGCAAGGTAATCCAGTCGATCCGTATAAGGAACGAACTGGTTGTATTGCATGTTTTCCGCAATTTTCTCATCTCCGCGATGGAGGTAACCAATGTCTGGGTCGGCGGAGGTAATGATTTCCCCGTCGAGCTCAAGGATAATGCGAAGGACTCCGTGGGTCGCCGGGTGAGAAGGCCCCATGTTAAGGGTCAACTTTTCACCCAACAATTCGGAATCGCTGATGGCTTCCAGCGATCTGGCAGCACGAGCTAGCGTATCAGGCGTTTCGATGTCGCGAGTAGTGGTTGCCATAGCGAAAACAGCGGCAGAGGTGAACATAGGTTTTTCTCATTTATGCTCGCAAGCGTAATTTGTGAAATAATTCACAAGCGATCGATGAGTCCATAAAATGCCCCCACTTACGTATAGGATGGGAGGTTGCTGAACTGGTCGGCCAAGGGTTGGTGGCCCGCGGAAGTGGTGGCGGTGGTAGACCGTTCGGCGGGGTGCGGAAAAAGTTGGGGGTTGTATGTTTAATCAACAATCAAGATTCGGAGAAAGACATGGAGACTGATGCTCAGACTGGTGGCGCGAAGCCAAAAGTGGTCATTGTCGGAGGCGGTTTTGGAGGACTGTATGCCGCCAAAGTACTGGCTGAAAAACCTGTCGCAGTGACGTTGATTGATCGGACCAATCACCATCTCTTTCAGCCGCTCCTTTATCAGGTGGCCACCGCCGGCCTTTCACCGGGCGATATCGCGCAGCCGATCCGTCATATTTTAAAAGATGCTCACCAATATTGCGGTGCTGATGGAAAGTGTCGATGGCATTGATCCGGCCGCTAAAGTCGTTCGGGCGGGCGGGAAAGAATATCCCTACGATTTCCTGATTGTGGCCACCGGGGCGCGACATTCTTATTTCGGCAACGATCAATGGGAGACGTTTGCCCCGGGGCTGAAGAGCATTTCGGACGCCCTCGAACTCCGGAGACGCATTCTAAATGCTTTCGAGTTTGCGGAAACGACCGCCGACGAAACCTTGCGGGAAGCTGCCTTAACCTTCGTCGTCATCGGGGCCGGCCCGACTGGAGTGGAGATGGCCGGAGCGATTTCGGAATTGGCCAAAAGAACTCTGGTGGATGATTTCCGGAAGATCCGAACCAAGCACGCGCGCATCTATTTGTTAGACGCGGCGCCCCGAGTTCTTCCTGGCTTCCACCCGGCCCTTTCCAAGTCGGCGGAAGAGCAACTCAAACAAATGGATATCGAAGTGCATGTGGGCACCAAGGTACTCAATGTGACCGAAGAAGGCGTTCAACTGGAGAACGGGTTTCTCCGGACCCGGACGGTGATCTGGGCAGCTGGTAATGCCGCTTCGCCATTAGCTAAACAATTGGATGCCGAAACCGATCGGCAAGGGCGCGTGCAGATTGCCGAGGATTTGAGTATCCCACGTCATCCCGAAATATTTGCCATTGGCGATATCGCCAATTTCTCGCATCAGACGGGGAGCCCACTCCCGGGTGTCGCCCCCGTCGCCATGCAAATGGGGACTCACGCCGGCAAAAACATCCTCAGCCTCGCGCAAGGTGGGAAATCGACTCGATTTAGATATCTGGACAAGGGAAGCATGGCCACTATCGGACGCAACAGGGCCGTGGCGGATCTCAAATTCATCCGGTTTGGAGGCATCTTAGCCTGGTTGAGCTGGCTCTTTATCCATCTCCTTTTTCTGGTCGGACTTCGGAATCAGATTCAGGTTTTCTATCAATGGGCCTGGGCCTATTTCACTTACTCTCGGGGTGCCCGGCTGATCTACGGCCCGTTCCGGCCAGCTGCTGGACAAACAAAGCCGCCGGTCTCGACGAATCCGGGAGCTGCCTGATGCGTGTTCGAGGGGAGAATTTTTTACACATTTCACAGATTTCACAGATTACACAGATTAGGAAATGGGGTTGGCGCTTGGGCGGGTGACGCTATGGGCCAACGAGTGGCTCGTCTCGCTCAGCATTCCCTAAGAACAATTCTAACAGAAGTGCTGATAAGACATCTTCTGGCACCAAACCGTAACCCGCTGAAACCCAAAACCCATTTCATAATCTGTGTAATCTGTGAAATCTGTGGTTAAAATTCCCCTCTTCTCTTCTTTAATCTCTTCCCCACTCCAACCGCTGGCTAAGCATCTTATCTCCATCGAACAGGAAGAAACCCAGGAAAATTTTTCCCTCGAGCGCCTCTGGAAGCCAGAGTTTATCGTCCTCCCACATCTCGTCGAACGGAAGCTGATGGAGATCAAACCAGAGCGGAACCGCCTCTGACGTCTCGATCGGAGTGCCATCAAAACGGGAGGCCACGAACACGGTGCAAAAAAGACTATAGCCGTCTAAAAATTGGAAATGGAGTTCGCCCCTCCGGTTGGCATCCAATAACGTGATCCCAAGTTCTTCCTGGGCTTCCCGAACGATACCGGTTTCTGGAGTTTCTCCCTTTTCCAGCCTTCCACCCACTCCGTTAATTTTTCCCGCGCCTAATCCCCGCTTTTTCCGGATCATCAAAACCCGGAGTTCCTGACGGACGAAGCACAGGGTTGCCGACTCCTTTGGTTTCCAAGTGGACCAATCAATTTCCGACATATGTTCTATCGCAGGCCCTCTCGTTCGCCCATAGCGTCACCCGCCC
>CAWEGF010000023.1:0-200616 GCA_963808535.1 uncultured Verrucomicrobiae bacterium | reverse complement strand
TGATAAAGTCGGCATTGCGGTTCGATGGACTCGCCATCTGTCCGGGCTCGTTGGTAACCTGCCGCTCGCAGTGGATTCTACGGTCAAGAAAAGGCGCCGCAAACTCCGGACTGGTTCTCGAGCGCAGCCCTCCGACAGTGACACAACATGGGTTGTTCCTGTTCGCTGGCTTAAGCAGATCATTGCCGTTTTTCTCGTTCCTCCGGCCTGGATATTGACTCGCGCCTTTTTCAGCAGCTTTTCGACGGCCACCCTGCAACATCGTTTTTGGGCCTCGGAAGAGTTCTGGTTTTTTTCCCTGGGCACCATCCTTTGGGTTATCGCGTTCTTCGGCCTGCCCAGGCCAATGTTATTGTATGTCTTCGGACACGAACTCACCCATGCCATCTGGACCTGGCTGATGGGAGGCCGAGTTAGTCAGTTTCGCGTCAGCCGGACGGGCGGTTATGTCGTCACCGACACCAACAATTTCTGGATTTCGCTGGCTCCTTACTTTTTTCCGCTCTACAGCATTCTCGCCCTGCTCCTCTATGGCGCCATCGGGCTGTTCGTGGATGTAGAACCTTTTCGAGATTGGCTGTTCGGGGTTGTCGGCTTCACGTGGAGTTTTCACGTGACCTTCGCCATCTGGATGTTATGGCAGGGACAGACCGACCTGATCGAACACGGCACCTTCTTTTCGATGATGGTCGTTTATCTGATCAATTTTTCTGCGCTCAGCATCATGCTCATTGTGGCCTGCCGAGATGTGACGGTCGGTTATTTTGGAAAGGAATTGCTGACGGGTGCCATGGAGTTTTCCGATTGGTTCCTTCATCTGGTGCATTTTAAACTCTGAAATCCTTTTGCGCCCCCGGAGTTGGAGGCCGTCCATCCGGTTCCTGATCAGGCCTTCAGATGACCAAAATCGGTTTGCCAATGGGGCGGTAACCTTTTCACCTTCAAATCCGGCAGTTGCACCAAGACCAGCATTTGCCGGCAGGTGACAATTAGCGCGCCATCGCTTGGCCGAGTGATCCTGAACGCACACCAAAAACGGCTTCGCTCGACTTTGGAAAGCTCGCCGTGGACCTGCAGAGCATCCCACAACCGTGCGGGACGTCGATAATCTATTTCCGTCCGAACCACCACCGGACAATCGCCCCGGTTCAACATCTCGTGCAGTGGCCATCCCAGTTTTTCCGCCAGTAGCGATCGGTTTGTTTCGATGAACCGCAGGTAAGCGATGTTGTGCACCATGCCCCCAGCATCGGTATCGAAAAACATGACGCGGATTTCTGTCTCTAAAGTCGGAGTCTCCATCGGCATCGGCTAACGTAACTACGGTTCTTAATCTTAGAAGGAACTATTATCCGATGAAAGGGGATTGTCTGGCAGGAAGCCGTGGAGTCTAATAGCAGTGGTACGCGTCACCCATGAATCGGAAAATCGCCTGCGTTATCCCTTCGTACAATCACGCCAAGTATATCGGGGAAGCGATTCGTTCGGTCTTCCGGCAAACACTGCCCCCCGAGCGACTAGTGATCGTGGACGATGGCTCTCAAGACGAATCTGTTGAAGTCATTCGCGCTCTGAAAGACTCGAGAATCCATCTCGTCACCCAGGAAAACCAGGGAGCCCACGCTGCCCTTACCCGCGGACTCGAGTTGTCCAAAGACTGCGAATTCGTCAGCGTACTTAACTCCGATGATCGCTATCATCCTGAACGGTTTGCGCGGTGCGTTGCGCAATTAGACCGCGATCCCGGTCTCCAGCTCATCTGCACTCGCATCCGGTTAATCGATGAATTCAGCAGCCCGGTCGGACAGCTCGACGGCAGGCAACGCCGCGTCAATCGCATTTGGTCCTATCTAAGTAAAACCACCGATTTCGTCGTCTCACTGGGCTACGGAAATTTCACCAAAACCACCAGCAACTTTTTTTTTCGCACCGGGGCCATCACCGAATTTCAGCCTTACCGCTATGTTCATGATTATTTTGCAGCGCTCACCATCGCTTTTCGAGGCTCGCTCGGCCTGATCCACCAAGACCTGTTGGATTACCGCGTCCACTCCACCAACACCATCAAAGCGGAGGGCCGGGGTGCGGTAGTTCAAGAAGTCATCCGGATGCATCTCGATCTGCTAACCGCACTCCGGCCCGCGCTCGAGTCCGACCCGCTACTGAGAAAGCGCGTATTAAACTACTTGAAGGTCGTACTAAATAATTACACCGATATGCGAGCGGAGTTGCTGGTTCTGGGGATCGCCCGAGCCCTCAATCGAGATGATCATCCGAGCGCCAGCTTACTGAACTTCCCGGAAGTTGAAGAACGTTCAACCCCTCCACCTTAAGAAGGTCGCAGAGCGGGGAGGGAGGACACGGAGGGGAATGGATTTACCACTGAGACACAGAGAACACGAAGTTCGGATCCGGAAGGAAGAAATTAATCACCGGAACTCGGAGATCCGAAATATTTTTAAACCCGAACTTCGTGCTCTCTGTGTCTCTGTGGTAATTCCGTTCCCCCCTCCGCGTTCTCCCTCCCCCCTCTGCGCTCTCTCTACTTGCGCGACGGCGAAAAGACCTCCCAGATTGGGTCCTCAATCGTCCCGCCGCCCCGGATGCTAACCGGGCCGTTATCCATCGCGCCCCTGAAATCGGCTAGACCTCCAAGGAAGAATACGGAACCGGTCAGACTTGCGGACTGTGTTCCGGAGACCATTTGCCAGGAGTTCATTCGGAGGGATAGAAGATCCAATTTGAAATTGAGCTTTGAATCCAGGGGTTCGCGAAGGCCAAACGGCTCGAGACGCGTCAAAAGGGGTCCCAGAAATTTTGACCCACTGATTTTGGCCCCTTGCACGCTCACTGCTCCGCTCACCGCAAAATTTGTCGGCTCGTCACCAACGAGAGAAAGATCCGCGGACCCTTGTTGAAAAGGTATTTCCCATCCGTCAAATTGGTAGACGAAGGGCTTTTGGGCATCGACCCGGAGGCGAAGAACTTCCGCCGCCGCGTGCTTGAGTTGGACCGTTCCCGCCACGTGAATGATCGGCGGATCGGTAAAACGAAATGGCTGCAAGAACCTTTCCAATTGACGGATCGATCCAAGCGCCCACCGCGCCGGGTGAGAGATTGGTTTCGGCTTCGTCGATCGTCAGCTGATCCTGGCCGAAATCATAGTTGAACTGTCCGGTTCCAGTACCTTCATCTCTAAAGACCCGAACCTGATCGTACCTCGCCACATCGTTCCTCAACTCAAAGTTTGCTGAAGCTGAGTTGAGAAGCGCGCCCCGAAATTTAGTTTTTCCAAGCCAGATTTGTCCGATTCCCGAAAGCTTCGAGAATTCTGAGGTGGCGCTTGAGAAAGTGGCTTGAATCACCGGAGGGGTTTGAAATTCCCAATCGGTCAAAGCATGTTGAAATCTCGGCGGGCACAGGGGCATCAGCTCGGTTGGATTCAATGCGGAGTTGATTCGCATCCGAAAATCGCCCGGGCGATTGAGAACATCACCGGACAATGTTCCAGAACGATGGGTCACCTGCGCGTTCATCACCATCCAAGAACGACCTGATTTCGAGAACTCGGCTTTCATACCTTGGAAGTTCACATTTCGGAAAGAAAATTGGTCGAAGTTCAGTTTGCCCAAGACCTGCAAATGGCCATCCGGCTGAGCCACGCCGCTAACTTCAATCTCTGGCGGGGCGTCAAATCGCCACTCTTTCGCCCAAGGAAACCGGGGATCGTTGGCCAAGAGTTTAGCGGGATCCAGCCCGCTGCGAATCTGGAAGTGCTTTTCGCCAGAGGCCAGGTTCCAGGTGCCGGTAGCGAACAATTCCCCGCGCCCGTCGCGCATGAAAAGCTTTTGCAGGTTAAGTTTCTGCTGCTCCAAGGAAAACTGGCAATCTAGATTTTGCAGCTGGTAGTCCTTTCGAACGAGGTTTCCGGCGAATAGATGACCTCCCTCAAGTCGGAGTGACGCGGGGTTTGCCAGGTCGACTTGGAAGGTGAACTCGAGCTGAGGCCGCTCTCCGGAAAAGCGGAGCAGCTCTATCTCCTTGATCAGAAGCCGGATAAAATTCTGTTGGGCTTTTTGATCAGGGCGGGGGCGAGATTCTAAAGTGGGATCCAGCGAGAAAGCGGCCGGATTAACCAAGGTTCCCGATGCCTGAAGATGGATCCCGAAGATCATGCCAGCGGCTTGACGAACTTCGATCCGACCTGGGAAAAAATAGATTCGGGACTGCAACCCGGTCAGGTGGATGCGTCCCGCTTTAGGTGCTGTTGGATCGATCGGGATGGAAATTTTTGCCTCGTGCAGATCGACGGCGTTAAGGGCGGGTTCTTGCTGCAGCAGGTTAGCGTAATTGATATCCAGTGAAAGATCGCTAATTTGAGCTAGGATCGCCTGCTTGCGATCGTTATCGTAGATCTCGAGATCCTTGGCGACCAACCCTCGAAATGGATCCAAAGTAAGTCGCCGAACCCGGATTTCGAGACCGAAAGAGTGGAATTCCTTGGTCAGCAAAGCGCGCCAATGTCTGCCGAACCCTTGGTGATAGTAGTAATAGGCGACCCCCAAAAGCAGCAGGGTTACGGAGAATAGGGTCAGCCACTTAAAAAATTGAAGAGGACGAATTGGCATCGAACCGGGGCGCAAAGATGAGGATACAATGGAAATGGAGCAATGGAAAATTGCTCGCCCACCAACCGATTCAGGAGATCTGCAGATTTGTCTTTCCCTCACGGCACGAGTTATGCTATGTGAGTACTCCCGATGATTCAGCCAAATTGTCGGGCAAGATTTACCGGGGATGACTTCGATTTTGTCGTCCGAACACTGGCAAAAAGTCCCGGAAACAAGGTTAGCCTCGTCGAGTTGCTGACGGACATCCAGACCAGAGATCAGATTTTGGACCACGACCAACTGGTGCGCGCTGTGCTGGAAGGACCAGGTAACCTGACCATTTCCCCGCAGTTCTACTTTTATATTCTGGCGCGTCTCGTTTTAAAGCGGGCAGGAATTGACGACCGCGTCTTAACTGACTATGTCGCATCCTTATTAGAAAAATTTTCCCAAGTCCGGCAAATGCGGGGCCCAGTGGAGAATCTGGAGACCCTTTACTTGTCAGATCTTTTGCTGGCGCTCAAGACAGCCTCTTCCTACCAAACATTTCTGATCAGGGCGCACATCGGCAATTACTCGTTGTTTATTAGTGGCATATTTTACGAAAGCATCGAAAGCCGGAGCCAACGGGGTGCTCCTAATTTCTCTTTCTACGAGGAGATGGGACGGACGAGCTTTCACGCTTTAGCGACCCATGATGTTGCTCGCCGATACGAGTTAAACGGTCTTTTCGAGAAGTTAGCGGATCACTTTCACGAGTGCCGCCTGGCATTGAATTGCCTGACCGACGAGTTTGTTAATCTTGGTGACAATAGATTCTTACCGACCTTTGAATGAACAAAACACTCTTCAGCGAAATCCAACGGCTATTTGAGCGGACCTACGCCACAGTCGGAATTAATCTTGAGGAATGCTTGATTGACCGCGCCCGCTGTTCGCAGTTAACCAAGCTGGCAGGAGCATCTGCTCGTGAATTGAGCGAACTGGCAAGAACCTTTCTGCGAACGTCCGACAACCGTTTGTATGTGGGAATTTATTATTCCAAATGGCTGATCGAACAACTCGAACGGCATGACCCTCGGGGTGGCCTTTCGAATGGCAATATTGGGTCACTGATTATGTTTGTGGAAGAAATTAATCATGCTTTGCACGCCGCACTACAATTCAAGGCAGGTTTGCGACGCATCGATAGCGAGGATTTTGCCCGGAATCTAGAATTGCAGGGCATGGTCGACACCTACCTGGTGTTGCTTCTTTTCGTAGCGTTCTTCCGAAAAACCCAGCGCATCTCGCGCACGGATCGGCGTTGGTTACGTTTTCACATGTTTGAGTCGCGAGTCCAGGATGCTTTCCACGACGAGAATCTGAGAGCGCGCTATTTGGAGACCGGTGAATTGGCCTCGTCCTATACCCACTACCTGGACACTCTCAACGGCGCTCGGCGCTTGGACGAAATCCGAAATTTCCACGCGCTCCCTTATGATGCCAAAAAACGGCACATCCTGGCTTTGATGAATGGACCGAAGCCCATCGAGTAGGAGGAGAGCGCGGAGGGGATTATTTACCACAGAGACACAGAGGCCAAGGAGATGAAGAGATTCGGGAAATTTGAAATGAGATCCGAACCTGCCTTTTGATTGTAAAATCCCGGTTTTGTTCCGAAACTCCGTGTTCTCTGTGTCTTTGTGGTAAATAATTCTTCCTCTGCGCCCTTCCTTCGATTTTTCCCGATGCGGTTTGACGTCTCCCCCATTTATCAACTACAACGCGATTGGTCATGAAGATCTGGATTAACCGCGCTGGTCAAAATCTTGGGACATTTACTTTAGAAGAAGTTCAGCGGGGTTTAAATCAGGGACTTTATGTTCCGACAGATCTCGCCTGGCAGGAAGGGATGGAGAGCTGGAAGCCGCTCGCGGAATTCGCCGGCTTGCAGATGCCGCAGCAAGGGCAACCTACCCAAATTGCTCCGATCGCTCCTTCTTCGCCGGAGATGCCGCCTCCTTTAGGTAGCCAAACTTTAGCGACCACCGTTGGGTCAGAAGATGGCCCCGCTTGGGAGCGACGAAAAGAGCTCGGCTTCGTCAAAGCCCTGGTTCAAACCTGGAAGGAAGTGCTTTTTAACCCGACGATCAGTTTTCCACGCATGAAAACGACCGGTGGGTATGCTGCGCCGTTCTTATTCAATCTGACGATGGTGGTCATCTATGCTTTCTTCACTACTATCTACCAATTGCTTTTGTCGGGGGTTTTCGCAGCTGCGGGATCGGCGCAACATGACAGCAATTCGCTGTCGGGTCTTACTGCAGGGCTGCCCCCGCTCTTAAATGTGGGGGTAATGATCGTGGTGGTTCCGCTCCTCCTCGGATTTACCTTCCTGAACGCGGGAATCACCCACCTTTGCCTCTCGCTCTTCAAGGGCACCTCCAAAAGTTTTGAAGCCACTTATCGGGTGATTTGTTATTCCTACAGCTCTTGGGTTTTCGCTCTCGTACCCTGCGCCGGAGGGATTGTCTCGGGCATTTGGTGGTTAGTGTGCACGATCATTGGTTTATCGAAGGTGCATCGAACGGAAGGTTGGCGAGCCGCGGTGGCGGTTTTGTTGCCAGTTTTCGTTTGTATGGGGATCGTGATCGTTCTTTACATTGCGATCATTGCCGCAGTGGTCGCTTCGATGCACCATGCAAATACTTAGTCGCAGATTAGGCCTTTACTTTCGGCCGCTGGCCCCTAAAGAGACGGACTTCGAATTTCTTTTTCTATTTGTCTCCTGTGGATTGGCCGCGAGCTGTTATTTCTATCTGGCTCTCGGAATGCCTTGGCCAGGATGCTGGGTCCGTCACCTAACCGGAATACCCTGTCCGACCTGTGGTGCCACCCGCTGTGCTTTGTCGCTGGAGCGTGGAGACCTGCTCGGGGCTTGGTGGCATAACCCGCTTATTTTTGTTTGTTATGGCGGGACTTTCCTGCTGAATCTCTACGCGGCGGCCGTTTTGCTTTTCCGTTTTCCGCGACTGCGACTAGCTCATCTGCCACCCAAGATCAAACGTGCCCTGAGCGTATTGGCGATCGGCGCCTTGACCGCAAACTGGATTTATCTTCTCGCTCACCGTTGACGGTGCCGGCCTAGTCACGGAAAACGTTGGGCTGACGCAGTGTTGTTCGGCGCAAAACAGATCGACGTCCTGAACTCCGAAGCGTTGCATTGTTCCGAGGGCCAGGTCCGCGCGATTGCAGTCCCGACTCAAATGCCCAAGGACCACCCGGCGGAGTTGGTTGCCGGCGATGGCCGCCACCAAGATGGCCGCCGCATCGTTGGAGAGGTGCCCGTGCCTGGACAAAATGCGCTGTTTTACGGACCAAGGTCGTCTGCTGTCTTCTTGTAACATCCGTTCGTCGTGGTTGGTCTCGATGACCAGGGTATCGACGTGCCGAATGCGCTCCAGCGCGAGCTTCGGCGCATACCCGAGATCAGTCAAAAATCCGATAGAGCCTTCGTCGGCGCTGAAGACAAAAGCGGAGGGATCGACCGCATCGTGAGGCACATAAAAACTCTGGACTTCAATATCCTTCACCGAAAAAACGGCTCCTGTGGCGAAGAGGTGCCAGTTGGCAAAATCTACCAGCGTGCCGCGGCGTAACGTCTCCGCGGTCAGCGGATTCGAATAGATCCGAACGCCAAAGCGGCGACAAAAAACCTCCAGGCCGGCGACGTGATCACTATGTTCATGGGTGACGATGATGCCATCCAGACTCTCGGGAGAAACCCCGATTGATTCAAGGCGCTGCGCAATCTGGCGGGCGCTAAAGCCGGCGTCCACCAAAAGCCTGCACTGGTTGGTGGCGATTAACGAACAATTGCCTGCACTCCCGCTCCCGAGGACCGTCAAACTGAACACTCGCCTAATAGAGCGTACTCTCGCCCGGATGCCAATCAGATAACCAAAGAGCTGCAGATTTATCCGAACAGTCCCGCGGCAGGTTGTGACCAGCTGCCAGAACGTGGATCGGTGGTCGCGACCGAGATCCCTCCTTAAAAATAACTCTTGCCTTCAGGGCCGTTCCTCGTGAGCTTCGTGCCGGAAGAGGACAACGGGAGCGATCGATTTTAGCCATCTACATAACGGACCTGCCTACTGACATCTGCTCCTGTCTGCTCGCTAACAACATCCCCCCAGTATGAATCGCTATATTACATTTCTCTTCATGGGTGCGCCTGGCAGCGGCAAAGGAACCCAGGGCAAAGTCCTCGGAACGGTGCCTCGATTTTTTCATTGCGCCTGTGGCGAAGTCTTTCGGTCTCTTGATTTGCGAACGCCCTTGGGGCAAAAATTTATCGACTACTCCAGCAAAGGGTTGCTAGTCCCGGATGACCTGACCGTCGAACTCTGGAGAACCAAAATTGAAGCGCAGGTCTTGGAGGGAGAATTCAAACCCGATATCGACGCCCTGGTCTTGGACGGTATTCCCAGAAACGTTAACCAGGCGAAACTGATGCAAAGCCTGATTGATGTGAAGCAGGTCTTCCACCTTTCCTGCCCGAAACGCGAGGAGTTAGTGCGCCGCCTTCGAAAACGGGCTATCAAAGACAATCGGTTCGATGATGCCAATGAAGAAGTGATCCGGAAACGGCTCGCCACCTACGAGCAAGAGACGAAACCGGTTTTAAATTTTTACTCTGATCTGGTCACTGATATCGATGCCCTCCAACCGCCGGTGAAGGTGCTGCAAGATATTCTCGGCGTGATTTGGAGTACCCACGATGCGGTTATGGCCTTTAATGCCTGAGGCGATCAGGCAAGGGATTCGAAGAATTTAAACGATCGGTTGGGGAGGTCGACGAGTTCGGCAAAATGGAAGATCATGATTTCCGGCAATGAATCATAAACCTCGCGTCGTCTTCATGGGCAGCGGCGAAATTGGTATGCCGACCTTACGATGGCTGGCCCACGCTTCGGAGGCAAATCTGGTCGGGATGGTGACGCAACCGGACAAACCGGTGGGTCGCTCGCAGATCTTGTCGGCTCCCGCCCCAAAACAACTGGCATCTACCCTTGGTCTGCCGGTCCTTCAGCCGGCCAAGGTCCGGCGGTCGGAAGAATTGGATCGAATCGCGGAACTCTCGCCGGACCTGATCGTGGTGATGGCTTACGGTCAAATCCTTCCGAAAAGACTGCTCGAGATCCCGACCCTGGCCTGCGTCAACTTGCACGCTTCGCTTTTGCCAAGGCACCGGGGCGCGGCACCGATCCAGGCCTCGATTTTGGCTGGCGATCAGTCTACAGGTCTGACCGTGATGTACATGGCCGAAGGACTGGACACCGGTGACATCCTGCTGACTAGGTCAATCGCCATTCGACGGCGCGAGACGGGCGGCAGCTTGCACGATCGGTTGGCCGCTTTGGGACCGGAAGCGCTTGCTGCGGCGTTTGACCTGATTATGTCAGACAAAGCACCCAGGATCCCGCAGGACGAATCAAAAGCGACTTATGCTGCCAAACTTGAACGAGAGTCCGGCCGGATCGATTGGTCTCAGGACTGTTGTCATCTCGATCGACTGATCCGGGCGATGAATCCTTGGCCGGGTGCCTTTACACTCGTACGCACAGGTGACGATTTGCCGAAGAAACTTAAAATCCATCGGGCTTTGCCGGTTCATCGCGGGTCCGGACCGGCGGGAGTCGTCCATCACCTTGGAAATCGAGGAATCCTGGTTCCCTCTGGGCGAGGAGCCGTTCTCCTGCTGGAGGTTCAGCTAGAAGGCAAACGCCGAATGAACGCGGTAGAATTTGTCCGAGGCTTCCCGCTCCCGGTGGGGACGGTGTTGGGGTGAGGGAGGTCTTCGCCCCGACAAAGGGGCGAAGATGGGCAGTCCCGCCCGCATTGCGCAACCCAATTTTCTGACGCCCCTTCAGGGCGTGCTTCCATATACAATAAACATGGCTAAAGCCTGGGCTATGCTTTCAAGGCCCTTCAGGCCGCAGAATCGTACTAATAGCTAGCAAGCTAGTTAGTATATTTGACGGCCGTATCTTCGCCCCAAAGGTTTCTGCAATTTAAACATTTACAGACTTCACGTTAGGGAATCTGCGCCCCGAAGGAGCCTGAAAGCATAGCCCAGGGTTTACCCTGGGAAACCCATATAATCGTCTCTGCCCTGAAGGGGCAGCAAAAGCACGCCGCGTCGCGCAGCCCGATTCTCTGCCGCCCCTACAGGGCGGTGGCCGATATAAAACTAACCCAGGCTAAAGCCTGGGCTATGCTTTCAAGGCCCTTCAGGCCGCAGAATTGCCCCAATAGCTAGCAAGCTAACTAGTATATTTGGTGGTCGTATCTTCTCCCCAAAAGGCCTTTCAGGCCGCTGAATAGCCTTGATCAAGTTAATTAGTATGTTTGGTGCCGTGTCTTCGCCCCAAAGGGGTACGAAAGCATAGCCCAGGGTTTACCCTGGGAAACCCCATATATTCGCTTCTGCCCTGAAGGGGCAGCAAAATCCCGCCGCGTCGCGCAGCCCGATTCTCTGCCGCCCCTACAGGGCGGTGGCCGATATAAAAACTAACCCAGGCTAAAGCCTGGGCTATGCTTTCAAGGCCCTTCAGGCCGCAGAATTGCCCCAATAGCTAGCAAGCTAACTAGTATGTTTGGTGCCGTATCTTCGCCCCAAAGGGGCACGAAAGTATAGCCCAGAGTTTACCCTGGGAAACCCATATAATCGCTTCTGCCCTGAAGGGGCAGCAAAAGCCCGCCGCGTCGCGCAGCCCGATTCTCTGCCGCCCCTACAGGGCGGTGGCCGATATAAAAACTAACCCAGGCTAAAGCCTGGGCTATGCTTTCAAGGCCCTTCAGGCCGCAGAATTGCCCCAATCTATAGCGAAGCTATCTGCGCCCTGGTAAAGAACTCTTTCCACTCTTCAACCATCCCACGCGTTAAGGTTGAACCCCATTCTTTTGCGGGGGAGCTTCGGGGCGGACCATCTGTGGCGTCAAAGCCACGGAAACAGTTTGGCCAATCCGGAGAGGAATGGGGGAAGCGCCTAATGGTTCGATTCGGACGGGGAATCGTTGTGGGAGGCGAACCCAATCGACAGTCTGGCTGATCGAGGGTAACAAGCCGGTGGCATCACTGCCTGATCCATCCTGAACGAAGACTCCCCAGCCAATGCTGCGGACCACCCCTTGAAATGGTTGTCGGTAACCCATGATAGTGAGATTGGCGATTTGGCCAATTTCGACATGTGGCAACTGAGTCTCTTTGAAATAGGCGGCGATCCAAAAAGAACTCGTGTCGACCAGCGCCAGCAACTGCTTACCAGCCGTCACGTAAGTCCCTTCGCTGGTATTCATATTAGTGACGTACCCATCCACCGGGGCGAATACTTTGGTGTAGCTGAGGTTCAACCTCGCGAGTTCCAGATTTGCTTTGGCCGAGACTAATTGAGCCTGGGCGGCCGAGAAATTGTCTTCGGCATTCTGAAAGTCCTGTTGGGCAACGACGTGGTTCCTGTAGAGTTCAGATTGACGATTGAGATCTTGCTGCCGCTGCTTGAGGTTCGCTTCACCGTTAAGAACCACTCCGGAGTTAACATTCAACTGCGCATTAAAATCAGTTGGGTCGATTTCAAATAGCAATTCTCCCGCTTTAACCTGCTGATTGTCATGGACCGCGATGTGAATGATGGGACCAGACACCCGGGGTGCGATTCCAACGATGTTCGCCCTGACCTGGGAATCCCGTGTCCACGGGTCATGCAGGTAGCGCTCATAGAGAGCCCAAGCCGCCCAGACCGCCACCCCAACGATGACCAGGGTAACCAAAAAATTAAATATGCGCGCCTTCATGGAAAGCAAACGAATCCGAAAATGCTACTGAGCAGAACGACCAAGGCCAGGAAGAAAAGGGGGAGATGCCAAATATGCCGGGACAGCCCGGTACTCTCCAGAATGGCAATCAGCAGCCAGGCAGCTAGAAAGCCAAACAGAGAAATGACAAAAATCCAAGGAACGTACAGATCCAGGATTCTGAACTCTGGCCGGTTGGCCCCTCCAAATACGTTCAACAAATTGACCACGACTCGGAAGCTATCAGAAATCCAATGCTGCGACAACGGCGCGGGTCTTCGGGCGTAGACGCGGTTCTTCGGTTCTCGATAGTTGCCCCGAATATGATCGCTCGCGCTGAAGCATCACCTGTTTTCAAGGGATTCCAATGGCTGCCGCGAAATCCGCCGAGCGACTTGAGAGTGCAGTACGGGATCAAACTTGGCCTGTCCCGCCTCCTGGCAGGATTTGATTTGCTTGATGGCTGATCTGATATTGTTTTCATGCCGTTTGTCCGAATTTCCCTGAAAAGCAATCAGAAACTAAGATGGGAAATGGTTTTGGATTTCCGGTATTTTGGATTTCATCAGTAACTCCGTGAACTCTGTGTCTCTGTGGTAATTATTTCCCCTCTGTGTCCTCCTCCCCCTTTGTGTCCTCCTGCATGCGCGCGATCATTTTCCTTTTACTGTGTTTGATGCTCGGCACTCGAGTCGACGGCCAATTGCCGCTCTCGAAACAAATTGCCGCGATTGAGCAGCAGGTTGGCGGTCGCCTTGGAGTCGCTGCGCTCGACACCGGAAGCGGTCGAAGAATCGAGTATCGCGCTACCGAGCGTTTCCCGATGTGCAGCACCTTCAAATTCCTGGTGGCGGCAGCGATCTTGCAACAACCGGACCGGGAACCTCTTGATCGACGACTCCCTTACGGGGCAGCCGATCTCCTCGAATGGGCTCCAGTTACCGGAGAACATTTATCGGAGGGCGGAATGACGGTCCGGGACTTGTGTGCCGCAGCGATAGAATACAGTGACAACACGGCGGCCAACCTGCTCCTGCGAGCCATCGGAGGTCCGGCCAAGTTGACAGAGTACATTCGAGGACTAGGGGATCCGGTAACCCGCCTTGACCGTACGGAGCCGTCATTGAATTCCGCCGTGGAAGGGGATCCGCGAGACACCACGACGCCGGGTGCGATGGTCTCTAACCTGGAAGTCCTGCTCCTCAGCAATCGATTGTCGAGCGCTTCCCGAAGCCAACTGTCAGGGTGGCTGGAAGCCAATACCACTGGCGCCAAACGTATCCGGGCTGGCCTCCCACCGGATTGGCGCGTCGGGGACAAGACCGGTACCGGGGAGAACGGAGCCGCCGGCGATATAGCGATCGTTCGACCACCCGAACTCGCTCCGATTCTCATTGCCATTTACCTTGTCGGATCCACCTCCGGCCCTGATCAGCTCAACGGCGCAATTGCCGGAGTGGCTTCGGTGATCGCGAAGTCGCTTTAAGGCCGTCCAAGGGAAATTCCCGAGCCATTCGGGAACGGGAAAAACGGCTAGGACCGCCGTGTCCGTGGAAGTCGCCGGTCCACATTATCGCCTTGACGGCTCACGCCTTGCTGGGAGAACGCGAGAAGTGCCTGAGGGCAGGGATGGATGAGTACCTTTCCACCCCACTGCGGCAAGCCGACCTTCAGGCCGCGTGGGAACGTTGGCAGATCGCGACGCAAGGAAAGGCCCTAACCGCCTAGCCTTTTTATCAAATAGTATCTCTGGTGCCCGATCGGGTAATTCTCAATCGTGCCGAATACGTGGAAACCGTGCTTCTCATAAAAACCCCGGGCCTGAAAATCGAAGGTGTCTAAATGAATGTGCTGGCAGCCATTTTGCATGGCGAATCGTTCGGCCTCCGCAAGGAGTGCTCGCCCAATCCCTTTTCGCCGAACGGACTCGTCGACCCAAAAGGTGCTAATGAAGCAGCCATTCCAGTGAACGAAACCTAAAAGACCAGCCAAGATTGATTCCGATTCATCTGCCGCGAAGACGGCGAATTCCCTGAATCTGGCATCTCCCACCTGGGAGACGTTGAATTCGGCTAAGCGCTTGTAAATGCTAGCCTTTTCTTCAATGGAAGGATCCGAGCGAAAATCAATTTTGACTCCATTCATAGAAGTTGATTTGGCCCCGGGGAGGGGACCTGTCTGGATAACTTCTTCGTTATTCTTCGGGATTGGTTTTCAGGCGAGCGTGGCCGCCGGTTGCGGCTTGGCGGTCGGCGTCTTTTCGTGGCGCGGCGCTCGTAACCTGTCCAGATAAAGGTAGATGATTGGCGTGGTGTATAAAGTCAGAAGCTGGGACACGATCAACCCGCCGATGATCGCCACGCCCAGCGGTTGCCTGATTTCCGATCCGTCTCCTTGGCCCATGGCTAAAGGAACGGCGCCAAACATGGCTGCCAAGGTGGTCATCAAGATCGGACGAAACCGAACCACGCACGCCTGGTAGATCGCCTCAGCCGGAGGCAGGTTTTCTTCGCGTTCAGCTTCGAGCGCAAAATCGACCATCATGATGGCGTTTTTCTTGACGATCCCGA
Source organism: uncultured Verrucomicrobiae bacterium (assembly GCA_963808535.1). Taxonomy (GTDB): domain Bacteria; phylum Verrucomicrobiota; class Verrucomicrobiia; order Chthoniobacterales; family JAFAMB01; genus JAFAMB01. The sequence continues at coordinate 185,597 of CAWEGF010000023.1, read as the reverse complement.
TCAGCAGAATAATCCCGATAATCGAAACGATAGAGAGATCCACTTTGCAGACCAGAAGAGCGAGTAAGGCGCCTAACCCAGCCGAGGGCAAGGTGGATAGAATGGTGATCGGGTGAATATAGCTTTCGTACAGGACGCCAAGGACGATGTAGACGGCAATGATCGCCGTCAGGATCAAAATCGGCTCCGATGAAAGTGAATCCTGGAACACCTGAGCAGTACCTTGGAAACTACCTCGAATGCTATCCGGCATATGAATGTCGCCGGCCGCTTTTTCAATGATCGCGGTGGCTTGTTCCAGAGAAGTGCCGGGATCGAGATTGAACGAGAAGGTGACCGCGGGAAATTGCCCTTGGTGGTTGATCGCCGTCGGAGTGTTGGAAGTTTGAAAATGAGCGATTGCACTGAGAGGAACTTCGATGCCTGAGGTGCCGGAAATGTAGATCTTGTCCAAGGCGGTGGGATCTGCAAGATATTGCGGCAAGGCTTCCAGGATGACGTGGAACTGATCGCGATCATTATAAACTACCGAAACAGCCCGCTGGCCGAATGAACTATATAACGCGCTGTCAACTTGTTCTGGCTGGATCCCCAACTGTGAGGCCTTAACACGGTCCACCACGACATTGGACTGCAGCCCCTGTTGTTGCTGGTCAGTGGTTAAATCCTTCAGCTTTGGGTTCTTTTTCAGAGCCGCCATCAACCGGGGAACGAAGGTGTTGAGATCGTCCTGGCTCGGGCTAACCAAGGAATAAATGTACTGTCCCTTAGTCGCTCGTCCGCCGATCCGGATATCTTGCGAAGCTTGCAGGAAAACGCCAATTCCAGGAATCCTGGCCGTTTTCCCGCGGATTCTGGCCACCACCTCAGTCGCATTGAGGTTTCTTTCTTTTCGCGGCTTCAAAGTGATAAACATCCGGCCGGTATTGCCGCTGCCGCCGCCGCCGCTCCCGACCGCGGAGGTCACCGACGCCACCGCGGGGTCATTTTTCACGATCTCGGTGACCAGATTCTGCTTCAGCACCATCGCGTCGAAGGAGATATCTTGGGCCGCTTCGGTAATTCCCATGATCAACCCGGTGTCCTGCTGGGGAAAAAATCCTTTTGGCACGATGGTGTAGAGCCAGATGGTCAGGCAGATGGTAACCGCCGTCACGATCAGCATCAAAAAAGAGTGCCGGAGTACCCAACGCAATGACCGGGAGTAGATGTCGAGAATGCCGCTAAACACCTTTTCGGTGCTTCGATAAAACCAACCGCGAGATTGTTCTGGCTTCTCCTCTCGCAACAAGCGGGAGCAAAGCATCGGGGTAAGGGTCAACGAGACAACCGCTGAAACCAGGATCGCGACGCTCAGAGTGACGGAAAACTCGTGAAATTGCCGGCCAATAATTCCGCCCATAAACAACAGGGGAATGAAAACCGCCACCAGAGAGATACTGATGGATATGACGGTAAAGCCGATCTGACGTGCCCCTCTCAGGGTGGCTTCGATCGGGGTCATTCCTTGTTCGAGGTGACGGACGATATTTTCTATCACCACGATGGCGTCATCCACCACAAAGCCGACCGAGATGGTCAGCGCCATCAGGGAAATATTGTCCAGGCTGAATTTCAGGAGATACATCACCGCAAACGTTCCGGCCAAAGCCAGCGGTACGGTCACGCAGGCGATAAAAGTTGAGGAAATCCGGCGGAGAAAAACAAAGCAGACCATGACCACCAGTCCGACACTGATCAGCAGGGATGTCTGCACGTCGGCCACCGACGCCCGGATGGTCACCGTCCGATCGCTCTGGATATCGAGATGAATCGCCGGGGGTAACCAGCGTTCCAATTGGGGAAGCATGGCTTTCATCCGATCTACGGTTTCGATGACGTTGGCGTCAGCCTGCTTGCGGACGAACAACACCACGGCTCGCTTGGAGTTGAACCAAGCGGCTTGCAACCGATCCTCCGTCCCATCGATGGCCCGCCCGACCGCGCTGAGCGGAATCGGGACGCCGTTCTTCTCGCCGATAATCAGGTTTTTGTATTGGTCAGCGTTAAACAGCTGATCGTTGGCGTTCATCGTGAAGCTAATTTCATCCCCGTCGATAGCTCCTTTCGGCTCGTCCTTATTTTGTCCCTGGAGAACGGCCCGGACATTGTCGATGCTCAGCCCCATCGAGGCCAGCGCTGCGGGGTCGACCTGGATGCGAACCGCGGTTCTGGCTCCCCCGCCAACGTCCACTTCGCTGACTCCCGGAACCTGTGACAGCGCGGGGACCAACAATTCCTCGGCTTGATTGTAGATGACCGACAACGGAACCGAATCCGAGGTCAGGGCGAGGATCAACACCGGAAGATCGTTCGGATTAGCTTTCCGATAGTTAGGGGGGCTCGGGAGCCCGGGGGGCAATTCGCTTGAGGCCGCATTGATGGCGGCCTGGACATCGCGCGCCGCCCCGTTGATGTCCCTGCTGAGGTCAAACTGAAGAGTAATCCGCGATCCGTTCAGCTGACTCACCGAGGTGATTTCATTTACTCCCGCAATATTGGCGAATCTTCGTTCCAGCGGTGCTGCGAGTGAGGTGGCGGCGGTGGCCGGATCGACCCCCGAGTAGTTGGCACTGACGTTAATCGAAGGGAAATCGACCTGCGGCAAAGGGGCCACCGGGAGGAATCTGTAGGCCACTCCTCCGGCGAGCATTAACCCAATAGCCAGCAGCGAAGTGGCAATCGGCCTGCGAACAAATGGCTCAGAAATATTCATGCTCAGCAAACCCGCCGGTTCACCACGCTCAACCAAATCATCTTGTCAGGACGGGTTCGAGCTCCGCCGGCTTTTTGGCAGGTTTATCACGGCGCCGGCTGAGGAACCTTCCGATCTTGTCCATGTAAAGGTAAATGACTGGAGTCGTGTAAAGGGTCAGGATTTGAGATACCAGCAGGCCGCCGACAATGGTGATGCCGAGCGGCTTGCGCAATTCTGAGCCGGTACCTTCCTGGATCGCCAGGGGAAGCGCACCGAGGAGAGCTGCCATCGTCGTCATCATGATCGGTCGAAAACGCAGCAGGCAGGCTTGGTAAATCGATTCTTCTGGCGTCTTTCCCTCTTCGCGTTCGGCATCGAGCGCGAAGTCGATCATCATGATGGCGTTCTTTTTCACGATCCCGATCAGCAGGATCATCCCAATCAGAGCGATCAGCGAAAAATCCATCTTAAACAGGTTAAGAGCCAGGAGCGCTCCCACGCCTGCGGAGGGTAAAGTCGAAAGGATGGTGATCGGATGAATGTAGCTTTCGTACAACACGCCGAGTACGATGTAGATCACGACAATGGCCGCCAGAATCAGGTATGGTTCAGAACTGAGCGAGCTCTGAAATTCCGCGGCGGTCCCGGAAAAGCTAGTCGCAATGGTGTCGGGTAGACCGATTTCGGCTTTCGCCTCTTCGATGGCTTTCACGGCTTGGCCAAGAGAACCGCCCGGGGCCAGATTGAAAGAGATGGTGATCGCCGGGAACAAGTTTTGATGGAGGACCGAGAGCGGCCCGGTGGCTATTCGCATGGTCGCGAATGCGGAAAGTGGCACTTGAGGACCGCCGGTGGTGATTGCGCCGTTCGCCGTGATCGATCCCGGACTTGAGACGCTGCTGTTGGCTTGTTGGGCTCCGGTGGCGTTTACATAGATCTTATCCAGAACATTTGGTGAATTTTTGAACTCCGGCGCCGCTTCCAGCACCACCCAAAACTGGTTCAGCTGGGTGAAGATGATGGAAATTTGGCGCTGCCCAAAACAATCATAAAGCACGTTGTCGATGGCATCGATCTGGACCCCGAGTCGGGAAGCTTTTTCACGGTCAATATCAATGACCGTTTGCAAGCCGTTCGTCTGCTGGTCGCTGGCGACATCGCTAAGTTCGGGCACTTGTTTCAGCCGCTCCAGCAATTTTGGGGTCCACTCGCCCAGTTCCGCCGAGGAGCTGTCTTCGAGGATATATTGGTATTGGGTACGACTTACCTTGGTGTCGATTTGCAAATCCTGCACCGACTGCAAAAAGAGAGAAATCCCTCGAAGATCTTTGGTGGCCTCGTGCAATCGCGCCATGATTTGGTCAGCGGTCGATCGCCGCTCTTCCCGCGATTTCAACACGATGTACAACCGGCCCGTATTCACTGTGGCGTTGACGGTGCCGGCGCCGACGAAGGCGGCCACGCTCTGGACATCCGGATCCTTGCCGACAATATCGGAGACCTCCCGTTGCCGCTGGAGCATCGCTTTGAAGGAGATATTTTGGCCCGCGTCAGTCACCCCGATGAGTTCCCCGGTGTCCTGATTGGGGAGTAATCCTTTCGGAATCGCCAGGTAAAGAAAGATCGTCGCGACGAGCGTGCCGATGGCGACCATCAGCGTAAACAGTCGGTACCGTAACACCCATTTCAAACCGCCCTCGTAAAAATTGAGCATTCCGTCAAATGCTCTTTCGCTCCACTGGAAAAGCTTGCCTGGTTTGCTGTGGTCGATCGGTTTCAGGAATTTGGCGCACATCATCGGGGTGAGCGTCAGCGAAACAATCGCCGATACGATCACCGCCACGCTCAGGGTGATGGCAAATTCCCGGAACAACCGACCGACAATCCCGCTCATGAAAAGCAACGGGATAAAAACGGCAATTAAAGAAAAACTGAGGGAAATAACGGTGAACCCGATCTGCCGGGATCCCTTGAGTGCCGCTTCCAATGGCGCTTCGCCGGCCTCGATGTAGCGGAAAATGTTTTCGATCATCACGATGGCATCGTCGACGACAAACCCCGTCGAGATGGTGAGTGCCATGAGCGAAAGGTTGTCCAGACTGAACCCCGCCAAGTACATGATGCCAAACGTGCCGATCAAAGAAAGAGGCAACGCCACACTCGGAATCACGGTGGCCCAGACCCTTCGCAGGAAGATGAAGATCACCAGGATGACCAGGATGACGGTCAGCACGAGCGTGAATTGTACATCGTGAACCGATGCTCGGATGGTCTGGGTCCGGTCTGTGAGAATGGAAACCTTAACGGATGGCGGGATGGAAGCCGTCAGCTTCGGAAGCAATTGCTTAATCCGATCCACGGTCTGAATGATGTTAGCGCCGGGCTGCCGTTGAATATCCACCAGAACTGCGGGTTTGCTTCCCACCCAGGCCGCCAATTGCTCGTCCTCGACGCTGTCGATCACATTGGCGATGTCGCTGAGTTTTACCGGCGCCCCGTTGCGATAGGCGATGATCAACGGCCGATAAGCGTCCGCGGTGAGAAGTTGATCGTTCGAACCGATCATGTAGGATTGCCGGGCCCCGTTGAAGCTTCCCTTGGGAGCATCCACGTTCGCCTGGGTGATGGCATTTCGAAGGTCTTCCGGACCCAAGCCGAGCGACGCCATGGCGGGCGGATTGAATTGAATACGCACCGCCGGCTTTTGATTGCCTTCGATGGTCACCAGTCCCACGCCAGAAACCTGGCTCAGCTTTTGGGCCAGCAGCGTGTCGGCAAAATCGTTGACCTTATCGATCGGCAGCGAATCGGAGGTCAGTGAAAGAGTCAGAATCGGGGTGTCCGCCGGGTTCACTTTGCTGTACACCGGCAGGCTAGGCAGGTCATTCGGGAGGAAGCCCCTCGCCACGTTGATCGCGGCTTGCACGTCTTGGGCCGCCACGTCGATGTCCCGATTGAGATTAAATTGCAGCGTGACGGTGCTTACCCCGAACGAGCTGGTAGAACTCATGGAGGTGAGTCCGCTGATCTGGTCGAATTGAGATTCTAGCGGGGTGGTGACCGCTGAAGTCATGACCTCCGGGCTGGCCCCGGGATAACGCGTCACGACTTGAATCGTCGGGAAATCAACCGTCGGTAAAGAGGCAATGGGAAGCAGAAAATATCCCAGGAGACCCAACAGGATGACACCCGCCATCAAAAGAGAGGTGGCGATCGGCCGGCGGATGAAAGGTTCTGAAATGTTCATAGCGTCAGCCCTGCGGCTCGCGGGATTTCAGGCTAGCTCCTCGTAGCGGTGGCCGGCGCAGAGCCTTCGGATTGGTCCGTGTTCTGCGGATGCCGGCGATGGTGTTCCGATCCAGTTTGTTCTGGTGATGCTTTGGCCTGCGGAGGTTGGCCTGGCGAAGGCGATTCGTCCGCCTTAGTCAGCTCTTTGCCTTTGGCCGGCTGGTTCGGAGTGGTAATCTGCACCGGCGAACCAGGTTGCAGTTTATATTGCCCGTCTACTACGACCTGCTCACCTTCCTGCAAACCACTGTCAATCAACGCCTGTCCTCCATCAATCTGGGCGACTTGGACCGGGCGCATCTCAGCGGTTTTGTCCGGCTTTATCACATAGGCATAGGAGCCGTTTGGTCCCCGTTGGATGACCGACGCCGGGACCACCAGCCCGTCGTGACGCGTCGAGACGAGCAGGCGATTGTTCACAAATTGACCCGGCCAAAGCTTTAAATTGGCGTTTTGAAAGGTGGCCTTGAGCTTGATGGTGCCGGTGGTCGGATCAATTTGGTTGTCGACCACCGCCAGGGTTCCCTCGTCGAGCGAGTTCTTTTGACTGCTATCCAAGGCGCTCACTTTGAGAGTACCTTTGGCCGCAGCTTCGTTGACGCTCAGCAGATACTGCTGCGGGAGAGTAAAGACGACCGAGATAGGCTTGAGTTGGGTGACCACCACTAGCGTGGAGGCGGGTGTTACGTAGTTTCCCTGGTCCACTTGGCGAATTCCGCAGCGGCCGTCAAAAGGGGCGGTAATCTGGGTATAACTAAATTGCGTTTGCGCGTTATCGATCGCCGCCTGGTCGGATTGGGAAGTGGCATCTAACTGGTCGACCAGATACCGCTGGGTGTCATAGGTTTGATTGTCGAGCGCTCCCTTCTTAAAAAGGTCCGCATCCCGTGTGAGGAGGACCTTGGCGTTGTTGAGCTGCGCAACATCCTGATTTTTCTTGGCCACCGCGCCATCGAGCTGCGCCTGCAGAGGCCGAGGATCGATGACCGCCAGAAGATCTCCTTTCTTTACGTCCTGACCTTCCTGAAAGGCCACTTGGGTCAAAGTTCCGCTGATCTGAGGGTGAACCACCACCGTATTGAAGGCTTGGACGGTGCCGATCCCGTCCAGATAGATCGGAACATCGCGTTTCTGAACGGCACCGGCCACCACCGGGACGGAGCCGCCCTGACCAGCGCGCTGGCCGTGTCCCCCTGCCTTCGCTTTCGAGGCGTCCACGGCATCCTGAGAGCCATTTTGATGGCTGAAATAATACCAGATTCCGCCGATAAAGAGGGCACCGACCAGAATGAAAAGCCATCGCAGTTTTCGCATATACGCTAAAAGGGGTACGAACGAATCAGCGGCCCCGGACTCCTGTATATAGGCAGTAGACGGTTTTCCGCGGATTCGATTCAATGCCCCAATTTCCGGGGGCCGTGGCCTGCGGTCGTGCGATGTGCCTATTGATTCGTGCAATCTTCATGCTTTTTTGGTTTTCTTTCCCTCGGTACACCACCTTCAGGGCTTGGTGAGCTCGGGATGTTCTAACCAAGGACGCAGCTTCCATGCCGAGGTTTCAATCCGTCTCTCTTTCGCGTTTGTCTGGACCTTTTTTGCCTATCGTCCTCCTGGTGCCGATCCCTAACCTTTTCTGGCGCACCGCTTTGTGTCGCAGAAGTCGGTAGGTGAAATAATAATCAAAGCCTCGGCGCGGAATGTATTTCGTCCCGGAGGGACAGCATGATCGTAGCCAGGCACGAAGTGCCTGGGACAGCGCCACCCCAAAAGAGCCGTCCCGTAGGGTACGGTATGATTCGCGCAGGCCTGAGCACCGATTCGACGAGGCGCAGCGCTGGCTATGCTTTCATGGCCTTTCAGGGCGAAGGCCAGGCCTCGGGCGGGGGATCGCTGTCGACTAGGGCGTTTGGCTCAAAAACAAACTAGGGCGACCGAATGGAACTTCCGCGGCCTGAAGGGCCATGAAAGCATAGCCTCAGGCTTCAGCCTGGGTTTATTATTTATAACGAAACCGCCCTGAAGCGAAGCGACGGCAGAAATCGTGTTACGAAACTACGCAATCCAAAAGACAGCGTCATCTTGCCCTTTGGATGCTTCGCGCCGAATCCAAGATCGAAAGCCGATCACTCCGGCACCTGCAGCTCTTTTAATCGGCGGTGCAATGTTCGCCGGCTGATTCCTAATTTTTTTGCGGCTTCGGTCCGATTGCCGCCGCTTTCGTCCAGTGCCTGCATGATTAGACGAACTTCGTTGTCATGGATATTAACGCGATCCTGGGTTCCGGTGTCTCGCGGAACAAGACCTTCCACCGCGCTGCGTACGGTCAAGGGTAGGTCCTTGACCGAGATTTGATCTCCGGTGGCCAAGGTCACGCCCGAATCAATCGCACCCTTCAATTCCCGGACATTTCCTGGCCAATCGTAGCGCAGCAGAGCCTCCATCGCTTCGGGGGATAATGGCCGAAAGGCTTTACCATCCCGCTCGCAAACTTCTTTCAGAAACGTGTTGGCCAGCAGAGGAATATCTTCTTTCCGTTCCCGAAGAGGTGGGACCCGGATCTGGACGACATTGAGCCGATAGTAGAGATCTTCGCGAAATTTTCCTTCCCGGACGAGAGCGGCTAAATCCCGATTAGTTGCTGCCAACAAACGGACATCCGCGTGAATGCTTTGGCTGCCACCGACGCGTTCGAAAACTCCCGGGTCGAGGGCGCGCAATAATTTGACTTGGATATTTGAATCGATTTCGCCGATTTCGTCGAGAAACAGAGTGCCACCCGCCGCCTGTTCGAACCTCCCGATACGGCGTTCCATCGCCCCGGTGAAGGCGCCTCGTTCGTGGCCGAAAAGCTCGCTCTCGATCAACTGCGGTGCGAACGCTGCGCAATTGAAGGCGATAAAACGTGTCTTATTGCGGTTGCTGAGATTATGGACGGCGTGGGCGATCAATTCTTTGCCCGTCCCGCTCTCGCCCATCAAGAGCACGGTGGCCCGACTGGGAGCCACTTGGCGAATAGTATCGAAAATCACATGCATGGCGGTGGATTCGCCGATCAGGCTTTCCAAACCGAATCGTTTGTTAACCTGTTGCCGCAGCTGAACGTTTTCGTGCTCGGTTTGACGTCCCTTGATGGCGCGGGATATTTTCAGCCCGAGTTCGTCGATGTTGACCGGCTTGGTCACAAAGTCGTATGCGCCGCTTTTCATCGCTTCGACGGCGGTTGAAATCGAACCATAGGCCGTCATCAGCAAGCAAATCGGCGGACGCGGTTGCTGGAGGACTTTTTCGATCAGCGCCATGCCGTCTTGGCCTCCCAGCCGCAGGTCAGTCAGAACCAGGTCGATATGCTCCGCCGCGAGGACGTTGAGAGCTTCGTCTGCATCGCCTGCGGTGTAGACGTCAAAATCATCCTCCAAGGATCGGCGAAGCCCTTCCCTGGTGGGCTTTTCGTCATCAACAATTAATATTGCGCCTCGCATGCTCATCCACCGTCGGATTGATCCTGTAACATTCGGATACGCTTATCTCCGAATGGTAAATGAATAGTCACTCGCATGCCTTTACCTTCGTTACTCTCAATTTCAATCTCGCCGCCATGCTCGCGGACGATTCGTCGGACGATAAGCAAGCCCAGTCCTGACCCAGAGGATTTGGTGGTGTAATAAGGTTGAAACAGTTTGCTCATCTGGTCCTGGGAGATTCCGCCGCCCGTGTCGTTGAAGGAGACGGAAACATAAAGCTCACTTTGCCAGGATCGAACGTGCAAAATACCGCCTGTTTTCATGGCCTGAAACGCATTTTTAATCACGTTGTAAAAGGCCTGTTTCATCTGGTCGCGATCGATTTGCAACCGGGGCAGAGTGGGCTCGAGATCCAATTCGACGATGATGTCGCGATCGCGGATTTCCGGGCGGAGAAAAGCGACCGACTCCTCGAGAATCTCGTTCAGGTTGTGAGTTTCAAACTGGGGAGTCGAAGGCCGGATCGCTCGGAGAAACTGGTGGACAATGGAGTCGAGCCGTTGAATTTCGCTTTTGGCAGTGGCCAGTAGCTCTCCCAGCTCGCTCCGGAGGTCCGCAGGCGCCTTGCGCAATCTTCGTTCGATGAGCTGAAGGTGAATGTTCAAGGAGTTGAGCGGGTTGCCAATTTCATGCGCTACGCCGGCGGACAATAGCGTCAAGGCAGATAACCGTTCACTCTCGATGGTCTGTTCGGCCATTCGCCGATCTTCGGTGATATCGCGCAAGATGATGGCGTACCCGACCAGGTCCTGGCGCATGGCATTCGAGTCTTCGACATCCTTATGCAAATGCAGTGGGGCGACATAAAAATTGAGAAACCGGTGTCGCGGATAAAACACCTCAATATCCCGGCTAACGGAGGTTTCGTTTGACCGGAGCGATGTCCAGTCAAGACCGCGAAGCTTTTCCTCCAGGGGGCGCCCAAAGGCCTCTTCCGGCTCCACGCCAAAAATCTGCGCCGCGGCCGCGTTGATGAATTGGATCTTACCCTGGATATCGGTGACAATAACGCCCTCTTGCAAGGCATCGAAGATCCGCTCCAGAAACCCTTTCTCGCGGGCCAGGCGAACCAGATAGTTTTGTACCTCTTCCGGTTGCACGCGCCGGATTCGCTCGATCAGCTTATCGATGAAACCTGATCTCATCTAGGGATGGCGATGGCTGCGATTCTTTCCAGGGCAGAATCGAAAAGTTCCGGTGGTACGGCAGTGGCGCCAGCGGCCAATTCCGGGTCAGGTTCCCAGGTTTGAGGCGTCAGCGCTCTACCGAAGTGACAATCCAGAATCTCTAGCGATCCAGACCAATTCCCGCTCTGGATCCGAAGATGACGGACTTGAAAATCGCTCTGTTTGACAATCGCACTGGCCGTCCAGGGATCGCATTTGATGGCTTGCGCGATTTCTGGCGAGAGCTGAAAATCGAGATCCCAGGTCGGAGCGCCCTCGGAGTCTGAGCCCGAAGCGAAACGCAAAATCTGAAAGAGAGCTGGGATCCAGACGATCTGCTGATCTTTGAGAGGTAGATGAAAATCAGGAATTCTGCTTTGCTTGTCGGTTCGTCGTCGCTCTGTGGGCACGACGCCGGCCAGAATTTCACGAGGATAAACCCAGACCTTTTGTCCATTGCGGCAGAAGACCGTCCGATGTTGCGGATCAAGAGACTCGATCCGAAGTTTGTCCGGCATTTGCAAAGATACGCGCAACGGTTGGTTAAGAATTGCCGCCGTACTGGAAGGGCCTTCTTGCAAAACTATGTCCGCCTGCAGGGCCTTGGTTGGTGATTTCGAATAGAAAAGCTCGCCATAAGGTTGCAGAACTCGAGCCAGGATATCGTACTTGTTTTGTGCTTCCAGGGAGGGCGTAGCAAAGAACCACCCGGCGGCCAGCACCGCAGACCAGAAATGCTGAGAAGCGAATTTTGGCATGACGGAATACCTGTAAGGCGAAAACCGGGAATCTCAAGGATCGCCGGTGCTGCGATCCTATGGATTGCCTTTACGGCATCTCGGGCTAAACATACTTCCTGTGCCGCTGTTGACATCTTTGGTTGCAACTCAGTCTGGGGGGCTGGTGTACGCTTTCACGGAAGCGACCTTTGAAGGAAAACTAGTTTTAACAGCACTTTTCGTGGCGTCGATCTTCAGCTGGTCCGTAATGGTCACTAAGATCAGGGTCGTGCGGTTGGCCAGGGCGCAGAACGATCGCTTTCTTCATCTGTTCCGGTCGGATCGGCAGCCATTGAAAATCTACGAGTCCAAAGTGCGCTTTGATGGTTCGCCGCTCTTCTCCATTTATCGAGCCGGGTGCAAAGAATTGGCCTTTCATCTGCTCGGTTCGACGGAAGTGGACGACACCTTCTGGGCCCGTTTGGAAATTGCGGAACGGATTACGCCTTCTCAAATGCGAGTCGTAACCACCGCCATGGAAAGAGCAGTCGGCGAATCCGCATTGCGCCTCGAGTCTCAGATGATCCTGCTGGCCACCGCCGTCAGCGGCGCTCCGTTTCTTGGCTTGCTCGGAACCGTGTGGGGAGTGATGGACACTTTCACCGGAGTGGCGCTGGCCGGCTCCGCAAACCTGCAAGCCATGGCGCCGGGGGTTTCGGGTGCCCTGATCACTACCGTGACCGGTTTGCTCGTCGCGATCCCGGCGATGTTCGGGTATAACTTCCTGGTGACCAGTATTCGTTCCTTGATTGTTCAGAACGACAATTTCGCGGCCGAGCTCTGTTCGGAATTTGAGCATAAATACGTGAACCACTCGGCCCGACCGCTTCTGGTCAACAAATAAGATGCGCCGTTTTTCCGATCGTCACACCTTGCAGACCCTGACGGAGATTAACGTCACTCCGCTCCTGGATTTGGCGTTTGTCCTGCTAATTATTTTTATCATCACGACTCCGTTGATGGAAAACAGCGTCAATCTGGTGGTGCCAACCAGCGGAGAAGCCATCCAATCGGTGGACCCGTCCCAAGTGCAAACGATTTCGATCGATAAGGAGGACGTGATGCGCTTCAACAACGAGATCGTTGATCCGGCGACGCTAGAAGCGCGGTTGTTGGCTTTACAGGCCGAAAAACCAGGTCTCGCGGTGGTGGTCCGTCCGCACAAGGAATTGCCGATCCAGAAATTCATCGACGTGATGGATATACTTCAGCGAGCTAGAATTTCGAAGGTGGGCGTCCTGACACGTCCCGATGAGCCGTGAGGAATGGCAGATTACCGCAGTGAAGATCCAGACGGAGGCTTCAAGAAAACCTTCGTCGCCATCGCTGTTGTCCACTTGATACTGCTCGGTGGGCTGATGCTGGCGGCCTTGTTCCAATCGCAGAAGAAGAGTGACACCGTCGTCTGGATGAATCCCGGCTCCTTCGGTGGCGAACCCACCGCCTCGGCGTCGCGTTCCGACTCGGCTACGGATACCGAAACGACTCCCAGCGAAGAATCACCGCCGGAGAATCACCAGGAAACGCCATCGCAAACGCCTCCGGACGAGGAAGCTGTCACCCCAACCCCGCCACCCGCCGTTCCGACGCCACCTCCAGTGGTCCAACAATCTGAGCTGCCCATTTCCACGCCAACCCCAACCCCGACCTCGACCCCGTCCCCGACCGCGACTCCGACACCTCCGCGATCCATAACCCCAACCCCGCGACCAACGGCGAACCCGACACCTAAACCAACGCCAAAACCAACTCCCAAGCCCACCCCGAAAGGGACACCTAAGCCGACTCCCAAGCCCACTCCAAAATCCACGCCCAAGCCGTCGCCGGTCCGTTCACCTTCGGCAAAACCTTCTCCAAAAGACGAAGACGAAGTGAAAGAGAAGAAGACCGAGAAGCAGAAAGAGAAGGAAAAAGCGTCGGACGACGAGACGGTAAAAGCAAAGAGCCAAAATTCACCGAAGCCCAAATCGTCTCCATCGAAGTCGGAAAAAAATGAAAAAAATGAAAAACCGAGTGCCTCAGCTGAGCCGAGCGCCGGGCAGGCTGGAGATGGCAAGAGCAAAGAGAAGCCAGGAAAGGGCGGTGGGGGAACAGGACCGGGCAACGTCTCAGGGAGTGGTTCAGGAGATTCTGCTTTAGTTGGCTATGTAGGGATCCTTACGAATCGATTTCAGGCCGCTTGGAATCAGCCCACCAGCGAGATGGCCCTTGGAAAGATGTTGGCGGTTACCGTTAAACTCAGGGTGGAACAGGACGGCACGGTCACCCAATTCGATATCGTGGAAGGCTCTGGCAACGCCGTGGTGGATGATTCAGTCCGGGAAGCCGGTAAGAAAATTACCAAACTGCCACCGCCACCGAATGGTCAGGCCTTTTCGGCGCCGGTGCGGTTCGAGCTGGGAAATTGATGGGGGAAGGAATCAGGAGTCAGGAGTTGCAGGAGTTCAGGAGTTGCGTTACGAGGCAATCTGCTGACACGTTCGTAATTCCTTTTCTAACCGTCCCAAGCTTCCGCCGGTTCCCGGGCTGCGGCTATCCCCTCCTGCAACTCCTGACTCCTGATTCGTCAGGCCTTTCGGCGCCGGTGCGGTTGGAACTGGGAAATTGAGAAGTAAGTAAGTCAGGAGTTGCAGGAGTTCAGTAGTTGTAGGAGGGGATAGCCGCATAGATACAGCCTTGGAACCCGACGGAATCTTTGGGCCGGCGAGAAAAGAAACCACGAAGCACACCAGATGCGAGATCCGTACCTCTGTTCGGCAACTCCTGAATTCCGAAGTCCCGCTGCCCAGTTGCGCGTTCCACTGGCGTCTGCTTTAATGAGGTCTCATCAAAATGGCGGAAGCTGAGCGCTATCAGCATTACGAGGTTCTCAGGCATGACGATGGCAGCCTGTGGGAATTAGGCCGAGGCGCCATGGGCATTACCTACAAGGCTTTTGACACGAATCTTCGTTGTCCAGTTGCCTTAAAGGTCATCAACAATACCTACCTTAATAGCGACATCGCCCGGCAGCGATTTTTGCGAGAGGCGCGGGCCGCGGCCGCTCTTCGGCACCAGAATGTCGCTTCCGTCTTTCATCTGGGAACCGATCACGAGAGCTACTTCTACGCGATGGAGTTCATTGACGGTGAAACCGTCGATGCCTACATGAAGCGGATTGGGCCTCTCGCCCCGGTCCAAGCCCTGGAGATCACTCTCCAGGTTTCTCGAGCCTTGGCGGCAGCCGTCAAACAGCAATTGGTTCACCGGGATCTGAAGCCGGCGAATCTTATGTTGGTCGATGAAGAGGGCGAAAAGGTAGTGAAAGTCATCGATTTCGGTCTGGCCAAAAGTGCCAAAAGAGAAGGAGAGGATTCCGGAGCCCTGACCGTTGGAGGGGGATTCGTCGGCACTCCTCATTTCGCCAGTCCCGAACAGTTGGAGGAGCGGGATATCGATATTCGTTCGGATATCTACTCTCTGGGGGCGACTTTATATTACATGATTTCCGGGCGACCACCTTATTCCGGGTCGGTAGCACAAATCATGAGTCAGCATCTTTACAAGCCGCTGCCTCTGGAACCGCTCGAAGGATCCCCTTCCTGCGTCGTCCAATTGGTCAACCGGATGATGGAAAAGGATCGCGCGAACCGTCCGCAATCGCCGGGCGATCTCCGCCAGGAAATCATTCGGTGCGTTGAATCTATTCAGGCCAGCGCCACCGCCACGGATCGAGCGAGCGGCGGGATGCAGAGGCTTGCGGAACCGCCTGAGACACTTGCCACCGAGGCGTTTTCCACCGATCGGCCGCCAGGTTCCGAGCCCTCCACAATTCTGGCCCGGCGTTACCGAATAACCCAGGATCTTGGCGAATCGACTCAAGGCCGGCGATTCCTGGCCGACGATCTCCAACGAGGTCGCCGGGTCTCAATCTTAGTTTTTAACCGAGAGTTCTTAAGCGACAGCAAACGGTACACCGCGCTGGAACAAGAGGTCGATCGCCTCCGGCGCGCGCCTCGGCCGGAACTGCAAGAGATTTACTCTCTTGAGAGTACTGGCCAAGAGAGTTTCCTCGTCCAGGAGATCGTAATTGGGCCGCGGTTGGTGGAGATACTCCGGGCGCGGAGCGCGTTGCCTCTCGCGGAGGCGCTTTTGCTGCTCAAGCTTCTCGCACCAGTCGCCGATCACGCGCGGGTGAACCGGCTCCAGCAAGTAGATCTGACTATTTCCGGTGTCCATCTGACCACCCCTGGTTTGACTGAAGCGGCCATCACTCCCGCGTTGTTGCAGACACCCCTCATTCGATGGAACGACTTAAGCATCAAGGTTGAGCCGGTCGACTTTTCCCTTTCCGCTGACGAGTCCGCGACCTGGGCCGGATCGGCAACCCTGGTTCAAGGCTCCGCTAGCCAAGGTCCGCGGGCCAGTGATCTTGGCATGTTAAGCCTTCTGATTTACGAACTCCTAGGCGGCCCCAGAAAAACAGTCGAGGCGACCGGCCGCTACACGCCAATCTCGGTTCTTTCGGAAGAGGGAAACTCCATCCTGCGTCGGGGGTTGACCGATGAGTTGGCCACGGCGGTCGAGCTGAGCAATTTGTTGGAAGGGGAACTTTTCGGTAGAGGAACTGAACACTCTTTTGTCTCCAGCGCGGCACCGGTTCAGGCCAGTACCCGTTCCGGAGTCAGTTCGCGTTCCGGATCGGCGACCACACAACCGCCGCCTCCTCCTCCTCCGCCTCCTCCCGAGACCTACGTTCCGCCGGCTGCCCCTGAACCTCCTCCTCCCTCTGTCGTGCCGCCGGCACTACCACCGGATTCGAGCAAGCGAAAGACCTCGATGGCCGGGTTGCTTTTGGTCTTTGGATTGGTGGTTATCCTGCTTGGCGGTCTCGGTGTGGGCGGGTTCGCGGTTTACCAGTACTTTGTGGGGCAGCAGCTCGCTGACTCGAGAAAATCCCATCCCACTCCGTTCCTCAATCCCTCTCCGCGAGAACAGGCCACGCCAACGCCGACCCCAACTCCACGGCCCACGCCAACGCCGACCCCAACTCCACGGCCCACGCCAACGCCGACTCCAACTCCACGGCCCACGCCGACGCCGACTCCGACGCCGCGGCCCACGCCGACCGCAACTCCGCGGCCCACGCCAACCCCAACTCCACGGCCGACCCCCACGCCCACCCCGACCCCGGAAGAACCGCCGACTCCTGCCCCGACCCCGGAAGAAAAGGCCAGTCCTTTGCCCACCCCCGAGGAGAAAGCAACGCCGTCGCCTACTCCCGAACAGCGGGTCGAGCCTACTCCTGAACAGCGACCTGAACCCACGCCAAGTCAGGTGCCGTTGGATGATTTCCAGGAAAAACTGGGAGCGGCGCAAGAGCTTAGCAAGTCGGGCGACTGGCAAGGTGCGCTGAAAGCCTACTTGGGACTGATTGATCGTTTTCCGGAGCGATCGATCGCGATGAAACGATTGGAGAATCTATTGGCCGGAGTACACAGCACGGAGGGAAAGCCGGAACCCGCAGAGTACGCGGAATCCAAAGCAGATCTGGTTCGAGCAGCCGAAAAAGGAGTTGTTCCCGCCATGCTGATTATTGGACAGTTTTCGCGAGAAAATAATCCACCCGAGGCCATGAAGTGGTTCGAAATCGCGGCCGCCAAAGGGAGTGCCCCGGCGATGATCGAAAGCGGTCTGTTATATTCGAACCGACGCGAACCGGGTGACGACCGAAAGGCCCTGGAGTTTTTCTTGCAGGCGTCGAACACTGGGGATCGTGTTGGCAAATATCTGGCGGGCGAATGTTATTATTATGGCAAAGGAGTCCCGGTCGACGTGCCGAAGGCAGTCGGTTTCCTGCAAGAAGCGGCGGGATTACGGGAACCCAGGGCGATGGACCTGTTAGGCACGCATTATCGAAAACTTCGTCAGTTCGACCAGGCACGGAAATATTACGAGGATGCTGCTGCCGAAGGGTACACGCTCTCTCTGTCTAATCTGGGGGTACTCTATATGAATGGGGAGGGCGTCCAGCGTAGCCCCGAAATCGCGGCCAATCTGTTTAAGCAGGGGGCGGAAAAAGGGGACGCCAATGGAATGTTTTTTTATGCCGGCTGTCTGGCGGAAGGTCTCGGCCTGCAACGGGATACCAAAGGGGCCGCGGAATGGTTCAGGCGGTCTGCGCGCGCTGGGAACCCACGGGCGGTCGAATGGTGTCGGGTTAACGGGGTACCTTACAAATAGACGCTGAGTTGATTCATCTGGAACGCCGGCTTTCAACCCCCCAATGCCTATCCCCCCAGTGACCACCCCGATTTCCGAAGATGCTATCTACAGCAAGGTGGCGTGGCGAATTATCCCATGGTTATTCATTTGCTATATCGCGGCCTACCTCGATCGAGTAAATGTCAGCTTCGCGAAATTGCAGATGCAGGCCGATGTTCCGCAGATCAGCGATACGGTCTTCGGGTTGGGCGCTGGCATTTTTTTCCTTGGCTATTTTGTTTTTGAAGTCCCCAGCAACCTTTTAATGGAGAAGGTGGGCGCCCGTTTCTGGATCGCCCGGATTATGGTTACTTGGGGAATAGTTTCCACCGCGATGATTTTCGTAAATTCGCCGTGGGTATTTTATGGGCTACGGCTTCTGCTCGGTTTCGCGGAGGCCGGTTTCTTTCCGGGAGTGATTCTCTATCTCACCTATTGGTTTCCATCACGTCGCCGCGGGGAAATGATCGCGCTCTTCATGCTGGCCATTGCCTTGACTGGGGTAGTTGGAGCCCCCCTTTCGGGCTGGATTCTGCACCAGTTCAGCGGTGCACCAGGACTGAAAGGTTGGCAGATCCTGTTTTTGCTGGAAGGAATCCCCTCGATAGTGCTCGGAATTTTTGTCCCTTGGTTGCTGGCCAACGGAATTCGGTCCGCGCGCTGGCTAAGCGAGGAGGAGAAGCAACTCCTGGAACATAATTTGCAGACTGAAGATAGGCAGAAGGAATCTCTTCCCTTGGCTGGCATCTTCTTCAATCCCCAGGTAATTCTCTTCGCCGCCATCTATTTCTGTTCTGCGATGGGTTTGTACGGCACCGGTTTCTGGATTCCGCAATTGATCAAGAATACCGGCGTCAAAGATCTTTTGGACGTCGGCTTACTCACCGCGATTCCGTATGGATTCGGAGCCATTGCCATGGTAGTTCTCGGCCGCAGCTCGGATCGATCTGGAAAACGTCGCCTGCATTTCGCCTTGGCCTCTTTGCTGGGAGCGGCTGGCATTGTGATTAGCAATCTGTTTCGTCAAAACACCCTGATCGCCATGATTGGACTGACCCTCGCCACCCTCGGAATTTTGGCGACTTTTCCGCTTTTTTGGCCGATGCCGACGGAAATGCTGGCCGGTACGGCTGCCGCCGCTGGTATTGCCTGGATCAATTCCCTTGGCAATTTGGCCGGCTTTTTCGGGCCATCGATCGTTGGCTGGGTCACGGATCTGACCAAGCGAAGCGACTATGGGCTTTATCTCGTCGCCGCGGCATTGGTGCTCGGCGCGGGCTTGGTACTATGCTTCGTTCCCCCGAAATTCACCCCTGACGAGCTAAGGTGACAATATTTCTTGTTCAGACTTTGGAGACTCGGTATGGTGACCGCTCGCAAAATTTTTTTCCTATGAACGCGGGTCTTATCAAATGCTCATCGGCCGTCCTCGTTGCAGGGTTACTTTTAACGGGATGTGAAAATATGTCGCCGGAGGCAAACGGCGCGGTGTTTGGTACCGGGGCAGGCATTCTGGCCGGCGGCCTGGCCAGAGCCGCGGGAGCAAGTACCTCGGAGGCGGTGGCGATTGGTCTGGCCACCGGGGCCGTGGCCGGAGTGACCGCCTATGTCATTGCCAAGCACAAGGCTACCGAACGGCAACGGCAATATGCCGAAGAAAGAGCACGCCTGGCCTATGAAAATGCCCCCCCGCCGCGCCGGGCGCAGTACAAGAAGACGCGTTACCTCGCGGTATCTACGGTGCGCGAGAAAGATTCGACGGGGGCAAAATCGGTGATGATCTATGACACGCAGACGCAACAGGTCGTCGGAAATAACGTCTACGATGTTAAGCAAGCGCCCAAAGAAGGCACCGTTTCTAAGTTTGATACCTATTCCGCGGAGTATGTTGGAACTGGAGCGTAGTGATTGGGGACAGGAGACAGAAATCAGGAGTCAGGAGACAGGAGTTGGCGGATCCAAGTGGATCGGTGGATTTCCCGCCTTGTCGACGGCTCCATTCAGGTCTCGAAAGCTCTTATTGTCACCGGGAAATTTTCGGCATGCTGCAACTCCTGACTCCTGAATTCTGACTCCTGATTCCTGTATCACGACTTGGTCTCTTGGCGCATTTGTGCCACTGGTAAGGTATGGGTTTCGAACACCGCGTCATTGAACAAGATGGCCATCGATTGCACGAATTAGCGGACATCGAAAGCGGATATCGAATCCAGGTGAACAACCTGGGAGCAGAGTTGGTAAGTCTCGCCCGGCGCGTGGATGGTGGAGGCTGGGATGGATACCTTTATCGGGACGGAGATGTCCTACCCACCCAACAGGGCTGGCAAGGTCATGCCACTGTCATGGGCTATTTTCTGCATCGGATCAAAGAGGAGAGGACATGGTACGAAGGAGAGGAGATCCGCGGTGGAAATCATGGCTTTCTGCGGCACAAAAAGTTCGTTGATCCCGAAGTTACGCTCGCGGATAGGGGCACGCTCAGCTACTCGCTTCCAACCGACCAAATCCTACCGTTGGAATACCCGCGCAAAGTCTCTTTTCGAATCAACTACACTTTGCAAGGCAACACCTTGGAAGTGACCTTCCTCTTTCACAATGAAGAAGCGGAGCGCCCATCCCACGTAAGTTTCGGGTTACACCCTGGATTATCGATTTCGTCGTTTGAACAGGCGCGAGTGGTTTTGCCAAAGGGAATTTACAAACGCTATCTCGCCCCTAACAATTTTTTGAGCGGGGAAACGATTGAGTTTGAATCTGACGGCGCAACCATGCCGATTAAACCGTTTGAGTTGCCAGGATCATTCCTCCTCGAAACCCTCGAAGCCGATAGTTACATCATCCAACTTCTGGACTATGCGCAAAAACGACAGGTGGAGTTCGATTTCTCCGATGTCCCTTATTTTACGATTTGGAGTGATTTGAATCCCTTCATCTGCATCGAACCTTGCTGGGGCTTGCCCGATCAACAGGAACAGCAAGCCTTCGAGGCCAAACTCGGCATCCAAATCATTCCCCCGCAAGAGACCTTTACCCGGCGGTTCTCGATGCGGCTCAATTAACAATGAATTTCGTTCAAACTCTCCGCAAACGTTCCGAGCTGCAGCCTGGTGTTCCCGCATTAATTGACCGGTGTCTCTCTGGCGACCGAGTCCTGACTTATTCGGGTTTGAATCGACTTGTAGATTACCTGTCGTTCGAGTTGCGCGAAAAGAAGATCGTGGCGGGTGATCGGATCCTGCTTGGAATTGGTCCCTCCCAGGAGATGTACATTTACCTCTTGGCAGCTCTGCAAATCGGGGCCGTCCCAATTCTCTGCGATCCTGCAGCTCCCCACGACGAATTCATTTCCTGGATCAGCGCACTGAAGCCGAAGGCTTGTATAACCTCCAAGCGGGGATGGGTCGGCTCTCATTTCGACGGAGTCCTCAGAAAGATTCCCATTAAGATTTCCGTCGGCCATGTCCGTTCCCAGGCTCGTTGGTTGCGCTTGGGCAAATTGGGAGCGTTGGAAGAGCAGCCCGCGAATTCAGCGGCCTTGATTTCTCTGGTCCTTGAGACGTCCAAACACCTGACTTTCCGGGTCTGGTCCCAGGATCAACTGAGACAGAGCGTGCAATTTCTGCTTTCTCAATTGAAGCTGAAAGCTGGTGAGATAGATCTTTGCGCTTCAGCGCTGCATCTGCTCGGCAATTTGGCGGCCGGACTGACCAGTATGATTGGATCTCGCTCGAGCCGAAGTCTCGACCATCAGGTTGAGAAGTTTAAGCCAACCCGGACCGCGGCCGGTAGTCCGGTCGTGCGAAGGCTATTGCGCAAGCCTTTTTCGCCGTTTCACCGGGTCTTCATCACCGATGCCCCGCTTGGGCCCAGAGAGATCGACTATTTCACCGGGCGCATGCAGCATGCGAACATCGAATTAATTTTTTACGAGGATCTGCCACTCGCTTCGCTTCCCTTGAAGGAGTACGAACGGAAAGGAAGTGCCACCTTGATCGGGAGTTTTTACTCGACGGTAGAGGCCAAAGTTTCGGCTGAGGCGGAAATCGGCAAATCAACGCCCGGATCGCTTATTTCGAAGCCGGACGAAACGGGAGAGCTATTCATCCGGGCATCGTTTCTACCGAATCGACAAACGCTCGATGATCTTTTGAAGGAGGATGCCCTCGCTCCTACCGAGCCGAACGGTGATTGGTATTCGACCGGTGTCTTAGGATATTTTGATGAGCAGTCTCGGTTCTGGCTGACCGAGAGAACGGGCAAATAATTTCCGCTAGCTGAGGTAGACTCTGTTCGCGATCAGATGTTGGCTAATTAGCTCAGCAAAATATTAGGCCCCCATCAGGCGCGGCCGAAATCGACTAGCACACCTTATTTTCGTTCAGATGCTGACTAAAAGAATCATTCCTTGCCTCGATGTCACTGATGGCCGGGTCGTGAAAGGAACGAAGTTTCTGCAATTGCGCGACGCTGGGGATCCGGTGGAATGCGCGATGGAATACAATCGCCAGGAGGCCGATGAACTCGTTTTTCTCGATATCACCGCCTCTTCGGACAACCGGAGAACGATGATCGACGTAGTTAGGCGCTCGGCAGAACAATGTTTTATGCCGCTCACGGTCGGAGGAGGTATTCGAACTTCCGCAGATGTCCGGGAGATGTTGCTGGCGGGAGCCGATAAAGTGAGCATCAACACCGCGGCCATCAGGGAACCAGAATTGATTACCCGCTCTGCCGAGACTTTCGGCGTTCAATGTATCGTGGTCGCCATTGACGCCAAGCGAACGGGACCAGGTCAATGGACTGTCTACACGCATGGGGGCCGGAATCGGACCGATTTGGATGTCGTGGAATGGGCGCAAGAGGTCGAGAGAAGGGGCGCTGGGGAAATCTTGCTGACCAGCATGGATGCGGACGGAACCAAGGATGGTTACGATATTGAGCTGACCGCCGCCGTTAGTTCGACCGTCGGCATTCCAGTGATCGCCAGCGGGGGAGCTGGTAACCTCGAGCATCTGCTAAAAGTGCTGACGCTCGGGAAGGCGGATGCCGTTCTGGCGGCGAGCATTTTTCACTTCGGCGAATACACCGTCAGTGAGGCCAAGCGTTTCCTGGCGGCACATGGCGTGCCGGTTCGGATTTAGTCAAGGGCGCGAGATTGGGCAATCCTCTCTCAACGGACCTGCTGACATTCTCGCCACTCGTTATCGCCGTCGTGGCGTTTGCTTCCACGAATGTCGACGATCTTTTTTTACTGGCCAGTTTGTTCGTCGACTCGGATTTCCGGACTGGCTCGGTCGTAGCCGGTCAATTCTTTGGAATGTCCTTCCTGGTGATTTTCAGCATTCTGGCGGCCTTTTTTACCGTGCCGATTCCTGGCGGATGGATCAGTGCCTTAGGCTTGGCTCCTCTGTGGCTGGGACTCCACCGGCTCTGGAGGCTGTTTAAAAGCCCGCGCGGAACCACTCTAACAGCTGAAAATCGTCCCGACTTTGTCGGAAAAGAACGACTCCGCTTTAGCTGGGCGAAATCTGAAATGGCTTATGTGACTTTGCTGACTATCGCGAACGGCGGAGACAATCTCAGCGTTTACATTTCGTTGTTCTCGATTCAGCGTGCCATCATACCTCTCTATGCACTGGTTTTCGCTTTAATGACTGCCCTTTGGTGTCTGCTTGGCTACTATCTCACCAGCCATCGGGCTTTTGGAGAAAAGGTCAAACGTTACGGCCGCTTCATCGTACCCTTTATCTTGATCGGAATCGGGCTGAACGTGCTTTCCCACGGGTTCGTTTCCCGCTCCATGGACACACGAAGCTCTCAGCTACCTGCACTCACGACAGATCCCAAAAAACTCCAGTGAGTGGCGGATATCCGAAAATCCGTAGCGCTTTTCGATCTTGCGCTCCACTTTCTCCACCGGACAAGAATCGATCATCAGCGTCACGTGTCCGCATTCGGTGCAAATAATATGGTCGTAATGTTGCCGCGGGTTGACCAGCTCGTAGTAACTGCAGGAACGGTTTAAATTAACTTTTTGAGCGACCTGAAGGTTCTCCAGTACTGTCATCACCCGAAAAACAGTGGCATAATCAGGCATTCCCTCATTTGCTCCCGTTCTCTCTTGTATTTCATCAAGCGAAAGGGGCTTCTCGGCGCGAAGTAAAGTGTCAATGATTTGTATGCGATTCTTCGTGATCCGCATGCCATTCGCACGCAGCAGCTCTACGATCGCCTCCAAAGAAAGTTCTTTCAGCGGAAATTGGTTCGTGTGCGCCTGCCGAGTCATTTGAGTCTGTCAGGTTACGTTAGGCAACACCCCCGTTCAAGTGAGCCCGGGAAAGTAGCGGGAGAGTGCTTCGCGGCCTTTGGCAAAAGAAAGGTGTTCAGCTCCGCACCTTTCCAAGCCCTCTAATTGTTCTTCGTAAAATCCTTCATCGTTCAGGAGACGGCGGGTCAATTCGACTAGTTGATCAAATGTTCGTCCGCTTCCTGAGAGTTCTGGAAAGGCCAATTGTTCTACCGCACCATTTCCGCCGACGGTTGGAATTCGGCAGAGCAGACTGTCTCCCGCCACTTGTCCCGGCACGGAGCTTTGGTCGAATTGCAAGACTAACCGGTGGCTGGCCATCAACCGCAGATATCCCGGGTACGGCAAAGGTTCCACTACCTTGAGTTGATCTTCCGGGAACATCAAAGCCTTAATCTGCTGCAGCCCCGATTTGCCATCTGGATTGATGACCGTAATTGGTGCGGAAAAGTTTCTGGCCGCGGACAAGGCCAAAAGATGATTGCGCGAAAGCACATCGAATTCTCGGGTCCCGATAAATAAACCGTGCCTCTCCTTCACGGGCCGCGAAAAGTTCCAGGAAGGATATTCGAATGGATAAGGCGTCGGCACGTGAATGGCAGACTTGGAGACTGACGCGAAGAGCGGGAGGAGATCGAGCGTACTTGAGAGGCAGAGATCGGCGTTGGAAGCGATCTCATGGAAGCGCTGAAATCGCTTCGGCTTCGACAATTGGCGAGCAACCTGTTGGGTCCCTGATTCCTTGAAGGCGACCGCCACGAGGCATCCATGAGCTTTGAGGATGGTGAAAGCGCGTTGCGATTCGGAGAGATCACCCCGAAGGAGCAGTAAGACGCTTCGATGTCGTGCCGCGACGGCTGTTCCGCGATAAAAGGCTCCGCGAGTGCAAGCGGCGTATCCGTGATAGTTGACCGGCGGGTGAGACGTTTCGTCTGGTTGGCCGGGTTCGTCCTTAAAACTTTGATCCGGATCTCGTCCGCCGGGATTAAGTACCGCCAGCCCGGGGAGCGTCGCGAAGTTCACAGGAACCAAAGTCTAATCGCAGTTGGCTGCGTATCGCAAGGCTGGCAGGTGAGAACCATCGTCATCCTAGGCGGTTGTTTCGGTCAACGGTACGATCAGCACCGGGCATCTGGCCCGTTGCAAAACACCGTCCGCGACGCTGCCCAGGAAAAGGTGAGAAAGCGGGCCCCGACCATGAGACCCGAGAACGATGAGGTCGACCCGCGAATTTTCTGCCTGGGACAAGATCAGCTCGGCCGGGCTCCCCTCGAGTTCGACGATGGTTGATCCCAGTCCGACCGACGAAATCATCTCCTGCAAGCGCGCGAACCTTCCCGTGTAGTCGGGCGGAACGATCGGCTCGGGCGCCTGAGTTACCGGAACTCCGTCGGGCCCGCCACCCATCCCCATCAGCGGAGACAATGGTTCGAAGACGTGCACCAGGATGATTCTGCTTTGAAACGGCTTGGCCAAATGCACCGCTGCCTTGACTACTTTCAGGGTGACGTCGGAGAAATCGACCGAGATGAGAATTGTCTTCATGACGTTTTACTGTCCATGCTGTGAGTCGCGGAATGAACGTGATTCCCAGAACACTAGAATCCAAGAAGCCGCGAATTCAAGGAGCTCCAGGTGACCGATTACCACTGGCATTGAACTTTCCTTGATCACCGCGGAAACTAGGCGGATGGACGATCTTTTTGGCGCCCACAGTGCCGAGGAAGCCGCCGTCGACCCGGGTGCACCCCTGGCCGCGCGGATGCGACCGCGTTCGCTGGACGAATATCTGGGCCAACGGCACATTCTGGGCCCGGGCAAACTGCTTCGTCGGGCGATCGAATCAGACCGGGTGGCTTCCATCATTCTTTACGGGCCGCCGGGCAGCGGAAAAACCAGCTTGGCGCAAATCATTGCGGCGACGACCAAGAGTCACTTTGAACGACTTAGCGGTGTCGAGAGTACCGTCTCGGATATTCGCCGCGTGGCCGCCACGGCAGCGTTCCGGCGGCGGTCCAACGGCGCGCGAACGATCCTTTTTATCGATGAGATCCATCGCTTTAACAAAGCCCAGCAAGACGTCCTTTTGCCCGATGTGGAGAGCGGCAATCTGCGGTTGATCGGAGCCACGACTCACAACCCTTTCTTCTACGTGAACAGCCCCCTCGTTTCCCGTTCCCAGGTCTTTCAACTGGAATCGCTTTCCCGAGAAGATCTGGTGCAAGTGATGCGCTCCGCGTTAACCGACTCTGAACGCGGTTTCGGCAAACTTAAGATCAAAATAACGCCGCCAGCCCTGGATTTCCTGGCAGAGGTCAGCGATGGCGATGCCCGACGGAGCCTGAATGCCTTGGAGATCGCCGTCCTTACTACCGCTCCGGATGCCGATGACGTGATCCAATTGGACCGTTCTGTGGCTGAAGAGAGTATTCAAAAAAAGGCTGTCACCTACGATGCTGACGGGACGGAACATCACGACACCATCAGCGCGTTTATCAAGAGCATGCGTGGTTCAGATCCGGACGCGGCGCTCTACTGGCTGGCTAAGATGTTGTACGCCGGAGAGGATATCCGTTTTATTGCTCGCCGGATAGTGATTGCCGCCAGTGAAGACGTGGGGATGGCTGATCCCAACGCGCTGGTGGTTGCTGTCGCTGCCCAACAGGCCGTAGAGTTTGTTGGATTGCCTGAAGCCCGGATTCCTTTGGCGCAGGCCACCGTCTATGTCGCGACTGCGCCCAAGAGCAACCGAGCCTGGGCTGGTCTTAGCAAAGCCACAGAAGACGTCGAGCAGGGCCGCATTCTAGCGGTGCCGAAATATTTGCGCGGCACGGGATCCAAACTTTTTGGCCAAGGGGAGGGGTACAAATACGCCCACGATTACGAGGGAGGGTACGTCCCCCAGGCCTATCTTCCGGAGGGTCGAAAATATTATGAACCGACCGAAAACGGGTTCGAGCGACGGGTGAAAGAGCGGTTGGACTATTGGAAGACCCTGTTCGAACAGGCTAAAGGCGACACGGCAGCCGATTGAAGCTCACCGGGGCGGCTTGTAGCGGATTGAGCAAAGTTACCAACTCGGACGGCCCCCAGTTTCCAATCGACGTTTTGCTGCGCGTCCCGGAGGGACAACACGATCGTAGCCATTCGACGCGCTATCGCTTGCTCATGGCGGGCTTGGCACGAAGTGCCTGGGAAAGCGTCCCTCAGAAGAACCGTCCCGTAGGGTACGGTATGATCGACGCAGCTAATCCCAGAGGTATTTCGTTGCTTAAAACCAGAGTAGTTAAGCCGTCCCGGCTTACTTTCCCGGCTAGCGCGCTGAACAAGTAATCAAGATGCCTTACTTCAGCGAGAGTAGGTAAGCCGTTCGGTAGATGAATTAAGTCAGCGGCGAGCTGGCTTGACAACCGCATGCCCCTCCGGAGGCTTTCGGTCCTGAACCGATCAATTCGTCACCTCCTCCGGGTGAGACTTCTTTGGCCATTCCAGCAGGATCGCGGCGAATAGGCGGGCCCCGAGGAGAAGAGCCGCCTCATCGATATCGAATGTCGCCGTGTGCAGAGGCGTAACCGCATGGTCGGGCTTTTTCGCGCCCAGACCGATCATGCAGCCTGGAACTGTCGGCAAGTAGTCCGCGAAATCTTCAGCCCCCAAGCTGGGAGGTTCGTGACGCAAAATGTTTTCCTTTCCCAGAATTCTCCCGGCTACCTCCGCGGAGAGAGTTGCGATCTGGGTATCGTTGACCAACCCGGGTAACATCCTTTCGAAGAGGACGGAAATGCTGGCGTTGAAGGCCTGGCCGACCGCAGCGCAAAGACGTTCGACGGTTTCACGCGCCTGGGTGGCCACCGCCGTGTTCAACGTGCGAATAGTCCCTTGGAGCGATGCTGTGTCGGGGATAACGTTTGAGGCATGTCCCGCGTTGAAGGCGCCGATCGTAACCACCACTGGTTGGCGGGCATCTGTTTGCCGCGGAACGGCTTGATAAATAAGGGTGACGAGATGCGCGGCCGCCGCAATCGGATCAACGGTCGCATGGGGCCGCGCTCCGTGACCGCCGCGCCCCTTCACCTCTATGATGAAGTCTTGGCAGAACGCTGTCCGCGGGCCAGGTGTGATCGCCACTTTGCCTACCGCCAGGTTTGGGTCGACATGCAGCGCAATGATGGCGTCAACCCCGTCGAGGGCTCCCTGTTTCACCATTTCAACAGCGCCACGCCCGGCTTCCTCAGAAGGCTGAAAAATGCTTCTCCACGCCACTGGCAAGGGTTGCGCGCGATAAAGGGCCAGCGTGGTCCCGAGGAGAATTGCCGAATGCGCGTCATGACCACACGCGTGCATGACGCCTGAATTTTTCGACCGATAGGAAACGTTACTCTCCTCCGTAATTGGCAGGGCATCGATATCCGCTCGCATCGCGATGACTGGAGCCCCGGATTCCGACGAATCGACGATATCTGTGATGACGCCGCACTTATCCGTGCCGACGCGATGTGGAACGCGGGCTGCCGTAAGCTCTTTGCTCAGATAGTCTGTCGTTCCGTATTCTTCACCGCTGAGCTCGGGATGCTGATGCAGGTGGCGCCGAATTTCCGAGAGTTGGGAAGCGACTTGCAGCAGCCGCTCTTCTACTCTTGCCGAAACAGGATCTGATAGTTCGTTTTTCAAAGGTTTTGAGCTCCAGATGTTTCCCGCTCCCTCATTAAGCCAAGGTGCTGATTAGCTCCGAAAAGGTGGACGGTTTCGCTATAGTTTTCCGTCGTTTCTTATTAGGTCGTGATACTTCCAACTACTCTTTTTGATATGCTGTGCTGCCGCTGACCAACTTTTCGTCGACCCCAATGATCCGGGTGCCCAGTCGGTCATTTTCTACCACGCAGTTCAATTTCGATTTGCCGGACAAATGCTCGTTCAAGCTATCAAATTTATATTCGTACACCGCGGTTACTCGATAGACGTTTTGATGATTTGGAATTTCAAATAGATCAATCGAGTCAGTCAGCGTGAATTTGCGCCGGGGCCATCGTCGGTAAAGAGAACCGATTTCTTTGACCGCTTGTTCGCGGCTGCGGGCATGCCCGAAGTAAAATACTTTTGGTCCAAGGTATTTTCCTCGAATTGTTGGATCATCTTTTTCACCGGCGACAACAAACGCCTGGACACACTCGACCAGAGCCGTAGCAACTTCAGGTTTTGCCGAATTGGAGAGCCGATGGGTTCGATTAGCGTCGGCGGCCACTTTCTCGTTCCCGTAACTTCGGAACCCAGTCACGATCACCGCGAGCAATAGAATCCACCTCCACCATACGCTAAGAAAATCGACAAGCCGGCCATCCACGCGGGGAAAGGTTTTGGTGACGGGACGCTGGTGCATTAGGTCTTTGGTTCTCCGGAAGAACGCCACGGAAGATTAGACGCGTTCGGCCTATCCAACAACCTGGAGACCAAAGGTGGCATTTTCGAGAGCCCTCGAACCGGCAGACGGATCCCCTTGGACTACTCTTTTAAACTTTTAAATTGGGGACAGGTCCATAAATTGGGGACAGGTCCAATGTTACGGTCCGGGCGCTGCATTCCACGTGGAAACCTGGAGATTTGGCCTGTCCCTAATTGGATAGGTCAGTCCGCGGTCCGGGATCCCGATTGGGGACAGACCCCATAGTGGGCTGTCTGGCTGTTTGGCTTTGGCGACCGATGGACCCCTGTGAGGTGCTCAGGTGCTAAGATTGGGGACAGACCCTGGAAAGGACCCGAACAGACCCCATAGTTGGCGATCCCGATTGGGGACCACTGCGATTAGGGACAGACCCCCAAGTCTCCCAGTTGGGGAATCTTCGAACGGGGACGGACCCTGTGAGGGCGCTCAGATTGGGGACAGACCCGAATGGCACGAGGTAAGGCTTAGGATGATTTTGCTCCGAAGAAAGGGCTGCAGGGCACAATCCTTGGTTGAGGCCATTGTTTTGTGCGCCGCAGGGGCTACGGGACTCAGCCAGGGTTTCAACCCTGGGAATCGTCCACCAAGAGCGACGCGCCCTGAAGGGGGCGACAGACCCCCGGTTGGACCGTTGGACTCCAAATTCTTGATTTCGCGCGCGGCCTACGAGCATCACGACATTCAACCTGTCCCCGATTGAACCTCATTTGAAATTGGGGAACCGGGGGCTGAGAAGATCACAAGAGGTCAGGCGTTGTCTAGCGGTGTCCGAATCCTCCTGGTTGTCGTTCCTGGTCCTCGGTTGGGGAGCTAAAGTCTGTTGCGAAACGTCCCCGGAGGGACAGTGCGATCGTAGCCTGGCACGGAGTGCCTGGAACAACCCCACAAAAAGGCCGTCCCGTAGGGTACGGTGTGATCCGTGCAGGCGTGCGCAGCGATTTCGATGATTGGAATGAGGAAATCTCGAATCTTTCAAAAAGAGTATTAAGCCTACCTAAAGAAACATGGCGCACATTACGACGAGAAATACCCTCTGGAATTAGCTGCCCCCGATCATACCCTACCCTACGGGACGGTTCTTTCGAGGGATGCTATCCCAGGCACTTCGTGCCAGGCTACGATCGTGTTGTCCGGGACAGGAGGTGTTGCTTAGCGGCATCCTAACCCCAATGAGTCGGTGCAACTAAGGCGAACTTTGGCGTGGGGTGAATCGTGAATCCTCGAATCGACCGTTACGATCCGACGGAGGCTTTCCATACGAAAAGTCCGAAATCCGATTTGTCCCCGATAGATTGGTTAGCCGGTTGCGGCGTTTTTTCCACCGGCGGCGCCCAGAATGGGGACAGGTCCGATATTTACGGGCCAAACGCGACCTTCCACACCGAAACTTCCGAGGCGGACTCCCGGGACTACTTTCGGTTGCATCCGATCCGTACGAGAGAGCCGCATTTGCGAAATGAGGCAGCCTGTTCGAGCATGCTTGACGACCGGAGACTGGCACGGTGCCGACGGGGGGTTGATTGAAATTCAGACCTCTTGGTCTTTTGCAAGGGGTCCGGATCAGTAATCGCCGCCATATTTAAAATAAATGAAATCGTTCTTCGGATCCTTTTTCGGTGCCCTTTTCGCCATCTTCTTGCTCATCGGCCTCGCCTTGCTCGGATTTATTGCGATCATCGCGTTGGTCGGCGTCTCCGCAAAGGGTCCGAAAGTAGCCGAGAATTCCCTCTTGGTTCTGGATCTGGCCGTGCCGATCACCGACGCGCCGCCGGAATTCAACGCATCTCAGCTGTTCTCGGGGCTGAATGAAGAACAAGAGGAAACGCCGGTTACCCTGCGTGACGTTTTGCGAGCCCTCCATCGCGCGGCAACCGATCCCAAAATAAAAGGCGTATTTATGACCGGAAATCTCGTTCCGGGCACTGGCTATGGTTCGAGCTATCCCGCTCTGAAGGAGGTTCGTGAAGCCTTGGCCAAGTTCAAGGAGTCTCACAAGCCGGTCTACGCATACCTGCAGTTTCCATTTGCTCCGGCCTATTACCTCGAGTCCGTGGCCGATCAACTCTTTGTGGATCCGCAGGCTGAATTTATCCTTCGCGGACCTTCCAGTTCACCAATTTACTACGCCCAGGCTCTCAAGAAGTTCGGCGTGGGCGTACAGGTTTTTCGGGTTGGGAAATATAAGTCGTATGTCGAACCCTACATTCGCGATAACATGAGTCCGGAAAATCGCGAGCAGCTGGAAAAACTTTTCGGAGATATCTGGGAGGAGGTGACCACGACCATTGAACAGTCGCGCGGCCTTCCTCGCGGATCATTTGAACAGCTCATCAACGCTAACGGCTTGATCGACGGGGAATTGGCGGTGAAAAGCAAATTGGGGACCGAGCTGGTTTCTTTGTCGACGGTCATGGATCGACTGAAGTCCCAGTATGGGTCGGACGCCCGGCACCATACCTTTCGACAGGTGACCGTTAATACTTATCTGGGCGGCTCGGAGCGAAATCCCAAAGGCGAATCCGATTCCGAACCAAAGATTGCCATCGTCTATGCTCAAGGGGAGATCGTCGACGGAGAGGGCTCGGCCAGCAACGTGGGCGGCGAACGGTATGCGCGAGAGATCCGAAATTTTCGTCTGGATCCAAGTGTGAAAGCGATTGTTCTTCGCATCGACAGTCCGGGCGGAAGCGGCTTTGCTTCCGAGGAGATTTACCGTGAGTTAAGAGCCGCGGAAGAAGTCAAACCGGTGATCGTCTCAATGGGTGGTTACGCAGCTTCCGGCGGATATTATATTGCTGCCGCGGCGAAACGTATCTTTGCTGAGCCGACCACGATCACTGGGAGTATCGGTGTCTTCGGATTAGAGGTTAACTTTGAAAAGCTGGCCACCGAAAATGGGTTGACTACCGACTCCGTCACGACAACCAGCCCCTTGGCAACCTTGTTTAACCCCATCAAACAAAAGTCGGACGCCGATCTGGCGATTTTGCAAAAAGCCGTCGACAAGTTCTATGACCAGTTCTTAAATCGAGTCTCGCAGGGCCGTCATCTTGACGTGCCACAAGTGAACGAGATCGCCCAGGGCCGGGTCTGGTCGGGCAGCGAGGCGACGCGGATCAAATTAGTCGATGAGATCGGCGGATTGAGCTCAGCAATTGCTTATGCGGCAAATCTGACTCATCTCGGTGAGCAACCAAGAATTAAGGAATTTCCCGGACGAAAAGATCTGAGCGAAAAGCTTAAGGATCTATTCAAAGCGACTCCCAGACCGCCGGTGGCCAGGTTTGACCCTGTTGGGCTCGGGATGCAGGAACTC
Source organism: uncultured Verrucomicrobiae bacterium (assembly GCA_963808535.1). Lineage (GTDB taxonomy): Bacteria > Verrucomicrobiota > Verrucomicrobiia > Chthoniobacterales > JAFAMB01 > JAFAMB01. The sequence continues at coordinate 152,800 of CAWEGF010000023.1, read as the reverse complement.
GAAAGCCAGCTCAAAGATTTGCGAGCGTTAAACGATCCGCAAGGGATCTATGCGAGATTCCCAACCGATATTAGATCGAATTAGCATCCGATAACTAATGCACCAGTCACTGACTTGGGGCACTAGATCCCGAGTGAAGGTCTGGCCGCTGGAATATTGACGAAGCCTTTGCTGCATTCCTGGCAGCTGAGCCTTTCGATTCTCCAGATCAAGGAGTGAGATGGCGAGTTGCTGGTATTTAACCGCGTCGGCAAAGTTCCCCGCGGTAGCGGACGCTGCGGCCAGCGTATCGACGGAAAAGGCGTTTTTCCAATTGCTCAAAGTGCAAGCTTTCGTCGCAATGGCCACCGCCCTCCGGCCATCTCTAACCCGGTTATCCTTAGAGGTCGCGAGCATCCAGGCCAAATCATTGAGGGTGGTCGGATCGGTAGGTTGGAGATGAACCGCCTGTTCCAGCGATTTCTTGGCTTCATCGTAACGCCCATAGTCGATACAGCTGCGCGCTTTGCTTTCGTAAAGTTCCGCCAGCAGACCGTCAGAAACGTTGCTTCGGCGAGCGAGGTTGATGCTGGTATTGATCTGGATGAGTGCTTCACTCCCGCGTTTAGCCAGCACCAGGACGGCCGATTTCAAAAAGTAGGAGCGCCAATTGTTCGGATCGGTAGCAATCACCTGGTCGATCATGGCCAGGGCTTGGTCAACCTTGCCGGTTTCCGCCAGCTTGAACGCACTATCCAATTGTGCTTGGCCAATCGTCATCCGTTGCTGCCAGATTTCTCCCCATCCCGGCCCATTTTTCTGCGCTAATCCCGATTGCGTGCTAAGGAGGCAAAGAGCCAACACGAGAAAAACAGCCGACCAAAGCGTTCCTGATCGTGTAATATTCATAACTGCACCATGCAACAATTTGATAGAATACTGATTTGTGCCGTAAGCTGGATAATTTACTCCGCGTGTGGCAGTTTTCCTAGCTCAAAGGCAAGCGAAGCCACTGTCGGGACGACGCTGAGGCGCAGCACTGGCAACCACCTTTTTGTCTCTGTCCTGGTGAATAGTCGCCCGGCCTGGTTTGCTGTCGACACTGGCGCGGCACTCAGCATCGTAGATTCCAATAAGGCAAAATTGCTCGGGTTGTCAAAAGGCCCGGGCGTTATTCAGGTACCGAGACAGATCGAGGTCAACAACCGAATCGTTCCCGTAGCGGTCGTCGATAGTCTCTTCGTAGGTAGCAATAACTTGGGCTCCGGGCCGGTGGCCTTGATTGACCTCCGGGATTTTCGAGCCAAGCTTCGCGATTCGGGCAATCAAGTGACGATGGATGGGATCATCGGGTTAGATATCATGCAGCGTTATAACGCCGTTATCGATTGCCGGAATCAACGGATCTACCTTGAAGTCTCGGGAGGAAGCGCCCAGCCAACCATCAGGAGTATCAAACATGGTCGATACAACGCCGTGCCGATGCGAATCACTCATTCCGGGGCTCTTGAAGTAGAAGGCCGGATCGGACGCAATCGTTACAGCTTCGTGGTCGACACCGGCGGATTCGCCACCCTGGTTCCGACCCAGGTAGCTAAGCAGAACGGGATTCCGGTCATTGGCACGACCGTGAACGCCAAAGGCATTCACTCGAAAGAGAGACCGGTTGGCGTCACTATCGCGCCTGAATTTGACTTGGGAAATTGCTCGCTTGGCCCGGTTCTGATCGGTGTGACCGGTTTGCCGGAAGGTCCCGAGGACCTGCGCCATCAGTTTGGCGGCCTGATCGGTGCCGATTTTTTCTTCGAGCGCGGAGGGATCATCGACATCGGAAGCAAGACGCTGTACTTCAAGTAAGGCGCGGCTTGACTGATTAAGAAAGTAATCCAGTCGGTTCCAGCCATCTGGTCTTGGCTCTGCGCAAAAAACGGCGCCCTGAGCCTACCAATATCGGTAGCGAAAAACAGAATTCAGGATTGTAGTGGCCGTGAAGAGCGCCAAGGCACACTGGGTTGTACGGGACACTATCGCTTGGACGAGGGTAGCGCCGAGCGACATTTATCGTCTTTACTATTCAGCGAGCGGAGATCTTGCCAACCCAAAACCGGGACAGGGGTTTTCCGCTTCGTTCTTGTCGCTCGTCGTAGATGCAAGCGGTTTACCCGCGGCCATCGTCGAGAAGTTTCCATTCCTCAAGGGCGCCACCGCTCTCAAGATTTCCGACGATGATTTGCCTGGCATCCCTGATTTGTTAAAGGGTGAATTGCTAGTCGCGAGAATGAATGAGCTAGCAATCGCGGAGGCCACATCCCTACAGATCGCCGGGGTTTTGGATGATCTATTTTATTTCGATGGAGAACTAGGGGCCCAGCGAACCGGAGATCAAATCCGGTTCCGTTTATGGGCGCCGACAGCTCGGTCGGTCCGGCTTTTTGTCTATGACGACCCGGATGCGGCCAAGGAAATTTACCCAATGGTCGAGGGAAACTCCGGCGTTTGGGAGATCCGGGTAGGTGATCCCGGCTGGCTGAATCGCAAATATTATCTTTACGAAGTTACGGTGTTTTCGCGGTTCAAAGGTCAGATCGTCACCAACGTGGTTACTGATCCTTATTCTCTTGGACTGGCACCCGATTCTTTAAGGAGTCTGGTCGTCGACCTGAATTCGGCGGCCAGTCAGCCGGATTCGTGGGACTTGGTTTCAAAACCGGCGTTGGCAAATCCAACCGATATCGTTCTCTACGAATTGCATGTCCGGGATTTTTCGATCTTTGATCGGACCGTTCCGGAGAAGGATCGCGGAAAATATGCTGCTTTTACGCACGTTTTCTCGGACGGGATGCTCCATTTATGGAATCTCGCTTCGGCTGGCCTGACCCATGTGCACCTGCTTCCGGCATTCGATTTTACCTCGGTCCCGGAACTAAGCGAGGAGCAGGAGATCGCCCAAATCGATCAACCAATTGCCGGGCCGGATTCCACTGACCCGCAGAGAGCAATTGCGGCGGTAAAAGACCGGGATGGCTACAACTGGGGTTATGATCCTTATCATTACGGCACACCGGAAGGGAGTTACGCCACCGGTCCGATGGGCGTTACGAGAACCCGGGAATTTCGTGCCATGGTGGATACCCTTCATCTGATTGGCCTGCGGGTGGTGATGGACGTGGTGTATAACCATACCGCTGCCGCAGGAGAGAACTTATTCTCGGTCCTTGATCAGGTGGTCCCCGGATACTATTACCGGCTGGATCCTAACGGCGATTTTTATACGAGCACCTGCTGCCCGAATACCGCTTCCGAGCACCGCATGTTTTTCAAGCTCATACTCGATACTTTGAAAATCTGGGCCCAGGAATATCGAGTCGATGGCTTCCGCTTTGATCTGATGGGCTTTCATTTCAAAGACGACCTGCTGGAGATCGCCAACGCTCTCCATAAAATCGATCCGACGATTTACTTGTATGGAGAAGGCTGGGATTTCGGTGAAGTGGCGGGCAACGCCTTGGGTGAAAACGCGACCCAGGCCAACATGGCTGGAACTGGGATTGGTACATTCAACGACCGGGCCCGGGACGCCATTCGCGGAGGAGGGGCCTTCGACCGAGGCGGCAGTCTGGTCGCCAATCAAGGATTTATAAATGGGCTCTGGTATGATCGGAATGAATTAGGGAATGGCACTCTCCAGCAACTCCTGGAGGCTGGTGATCTCGTGAAGCTGGCTCTGGCTGGAACGTCTAAGGACTACCAATTCGTTGATCAGCACGGGGCGCTCATCAGCGGATCGCAGATGGTCTATCGTGGCCAACCTGTCGGCTACGGCCGCGATCCAAGCGATGTGATTAACTATATTTCAGCCCACGACAACCAGACCCTTTTCGACAATAACCAATACAAATTGCCCATCGAGACTTCGCTCAGCGATCGCGTGCGGGTTAACAACCTGGGATTGGCTCTGGTCGCCTTGGCACAGGGAATACCTTTCTTCCATGCCGGTGACGAACTCCTGCGGTCGAAGTCATTCGACAGGAACAGTTACAACTCCGGTGATTGGTTCAATCGCCTCGATTGGACTTATGGCACCAACAATTTCGCCGCGGGATTGCCGCCGGAGTGGGACAATCAACAGGACTGGCCGGTCATGAAGCCCTTTTTAAACAGGACGGGAATCAAACCTGGGCGTGAGCAGATCTGTTCATCTTATCTTTATTTCCAAGACCTTCTCAGAATTCGAAAATCGACCCCGCTTTTCCGGTTACCAACCGGGGAAGAGGTCAGGAAACGAGTTAAGTTTTATAATACTGGTCCCAGCCAGCAGCCAGCCTTGGTGGTCATGGCGATTCTTAACCGGCCAGGACGCCTTCTCGAGGCTCAAGAGAATAGCGTCGTCGTGCTTTTCAACGTCCATAAACTGGAACAAAGAATTGATCTTCCGGACTATCTCGGGATCGCTTTGGAACTGCATCCGGTTCTCAGGCACTCCTCCGGTGATCCTTTAGTCAAGGAGTCTCGATATGACTCCTCGGACGGCCGTTTTGTCGTCCCGCCAAGAACGACTGCTATTTTTGTGGAAAGGCCATAGCATCCCATGGGTGAACTGGATCTGGTACAAGACTTGGCAGTTGTCACCTTCTTTGCCGGGATCGGCGGTTTTCTTTGCCAGAAAATCGGCCTTTCGAGCATTGTCGGCTTTCTGCTCGCGGGGCTAGTAATCGGTCCGCACACTCCTCCATTTTCGATCGTTATTCACGAAGATCGAATCGAGGCGTTGTCGCAACTGGGCTTGGTATTTCTGATGTTCTCGATCGGGCTCGAGTTGAGTGTCGGCAAGCTGAAAAGAATGGGAATGGGCATTGTTCTGGCGGTCGCTCTTGGCGGCATCCTGGTTTTCAATATCGTCCGATCAATTTGCCCTTTTCTTGGAGTCAGTCCCTCGGAAAGCCTTTTTGTGGCAGGGATGTTAGTAGCCTCTAGCTCAGCTATCATCGGAAAGATTTTGCCGGAGAGCGGATTGATCCACCAGCGCGCCGGTAATTTAGCGATGAGCATTACCGTTCTCGAGGATCTCGTCGCTGTGGTAGTGCTGACTTTTATCTCGTCGGTCGCTCAAATGCACCACGGTACCGAAGCCAATATTGGAAGGATCCTCGGCGTTTTGTTGGTCTTTGTCACCGTGGTAGTAGTGGTCGGGTTACTGCTTCTGCCCAGATCTTTGCAGCGATTGAACAGCGCCGGCACCGATTTGCTCACCATAACAGTGGCCGGTCTGGTCCTGGGAATTGCTGTGCTCTCCGTCAAGACAGGGTATTCGTTGGCCTTGGGTGCCTTCCTGCTTGGGGCCATTGTCGCCGAAACACCTCAGCGACCGACGGTCGAACGGGCGATGCAAGGGATGCGCGACGTCTTCATTGCGGTGTTTTTCGTCTCCATCGGGATGCTCTTGAATCCTGCGCTCCTCCTGAAGAATTGGGTGCTGATCTTGTCGCTCGGAATTATCACCATCGTGGTCCGGACTTTTGCCTTAAGCGCCTCTTTGTTAGTTACCGGAACCTCCGACCGGGACGCGTTTCGCGCCGCACTGATGGTGACGCCGATCGGCGAGTTTGCTTTCATTATCGCCCAACTCGGCGTTTCGGCAGGCTTACTTTCATCCGACTATTATCCGATCGCCGTCGGCGTTGCCTTGTTCACGGCCCTAGTCTCTCCCATTCTAATTCGGCATTCCGGACCGATCAGCGACGTTTGGTTGAAGGCTCAACCGAAATTCTTTTACGATCTCCTGGAACTCTACCGTCAATTTCTCGCTTCGGTGGGCGAACACCAACGAAGAAGCCGGGTTTTTGGAATTGCCAAACGAAGCTTTCCTCCTTTGGCCATCAGCATCACTTTTGCTTCTGGGATTCTTATCGTGGCCCCCTTTTTATTCGCTCGCTGGAGCCTTCTCTTTGCGACGAGCAACGCTCACTGGCTGTCTCATTTGTTTTGGGCGGTGATCGGAGTAGCCGCCGCGGGACCGCTTCTTGGTGTCTGGCGAAGGCTGGCTGAGTTTTTCAAAGGAGCGGTCGAAATTGCCTTTGGATCGCAACGTCCCGTTCTTCTGGTCGGCCTTGATTTGGTCGCAGCTCTTTTACTTTTCTTTTGGATCTGGCTTCTGACCCCGGTCATCGGCGCCTACCCTTCATTTCTAGGGGCAATATTGGCAACCGCCACTTGCTATGCCTTCTTTTTTGGCCGCCGCTTTCAGACGGTCCAGCACCGCATCTCTTCTGAACTCGCCGAAGCCATCCTTTCTCCGGAGGAAAAGCGTAAACGCAGCCATGACGATTGGCTAAAAGATCACCAGGAGTGGGACCTCAGTCTGAGCGAAATTCGAGTGCCCGACTCGGAAGCCTGGTTTGGCAAGAGTCTCGGCGACCTCTCTCTTCGCAGTCAGTTCGGATGTTCGGTGGTCGGTGTGGACCGGCAAGGTTATTTGGTCCCTAGTCCGGGGCCGGATACCGAATTGTATCCGGGCGACGAATTGCTGGTCCTGGGCACCGCTACCCAAATTCAGCACGTGCGAGCCTTTTTCGATGCCAGCCCTCCTCGAACCGAACAGGTCGATCTCCTGGACGAAATTCGACTGGAGTCAGTAGAGGTTCCGGAAAAAGGTCGCTTAGCCGGCAACGCGCTCGCCGAGCTTGAGATTCCGCGACAAACCGGCGTCCAGATTGTCGGCGTTGCTCGGGGGAATTATCGAATGCTCTTCCCCGGGCCGTTCCAAGTCCTTGAAGCCGGGGATTGGTTATTGGTGGTCAGTACCAGGGGTCAAATTCATCGGTTCCGTGAGTGGATTAAAGAGAGCGGTTGAGAAGAAGTGAATGATGGTGACAGTGGTAGTGATAGTTGGGATTGGAGGGACGGTGGAGCTTTAAGCCGTATGAGGTGTCGGCACCGGCTCCGAGGTCTCTTCCGGTGCCAGATCAACCAGGCTCTTGGGCTTTCGCAAATTGTTGTTGAGAACATCCTTGTCCAACTCTTTCTCCCACCGACTGACCACGATGGTCGCGACGCCGTTTCCGATCATGTTGGTCAACGCCCGACATTCACTCATGAAACGGTCGATCCCCACCAGGATAGCCAGGGACTCGATCGGCACTGACGGCACCACCGAGATCGTCGCCGCCAAGGTAATGAAACCTGCTCCGGTGACACCCGTAGCCCCTTTTGATGAAAGCATCGCGACGACCAGGATAACTAGTTGTTGCCCAAGTTCCAGATGCGTGTTGGTCGCCTGCGCGAGGAAGACCGCGGCCATGGTCATGTAAATATTAGTACCGTCGAGATTGAAGCTGTAGCCCGTCGGAATGACCAGGCCGACCGTAGAAGCGGGGCAGCCAAGGCGTTGCATTTTTTGGATCATTCCAGGCATTGCGGTTTCAGAGGAGCTGGTGCCGAGGACGAGAAAGAGCTCTTCTTTGATATAATTAAGATAGCGAAAGATCGAGAACCCATTAAAAGCGGCGATCGCTCCCAGGACAATGACGACGAAAAATCCTGCCGTCAGATAGAAACAAAACATCAGGTAACCCAGATTCTTCAAGGCTCCGATGCCTTGACTTCCGACGGTGAATGCCATTGCGCCGAAGGCGCCGAGCGGAGCGACTTTCACCACGATCCGCATGATCCCAAAGAACACGTTTGCGGCGATATCGACCGCGACCAGAACCGGAGTTGCCCGGGCGCCCATAAACGCAATCGCGAACCCACTCAGGATGGCGACCAAAAGGACCTGCAAAATGTCGCCGGAGGAAAAGGCATTGAAAAATGAGGAAGGGATAATGTTCAGTAAAAATTCTGTCGGATCCAGGGAGTGAGCTTTTTGAGCGAACGTTTGAGATTGTTGAACCTGGGTCGGATTCAGAGATTTTGGATCGACGTTGAAACCGGCTCCTGGGTGCAAGGTGTTGACCACGATCAAGCCGATAAAAAGCGCTAGCGTGGAGACGACCTCAAAATAGAGAAGGGCTTTGATTCCAACTCGGCCCAGCTTCTTCAGGTCACTCATCGAGGCAATACCATGAACGACGGTGCAGAAAATGATCGGGGCGATAATCATCTTGACCAGACTAACGAATCCATCTCCCACCGGTTTCAGGCTCTTGCCCAGGCCCGGGTTTACGCAGCCGACCACGATACCTAGGAAAACCGCGATCAGGACCTGAACATAAAGAATGCGGTACCACGGCTTTTTGTTGAGGGGGTTGTTCATAAGCAGGATTTGCCTTTGAGTTATCGCTCTGGCACCGGACGCCGCGGGCGGACCGATGTTAGGACAAATGTCTAGTCACTACAAGATCTTCATCAGCAGGCGGATGGCCTGGTGCGGAGCCGGAGGTTCCGGGGCCGGGATCCTGGTGCACTACCGACCACCGACGCTGTGACGAAGTCTCAACGAGTTGGCGATCACCGAAACACTGCTCAGGGACATTGCCAGGCTGGCAATCATCGGACTCAGGAGCAGACCGAATACCGGGTAGAGCACGCCCGCAGCGATCGGGACGCCTAGCAGGTTGTAGACAAAAGCGAACATTAGATTCTGCCTGATGCTTTTCATTGTCGCGCGACTTAAGAGAATTGCCGATACCAGGACATCGAGGTCACCCTTTACGAGCGTCACACCGGCACTCTCGATCGCCACTTCGGTCCCCGTGCCCATGGCGATTCCGACATCGGCGGTCGCTAAGGCTGGCGCATCGTTGATGCCGTCGCCAGCCATCGCCACCTTGGCGCCGGACTGTTGCATCTTAACGATCTCCACTTGCTTTTGCTCCGGCGAAAGTCCGGCGATGACCTGGTCAATGCCTGCCTCTTCCGCCAGGAATCGCGCGGTCACTTGGTTGTCCCCGGTCAGCATCACAGAGCGGATGTTCAAGTCCCGAAGCCGCTTGACCGCCCCGGCCGAGTTTCGCTTCAGCGCATCAGCGATCGCCAGTAGCCCTGCCGGTTGGTTATCGATCTGAATCGTCACTGCCGTCTTTCCTTCTTTTCTCCACCGGTCCGCAATTTGACTAGCCACGCTCCCCGGAATCTCTCCGGATGATGGCTTGCCGACAGACACCAGATGACCCTCAATTTCAGCCTGGACCCCGGAACCCACTCTAGTCTCGAAATTTGTCGCCTTTGGCAAAGAAGCGTTTCCGGCCGCTTGAACGATTGCTTGTCCAATCGGATGTTCACTCAGCGCCTCAACAGCGGCTGCCAGTCGGAGAAGTTCCTCCTGGGCATAAGGTTTGAAGGCCACCGTTTCCGTTACTTTCGGTTGGCCTTCTGTCAAAGTGCCGGTTTTATCAAATGCCATGGTATCAATTTTCTCGAATTTCTCGAGAACCGCGGCGTCCCGGATGAGGATACCAAGCTGCGCGCCTCTCCCAATCCCTACCATCACCGCCATGGGGGTTGCCAGACCCAGCGCACAGGGACACGCAATGATTAAAACCGCGACCGCTGAATTGAAGGCATTTGGCCAACGAGGATCCGGGCCGAAGATCAACCAGGCAATCAAAGTGCAAAGAGCGACCAGGAGAACAGCCGGGACAAACCATACCGCAATCCGATCCGCGATTCTTTGCACCGGAGCCTGAGAACGTTGCGCTTTCGAGACCAGATTGACAATCTGCGCCAGCATCGTCTTATCCCCGACCCGCTCAGCTCGAAACAAAAAACTGCCAGATCCATTGATAGACCCACCAATGACCGTGTCACCCGGCTTCTTGGTGACCGGCATCGGTTCTCCGGTCATCATCGATTCGTTCAGCTCGGATCGCCCCTCCAGCAAGACGCCATCCACCGGCACTCGATCTCCGGGTTGAACGCGCAGAGTGTCGCCTACCTGAATTTCGCCAAGCGGCACTTCGTCTTCGTGATCCGCCACGACCCGCCTGGCAGTCTGGGGCGCTAAGGCTAGCAAAGACTTGATTGCTGAGCTTGTTTTGGAACGAGCCGCTAACTCGAGTACTTGGCCCAGAAGCGCTAGTACGGTAATGACCGCCGCTGCTTCGAAATAACTATTTGCACGGTGACCGCCGTGACCGGGGTCAGCGAAAAAGAGATGAACGAGGCTGAAAAGATAGGCAGCACTGGTTCCCAAAGCAATCAACGTGAACATGTTTGGGCTTCGGTTGATCACGGATCTCCAGGCTTTCTCCAGGAACGGCCAACCTGCCCACAGAACTACCGGGGTGCTCAGTACCAATTGGATTAACAGGGAGGTACGTTCGCCGACGGCACTAGCCATCAGCTTCAATCCAGGCACCATCTCTCCCATCGCTAACAAGAAGACCGGAAGCGTCAGAAGCGCTCCGATCCAGAATCGACGAGTCAAGTCGTCCAATTCGCTGTGATCCTCCCCATCGGCGCTTGGCGCCATCGGTTCAAGGGCCATCCCGCAGATTGGGCAGGCCCCAGGATGATCAGAAATCACCTCGGGATGCATGGGACAGGTGTACTTGCCCGCTGAGGCCATCGCCTCGGGAGCCTCTTTTGCCGGTTGCGCTGCGGTCTTCATTGGTATCCCCTATTTGAGAAAGCGAGAGAGAACATGATGCAACTCATTGACCAACTCGGAGGGCTGCATCGGCTTGGCTTTGGGATGCTTGGCATCCTGGCCGATCACGCAGGTTTCCAAATGGCTGGTCAGAAGTTCAACCCCTAGCGAATCGAGGGCCGAACGGACGGCTGAAATCTGGTTGAGCACATCCACACAATACCGATCCTCTTCGATCATTCGCTGGATTCCAGCGACTTGCCCGGCGATCCGATTAACTCGCCGGCGAATACTTTCACGGGTCTGGCTGAGCATTGATATACATATACCCCCTATATGTATTTTGCAAATTCCTCCCGGCCAAAGAAAAACCCGTCCGGCGGTTGCCGGACGGGTTTTTCGAAACGGTTTGGAATCAGCTTAGTAATCCATGCCGCCCATGCCGCCCATTCCACCCGGACCACCAGCAGGTGCCGGTTTATCCTTTTCAGGCAGCTCAGTTACGAGTGCCTCGGTGGTCAGCAACAGACCGGAGATGGACGCTGCGTTCTGCAACGCGTAGCGGGTCACTTTGGTCGGATCGACCACACCGGCTTTCACCAAGTCGATGTATTCGCCGGTCGCCACATTGTAGCCTTCGTTTCCGGAACGCGCTTTTACTTCCTGAACGATCAGGGCGCCTTCTTGGCCTGCATTGTCGGCCAGTTGACGGAGCGGAGATTCTACGGCGCGCCGAACGATTTCGAGCCCGGTTTTTTCATCGCCTTCCAGCTTCAGGTTGTCCAAAGCTTTCTGCGCGCGGATCAGGGCCACCCCGCCGCCAGGAACGATGCCTTCTTCGACGGCTGCTCGCGTGGCGTGCAACGCGTCTTCTACCCGAGCCTTCTTCTCTTTCATTTCGGTCTCGGTTGCCGCACCCACATTGATAACCGCCACCCCGCCTGCGAGCTTGGCAAGACGCTCTTGGAGCTTCTCGCGATCGTAGTCGGAGGTAGTTTCCTCAATCTGCCGGCGGATCTGGCTGACGCGACCTTGAATGTCCTTCGTCGAACCTTCTCCCTCGACCACCGTGGTATTTTCTTTGTCGATGGTGACTCGCTTGGCACGACCAAGATCATCCAATGTGATGTTCTCGAGTTTAATACCTAGATCTTCAGTCAGACAACGACCTCCGGTCAGCACCGCGATATCTTCCAACATCGCTTTTCGGCGATCGCCGAAGCCTGGAGCCTTGACGGCCGCCACTTGGAGAGTGCCACGCAGCTTATTGACCACCAAGGTGGCCAATGCTTCGCCTTCCACGTCTTCCGCAATGATCAAGAGCGGACGACTGGCCTTCGCCACTTTCTCCAATACGGGCAGAAGATCCTTCAGACTGGAGATCTTCTTTTCGTGGATGAGAATGTAAGCGTTCTCGAGAACGGTTTCCATGCTCTCCGCGTTCGTCACGAAGTATGGGGAGAGATAGCCTTTATCGAACTGCATGCCTTCCACCACTTCCAAAGTGGTTTCGATCGATTTGGCTTCTTCAACGGTGATCGTGCCATCTTTGCCGACCTTGTCCATGGCATCAGCGATAATCTCACCGATCGTCTTGTCCCAGTTAGCTGAGACCGTGGCAACCTGCGCGATTTCGGTACGGTCAGAAACCTTTTTGGAGATCTTCGCCAACTCGGCGACTACCGCCTCAACGGCTTTCCCGATTCCACGCTGCAACGAAGTCGGATTCGCTCCTGCGGTTACGTTCCGCAAACCTTCGCGAAAGATCGACTCGGCCAGAACGGTTGCCGTGGTCGTACCGTCGCCGGCTACGTCCGAGGTCTTTGAAGCAACTTCACGGACCAGCTGTGCTCCCATGTTCTCGTAGGGATCTTCCAGCTCGATCTCTTTGGCGACCGTGACGCCATCTTTCGTGATCGTTGGGCTCCCGAACTTCTTGTCCAGGATTACATTTCGCCCGGAGGGTCCAAGAGTGGCTTTAACCGCCTTGGCAAGTTTCTCCACTCCACGCAAAAGAGCGTGCCGAGCTGCTTCATCAAATTGCAATTGTTTTGCTGCCATAATTCTATACTAACGTACTTTTTAAAAGTTTTGATTATCCAATGATGCCGAGAATGTCGTCCTCGCGCATGATCAGATAGTTGTCGCCGTCGATCTTGATCTCGGTGCCGCCATATTTTGAGATCAGCACCTTGTCTCCGACCTTAACGTTGAAGTCTAACTTCTTACCGTTGTCGTCGAGTTTGCCGGTACCGATCGCAACGACAGTGCCTTCCTGGGGTTTTTCTTTTGCGGAGTCAGGGATGATAATGCCACCCTTTTTGACTTCCTTCTCATCGAGCGGTTGTACTATCACCCGATCGCCGAGAGGTTTCACGTTGATTGCCATACTGTATTTATCCTCCTTCTTAATTTGGTTTTAGGGACCAACGAGCCGGTGGCGAAGGATGACCGCCAGGCTCGCTGGGAATTTGTAAATCTTAGCTTTTCTTTTTGTCGTCATCGACGACCTCAAAATCAGCGTCCACCACGTTATCGTCCGGTTTTGCGGTACTGCCTCCGGTGGTCCCAGAGGGGCCCGAAGAACCGGTTGGATCTTCTGGCTGTGGGCCAGGTTTCTGAGAAGCGGCCTGCTTGTACAGTTCGGCACTAATGGCCTGGAAACGAGTTTGCAACTCTTCCGTCGCCTTCTTGATAGCCTCTGCGTCGGTGCCGTTCAGCTTTTCCCGAACCTCTTTGACGGCGTCTTCCACGCCCTTCTTTTGCTCTGCGGACAATTTCTCGCCAAGTTCGGCCAACTGTTTCTCGCACTGGTAGGCCAGATTGTCTGCGCTGTTCCGAATTTCCGCCGTTTCTCGGGTTTTCCGGTCCTCTTCGGCATGAGCCTCGGCATCCTTACGCAGATTCTCAACTTCTTCTTTGCTCAGTCCGCTGCTTCCGGTAATCGAAATCTTCTGCTCTTTTCCAGTTCCTAAATCCTTCGCGGAAACATTCAGAATCCCGTTCGCGTCAATGTCAAAGGTGACTTCAACTTGCGGCACCCCTCGCGGGGCCGGCGGGATACCATCCAAATGAAAGGTTCCCAAGGTCTTGTTGTCGCGCGCCATCGGGCGTTCGCCTTGTAGAACTTTAATTTCTACCCCGGGCTGATTATCGCTGTAGGTCGAAAAAATCTGCTGCTTGCGCGTCGGAATGGTGGTGTTGCGAGGAATCATCGGCGTCGCAATGTTTCCCGCCGTCTCAATGGCCAGCGTCAATGGCGTAACATCGAGCAGCAAGACATCTTTGACGTCGCCCCGTAACACTCCGCCCTGGATCGCTGCCCCAACCGCTACCACTTCATCCGGGTTCACTCCCTTGTGCGGTTCCTTGCCAATTAACTTGCGAGCCGTATCTACTACCTTGGGCATCCGGGTCATCCCGCCTACCAGAACCAGCTCGTTAATTTCGCTTTCCGAAAGTTTGGCATCCGCCAGACAGGCCTTAACCGGCCGAATGGTGCGCTCAAACAAGTCATCGGTCAGTTGCTCTAGCTTCGCACGAGTCAGCTTTTTCTGAATATGCTTCGGCCCCGTCGCGTCCGCGGTGATAAAGGGGAGATTAATCTCATACTCCTGAGAAGAAGAGAGCGCGATCTTAGCCTTTTCCGCTTCCTCTTTGATTCTTTGGAGTGCGTCGGACTGTTTGCTTACGTCCACCCCGGTTTCCGTACGAAACTCGGCGATAACCCAATCCATCAGCTTGTTGTCCCAATCGTCACCCCCGAGGTGGGTATCTCCATTGGTCGCTTTTACTTCGAAAACGCCTTCCCCAATCTCGAGAACTGAGATATCAAACGTACCTCCACCCAAGTCGTAGACGGCGATCTTTTCGTCTTTCTTTTTATCCAAGCCATAAGCGAGCGATGCCGCAGTCGGCTCATTAATGATTCGCAACACCTCTAAGCCGGCAATTCGCCCGGCATCTTTCGTGGCATTCCGTTGCGAATCGTTGAAATAAGCCGGCACAGTAATCACCGCTTGGGTGATCTTTTCACCCAATTTTGCTTCGGCGTCCGCTTTAAGCTTTGCCAGAATCATTGCCGAGATTTCCGGCGGCGAAAAACTCTTTCGTTCTCCGCCAACCTGAACCTCAACATGGGCGTCTCCATTGGAGGCTTTGACAATCTTATAGGGTACCCGCTTCGCTTCGTCCTGAACTTCCTCAAATTTTCGGCCCATGAACCGCTTGATTGAGAACACAGTATTCTGCGAGTTAGTAACCGCCTGCCGTTTTGCGGCTTGCCCTATCAAACGTTCCCCGCTTTTCGCAAAAGCAACAATCGAAGGAGTGGTGCGCGCGCCTTCAGAGTTTTCGATCACGACCGGTTCTCCACCTTCCATTACGGCCATGCAGGAGTTAGTGGTTCCAAGGTCAATTCCAAGAATCTTAGCCATACGTCGTGGAAAAAGGATACGCATCCGGCATGCCATCGAAGTTGCAGGAGTCTAAATAGGTATAACATGCTCGTAATCAGATAGTTATAGATCACAGTAAGATTTCGAAACTTTTGCCGCAGCGCCACTATGGCTCATGGTGGCTCACTTCCCTCGCCCAGTCCTGTCACAGTGGCGCTACCGATCATCTTAGACGAGTCCCTTGATTTTTCACGATCCGGCGACCATGCTCCCAATTGCTCTTGCCAGAGACGGCCTATGATCGACGCGAATCTAAATCCGAACGCGCAGGAAAGTGTTCAGACACCCGATCAGATCGAGACTGCCGGGGTTCAGGTAACTGAGCGGGACATCGTTTTCGACTGTCCTCAATGCGGGGGAGAACTGGCGATTGATATGGACGGAGCCGGAATGGAAGTGAATTGCGCACACTGCGGCCACACTTTGACGGTTCCTGAATATCACGGGCCATCTCTCCAGTTTCTGCAGGCCGCCACGTCCAAGCTAGCAAAGGCGATCCAATCCGCTCGCAATGCCTCTCCGAAGAAATATCATTTTGAGGGAAGAACCCCGGATGAACTAACTCGGCGTCAAAACGAGTTGCAGAGGACTCTTCGGGAGAGTCAAACGCAGCTGGCCGAAATCAAGGGCCACATTCATCACGCCACGATCCAGTTACATCGCTATCAATTGAAACTCGAGGTAATCCAAGAGCGCCAAAACGAGCTTAAAGCCGAGCTTGAGGCGCTCCTCCAGGCGCTCAATCAGAGCTAGCGCGGGTTATCCCTCATTCATTGGTAGATCGTTCTCCAGTTATGAGACGATGTTCTGGCGCTTTCACGGCTCCGGGCCCCCAGCGAAAACAAGTTGAAACCGTCCCACAGACGCCGGAGTGTCTCGGGCTCCTCCTGGATGGGTGCCAGAGCGGTCGATTGGGCACGCCTGGAAAGCGTGTGTACCGCAAGGTACCGAGGGTTCGAATCCCTCCCCATCCGATATCGCTGGTAAATCAATAGTTGATGAAATGAGAACCATCGAAGGAGGCCAAGTTGTATAATCTTTAGATTCCCACCGCAGAACCCTGCTTTGCCCGGCCCCAAAAAGAACATTCCCCCCCGAATATGAAAGAATTTGACCACCCGCAGGAATTAACCCAGATCCTCCGGGATACCTTCAGCGAATTGCAGACCGAGGCTCAGATCATGCCGCTTGATTTGAGATTTCCCCCAGAGGTGTTGAAGACCCTTCAGGCTTTCACCAGAGTCCACTCTCTCGACGGAGCCACTTTACTGCCTTTGGCGATGAAAGCTCACTTCGATCGAATGGATGTCGTCGGTGAAGCTGTTTGCCGCTTGATGCAGCATCCCGATGACTTTGAGTGGCCCCTCCAAGATCCGATTTTGTGCGTCGCGATCGCTTTCATGCGCAAGCTCACCTATCGGTGGGTCGATAAAGTCCACGAGAAATTCGGTCATACCTGTGACGAATTTGATCCCGCCGATTGGTGGAAGACGCAAAATTGAGGATTTCCATTCCGGGTTGAGGATTACAATCAACGCGCGGAAATAGCTTTACATGCCTTGCCAGCTGTCAAATATGCCGTTCATGAGACGGCAAAGATATTCATGGTTACTGGCGCTTCTACTCGTCGCTGGGGCGCTCGCTTTCACTTCCTGCGTGAATCAAGAGGGGGTTGCACCGGCTGAAGGTGAATTGAAGGGGGGACCAGCCGCGGGAGGGTACTGATAAATTAGCTCTTTGCCAGGAACCGGCAGTACTTCCTCGGGATGGTTATTACCCGGGTTCAGACGGCGTTTCCAGCGGCGTCGAACAAGTGGGCGTGATCGCCATCAAATCCGAAGCCAACGGCATCTGCGTAACGGTAGTTTTGAAATCCCTTCACGTTCAGCGTGATTCGGTTACCGGCCGGCGTGGTCCCGTGAAGGAAGGTCAGATCCCCCAAGTTTTCGACAACCTCAATCAAAAGTGTGCTGGCCCCGCTTCCCGGCTCGCAGACTTGAATATGTTCAGGTCGCAGCCCGAGAGTTAACTCCGCACCGGAAGCTACTGCGGCCGGCCTGTTTCTCTCGAGGCTATAAGGTCGCGAGGGGAAATCCGGCCCCGCTATGACGATGGTTTTTCCGGTGGCGTGTTCCGCCCGGACCTTGAGAAAATTCATTCGAGGCGCCCCCATAAAACCGGCGACGAACAGGTTAGCTGGACGTTGATAAAGATCGAGCGGGGCCCCGATCTGTTCGATTTTGCCTTCGTTCAAGACGACGATCTTATCCGCCAGGGTCATCGCTTCGACTTGGTCGTGAGTCACGTAAATCATGGTCGTCTGCAATTCGCCATGCAACTTGGAAAGCTCTATTCGCATCTGGACCCGGAGTTCCGCGTCAAGGTTTGAAAGCGGCTCGTCGAAAAGAAAAACTTCTGGTTCGCGGACAATCGCCCGGCCAATGGCCACGCGCTGCCTTTGGCCGCCCGAGAGTTCTTTGGGCCGCCGCCGCAGGTAGGGAGTCAGCTGCAGAATTTCGGCGGCGCGCGCCACCCGCACCTTGATCTCCTGCTTGGGGCGTTTGGCCATCCGGAGGCCAAACCCCATGTTCTCTTCGACCGACATGTGCGGATAAAGAGCATAGGTCTGGAATACCATCGCCACTCCGCGGTTAGCTGGATCGATATTGTTCATTTGACGATCCCCGATCCAAACTTCCCCCTCAGTCGCCTCTTCCAATCCGGCGATGATCCGCAGCATGGTTGACTTACCGCACCCGGAAGGCCCCACGAAAACCACAAACTCCCCATCATCGATTTGCAGGCTGATTCCGTGAATTACTTCCACTTGGCCGAATCGTTTGACAATATTTTGGAGTTTTAAACCGGCCATTATTCGGAACTAATCTTTGGGGTTGAAGTAACAACCTCAGGTATCAGAGAGCGACTGCTTGTGCAAGGGGCGATCTAAGAGCTCATTCGCCCGGTGAACCGATGGAACTAGTCGCCAAAGTGAAACTTTTTCGAAACTTCACGTTTTTCGAAGGGTTGAGCAGTGTGAGGTGATGTATGAAGAACATACTGCAATTACCAGCCTCCGCTTTGGGCAACGCAGTGACAGGCTGTTTCTCAGCTTGATTGCAATGTCTGGAGCGTGCTGCGTTTGGTCCAAGAAGCTCTCAATAGAGACGTGATTGGCCAGGCTTCAGCTAAAAAAGTGACTACCAAACACACTTCTGATTAAGAACAAACTGAAATCGCTATGACAAAACATATCCTGCTTCTAGCTGCGGTCCTCGTCTTTATTGCTCAATCCAGCGTCTTTGCCGCGGACCCTACTCCAGCTCCTAGCGCGAGCCCGAAGGCCACCACCCATCATCACGCCAAGCATCATAAGAAGTCTGCCACCCCGGCCGCTTCGCCTTCAGCGACTCCCGCTTCCTAAGCTGGTCATATCGTCTTCTGGTCACCGGGCCCTCGCCCGGTTACCACTCAAGACTTTAACTAATTTGGCCCGGGCGGAGACGCTCGGGCCGGATTTTTTCCGGGCGTCGTGCGTATGATTTCCCCGATCGACCCGAATAGTCAGCGGTCTCTCCGCGTCCAAAAGCTCAGGAAACTGGACTTGTGGCACGGTACTCCCTTCTTTTGCTAGTTACATTTGCGCTATTTGTTTCGATCATCGATGTGCAAGCGGGACCGCATCATGGTCCTCCTCGACATGGATCACCCGGCGGTGTGGCTTATTCTGAACACCAGCATCGCCCATACTATTATCGTCGGTACAACTATGCCCCGGCCCATCGGGCCCCAGCCGGGCGGCCGGGACGTTCCCCGCACCGGAGGTGATTGTTTGAACCCCAGGCCACCAAACTGTGAGCCGGGAGGCGGTTCGGCGGTCCTCCGATAACGGTGCTCTCTTTTAAATGTCTCCTTGGTGTCGCGTGTGTCCAGTGACTAGCACGTCGTCGCCGATTCGCTTATAGCGAACCCGATGCAATCGGGTGGCATCTCCCATCTGTGCAACTCCCGCACCTCTGAAACTTGATTTGTTCCCACCGGTGAGCAGGGGCGTGACAAAACACCAGATCTCGTCAATCAGTTGCAGATCACGCAGTTGGCCCAGGATATCCCCGCCTCCCTCCACTAGCAGGCGGGTAACCCCCTTGGCCCCGAGTTCCTCGAACATTTCCTGCCAGGCGATTCTTTGGTAGATGAGAGTTCGATCCCGATATTGATCGGTCAATATTGTCGCTTCACCCGGCAGATTCCCGGACCGGGTGACCACCACACGCCATGGCGGCAAGTGGCGGCTGCCAGTTCGAACAGTCAACCTGGGGTTATCCTGTCGAACCGTTTCCGCCCCGACCAGAATGGCGTCTACCGTGGCCCGGAGATGTTGAACCAGCCGAAGAGATTTGTCGTTGGAGAGCCGCGGCGGTTCGCCGGTCGGCCGGGTAATTCGGCCGTCCAAGGATTGGGCGACCTTGGCGATGACCCATGGTCTTCCAGTGGTGATCCATTTGTTAAAGCCAACGTTTAGCAAACCGGCCTCTTCTTCGAGTATGCCGGTGGTAATCGTGATTCCAGCTCCCCGTAATCGTTCGAGCCCGCGGCCCTGATGATTTGGATTCGGGTCAATCGCACCAATGACCACCCGCCCGATTTTTCCAGCAATGATGGCGTCGGTACACGGAGGTGTCCGACCGACTGTCGAACAAGGTTCCAGAGTCACGTAAAGGGTGGCCCCAGCTGCCATTTCGATTCTCTCAAGAGCCGATAGCGCCTCGATTTCCGCATGGGGCCCTCCTGCGCGCTGGTGCCAACCGGTGGAGAGAACCTCGCCATCTTTGACTAATACCGCCCCGACGGCCGGATTAGGGCTGGTTTTTCCTAAGCCTTTCCGAGCTTGGCACAACGCCAGCCGCATGTAACGCTCGTCCAACTCGGCCGGGATCAAGGACAGATTGGAAAGAGCCTCCATACCCCTCTCCATCGTTCCGAAAGTTGCCGTCTACAATTGGAAGAATTTTCTGAGCCGGCGAAGCAGACCTTCCTTGGTGGCATACACTTCCAGACCACTGCCATTCGTGGGGGTGGCCGCCAGTTGGGTTTCGGTCGAAGATCGCCTCGCGACAACGGTTTCGCTGAGCGATTCGGCTAGTTCCGGGTGTTCCCGCAATAAAACTCCGATCGTTTCTTGCGCAATCTCGAGCACCTCACAATCGAATGTGGCCAGAACGGTGGCGCTCCGCGGTTCTCCCGTCAGCAAAGAAATTTCGCCAAAACATTCTCCCGCTACCAGGTTGCCGACTGGTTGGGATCGCCCATCACGTTCGACCTGCACTTCTGCTTTCCCGGTTGCCAGGATGAACATCGAGTTTCCCGCCGCTCCCTGAGAAATGATTTTTTCGCCCTTCCCGAAACGGATTCTTTTGGACCCCAAAGCGAGGTACTCCAGTTGAGCCTGTTCGAGCGAGGAGAAGAGCGGCTGACTGGCCAGCAACTGCAAATCAATTTCCTGTGTTCGCGGCAGCCGCGTCGTTCCGCGGACGAGTTCAATCTGTTGGGTGGAAATGGCCAACCGTATCCCGTGGCGATTGAGTTCGTACCAAACATTGGTCCGGACACCATCAATGATATCGGCGAACAGCTTGCCATCCATTAGCCAGAATTTGATTTCGTATTGCACGGCTGATTCGCCAAAATCGATGAGAAAAACTTTCACCGGTGGATCGACGAGTACTCCCGGCGTGGCCGAAGCTGCTTTGCACATCGCCTCTTTGACCTCATTGGGGGGCACCCGGTGGTCTACGCTGATCCGAACCCGCGCCGCGTGGCGGCGCGACGGATAGTACAGATTGATAATCGTTGCCTTGGCCAACTGACTGTTTGGGATGTCGAAGCTGACATCATCATTGTTCCGTAATCGCGTTGAGCGCCAATTAAGCTCAACCACTTCCACATGCTTGCCGTCGACAATGAGCCAATCGCCAATTCGATAGGCTTTTCCGGCTTGCAGTCCGAAGCCCGCAAAAATGTTTCCCAGAGTTTCTTGCAGCGCCAGACCAATGATAATCGCGATCACGCCCGATCCCGTCAGAAGACCGGGAATGATGACGTGGTAGAAAGCCGCCAACCCGGAAAATGTCGCAAAGACAAAAACCACGATGGCCACCACCTGTGGAAGAAAAGAGGGAACGCGTGCTTTTTCGCCCGGGTACCCACAGAGCGGCCAGACAAAGCGCCGGAGGAGTGCGTTGATCGGAAATGCCGCCATCACTGCGGCCACCAAGCCAATTTCGGCGGAGCCGGGAAATTCAACTTGGATGAGGCGCGATGCCAGCAAGATCGACGCACACACGATGAAGACGTGGGAAGTCCATCCCAATTCGACTTTAACCCGACGTTTCAGCCAGCGGCCGAGCATCAGCCCAAGCAGGTAGAAGACAAAACTGAGGAAAACCAGATATAACCCTGGTGTTTGGGTTGGCCAAAACGACTGAAAATTTTGCAACATCAAACCTCTCTCCCGTTCGTCCCTTCGCCTTTGGGAATCTCCGTCAAGACCAGTCCCGCCGTGACCACCCTTTAAGTGAGGAATTTTTTCTCAAATTTGAAAGCGCGGACTCGACAAAGTAATACCGGATTTCAACCGGTCACTTACTTCGTCCCGAGGGAAGACCCTGTCTGCGTTGGTCTGATCCGTCAACTCTTCCCGGAATCGCCCGCGCGTTCAAATGCCGCATCGAATGCCACGCCGCTCGGCGCAAAATCATAGGAGCGCACGTTCCGGCACGATTCAGAGCCGCCGTGAACGCGATCCATCCGAATGTCTTCCCACTCGATCGAGAGGGGTCCTCGATAGCCAATATCGTTCAGGGCGACGATGATATCTTCAAACCGGATGTCCCCATGCCCGATGGAGCGAAAATCCCAGTATCGGCGATGGTCTCCAAAGTTGGTGTGGCCGCCAAAAACCCCGACCTCGCCGGTACCATGACCCCACCAAACATCTTTCATGTGCGCGTGGAAAATACGGTCGCTGAATTCGCGTAAGAATTTAACGTAATCGACTCCCTGGTAGCCAAGATGGGAAGGGTCGTAGTTAAAGCCAAAACGCCGGTGATTTTTCACCGCCTCCACTGCTCGTTGGGACGAAGCGATATCAAAAGCAATTTCGGTTGGATGCACTTCGAGGCCAAAGTTTACGTCCAACTCGTCGAAAACATCCAGGATCGGTATGAAACGCTTGCCAAAGTCATCAAACCCTTTCTGGAGAAATTCTTGGCTCGTCGGCGGAAAAGCGTAACAGGCGTGCCAAATACTGGAGCCACTGAAACCGGTTACCACCGCCGGGAATTGGTAGCCCCCGGCAGGTTTGGTATCGATAAAATTCCGCGCCGCCTTGCCCGTTTTCTTCATTTGTTCCGCGGCTCTTTGGCGGACCCCTTCCGGGTTCCCATCTTTCCAGATTTCCGGTGAGAGGATTGCTTGGTGACGCTCATCAATATTGTCGCAGATGGCCTGCCCAACCAGATGATTGGCAATCGCAAATGCGGTAAGGCCGTTATCGGTCAGAATTTTCCACCGGTCCCGGCAGTACTCTTTGGATTCCGCCGCCGTGTCGACGTCGAAGTGGTCTCCCCAACAGGCTAGTTCCAGCCCGTCAAACCCCATCTTTTTCGCCAGGGGTGCGAGATCTTTTAACGAGAGATCGGCCCATTGGCCGGTGAACAAGGTGACTGGTCTGGACATATAAATAAGGGGGAAACAGGTTATTGCTCAAGCCTCCTATTGGTAGTCGATGAGACACCCCCAGTTCAAGGCGAGTCGATCAACAAATCCAAAAAAGCCGGCTTCGCAAACGCTTATCCGGGAACGGTGACGTTACAGATATTTCAATGGACGAGGCAGGAAACGCCTCACCCTCCCAGTACCTTTAGCAACTCGCTGCCGTTTGGGCTGCCTAGCCCGCTGGCCGGATCCCAGCCAGGCCCGGCCGTATATCGCCCATTGAGTGAACCGATGATATCGTTGGTGCCGGATACAATGTCTCGGAATACGCTGCTGTTCGCGACCGAAGAAGCATAAATCACCGGATTGAGAAAGCCGACCGGTTTACTGCCGATGCTCACCAACCGCTGATTGATGCGGGCGATCAGCCCGGCCCAGAGAGGAGCCACCGCGCTGGTTCCTCCGACGACCGCGGGATTGCCGCCTAAGAAGATTTGATAACCGGTTTCGGGATCTGCATTTCCAGAAACGTCCGGAACACCTCGTCCGTTACTGCCGTTTGGCGCCGTGGGAATACTGAGCATCGTTTGGTAATCGGGCCGCGCAAATTTGTTACTCACCCCGCCGCCGCCCGCCCCTCCCTGGGGGCCGTCATTCCAGACCTGTTCGTCAGTAATAGTGGTTCCTGATCCGACCAACTTGGTACCGCCGCAAGCCAAGGCAAAGGGGTCCGCGGAGGGAAAGTCGACATGCGGCGCTCCATCCCAAGGACTGCCAGGATCGTTTGTCGGCATGTCGGCGGAACCGTTGTCGCCAGAGGCGCAACAGACCGTGACGCCGAGCATGGCGGCATCTTGCAGAGTCTCTCCCAAACCTTCCAGAAATTGCTGGGGCTGCAAATCCTCTGAACCACCCCAGCTGATCGAGACCACCATGGGCGCGTTCTCAGTATCGTGGATCGCCTGGGCCAAAGCGTCGATGAATCCCTGGGAAGTGTTAGGCGCGAAATAGACGGCAATTTTTGCGCCCGGAGCGATCGCCCCCGCGACTTCGATATCCAGCGTCACTTCCCCATCGGAGTTCGGATCGGGTCCGGGCCGGTTTGCGCCCCCGTCGGTCGACAAAGCGATTACTTGCGGTGTCGGTAGGTTTAAGTTTGAGAAGAACGCTTCCAGATCCGACGCGCTGTACCCGGCGCCCGTGACTTGGTTGGTACTGGTGTTAATATCGTTCAGTTCGATCAGGGCGATACATTGACCGGTTCCATCCAAACCCTCCGGAAAAGAATAGAGGTTTGCTACCTCGAGGGGGCTGAAGCTGCCGTCCGGAGCGTTTTGCGCCCCCACGCTTGCCTTCTGCGCGGGTTTTTCAGGCCGCCGATAGTGCGGCGAGGCGACCGGCCGATTATCGAAGCCTTGGACGCCCACGACAATCCCTGCCAAATCCGCCGGCACGCTGATCGACCCAACTCTCCCTCGATAGGTTCGATCTTCTTTTTCGTATTTGTGGACTTCGACTTTGAACGCCTCGGTGAGAGCCTTCACCGTCCCGGAGAGTTTTACTGAACGTTTCGCTCTGCTGGATTCCACAATGGTCAGGCCATGCTCGTGAGCGAATCCGGCAATCTTGGCGAGATCGGCGGCGTCCGCCCCATGTTTCGCCGTGAACTGCGCCCGGGTCAGGTATTTGCGGTGGCGCGGTGTCTGTCGGCTCAACTCCATGGTTTGCCCCCGGAGTTTGCTACTGGCGCCAGGCCGCCGCACGCGCACCGTGACGGTCAGGGAAGCTTGCGGATCGATTTCCCCAACGAGCTGTGATTTAACTGGCTGTGTTCGTTCGCTCCCCGGAACAACATGATAATCTTTGCGGACGGGCATAGCTGTTTTGTCCAGTGTTGATGGTTTGATGTGGTCTCCGAAAGCCCCTTTCCGCCGATCAGACCATCAGTTGCCGTTTTTCCAAGCCCCTGCTTCGGCGGGCCTGGTCGCGAACTTCCTGCCGAATGATCCAACCACCCAAGGAACTGGGTCAAAATTTAGTCCACCATCCCGGCCCCCGTCAACGTGCTCGAAGGGGCCAAGTACGTAAAGCGTCCCGCTTTACCGCTACGGGTGCCTGGGATCCACGGAAAAAAGTTTCTTTGAGGTCGATTCTAACCGTTTACCCGGTGGAACGACGTTTCCTCGCGGGCGAACTCCATGCTGGTTAAACGATGCTTGAGCGTTCGTCTTTATTGACGATTTCTTTGCCGCGCCATAGGCTCGCTCTTCAGCAGGATCGTCCGGGCCTGGACGCACCGTATTTTGTTCCCCCTCGAGCCAGGCAGTCGGCGTCTGGTTCGCAGAAACTTGGTAACACTCTATGAAACGCGATAAAGCACTCGATCGAATTCAGAACGAAGATAAATCGTGGGATTTCCTGGTCATCGGCGGCGGAGCAACCGGCCTTGGGGTCGCGGTTGATGCCGCCGCCAGAGGATACAGCACCTTGCTGGTTGAGCAGTCGGACTTTGCCAAAGGGACCTCCAGTCGCAGTACCAAACTGGTCCACGGAGGGGTTCGCTATTTAAAGCAGGGAAACATTTCACTAGTGCTCGAAGCGCTCCGCGAACGCGGACTGCTCGTCGAGAATGCGCCGCATCTGGTTCATCACCTATCGTTCATTGTTCCCGATCTATAGCTGGTGGGAGGGCCCTTTTTATGGAATTGGGATGAAGATTTACGATCGCCTGGCTGGCAAGCTGGGGCTTAGTCCGTCAGAAAACCTTTCTCGCGAGGAAACTCTGAAACGCATCCCAACCCTCCAGCCAAATGGATTGCAGAGTGGCGTATCCTATTATGATGGTCAGTTCGATGATTCGCGCTTGGCCGTCAATCTAGCCCAGACCGTCTTCGATCTTGGTGGTGCGGCGATCAACTACGCTCAGGTGACGTCCCTGATCAAGGAGGATGAACTCGTCGCGGGGGCGGTCATCAAGGATTCCGAAACTGGCAAAGAACACTCCATTCGGGCCAAAGCAGTCATCAATGCCACCGGTGTCTTTTCCGATGGCATTCGCAAGATGGATGATCCAGAGGCCAGAACGGTGATTGCCGCCAGCCAAGGAGCGCATGTCGTCCTGCCAAAATCGTTTCTGCCAGGCGATACCGCCATCATGGTTCCCCATACCCCGGATGGGCGCGTAATGTTTGCCGTACCGTGGCATGATTGTGTGGTGGTGGGTACTACTGATACCGCAGTGGATTCAATTCAACTTGAACCGCGTCCGATGGAAGAAGAGATCGACTTTATTCTTACCAACGCGGCCCAGTATCTAACCAAGCAACCGAGTCGGAGCGATGTCTTAAGCGTGTTTGCCGGTTTGCGTCCGCTGGTGAAGGTTGGCGACGCTAAAAGCACCGCCGCCTTGTCCCGCGATCATACGATTCTGATCTCCAACTCCGGATTGTTGACCATCGCGGGCGGCAAGTGGACGACCTATCGAAAGATGGCCCAGGACGCCGTAGATCAAGCGGAAACGATGGCCGGTTTCGAGGAACGCCGTTGCACCACGGAACACCTGCAGATTCATGGCTGGACCAAACAAAAAATCGAGGCCCCAAGCCTCCGGGTCTACGGAGCTGACGCCGCCGCGATCCAGGAGTTGGCCGAAGCCGAGCCTGCTCTGGCGGAAAAACTCCATCCCGAATTACCCTATATCGCGGCGGAGGTGGTGTGGGCAGTTCGTCACGAAATGGCCCGCACGATCGAGGATGTTCTCGCTCGGCGAACCAGGGCTTTATTGCTCGGCGCCCGCGCCAGTATCGAAGCAGCCTCGAAAGTTGCCGAGTTGATGGCTCGTGAACTTGGCGCGGACGAAAAATGGGAAAGCGATTCCGTCGCCAAATTTGAGGCCGTGGCCCAGGGTTACGTATTGAACTAGGAGGGTGCTCTGTCGCCCGGGATGTGCCGGTATTAGCCTGCATGGCTCTCGAATCCTAAAAGATTCGTCCGCCATGCGCGC
The DNA here is from genome assembly GCA_963808535.1 of uncultured Verrucomicrobiae bacterium. Taxonomy (GTDB): domain Bacteria; phylum Verrucomicrobiota; class Verrucomicrobiia; order Chthoniobacterales; family JAFAMB01; genus JAFAMB01. The sequence continues at coordinate 126,120 of CAWEGF010000023.1, read as the reverse complement.
TAGTTAGTTATTTCAGTTCCTCGAACGCAAAATATTCTGGTGATGTAACTGAATTAGCTTTTGACGTTCTGAGAAATGATCTTCGAACAACCGTAGAATCCTTAGATCCTGAAGGAGCAGAATCATGCGTGTCCTCTATTGTCTCGACGGCACTAACGTTAAACAGGTCAGTCAGGCTAGGACTATGCTCGGGGCCAGCGAACCGACAACGCCGGGTATTCTTCACGTTATCGACAGCGGTCCAAGAGAGGACCTCGGTCGGGCGCGTGAGCGCTTTTTACGCAAGCCTGGCCCGCCTCCACTGCGCGAGGAGGAAATCCGGCAGACCGAGATAGCCAGCGCCAAGGAGATCTTGGAGGAGGGATTGCAACATTTCCCAGGCGCGGAGATTTTGGAACGACAGGGGCGTCCCGAGCGTGAAATCGTAAACGGTGCCGCCGAGTGGCGGGCCGACCTTTTGGTCATTTGTCCGCGCGCTCAATACGGCGGCAAGCCGACCCTCGGCCCAAAATCGGTCGGGCATGTGGCTCGATTCGTTCTCGATCATGCTCCTTGCCCGGTGCTCCTGGTTCGGCCTGAGGCTCACGAGCAATTTCCCATTACCAGGTGAGGAGTCTCTGCTAGCAGAAAATCGTCTCGCGATTGTGCCGGACTCAGCGTGCTGGATTCTCAAACGCCAAGTCTGAGCCAAGGTACCTCGACAGGGGCCACCAAAAGGGAATTGTTGGCCTAGAGGTTTCGAAAAAATAGTGTCGTTCCATGCAGCGTACTGTTGTTCATTATGCAAATGTACCAAAAAACAGTACAATAAACTGTTCACACTGGTCCTTTTCGTGAACTAAAAGCTTGGGCATCTCGTCTTGGGAATTTTTCAGTCGGACGAAATTTGCTCCAAGCGCCTCCCCTAAAAGGGGAGATTTCCATCCATCCTTAGCCGTCTTTACAGAGGGTCACAGTCTTTTTCTCTTTTGGCACGAGTAGTGCTAGCCGTCCGGCTTTCTGAAATTAATTACACTACAGGTATGTCAGAAAATATTGCACCTGCTCCAAAGGCCACCCTTGGCTTAACTGGTTTAACTATGAATGCCATGGCGCTGATCGCTCCTGGTGCATTTCTCTGGTTAACCTACGCTCAACAATGTCTATACGGTCAGCCAATGGCCGGTGCCGCGATGTGGTTTGGTATCATCGTCGCGTTACTGCTCTGTTTGGCTACCGCGATTTCATACGCCGAGTTGTCAAAACTCTATCCCGGCGCTGGTTCCTCCTACTTCTTTGCTGAACAGGCATTTTTATCGAAAAACAAGGCTTTCAAGTTTGCCCGGATCGCCAAATTCGCGGTCGGCTGGGCCAGTCATCTTTATTATTGGGTTTATCCGGGAGTGATGGTCGGCGTGACGGCTCTCCTCTCTGGGTATCTGCTCGGTCAGCTGTTTCCGACCGTCTTTAACTCCGCGGTTCCCAGCCCGCTGTTCATGATCCTGTTTTCGATCGTCTTTCCTTTCCTGGTTGGCTACATCGCTTATCGAGGCGTCACGGGTGCCACTTCCGTGAACATCGCGATTAACGTGATTCAAATCACGGCGCTAGTGGTCTTCTCCGTGATTGCCATCGCTTATCGCGCCAACCACGGAGAGGGCTCCAAAGGGATCACTCTCAATCCTGACGGTGTCCCGGTCTCCAAAGTCATCGCCATGACGACGACTAAAGATGACAAGGGAAACGAGGTGACCAATCCGGCCAAAGACAAAGACGGTAACTATGTTTTTGAAAAGAATGCCGATGGGACGGACAAAGATGTCACGTTGACCTACGCTCCCGATCAAGGAACCGATAAAGGCGCTGATCCCAAGAATCCGGTCGACACCTTCCAATTCCATCCCAATGCACTATCGGTGATTTCGCCGCATGGATTCAGTTTTGCCATTATCCAGGCCTGTGTCGCCATTCTGATTTTGGTCGGATTTGAATCCGTTAGTTCGATGGGAGAGGAGGCTAAAAACGCCAAACGCGATATTCCACGAGCGATCCTCTTATCGCTCCTCATTCAGGGAGTTATCTGCTATCTATTCGAGTACTTCGCCGCCGGTTATTTCCTGAACAGCGGATATAAGATGACTCAGGCGGCCGCTTCGCCCGCGCCGATTGGGGATATGATGCAGATTGTTGGGACCTGGCTATTTGGTAGTCCCCAGGCCGGTTGGTGGTTCATGTTCATTGAAGCCATCACCGTGTTTCTGGCTCTCATCGGAACAACGCTCTCCTGTATCAATACGGGCGCGCGGGTTACGTTTGCGATGGGACGGGATGATGAACTGGCGGGCAATCTGGGAGTGCTTCATACCAAGAACCTCACGCCGCATCGGGCCATCTGGACCCTTTGCGTCATCTCGGCGATCATCGGGGTTTTCTCGGTTATCCTCTATTTCTGCGGTGGAGCTGCCTTATCGGACGATACGATCAAGGGCCTTCCTCAGAACATCTGGTACAGCTTCGGAATCTTCGCGCACGACTTTGCGGTGAACATCCCGCAAAGCTTGCTCATCGTGACGTTAACCAGCAACTTCGGCACTTTCATGCTCTACATGATGAGCAACATCATAGCGATCGTCGCCTTCCGCGAACATCACTCCTTCCACGGATTCAAGCACATGGTCGTGCCGGTGTTCGGTTTACTCGCCAATCTATTGTGCATGTTGTTTTATCTCATCGGACCTTTCTCGGTGGCCGGCATGAGCTGGAAAGAACCTTTTATCGCCCTCGGAATTGCCGCGGTCTGGGGTCTTTATGGTGCTGTCCACTTTACGTGGGGTAGCAAGAAGAAAGAAAAACCCCTCTTTGTGCAGCAAGTGCCTGCCTAGCTTTTAGAAACTGTTACCGACTCGGGGTGGAAGCGGCGCGCAGATTCGAATGGAACTCGATCTGCGCGTTGCCGCGTCTTTGCAGGTAGAATTTCGCTTCTATTTTGCAAGCTGCCCTTAAGTCTTCGATCGTCGACTCGGCTGCGGGTCGAGTCTAAAACCGCTCCGCCTTGGGATCGTCGGCCGGGACAATGACATCGATCTCCTGGGTTAGGCTCTATCTAAGGACACGAGGGCTTGCCCCGCAGGGGCTACAGAACTCAGCCTAGGGTTTCAATACTGGGAACCTCAAAATAAACGGTTCGCCGAAAGGGCGAGAGATGCGGGTACCAGATGAAGCTCGCACCTCTTGCCGCGCAAAAGTCAGAGTGTGCAATCGGGACGTGCGACAATTGAACCATCCGACCGCTTCCACCTCGGTAAGGACGCGTTCCGAATCTGGCGACCCCTTCAGGGCGCGTCGCTCTTGGTGGACGATTCCCAGGGTTAAAACCCTTGGGCTGAGTTCTGTAGCCCCTGCGGGGCACAAAACAAAGGCCTCAACCCGAGGATTGTGGCCGACAGCCCCTTCCTTCGGAGCAAAATCATCCTAAACCTTACCTCGCGCCATTCGGGTCTGTCCCCAATCTGAGCGCCCTCACAGGGGTCTGTCCCATTTCGAAGATTCCCCAACTGCAACTTGGATCTGTCCCCATCGTGGTATCTTCAACCCTGGGTTACGCTCTATCTATGGACCGAGGCTTGCCCCGCAGGGGCTACAGAACTCAGCCCAGGGTTTCAACCCTGGGAACTCTTATAATAAACGGTTCGCCCTGAAGGGGCGAGAGATGCGGGTACCAGATGAAGCTCGCACCTTTTGCCGCGCAAAAGTCAGGGTGCGCACTTGGGACGTGCGACAATTGAACCATCCGACCGCTTCCACCTGGTTAGGACGTTCGATCTGGCGCCCCTTCAGGGCGCGTCGCTCTTGGTGGACGATTCCCAGGGTTAAAACCCTGGGCTGAGTTCTGTAGCCCCTGCGGGGCACAAAACAAAGGCCTCAGGCGCATGATCCTTTTTCGCAACTCAGCGGGAATGCAGCGTCTTATTCAAAAAAGTACCATGACATTAAAATTGACCAAAAGATTGCGCTTAGGCCTCTTATCCGTTCTGATGATGGTCGTCGGTGGACGGGCTTCCGCGAAAAATGAAAATAATACGGGATTGCTCGGTGGTGATCTCGCGGTCGCCCGCACTCACTCTGACTATTTTGAATTCTTTCATCTCGAGCCGAGCGGAGATGCCCAACCGTCGGCCGGCGGGAAAATGAACTGTTTCAAACCGACAGGCCCCGCTTTTCGAGCAGGTCGTCACTGTGTACGTCGAGACCAATCCCAAAGATAGTATCGTCGGAATTCGCGTGGTCCTCGCTCGGTCCTTCATCGAAGATCCGCAGAACGGGATTTTCGCCCGCGACTTGATCAAGAGTTCGCTACTCTCCGCGGTCAGTGCAACCGATGCTGCTACGCTTCGAGATCTGGGTACGGAAATTCTCCACCGTGATGCTCGGAGAACTTTGCTGGTTGGGAAAGAACCTCGTTTATCGGCGACGCCTTCGGCTGCTTACCTGGTCGTCAGCGGTGTTGATCGGACATGGGAAGCAAAACTCCAAGCGAGCAAGATTCGCCTCAGTAACGAGACCGAAGAGGGTCGGCCTTCCTTGATAATCACGATCGCCGCTCAATAATGGAACCGTTTGGAGTCAGACAAACACAATAAAAATAAGTGGTGCCGGCATTCGAATGATGACGACGAGGTCCCAATTTACAGGGAGAGAATAAACGCAATTTCCGAAACAGGGCCTTACTGGTTTGGGGGCCACTCCGCGGGCCAGGTGGAGGCGATTTGTTGGAATCCATATTTCTCCAGAATTGGACGGCTCATGGGTAACGCGTCCACGCGCAAATAGCGAATCTCCTCAAACCTACGGAGATGAAGGATCCGGGCGGCCAAAAGCGCCCGATAGATTCCCCGTCTGCGATAATCCGGTAGAACGCTTCCGCCCCAGAGCCCGGAAAATTGGCTGTTTGGCGACGACGTTAGGCGCGCGCATCCGACCGGCCTTTGATCAGAATAAGCGACGAATGCCAAATCACGCTGGAGTGGATTGTTAAGCATCGAGAGAAGCAGTCCACGGGTCTTGCCTGGTTCGCAGGACCAGACAGCTGTTTCAATCGAAAGGAAGTCAGCTATGCCCTGTTCGTCTCTTACAGGGAGAACAGCTATCTTGGGCGCCGCGGGCGCCATCAACGCTGGCGGTAAATCCCGGAGTTCGCGAACCATCAACGACTCTTCTTCGCCGATCCTGAAACCACGCTGGCGCAACTGGAGCAGCAAATCCAGCGGCCTGTCGTGACTGTACACCTTCCATTCAAAGGCCCGATTCAATTGAGTGAAGTATTTGATCTCTTTACTGACGATCTCTTCTGCTTGGGAAGCCGAAAAACAAGAATACACGATGCCGTTCCACGAACCATCGAGTGCGATCGCCCGCATGACATAGGGTACTGCTTGCAAACGGACGTCTGAATCGGGAACTGTTTGCCGCTCTCTATCTAATTGGTACAAAACCGCAGCGCCGTCCATGCTGGGCATGGTATTCGGCGCCAAACCCGTTTGCCACTAGAATCTCAATTAGGGCCGAAAGGCCCACGCAGCTTCACTAATCGAAGAACATCGGGCGGCAACCCTCTTAGTAAACAACTTATAAAATAAAACGTAATAATTTGTAAAACAGATTGCCTTCGAGCCGAAATACTGTTTACACTCCAGAGCTATTCGAAATGGATTTCCAAAGACTTTTCAAAAGAAAGGAAGAGGTTCCCGCTCTTCCCCTGGCTGGAGATAACACCAGGGAAACTTTCAACGAAAGGGAAGTACTCGTTTGTGAAGGCGAGTTGTTGGACGGTAAATTGCCGGCGCCGCTTCTCTGGAGCAACGTCGGCGGAGCTATCAAAATCAAAGCCGACAAGATATTAGGAATTCTCGAAGGAAGAACCCGGATCAAGGCGTCGGTCCTGCAGGATATTTACCCTGCTCTATTCGAGAAAGCTCCTAATCACGGTACGGAGTTTAATATACCACTCCGAGTGGTTGTTACCCAGCTCGAGGATATATTTCGCGATCAATCTTCGGAGGTATCGGTCCTGGAAGATTTCGATACTCCTTTTGGGCAGCTCGCCCGCGAAGACGAGGAAAGATTCGAAGTGAAGGCCGAAGTTCAATCAGATATGGGAACGATCACCGCCACAAACCATTTCGAGTCACAAGAGGCCGCATCCAAAAAAAAGTTGCCGATGCCAGAGCAGGATGGTGGCCAGCCAGAACTGACAAGAAACGCTTTGGCGCCAGACTTAAAGGAAGACGAGGCTTTTAGTCATCGAATCAACGCCTCTGATGAAGCCCGGGCGAGAGACGAGGAGATAACGTCGCGAGAGTGTCGCGGAATGGCGGGTACGTTCCTGAGCGAAAACGGACGGGTTGGCGAATCTCCGGCTCAGGCTCCAATTCGCAAACAGCGGGAACTTCACTCGAATTGTGCGGAGCAAGCGCCATCGACTGGCGAAGGATTGGTTCCCGGGTTTGATAACGTCGTCAAAGGTTCAGATGGCTCCTCAATCTCGTCGGCCCCGCGCAAGCTTGGGAGCGAAGATATCCGTCGCCGCGGTCATGATAGCCTTCAAGAACTCTACCTCACAGACGAACTCCTCGACGGATCCAAAGTAGCAGACCTAATTCTGCAACTTCCCCGCGTCGTTAGTGTGGTTATTCTGCTATCCGATGGGGCTGCTCTTGGAGGAAACCTTGGTGGTGGACTGAACGAAGCATTGCTTAGCGAGGCTCTTGCTTTAGTCCAACATCTATTGAGGTTCACCAAGAACATGGAAGGAGGGCCGGCGAAGTTCGTCATCCTGTCGAATGAGGCGTGTCGGCTCAGTCTGACCTTCGAGAGGGATATTTTGATCTTAGTCGGACACGCCGGTAAAAACATTCCTCCCGGCTTACGCGAACGACTCGTGGCGACAGCCCACGCTTTAAACATGATTTACGGTACCCAGCCGTGAGAAAATGCCGTGGCCGGGTGCGACGAAAGAGAATTGCGGGCCTGGGAATCCCGATCTTTGACCGGTTGTTTGTATGACTATCAACGCAACACCGACGCGGTCTGCTCGCTCCTCGTGCAGAACGATGCGTCGATCCTGGCGAGGGTCACCGCGAAAGCAGATCTGAATATCAACACGTTAGGGGTTTTCTCCTCCATGATCTTTGCCACTTCTCAAATGCTCGTCCGAGAAATCGGATCAGAAGGAGAGGTCCTGGGGCGCATCAATCTCGGCCCGAGTTATTACCTGCTGGTTATGAGCGTCACCCCCAAGGTCGCACTAGTAACCTTGGGCAAAAGACCCTTCGCGGAGGGACTTCTGGAACACCAGGCGCGCGCCATGATGCCTCGGATAATCAATTGCCTCGCTCACCCGAGTCGGGAGGATCAATGATTGGGGTCTCATTCAGCAGGTCTGCGTAAGCAACATCGATCAAATCCTCCTCGCGAATTCCAAGGTCTATCATCAAGTGCTGGACGATGGCGTGACCTTCCGTCGGCGGTTGATCCTCCTCGAGGACAAATTCAAGTTCGATGAATTCTCCTAATCCCTCAACCTCGTCAAAATGCATTCTGGATTGGCCGATATGGTAAAGGGATCGACGCTTCCGGACAGTACACTCGACTGGCAATGCCGAGCTTAGGGTGATCCGAAGTCTTTCCGGATAGGTCGTCCTGAAGATTTCGTAAGTCGATTGTTTGATGACTGGTTGGTCGGGACGCGAATAGGCAATCAATTCCCCCTGATGGGGTCCCAAAATCCGAAGCTTCAATCTTCCCTGGGGGACTCGAAAGAAAATGTCCTCTTGAATCAAGAGCTCAGGAGTTCCGCCGGAGATCTTCTCAGCAAGCTTCTTTTGATTCGCAAAGTCTTTGGAACGAGCCTTGATCTCAATGTTAGACGCCATCAAACAAGATGGATCCTGACCCTCGCTCGGCCTAGCAAAACTGGCGCCGCCGCAGCCTCTTTTCCAGTTCCGGACGATTCAATCAGGCGAAATCCTGGCCCGGCTCTGCTTGATCTCGGCTCTTCGCTCTTTGGATTCGCGAATTTCGCGCCGCAGCGCGCGGGGCCGCCGAGAATTCCGACGCCGTTCCTGCTCGGTCGCCGATCTGCGCTCCGCTCTCTGCTGTTTCCGCGTCTCTTCGATTCGTGCAATGAGACGATTGACCGCTAACTGACGGTTCCGATACTGCGATCGGGTCTCTTGGACAGTTACTGAGATACCTGAGGGCCGGTGAACCAGGGTAACGGCGGTAGAGACCTTGTTGACATTTTGGCCGCCCGGCCCGCTCGAGCGCGAAAAGACCTCCTCGAAATCGTCAGGACGTAAACCGAGACGTCGCATGCGGACAGCTGAGTCTGGATCAGGGCTGAGCACGCGAAAGTTTAAGTCCGGTCGCTCGAAGTTCAAGAGTTTGGAATCCGGCGTGCCGAGTTTGCGCAGGCGAACCGGGAGCTTGGTGAACTTTAGTCTGCGCTTTTCACTTCCCGATTGACGGTCATTCGAGCACCGACCTATGGTTGAGAGACCCTCTGCGTCCCGGCGTCCACCGGGAGGTTTCCTCTGACATGAATATTCACGAATATCAGGCTAAGCAGCTATTTGAACGGTTCAACGTCGCCACACCCAAGGGCTCATCAGCCGAGACACCCGAGGAAGCTGAGAAAATTGCCATCGCGCTCAACACCTCAGAACTGGTGGTCAAGGCCCAGATTCACGCCGGCGGCCGTGGGAAGGGGACTTTTGCGAACGGTTTCAAAGGCGGGGTAAAGCTCTGTAAGACTGCAGCCGAAGCTCGAGAGTTGGCGGAAAAAATGCTCGGCCAAACCTTGGTGACTCATCAAACAGGTCCCGCCGGGAAAGTCGTGCGAAAAGTGATGGTCGCTGCGTCGGTCGATATCGAGCGAGAAACCTATTTTGCGATTCTGATGGATCGCGCCTCCGGAGCTCCCGTCGTCGTAGCCAGCACGGAAGGGGGCGTTGAGATCGAAAAGGTGGCGGAAGAGCACCCAGAAAAGATCATTCGCGAACCGGTTCATCCATTGTTGGGCTTGCAGCCTTACCAGGCATTGAAGCTGGGTCGGGAACTAAATTTTTCGGGTGACCAATTGAAGGCCGCCTCCAAGCTGTTTCTGAATCTCTACAAACTATTCGTCTCGCTCGATTGTTCGATGGTTGAAATCAATCCTCTGGTGGTGACCACCAAGGGCGAGGTTCTCGCGCTAGATGCGAAATTCAATTTCGACGATAACGCGCTTTATCGGCACAAAGAGATTCTCGAGATGCGGGATGTGTATGAAGAGGATCCTCGCGAGGTAGAAGCATCGAAGTTCAACCTTAATTACATCGGACTGGAAGGGAATATCGCCTGCCTGGTCAATGGGGCCGGACTGGCCATGGCCACCATGGACATTATTAAGTACGCCGGCGGGGAGCCCGCGAACTTCCTCGATGTAGGCGGCGGCGCTAGCGAACAGCAGGTGACCGAGGCATTTAAAATCCTGGTCGCTGATAAAAACGTCAAAGCCATTCTAGTCAACATTTTTGGCGGGATTATGCGTTGTGATGTGATTGCCCAGGGAATCATCAATGCGGTGAAGGCGGTCAGTTTGCCCGTGCCGCTCGTGGTTAGACTGGAAGGTACGAATGTCGCACTCGGCAAAAAACTGCTGGAAGAATCCAAGTTGCCAATTCAAGCGGCTTCTGATCTCGCCGAGGCGGCGAAGAGAGTCGTTGCGGAAGCAAAAGCTACTTAAAACACCATTTCTAGAGCATGAAAATTCTCGAACTAGCATTTACCGGATATCCCGTGACGGACATGGAACGGGCTCGAAAATTCTACGAAGGTATCTTGAAACTTGAACCGACCCGGACCTTTGGGAATCCGGAGGCACAGTGGGTAGAGTACGACCTTGGAGCCTCGACTTTCGCCGTCAGCAACATGTCGAAAGAGGAGTGGAAACCTTCAAGTGACGGGCCGGCCGTGGCCTTTGAGGTCGACGATTTTGATTCCGCGCTTACTGAACTTCGTGCTGGCGATGTAAAATTCGTCCTTGAGCCGTTTGAAAGTCCGGTCTGTCGGATGGCGATCGTCTCCGATCCGGATGGGAATTCCATTTGCATCCACAAGCGGCATGCCCGGTAACTCTCAATAGTCATGTCTATTCTTGTTGATAACAATACCAGGCTCCTCGTCCAGGGTATCACCGGCAGTTCCGGAGCGTTCCATGCCAAGAGCTGCCTGGAATACGGAACCAACGTCGTGGCTGGCGTGACGCCGGGCAAAGGGGGCCAGATGTTTGAGGGGAAAGTGCCGGTGTTCGATACCGTTTACGAAGCCCGGAAACAGACTGGTTGCAATGCTACGATGATCTTCGTGCCGGCAGCTTTTGCTGCGGACGCCATCCTGGAAGCTGCCGATGCCGGGGTGGAGTTAATCGTCTGTATCACCGAAGGAATTCCGGTGATGGATATGATGCGGGCACAAACGGTACTCAAAGAAAAAAAGTCGCGATTAATCGGGCCTAATTGTCCCGGGATTATCACTCCGGGGCAATGCAAGATCGGGATTATGCCCGGCTACATCCATAAACCGGGTAAAATTGGCGTGATCTCTCGTTCCGGCACCTTGACCTATGAAGCGGTCTGGCAATTAACCCAGCGCGGGTTCGGGCAGTCAACCTGTATTGGCATCGGGGGTGATCCGATCAATGGGACCTCGCATCTGGACGCGGTTCAATTGTTTAGCGAAGATCCGGATACCGAGGCGTTGATTCTAATTGGCGAGATCGGCGGAACTGCCGAGGAAGAAGCTGCTTCCTGGATAAAAGAACATTACGACAAACCGGTGGCTGCTTTTATCGCTGGGGTGACCGCGCCACCCGGTCGGCGCATGGGACACGCCGGAGCGATTGTCTCCGGTGGCAAAGGAACCGCCGCCGGAAAGATCGAAGCTCTGCGAGAAGCTAAAATTGCGGTGGCTGAAACGCCCGCCAGTATCGGAGACACGCTGATCAAGATTCTGAAACATTAACTCAAGCTTATGTCTTCTATTATATCAAAAGGGTTGGAGGGCGTGGTCGCCACCGATACACGGCTTGGAGATGTGCGCGGACTAGAAGGGCAACTCATCTATTGCGGATATGATATCAACGAGCTCGCTGGAAAAGCGTCCTTTGAAGAAGTTATCTACCTGCTATGGCATAATAAATTACCGAACCGTTCGGAATTAGCCGAGCTCAAGGAACAATTGGCCGCGGAGCGCCAGTTGCCGGACCTGGTCACCGAATTTTTGAAAACCGCTCCTCCGACGGCCTTGCCTATCGATGTTTTGCGTACCACCGTTTCGATGCTGGGGTTGCACGATCCCTGGTTGACCTTGGACCAAAGCTTGGAAGCGACCAGACGCCGCGCCATCAGCATCACGGCAAAAGTCGGAGTCATTATTGCGTATTTTCACCGAGCACGGAACGGACTTGATCTACCCCCCGTCCGTCAGGACTTGAGTGAGGCTGGTCATTTTTTGTACTTGCTGGATGGTAAGGATCCCTCCGAAAAGAAGACTAAAACCCTGGATGTGGCCTACGTTCTCCACGCCGAGCACGGGATGAACGCTTCCACCTTTAGCGCCCGCGTAACGGTTTCGACCTTGACCGATATCTATTCGGCTATCACCGCCGCTATTGCCACCCTTAAAGGGCCGTTGCATGGGGGTGCCAACGAAGGGGTAATTCATATGCTCCAGGAAATTGGTAGTCCAGACAAGGTGGACACCTATATCGACCAAGCTTTGGCGCAAAAGAAAAAGATCATGGGCATCGGACATCGGGTTTATAAAACGCTTGATCCGAGGGCTCCTATCCTCAAGGCAATGGCCGTTCAGCTTAGCACTGAACTGGGTGAGCCGAAATGGATTGAAATGTCCGAGCGAATCGCCGCGCTCATGAAAGAAAAAAAAGGACTGCACGCCAACGTCGATTTTTACTCGGCGACCGTCTATTACTCGCTCGGAATTCCGACCGATCTATTCACTTGCATATTTGCCATCTCTCGGACGGCTGGCTGGACCGCTCATGTCTTGGAGCAATTGGCCGACAACCGCCTCTATCGACCCTTGAGCGAGTATACCGGCGATCCGGTGGGTAAGAAGTTCGTTCCGATCGATCAACGATAGGTTTTCGAAGAGTTGAATCGAGGTGTTTGGACGCTCAGGCAAGCGGGTCGGTTAGTGCACGGAGAAGACCTATTTACCACAGAGACACAGAGAGCACGGAGTTTCAGAAATGAAATTTGGGGATCGTGATGGCCTCCCGTTAAATTTTTGGTGCCTCGCTATCCGTCGCTCGCGGACAGATTCGGATTTGCCATCCGAATAGTAAAATTTTTTTCTGAAACTCCGTGCCCTCTGTGTCTCTGTGGTAAAATATTCTTCTCCGTGCCCTCTTCTCCCCCTCTGCGCTCCCCACGTCACGGCCGCCGGTCGGATGTCATTCGGGAGGAGTGCTGGGTCGATTCGCTACGCTGGGTCGTTCGGTCCACCGAAGCGTTTCGACATCTCGAAATGTGGAATCTGGCCAAAGAGGGTGGGCGCCGGCTTTAGGATCTGATAACCGTTTTTCTCGTAGAACGGCACCGCGTCCTGGCGGGAATTTAGCTTTATTTCCTGCATCCCGGTGGCGACCGCGCGAACTTCCAGTTCTCGCAGGATAGCTTTCCCGATGCCATGCGTTCGCTGCCCTGGGTCAACTGCCATGTAACGAATTTGTCCGCAGTTTCCGACCACCCGATGCACCCGACCTACGCCGATTAATTTGCCGGCGTCGTCCCAAGCGGCCAGGTGAATCGCTCTATCTTCGAATTCGTCTTTCTCGGAACCGAGCGGTTGGCCCCAAGGTTCACGCAGAATTCTCCAGCGCAAAGCGTAGTACGCTTCGAATTCTGATTCGGTCACTGGAGGGCGAATGAACATGAACTCAGATCGATCCTGTCTCTCTTTCGTCAGTTAGGTTAGCTTCGTCCTATTCTTCCAGATTTCGTAATACCACGGTAACCGCTTCCGCTACGACAGCATGCCGCATCGCCCATCGAAATTGAAAAACTGGGTTTTCGTAGGCCTCTTCGTATCCGGCGAGCAGAGCCTCCTGGATCTTTGTCCGGGTTACGGGTCGCTTGATCTTGGACTTCAATTGCTCAATAACTGAAATGCAATAGGCAATGACCATGCCGCAGGTTAACTTTGAAAGGTCGTCCATTTCTTCCGTGCAAAACCGGAAGAAATTCTCCCAAGTCACCTGGTCATGATTGGCGACCCACGGCTCGGCACCGGTAAAAAATTCGAAGTGCAGAGATTTTTTCTCCAGGAATTCGTCGAGCGACAGGGGTTGTTGCTTCGTGCCAAAGTTCCAGTTTTTGTTGATTCGGTGTCTGATTTCGACCGCGCTCATCATGGTCAAGCCTTTTATATGTAATGCATTATTGATAACGTTTTTCGGACGATGTAAAGGTAAATGCCGAGTTCATGTAATTTCCGCTAATTCAACGGCTCTAGTAATCAGATCTTCACCATGGCGACAGCAAAAACATCAATTCAAGCTCGGCTGCCCAACAGCATCATCGATAAGGGGCTCGAGGAATCCCTGCCAATTGGTGTGCAGAAAAGTTATTTCATGCTCACCGAACCGGAACGCCACCTCTTGAATTTTGCTCTTGCAAAATATCGACCAGGACAGACCGAGCCTATTTCCGTTGGAGGCCAGAAGGTCCTCAAACCGGCTTTGCGGTTGGCCGCTAACTATCGCCTGGTGATCGAAGAAATCAAAGATTCCCAAATCATTACTAGTTATACCCGATGGCTGGAAGCTGTGCAGGTGCGCGGAATCGAAAATCCGGAAGTTTTTTTAACGTTCAGTCCGCGCTTTGAGAATATTTGGTTGGAGTTGAAAAAGCTTCTGCCTACCTATCTTAGCGAAAAATCAGCCAAGCTTCGGCTCCGCAGTCAATATTCGCTCCGGCTTTACAATTGGGCCAAAAAATATGCTGCGGTTGGCAGCAAGCGGGTTTCCTTGGACCGACTGCGAAAGGTGCTGGGGCTGGAGTCGATCAGGGATCAGGCAGGAAACATCATCCAGGAAGCACCTTTACCTGTTTGGGCGAACTTACGTCAAAGGGCTTTGGATACGGCGATTGCGGAAATAAATAAAAAAACCGATTTGAAGATCTCCCTGGAGGAATTGGGGCGATCTCGTCATCGACGGATCACTACGCTTACTTTCGACATAAAACTTCAGCAACACCGCAATGGCGGCCAGAAAACCTCTGGTCTGTCTTGAATTTTGGCGTGGCGACCGGTTAAAGTGGAGGTAGTTTTCGACCGGTGCCCTTGCCATTAGCTATTGCCTCTCAGGGAACCTGAAAAGAGGTTGTGTTGAACAGCAAACGATCGTTGCCAAAACTGACGACTGTTAACGACGAGCAGTTGATAGAGATCAGTCGCCTGCATTTAAGTTTTCCCTATAATTTTGGGCCAGCACCTGGACCTGGTTCGAAGACTACGCTAGCCGAATTTATCCGGGATTGTGAAAAGGAGTATCCTTACGCGGTTCAGGATTTGATCGACAAATTGAAGCTCGATTTCTTTAGTGCCGAATCGTTTGATCATCATATCGATCGTACTTTGCTTGCCACCCCTGGACACTTGAGCGCCGTTACCGTGGCGAAATTAACACATTACTGTCTGCTGATCTTAGAGAGCGAAGCCGAAATGATTACTTGGGCACGAATCGACCGAGGTGTCCCCGGTTCCCCAGATGCTCACGACATCGCCAACGCGGTGGCAACCAAGGTGAACCGATACGAGACTTCCCAACGGATACCCGAGTACGATCATCTCGGGCAGTTTCTGACCGCAGTTAAACATCCCATCGTCGGCCGAGCGGTCTGGAATGCCGCAATCAACCGATGGGGCCTCAGCAAACGCCTCGGGTGGCCCGGGCTATTCTGACGGCTGCCTTTTGTTCGTTTCAAACTCGAGACTTCCAAGCGAATTTGGAGCAGTCTGGAAATCCTGTCGTTCGGGGAGGAAATTTTGGAAATTTCAACGGCGATATTACTAGGCGAGTGACGAATCAGCGGAGTCTGATTCTCAGTGATCGGATCGGCTTCTGGACTGTTTCGGATCGTCAAAAGCTGCCAATGTTTTTCGACCTGTCGTATCGCTGTCAACCTGTCTCGGGCATCTTGAAGAATCGTCGCAAATGGTATCTTGCGATTAACCGCATGTAATAACGTTTTAAATGTTGAGTAATTATGCTGAAGAAGATAAAAACTGTGATGCTGTGCGGGAAAGTGTCGTCGTCGGTCAAAAGAAGCTTGTGCTGGAGTCAAGCAGGACGGTGTCAGTATTAAACATTGCATTGGAGAAGAATCGCCAAGAGCAGGAGGAGGAAAAGAATGGCATACGTAAACTGGGTGACTTACGAGGCTCAATTGAAGGTGGTTTATTACGGACCCGCCTACGCCGGAAAAACAACTTCTCTAAGATATCTCTCGTTGCGTCTTGAGACCGCTGTGACAGAGTTGCCGACCACGGATGACCGCTCGGTGTTTTTCGAATACGCTCAATCGCACAAATTGCCGGCTAACAATCTGGAAGTCAAATTTCTCTATTGGACTTTGCCTGGCCAACAAAAATATCGAAGGACTCGGCATCTGGTCCTTGCTTCAACCGATGCCGTAGTCTTTGTCGCAGACAGCCAATACGAAGCCGCATCGAGAAATCTTGAGATGCTCAACGACCTGGAAGAGTTGCTCTCCGACCGTGGCATGTGTTTGGAGGGAAGACAAAATCTGACCCTGCAGCACATTCCCATCGTGTTCTTTTATAATAAACGGGATTTGTCAGAGATTATGCCGGTGCAGTACATGGATACGTTATTTGGATTGCCGACGTGGCAAGCGCCTCGCTTGACTGGCGAGGCTACCGTCGGGAAAAATGTGGTGCGGGCCGCAAATATTGCAGCGACCCTGGCGCTGAAGAGGTTGGAGGAGAAAATTTATGGACCGCAAAGCCACGATGTTTCCGCCTGAACGGAACAGCCAGCACCGGTTGGAATTCTTTGAGGTGCCGTTAGCGGTTGGTGGATCGACCATCCCCATTGCATTGCCAGGTTGGAAGAGGTCAAATATTGTAATACAAAAGACCCTGGATTCGAAAATCCAGGATCTCTGCGCGAAGTTATTCTTAGTAGTCGCTCACCTGATGTTGATCAACGGGCCCGCTAGATCGGGAAAATTCGCGGTATTGAGGACTTGTCTACCGGCATTGCCTTCACCATTGAAAGGGGTGATGGCCCCACCGGCTCCCGCGTTAGCTGCATCGACCGGTGAATTGAACCATAACCCGCAGTGATAAGTGTGGACCCGACCCACCAGGGCACCAATGTTACTATCTGGAAAGGTGTTATTAAACACTACCGGAGCTGGTACGGCTTGTGGTGAGACGAGAAAAGTCTCCACATTGAAGCGTCCAATGAATAAAGCGAAGCCCTGCCCGTTAGCGTCAGTCTCAATGTCGCCTTGATACCAGGACAAGCCGAATGGTGCATTGGGCTTTTGAATAACAAAGAAGTCGAAATCCGTGTTGGCCGGTAACCCGGCCACGTATACTTCCATGACTTCCACAGGGCCGTCAGTGTGCACTATAATATTTGCCCCGGCGTTCTGTAATCCCGCGGGCAATCCGGGAGATGGGATCATATGGAAGTTAAGCGTATTCACACTTCCGGGTGCAAGTGCGGGAGATACTGGCAGGGGAGCCGCCTTGGCAAGGGGGACCAAGGCCGTCCCTAAAACAAGGGTCGATAGCAGAGCGATCTTCTTCATCAAACGCATGTTATTCGAAAAAGTTGCAAACGTCGGAGTAGTGAGGGCAGCGGTGTTATTACCGTATGTTTTTAGAATGTTGGTTACAATTTTCATCTGTATTATTGGGTTGCTAAGTTTATATCGGTCTTGAGGGATGCCGCCGAGGCGGCTGTGGTTTTTGCTGTCAGTTGGTTACAACGAGATCTGATTCCTAAAGTTTCAGGCTTTTTCATAACGCGTTGATCGGTGGTGGTAAATGGAACGAAAGATCCAGCGCAGGTCAGGAGAGTCAGCTTGCTAATCCTCCAGCAGACTGCGCTATGGACGGCCTTGATCGCCGAAGGCAGTAACTTAAAATTCCAACGGAGTTGGAATTGTCTGTAGCGAGAAGCTGCACTCGGCAATCCTTGGGTTGAGGCGTTTGTTTGGTGCCCCGGAGGGGCTACAGAACTCAGCCCAGGGTTTCAACCCTGGGAATCGTCCAACAAGAGCGACGCGCCCTGAAGGGGGTGTCAGATCGATCGTCCTAACCAGACGGAAGCGGTGTCCGATGGTCCAATTGTAACACGCCAATTGCGCACCGTGACTTTTGCGCGGCGATAGGTGCGAGCTTCATCTAATACCCGGATCTCTCGCCCTTTCAGGGCGAACCGTTGATTTTGAAGGTTCCCAGGGTTGAAACCCTGGGCTCAACCCTGGGCTGAATTCTGAAGCCCCTGCGGGGCAGGCCCTCGGTCCATATAGAGAGACCCAGTACGAAGGAATGGGGTCAGACCAGATTGGCGAAGATAAGGCTTGGGAGGATTGTGCTCCGAAAACTTATAGGCCACAATCCTTGGGTTGAGGCGTTTGTTTGGTGCCCCGGAGGGGCTACAGAACTCAGCCCAGGGTTTCAACCCTGGGAATCGTCCAACAAGAGCGACGCGCCCTGAAGGGGCGCCAGATCGAACGTCCTAACAAGCGGAAGCGGTGTCCGATGGTCCAATTGTAACACGCCAATTGCGCACCCTGACTTTTGCGCGGCGATAGGTGCGAGCTTCATCTAATACCCGGATCTCTCGCCCTTTCAGGGCGAACCGTTGATTTTGAAGGTTCCCAGGGTTGAAACCCTGGGCTGAATGGCGCGAAGATAAGGAGGACGTAGGCGATTTATTTTGCCCTGGCTTCTCTGCAAAATCCCGCTCAAATTTCAAGTTCTCTTCCCTAGCTAAAGCTTGTTTGAAAGTTTGAAAAGTCCCGGAGGGACGATGCGATCGTAGCCTGGCACGAAGTGCCTGGGAGAGTACCACCCCAAAAGATCCGTCCCGTAGGGTACGGTGTGATTCTTTCAGGTGTAAGCACGAATCGATCGAGAACGTCATTAGCTGCGCCCGATCATACCGTACCCTACGGGACGGTTCTTTTGGAGTGGTGCTCTCCCAGGCACTTCGTGCCAGGCTACGATCGGTCTGTCCCTCCGGGACGGGCTTGCAGACGGTTCCAACGGCTTCTAGGGAGGGCGTGAGCAAGATTCTTCAGGGCAAAAACATCTCAAACTACCCTTAACTTAGCGCCATTCAACCCTGGGCTGAATTCTGAAGCCCCTGCGGGGCAGGCCCTCGGTCCATATAGAGAGGCTAACCCAGTACGAAGGAATGGGGTCAGACCAGATTGGCGAAGATAAGGCTTGGGATGATTTTGCTCCGACGAAAGGGCTGTAGGCCGCAATCCTCGGGCTGAGGCCTTTGTTTTATGCCCCGCAGGGGCTACAGAACTCAGCCTAGGGTTGAATGGCGCTAAGTTAAGGAATAGAATGATTTTGTTCCGAAAGGTCTGTAGGCCACAATCCTAGGGCTGAGGTCTTCGTTTTATGCCCCGCAGGGGCTACAGAACTCAGCCCAGGGTTTCAACCCTGGGAATCGTTCACCAAGAGCGATGCGCCCTGAAGGGGCGCCAGATCGAACGTCCTAACAAGGGGGGAAGTGGGGTTCGATGGTCCAATTGTCGCACAGTTGCGCACTCTGGCTTTTGCGCGGCAATAGGTGCGACCTTAATCGGGTACCCGCATCTCTCGCCCCTTCAGGGCGAACCGTTTATTTTGAGGATTCCCAGGGTTAAAACCCTGGGCTGAGTTCTGTAGCCCCTGCGGGGCAGGTTCTTGGTTTTATCTATAGAGCCCATCCCAAATTCTCCTTATCTTCGCGCCATTCAGCCTAGGGTTTCAACCATGGGAATCGTCCACCAAGAGCGACGCGCCCTGAAGGGGGCGCCAAGATCGGACGTCCTAACAAGGCGAAGCGGGGTCCGATGCTCCAATTGTAACACGTCCCAATTTTGCACCCTGACTTTTGCGCAGCAAAAGATGTGAGCTTCATCTGGTACCCACATCTCTCGCCCCTTCGTCGGGGCGAACCGTTTATTTGAGGGTTCCCAGGGTTGAAACCCTGGGCTGAGTTCTGTAGCCCCTGCGGGGTAGGCACTCGGTCCATATATAGACCCTAAACCAGTACGAAGGAATGAGGTCAGACAAAAATGGCGCGAAGGTAAGGCATGGGAGGATTTTGCTCCGAAAAGGCTGTAGGCCGCAATCCTCGGGCTGAGGCCTTTCTTTTGTGCCCCGAAGGGGCTACAGCGCTCAGCCCAGGGTTTCAACGCTGGGAATCGTCCACCAAGAGCGACGCGCCCTGAAGGGGGCGCCAGATCGGACGTCCGAACAAGGCGAAAGCGGGGTCCGATGGTCCAATTGTAACACGTCCCAATTACACCCTGACTTTTGCGCGGCGATAGGTGCGAGCTTCATCTGGTACCCGCACCTCTGGTCCTTATGAGGGCGAACCGTTTATTTTTGAGGGTTCCCAGGGTTGAAACCCGGGGCTGAATTCTGTAGCCCCTGCGGGGCAGGCCCTCGGTCCATATAGGGAGGCTAACCCAAGATCCCTTTGACCGAATCGATTCGAGGCGATTTATGACAGTTACCTTGGGCCGAGACTGTCTATGGCGTGCCTTTGGTCTTCCTTCACCGCATCGGGTTCATCGGAGCTAGTCACCGGCGGATTTGGCTTCATTGACGACGAGGCGCAGCCGCAGAGCAGCAGAAGTAACATGGGCAAGAGTAGCTTTTTCATATGCTGCGATTCTGAAACTTCGGTCGTTTGCTTAAAAAATCTAACCTTATTCAGTCAAATCTTCGGAACCGTCTCAGTAGTTAGACCGGAGTGCCGGAAGGAGATTGGTTATGCTTCCGTTACACTCCGGCCGACAAGTCAGACTCCAGCCGCCTCGAGGAATTCGACCTCTTTTTCCGGAGTGTGCTGCATTTGATGCAGCATTCGATTCATAGCATTCAGGTAGGCGCGGGCGCTGGCTTCAATGACATCTGTGCTCGCGCCTTTTCCGGTAATCAGTCGGCCACCTCCGAAATCGCATTTCAAATTGACTTCGCCCAAGGCATCTTTGCCGCTCGAGACTGCGGTAACATGATATTCTACCAAGTGCCCCCGCTGGTTGAGAATGCGGTCGATCGCCTTCATGGTGGCATCGACAGCCCCGTTTCCTGGCGATGAATCCTGCAGCGTCTCTTCCCCTTTTCGCAAGCGCACCGTGGCCGTCGGAATGGTGGTGGTTCCTGACGTGACGTTAATATAATCCATCTGCCAGGTCTCCTGAATCAGGCTGATCGAGTCGTCGACCAAGGCTCCCAGATCGTCGTCGTAGACAAACTTCTTCTTGTCGCCAATTTCCTTGAACCGGATAAAGATCTGGCCGAGTTCCTCGTCGCTCAGTTGGTAGCCCAGATGCTGCAGTCGTTTGGCCATGGCGTGCCGTCCACTATGCTTAGTCAGGGGTAATTCCGTTTCGCCCCAACCTACATCGCGTGGATCCATGATCTCGTAGGTGGCACGATGCTTGAGAATTCCATCTTGATGGATTCCGGAACTATGAGCAAAAGCATTCTCGCCAACGATCGCTTTGCTGCGAGCCACCATCAGGCCGCTCATCCGACTAACCAAGCGCGAAGATTTTACAATCTCACGGACGTTCACTTCGGTGTGAAAGTCTTTGAAATAATCGGACCGCGTCTTGATGGCCATCACAATTTCTTCGATAGCGGCGTTACCGGCCCGTTCGCCGATCCCGTTTACGGTTCCCTCGATTTGGCGCGCGCCCGCCTGGACGGCAGCGATCGAATTCGCCACGGCCAACCCGAGATCATTGTGACAATGCACACTGATAATGGCATCATCGATACGCTTCACGTTAGACTTCAAGTATCGGATCAGATCAGCGTACTGGGCAGGGACGGCATAGCCGACAGTATCGGGAATATTGACCGTGGTCGCCCCCGCCTGGATAGCGGCCTCGACCACCTCAGCCAGAAATTCCGGTTCAGTACGAGAGGCGTCTTCCGGGGAAAACTCGACATCTTGAACGATGGCCTTGGCCCGTTTCACGCTTTCAATGGTCAGCCGGATGATCTCTTCGCTGGGCTTCTTGAGCTTGAAATCGCGGTGAATTTTTGAGGTGGCCAAAAAGATATGAATCCGGGCGCGATCCCCGGCTGGTTTTACGGCCGCGCCGGCCGCGTCAATATCCTTGGGAACGCAACGGGCGAGTCCCGCAATGATTGGTCCACGGATCTCGGTAGCAATTTTTTGTACGGCTTCGAAATCGCCATCACTGATCACGGGGAAACCGGCTTCGATCACATCAACGTTTAAACGCAACAGTTGACGTGCGACCTCCATTTTTTCGCGGAGATTCATCGACGCTCCGGGGCACTGTTCGCCGTCCCGCAGAGTGGTGTCGAAAATTAAGACTTTGTCTGACATGTTTGCCTGAAGTTATTAGTAGAAATTCGATTTGCGGTGCGGAAGCGATTAGATCAAAATCGCTTTCACCGCGAACGATTCTGACCAGACCAAACGAGACTATAGGAGGAAAGAAAGATTTGGGGCGCCACTCCCGAGCAGGAAGAGCGGAAGGCTAAAAAGCTGTCCGTTTAAGCGCATCGAACCCCAAGCTAATGGCGCGCCCGCGGGTAGTCAAATGAGATTCGCAAGGACCTTGGCATTCCCAGGTTTCGTGGCATTCTTGGCAGTATTGATATGAACCGTCTCTGGTCGTTTCCTGAGCCGATCCAGCTGGAAGGCGCCTACGCGGTTTCTCAGCAATTGGATCTTTCCCCTGGCTTAGCCCGTATTTTGGCCAAAATGGGCCTGGTCGAAGAACTGCGAGCACGCCAGTTTTTGTTTCCTCGTTTGCGCGATTTGCGCGATCCCCTGGAGATTGGCGGGATGCAAAAGGCAGTCGATCGAGTTTTTCAAGCGATTGATCGCCGTGAGACCGTGGTCCTGTATGGCGACTACGATGTCGACGGAGTAACTTCGGTTGCTCTTCTGGACCGGATGCTGAAGGCGTTTGGTGCCGACGTCCGGACTTTCCTGCCTCATCGGCTCGAGGAAGGATACGGCTTATCTGAAGAGGGAGTGCATCGGTGCCTGGCCCTCCATTCGCCGAAACTCTTAATGGCCCTCG
Source organism: uncultured Verrucomicrobiae bacterium (assembly GCA_963808535.1). Lineage (GTDB taxonomy): Bacteria > Verrucomicrobiota > Verrucomicrobiia > Chthoniobacterales > JAFAMB01 > JAFAMB01. Next base: position 103,738 of record CAWEGF010000023.1, on the reverse strand, counting down.
ATTGTGGGACCACTGCTGCTGAGCGGATCAGCGAAATCGAGGCCAGCGGGGTGGATGTGGTGGTCGTAGACCACCATGAAGCGAAGGGACGTCTACCGGTTTGCCGCGCGTTCGTGAATCCGAAGATGGGTTCGGGCTATCACTACCTTTGCACCGGGGGACTAGTCTTTAAGCTTTGTCACGCTTTGTTGCGCGCCCGTCGGCTTCCGGATTTTGATCTAAAGAAATATCTCGACCTGGTTGCTCTCGCCACGATCGCGGACCTGGTGCCTTTGGTGGATGAGAATCGCACGTTTGTGCAACATGGTCTGCGGCAACTCGAGCAAACCGAATGGCTGGGATTGCGAGCCTTAATCCAGGTTGCTGGAGTAACGCTACCAATTCGGCCGGCGCATGTCAGCTTTCGCCTGGCCCCGCGCTTAAATGCTGCCGGACGGGTTGGAGTGGCTCAAGATGCCCTCGATCTTTTGCTGGCGGATGATTCGGAAAAGGCCTTTCTGTTAGCGCGCAGCCTGGATTGGCAGAATCGCGACCGGCAATCAGTCGAACAAAAGACTCTGGAAGAAGTTCTACAGCAGCTTGAACACACCTTCGTCCCTGACCGGGACGCGGCGATCGTGGTCGGTTCGCGCGGCTGGCATCCGGGTGTGGTTGGGATCGTCGCCTCGCGCCTAGCGAAGCAATTTCATCGTCCTTCGGTAGTTATCGGCTTCGATGACTCGGGCGAAGGCAAGGGGAGTGGAAGAAGCGTCCCGGGACTATCGATGGTCAAAGCCCTGGACGAATGCGGCGAGTACCTTTTGCAATTTGGCGGACACGAGATGGCGGCTGGTGTCCGTATTGGCTTTGATCAACTGGAGTCATTTTCCTCGGCTTTCCGGGCGGCGGCGGGACGGATGCTGACCCCGGAGTTATTGAAGCCACGGCTCGAACTCGATGCCGAGCTTACCGGGCAGGATATCAACCTCAAATTTCTCAATTGCCACGATATGCTGCAGCCGTTTGGCATTGGAAACCCCCAGCCCCTCTTTTTCATTCGAAGCGTGGCGCCCACGGGTGAACCGAGATTACTGCGGGAAAAACATCGATTATTTACGCTGCGGCACGGCTCATCATTTTTAAAGGCCATTCATTTCAACGGAGCAAAATTTCCGTTACCGAAACCGCCTTGGGATATCGCGTTTTACCTGGAAGCCAACAATTACCAAAACCAAGTCCAACTTCAGCTCCATGTTGAGGCCCTGCGAAGCTCGGGAGAATGAGAGAAGTCTAGCCAGGCGCTTCGTGATAATGAATGTGGACTTCCTCGATCAATCGCTTGCACAGCTCGCCTGGTTGGCAGAACCGCAGCGAAAATTGATCCAACGCCTCGGAATGGGGACTTGGCGGCACTTGTTGGAGCATTATCCGAGACGATATGAAGATCGGAGCCGATTCGCGGCGTTCCCCACGAGCGGTGCGGAGGATTCGATCTGTCTTCGCGGAAAGATTCAAAAAATATCCGCTCAATATTTTGGCGGACGGAAGATACTGGAGGTCACCCTGGAGGATCTCCTCAATACGGCGCTGAGCGGCCGTGTTATCTGCCGATGGTTCAATCAGCATTATCTCCAGCGAATGTTTGCCACCGGGCAGGAACTGATCATCTTTGGCCGCCCCAAACAGTATCGCAATCGGGTTTACCTGGACCATCCAGAGTTCGAGATCGTTGAAGAAGAAGGCGAAGAGAATATTCACGTGGGTCGGATCACGCCCGTTTACCCGCTCATCGAAGGTGTGCGGCAAAGAGGCTTGCGTTCATTGATGTTTCTCGCCGTGCAGCAACTTCGGGGACAGGAACCGTCTCGAGATATCGATCTCGATTCGATGTCGGAAAGGGAAGCCTTGGGCCAAATCCATTTCCCGGAAAGTTGGGCGGCCCGCGAGGCGGCAAGAAAGGTGCTCGCAACAGCGGAATTTGTGGCGATGCAGATCGTGGCGGAACAACGAAAGCGTTCGGTGGCGGCTCTGAAAGGTGACTGCCACGTGGCGACTGGAGAGTTGATGGAACAGTTTCTTGGCGTGCTGCCGTACCGGATGACTTCAGCTCAGGCGCGAGCGATCGAAGAGATTCGGAAAGATATGGCGAAAGAAGTTCCGATGAGTCGTCTTTTGCAAGGCGACGTGGGCGCCGGTAAGACCCTGGTCGCGGCGGCAGCGATGCTTTATGCCGTCGAGGCAGGCTATCAGGCAGCCTTGATGTCACCCACCCAAGTTCTAGCGGAGCAACATTTTACTAACTTCCGGCACTGGCTTTCTTCCCTTGATGTTCGGATTGCTCTCCGGACTGGCACTCGGCAGGAAGCTTCGCACATCGAACTGCAGGGAGAGCCTCAGATCGTGATCGGGACCCATGCATTGCTTTACGGCACCGAACAGTTTGGGCGTCTCGGCCTCGTGGTCATCGATGAACAGCACAAATTTGGCGTCCTGCAGCGGTCCAAATTACTGGAGAGACGACCGGTCCCAGACCTTCTGGTGATGAGTGCCACGCCCATTCCGCGCACTCTGGCGATGACGGTTTATGGTGATCTCGAGGTCTCGATTCTGGATGAAAAACCGGCCAACCGCCGAGCGATCATCACTCGGGTTCGACCCTCGGCGAAGATCCCCGAAGCCGCCTCGTTTATTCGCCAGCGCGTGAAGGCCGGGCGACAAATCTACATCATCTATCCGGTAATCGAAGAGTCGGAGACGCTTAGTGTAAAGGCCGCGACCACCGAATATCACAAGTGGGAGAAATTACTCGCGCCGCTGCGATGCGGTCTCTTGCACGGCCGGTTGACCGCAGATGAGAAAGAGCGCGTGATGGAGCAGTTTCGAAACGGGGGGATCGACGTTTTGATTGCCACCACGGTGATCGAGGTAGGGATCGACGTGCCAAATGCCACCGTGATGTTGATCGAAAATTCGGAACGATTCGGGTTGGCTCAACTACATCAATTGCGAGGAAGAATCGGGCGGAGCCGGCACCAAAGCTACTGCATTCTGCTCACCGATCGCGAAGACCCTGAGGCGCTTGATAAACTCGCCATCTTGGAACGAAGCGAGAACGGTTTTGAAATCGCCGAGGCTGACCTGCGCATGAGGGGACCGGGGGATTTGCTGGGCACCGCGCAGAGCGGTCTGCCGCCCTTGCGTCTGGCCAGTTTGATTGAAGATGAAGCGTTACTTTTTAAAGCGAAAGATATCGCCCGAACGATCTTGGACCAAGATCCTCTATTGCAACAGCCACAACATCAACATTTTATGCGTTTCGCTATCCAAATTGAGGAAAATGGAACAAGTTTAGCTAATTAAGTCCGCCAACCATGAAGAGTTTTCTGAAGTTTTTGGTTTTCGTTTTATTACTGGCTCTCGCGATTTCTCTCATTTACGTGTGGCAAGGCAGGCAACCCGGCCCAGCTCAAGTGAAAGTGGAGAAGTTTACGCCGGCGGACAAACCGAGCCTCGACTTGAATTCGGTCGATGTGCTGCAGCGATTGGACGAGGAGTACACCAAAGTGGCCAATGCTGTGGTGCCTAGTGTGGTCAGCATCACCACGACAAAAACCGTTTCTCGCCGGATGCCCGTGGATCCTCTGGAGCTTTTTTTTGGCCGACGTTTCTCGGATGAGAGCCCTCAACAGAAGGTCACCTCTCTCGGGTCGGGGGTGATCGTTTCCAAAGAGGGACACATCGTGACCAATAACCACGTTCTGAATGGAACGGATGATGTCACCGTGCAATTAAGTGACGGCCGTCAATCCAAAGCAAAAATTGTCGGGACAGACGGGCAAATCGACTTGGCCGTGCTGAAGATCGATCTTGAAAATCTGACTCCGTTGCCGATCGGGGACTCTGACAAGGTGCGGGTTGGCCAGATCGTGATGGCGATCGGCAATCCTTTTGGTCTGGATGAGAGCGTGAGCCAAGGAATTATCAGTGCCAAGGACAGACGGGCCATGAATGATAGCCAAGTCGAGTTTTTCCAAACGGACACGGCAATCAACCCCGGAAATTCAGGGGGACCTCTGGTGAATATTCGGGGTGAGGTCATCGGGATCAACACGGCGATTTACTCTGAATCCGGCGGGAACCAGGGGATTGGGTTTGCGATTCCATCCAATGTTGTCCGGGCTGCGATGAACAGTATTATTTCGAAGGGCAGAGTGATCCGAGGTTACCTCGGGGTGGGAATTCAACCGGTGACCGCGGATATCGCGGAGCAATTCAAGCTCAACAGTGCGCGGGGTGCTTTGGTGACAGACGTCACTCCCGGTTCTCCGGCTGAGAAGGCGGGTATCATCCGAGGCGATGTCATTCGCAAGGTCAACGGCTACGAGGTGAAGGACACGGTGGCGTTGGTCAATCGGATTGCCGAATCGGACATCGGCTCAAATTTGACGATCGACCTGGTACGCGACGGCGAAAGTAAAACCGTCATGGCACAGGTGATTGAGCAACCAGCGGACCTCGCCGCGCGGCTCAATCGGAACCAGAATGCACCCGATCCTTCTCCGAATTCGCAGAATGCCGTTTTTGCGGGGATCGAAGTGAAGAACCTGACCCCGCAACTTCGCTCACAGGCCAATGTTCCGGCTAACGTGAACGGGGTAATTGTCACCCGCGTCGATCCTAGCTCGGGGGTGGCCCAAGAACTCCGGCCAGGAGACGTCATCGAACAGATTAATCGACAGCCGGTGGCCAACGTCGACGAATTTCAGAGCATGGTTAGCCGATTGGACCCTGACCGGCCGGTGATGGTGGGAATGGCGCGCAACCGCCAACGATCCTTTGTAATTATCCAACCGAACTGAACTGATTATCCTGGATTATATCCACAATTCAATAATGTTATGAGTCAAGGTTCCACCGGTAATGTCATCGCGGCACTTGTGAGTTTTTTCATTCCTGGCCTGGGTCAGTTGATTCAAGGCCGGGTTCTCTCAGCGCTCGTGCATTTCGTCGTCACCGGGCTACTCTGGCTGATCTGGCTGGGTTGGCTCGGACACATCTTTTCCTGTATTGACGCGGCCCGTTGGAAAGCGCGTTAGACCGTTCCGGAGCGAGAATTTATGCAGGACTTAATAGCGGGCCCGGGGTCGGGCGGAAATGTTATTGCGGCGTTGGCTAGTCTAATTGTTCCTGGGCTTGGGCAACTGGCGCAGGGTCGAATTTTGTCGGCGGCGCTGCAGTTTATATTTTCGGGGATCCTTTGGGTCATATCTTTCGGATTGCTGGGTTGGATAGGTCACATTCTGGCCGCCGTTGATGCGGCGCTTTGGAGAGGGCCTCGTTAATGACCTGGAGGAATAGTCTCTCTGAGTCGCGACTAAGATCAGGTTTTGGCGAGGCGGTGCGAGCGGGCTAGAGAAGGAGCGTTTCCCCATGGACAAACTGCGTTATCCCCCTCCTGGAACCGCGCCAGCTACCCTGATGGTTCCGCCAGAGTACCAAGACGTGAAACCGGTGATCTCGCTCTGCGAGTACGACGCCTACTCTTTCCAGGAACGATAAAATTGAGACGATTAATGATCTGTTGCCCCATCTCGAAAGTGAAAAGATCAGCTGGATCAATATCGATGGGTTGGGCGATATCGAGTTTTTTCAGCAGTTAGCACTCCAGTTTCGAATCCATCCGCTCGCTCTGGAAGACATGCTCAATCTGGGGCAACGCCCGAAAGTCGATGAGTATGACCGGCAGCTTTTCATCGTGCTCCATATGGCTTACCAGAGCAATCGAGAGGAGGTCATATTCGAGCAGGTTAGCATCGTGCTTATGGAAAGAATCGTGATCACTGTCCAGGAGCGCTCGAGCGATGTGCTTAATCCTTTGCGTCAGCGATTGCGGGAAGGGTTAGGAAACGCGCGGTTTATGAGGGCTGACTACCTGGCCTATGCCGTGATCGATGCCATGACCGATCAATACTTTCCGATCATCGAATCGTTAAGCGAATCAATGGACGATTTTCAACAGACGCTCCTTGATCGGCCGACGCGAGAAAGAGTGAACGAACTGCACGAATTCAAAAAACTCATTGCTCGAATTCGACAAGCGATTTGGCCGCAGCGCGATGTCCTGAGCCAATTAGTACGGAACGAAAGTGGTCTGGTGGCGGAACGCACCAAGCCGTATTTGCGCGACTGTTACGACAACACCGTCGTGATGCTGGATTTGCTGGAGTCTTTTCGAGATACCACCCGCGGTTTCATGGACCTCTACCTGACGAGCATCAACATTCGGACCAGCGAGATCATGCGGGTTCTTACCGTCATTACTTCGATTTTCATTCCCCTGACGTTTATCGCCGGGATATATGGAATGAACTTCGATCCGAAGCGAGGCCCACTCAATATGCCGGAACTCGAATGGCCTCTCGGCTATCCGTTCGCGATTTGTTTGATGCTAAGCGTAGCGGGCGGAATGATTGTTTTCTTCCGACGGAAGAAGTGGCTTTGAATTCAGGGCGCAGAGGGGGAGGGAGAGCACGGAGGAGAAATTATTTACCACAGAGACACAGAGGTCGCGGAGTTCCGGATATCTGAATTTTTAGAAAACTCCGTGTTCTCTGTGTCTCTGTGGTAAATAATTTCTCCTCCGTGCTCTCCCTCCCCCTCTGCGCCCTTTAGACTCTCGAGATCCAGGCCGGATGATTTTTGATCAAAGCGAGGGCCTTCTTGGTCAGGGTCTTGCCGGGCTCGATCCGGGGCCAGGGCGACGCGCCGGACGGATGAGGTAAAGGAACCAGGTCGAGGTGGAAGCCGAATTTTTCCAGATGCACCATTTGCCCGACCAAATCCGTTAGCATCGGCAATTCATCCAGGAATTGGCCGATGGCCAGTTTACCGACGGCAATCACCAGTCCAGGTCGCAAAATTGACATCTCTGCTCGAAGCCATTCGCTGCACGATGCGACCTCCTGCCTGGAGGGAACACGATCCCCACCTTGGGAATTTTTGCCGGGAAAACAACGGCAGACGGCAGCCATATACACCGTTTTCCGAAACTCGGCTTCGGTAACGCCGACTTCCTGCTCGAACCATTTGAACATCGCTTTGCCTGCGGTCCAGGCGAAGGGGCGTCCGAGGAGTGGCTCTTTTACGCCGGGCGCTTGTCCGACCAGCATCACCCGGCTCAAGACCGGGCCGCCGGAAACCGGAACCGATTTCATGTTCGGGCATTTCCGACAGGTGTTGAGCGAATTGACGTGTTGTTGTAACTGCGTTTGGCGTTTTGAAATCGTCCACTTATTATCCATAAAGGTCCGCGCATTGAGGGCGAAGAACTGCTTGCTTGACCTTCCTCACGTTGCCTAACATGCGTCCGTACCCCTACCAGGAGATAACACTTTGGAACTAAAAGACATCAGAGCCATCATCGATTTGATGAAAAAGAACGATCTGGCCGTTTTCAAGCTCGAGAAGGAAGGTTTCAAGATCGAGCTGGAAGCGCATCGCCCGCCGCCCTCCTTCGTTTCGGTTCTCCCAGCACCTCCGACCGTCGCCAGCACTCCCACGGTAGGCTACACTCCGCCCCAGACCACTCCTCCGGGTGGACCGGTGGAGACGCCTGCGGACCACAAAGAAGTCGTTTCTCCGATGGTTGGAACTTTTTATCGCGCGCCTTCGCCGGATTCTGCGCCCTACGTCAAAGAGGGTCAGGAAGTCGCAGAAGAGAGCGTGGTTTGTATCATTGAGGCGATGAAAGTTATGAACGAGATCAAAGCCGAAGTAAAAGGGGTCATCACTGAGGTCTTGGTCGAGAACGGCGCCGCGGTGCAATTTGGTCAGCCACTGTTCCGGGTAAAGTAATCGTGTTTAACAAAGTCCTGATTGCCAACCGCGGCGAGATCGCGCTGCGGATTATCCGAGCGTGTAAAGAATTGGGGATTCCGACTGTAGCCGTCTATTCCGAAGCCGACGTTGACTCCCTGCATGTCCAACTCGCCGATCAATCGGTGTGTATCGGTCGGCCGCCAAGCTCGGAAAGCTATCTAAAAATCGATCGGATTATCAGCGCCGCCGAGATCAGTGATGCGGATGCGATTCACCCCGGATACGGTTTTCTGGCGGAAAATGCGCATTTCGCGGAGATTTGTGCCAGCTGTAACATCAAATTTATCGGACCTTCGCCAGCGGCCATTCGAATGATGGGCGACAAGAACGCGGCCCGAGAGCAAGCCATAAAAGCGGGCCTCCCCGTCTCACCTGGCAGCGAAGGGGTAGTCGAGAGCGAGAAAGAGGCCTTGAAAGTTGCGAAGCAAATTGGCTATCCCGTGATGATCAAGGCAATCGCGGGAGGCGGTGGACGAGGGATGCGCGGAGCACATAACGATGTCAGCTTGGTGCAAGGATTTTACGCTGCCCGCGGCGAAGCGGAGAAAGCGTTCGGGAACGGCGGAGTCTATATTGAGAAGCTGATTGACCGGCCGCATCACATTGAATTCCAGGTCATCGGCGATAGCCATGGTCGATTGGTACATCTGGGCGAGCGCGACTGTTCGATCCAGAGAAGAAACCAGAAAATTGTTGAAGAATGCCCCTCTCCATTTGTCGACAAGAAACTTCGTAAAGTGATGGGTGATTGCTCAGTGAGAATCGCCAAGGCGGTTGGATACGAAAACGCCGGGACGATTGAGTTTCTCGTCGATCGCCAGGGAAATTTTTACTTTATGGAGATGAACACCCGCATCCAGGTCGAACATCCGGTCACGGAAGAGGTCTACGGTTGTGACTTGGTAAAGGAACAGATTTTGATTGCCGCTGGTGAACATCTCTCTGAACACATTGCGAGCGCGCAGCCGCGCAGTCACGCCATCGAATGTCGAATCAACGCGGAAGATCCGGCTAATAATTTTCAACCAAGTCCCGGAACGATCGATCTCTATTATGCTCCAGGTGGCCGAGGTGTCCGAGTAGATTCCCACGCTTATTCGAAATATACGGTCCCGCCGTACTATGATTCGATGATTGCCAAATTAATATGCGTCGGATCTACCCGTGAATCGGCCATCCGGCGGATGACGCGTGCACTCGGTGAGTATCTGATTTCCGGAATCAAAACGACGATCCCGTTTCAAACGGAAATCATGCATCACCCCGATTTTATCCGCGGAGATTTCGACACCAGCTTCGTCGAAAAAATGAATGGCCCAAAACGGCTCGAGATGAAACTGTGAACCCACTCAGTCGCTGTTTCTTATACGGAATTCTAGATTTAGGGTACGTGGCCCCCGACCAGGTGGCAACGGTGACTGCTCAACTTCTCCTGGGAGGGATTGATATTTTGCAGCTTCGGGCGAAAGGGCACCCAAAAACGGAAATTGTGAAATACGCGGAGGCCATGCTGCCGCTGACCAAGGCGGTTGGAGTACCGCTGATCCTGAACGATTACCCTGATCTGCTGAAACTGGTAGACGTTGAAGGATGCCACGTGGGCCAGGATGATTTCGAGGTCAGCGAAGCTCGCGAGCTGGCAGGTCGTCCTTGTCTCGTTGGAAAGTCCACGCACACGGTGGAGCAGGCCGAAAACGCAGAGCGAGAAGGAGCGGATTATCTAGGCTTCGGGCCATTGTTCCCGACCGGAACCAAACCCACCGCCAAGGCGATCGGTCTCGGCGAGCTTCGGAGACTGCATGAGAGGGTCAGCCTGCCAATCTATTGTATTGGCGGGGTAAAATTCGGGAACCTCCGAGAGATTATCCGTGCCGGTGCCCAGCGGGTCTGCATTGTTTCCGATCTTCTTCTTGCTTCGGACATAGCGAATCGGACAGCCCAAATTAAATCGGCGCTCTCCGTTGACACCGAGGCGCAGCGATCAGCAGGAGCGGTATAACCTCGAAACGATACCATCGCCATTTTTAGCGAAGGACGATAGAAAAACTCATGACCTGGTTAAACGAACCCCAAAACTGGAAACAAGAAGGCGGTCAGCTTTCCGTTTTTGCCGATGCCCATACCGATTTCTGGCGCAAAACGCATTACGGCTTTGTCCGGGACAATGGACATTTTTATTACGAAAAGGTTTCCGGGAACTTTGAGATCGAGACCGAGTTTCGCGGGAAATACGAAAGCCTCTACGATCAGGCTGGATTGATGGTCCGCCTCGACGAAACAACCTGGATGAAGACCGGGATCGAATTCGTAAATGGGATACATCATGTCAGCGCGGTGGTAACCCGGGATTATTCGGATTGGTCAGTGGTACCTCTTCATGCTTACCACGGGTCTCTTCGACTAAGACTGAAAAGGGAAGGGGGCGCCATCACCATCGAATATTTTGCTTCCGATGGTAGTTGGGTCATGTTTAGGACTGCTTATCTTTCGACTGCCGACGAACTCGAAGTGGGACGAATGGTGGCGGCTCCGGACGGAGGTGGCTTTGAAGCCGTCTTCAGCGAGTTTGGCGTAAAGAGTTTAAAATCTTGAAGTCCGGACCTGGAGTTAAGCTAATTTAACTATTGTGATCTCGTTACTGTCGGCCGGGACGGATAGCGCGGTAGTTCAAGGCCAGAACTACCAGGAAGAACGTCGCAAGATGGTCGTTGGGCAGATCGCCCGCCGGGGAATCAGCGACCAGCGGGTGATCCAGGCGATGCAAGAGGTGCCTCGCCATGAGTTCGTGCCCATTGAAGCCCGGGCGGAAGCCTACGAGGACCGGCCTCTCCCGATTGGTTTTGGCCAGACCATTTCCCAACCCTACATCGTCGCATTTATCTTGGAACGTCTATTGCTGGAATCGTCCGACCGCGTGCTTGAGGTGGGTACTGGATCGGGTTACCAGGCAGCGGTCCTGTCACGATTGGTGAGGCAAATTTTCTCGATCGAAATCGTCGATGAATTGATTTTCCGCGCCACCGGCGATTTGCGCCGCCTTGGATACCAAAACATTATCGTGAAAAGCGGTGATGGCTACCACGGTTGGCCGGAGCAAGCACCGTTCGACGCCATCACGGTCGCTGCGGCCTTGGACCATATCCCGCCATCCTTGACCAGCCAATTGCGGGAAGGTGGCCGCCTGGTAATTCCGATCGGGAATGCTCAAGATCAGCAACTTTGGCTGGTTGAAAAGCAGGCGGGGAAACTGCAACGGCAAGCGATCTGCCCGGTTCGATTTGTTCCGTTCACTCGGAAAGCAGGCGACTGACCACCGGGAATGTGCTAAACGGAATCCGCGCTTTAAAAAAACAGCCTATGCCAGTTCTCATTGTTGGTTCCGTTGCTATCGATAGTGTCAAGACGCAGCTCGAAGAGCGGCAAGAAGTCTTGGGAGGCGCCGCTTCTTACGCATCGATCGGGGCGAGTTTTTTTTCGCCGGTAAACCTGGTGGGGATCGTCGGGACAGATTTTCCACCGGAATATATCGAACTTTTCAAGTCGCGAGGCATTAACCTGAATGGTTTGGAGGTGGCCGACGGGAGAACGTTCCGATGGTCCGGCGAATACGAGTGGGACATGAATCAGCGCAAGACGCTGGATCTGGAACTGAATGTGTTTGAGAACTTCAAGCCGAAAATCCCAGAGGCTTACAAGCGGACGCCGATTATTTTGTTGGGGAATATCAGTCCCGTTTTGCAAAACCACGTTCTTGATCAGGTGGAAAATCCTCAGTTTGTGGTCGCGGACACGATGGATCTCTGGATCTCCACCACCAAGCCGGCACTCATTGACTTGCTCAAACGGGTGGATCTTCTGGTCTTGAACGACAGCGAAGCCCGACAACTTACGACCGAGACCAGTTTGATCAGGGCAGGTCGAAAACTGATGCAACTCGGCCCGGAATTTGTCGCCATCAAAAAGGGCGAACACGGGTGTTTGCTATTGAGCAAAGACCATTTTTTCAGTTGCGGAGCGTTTCCTCTCGAAGACATCCATGATCCGACCGGGGCCGGCGATACTTTTGCCGGTGGTTTTGCGGGATATCTAGCGGGCCTGGAAAAGAAGGTCTTCGAATTTGCCGATCTGAAGAAGGCGGTCGTTTATGGCAGTTTACTGGCCAGTTTCTGCGTTGAATCATTCAGCTTGGATCGACTGAAAACGCTTTCCAGGGAGGAAATCGACGAAAGATACGAATTGTTCAAAGTGATGAGCCATTTCGAGTTGATCGAATAGCCGCGGATAATCCGAGTTTTGCGGGTGTCGAGGGTGCCTATTTTACTCTTGATGGTGCGCGCTCGAAGATTCTGCCAATAATTTTCGTTAATCCGTCCTAGCTCCCTGATAATGGTTAGTCGTGAATAAGCGAAATTCCCCGCCAAAAACACTTATCACGAATGATGAACAACTTTTAGGGGAACTGCAGCGTCGTGCGGTTCTCTATTTTTGGGAAAAGGCTGATCCCGGCACTGGGCTAGTTAACGACCGCGCCAATAACTTCGGAGCAGACGAATATGTTGCCGCATCCATCGCGGCCACCGGGTACGGCTTGGCGGCGCTGCCCATCGGAGTGGAACATGGCTGGTTAGACCGACACGAAGCCGCTGCTCGGGCCCGCGTTACTCTTCGATTCCTGTTGTCGATGCCGCATCAGCACGGATGGATGTTTCACTTCGTCGATAAGCGGAATGGCCAGCGTTTTTGGAAAAGCGAATTTTCCAGCATCGACACTGGTCTCGTGGTGGCCGGCGCCATTGTGTGTGGTCAATATTTTGCCGGCGATGCTTCGACGATTGATATTTCTGAGTTAGCCGAAGCCCTTTACCGAAGAATTGACTGGTGGTGGATGTTGACAAATGACGGCACCAAGCCAGACAAGAGAGTGCTATCGCATGGCTGGAGACCAGAGTCTGGCTTCATCGGTTATGACTATGGAGCCTATAGCGAAGCGATCCTCCTCTACTTGCTTGGCCTCGGCGCCTCGGTTAACCCCTTGCCGGCCGCAGCGTGGGAAGCGATCGCCCGTCCCTTGCAAACCTATGCCGGAACTGAATCCCTTAAAGGAGGGCCGATTTTCATTCATCAAATGCCATCCGGATTCTTCTATTTCCGAAATCAACGAGATAAATTGGGATTTGATTATTGGGTATCGTCGGCCAATGCGATGAAGATTCATCGCCAGTATTGCCAAGACCGAGCGGCAGAAATCCAAACCTACGCCCAAGGTTTTTGGGGAATCAATGCCAGCGATGGTCCAGCCGGATATGCCCCCTACGGCGCTATCGACGGACCAGACGACGGCACGGTATCGCCAACTGGGGCAATCGCCTCGATAACCTTCGAACCGGAGCTGGCCCGATCAGTTGCTCGCTTGTTCTATGATAAGTTTGAATCAAATCTCTGGGGGAAGTATGGGTTCGCCAATGCGTTCAACATTGATCGAAATTGGTTTGATCGCGACGTTATCGGGATCGATCTCGGGATGGTACTCTTGGCGATTGAGAATCACCGAAGCGGTTTAGTCTGGGGCCTAACAAATGGTTTCAATTCTACTGCTACCGCCTATCATGCCGCGGGATTCCATCTAACGCTCGAGACGGAACCCCGGCCAGTTTTGCGGACCGGGGTCGATACCAAGATCACTTGAGCCGAATTCTCAGCCGGGCCCGGTCTTTCGTCTCCAAGAAAGCGGACGAGGAGCGCTGAGCATCCGCAGATCCGTTCCATCACGCCAAGCCGTCACCAAATCCTAAACCCAAACTCATTCTTCCGAATCTGTGTAATCTGCGAAATCTGTGGTTAACTTCTTCTCTTTTCTTCTTAACTTCCTCCGAGCAATTCTCGCATCTTGGCAAAATGTAATTTAGCCGTTCCTTCGCCGGCTGGTTTGTTTGTCAGTTCATGAAAGTTAAGAACCTCGGTGAAACGCGAATCCAGGTCTTTTAAAAATGAACTCGGATGACAAGGAGCCGGACTGCCATACTTGAGGCGGTTCGTACAATGGGTGACCGTCAGCCCGCGCTTTCGCCCGGGTAATTCCAACGTAAAAAAGACGTCGCTCTTCGTCCAGGTTACCTTCCAGCTTGGATCGGCTATGAGGTAACAGACCCTCTTCCAAGCCGAGCAAAAAAACCTGAGAAAACTCGAGCCCTTTTGCTGCGTGAAAGGTGATGAGGGTCACCCCATCGGCGCTCTTTTCGGGCTCTTCCTGACGTTCCCGATCCAGCGCTGTCTCCGCCAGAAATCCAGGTAAACCCTCGGTTGACCGGGATTGATATTCCGCGATCGCGCGGATCAGTTCTCGCACATTCTCTTCGCGGTTAAGTGATTCTTCAGGAGTCTTACAGCCGCGTCGGAGATCCTGGAAATAATCTATCTGCCGCAACAATTCTTCGACAACTTTGGAAAAATTGGTCAGCGGTTCAGACATTTTGGTCTCAAATTCGTCAATGAGTTCCGTAAACTTCCGAATGGCTTCCCGAGTCCGCTGGGAGAGCAGATGCTGGAATGGCTCTGAGACTAGAGTTTCAAAGACGCTTTGATTAGTCTTGTTACTTTCCTGGATCGCTAGCTCAATCGTTGAGGCGCCGATGCCGCGAGCCGGCGTATTAACAATTCGTAACAAGCTGACGTCATCCTGGGGATTGACTAGGCAGGACAAATAAGCCAGCAGGTCTTTCACTTCGCGCCGCTCAAAAAAGCTGCGTCCGCCGACGACTCGATAAGGGATATGGAGACGTCGCAAATTCTCCTCGACCAACCGGGATTGGGCGTTCATCCGGAAGATCACCGCGAACTCCGCCCAGCGACACTGCTCAGCTAACTGTTGTTTCTGAATTTCCCCGACTACGTAGTTAGCTTCCTCCCGATCGTCTGGGACCTGCACCAGCCGCACCGGTTGCCCGTCGCCGTTCTCACACCAGAGCGATTTTGGTCTTCTGCGCGGGTTATGCCGGATGATGCTGTTCGCGGCGCCGAGGATCGCACTGGTGCTTCGGTAGTTTTGTTCGAGCTTAACAATTTTCGGATTTGGAAAATCCCGTTCGAACTCGAGAATGTTAGAGATCTCAGCTCCCCGCCATCCGTAGATGCTCTGATCATCATCACCAACCACACAGACGTTGCGGTGGCTTCCTCCAAGTTGACGAACCAGGTCAAGTTGTAGCCGGTTGGTGTCCTGGAATTCGTCGACCATCATAAAGTCGAAGCGATTTTGCCATCTGGTTCGAACGTCAGGAAACTCGTTTAACAATTGAACGGCCAGGATGAGAAGGTCGTCGAAGTCTACGGCGTTGAAAGTTTTTAACTCTTCCTGATAACGCCGGAAGACGGCCGCCTCTAAAGTTTGTTCGGAGGGAAGTATTTTGCGCCCTTGATTTTTGATTTTACTGATGAAGCTCCGCGCCACGTTTGGATCTAACTTTTCGCTCGCGGCGGCCAAACGGGTGATTATTTTGCGGATCAGTCCTAACTGGTCGGATTCATCGTAAATGGAAAACGTCGACTTATAGCCGAGCTGGTCGATATCTTGGCGAAGGATTCGCACGCAGAGGGCGTGAAAGGTACAAATAGTCAGCTTGGAGCCCTTGGTGTTCTCCCGCATGGCCGCCACTCTTTTGCGCATCTCGTTGGCGGCCTTGTTGGTAAAGGTCACCGCGAGGATTTTATCTGCGGAGACGCCTTCGCTTAAAAGGTAAGCGATCCGGGCGGTGATCACGCGGGTTTTTCCGGTTCCCGCGCCTGCCAGAATCAAAACTGGTCCTCGAGTGGCTTTGACCGCTTCGAGTTGTTGTGGATTCAGATCAAAAAGTCGCACGTGATGTGTAGTCGACGAAGGCGTCCCGCTTTGCTTGCCTCTGAAGAAGCAAAGCGGGACGCCTCGCCTACACCTCAAACGCCAACCGCGGAACGCCGAACCTTTAGGCCTGCTTCGAAGCCGCCGTGAATTGCTCCCCAGCGTACTCCCAG
This sequence comes from uncultured Verrucomicrobiae bacterium, assembly GCA_963808535.1. Taxonomy (GTDB): domain Bacteria; phylum Verrucomicrobiota; class Verrucomicrobiia; order Chthoniobacterales; family JAFAMB01; genus JAFAMB01. Next base: position 87,874 of record CAWEGF010000023.1, on the reverse strand, counting down.
TTGATCACATTCCAGAAGGCTTTTACATATTCCGGCCGCCGGTTCTGGTACTTGAGATAGTAGGCATGCTCCCAGACATCGATGCCGACGATCGGAGTTTCTTTGCCATTAGGTTTCGAAATTGGACAGTCCTGATTGGGTGTTGACGTGATCGAGAGTTTTTTGCCATCGCTTACCAGCCAGGCCCAGCCGCTGCCGAACACTTTGGTGGCCGCTTCACCGAATTTCGTCTGGAACGCCGCATAGCCGCCAAAAGTCTCGTCAATAGCTTTGGCGAGTTCGCCACTTGGCTTGCCTTCTTCATTTTTCTTCAAAGTTTTCCAAAAGAAGGAGTGATTGTACTGTCCGCCGCCATTGTTGCGCACGGCGGTGCGGATATTTTCAGGAACTTTCTCTAGATCCAACAACAATTCTTCGAGCGTCATTTTCTGGACCGATTCAGGCGCTTGGGCGAGGGCCTTATTGAGGTTTTCGACGTATGCCGCGTTGTGTTTATCGTGATGAATCTGCATCGTTTGCGCGTCGATGTACGGCTCCAGCGCGTCGTACGGATAACCGAGATCGGGGAGTTTGAAGGGGTATACCAAGCTACTGATGCTTGTGTCGGCAGCAGCCTCTTGAATAAAGGAGGGAGCTACGGCTAAAGCACCGGCAGTCAGGGCAACAGCTTTGATTGCTTCGCGTCGCGTCATCATAACAGCTATTCTACATTCAAAGAGGGCGGTAGCTACTCTTGAAGCGCGGGCCGCCGTTTTTCACTCCCCGCGGTTAACGATTGCTCACCGGGCCTCCACCCCTTATAATGTTCGACTCTTTTTATGAAGACCTCTATCGCCAACGAACCCGCCACCACACGTCAAGCCTCCACCCGAGGTGAACCGATGAATGGCGCCGAGATTCTCGTCGCCGCCCTGGAACGAGAGGGTGTAGAGGTAATTTTCGCTTATCCGGGCGGCGCCAGCATGCCGATTCATCAGGCTTTGACGCGATCCACTAAAATTCGCACGATTCTCCCCCGCCACGAGCAGGGCGGAAGCTTTGCTGCGGAGGGATACGCACGGGCGACGGGCAACCCGGGTGTTTGCATGGCGACGTCCGGTCCCGGAGCGACCAATCTAGTCACCGGAATTGCTGACGCCTTCATGGACTCGATTCCGATGGTCGCGATTACCGGGCAGGTTCCGCAGGAAATGATTGGACGAGGAGCTTTCCAGGAAACGGATGTCTTCGGGATGACATTGCCGGTGGTGAAGCACAGTTATCTGATCATGGATATCCACGAAATCCCGCGGGTGGTGAAAGAGGCATTTCATATCGCGAGGACAGGTCGGCCAGGGCCAGTGCTGATCGATATCCCCAAGAACATTCAGACCCAGATGGCTCAGGCGGTTTTCCCCAATGAACTGAATTTGCGAGGATATCAGCTGCCTCCCAAGGCCGATCCGGTGGCTCTTAATGAAATCATCGGGCTGATCAAATCGGCGAAAAGGCCGATGATTTATGCTGGGGGTGGAATCATCTCGGCCGATGCGGCGGGTGAACTTCTCGAGTTCGCGGAAAGAAGCCAGATTCCCGTGGCCACGACTCTAATGGGGATCGGCGGTTTTCCAGAAAGGCATCCGCTTTCTCTCAAATGGCTGGGGATGCATGGAACGGTCTATGCCAATTGTGCGGTCAATGAATCGGATCTTCTACTGGCGCTGGGAGTTCGCTTTGATGATCGGGTCACTGGGAAGGTCGAGAAATTTGCAGAGCACGGCACCATCGTTCACATCGATATCGATTTTGCGGAACTGAACAAAAACAAAGTCGTCAAATTGCCGGTTCTCAGTGATATAAAATTCGCTCTTGGCGAATTGAACCGCCTGCTGGCGGCAGGCGGGTATCAGCGTAGTTCCAGTCACTACCATCTTTTTCCGGATTGGCTTGGCAAGATTCATCAGTGGAAAGAGCGATATCCCTTGGATTTTAAGGATACGGATCAGGCAATCTTGCCCCAGCACGTCATCCGGCTTCTCTATCAACTGACTGAGGGCGACGCGATCATTACGACTGGCGTCGGCCAGCATCAGATGTGGGCGGGTCAGTACTATGACTTTAGCGAGCCACGCCAGTTTTTAACCTCGGCCGGGCTGGGCGCCATGGGCTTTGGGTTCCCGGCAGCGCTTGGAGCAAAAGTGGCTTTCCCCAATCGCCAGGTCATTGACATCGATGGCGACGGTTCGTTCCTGATGAACGTCCAGGAATTGGCTTGCGCTCACGTGGAGAAAATCGCTGCCAAGGTCATTATCATCAACAATCAGCACCTTGGCATGGTGGTGCAGTGGGAAGATCGATTCTACAACAGTAATCGAGGTCATACCTTCCTGGGCGATCCTCTGAACCGGGAGAGAATTTATCCCGATTATGTCGAGCTCTGCCGCGGTTTTGGGGTGAAGTGCGAGCGCGTGATTGAGAAGAAAGATTTGCAGGCAGCGTTGCAACGGATGTTGGATTCTGACGAATGCTATGTTCTCGATGTGATGACTCCGTTTACGGAACACGTGATGCCTATGATTCCTTCCGGGAAGACCTATCGGGACATCATCATTGACGAGCGGCACGGCAAGTTCGAAGGGTAGAGAGCTCGGAATTCAGGTAGGAGTGCAGAAGTTTCAGAATGAGGGTAACTGATTCGGTTCGGCATTCCTCGGAGTTCCGAATCCCCTTTCTGGATGATTACCTCGCCTCGAAGGCTCCTGATTCCTGAACTCCTGCAACTCCTGACTCCTGATTCAGCCTTCCATGGAAGAAAACGATCTTCTTGCGTTCCGTCGGCAGAAGCTGCAGCAATTGCTTGAACAGAAGGTTGACCCGTTCGGAGGTCGATTCGATGTCTCCGGATCTGTGGGAGAGGTCCGTCAGGCGTTTGCGGAAGGCCAACGAGTGCGCGTGGCGGGTCGAATAACGGCCCATCGCAATATGGGAAAGAGCCAGTTCCTTGATCTCAGCGATGTCAGTGGCCGGCTTCAAGTTTACATTAATCTGAAGGAGTTGCCGCCGGAAGAGGCCGGAATTTTTCAGTTGCTGGATCTTGGCGATTTTCTTGGAGTCGAAGGAGAGGGCTTTGTTACCAAGACCGGCGAACCGACAATTCGGGTCGAGAAATTTCAAATTCTGTCTAAGACGTTACGCCCACTGCCCGACAAGTGGCACGGGATCAGTGACATCGAGATCCGCAATCGGCAACGCTACCTTGACCTGATCGCCAATCCGGCCGCGCGCGATGTTTTCCTCACCAGGAGCCGGATTATCCGCGAGATCCGGCAATACTTGCATGATCGAGGTTTCGTTGAGGTCGAGACTCCAATGATGCAGCCGGTGGCGGGTGGGGCGGCAGCTCAGCCGTTCAAAACCCATCACAAGGCGTTGGACATGGATCTCTTTTTGCGAATAGCTCCGGAGCTCTATTTAAAGCGGTTGTTGGTCGGCGGATTTACGAAGGTATTTGAACTCAATCGCAACTTTCGGAACGAAGGGATCTCCCGTCGGCACAATCCAGAGTTTACCATGCTGGAGGTTTATTGGGCCTACGCTGATTTTGAGGTGATGGCCAACCTGGTCGAGGAGATGATCTGCGATTTGGCTGAACGGATCGCTGGGTCACTGCTGATCACGCACCAGGATAGCGAGGGAAACACCAAGCGACAATCGATCTTTCCCGACCCTGGAAAAGGGCCCGTTACGAAGACCTGATTCGGGGGGTGGACCATACTTGGTATGAGCGTAACCATGAGCAGAAGCTCTTGCGTGGACAGGAACTCGGAGTGGAAGTGCATTCCGGGATGCAGGACTTTGAGATAACCCAGCAAGTGTTCGAGAAACTGGTGGAAGAACGGACCATCAACCCTCTTTTTGTCACCCACTTGCCGGTCGAACTTGTGCCGTTAGCAAAGCAAAATGCCGAGAACCCGGCACTGGTTGACGTTTACGAGCTGATCATCAATGGCCAGGAGATATCTCCGGGGTATTCTGAGCTGAACGATCCCTTGGTTCAGCGCCAGAGGTTCACAGAACAGGTGGGCGCGGAAATTCAGGATCTCGATGAGGATTTTCTCCTCGCGCTGGAACATGGGATGCCGCCAGCAGGTGGGATTGGGATCGGGATCGATCGATTGGTGATGGCTCTCACAGGTGCGGAATCCATCCGGCAGGTCATCTTGTTTCCGCATCTGAAATCGAAACCGCAGGAATGACCAACCCCCAGGCAACTTCAACGCTTGAGGAGGTTCCTCCACAAGCGACGAATTCTTTTCGCTTCAGTTTGTTCAACGCCGTGAATTTCCAGGTCACTCTGGGCGCACCGATGATCTTGTACGCAAAATCATTGGGAGGCAGCGCGACCACGATCGGTATTGTCGCTTCCCTCGCGCCGCTCATGACTGTTCTTCAGCTTCCGACGGCTTATTTCATTCCCAAAGTTGGTTATAAAGGATTTGTGTTGTTCGGATGGTCAGTTCGGGCCGTCTTGTTGTTTATTCTGGCGATCTTACCCTTGCTGGTTTTTCTTTCCACCGCAGTGCAGGTGGAGTTAATGCTCACCTGTCTTTTTCTCTTCAACGTCGTGCGCGGTATCTCGACGGGTGCCTGGCTTCCTTGGCTAACAGGCCTGGTGCCGGCGAATGCCCGCGCCGCTTTTCTTCGTTCTGACCAGCTCCATATGCAATGCGGAGGGATGATCGCCATCGCTGTCTCGACCCTGGTTCTCTGGTCGGGAGGTAAACCTTGGCAATTTTCTCTCCTCTTTGTCATCAGTATGCTGGCTGGGATGTTGAGCCTCCATTTCGTGCGCAAAATTCCAGATCTCGAGATCGGAGAACAATCCAAGTCCTCCGGGCAACCGGTTCCTTGGTTGGAAATACTCAAATATCCTCCTTTTACGAAGTTGTTGATCTTCAATGTGGTGTACAACTGGGTGGTCGGGGGACTAGCTGCTTTTGTCATCGCTTTCCTTGAAGGAAGAGCGGGTTACACCGCCGGACAAGTTTTGGCCGTCAATCTGGCGGCTTCGGTTGGAGCCTTTGGGAGCGTTCCATTCTTCGGTCTCATACTGGAACGTACCGGGAGCAAACCTCTCCTGAAGCTAGCCATGTCCCTTTATCTTGTCGGGATCCTTTTCTGGGTCGTGGTTACGAGCGGGTTAGTGCCCGCCCACTATTTTTTCGTCGCCTCCAACTATCTCATTCTCGGTGTCGCCGGCGGCCTCTTTTCGATCGCCAACACTCGCATCGCCATGGACACCATGCCGGTGATGGGGCGGAATCACTTCTTCTCGCTGTTTACTGTATTCGCCTCCCTGAGTCTTGGGTTGGCGCCGATTTTCTGGGGTGTTTTCCTGGATATTTTGGGCAGAAACGAGTTTTCGATCGGCTTGTTCCAGGTCAATCGATTCAGTATTTATTTTATTCTGCTTTCCCTGCTAGGAATCGTCACATTTTTCCTGGCCAAACCGCTGGTCGAAAAGAAAGGTAAACCATTTGACACCGCCGTTCGCGATGTCGTCATTCTGGCTCGGTTGAAGCTCTATGGCCGATTCTTTAACCGATAAGATTGTCGACAACGCTTCCCGGTCGGTGCCTCGGAAAATCCGTTTGCCGTTTACGTATTTTCTCGCGTTGCGGTATCTGAAACCAAAACGCACCTTTCTTTCGCTGATCACTTTGATCTCGATTCTGGGGGTGGTTCTGGGGATCAGTGTGCTGATCATTGTGATCTCGGTGATGACCGGTTTTGAACGCGAGCTTCAGCGAAAGATTATCGGCTTTGACGCCGACGTGCTGATCAGCGGCAATGAAGTGATGAACAACTGGCGGGAGATCCTGGATCGCACCAAAAAAACGCCAGGAGTCGTGGCCGCTGCACCCTTTGCTCAGGGGCGAGTGATTGTTCAATACCAAAATCACCGGGCCGTTCCCTGGTTGCGCGGAATCGATCCGGATCTGGAACAGTCGGTGGCGAATTTGAAACAATTCCTGGTCGCCGGAACGTTCGATCTAAGTGGCGATAACGGTATTATCGGATCGGAACTGGCCTCGACCCTAGGGGTCAGCATTGGAGATACCATTGAGATTTATTCGCCCCACGACATGGGAGAACTTCAGAAGGCTCTCGATAACGCCGAAGGCAAAACGGACAATCATCAAGAGTTGAAACGGGTGCGGGAGCTTATTCTCCCGATGGAGATTACCGTGACCGGAATGTTCAACTCCGGCCGCTACGCCTACGATTCCGATTATATTCTCGTCCCCTTGCACGTCATGCAAGAAGCCTACAGCCTCGGCGGAGGCGTGCATGGAATCGCTGTCCGGACCAGTGACCCGTTTACCGCGGACAAGACGAGGGATCGTCTGAACCGGGTGATCGAACCGCCGTTCCAGGCGGTGACCTGGATAGACCAAAACCGGGAGCTTTTTGACGCCATTCGGATCGAGCGAACCACCATGTTTTTTGTTTTGATTTTCGTAGTGATCGTCGCTGCTTTTGGCATCATGAGCACGTTGATTACCTCCACCGTGCAAAAGACTCGGGAGATCGGTTTGATGAAAGCTCTCGGAGCGCAGATGACTCAGATCATGTGGATCTTTCTCGCCCAAGGGATGATCGTTGGATTTTTTGGCACCTTGATCGGGCTATCCAGCGGGATCGCCCTGGTCCAGTATCGAAACGAGGTCCGCGATTTTTTAGCCGCCACTCTTCATATCGAATTGTTTCCGGCGGCCGTTTACCAATTTTCGGAGATCCCCGCTGAGATTGTGCCGCGGGATGTCTTGGTGATCTGTGTCAGCGGCTTTCTGATTTGTTCGATTGCTGCTCTCGTCCCCGCGTACTTCGCGGCTCGGTTGGATCCGGTTAAGGCCCTGAGGTTCGAGTAGATAAGGACACAGCCATACGCCCGAGATGATAATCCTGCTTGGGGTGCCGCTAGTCACTTGACTTTGAACTGATTCTCTTCTCATCTACGGGTAGGCAGAATGAATGCCCTCTTAGGCGCAGACGTATGAGAGTAGCGATATCAGACTGGGAGCAATTCGCTTATTGCTACGGGGAACTCGGATGCCGAAGAGTTTCCCCTTAGCCAGCTCAATCCCGGAGATGTTTTACGGGTCGTAACGGAGCACACTAACTATCTCTTTACCGTCCTCGATGATCACGAAGCCAGCTTACAATGCTCCCGATCCGATCGGCCGTCGGGCAGCGTCAGGATTTCAGGCTGCGGCTTTGGTTTTTCGCACGCCTTTAAACCTGGTCACCTTTTCTGTGGCGGTCGAATGGAGTTCACCTTTTTATTGGACAAAAAGCTAACTCGCTACCGGACGACCTCCATTCGAGCGATCGTCCATCAACAGCAGAAATCGTAAAGCAAACGTCCCGCTTTGCTTCTTCAACTCAGGCTCGCTTACAGAACCTGGTAAGGATCCACGTCAACTGAGACATGCACTTCTTCCGGGAAGGTCAGTTTTTGGAGAATCGAACGGACGGTGCCGCTGAGACGGCGAATCGCTTTGGACCGCAGGAGAATCTGGTAACGGTAGAAGCCTTTTGATCGTTCGATTGGCGCCGGTACCACCGGATGCAGAGTAACACCTGGATCTGGTTTTTCACTGAGCCTCCGGTGAATGGTTTCAGCAGTAAATTCCGCCAGTCGCTGATGTTCGGAGCGGATGTGAATCATGAGCAGATGAAGAAAAGGGGGGTATTCACACCGCTCCCGGAACTCAATCTCCTGTTCCCAGAATCCCTCGAAATTGTGGTGACGAGCAAACTGGATGGACGGACTGAAAGGGGTCGAGCTCTGGACAAAAACTTCTCCGGCCATGTCGCCTCTGCCGGCCCGTCCGGCGACCTGAGTCAAAAGCTGAAAGGTCCTTTCCCCAGCCCGGAAATCGGGCATATGCAAGCCGACATCGGCGTTGATGATACCAACCAAGGTGACGTTCGGAACATCCAGTCCCTTGGCGATCATTTGCGTCCCTACTAAAATGTCGATTTTGCCCGTTCGAAAGGCTTGTAAGGTCTGGCGATAGGCGTCTTTTCGCGACATTGAATCCGCATCCATTCTCGCGACGGCGGCGGCCGGAAAAAGTTTGCGCACCGTACCCTCGATTTTCTCGGTTCCATACCCGGCATAGCGGATCGAAGGGTCGGCACATTTCGGGCATTTTCGTGGTGCGACCGTCGCATGGCCGCATAAATGACATTTCAGCCGGTTCTCTCCCTGATGGAAGGTCAGGGCGACGCTGCAATTCGGGCAGTCGCAGACGAAGCCGCACTGATTACAAACCAGGGAGGTGGCGAACCCCCGCCGGTTAAGGAACAAAATTGTCTGTTCCTTGGCCGACCAAGCGAGCTTCGATCGCGCTCGCCAGGCGGCCGGAGATCAAAGGGACGTGTTTCTGCTTGAGGTACTCCTGTCGCATGTCGACCACGCGAATCAAAGGGAGTTCCCGATCGTCAACTCGGCAGCTCAAATTTGCCAGGCGGTATTTTCCGGTCTTGGCATTCTGATAGCTCTCCAACGAGGGGGTCGCGCTGCCAAGTAGAATGGCGCAGCGATCGATTTGGGCCCGAACAACCGCCAGGTCCCGGGCTTGATAACGCGGCGCTTCCTCCTGTTTGTAGGAGGTTTCGTGCTCTTCGTCGACCACGATCAACCCAAGCCTTCGAACCGGCGCAAAAACAGCGCTACGAGCACCAATGGCAACGCGCGCTCTGCCGCTGTTGAGTTTGTGCCATTCGTCGTGCCGCTCGCCGGCCGAAAGGTGACTATGAAGCACGGCGATCAGGTCCGCTTGGAAGCGCATCTTGAAACGTTCAACTGTTTGCGGGGTTAAGGAAATCTCCGGAACCAGCACCAGAGCGCCGAGATCCTGCTTCAGACAACGATCGATAGCCTGGAGGTAAACCTCTGTTTTGCCACTCCCGGTCACTCCATGAAGCAAGATCGGGCGGTTGTCTCGGGCGTCCACTGCCTGAACGACCATCTCCAGCGCATTCTTTTGCTCGGTGTTTAGTTGGATCGCGACGCTGGAGACGAAGTGCTCGTTCGCGTACGGGTCACGGTCTGTATTTTCGAATTTGACCTGCAGGAAGCCGCGATCGACCAGTTGTTGAATCGTCCGATCCGTAGTCGCCGCCCGCTCTTGCAGTTCTCTCCAGCGAATAACTTCGGCCAGCTCAATCACATATCTCAGGACTTGGGCCTGGCGAGGGGCTTTTGCCTCGAGAGCTTGGAGTTCTTCCTGGGAGAACTCGCGGCTGACTGAAATGATCCGTTCGCGCTTAAAACCGAGTTTTGCCTTCCTGATTACTTCGGGCAAAAGGGATCGGATCGCCGATTCCACAGGACAGCAATAGTATTCCGCCATCCAACGCGCCAACGCCAACAACGATTTATTTAGAATTGGACTCTCCGAAATCAGAGCCGATATAGTTTTTGGTTCGGGCACCGACGGCGTGTCGACGAGGGCCACAACCGTTGCTAATATTTCACGTGAACGAAGCGGAACTTTAACCCGGGAGCCGATGTGAACTTTACCGGCCCACGTTTGAGGAATTGAGTAATCCAGTTCTTTATCCGTGGGGTCATCGGTGATGACTCGCGCGTAATTCTGCATGGTGGTTGTGGTAGTCTAATGGCTTTAGGTCAAAGTCAAAATCAGAACGGTCGGATTGGAAAGGCAGGTCTGCTTTTGCTGAAGATCTCGCTTCTTCTGGTTCTCTCGTGGGCAGCGGCGGTCGCTTACCTGGTAATTCGTTCGCATGATCCGGTCTATGTCCTGCGCGAACTGAAGGATTGGACTGACTATCGACGCTTTGATGCACTAATTGTCAAAGTGGCACGCGAATACGATCTCGATCCACGCCTGATCAAAGCGGTGGTTTGGCGAGAAAGCCGATTTCAAGCTGATATGACCGGGCGCAACGGTGAACGGGGTTTAATGCAGGTTTCTGAGGTCGCAGCCCGCGACTGGGCTACGGCGAAAGGGGTACGGGACCTGCGCCCGGAACAAATGCTGACTCCGGAGGTGAATTTGGAGATCGGAACTTGGTATTTGAGCAAGGCGGTTCAAAGATGGAACGCTGAAGACAACGCGGTTCCGTTCGCCCTGGCAGAATATAACGCCGGAAAGAGCCGAGTGGACCGTTGGGTTCGTACAGCCTCGCAAAAGAAGAAAGGGAAACCGGTAACCTCAGAAACCTTTCAGGACAGTATCGATTTTCCTTCCACGGCCCGATATGTAAGAACCATTCTGGCCCGCTACGATTTTTATAAGCGCCGCGGACCGTTATTGGTTGGTGATCCTGGCTCGCTCTAATTGAAGCCTCAGCTTCAAAATCGTCGTCGTCCTCGATTATCCTCCTTGGCTTTTCAAATAAAGGGGGCATCAGAGGCGGAGGAAAGTTCCGATCTCCGGTGTGATTTGAGTCTCATGTATTGGCTACTGACCCGCATGGCGCAGAGATAAGGGTTCTTGTTCTTTGTCCCGGAGGGACAGCATGATCGTAGCCAGGCACGAAGTGCCTGGAACATGAGGAAAATGGTCCCGTCCCGTAGGGTACGGTATGACGCTATCTCGCAAGTTCAGAAACCGTCCATACGGCGAGAAATACCCGGCATTAGCTGCGTCCGATCATACGAATCATACCGTACCCTACGGGACGGTCCTTTCGAGAGGCCTTTTCCAGGCACTTCGTGCCAGGCTACGATCGCATTGTCCCTCCGGGACGAAACCAAATTCTAAAACGCCGATTACCGACGAAAATTGCGGCCTACTTTCTAGTCGTCCCTCTGGGAAACATCCCCTCGTGCCTGCCTCGTCAACGCTCCAGAATCCGTCCCTCAGCAGAGAGATGGTTGGCGAATTCTTCACCGTGTAAATCGATGTAATTTATGTCCCCTTCATATTTTTCGATGTGCCCGGCTTCAATGTTCTTTTGACAGCTAATATTCCCTTGCAACGCTTGGCTTCGAATGAACTCTAGCAATGTTCTGAGTCGATAAATTACCCACGCCGGCAGTGCCAGGCGTTGGTCAACCGGCAGACCATACGAGTCACAAAACAGTCTGGCCCTCTGAAGTTGGTCCTGCAGGCTCCCAAATCCATCGTCATTTGTGGGCGACGTCATTGGGGCGAATCGGTAAAGGGCATACGCGAGATCCCATCGCCGTGAACCCGGATGAGCCGTGTCGAAGTCAATGATTCCGATCGCTTCTTCGTTGTTGAAAACGCAGTTGTACGGGGCGAAATCACCATGACAGATAACTTCCACCGGTTTTCTTGCCGGGAACATCCACTCGGTCAGGCGATTTGGTATAAAGTCCACGCTGCAATCGTGGAATTGGCGCAAAAGCTTCGCTGCCGAGACCAGCGCTCGCTCGCTACGAATACTGTCACTCAGAGGGTAGTTACCAACCTCTCCCGGAATGAAAGTGAGCAGTTCGTTCCCGTGCTCATCAAAGCCGACAGCCTCCGGGGCATTCCGAAATCCCGTGTGCTTTAGGAATGCCAGGAATTCGTGTACTCGCGGACTCCATGGACCGACCTTTCTCCGCGTTATGCTTCCCGACCGGGAAACAGCGTTGCTTCCTCCGCCTTCGAGTCGTTTAAAGTCTTCAGAACTCTCCATTCCTTATTTTCGTTTATGAGTTCCCTTTGAGACGGATTTTCGATCCCATTCCCCTGCTGGCAATCGACAACTGACACTGGCAACTTTTCAGGCCCTCGGGTCATCGACCATTGGGTAGATGACCCTTAACGCTTGAACCGTAGCGTGGACATTATGAACGCGGAAGATCGTGGCGCCACGTAATACTCCTGCTACCACGCACGCTATGGTTCCGGCGTCTCGATCTGCCGGCTCCGCGATGCCAAGGACGTCACCGATCACCGTCTTTCTGGAGACCGGAAGAAGAATCGGGCGTTCGAATTTGGTAAGTGTTTTTAGTTCCCGGTAAATGCGCAAATTGTCCGGTTTTTGTTTCGCGAAATCGATGCCCGGATCGAGAATCAGCGCTTCAAGCGGCAGTCCCGCGGCCATGGCCTGGCCAATCTTCTGATCAAAAAATCCCTCGAGAGTGCGCAGGATATCCACATACTGAACATCGGTGTGGCGCTGTTTCGGTAGACCGATTGAATGCATGATCAGGAGACCGCAGCCAAAACGCGCCGCGATCCGTGCATTCTCGCTCGTCGGAAGCGCACTTATATCATTTACCAATTGCCCGCCGGACGGAAGCGTCGCTTCAACCACACCCGATCGCCAGGTATTAATCGAAAGCAGTGGAGGAAAGATCTGGATCTTATCGATCGGACTCTTTCCTTCATGACATTCCTGGAAGCGGTGAACGAACGGAAGGATTCGTGCAGACTCGTCCGCCTCGCTGATTTCGAGACGGTTGGTGCGCGCGCTTTCACCTCCGACGTCGATGATGTCGGCTCCGTCAGTGACGTGGCGTTGCGCGGTTTCGATATGGCGTTGGATCTGCAACGATCCATCTCCAGAAAACGAATCGTCGGTGGCGTTTACGATCCCCATGACTAACGGACGCCGAGGAAACGTGATCAAACGATCCCGCATCCTCAGGATCATAAATCAACGTCGATCCGTCGTCGCTTTTCGAACCGGCATACCTTGGTGTACCCAGCCTGTCGGGCCAGATCTCTTGCCAGGTCGAACTTATATCCGACCTCTCCGGGTGCATGGGCGTCAGAATTAATTAGCATGGAGACCCCGGCTTCACGCGCCATCGCGACGAATTCGAAGGCCGGATATATTTCTTCGGCCTGCTTGCGTAAGCCAGCCGTGTTTATCTCGAACGCCACGTCGTGCTTAGCCAAAGATTCGATGGCGGGTCGATAGTATCTTCCGAGATCTCCAAGGGGACGATAGCCAAATTTTTTTGCCAGATCCGGGTGCGCGACAAAATCAAACAGTCCGCTCTCGATGCATCGAACGTAATGTTTCCAATAAAGCGCCCAAATCTCTTCCACTGGATGCTCTTTGAATCGGGATAAATATTTGGGATTATCTACATCCCAACCGGGAGCGATGTAGTGGACACTTCCGATTAAGTAATCCCAAGGAGCCTGGCCGGCGAGCGCTTCGATCCAATACTCGTATCCCTCGATAAAATCGCATTCGAGACCCAGCCGGATCTGAAAACCGGTCGACCGCGCCTCTTCTACCATTTCAAGGTAGCGAGGTAAATCTTCAATCGACATCCGCCATTCGTCGAAATGTTCGGGCATCGGATTGTGGTCCGCGAACCCGATCTCCGTGAGCCCAGCGTCCTGCGCGGCTCGCACATACTCAATCGGGTCGCCCACGGCATGATGGCAGAGGGTCGTATGAATGTGATAGTCGGTTCGAACCGCACTCATGAGCCGAATCTAATCTTTCCGGAAGAGGTTTGGCAAAGGGCCGCGAAAACTCCGCAAGCTTTTCGCGGCCAACCTTTGTTAGTGCGCCCTCAATTAATCACCACGTTTACCACCTTGTTCGGCACCACGATGATTTTGCGGATAACTTTATCACGAGCGGCTTCCTGCACTCTCAAAGAGGCCAGCGCGACTTGCTCAAGTTCCGCTTTTCCTGAGTCCTTTTTGACCGTCACCTTATCTCGCAATTTCCCGTTGATTTGGATGACGATCTCAACTTCCTCCTGGGCGAGAAATTCATCGCGCCACACCGGCCAGGATTGCTGGCATGCCATGCCCTCAAATCCGGCAAACTTACTGCCCAGGTGCGACCAGAGTTCTTCCGCCAGATGCGGGGCAAAAGGACTCAACAGGGTCAATAAAATCCGAACGGCTTCGACCGGCCGACTCTCCGCACCGGTGAATTCGTTAACAAAGATCATCATTTGGGCGATTGCGGTGTTAAAAGAAAGAGATTCCAGATCCTCGGAGACTTTCTTGATGGTGGAATGCACAACCTTTTGCTGCCTGGAACTGAGATCGATACTTCCCAAGCCCGAGGATAGCTGCCACTGCCCTTCTTGATCTTCATCCATGACCAGACGCCACACCCTGGCCAGGAAGCGATAAACCCCTTCAACCCCGCTGGTGCTCCACGGTTTGGTGGCTTCAAGGGGACCAAGAAACATCTCGTAGAGCCTCAAAGCATCCGCTCCATATTCGTCGACGATCTCATCCGGCGATACGACATCGCCGCGGCTCTTGGACATCTTCTGGTGATCCTGTCCGAGAATCATTCCTTGGTTCACCAGTCGCTGGAAAGGTTCCACGGTTGAAACATAACTAAGATCGTAGAGCACTTTGTGCCAGAATCGCGAGTACAAGAGATGAAGCACCGCGTGCTCGGTTCCGCCGACGTAAAGATCGACTCCTCCGCGGCGGCGGTTGTCGGGCGTCGTTTCCAGACATCCAGTAACGTTCGGCCGTTTCGTCCACAAACCGATTCGCATCGTTTGGCGAAACGAACCGCAAAAAGTACCAACAAGACCCGGCCCACTGCGGCATCGTATTCAGTTCCCGGGTCGCTCCATCGGAAAGAGTGATCCAGGCTTTAGCCTTCGCTAGGGGAGGTTCGACCGTTCCGGTGGGGCGATAATCTTCGAGCGGAGGTGGTACGATCGGAAGGTCCGATTCCGGTAGCGCTTCATGCCTGCCATTACGCCAAATGATCGGGAACGGCTCACCCCAGTAGCGTTGGCGCGAAAACAACCAGTCCCGGAGCTTGTAAGTAATGGAGCGCTTTCCGGACCCCTCCTTCTCCAGCCAATCGATGATTTTACGCTTCGCTTCTCCGGTCGCTAATCCATCCAGGAAACCGGAGTTCTTGGCGACACCGTCTCCCGTAAAACAGGATTCAGTTAGAACCGGTGGCTCGACAACCTCACGAATCTCGAGCCCGAATTTGCGGGCGAAATCGTAGTCCCGCTCGTCGTGACCCGGAACCGCCATGATGGCGCCGGTTCCGTAGCTGACCAGAACGTAATCGGCGATCCAGATCGGAACCTTTTCCTGGTTGACCGGGTTGATGGCGAATCCGCCGGTAAAAATGCCAGTCTTCTCCTTCGACAGATCCGTACGTTCGAGATCGGATTTTGCTGAAACCCTTGCTTTGTAATCTGCCACGGCAGCTTGCTGGGTTGGAGTTGTCACCAGATCGACCAAGGGATGTTCAGGTGCCAAAACCACATAAGTAGCGCCAAAAAGCGTGTCCGGGCGGGTGGTGAAAACCGTGATTCCTTCGGTTGAACCGTCGATCCGGAATGTCGCTTGGGCTCCTTCACTCCGGCCGATCCAATTGCGCTGCAGAATTTTAATCGACTCCGGCCAATCCAGCGGCTCAAGTTCCTCTAGTAATCGATCGGCATAGGAGGTGATTCGCAACATCCATTGGCGCATCGGACGCCGGACGACTGGAAATCCGCCCACTTCACTTTTGCCGTCAACAACTTCTTCGTTGGCCAGAACGGTTCCCAGTTCCTGGCACCAGTTCACCGGCGCTTCCGTGACGTAGGCAAGACGACTGCCATCCACGAATTCCCGGCATTTATTCTCCGATTCATCCGGGAAATCGTGCTGTCTCGCCGCGATGAGCTCTTCAATCGGCCGTGCGGCCTTCTTTTCGCGGTCAAACCAGGAATTGTAAAGCTTCAGAAATATCCATTGGGTCCAACGGTAATAGTCAGGGTCGGTCGTGTTTACCTCGCGGGCCCAATCATAACTAAAGCCGATTTTTCTGAGCTGGCTTTTGAACCGACTGATGTTCTTAGCTGTCGCAATGGATGGATGAAGTCCTGTTTTGATCGCGAACTGTTCGGCCGGCAATCCGAAGGCATCCCATCCCATTGGATGGAGGACGTTGAAACCTTTCATCCTCTTGTATCGAGCGACGATATCGGTCGCGGTGTACCCTTCCAAATGGCCGACGTGAAGACCTTCACCGCTCGGATATGGGAACATGTCGAGCACGTAGAACTTCGGTTTCGAGGAATCAAATCCCGGTTGATTCGGATTTGGCGCCTCAAACGCTTTGCTGGCCAGCCAATGTTGCTGCCATTTCGGTTCGAATTCCCGAAAGGGAAACTGTTTTCGTCGCTCGCTCATTGGTATTATCTAGTGCAAATCCAATTTGGGTTGCCTGTTCGAGGTGCTGTTCGTCTTCCGGTAACCTCTTTGGAGGAGGCAACCTTGAGGTGGACACCGTACGATGCAAACACTTTTAATCGCCACCCGGAACGGGCATAAGACACGGGAAATTGGACAAATACTGGGTTCTGGCTGGGACGTCCGCGATTTGGGCTCGCTGCCGCACGCGCCGAACATTGAGGAGACTGGGGCGACGTTCGAAGAGAACGCAGCGCTAAAGGCGATCACCATTTCCAAAATCTTTACTGGCTTAGTCCTGGCGGACGATTCCGGCCTTGAGGTAGATGCTTTGGAGGGAGCTCCTGGCGTCCGCTCCGCTCGTTTTGCCGGACCGAACGCCACTGACGCGGAAAATCGTTTTCTGCTCGTCCAAAAGCTGAGAAATCTCGGCGGACACGAGTTCCCGGCACGTTTTCGTTGTGTCATGGTTCTGGCCAGCCAAGGTGAATTGCTTGGGTCCTTCGGGGGGGTGGTCAGGGGAAAGGTGGCCCTCGAAGAACGTGGGGAAAGCGGATTTGGCTATGACTCTCTTTTTATTCCGCAGGGTTACACGGAGACGTTTGGAGAGCTCCAATCCGAGATCAAAAACAGCCTTAGCCATCGCGGAAGAGCGCTGGCGCACTTTCTGGAATTTCTTCGGAGCTGAGCCTGCTTCGATCGCCTACCGTGAAAATACTCTTCACCGCAGACCTGCACCTTTCGCGGGCAACGCAGGAACCGACGTTGCTGAAGGTTCGAGAATGGATCACCAGGTACCGGCCGGATGCGTTCGTCGTGGCGGGCGATCTCTCGAGCGCGCAGCAAGCCGAGGAAACATTGAAAAGTTTGCGGGACTGTTTCCCAATGGGCCCGATCGCCGTTTGTCTTGGCAACCATGACTTCTGGATGCTGGATCATTCTCGAAGAGTGGGCGACTCGCTTTCCTCGATTATCTCTCGCCATTGGGCGCCCGCTGCAAAAATCTTCGATGTTGTTCTTCTGGATTTGGAAAATCTGGAGCTCCAGGAAATCACAATCGTCGGAGGTTACGGCCATTACGATCTCGGTTTCGCCGTTCCTAATCTCGCTTTCGACGGAACTCTGGTCACGGAGGAGGAATACCTCCGGGGAAGTCCAGCGGTGAATTCCGCGATGCGATGGCGTGATTTCCAATTCATGCCAAACGAGCGGCATCCGCGGGAAGTGGCGTATGAACAGGTCGAAGCAGTTCGAAAGCACTTGTCGGAAGCCGGCGATGCTCGGACCATCGCCGTGTTGCATACCTCCCCTTTTGAAGAACTCCTTGGGGTGCCTCCTCTACGCGTTTTGCCGCCGGGTTCGGAGCCGTCAATCTATGCTTTTTTCCGCGCCTATTTAGGGAACCACTCGATGGGAAAACTATTGAGAGAGACACCAACCAATCTGGCTGCGGTTGTGTGTGGACACACCCATCGTCAAGCCGGACCGATCAATCTAGGCAAGACGATCGGGATCAATATCGGCTCCGATTATGGGGTGCCAAAAGCCGCGCTTTATACAGATGATTCAAGCCGTTTCTCCCGCTGTAAGTAGTTCTCCGCATTGCTCTTTTAACTTTTAGCTGTCCGTCTTAGTTTCTATTTCAGGCGAATTCTTGCCATTGAAAACTCGGTTCACTCCGGCGTTTTCGACGCAGATGCCCTACCGAAACCTCTTTTGGCAAGGGCTCCCATGATCGCGTTCGAAAAACGTTTGTTGCGATCCGGGTGAAACGCCCTTTGGTTAACGATGTTTTGAACGTAAACCTCATTGACGAGCCGGTTGGGCGCAGCCATCTTTCCGATTCTCCATCGGTTTCTATGGAACGTATACGTAATATTGCAATTATCGCCCATGTTGACCATGGAAAAACCACCCTCGTGGACCAGCTGCTTCGTCAGTCCGGGACCTTCAGGGCCAATCAAAAGGTTGAAGAGCGGGTCATGGATTCGATGGACCTGGAAAAGGAAAAAGGGATCACCATCAAGGCGAAGAACGCCGCTTTCAAATACAAGGAGTACCACATCAACATCGTGGATACGCCCGGCCATGCAGATTTCGGCGGGGAAGTCGAACGGATTATGAAGATGGTGGATGGTGTGCTGCTGGTGGTCGACTCCCACGACGGACCCCAGGCGCAGACCAAGTTTGTCTTACGCAAGGCCTTGGAGAACCAGGCCCAGCCGATTGTCGTTATCAATAAAATAGACCGCGAAAATGCCCGACCCCACAAGGTGCTGGACATGGTCTTCGACCTCTTCGTTGAACTCAACGCCACCGATGCTCAATTGGACTTTCCGGTCATCTACGCGAGTGCGAAGGAGGGTTACGCCATGCGGGAGATCCATGAGCCAAATACCTCGATGGATCCGTTATTCGAAGCCATCGTGAAGCACATCCCGCCTCCGCCCAAACCATCGGAAGCTTATTTTCGGATGCTGGTCTCTAATCTCGATTATTCGGATTATCTTGGCCGGTTGGCTTTTGGTCGCATCGTCAGCGGGCGGGTAAAAGTTGGTGATTCGATTGTCTGCATTCACAACGATGGGCGGCGCGAACGCGACACCGTGACGGCTCTATTTGGCCATCAGGGCTTAGATCGCATTGAGGTCAAGCACGCCGGGGCGGGTGACATTATTGGGCTGGCCGGCTTTGAGGAGCTTTCCATTGGCGACACGTTGACTGACCTCGAAGAGAGGACGGCTCTCGAATTTGTCGACATCGATCCTCCGACGATCCAGATGAATTTCTTGGTCAACGACTCGCCATTGGCTGGTCGCGAAGGCAAGCTGCTGACCGCCCGGCATATCAAGGAACGTTTGGTTCGCGAATGCCGCACCAACGTTTCGTTGCAATTTATCGAAACGGACACGGCCGGCATTTTTACCCTCAGCGCGCGGGGCGAAATGCAGATCGCGATTCTCGTCGAACAAATGCGCCGTGAAGGATTCGAACTGCTGGTTTCTCGACCCGAAGTTATCTTTCAGAAGGACAACTTGGGGAACACGTTAGAGCCATTCGAGACCCTGTATGCCGACGTGCCGAACGAAAATCTCGGAGATATTCTGCAATCGCTCGCCGGCCGCAAGGCAGAAATCGTCGCCATGGACCATCAAACCACCACGGTATTAGTGGAGGCGGTCATCCCGACTCGCGGATTAATTGGTTTTGAAAGCGATTTAGTCAATCTCACGAGAGGACTTGGTTCCATGAGTCACCTTTTTAAGGAATATGGTCCTTTGAAGGGGGAAATCTCGAATCGCGACAATGGTGTCCTGGTCGCGATGGAAAGCGGAATTTCAACGGCCTACGCTTTGAATAACGTCCAAGAACGAGGCAAACTTTTCATCGGCCCGCAGGAGGACGTCTACGAAGGAATGATTGTCGGAGAAAATTCGCGTCCCGATGATTTGACGGTCAATGCGTGCAAGACAAAGCATCTCACCAACATGCGAAGCCAGGGTGACGGGAAAGGTGTCCAATTAGCCCCACCGTTGCGAATGACCCTCGAGCGAGTGCTCGAATATATCGGGTCGGATGAATACGTGGAAGCGACGCCGAAGACACTCCGATTGCGCAAAAAGATTCTGGATTCCAATGCCCGAAAGCGGGCCTCCAGCAAAGTAAGTTGACAAATCAGTCTATTTGCAGTTTGCTCTGGCTATCGCTTGTTGATGCGCTAATCAGCGGTTCTCTCTTCGAATTCTTCTGTCTTGCTCATCGCTCTCAAGTGCGTCGCTGGTAAAACTTTAACCCTTTTCTGAATGATTTTGTTTCACCCGAAGTATGGCGGGTCATAGTAAATGGTCGAAAGTCAAGCGCTTTAAGGGTGCATTAGATGCGAAGCGTGGGAAAATATTCAGTAGGTTCTCGAAGGAAATTATGGTTGCGGCCCGGATGGGAGGCGGGGACCTGAATTTAAACCCCCGCCTTCGGACCGCTGTCCTGGCCGCTCGCGCTCAGAACATGCCGAATGACACGATTGAGAGGGCGATCAAGAAAGGGACTGGGGAAATTGCCGGAGGGATTGTTGAAGAGTTGATGTACGAGGGATACGGTCCGGGAGGCGTCGCCATTATTGTGGAGGCGGCGACCGATAATAAGAACCGCACCGCGGCGGATATCCGAAGTACCTTTGCCAAGAATCACGGCAATCTAGCCGCCTCCGGAGCTGTTTCTTACATGTTCCGGCGAAAAGGTCAGATCACCGTCGGCAGAGGCACAGTGGAAGAAGATAAAGTATTGGAGATCGCTCTGGAAGCCGGAGCAGAAGATTTAATCACGGACGAGGATTTGTACATTGTTACCACCCCTCACGATCATTTGTACCAGGTCGGAGAGGCGATGAAGAATGCCGGAATCCATTTTGAATCTCAAAAGCTAACCTTTGTTCCGAACACCACGGTCGCCGTCGTTAACGACGAGTTAGCTTCGCAAGTGCTCAGACTATGCGATGCCCTCGAGGATAATGACGATGTCCAAAGCGTTCACAGCAATTTTGATATTTCCGACGAGTTACTAGCAAGGCTTTCCAGCTAACCGTGCGGATCTAAAATTTTATTCTGAAATGGAAGTTATGGCAGAAGCAAACGAACAACCCGCTTTGCTCAATCAAGACGTGGACGACGTAAAAAAACCTCGACGAACGAAAACCGCTGCGCGTCCGCGAAGGACTACCGCAAGTAAAACGGGGGCGGGAAGAGTTAAGAAGCAAACCAAGGACGAACCAATCGGTTCCGACACCAATAACCATTTAACGTTAATGGAGAGCCCGGATGGCACTCCTGATCAGAAAGTTGAAAATGCACCCGAACGTCCTTTATCGCAACCACACGGATCCGTGCAGGCCGCCGAGCCGTCGAGTGAACAGAAAAGACCCGAAATGAACGAACCGGTTGAAGGGCCCGTATTGGTAGTTCCAGCTCCCGTTCGTTCACAGGAGGCTCCTCCGGCGGTTGAAGCCTCCAGATATGACCCGGTTTTTGGTGAGGGGTTAATAGAGGTTTCTGGCAAAGGTTTCGGCTTTCTCCGCGACCCTAAAAGGAACTATGTCCAATCGCCGCAAGATATCTTTGTTACCCCGGAGGTGGTTCGTAAGCATGCCTTGCGAGACGGTTTGTGGGTGAAGGGTGAAGTGCGCCGGGGAAGCAGAGGCCCGCAGTTGTTTAAGCTTCTGCTAATCAACGGTGAGGACCCAGATAAGTATCGGAATTTGCCGGTCTTCGAAGAACTAACCTCCATCAACCCGTTGGAGAAAATCCGGCTGGAGACCGTTCCTGATCGGTATACCACTCGCGTGATGGATCTGATGACGCCGATCGGCAAGGGGCAGCGTGGGCTAATCGTGGCGCCGCCCCGGACCGGTAAGACCACCCTCTTGCAACATATTGCGGATGCCGTAGTTCGAAATCACACCGAAGTCAAGCTCATCATCTTACTGGTGGATGAGCGCCCTGAAGAAGTGACCGAAATTCGTCGGACCGTTCCAAAAGCCGATATCATGGCGAGTTCCAATGATAGCGATATTAAGAGCCACACCCGAATCGCCCAACTAGCAATCGAACGCGCGAAACGTTTGGTGGAGGCTGGAAAGGATGTCTTCGTGTTGATGGATTCTTTGACCCGTATCGGGCGCGCCTTCAACAATGCCATTTCCAGCGGTGGACGGACCATGAGCGGCGGTATGGATTCTCGCGCTATGGAAATACCGCGCAAGCTCTTTGCCGCAGCTCGCAATACGGAGGAAGCTGGATCCCTAACCATCATGGCGACCGCGCTCATTGAGACGGGTTCGAAGATGGATGAGCTAATTTTCCAGGAGTTCAAGGGAACCGGCAACATGGAAATGGTTTTAGATCGACAGATCAGCGATCAACGAATTTATCCGGCCATCGACATCTTTAAATCCGGAACTCGCCGCGAGGAGCTATTGCTCAATGCCAATGATCTGGAAAAGATTAACACCATTAGGCGTGGGTTGGCTGGCCACCGGCCGCCCGAGGCCATCGAAAGACTTTTGTCCTTCTTGAAGAAGTTCCCGACCAACTCCCAGATGCTGCGGGAGATCCCTGGATAGAAGTTGATGAATTTCTTTCTTTGGCGGGACCTCGGTTCACCCATCGCCGGCTGAATGGAGGCCAAGCTTCCTTAGGATGTCTATGAAGGAAAGCGATCCCAAAACCGCCAGTCCCGGAAGAGAGATCGATTACCTCGACGTGGAGGTTTTGCCTCGCACGGGAAAGAAAGCGCACACTGGTGATCCCGACCCGTTCATCAAACTGATTAGCCGTTTGTTGGACACCTTTTTTGTTATTCCGGGAACCCGGATCCGATTTGGACTCGAGCCGATCATCGGATTGATCCCTTTCCTGGGAGATCAAGTGACCGCGCTGATTTCGGCGGCTCTCTTGTATCGGAGTGTTCAGCATCGGTTACCCAAAATCGCCCTCGTCAGAATGGCGCTGAATATCTTTATCAATGCGATCGTCGGAATGGTGCCGGTTCTGGGAGATATTTTCGTCCTTTGGTACAAGCCGAATATTCGAAATTACCGGATTCTCCAACGGTACGCCGGTCAGGCGACTGCGGTCACGGGAGGAGATTGGTTGTTTGTATCAATTCTGATCGGTTCGACTTTCTTCCTGATTGTGGTGGTGACTCTGCTTTTGGTTTATGCGACCGTCAGTCAATTCCGCTGGTGGTAAAACCGCGGCGATCTGGAAGATAGCTCTTTAAAGAATGAAACTGTTTGGTTAGATTTCGAGACTGACCCAAACGTTAAGTTAATGATAGCCCCCCAAAGTACAGGAGCGTTGCTGTCAAAGGTTTACCCTGAACGGTAAATGCTTCCCCGGGGCCATCTTCATACTGCCGGTGATCCGCAGTCGGAGCCTGCACACGCAACTTTGATTTATGAATACAGTCTACCTTGTCGCCAATGGCGATCTCCGTCTCTCGGCGAACCAAAAATGCGAGCCTGCGCAGGCCGCGATGGAGAAAGCTCTGGTCGGAGCGATTGAACGCGAAGGTTTCAACGTTAAGCGAGCTCATTCCTTCGATGAAACCAAAGGACACGGGTTTATCGATAGTCAGAAGATGGGTTTAGAAGTCTTCAGGTCAATCCCGCAAGACGCCCCACTGGTGGTCGCCGAAGCTGTCTGGCAATATAGCCAACATTTGCTAGGCGGTTTGATTTCGCACGACGGACCTATTCTGACCGTCGCAAACTGGAGTGGAACATGGCCGGGTTTGGTCGGTTTACTCAATTTGAACGGATCTCTCACTAAGGCCGAGGTGAAGTACAGCACTTTATGGAGCGAGGATTTTACCGACAAGTTCTTTACCAAGAACCTTCAGGACTGGCTCAATGACGGGAAGGTCAAACATGACAGCTCCCATGTGCTGAAATTCAAGGACACCAAGGTGCCAGGTTCGTCCCGCAAGATCGGAGAAAAAATCGCCCGGCGATTACTTTCCGGAAAAGCAATCATGGGAATTTTCGACGAGGGTTGTATGGGGATGTACAACGCCATCATTCCCGAAGAGCTGCTGTTTCCGACCGGGGTTTATAAGGAGCGCTTGAGCCAGTCGACTCTCTACGCAAAAATGCTTACGGTTTCCGATCAAGAAGCCAGGAGAATATACGACTGGCTGCTTTCTCGCGGAATGAGATTCCATTTCGGTCCGAACGAAGAAACTGATCTGACGGAGAATCAAGTTCTTCAACAATGCAAAATGTATATCGCTGCTGTTCGCATTGCCGATGAGTTTGGTTGCGCAACCATTGGGATCCAGTACCAGCAGGGGTTAAAGGATCTTGCTCCGGCGTCCGACTTGGTGGAAGGGTTGCTCAACAACGTGGACCGGCCTCCGGTTCATCGCGAGGGTGGCGGTCCGGAATTATTTGCCGGAGAAGCGTTGCCTCACTTCAACGAAGTGGATGAGTGCGCCAGCCTGGATGCCTTGGTCACCAACCGCGTCTGGCGCGAATTGAACTATCCACCGGAAACCACCCTGCACGATATAAGGTGGGGCCGCCACTTCAAGGATTCCGGGTTGGATGCTTACGTCTGGGTTTTCCAGATTAGCGGTGCTGCCCCTCCGGCTCATTTCGTCGGCGGGTACGGTGGGGCCTCGAGCGAACGTCAACCGCCTATGTACTTTCGACTTGGAGGAGGTACCTGCAAAGGGGTTAGCAAACCAGGGTGGATCGTCTGGAGCCGGGTGTTTGTTTCTCGCGGTGAACTGCAATTTGATACTGGCTTGGCTGAAGTGGTCTCCTTGCCGGAGGAAGAAACAAATGACCGCTGGCAGCAGACCACTTCGCAGTGGCCGATCATGCACGCCGTCTTGCAGGGCGTCAGCCGCGATCAGATGATGGCCCGGCACAAATCAAACCACATCCAGGTGGCCTACGCCCCTGACCGCGCTGGAGCTCAGTCGGCCATGTTTATCAAAGCAGCGGCGATGCACGAACTCGGCCTCAAAGTTCACTTCTGCGGGGATCTTTAACCCGGCGGATTGACTATCTTATGCCACCACCAGACGCCGCCGTGGTTCGGTCGCGGCTCATCGAGCTTTCTCGTGAGTTTGGCCAAGCGCGTTGGACCATCCTGGGTGAAGGAAATACCTCGGGCCGGATCGATGAGAAAATCTTCGCTGTAAAATCAAGCGGAAGCAGCCTTGGCACCCTGATTGAGATCGAGTTGACCGAATGTTATTTCGACACCCTGCTTCCGGTTCTGGATCGGAACAACGTATCGGAACAGGAAATCGAAGAGATCTTGCTTGCTTCCCGGGTTCGGCCAACGGTTTTGAAGCCTTCCGTGGAAACGTTTTTCCACGCTTATTTACTAACGATTCCTGGAATCAATTTTGTTGGTCACACGCACCCGATCTCCGTAAATCAGGTACTATGTTCCGGCCTCGGAAGTACCTTTGCCGAAGAAAGGCGTTTTCCTGATGAGGTCGTCTGCTGCGGACCTGTTTCCCTCTTGATCCCCTATGAAGATCCGGGTCTCGCGCTGGCCGTCCATATTCGACGGGACTTGCAGAACTTTGCCCGAGTGCACGGAAAAAATCCGAAAGTGATTTTGCTAGGCAACCACGGCGTCATCACCATCGGCCCAACCGCCGACGCCGTTCGCGTCGCCATGGCGATGACCGTCAAGGCCGCAGAAATATTCGTCGGAGCCCAAGCTCTGGGCGGCAATATCCCGATGCAACAGTCCGAAGTTCACCGAATCGAGAATCGTTTGGACGAAGAGTACCGCCGCAAAATGCTGAGCCTTTAGCATTCAAAGATTCGGCAGCGCCCCTTTTGCCTCCTAAAACCAAGCAACCCGGACCGCGTTTATCCTCGAAAGTAACTGTTGCCTTCGAGTCGATCCACCCGGAGATCGCAAAGAAACAGGCTCAGGGAATCGAAAAGGGTGATCCAACCCGAATCGGCCTTAGTGATCTTTGCGATCTCTGTGGGTAAAAATCCGATTTGAAAAGGCAAATTCACACAGAGATCCGCAAAGAACCAAAGAGAGGGTCAGGGAATCGAAAGGCTGATTCAACCCGAATCGGCCTTAGTGATCTTTGCGATCTCTGTGTGTAAAAATCCGATCCGAAAAGACAAATTCACACAGAGATCGCAAATAACGCAAAGAAAAGAGGGTCAGGGAATCGAAAAGGGTCATCCAATCCGAATCGGCCTTAGTGATCTTTGCGATCTCTGTGTGTAAAAATCCGATCCGAAAAGACAAATTCACACAGAGATCGCAAATAACGCAAAGAAAAGAGGGTCAGGGAATCGAAAACGGTCATCCAATCCAAATCGGTCTGAGTGATCTTTGCGATCTCTGTGTGTAAAAACCCGATCCGAAAAGCAATCGGCACAGAGACCGCAAAGAACGCAAAGAAAGGAGGGTCAGGGAATCGAAAAGGGCGATTCATCCGAATCGGTCTTGGTGATCTTTGCGATCTTTGTGTGTAAAAATCTTCCGAAAAGGCAATCCACAACAGAGATCGCAAAGACGCAAAGAAAGGAAGGTCAGGGAATCGAAAAGGGTGATCCAATCCGAATCGGTCCTAGTGATCTTTGCGATCTGTGTGTGTAAAAATCCGATCCCTGACCGGTACGCTCGAGGTAATCCGCCGAAGACTCATTGCTTTCGCAAGCTCAAGTAGATCTCTTCAAGTTTTTTGAGCTGGGCTGTCAGGTCGAATTTTTCCTTGATTGTCTCGGCGGCATGTTTTCCCAAGGATTCTCGAAGATGATCGTCAGTCGCCAGACACTCTAACCAGTAGTCGATACCTGCAAAATCTGATTCTGGGACTAGAATCCCAGATTCTTGATGGGTGATTGCCTCGGGGATGCCTCCATGCCTAGTCGCGATGCAGGGGAGCCCGGTGGCCATCGCCTCTAACAGGCTATTGGGAACGCCTTCTCGATTGCCGTCGGGAGTCTGTTCGCTGGGATGCAGGAAAAAGTGACTCTCCTGGTACAGGGTTAAGAGGGCCGATTGGTTAATGAACCCCGTGAATTTGATCTTCCCCTCCAACTGCAGTTCTTCTGCCAATTTCTCCAGCGAATTGCGTAAAGGACCGTCACCGGCAATCGTCAGGTAGGCGTTGGGATGCCGCTTCGAGAAGGCGGCAAAGGCCTGGAGGGTTGTCGGAAGCCCTTTCTTCTCGATCAGGCGGCAGGCCTGGAGAAGTCGCCATCGTCCGTCAATCGGTCGGTTCCGAGTAGAAAACCGAAACGTATCCAGAGGAATCCCGGTGCGTTGAATCCGAAGTTTTTGCGTAGGACATCCAAGGTTCACGAGATCTGAGGCGAGAGATTCAGACCGGGCCAGGACGAGGGCGCAGGTAGCAAAAAGTTCCCGAAACAACCGCTTGGCCGCCCGGGAAGCGAGGTTCACCTGAACATCTGCGCCATGAAATGAAACCAAGGACGGAGTGGGCGAACTGCGCAAGAATGGTAGCCAAAAAAGACCGTTGTTACCAAAATAGATGTGCAACAATTGACAACGGTCGGCCGACAAAAGGGCTTTTAGGGAGCCAACCTCATCTGGGTAAGCTTGTGGTGGGATTTTCCTGAGCTGGACAGACCAGATCCGGCGAAGCCAGCGAAGTGGCGAGCGATGGAGAAACCGGATTGGTGCGAACGGAAATTGATTAGCGTTTTCTCGTTTAAACGTCAGCACGACCGGGGTGACGATTCGAAGTCCCGCGACCTGACGATAAACGTGAAGCATTTCCGGCCTGAGAAAGGTGGGGCAAAAAATTGCCACGCGCGCCTGGTCTGTGGGTGACACGGATCCTCACCTCATCCCTAGCCGGTTTTTTACCAACGGCGAAGCCTTAGATCAGAATGCGATAGAGAACAAGCGGAGGGCATGCGGCCTCTCCTTGGGATCCAAAGGATCCGCGACAACCACTTGTTCGCCGCTTCCGTATTGGCGAGGAGCAAACGGACTGATGAGCTGCAATTTGTTTGGAGCCGCGACAAACTTTCTGTACCAGGAGGAAGTTGAATTCTGTTCAACAGCCGGGCGTGGCGGTTCGGATTGGGGAGGAACGCGCGGGCGTGCGGTAAATTCCTGCGCCATCGCGACACCCGCGGTCATCGCGAAAAAGGCACAAATAGTAACCTGAAATCTTCTTCTCATGAGCTTCCCTCTGTTCACAGTATTATTACCTCATTACTTGTATTAGACGAGGTGAAAGTGTCGTTTGTTCGCTCGACGCTCTCCGATCAACCTTTGACCAAGCTTTTGATTCCCTGGGCTTTCCCCAGGCTTTCACCATCCGAATAGGGGATATCTCTGCCGCCGGTTGAGAACCGGCGTGAAAAACTCCGGGAAGCTATTCTCATTTGGTCCCGGGGGCCGGGAGCCGCCAAACCGGGATGCGATAGCCTCGTTGTGCTAACTCTAAAACAGTTAAAGACTCAATTTTCGGCGGCCCCGCCGACTTCCGCGCCGGGCCGAAATAGTACTCGAAGATCGCTTCCTGATCGGGATCCTCTCGGTCGAGCGCCCCGGTTCCTTTCTGGGTTAGTTGGCCGTTTTCGATGTAATAAAAAGTCAGGTCACTGATCATATTTGATTGGTCACGGTCCTGGTTATTCAGTTCGAGGCTGTAGGCTTGAGCCATTCCATGCCGGTCGACATCTGGAAGGTAACCGACGTAAATACGATCGAAGTCGATCAGGACATCGGAGTCTGCGGGAGTAATCCGATGGTAGCCGCCGGCCGTCGGTGCGTACCCTGTCCAGAGCCAGGTGTCAGGTCCGGAGTTTCGATACCAGGTTCCGACAAAGACGTCCTTTGATCCGTCGCCTTCCATGTCGATCTCCACCTTTTTTACTACCAATAGCCTACCGACATTCGCCATGCGGTCCGGCACGGTCATTGCGAGATAGTCAGCGATGGGGTCCAAGATGGGCGGATCCGCGGATGCTACGGTCTCCATGAACGGGAAGGCGCAGCCAACGATCAAAAGGCGCTTGGAACGCCTTAGGCTGTTTAGAAAACGGAGGAGTAAGATTTGCATGCCAAACCACCCAGAAATCATCAGCGGTTCTGTCTTGAAAACGGCTGAAAAATTCTTCAGCAATAAAATCGAGTAATGGAGCCGCAGCAAGCAGATGAAAAAATCCAGCAACTGGCTTTCGACTTTGCACGCAATTCTGCCGACGGTTTTTCTCTCTGGCGGGAGCAACGTCGAGCGGGTTTTCGACGGTTAGCGGCGGAGTTGGGATATCCTCTTGGTGAACGGTGTGAGGTGGAGCTTGAATCCGGCGTTATCCTTCGAGGGAAGCTGATTTTGGACGGTGAGGACCTTTTCCTCTCTGCCGAGCGTGGCGCCGCGGTATTGAGGGTTGCGGACGTCAACTTTTCCGTCCGGGAGATTGCCTCCTGTGTGCGAATCGACTGACCGTTTCGATTCGATTTTGAACGAATCCGCCCGTATTTTCCATTCGCCGAAAAAAAGTGGAAAACAGCGCGCACATGTCTCGAAAATGAGCAACACTCATTAGGCGTCCCCCTCAATTAAAACGCAGCGGTGGCGTGTGTTTCAGGCCCCCAACTCCAATTCAACAACCAGTAGCTAACTTCGATGGCCTATTTGGAACTTATTCAAATCGAGAAACATTACGATTCCTTTCACGCCTTGAAGAATATCGACCTGCAGGTTGAGAAAGAGGAATTCGTGGTCTTTGTTGGACCTTCGGGCTGCGGAAAAAGCACGCTACTTCGCTCCATTTGTGGTTTGGAAACTGTCACCAGCGGAAAAATCGTGCTGGATGGCCGAGATATTACCAGTGTCCACCCATCGAAACGAAATGTGGCGATGGTGTTTCAGAACTACGCGCTTTTCCCTCACCTGAATGTCTTCCATAATATTGCGTTTGGCCTGGAATTGCAGGGACTCTCGAAAGAGGATATCCAGAAGCGCGTCGAGCGAGTGGCGACCCTGCTGCATTTGGAAACGATGCTCGATCGCAAACCAAAACAGCTTTCCGGCGGACAACGTCAACGGGTGGCGATTGGTCGATGTATCGTCAAGCAGCCGAAGCTTTTTCTGTTCGACGAACCTCTCTCAAATCTGGATGCCAAACTGCGAGTGCGGATGCGCGTCGAGTTGCTCAACCTGCATTACGAAACCCGCAACACCGTCGTCTACGTGACGCACGATCAGGTCGAAGCCATGACGATGGCGGACAAGATCGTCGTTTTGCAGGATGGCCGGATCGAACAGGTGGGATCGCCGATGGATCTCTACGAGCATCCAGTGAATAAGTTCGTCGCCGGCTTTATCGGATCCCCGCAAATGAACTTCCTTGAAGGACGCGCAACCCGCGCGAACGGAAGCGGGATTTCCTTCGCCGCAGATGGGCTTGGAACGCTCGAATTGCCGTTGGTCGCCGAATCGGTCAAAGCTGATCAGGCAATCACCGTCGGCATCAGACCTGAGCATGTCGAGCTGGATGGTGGGCCCACGAATAGGGAAGTAAAGGCGGTGGTGAATATCGTCGAAAATCTCGGTGGCGAGACCTACCTTCATGTCGAAGTTGCCCCGGAAATGCCTTTGGTCATGGTCAAACTTCATGGCTCCCGTGGCCCGACCCGAGGAAATCGCGTCGATGCTCCATTTGCCCGCCGACAAAATTTACCTGTTTGATGCTACTGGCGGTGCGATTCCGACTAAGGTATTGAACTAACAATCGATCAAATAACCCCCAACGAAACGAACTCCCATGAGCGCTACAGTCGACAAATTACCAAAAACAATGCCCGCAGTGATGGCGCACGGCCCTGAGGATTACCGGCTTGAGGAAAGGCCCGTGCCGCGGCCGGGCCCGGGTGAAGTGCTGATCAAGGTGCAGTCCACCGGCGTCTGTGCCAGCGATATCAAATGTTATACGGGCGCCGCCCTTTTCTGGGGTGACGAACACCGGGTAGGGTACTGCCAGGCTCCGGTGACACCAGGTCACGAATTTGTGGGTACCGTAGTCGGACTGGGGGATGGGGCCGGGAAATTGTACGGACTCGAAATCGGTGATCACGCGATCAGCGAACAAATTGTTCCATGCTGGAACTGTCGGTACTGCAAGTCCGGCGCCTATTGGATGTGCAACGTCCACGATATTTACGGATTTCGTCAACGAACGTTTGGATCTTGGGCCGACTACATGCTTTTCCCTGCCGGTGCCTTGAATTATAAGGTTCCGGATACCATCCCGATGCATCACGCCGTATTCATTGAGCCGCTCGCCTGTTCAATTCATGCGGTCGAACGGGGGGACATAAAATTTCAAGACACCGTGGTGATCGCCGGTTGCGGCCCGTTGGGATTGGGAATGGTCGCCGCTGCCAAGATGAACGGAGCCGAACGCATCATCGCGCTTGACCTCAGCGATGAGCGGCTCGCCGTCGCCAAACGAACCGGAGCCGACCTGGGGATCAATCCGAAGAAGGAAGACGCAGTCAAAAAAGTACAGGAGCTAACCGGTGGTTATGGTTGCGATGTTTATATCGAAGCAACCGGTCATCCGACAGCCGTCGAGCAAGGCCTGCTAATGATTCGCAAGCTGGGTACCTTTGTCGAATTCAGCGTCATGCGCGAAAAGGTGACCGTCGACTGGACGATCATCGGTGACTCCAAAGAGTTGAACGTGCATGGATCCCATTTGGGTCCAAGATGTTATCCGGTGGCCATCCGGATGATTGAGCAGGGTCTTCTGCCGATGGACGAGATTGTCACTCACCGGCTTCCGCTCGCTGATTTTCAGAAGGGTATTGACCTCGTAATCTCTGGTCTGACTTCGGTCAAAGTGACTCTCGAACCTTAGTCATCTTTTTACCGCTTCGTTCGTTGCTCAAAGCCGTAGGGACGGATTCTCTACGGCTTTCTAGCGGTCGTATTGACCGTTACCGGGTAGTGCGGGAACGAATTCCCGGGAGATGCGTTCCGCCCAGACATCGTATTGCTGATGTTTAGAATGCGGGTAGGTAATCTCGAACTCGACCCAATAAGTGGGATAGAAGAACACCTTGTGGTAAGATTCGTATCCGTTGTGATTTACTCCTGAGAGGACATAGAAGTCGTCTTTCTTGACCTTGTAGGTAACCGTGTCGCCGCGCTCCGCTACTTCCTTTTGCCAGAAACTGTTCAGATTCTCACCAGTGTTTTCAGAGTTGGTGTGACTGCCTTCTGCTACTAGCGAGACTTCTTGATTGGCGGAGTGATAACGTCGGCCAGCACCGTTCGCCGGAACCGGTTCCGGGATTAGAGATGCCGGATAAGTTAGTGAAAAACCCCAGCGCCCATTTACCTCCCGTTTCCAATCGGAAGCAAAAGCTAGCCCACAAAGAAAGAAGAACAAAAACAAAGTTGGAAACAGATTTTTCATCAGATTAGTAGTGCGGCCGCGCTTCGAATTTGCACAGAAGGTCGCAAGGATCACCAAGACGGTTAAACCACAGTAAATTTCAGTCTCCGGAGCATCACAGTCTCGTTTTGCTGACAAGCCAAGAGGATTTGTTCTCAAATTTCTGTAACCCTTCGCGATCTTTTCGAGGTTTTGTGAGAATATCCTTATTTGGTCACTGCTTAACCGCTCGACTATTCGGTAGGCTCAATGCTCGGGTGGTCGGGATTTGCGAAATCAAGGTTGAAATAGTGGCTCGCGAATTCGCCCGACTTAGTTTTCAGCGCTTGCCGCACTCGGACAGTGGTCCCGGAGACCCAACCGGGATCCACCACCAAGCGATCTTCATCGGCAGAGGAAGGGCAGGGGATAATGTTCTCGGCCTGAATTTCACGCACGGTTCCATTTCGCAGGATGAAAAAATAGAGATGTCCCGCTCGCCGGCGATTTAGCTCGTCCAAGGCGACAATCGTTCCATCTTTGTTCCAGAATATGCCGATGGCCTTGGCATATCGAATATTTGAATCGTTGGCCTCGGGATAATAGGCGTGCAGCGCAACTAGTTTTTGGCCGGTAGCCACGTTCACAAGATCGTAACCAAGCGGGCTGGTCGTGCGCACGATCCACTCGTATTTCCCATCGGGGCTTTTCGGGTTCCCTCTCACCGCGTATGGATCGCCGACAGTTGGCGGGTTTTGTGCCGTCACTACGGTGGTCGACAGATAAAAGGCTAACATTTTTGTGAAGAAACAAATGACAGGATTTTTCGAACCCATAATCTTAGAGGCCTCCGTTTTTCCAGCCGGGTCCTCGGTGTACGATATAAATTTGGCCGTATTCTTGACTTCCAACCTGCTGCTGGAAGTTTTGCTCGATCTGTCCTGCAGAGCGATTTCCCGCTAGATTGTAGATATCCACCCGACCTGCTCCGCTGGAACTATAATCCATCTGGCCGGCGTCGGCGCTGGCCCACATACCGGTCGCACCGGTGTCGTTAGCTTCCGCGTACATATCCAGAGCCGGAATATAAATCAGGGAACCGCGAGGAATACGGCTAAAGTCGACGGCTACCGTGGTACCATCAAGAGCGAGAGGATCTCCGTTTGCCGCGGTCGTCCCTTCCCAATTCGATGAAGCGGCGGTGGGGAATGGCCAATCGGCGTCCTTGTTCGAGTAGGCAGTAAGTCTCGCATCGTAGGCGTCCCATTGCGTAAGTTGGTCTGCAGTTGGGTCGGCCAAGCCGAATCTTTGACGAAAGGCCTGTTGATTCTGGTTGGCGCCAGCTCCCAGAACCCCGAGGTCTCCATCGCCAAGGGGAGAGGCGCTATTCCCGGTTTTCGGGATGATTGCGCCTGCTCCTGCGTCGCTGGCGATTCTGTTGGCTTGGTTTAGATCGGATGACGCCAAGTCGGAAGACCCAGACGGGGTCCCAGAATCCGCATTCTCCTCGTCGTCACATCCAAGGAGTAGCAGCAAGATGGTTAAAAAGGAGATCAAAATATTTCCCCACGTTCTGACTTTATTTGAACCGATCCTGAGCCACGCCATCCAAGCCCGATGGACTAGAATCCCTGAATCTTTTTGCCGGACGGTGCGTGGAGCACGAAGGCGTAACAGCCGTTCTCTCCAGAGAAACGTCTCAACCAACCAACTAGGGAAAAGTTTTTGGTGAGCTGACCTCCATAACGGGCATCCGCACTGTAGATAGCGCCCTGCGAGCCAACAATTCCGGCATGCCCCAGATAGATCGGGCCAGAAGGAGAGAACTGCGTTGGACTAACAATAATTGACCCTGGCGGAGCGCTGGCAGGATTGACGGCGATGGCGGGACCCGTGCGAAGGAGACGCAGAATTTCATGAGTGGAATTTGAGCCGAGCCGAAATCCGGAGATCGGGTAGATGACGCGGTCGATCTCTCGTCCGATGGCGCTGACTTCGGGATCCAGTCTTGAAGGCCGCTCCTTTGAATCCAGCTGCTCTTTCGCCAGTTTTCGTCGGCGCAAAAGCAGTTTAATGGCGCTTGGTACCGATTTATCGACAGCACCTTCCAGTTGCTCGCTGAGAGGAAAAAGAGAAGTGTCGGCGTCGACGATTGCGGGATTCGTTCCGGCTCGTTGCTCGATCAGAACAATTCCGGCGAGTTCCTCTCGTTGCAGCAGAAACAAAAAGTAATCGCTCCGGGCAGTGGAGATTGAGCCACAATATTCGGAATTGGCGCGAGTATCCGCCCGAGCGACCAATCCCTGCACCGCGGAGGGCACCTCGATGGACCGCCCGGTGCTCGAGAAAAGGAAGGTGCAAAACAAAAGACCGAGAAGAGAACACCAGTAAGTCATAACATAAAACATATTGTGTTATGAAAATAAAAAAACAATACTTATTTTAGTTATTTTGTCAGGAGGGTAATTAAATGTTACGAAGAAGAGCGAAGGGGCTTGTAATGCCCCATCGAGCGGCTTACTTGATCGCGCCCATCGTGAGGCCGCGCACGAGTTGGCGGGACACGATGATGCTGAAAATAATCACCGGCAGGGCAACCAAGGTGCCGGTCGCCATGATTTGGCCCCAAGGCAATTCGTAGCCGCTCAGAAAGCTGGTGGCGACCACCGGGGCGGTCTTGGCGTTGCTCCGAGTGAGGACCAGCGCGTAAAGAAGTTCGTTCCAGGAAAAAATAAAACTGAAAATGGCCGAGACAGCGATGCCAGGCGCAGCCAAAGGCAAAGCGATCCGCCAAAAAATGGCGAAAGAATTGTATCCCTCCAAGGTGGCCGCCTCATCGAGTTCTTTCGGGATGTTGCGGAACTGGTCGGCACAAATCCACACGACGATCGGCACGTTGAATGTAAGATAAATTAAAATCAGAACCAGTTGCGTATCGAGCAAACGAAACTGCCGAGCGATGAGAAAGAATGGCAAAGCCACGACGATCGGACTGATCATTCGATTGCTGATAAACCAGAACCAGAGATCTCGTTTCCCTTTAAAATCAAAACGCGCTATAGCGTAAGCGGCTGGAGCGCCGAGGACCAGAGAAATTGCCGTCGTCGAGAGGGCGACGATCAAGGAGTTCACCAGGCTAGCGCCGATATCAAATTTTTCAAAGGCTCTGGTGTAATTTCCAAGCGTCGGCTGAAAGAAGAATTGCGGAGCAGGCGATAGGATGGCCGCTTGCTCTTTGAAAGAGGTGCTGACCATCCAATAGAATGGAAATACGCAAACGAAGATGACCACCAACAGCAGAATAAAATGTACGGCGCTGAAGCCCTGAGGCGTGGAACCCGCTTTTAATTTGCCGCTAGCCATAGCAATTTTCTTCAAATCTCTTTGTAAACGAATTTGATATAAAAGCGGGAAAGAAGCGTGGCAATGACCAGCAAAACGATCGCTTGGGCGGAGGCGATCCCTTGGTCAAAAGTGCGAAAGCCTACTCGTTGGACAAGTACGCTGATCAGTTCGGTGGCCGATCCCGGGCCGCCTTTGGTCATGATGTACACCACATCAAAAAGCTTTAAAATGTCTGCCGTCCGCAAGATCAAGATCGCGGTGATTCCCGGTAGCATAAACGGCAACTGAACCCTCCAGAGAATTTGCCACCACTTTTCGGTTTCTAGTTTGGCTGCTTCTTCGATCTCCAGAGGCACCATGGTGAGACTGGAGTAGAGAACCAGCGCGCAGAAAGGGGTCCACTGCCAGATCTCCATGACCGAAATCGCCAAAAATGCCAAATTCGGATCGGCCAGCCAATTCGGGCGGGAACCGAAGATCGAACCCCAAACAAAGTTTAAGATCCCGTAGTTCGCATCGAACATCAGGCGTCCCATCAGGCCCACGACAGCGAAGGTCGTAGCCATCGGGATGACGAGAGCGACCCGGCAGACTTTCTTCAGCAGTTCGTTCCCTTGCTTATGCAAAAGCAAAGCGATGACCAGACCCAGAACGAGCTCGCAAGGAAGGCAGATAACCAGGAAAAGAAAAGTTCGGCCTAGAGAGTCTCGAAACGAATCATCCTGAAAAATAGAAATGTAGTTTTGGAACCAGCAGAGAGGGGCGTCGTAAATTGGCCAGATGCCCAGAAAATTCCCATGCCAGTGGACTTTCGGGAGAAGGAACTGATGAAATGAAACGCCAACCGCAAACAGTAATGGAAAGATCCCGACAGCGAGCAGGACGATAACCGCAGGAGCAATGAAGAAGAAGGCGCCTGTGGAGTAGGTTTTCTTCGTTTTTTCAGCACTCATCGCGGAGCTAGTTATTCAGTTTTCTGAGATAACAGTGCGGCTGGCCGACCCCGCTTTTCGCGGGGTCGCAGCTTTGTTTTAACTCTTCTTCCAGCGTCTATTGCGCCAAAGTTTTCTTGCCGTCGTAATAGCCGGCTTTCTTTAGCGCGTCTTCGACCCGTTTATCGATTTCTTCAGATCCCTGCTTTACCGTGGTCTGGCCGTCCATCATTTTGGTGCCCCATTCGGCGATGATTTCAGACAATTGCGGCCATTCGGCGAAGCGTGGACGGAATTCCGGGACACCCTGCTGCCAAGACTCCACCATCGGCGGAACGAATGGATATTTCGCCACAAAATCTTTATCCTGATACGTCGATTGACGTCCGCTGACCCCGCCGTTTTCGACATATTCTTTCGCCTTCGCTTTGGAGGTTACCCATTCAATAAACAACCAGGCAGCTCCCTTTTTCTTGTCATCGGCTTGTGTCGTTACGGCGAGTGAAAAGCCTCCCAGGGCGGGTTTTCGGCCGTCCGGACCCTTTGGTTCGGGAGCCACCGCCAGATCATTAACAATCTTTGAGGTCTTTGGATCGGACAGCGTCGAGTAGAAGGCGGACCATTCCGTGATCATCGCGACTTGTCCTTGCGCCAAGGCATTGACGGCCTCGTTGTGATCAAAGTCTACGATGCCGGGGGGCATGATCTTTTCCAGCTTCTGGCGAAAATCAAGGCCTTCCTGGCTTTTCGCATTCATCAGATTCGGCTTGAATTTAGCGTCTAGCAGTGAGCCTCCCCACGGCCAGATGAAACGCATAAAGCTGTCGCAGGACTGAGTTTCACCGCGCCGCGACTGGAGGGCATAGGCATATTTTCCACCGGAGGTTAATTTTGGCCCGTAGACGTTTAACAAATCATCCCACGTTTCCGGCGGTTTCTCGAAACCTGCCTGCTTCAGCATGGCCTTGTTGTAGTAAAGCAGCCCGGAGTAGTTATCGAAGGGCAGCCCGTAAACAGTGTTATTCCAGGTACCGAAGGCGTTGAGGAGCAGAGGAAAGAAATCTTTCAGGTCCAAATCCGGATCGGTCAGGTTCGGAAACTTTTTCTGGAGATCGTCGATCGGAACGATCCAGCCGGACTCCGCAAATTCGCCTAGCCAGACCAGATCCACGAGCGCGATCGAGAGATCTCCCTGGGCACTGAAATCGAGAACTTCTTTTTCGCGAGTGCTCTCGTAGGGGACAATTTCGTAAGAAACCTTGATGCCGGTTTTTTGTTCAAATTCGGGCAGCATCTTGATGGTCGCCCGATACCCTGGGCGATCGAGAAAGATCACTTTGATCTCGGTTCCTTTGTAGTCTTTTGCCGCTTCCTCAAGAGACCAAGCTTCAGCAATGCTTAAGCCAAGGCATGAGAACGCGACTCCGGCACATAGCGTGCAGAGGAGTTTCTTCATAATGGTTCGGGGGTCAATGAATGGTAACTGGGGGTTCGATTATGGTTCCGTAAATAACAATAGAAGCAGTCCAACTGCCGATAGGAGCTGATCCAGCCGACCCTCGGAAAACCTCCGACGTCTCGAGAAAACATCCTCGAAACGATGGATCGTTTGGATCAGTCCTATGAAACCGTAACTCTACTCTCATTCCAAGCATTAATCCTGGGAATAGGGCAGGATGTCAGGCGTTGGATTTCCATTATTTGTGATATCTCTGCCATCTGGTTTAACTCTTATCTGGTGGTCGTGGTCCCGAATTGAAACCTCGAACGATCAGACATTTTGGGAGTTGGCCCCAATGAGTCTCGACAAAGCCGTTGGCACACCGATGAGCGAAGTAACGACAGCGTCGGGTTCCGCGAGTTGCTCCAACGTGGGAGCCGGCGGAGCATCTCCGCGCAATATCCAAACCGTTCGCAGGCCAAGGCGCTTGGCGGGACGGATATCGCTGTCCAGTCGGTTGCCGACATGGACCGCGCGGCTGGCCGGAACTCCCGCCTTTTCGAGCGCGTATTGGAAAATCTTCTCGTTCGGTTTTTCCATTCCCACTAAGTCCGCCAAAGCGATGACGTCGAAAAGGTCGTGGAGTCCATCCCGGCGCAAGGCCCGCAGCGCGGCCTCACCGGAGTTAGCCACCAAGCCAAGCTTAAATTTCAAAGCCAGGGCGGAGAGGGTTGGTTTGACGTCTGGATAAAGGGCGGAAGTAGGGTACTCCCAGTACCCTTTGGCCAGGGCGATAAGCTTTTCCCGATCTCCTCCTGGAACAAATCGATTCGCGATCGCGGTGCGGAGGGAACCGGATGAACGTCCGCGTTCGCCGTCATAGACTCCCCAGAAATCCTCTTCTTTCATGCCCGGATTGATCTGGCGAACGGCACGAAGCAATGCCCGGGTGTAAGTCTCGTCATCGTAGATCGTCCCTCCAAGATCAAAAAGGACAAGATCGACGTCGGTCTCATCGAAAACGTTCTCCATCGCCGGCGTATGGCCAAGAAGTCCTCCCGATGCCGCAAAGGCTTCGACACCAATCGAATGCCGTCCTGGTGTGGAGACAATGGCTTCTTCGACTTCGGGCGGCAAAGTCAGGAACAACGCCAGCAAACCACTGATGAAGTGCAATATGGCAAAAATCCAGATAACTCCGACGACGCCAAACGGACCGATGAATAGAGCAACGATGGTTGGACCAAGCCACGCACTGGCCGCAGCCCCCAGGTTGAGCATCGAAATGGCTGCGCCTTTATTTTCGGGAGCCAAGGAGGGCATGATCGCGGAGAGCGGCACGTAGCCGGCGAGTGTCGCACCGTAGAGCGCGGCGACCAGTATCGCGAGCGGGTAATGATTCCGAAATGTGCTTGGAATGTAGTACAGCAAAAGCGTAGCCACGGCGCAGCCTACTCCGCCGACATACGCCACCGTCTGCCGCCAGCCGAGCTTGTCACCGAAAATCCCCATGAACAAGTTCCAGATGATATTACTCAGGAACATGTAGCTGAGGAGCTGTAACCACCCGCTCAGACTGAAGCCGATTGTCTTGGTGAAGAAAGTCGGCAGAAAGACCAAAAAACCGAACTGTGGAGCGGTGTTAATCATTCGGACCACGCAACCGATGGTGGTCTTCGGTTTCTTCCAGGCGATGGTGATACTGGAAAAGAGTGAGTCGATCGATCTTCTACCGGCTGGCAGCAACCGGCGGAACCCGGTTACTTCGGTAACTCCGAA
This sequence comes from uncultured Verrucomicrobiae bacterium, assembly GCA_963808535.1. Classification (GTDB taxonomy): domain Bacteria; phylum Verrucomicrobiota; class Verrucomicrobiia; order Chthoniobacterales; family JAFAMB01; genus JAFAMB01. Next base: position 48,349 of record CAWEGF010000023.1, on the reverse strand, counting down.
CAGAGTGACCAACCCTCCGACCAAGACAAAGCCCAAAGAACACCAAAGGGTGGCGTATTGGCCAATCAAGGGAACGAAGAAGCTGGCTAGCAACGATCCGAGGGTTGGCAATCCGCCGGTGAAGGCAAACCAGAACCAACCAACCGCCGAACCGAGGCGTCTGAGTGAAGTGGTCGCGGCAATCCAAACGAGGAACCCGTAGGCAAACAGTGGGTATCCGAAACCGCGCAAACCGTAGGCCACCACCATCATTGGGTAATTGGCATTGGGAATCCCGAAAATCAGAAAGAAAACTTCGAATAGGCCCCAGGAGATTAACCCGAGCCACATGACGAGGCGCGGGCCCCTGACATCGGCTAGAACCCCGGAAAAACGAGCTGCGGTCGCCGCGGCGATGCCGTAGACAGCAAACATCACTGCCACCTGGCCCTGCGAAATTCCTTTCGTCAGAAGGAAAGGAGCCAAATAGCCTGACTCAATTCCGTCACCGACCATGAAAAGCAGCAAGCCCAGGTACCCCCAAGCGAGCGGTCGCGGAAAACTGAACCGCTCCAAAAGGGAGGAGGGTCGAACCGAGCCGGAAGAGGCCTGGGATGCAGTGGCCATCGCCCGATATTACCCCAGCCGAACTCCCGATACGCAACTGAAATCGATACCGCTTCGCGAAGTTGTGTTACCGTCACCAGCGAGCGGCAGATTAGGGTAGCTGTCAAGAAGGGGAGAGAGCACGGAGGAAGTGTTGCACCACAAAGACACCAAGGACACGGAGTCTGGATCGGAGAGGAGAGGGAACACGCCAGAGAATCGGCCCTTCGGGCCGAGTAAGGCGAGACGCCTTACCTACGTAGGCCAGCTGTCCCGGCTTGCTCCGGAGGGCCCCATCCCTCCGGGACTGAGGAATCGAAGCCGCCATTTGGGGTCTCTCTATGCTCGCTTATCCAAAAGGTTTTTAAAAGAATCCTACGCCGAAAGCACCCTCGCGAAGGTCTGCAAGATCAGCGCCGCGGAAGTGGCGCCGGCGTCGAGAACGCCTCGTGAACGTTCGCCCAGTCGGGCGGACCGGCCGATCTTTGCCACCAGATCCACCGTAGAATCTCTCCCTTTATCGCGCGGCTTCGGTCATTTTCTCGAGAGCCTCTGGCAACGAGGCACCGGCTTCGACCGCCGCTTGATAGGTTTCTAGCGCCGGTATTACCGCATCCATGAGAGTTTTGTCGCCAAGCTTTGCTCCTCCGAGATCCTCCAGTCCGTCGCGCGCGGCTTTCAGCATCTCACCGAATAATCGGGCATCCGTCTCAGGCTTGTTTTTTGATTTGAGACTCATCTGGATGAAAAAGGTGCCGTAAAGAGGCCCCATCGAGCCACCGATCTCGGTCATTAACGTTTTACCGATTAAGCCAAGGCCGTCGCTCAACGAGATTTCTTTGTCGCCGAGGCGATCCTTAATCAGGTTGAAGCCTTTCGCCATGTTGATCCCGTGATCGCCATCACCGATCTTGCCATCCACTTCACTTAGATGGGCCTTGTTATCGACGATCGTCTGAACCAGGGCCAGGACTACCTTACGTCCCTGGGAATTCGGGAAGGTGTTAGTCATAGCATTGCTAGGGTGCAAGTTGAGTTAGGCCCATGCTCTCTGCTTCGACGTCAATCAAGCCTTTTAGTTCGTCGTCAACTTTCATCACCGTAAAAGTAATCCCCATCATCTCCAATGAGGTGAAGTAATTGCCGACGTACGAGCGGTGGATCTTGATCTTCGCTTGCTCGAGAATATCGAATACCTTGTTGAAGGAAATATAGAGTTCCATCACCGGTGTCGCCCCTAGTCCGGACACTAGCACCACCACCTCGTCTCCGGCTTGAAATGGCAAATCCTTGAGGATGTAATCCAAAGCCAGAGTAGCGATCTCGTCCGCCGACTTGAGGTCACTGACCATCACTCCTGGCTCACCATGGTGCCCAATTCCAACTTCCATTTTTCCTGGGTCAATCTGGAAATTCGGTTTTCCGGCCGCCGGGATGGTACAGGAAGTCAGCCCCACGCCGATGCTCCTCGTATTGTCGATCGCTTTTTGGGCCACCCGGATCACTTCATCGAGCGAGCCGCCCTGAGCTGATTTTGCTCCGCCGACTTTCCACATCAGGACCTCTCCTGCCACCCCTCGTCTTTTTTGCGGTTCTTCCTTCGAGGCCGAAGCAACGTCATCGTTCGCAATGACCGTTTTGACCTCAATCCCTTCCATGGCCGCGAGCTGCTTGGCCATCTTCACGTTCATGTTGTCGCCCGCGTAGTTGCCATATAAACAAGCAACACCCGCCCCTCCGTCCGCAGCCTTGAAAGCATCTAAGAAGGCTTGGGCGGATGGTGAGGCGAAAACTTCGCCAACTGCCACGGCGTCGCACATGTTCTTGCCGATATACCCGATGAAAGCCGGCTTGTGGCCGGAGCCGCCACCGGTAACCACACCGACCTTACCCTGAATTGGCGCCTTGATATATTTTAAGACCCGAGGGTTTTCTTCTGCGGCTACCACCAGATTTTTGTAGCATTTCGCAAAGCCCTTGAGCATGTCTTCAACGACAAGGTTTGGATCGTTAACTATTCGTTGCATAGGGAGGTCTGATCGGGAGGTTATACTTTGTGGAACTGTTCATCGATTTCTTTCATGCGATCCACTTTCGGTGCGGAGCGGCCGCCCTGATAGTCCGAAGCCAGCCAGATATCGACGAGTGATTTGGCCAATTCATCGCCCACGATCCGGCCGCCCAAGGTCATGATCTGGCAGTCGTTGCTCTTCCGGGAACGCTCGGCTGAATAGGGATCATGGCAGACTGCGGCACGGATTCCCGGGACTTTATTAGCGGTGATGGCTACGCCGATGCCGGTGCCGCACATCAGAATCCCCCGATCATGCTTACCGCTGGCTACCGCCTCAGCGACAGTAAGTGCGACGTCCGGGTAAAGCACCGAAGGATCTGGTTTATCTACCCCATAGTCTTCTACTGATATTCCTTTGGATTTAAGATGTTCGACGATTTTAGCCTTTAACTCAAAGGCCGCATCGTCGGCACCTACCGCAATTGCTTTAATTGGAGTGCTCATAATTATGTAAGGTAGTAGCCGTTCTGTAGTTGGTGATCCTGGTGTCCAACCCGTCTCCTGCGCCCTCAGGAATGAAGCGGAGTTGGCATCGAAATTCCGGCAGAATTCCTGTGCGACACGTGGAACCGAAACTTACCTTGGTAGCCGCCGGCTGTCAGAACCGCCAGCGGCTCAGGTCTTTCGTTTTGAATCTCTTCGACCTGGTGGTGAAGGTCTAGGGCTCTAACAGAATCTTGAGTGACTTTTCTCCTTTTTTCATCATCTCAAATCCTTTTTCGTATTCCTCGAGGGGAAGCCGATGGGTAACGACGCCTTCGGTCGGGAGACGTCCGTCGCCGATGGCATCAATCACGAAGGGATAACAATAAGGGCCAAGATGGACCCCAAGAATGTCCAACTGTTTACGATCAGAGATGATACTCCAATCAACCGTCACATCGTGCGAGAAGACGCTGAACTCGACAAAACGCCCGAGCTTCCGAATCATCTGCAAGCCTTGAACCACGGCGTTAGGATGACCGGTGGCTTCGATGTAGATGTCACATCCGTACCCGCCCGTCATGTCTTTGACCTTTTTTACCACGTCTTCCTCCAACGGGTTCATGACCATGTCGGCCCCAAATTTTAGGGCGAGTTCCAATCGTTCAGGTCTGGTGTCGAGGACCACCAGTTTCTTAGGATTGCGTAGTCGGGCACAACCCACCATTCCTAGTCCCAGCGTGCCGGCTCCGGCCAACACGACGTAATCATCGAGTTGAATGTCGGCTCTTTTGACGCACCAGGCCGAACAGGCAAATGGCTCGACCAAAATTGCTTTTTCCAAAGGAAGATCCTGAGGGACTTGATGGTTGATCGATTCCTTGGGGTAGCGCATATACTCGGCGAATCCGCCGTTGACGTTGTTTTGAAACCCGTAAACGTCGTGTTTTTCGCACATCCAGTACTCCCCTCTTTTACAGAATCGGCATTCCCAACAGGGTACGATCTGTTCAGAAATCAATCGGTCGCCGAGCTTGACGGCGCCTTTTCGAGCCACGTTTTCACCGAGCTCAACCACGTGGCCGACAAATTCGTGACCGGGAATCATTGGGGCCTTGATGTAAGGCGGCTGACCGCTTCCACCCCAGAACGATTCCGCGCCGACGTAAGATTTTATGTCTCCGGCACAAATCCCGCAGGCTTCGACTTTCACGATAATGTCATCGACTCCGGCGCGCGGTACTGGGACCGTCTCGAGCCGGTAGTCACCCGGGGCATAAGCGACAATTGCTCTCATTGTTTTTGGCAGGCTGCCGGCTGCCGGTTGAGAGCGAGTTTCCGTTGCGGGTATTGTCATTGCAGGCGTGCTCATACGTTCAGTTTCCTTTTCTGTAATTGTAGGGTCACTTTGTTGTTTTTAAAGTCGATCTCCCGTCTCGGCGTCAAATAGGTTCAAATCGTCCAGACTAAAGGTAAGTTGGACTTTACTGCCGGGTTTGTATCGATCGGTCACCGGGATACTCGCCATCAACAAAATCTCGCCGTATCGGACGCCGACATGCGTTTCATCCCCGAGATTTTCGACCACGGAAACGGTACCTGGAACGCTGTTGGCTGACTGCGTCGAACTGACTTTCACACCCCACGGACGCACCCCGAATTTGGCGCGCGAGCGATCTCCGAGTAAACCTTGGAGCTTCTCGTTGAGCGGCAAAGCAAAGTCGGTCTCCGGGACTACCAAATGGCCGTCGGAGTCTCGTGTCACCTCAAAAATATTCATCGGCGGTTCGCCGAGAAAGCCGGCCACAAATTCGTTGGCCGGATGATTGAAAACTTCCAGCGGAGTATCGAATTGCTGAAGTTTTCCGTCATTGAGGACGGCGATCCGATTCGCCAGTGCCATCGCTTCCAGTTGATCGTGGGTGACGATAATGGTCGTGAATCGTTGTTCCGCGTGTAAACGCTTGATTTCTGTCCGCATCTGAACACGAAGACGCGCATCGAGATGGCTGAGCGGCTCATCTAGCAGAAGCACCGCTGGGCGCCGGATCATCGCCCGGGCCATGTTCACTCGTTGTTTCTGACCGCTACTGAGCGCTGCCGGTTTCAAATCGAGGAGATCGCCAATATGAAGATATTGCGCGATTTCAGTCACCCGCTTATCAATTTCCTGGCCGCTGACTCCATGGGCCTTGAGATTGAAGGCCAAATTATCCCGAACCTTAAGCGGGGGATAAAGCGCATAATTTTCGAAAGCCAAACCCACGCCCCGGTCTTTTGGATGTGTTTGGTTGACCACTTTTTTTCCGACCACGATTTCGCCGGAGGTAACGGTTTCCAGACCGGCTACCATCCTGAGCGTCGTCGATTTACCGCACCCTGAAGGTCCTAAAAGGGCAATAAACTCCCCGTCCCGGATCTCCAGGTCCAGCGAATCGACTGCCGCCGGAGTTCCAGCGTTGTAGATTTTCGTCAATTTCCGGAGCGTTAATTCAGCCATCGCTCGCCTCCTCCCCTTTGAGCTTCGACCTGGTCAGAAAACTTCCTCCTTCAGCCTCGAAAAACACCAGCGAGTAAGGATCGATTCTAAATTGAATGCGTCGATCCACATCGAAGGTTCGGTGCCCATCAATCAAAGCACGAATCCGAGTGCCGTCGACGGCGTCGATGGTAAGGACGGACTTTGTTCCCAAGGGTTCAAAACTGTAGACGAGCCCGTGAAAGTTTGCGGCGCTGTTGGTTTCCACGATGTCTATGTCCGAAGGCCGGAATCCCACTTTCACCGTTTCTGCGCTGCTCAGCGTTTCAACCACATCCTCGGGAATCACCAACGGGACGTTTTCTCCCAAGATCAGGAGGGCCGTCTGCCGGCCCGATTTAGAGCTGACCTTGGCGTCGATGACGTTAATTTCGGGATCTCCAAAGAGTTGAGCTACTTCGACCGAGGCCGGCGTAAAATAGACTTCCTTGGGGGTACCGACCTGTTGAATGCGCCCCTGGTTGATCACGGCGATCCGATCGCCCAGACTCATTGCTTCCAGGTAATCATGCGTGACATAAACAGTCGTGGTCCCGAGTTGAGACCGCATTTCTTTCAACTCCGCTCGCATGGAGTGCCTGAGCTTGGCATCCAGGTGACTCAACGGCTCGTCCATCAAAAACACGTCCGGTTGCCGAACCAATGCTCGGCCTAGAGCGGTACGTTGTCGCTGCCCGTTGCTGAGTGCCTGGATCGAACGCTGAAGCAAGTGATCGATCTTCATCATCTTGGCGTAGCGCCTCACCGTTTCATCTAACTCCTGTGCCGAGGTCCGATGTTTGGGGCTGCGCAACGGGAAAGCCATATTCTCGTAGACGGTCATTTGTGGATAGAGCGCATAGCTCTCAAAAACCATCGCCACATTCCTATCCGCCGGCTCCAGGCCGTCGACGTCCCGTCCCCCGATCCTGACCCCACCCCGGTTCGGGGCCACAATCCCGGCAATCAGGTTGAGCGTCGTGGTTTTCCCGGCGCCTGCCGGGCCAAAAATGGTGATAAACTCCTGATCTGCGATGTCCAGGGTAACATCTTCAATCGCTCGGCGTTTTCCGTACCATTTAGTCAGCCCATGAAGTTGAACGCTTGCCATTTCCTCTTAACCTTTGACCGCGCCAAACGATAGTCCCCGAACCAGATGCTTTTGAATTAACAATGCCAAGATCACCTCGGGTAGGGCTGAAATCGTGGCCGCCGCGGCGACTTGGCCGTAATGGACGGTGTCCGAGGCCAGAAAACGCAAAGCGACGACGGTGGAAGTTTGGGCCCTGGCATCTGAAAGCAACAACGGGAAGGTAAAGGCATTCCAGGCGAAAATGAAACAAAGCAAGCCTGCCGCGACCAATCCTGGTTTTACCAATGGCAGCAACACTTTCAAGAAGACCTGCCACCAACTGTAGCCATCTAATTGAGCCGCCGCTTCGATGTCCGGTGAGATATCTTCGAAATAGCCGCGCAAAATCCAGATCAACAGGGGCAAGGTGATCAACTGATAGACCCAGATCAACCCGAAGTAGGTGTCATACAAACCGGTCTTTTGATAAATCAGGAAGAGCGGTAGAATCACCAGTATCTCCGGGGCAAAGCGGAAGGATAAAATGGTAAAAGCGATGTCTTCCTTCAGCTTGAATTGGAATCGAGCCAGAGCGTAGGCGGCGGGAACACCGACAATCAATGAGAGGACGACCGCCAGGATGCTGATGATCAGATTATTGAAAAAAAAGTGCGAATAATCCGAACGCAGAAAAACCGCGCCATAGTTTTCCATGGTCGGCGAAAAGATGAACGTGGTGGTGAACATCTGGCTGTCCGGCTTGAGGGACATGATGATCATCCAGACCAGGGGAAAAAGGGCGAACAACGCATAGATCAAGAGCAGCACTGACTTGGAGGCTCGGCCCAGCAGTCCAAAGAAAGAAACGCTTTCGTTCATAAGCTTAGGCCACCCCCGAGGCGCGCTGCTGAGCTTTGCGCCAGAATCCGATCAAAATGAAGCTGATTAAATAAACGATGGCCCATAGAAACAACATGATCGGAATTGCCTCGGCCACTCCGTAAAAGGGAAATCCACGGTTGTAAGCCAGCAGTGAGAGGCTCATCGTCGTATCACCGGGTCCGCCTTCCGTCAGAGCAAAGATGATGCTGAACTCTTGCAGAGAAAGCATCAGACGAAAGACCAGGGTGATCAGCAACACCGGAGCCAACATTGGCAGCGTCAGATTTTTGAAAACGAACCAAGCCGACCCGCCATCGATCATGGCCGCTTCATAAGGCGATTTTGGGAGTGATCGCAAGCCGGCCAAAACGAGAATAATGACAAAAGGCGTATAAACCCAAGCGTCAATCAGAGCGAGTGAGAACATTGCCGTGTCCGGCGAGGCAGCCCACTTAAATTCGCCCAACCCAATCCAACTCATTGGCGTGCGCAGAATGCCTACCGACGGGTTGGTCATCAACTTCCAGATCAGCGTACCGATGACTGGAGCGATCATCAGCGGAAAAATCAAAACGATGCGCAGGAACTTAGAGATCGGGTTCTCTTCATTGAGTAGAAGGGCTACCCCGATACCCAGGAGCATTTCCACCGTGGTGCAGATGAAGGCATATTGGAGAGTAACCAGCAAAGAATGCCAAAAATCGGGGTTCTGAAACATCGACACATAGTTGTCGAATCCGATGAATGAATAATCCGAGCTCCTTAACGTGAAATCGGTAAAGGAGAGATAAATCGCGGCGAAGAACGGAATCAGAATCCCGAGCGTCAACAGCAGCGTAGGCGTCAGGATTAAGTAAGGGCGGAGAGCCTTGCGCTTGGCGTATTTCGCGGCGGATTTTGATAGTTCGATCCGCGTTGGCTCTATCGATGGCCCGACAGTGGTGCTCATCCTTTTACTTTTCCTGGATCGAACTTCAGCAAGCGTCTCCCGAGGAGACGCTGACAAATTCGGTCAAGGCTGGGGCGAGGTCAACGCCCCAGCACAGAAACCGAGAAATTTACCGCGACCCAGCCGCTTTCTTCTCAGCGGGCACCTCCAGCTTAAGCTTGGAAGTGTTACGCGTGATACCCTTTGCCAACTCGGTCATCGCCGCCTTCGGGTCTGCTCCCTGCAACACGATCTTTTGCAGGGTTGCTGCCCAGTTGGTGGTTGATTCGTCGAAGTATGGCTGAGGGGTGAACTTCACTGAAGTGTGGTCGATGATCGTATTGAAGGTATCCAGGTAGCCCGGCATCTTCTCCATCACGGCCTTGAAATCCGCGTTTTCCCAGACCGATTTCCGAGGTGGATCGACGACGCTGGCGTTGATCGCGGCCCAGGTTCCATGTTCTTTTCCGGTAAAGTATTGCATGAAAAGCCACGCGGCTTTCTTTTGCTTGGAGGATTTATTGATCGCGATCTGCCAAATCCATTCGTTGGCACCTTCGGGATCTCCCTCTTTCATGACTGGCGGCGGGGCGAAGGCAATGTTTCCGGCTTGATCCGACCCTTTTTTCCCGTCCGGGGAGATGACGTTTTGGAAATAACCGAGGATGTCAGCGTCAAATAGCATCGCGGCTTTTCCAGCGCCAAAGTCGGCGCCACACTGGTACCAGGTGTAACTCGACCATGCTGGTGGTCCTCCGTCCTTCACTAGCTGCGCCCATTTTTGGGTAACCTCGATGGCCAACGGCTGATCGAGCGCGGACACTAGCTTACCTTCTTTGATCTCAAAATCCTTGGCGCCGGCGTTCGTGAACGTCGTCATGTAGCCCGGGTGAATGGTTGCCCAATTCCGAGTCCCGCGCACGGCCACGCCGTATGAGCCCGGTCCGCTCCAGTTTTTCAGCTGTTTCGCCAAAGCGGCAAGTTCGTCAAAAGTCTTCGGCACTTTGAGGCCCTTTTCGTCGAAATACTTCTTGTTATAGGCCAGAATGTTGGTCTCGAAACCGAGGGGAAGCGCCCATTGCGAGCCGGTCCCGGTCTGGTGCCCTGGAACCAAGTCCCATTTGCCGCCGCTCAAGACTCCTTCAAAGATATCTTTGACGTCATACCCCGAGTTGGTTTGCGCCGGATCATTCAGGTACCCATCGAGAGGCTCCATGTATCCTGCGCTGGCGTAGTCCCAAAGCTGATAAGTGCCCGTCATGAAGACGTCGGGATTTCCATTTTTCGAGGCCAGGGCGGTCGTCAACTTATCAAAATAGTTTTCTTCCGGCGTCTCGGTAAATTCGACATCAATTCCGGTTAGCTCTTTGAACTCGGGCAATTTCTTGATGATCGCATCCGCGTAGGGATGCTTATTCAACATCACTACCAGCTTGGTGCCCGTCGCCTGTTTCCAGTCGAACTTGCTGTCGTCAGCTCTGGCAGAACCCGGAGATCCGGCCATGAAGATCGCGGCACCGATGGATGCCGCCATAAATGCATACTTGGGGGAACGAATTCTCATAATCAGTAGGAATCTATCGACCCTGGGTAACCCTGTTTAAAGAACAAATTAGCTACGCGTTTTAACTTCTTCCGTTACAGTGATCTGCCCAACTCAATCGGAACACTTCACTGACCGGAGATTGTTACCACCACCGACGCGTCATGGACTCCTCTACAGGGACCATGACCTTAAAAAGGATGGTGACGCCGAGAGCAGCTTTTCAACACTTCTTCCTCAACCCCGTCTAGGCTGTAACTGGGAATTCGTCAAGCGATTTCAACCCCTGTTCGAAGGGAGTGAAGCTAGCTATCAGGATAGATTCCGCTGGAGCTAAATCCGAACGTTAACCCCTAGATTTGCAGATTTAGGAAGTCACCCATCAGGTTGAATTGCTGTCCTTTCAAAAATCAGTGCGATCCTTGGTTAGTCTTTGATCGCCGATTTTAATCTTCTACCGCCTTCCGAACCTAGCAATTGCATAATTATGCAAGTGTCACCGGGTGGTTTTTGACCTGACTTTTCCGGCGATGTGCAGCATAATGTCGGTCTTCGAAATGCTGCCAATCAGCCGTTGGGTGGCGAGATTGTCCACCACCGGGAGTCGTTCGGAATCCACTTCGGAAAACTTTTCCAAGGCGTCGGCCATCGGCTGCAGGAGGGAGATCCTGGGGAAGTTGTCTTTCATGATATCTGCGGCGATCACCATGGTCGCCAGTTCCGGCTGATCGAGGAATTCTTTGATGTCATGCAAAGAAACGGCGCCCAGAAACTTCATGTCTTTGCCGACAATATAAATATGCTGGTAACGATTTTGCAGGAACAGCTTCTCGATCTCCGCGAAGATGGCATTGGGCGGGAGGGTGATGGGGTCCCGCCGAATCAGGTCGATAATCTTGGCTTCGGCTAGTTGGCGATTAAAGAAAGCAGCCCCTTTGCGTTCCAGCGATTCTCCGTAAATGAACTGTTTCTCAAAGATGCTGCTGCAATAGTAGGCGACCACACAGTTTACCATCAAGAGCGGGGCGAGCGTATAATCGAGGGTGAGCTCAAACGCCATCAGGATCGACATTAATGGCGCACCGGTGGTGGCGGCGATAAAGGAACCCATTCCGACCACGGCGTACATCGCGGGGTCCGAATGAAAAAATGGAAAGGCGTAAAGTATTCCCCGGCCATACAGCAAGCCAAGGGCCGCCCCGACGAAAAGTGTGGGGGTGAACACCCCGCCCACCGCTCCGGATCCGAACGTAGCGGCGGTAGCCACTAGTTTGAGCAGAAAGATGGCCAGAATTTCATCCGAATACCAATTCTGGTGGAAGAGAATCGAAAGCAGACCTTGACCGTTTCCGCACACATCTGGACTAATGACCGCCAATCCGCCGACGATGGCGCCCCCGAGCGCGAGTTTGGCCGGCACCGGCAAGACGATTTTCGAAAACTGGCGCTGCACCGCACGCAGGAACCAAAGGTAACCAGGCGCCAGGAACCCACTGAAAAGTCCGACGCCAGCCAGGGGAATTAGCTCCCACGGTGTTTGTAAAGTAAATCCCGGCGACTTGTAGATTGGGCCGCCTCCATGGAGTAGTTGGGCGGTGAAAGTCGCCACCACCGCGGCCAGGATCAAAGGGCCGAGCGCTTCGACAACCACAGTGCCCAGGATGATCTCGGCGACGAAAAAGGAGCCGGCGATCGGAGCGTTGTAGGCACTGGCAATTCCAGCCGCCGCTCCGCAAGCGACTAATTGACGGCGCTGAGCGATCGGAAGGTTTCGAACCTTGGCGATCAGTGAGGCTACCAGGGAAGAGATCTGGACCAGCGGTCCTTCTCTCCCGATGGAAGCTCCGGTGCTGATGGAAAACAGTGCGGACAATGACTTCACGATGCTAGCCGGCACCGAGATGGAGCCGCTGCCGACCACGATCGCTTCCATGTAATCGGTCGTATTCTGCTGACGAAGGCGACTAGTCAGCCGGTTGCCCAGCCATAAGGTGAGGCCGGCCAAAAGGCCGCCCACGGTCGGGACCGCGATTCTCTGCCAAAACGGCAATTTGGCAAAAGAGGAAATAATCTCCGAGTCGCTCCCGGTCGCCAGGTAATGAAGGACATCGGTGGCTCGCCGGAATAGTTCCGAAGAGGCGGCGCCCAGCAGGCCGATCAGGGCCGCCCAGATCAGCATGAATTGGCGTTCGCCGATCCGGAAGCTTTCGACCAGCAAGAGCTTGAATCTCAGCAGCTGACGGATCAATCCAGAACGACTTTGTTGGGGTTGCGATTCTCCGGCGTTGTCCATACCACTTTCGGCGAGCAAGGAAGCCCATTACGGCAAAAATTTTTTATAACAGAAGATTTTAGAAATCGAGAGGTACATTTGGTCTGTGTCTTTGAGTTGAGATATGGCAGGAATTCTGTAACCCCTGAACTCCTGAATATGATTAGCTGGAATTTCCTGCCGCTGCTGATCGCTTGCGCGGCCAGCTTTTTGGTTCCTCTGACCACCGTTGCCCAGAGGAAGCCGAGAATAGTGATGGTTACCCACGGTCAAGCAGCCGATTCGTTTTGGCTGATCGTGCAGAACGGCGCGGCAGCGGCAGCCGCCGAAACCAATAGCAATGTCGAATATCGCGCCCCCGAAAAATTCGATCTGGTGGCGATGTCTCACTTGATCGACGAGGCGGTGGCTTCCAAGCCAGACGGCCTGATAGTTTCGATTCCTGACGCGGCTGTTTTGAGCTCCTCGATTCGCGCCGCGGTGGCCGCGAAGATCCCGGTAATCTCGATCAATTCCGGATTGGAAGTATCAAAGCAACTCGGTTGCCTGATGCACATCGGCCAACTTGACGAATCCGCCGGGAAGAAGGCCGGGGAAAGGATGAAAGCACTGGGTGTGAAAAATGCCGTCATCCTTAATCAGGAAGTCGGCAACTTGGCGCTGGAACAGCGAATCAAAGGGTTCCGGGAAGGTTTCGAAGGTCCGTTTCACCACATCCAGATCCTTCCAGTCACCATGGATTTCAAGGAGTGCCAGGAAACGGTAGCTAACTATATCGAGAACTACCCCAGCATGGATGGGTTGGTCGGCCTGGGACCGATCGCCGCCGAACCCGCCCTGCAAGCTCTTGATCAGGCGGGGAAAGTGGGAAAAATCAAAGTTTGCGTCTTCGACATTTCGCCCGTGATTGTCCAAGCGTTGGTTAAAAAACAAATCGAATTCGCCATCGATCAACAAGAGTGGCTTCAAGGATATCTACCCGTCGTTTTTCTGTCTAATTACGTGAAATACGGTTCCATTTTACAAAACGAGTTGATCCTCACCGGACCAAGTTTTGTCACTCCTGAAAACGCTCAGAAAGTAGTGAATCTGCTCAGCCTTGGATTTCAATGACAGAGAAGTTGCAGGAGTTCAGGAGTTGCAGGAGTTACAGAATAGAAAATCGGAATCGTGGCTCGGCCATAATACTTGAGGCGCGGCGTTTTCAGAGAGAGTGGTTTGTAGTGGGTGGCCAGCATCGAAATTGATTCTTACTGATAACTGACAACTGACACTGGCAACTTCTTATGACTCCCTCCGAAGCCGAGCAGTATGAGCGTATTCGAACCGCCGTATTTCAAAGCTCCGATCAGGCTGTTCGTCTGGTGGCGGTTTCGATCGCCGGGCTGATCCGTCGATGCCAGGAGGAAGGCCGACCGGCTGTTCTCGGGCTCGCGACCGGTTCAACCCCGGTCAAACTTTACCGGGAATTGATCAGACTTCATCGTGAGGAGGGCCTCTCTTTCCGGAATGTTGTCACCTTCAACCTGGACGAATATTACGGGCTGCCGCCCCATCATCCGGAAAGTTATCGCCACTTCATGGCGGTGCAGCTCTTCGATCATCTCGATGTCGTGCCGGAAAACATCCATGTTCCGGATGGTCTGGTACCTCGATCGGAAGTGTTTGCTTACTGCCAGGAATACGAACGAAAAATCGTGGCGGCCGGAGGGATCGATATCCAAATTCTCGGAATTGGCCGGACCGGACACATCGGATTTAATGAACCCGGTTCCGGGATTGATTCCAGAACCAGGATGGTGGCTCTTGATCGTTTGACCAGGCGAGATGCGGCTCGGGATTTCCGCGGCGCCGAGAACGTTCCTTCCTACGCGATTACCATGGGGGTGGGGACCATCCTGCAAGCGAAGGAACTTGCCTTGCTGGCTTGGGGCGAATCCAAGGCCGCGATTCTTCGGGAGGCAATCGAAGGTCCTCAAATTGAGACCGTTCCGGCCAGCTTTCTGCAGCGCCATCCAAACTGTCGATGTTATATCGACGAAGCGGCCGCCGGAGAACTGACCCGTTTTCGATTTCCTTGGAAGGTCGGTCCTGTCGATTGGACTCCCCAGCTCATCCGCAAAGCGGTCGTTTTTCTGGCCAGTGATCTGAAAAAACCGGTTCTCCGGCTGCGGGACGAAGATTACGCCGAAAAAGGTTTAGCCGGCTTGCTCGTCGAGACCGGCTCTGCCTACGGACTTAATATTCGCATCTTCAATGAACTTCAGCATACCATCACCGGCTGGCCCGGCGGAAAGCCGAATGCCGACGATTCAAACCGGCCGGTGCCAGCCGATCCTGCCCAAAAGCGAGTTTTGGTCTTTGGACCGGAACCATTGGACGCCGAGTTGGGAATGGCCGGAACGCTCCACCGACTACGCCGTCATCGGCATGAAGTAACCTTTGCTTACCTGACGTCTGGAAATCTTGGGGTGCCGGACAACGAAGCGCGCATGGCGATCAGTCTCCTGAACGAGCTGAATGTGGATCGTCCGGCGAGTGATCGGGGAGGAGATCGATTAGACCAACTCGCCGACGAACTGGAGAAAAAAGCCTCCTTCGACGAAGACAGCCCCCAACTGCGCCAGTTCAAGGGCTTGATTCGCAAGGCCGAAGCGCGCGCCTCTTGCCAGATCCTTGGTCTGGAGCTGGAACGAGTCCTCTTTCTGGATCTTCCCTTCTACGAAAAAGGCCGCTATCGGCAGTTCAATTCCACCCACGAGGATGTGGCGGCGCTTCGGGATTTATGCCAACGCATTCAGCCCCACCAGATTTACCTTACCGGCTCCGGAGCAGAGCCAGGCAGCGTCGCTGGAATCTCATTTCGTCTGCTGATGACAGCTCTGGAGGAATGCGGCGCTGAAACCTGGATGCCGGGCTGCCAAATCTGGCTCTATTCGTCCAGCGAGCTTCCCTGGTCACCTCACGAAATCAATATGGCGGTGCCACTCAGCCCGGCGGAATTAGCGGTTAAATTGGATTGTCTTTATCATCATCGCTCGCAACGAAGCCAAACTCCATTCCTGGGAGCTCAGTCCGGAGAGAGCTGGCAGCAAGCCGAAAACAATAACAAGGCTACCGCTCAACATTACGATCGGCTCGGATTGCCAGAGTACGAAGCAATGGAGTCATTTCGCCGCCAAAAAGATTCAACCATCCGCGGTGGCGATGGACAAAGGTAAAGTTCACCAGAACTACGTACCGATATCAGAGCTTGGATAGCTCTTGAACGTTCGCGATCTGGAGATCTCCAAGTTCCAGCCTGGCGAAACTGTCCAAAAACTTTGTTCGGAAGGTTCCGGTTCCGTCGTTTTGGGACCGTTCCGCTGCCCACTCGCCTGCCACCCCCACAAATGCCATGGCGTGCACCGCTGCCACCAGGGGAATCGGCTGGACAGCGAGAAACGCCGCGATGATCGACGTCGCGACGCAGCCCATGCCCGTGACGCGCGTCATCAGGGCATGACCGTTAGCGATTGAGAAAAGCCGTTCTCCGTCGGAGGCGTAGTCAATTCTGCCGGTCCCCACCACGCCGCAGCCCAAGTGACGCGCCGCTCTTCGGACGATTTCTCCTGCTTCCTCCAGTTCGGCGCTGGAGTCGACCCCTTTGCCTTCCCATTCCATGCCTGCCAACACCGAAATCTCGGCCAGGTTTCCGCGAATGATTGTCGGGGTGCCGGATCGGAGAAGATCTTCGATCAAGGTTCGACGCAGCTTGGTGGCTCCTGCCGCGACCGGGTCCAGCGCGACAGGTTTTCCTGAGTTCTTTTGCTGTCCCCATCGCTTTGAGCATCGCCTCGATCGAATAGGGATTGGGGGTCCCGATGTTGATGTTCAGGGCGTTGGATATCGCGACTAATTCAGCCGTCTCATCGATGGCGTCCGACATGATGGGAGACGCGCCCAAGGCTAGCAGGGCATTGGCCGTGAAATCCTGGACCACTGAATTTGTGATGTTGTGGACCAGGGGGTTAGTGGCGCGAATCTTCTGCAGATCCGCCCAGATGGAGTAGGCTGAAACTTCTATGTCGGTTGCCATCGCACCCAGCCTTCACCCGGTTGACATGCATGTCCATGTTTTAGGCAACGGAAAGTCAGGCTCAGGTTGCCAAATCACGCCGCGTTGGTGGCAACGCCCGTTTATCGATTTGATGGCCGCCAACGTCGGGCTTAAGACCTCTCCAGGTGATCCGGCGCTTGATCAACAATACGTCGAAAAACTGCTTTTTTGGGTCCGGGAATCAACCCTTGAGCGGGCGGTGATTCTGGCCTGTGATGATCTCTACGACGAAACAGGTCACCGTTTCCCGGGTCTTGCGGGGCTTTTCGTGCCCAATGATTACGTGCTGGAGCTTTCGCGACGTCACCCGGAGTTTTTGCCGGCGGTCTCGATTCATCCCGGCACGGCTGGATGCCTTGGCCGAATTAGAGCGTTGCGCTTCCGCGGGCGCCGTCGCGTTGAAACTTCTGCCTTGCGTCCAGGCCGTCGATTGTAACCGGCAAGCTTACAAACCGTTCTGGGAACTCCTGGCTCGTTTACCCATGCCGCTTTTGGCGCATACCGGAGGCGAGTTTTCCCTGCCGACCCACCGCCGGGATCTGCAAAGTGTCGAAACTCTTCGTTTACCACTTCAGTGCGGGGTCAAGGTCATCGCCGCTCATTGCGGAACTCCGGCTCTTCCTTGGGATCACGATTATTTCGATCAATTCAACGAGATGCGGAACTCTTTCCCCAATCTTTTCGGAGATCTCTCCGCCCTGTCGCAGATCACCCATCTCCGAACTCTCGATTCGCTTCGAAAAGATCCGCGCCAAATTTTGTACGGGAGCGATTACCCGGTTGTGACCTCGGTGATTTGGTCTCGCCTCAAGGGGTGGCTTGATAAACCCGCTTATGACCGGATCCGATCAATCCGAAATCCCCTGGAGAAAAAAGTCCAACTCACCAAGGCCCTCGGATTCCCGGACCGAGTCTTTACCGATTTTTGGAACCTGGCGGCCGGCCAGGGAAATCGGATGAGCGTGGCAACGTAACGGCGAGTCGGCGTCCGGGAGTGCACGAGAGTTTCTCCGCCTCGGACGCCATGCCGGTGAGCTGTGCCCTAAAAACTACCTGCTATTTCGAGCACAGGACAGCATCGTCTATCAGCACATCACCCTCGCTATCGGGCGCGCTCACTTTCCATGTTGGATGAGCTCGATTTCGTAGCCTTCCGGGGCATCGATAAAAGCAATGATACTTCCGCCGCCTGTCTCGGTGGGACCATCGGAAAGGGGATAACCTTTTGCCGCAGCGTGTTTGGCGAAGGCCTCGATATCGTCCACCTCGAAGGCCAGGTGCGTAATGTCCGAACCTACGTTGACCGGACCACTGTCGTTAAACTTGCAGATCTCTATTTCTTCATCACTGCCAGGCGCCTTGAAAAAGACCAGTTCTGAGCCGCGGGGGGACTTTGACCGATTGGTCTCTTCCAGGCCAAGCACGTCCTTATAAAAATGAATAGTTTTTTCCAGGTCTGAGACCCGGTAACGGGTATGAAGGAGCTTCTTAACCATAGACCGGAAGTTGCCACAGATGCCTCACGCGGGCAAAGCGCCATCAACCGACAATAAAAATCGAATTCCACGAATTTTGGGATTTGTGAGTCAGGCTCGTTCTATGGCAGGCTTCTGTTTTGTATGCTCTACATCGGCATCGATAGCGGAACCCAAAGCACCAAATCCATTGTCGTCGATCTCGAGACGGGTGGAATCGTGGCCACCTCCCAGCAAAATTACGAATTAATCCCCGGTCTGCCCGACGGGCACATGGAACAGGATCCCAGGGTCTGGATCGATGCGGTCGACAAGACAGTACAAGCTTGTCTCACCCAAGTCGGTGAACGAAAAGATCAAATCCGCGCGATCGGGGTCAGCGGGCAGCAGCACGGCATGGTCGTCCTTAACGAGGCCAGTCAAGTGATCCGACCAGCCAAGCTATGGAATGACACTTCGACTTCCGACCAATGCCGGGAGATCATCGAGGAATTCGGCGGTGAGACGGCGCTCATCAAGCTGATCGGCAATACCATGTTGCCAGGTTGGACCGCTCCCAAAATTCTTTGGCTGAAGCAGAACGAGCCCGAGAATTTCAACTCCGTCGACACCATCCTTTTGCCTCACGACTACATCAATTTTTGGTTGTCGGGAGAAAAGCGCATGGAATACGGCGACGCCTCCGGCACCGGGTTGCTTGACATCAAGACACGCCAATGGTGCGAACCGGTCATCTCGTTTATCGACCAGGCCTTGCTGGAAAAGTTGCCGCCGGTGGGATCATCTCGCCAGGCGGTCGGTCTGCTTCGAGATAATTTGCGGGCTAAATGGGGCCTGAAAAACAGCCCCATCATCTCAGCGGGTGGCGGCGACAATATGATGGGGGCCATCGGAACGGGGAATGTTAGCTCCGGGGTCGTGACCGCTAGCCTTGGAACCTCCGGAACCGTTTATGCCTATTCGGCCGAACCGGTGGTGGATCCTCAAGGAGAAGTCGCTGCTTTTTGCGATAGCACCGACAAATGGCTTCCTTTGGTTTGCACGATGAATGTCACCGTCGCTACTGAGCAGGTCCGAAAGATGTTTAGTTGGGATCTTAGTCAATTGGATACCGCAGTGGCCGGAGCTCCCTCCGGCGCCGGTGGGATTATTTTTCTCCCTTACCTGGTGGGGGAACGGACCCCGAACCTGCCCAACGGCGTCGGTGTTTTTCACGGCCTCACCACTGCCAACATGACGCCTAACAATCTGGCCAGAGCCACCATGGAGGGAGTGACCTTGGGATTGGCCTACGGTTTGAATCGGTTCCGCTCGCTGGGAATCAAACCTTCCGAAATCCGATTGACCGGCGGAGGAAGCAAAAGTCGCACCTGGCGGCAAATCTGTGCGGATATCTTCCGAATTCCCGTCGTCTGTCTGGCCACCGCAGAAGGAGCGGCTCTCGGGGCGGCGATGCATGGCGCCTGGGTTGATCGCCTGGTGAATAACAAGTCGTCCAACTTGGTCCAACTGCTCGATAGCGTGGTCAAATTGGACGAGTCGTCACGGGCCTTGCCAACCCCGGCCACCGCTGACCTGTATCAAGATGCCTTTAGCCGTTTCAATGGTCTGACCCAACGCCTGGCCACCGGGGGATTTTTGTAAGAAGTTGTCAGTGTCAGTTGCCAGTGGTCAGTAAATCTCGGAAGCTCAATCTAGCCTCTGGGGTACGGTAAGCGTCGAAAGGGACCACTGGCGTCTCGACGCAAGGATCTTTCTGAGAACCGGCAACTGACACTGACAACTTCTTCTAACACTGACAACTCAGGGCCGCCGTTGCCATTTGCCTCTGTCGACGCTTACAGTAGCAGGCGACCAAATGGAGTTCCCAAGGTTTTACTGACCACTGGCAACTGACACTGACAACTTCTTATGAAACTCGTCATCGCCGGCACCGGGGCCAGCGGCGCTATTTATTTGCAGCGGTTACTGGCCCAGATTGACTGCCTCGCAAACGAGGTTCATTTGGTGCTCAGCCCTTTTGCCAAGCAGGTGATTCACGACGAATTGGGCGAACTGCAGATCCCCACCGGTGTCCATGAGCACAACGATCGCAGCATGAATGTCCCGTTCGCCAGCGGCTCAACCCACTTTGACGCTATGATCATTGTTCCCTGCACCATGGGTACACTGGGGCGGATTGCCGCCGGGACGAGCGATTCATCGATTCATCGCGCGGCGGATGTTTTTCTTAAGGAAAGGCGAAAACTGATCTTGGTCCTGCGCGAGACTCCCTGGAATCTGATTCATATCCGCAACTGCGCGACTCTCCTGGAGGCTGGGGCGATAATTTTGCCGGCCTCCCCTTCTTTTTACAGCAAGCCAGCCTCGGTGGATGATCTTGTTGATACCGTGGTCCACCGGATTCTCGACCAAATCGGCCTTCCAGCAGGCGCGGCATTTCGCTGGTTTGAGTCCCCTGAGTAACTTCCCCCCCAATCGTTCTCGTCCTCGTGCTCGTTATCGAGCTTTGACCGAATGCTCACACCCCCGGCCCCCTTGTTCACGGTTTTTGATCAAGGCAACCAATGGCGGCAAGGGCGTCAGGAAACGAGCACGAGCACGAGCACGAGGATGAGCACGATACGGAGGCGGGGAAAGGCGGAAGCTGATCTTGGTCCCTGCGCGAGACTCCTGGAACCGGGCAAGGCCGCCTTGGTGGATACTCTTGTTGATACTCTGGTCCACCGGATTCTCGACCAGATCGGCCTTCCAGCAGGGGCGGCATTTCGCTGGTTTGAGTCCCCTGAGTTACTCCTCCGAACGTGCTCGTGCTCGTTCTCGTCATCGAGCTTTGACCAATTGCTTACACCTCCGGCGCCTTGTTCACGATTTATGATCAAGGCAACCAATCGCGGCCAGGGCGGTCAGGAAACGATAACGAGCACGAGGACGAGCACGATACGGAGGCGGGGGAAGGCGGAAGCTGATCTTGGTCCCTGCGCGAGACTCCTGGGACTGGTAAGCCAGCCTCGGTGGATGATCTTGTGGACACCCTGGTCCACCGGATTCTCGACCAGATGGGCGTCCCAGCAGGGGAGCATTTCGCTGGTTTGAGCCCCTGAGTTACTCCCCCCAATCGTGCTCGTGCTCGTGCTCGTTTATCGAGCTTTGACCGATTGCTCACCCCCCGGCCCCTTGTTCACGGTTTTTGATCAAGCAACCAATCGCGGCAAGGGCGGTCAGGAAACGATAACGAGCACGAGCACGAGGACGAGAACGATACGGAGGCGGGGAAAGGCGGAACCGTTTGCTACTCTCCTGCTGTGTTTTTTCACGGTTGGAACCGATCACGACAAGCGCCCTCAATAAACGAGACGACGAGGAGGAGAACGATAAAAGAAATGACGGTTCTATGGCGAGGAATGGCAGCAAACGTAAATCCTTTTGTTCGAACCATTAGTGAAATGTATGGTTGAGCTCCGAATCCTCGTTTTCTCCCTCCAATGGCCACCGAAATTCAAATATTTTGGAAAATCCTGTTGCGCGGTTTGAAAAGATCGCTAATCTCTGCGGCCCGACCTAATAAGTCGGGCGGCGAAAGAGGGCGAGGTGAACAAGATTTTACAAAAATCGCGTTGACCAAAAACTCTGAGCAGGTATAAGTAAAATTCGCTGGTGATACCGGCGAAGCCGATCGAAAGATCGGAAATGTTCTTCTAATTTTGGGACTTCAAATTGGCTCAATTTTGTCCCGGTTGAATTGATGCAAGTCAGATTAGTTTAGCCGGAATCCAAGTTGAGTTTTTTTGTCGACTGAAACGAAAAGGAACTTTGTTCATTGAAAGTTTGGTTCTGAGTTTTTCGCAAAACATCAGAATGGTGATGTCAGCAAAAATTGTGTTGTGCGTTATACGTCAGATTCTTTTGAATCTTATATTTTTAATGACCGACTAAAACTTGCCCTTTGTCCGATATTTATCGGGTGAAGTAAGCAAGACTACAGGTCAGAATTTTTATCCCCGGCAATCTCACTGAGCGCTGGGGTACATAAAAACTTTCTACGGAGAGTTTGATTCTGGCTCAGAACGAACGCTGGCGGCGTGGATAAGACATGCAAGTCGAACGAGTTTAATTCCGGAGTAATCTGGGATTGAGCTAGTGGCGAACGGGTGCGTAACACGTGAGTGATCTACCTGAAAGTGGGGGATAGCTCGTCGAAAGGCGAATTAATACCGCATGTGACCCGAAGCAATTCGGGTTAAAGCCGGGGCAACCTGGCGCTTTTAGAGGAACTCGCGGCCTATCAGCTTGTTGGCGAGGTAATGGCTCACCAAGGCTTCGACGGGTAGCTGGTCTGAGAGGACGACCAGCCACACTGGAACTGAGACACGGTCCAGACACCTACGGGTGGCAGCAGTCGAGAATTTTTCTCAATGGGGGAAACCCTGAAGGAGCGACGCCGCGTGGAGGATGAAGGCTTTCGGGTTGTAAACTCCTGTCATTTGGGAACAAAGCCTTACGTTAACTGCGTGGAGGTTTGATAGTACCGAAAGAGGAAGAGACGGCTAACTCTGTGCCAGCAGCCGCGGTAATACAGAGGTCTCAAGCGTTGTTCGGATTTATTGGGCGTAAAGGGCGCGTAGGCGGCGGGGTAAGTCGGGTGTGAAATCTCAGGGCTCAACCCTGAAACTGCACTTGATACTGCTCTGCTTGAGGACTGGAGAGGAGACTGGAATTCACGGTGTAGCAGTGAAATGCGTAGATATCGTGAGGAAGACCAGTGGCGAAGGCGGGTCTCTGGACAGTTCCTGACGCTGAGGCGCGAAGGCCAGGGGAGCAAACGGGATTAGATACCCCGGTAGTCCTGGCAGTAAACGGTGCACGTTTGGTGTGCGCGGATTCGACCCCGTGCGTGCCGGAGCTAACGCGTTAAACGTGCCGCCTGAGGAGTACGGTCGCAAGATTAAAACTCAAAGAAATTGACGGGGGCCCGCACAAGCGGTGGAGTATGTGGCTTAATTCGATGCAACGCGAAGAACCTTACCTGGGCTTGACATGCATCGTGTCGCCGGTGAAAGCCGGCTAGTGTAGCAATACACGCTTTGCACAGGTGCTGCATGGCTGTCGTCAGCTCGTGTCGTGAGATGTTGGGTTAAGTCCCGCAACGAGCGCAACCCCTGTGAACTGTTGCTACCCAGCACCACTTTTGTTCCCAATCCTGCAAGTGGAGGAACGCATTGGAGACAAAATGGTGCTGGGGCACTCTGTTCAGACTGCCCTGTGAAACGGGGAGGAAGGTGGGGATGACGTCAAGTCAGGATGGCCCTTACGCCCAGGGCTGCACACGTACTACAATGCTCAGTACAGAACGACCCGAAATCGCGAGGTGGAGGAAATCACTAAAACTGAGCCCAGTTCGGATTGTAGGCTGCAACTCGCCTACATGAAGCCGGAATCGCTAGTAATGGCGTATCAGCTACGACGCCGTGAATACGTTCCCGGGCCTTGTACACACCGCCCGTCACATCATGGGAGTCGCTTGTACCCGAAGTGTCTGTGCCAATCCGCGCAAGCGGAAGGCAGGGCCCTAAGGTATGAACGGTAACTGGGATGAAGTCGTAACAAGGTAGCCGTAGGGGAACCTGCGGCTGGATCACCTCCTTTCTAAGGAGCACTCTTACCCATTTAGATAGGGTTTGAGAGGTCGACAGCTACCGCAGTCAGTCCGTCCGTATTGAGGATCGATTGTTATGCTGTAAGACCTGGTCGACCGAAAGGTCGCCAGGCTCAGAAGACTGAAACGATAGCGCACAATTCAGTTTTTGCTGGACATCGCGAGGCCGGATGCAATCAACGAACGCCGACTCGGCTAACCTGCCGGGTCGCGGATGGACACCAGCAATCGTCAGAGAAAACGCTGCACTGAAGGCTGTGGTTTGTCGAACGCGTTGGTCCGGCACCCGCCGGACTGCTCCGGGGGTATAGCTCAGTTGGTAGAGCGGTAGCTTTGCAAGCTATAGGTCAGGGGTTCGAATCCCCTTACCTCCAAAGTTTCTTTTTCCGGGCTGGGACCGGGCCAAGAAAGATCGTTCGCCAGGCCGAGCATCGGAAAAGGCGAAGTTAGTCCGACCAAAGTTCCGAGATTTCTGAATCTCGGGAGAGTGTCGGAGGCATTCCAACCTGACCTTGGGCCTGTAGCTCAGTTGGTTAGAGCATGCGCTTGATAAGCGCAGGGTCACTGGTTCGAGCCCAGTCAGGCCCACCAGTCCCCAATCGGGCCTGACCCGATCATTCCGTCCCTCGCATGGTTAGCAAGACACCACCATTTTGACGTTTGGCGAGAGCTTAACACTCAGACCAGACCCCTTTCCGCCACACGCGGAAAAGTGTTCTTTGACATCTGCATATTGGGTAGAAATACAACTTTGGAGAATCAGAAATGGAGGTTCGCCTTCATTTCTATCAGATATCAAAATAATCAAGCTACTAAGGGCGTATGATGGATGCCTTGGTGCCAATAGGCGATGAAGGACGTGGTAAGCTGCGATAAGCTACGGATAGCGGCAAACACGCTTTGACCCGTAGATTTCCGAATGGGATAACCCGTTTGAGTTAATACTCAATCATTGCTACCTGAATTCATAAGGTAGCGAAGCAATACCCGGTGAAGTGAAACATCTCAGTACCCGGAGGAACAGAAAGAGAATTCGATTCCGTAAGTAGTGGCGAGCGAAAGCGGAAGAGCCCAAACCACTAGCTTGCTAGTGGGGTTGTAGGAGCCCGTCATGGGACTTCGAAGGTTAGGTGAAGCGGATGGAAAGTCGCACCACAGAAGGTGAAAGGCCTGTAACCGAAAACCGGAGAAGCTCTAGGGATTTCCTGAGTAATGCGACGCACGTGAAACTTCGCATGAATCCACGGCGACCACGCCGTAAGGCTAAATACTAATTGGCGACCGATAGTGAACAAGTACCGCGAGGGAAAGGTGAAAAGCACCGCTGTGAGCGGAGTGAAATAGTACCTGAAATCATACGTCTACAAGGTGTCAAACCCAGCTCCAGTTTTGCTTTGGCAGAACGATGGAGCGGTCAGTCCAGGGTAAAACTGGAGTTGGGGATGGCGTGCCTTTTGCTTAATGAGTCTGCGAGTTATTGTCAGTGGCAAGCTTAAACCCTTCTGGGGCGGAGGCGAAGCGAAAGCGAGTCCGAAATGGGCGTTTAGTTGCTGGCAGTAGACCCGAAGCGGAGGTGATCTACCTATGGCCAGGATGAAAGTTGCTTAACCGCAACTGAAGGTCCGAACCGGTGAATGTTGAAAAATTCTCGGATGAGCTGTGGGTAGGAGCGAAAGACTAATCAAACCCCGTGATAGCTGGTTCTCCCCGAAATAGCTTGAGGGCTAGCCTCGTGTGCTGATCGATGGAGGTAGAGCACTGGATGAACTAGGGCCCATACCAGGGTACCGAATTCAATCAAACTCCGAATGCCATCGAATGTAACACGGGAGTCAGTGCGTGAGGGATAAGCTTCACGCGCGAGAGGCAAACATGCCAGACCAACAGCTAAGGTGCCTAAATACCGCTCAGTGGAAAGGATGTGGAGTTACTTAAACAGTGAGGATGTTGGCTTAGAGGCAGCCATCATTTAAACAGTGCGTAATAGCTGACTCATCGAGTGATTCTGCGCCGAAAATGATTGGCGATAAGCGGTATACCGAAGCTTTGGATTCGTTATGGTTTCGATCGTAACGAGTGGTAGGGGAGCGTTGTAAATACCTTGAAGCCGGAGGGAAACCGACGGTGGAGTGTTTACAAGTGAGGATGCAGACATGAGTAGCGATAAGCCAGGTGAGATCCCTGGCCGCCGTAAACCCAAGGTTTCCTGGGCAAGGTTCGTCCCCCCAGGGTTAGTCGGGACCTAAGTCGAGGCCGGTGGGCGTAGACGATGGACAGCAGGTTTAATATTCCTGCACCGGCTGTGGTTAAGTAACAGAATGACGTATTTGTGGAGAGGAGCTGCCGGTTGAAAGTGGCAGTGGCGCAAGCTGACGCGGAGACTTCGGTCGAAGTGGATTTTTTAAAGCAGGTACCAAGAAAAGCTCTGTTATGTTCCCATGGCCGCCCGTACCGTAAACCGACACAGGTGGGTGAGTAGAATATACTAAGGCGAGTGAGTGAAACCTCGTTAAGGAACTCGGCAATCTAGCCCCGTAACTTCGGAAGAAGGGGTTCCCGCACTTCTGGTGTGGGACGCAGTGAAAGGGGTCAACCGACTGTTTAGCAAAAACACAGCACTCTGCTAAGTCGCTAAGACGACGTATAGGGTGTGACACGTGACCAATGCGGTAAGATTACGGCAAGAGGTTAGTCGCAAGACGAAGCTTCGAACCCAAGTCCCCGTGAATGTCGGCCGTAACTATAACGGTCCTAAGGTAGCGAAATTCCTTGTCGGGTAAGTTCCGACCTGCACGAATCGTGTAACGAGTTGACCGCTGTCTCAACGAGGAGCTCAGCGAAGTTGTAGTGGCGGTGAAGATGCCGCCTACCCGCAGTAGGACGGAAAGACCCTATGCACCTTTACTGTACGCTGTTACTGGTTTTTCGATTTTAATGCTTAGCGTAAGTGGGAGACTATGAAATCTGGCTTTCGGGCCAGACCGAGTCGACAATGAAACACCACCCTTTACAGTTGGAAAATCTAACTCGATCCCATCATCTGGGTTGAGGACACTGGCAGCCGGTCAGTTTTACTGGGGCGGTATCCTCCCAAAGAGTAACGGAGGAGTACGAAGGTTGGCTCAGCCTGGTTGGCAATCAGGTGACGAGTACATGGATATAAGCCAGCCTAACTGTGAGACACACACGTCGAGCAGATGCGAAAGCAGGTCCAAGTGATCCGGTGGTTGAAAGTGGAATCGCCATCGCTCAACGGACAAAAGGTACGCTAGGGATAACAGGCTGATCGAGCCCAAGAGCTCATATCGACGGCTCGGTTTGGCACCTCGATGTCGGCTCATCACATCCTGGGGCTGGAGAAGGTCCCAAGGGTCCGGCTGTTCGCCGGTTAAAGTGGTACGCGAGCTGGGTTCAGAACGTCGCGAGACAGTTCGGTCCTTATCCACTGTGGGCGCAGGAGAATTGAGGGGTTCAGACCCTAGTACGAGAGGACCGGGTCTGACGAACCTCTGGTGTTCCAGTTGTCGTGTCAACGGCAGTGCTGGGTAGCTATGTTCGGACAGGATAAGCGCTGAAAGCATCTAAGCGCCAAGCTTTTTCCAAGATGAATTCTCCCCGAAGAGTCGTGGTAGACCACCACGTTGATAGGCTACGGGTATAAGCATAGTAATGTGTTCAGCTCAGTAGTACTAATTACTCGTTCGGCTTGATTGTTTCTGCTGTCTGATCGGTCCTTCCCGCGCAAGCGGGAGTGGATCCCTACGATCAGAAGCGTTGCGCAATCAATTTTTTTGAAGATTCCGTCCAAGATTCTCCCAATATGCAGATTTCAGAGAACACCTTGTTCTTTCAAATAAACGGCCCGTTGATCGGCGCTCGGAGCAATTCCCAGCCCTTGATCGAGGCCGCCCAAAGAAAAATCAGTTACCAGATTTTCTGGTGAAGTTGAGGAGAGACCGCCCCTGAACATTCCCCCACGGGCTAGCTTCGGCTTCACCAGCCTTCTGGTGATTATAGCGCAGTGGCCCCACCCGTTCCCATTCCGAACACGGAAGTGAAACGCTGCAGCCCCAATGGTAGTGCATCTCTAGGTTGTGCGAGAGTAGGACATCGCCAGAGTTAATGAAACCCGCCCGGTGAAAACCAGGCGGGTTTCTCATTTTCCGGAGGTCGCAGAGGTGAAATCCAGGGCACAGAGGAAAACAAAAATTTACCACAGAGACACAGAGTTCACGGAGACTTCGGAAAAATCGAAAACATTATCTGATTCTCGATCGATCCGATTCGTCCAAGCTACTAGGTGTTCGTGCTCGCCGGAGCGGAGGCGCTCTTAATTTCAGTCCCCAAACTCCGTGCCCTCTGCGCCTCTGTGGTGAATAATCCCCCTCCGCGCCCTCCCTCCCCCCTCCGCGTCCTCCCTTTACGATTGCGATGAAATACCAATCCGTTTTATCTGTTAGGTCTATGAAACCACCCGTTCCCTCCATCGATGCGCGGTTTTGCAGCGGGCGCCAAGGATTTAGCCGGGCGTCTTCGCTCCCTTTGAAATGGTTGCTTATTTGGGTCCTTTCTGGCTTGGGCTTTTGCCTGAACCCGGCACTTTACGGGCTCGAGCCTGGAAAAGGTTGGGTTGCTTCTTGGGCGACTTCCCCTCAAGGACCTTATCCGGCAGGCTGGCCAGTGGCTCAACCGGATTTGAGTTTCGCACTGCCGACCGGTGATGTGGACGGCGCGACCAACCAAACTTTCCGACTGATCGTCAAGCCCGATCTCTGGGGCAAAACGATCCGGTTGCGTTTCTCCAATACGTTCGGCAACCGCCCGGTCACCCTCGGCGCAGTCAAGGTAGGCATCCAGTCAGCCGGAGGAAACCTCTTGGCGGGAAAAGCTCAAGAAGTGCAATTCAGCGGGAAAGGGGATGTCGTCCTTCCGGTAGGTGAGGAAGTTTATAGTGACGAAATTCCCCTGGACATTGATCCAAACGATCCATTACTGGAAGGGCATAAGCTGGCGGTTAGCTTCTTCGTCAAAGGCACCAGCGGTCCTCTCACCTGGCACACTGATGCCCTTTCCACGTCTTATCTGACGGCACCCGAAACGGGCGATCATACCGGCGATGCGAACGACGCGGCGTTTCCTTTCACCACGACTTCCTGGTACTTGCTGGATGCGGTGGAAGTGGCCGCTGATCCCGATACCAGTGTGGTTTGCGCGTTCGGTGACTCCATTACCGATGGGGTGAATAGCACCTTGAATGGCAGTGACACTTGGCCCGATCAGCTTTCCCGCCGATTACACAGCGCCTACGGGAGCAAAATTTCTGTGGTGAACGAAGCGATAAGTGGGAACACCGTCAATTCTTCTCGGCCCGGCGGAACTTCCGTCAATGGACCCTCTGCGGTGGATCGGCTGGAGCGCGATGTGCTCGGGTTGGCGGGATTGCGCTATGTCGTCTGGTTAGAAGGAATTAATGATTTGGGTGCCGGTCTCGCCTCAGCAGATGATGTAATCAAAGGCTATAAAGAGGTGGTCGAACGGCTCCATGCCAAAAAGATAAAGGTGATCGGAGCGACGATTGTTTCGAGTTTTGGAAGCCCGATTGCCAGTTACGGTTTCCCGAAAATAGATGTGGAACGCAAAAAAATTAACAACTTCATCCGGACCGGAGGCTTATTTGACGCCGTGGCGGATTTTGATGCCGCCACCCTGGATCCGGCGACTGGAGCTGTTGAACCCCCCTTCCAACCTAATATGACGATCGGCGGCCCCGGCGATCTCCTTCATCCAAACCGGGCTGGTCTCCAGGCCATGGCGCAAACCGTCGATATCGATCTTCTGGCTCCTGGTCCACGCGACTAACCGATGTAGGTCTCCTGGCTGCCTCCCAATCGTTCTCGTTCTCGATTTCTGAGAGTTGGCGGTGAAGCGGGCGATGGGAGATCCCACCGATCTGCCCGGGTTTGACGGAAATCCGAAGCGATTCCCGTCAAACCGTGGCCGGACATTCGAGTAGGTTCATTTCTCCAACCGCGAAGCGCGGGCACCGCACTTGAAGAGAGAGCAGATGCTGGCGAGATTGAGCATCCATGCTTCTGCGTTTTTGGTCTTACTACCAGCCCTACGGGAAATTGTTCGTTCTCGATTTCTCTTGCGCTGTGGTGTTGGCCATTTTGGAACTCAGTTTCCCGCTCTTTGTTAACTATGTCGTCGACCAGCTTTTGCCGGGGAATAATTGGTCCCTGATCGTGACCGCCTGTGCCGCTATGCTGGCGGTCTACTCGATCAACGGCGTTCTTCAATTCATCGTGAATTACTGGGGACACATGCTCGGGATCAATATCGAGACCGATATGCGGCGCCGGTTATTCGATCACATTCAGAAACTCTCCTTTCGTTTCTTTGATAACACCAAAACCGGACATCTGATGTCCAGGATGTCGACGGATCTGTTCGATATTGGGGAGATGGCGCACCATGGACCCGAAGACGTCTTTATCGCTGTCATGACCCTGCTCGGCGCTTTCGTGATCATGCTTTTGGTGCATTGGAAGTTAGCGCTGCTCACCTTTATCGCCGTGCCAATTCTGATCTGGGTGGCGATCGTTTGCAACCAGCGGATGACCACAGCGGTTCGCAAAATGTTTAGTGACATCGCAGACTACAATGCCCGGGTGGAGGACACCTTCGGCGGAATCCGGGTGGTGCAGGCTTTTGCCAACGAGGAGCACGAGAAGCGATTGTTCGCCGCTAACAATCTAAATTTTCGCCGCTCGAAACTCGCTGGTTATAAGATCATGTCCTGGAGTTTGTCGATTAGCTATTTTTTGATGCGCCTAGTGACCCTTTTCATTTTGTTATGTGGCGCTTGGTACGTTTTTCACGATCATCTGACCACCGGCCAATTCTTCGGATTCCTGCTCCTGGCCAACGTGCTGTTTCGGCCGATCGAAA
The DNA here is from genome assembly GCA_963808535.1 of uncultured Verrucomicrobiae bacterium. Taxonomy (GTDB): domain Bacteria; phylum Verrucomicrobiota; class Verrucomicrobiia; order Chthoniobacterales; family JAFAMB01; genus JAFAMB01. Next base: position 17,871 of record CAWEGF010000023.1, on the reverse strand, counting down.
AAATTAACGCCGTGATTGAATTGTACCCTAAAGGGTTGGCCGGCTTTAAGCGATACAGCGAGTTAATTGATACCGCCCCGGAAGTGGTCGACCGACCAAATGCCTTGGTGATTGAGCACCTGGCGGGGGCGATTAATTACGAGAACGTTTCCTTTAGCTACGAATCCGGCCGCGAAGTTTTGCATGGCATTAACCTCTCTATCAAAGAGGGCGAAACCGTAGCTTTTGTCGGTCCGTCCGGGGCGGGAAAAACCACTTTATGCAGTCTCTTGCCCCGCTTCTATGACGTCAGTGGCGGGAGAATTACCATTGACGGTAATGATATTCGCGACCTAACCCTGAACTCGTTACGGCGTCAGATCGGCATTGTCCAGCAAGACGTCTTTTTGTTCGGTGGCACCTTGCGTGAAAATATCGTGTACGGGAACCTCGTCGCATCGGAAAGTGAAATTTGGGAAGCGGCTCAGCGCGCCCACTTGGAGGAATTCATTTTTCAGTTGGATCGAGGACTTGATACTTTGATTGGTGAACGCGGAGTCAAACTGTCCGGCGGCCAGAAACAACGCCTGGCCATTGCCCGCATGTTTTTGAAAAATCCGCCCATCCTGATTCTCGATGAAGCGACTTCTGCCTTGGATTCCGAGACCGAAGCGATCATTCAACGGTCGCTGGGGGAACTATCGGCCGGAAGGACGACCTTGATCATTGCCCACCGACTTGCCACCACCAAAAATGCTGACCGGATTATCGTCGTCAGCGAGAATGCCATTGCCGAAGAGGGGCGCCATGAAGAATTGCTAGCCTTGGGCGGCATTTTTGCCCGACTCCACCAAGCGCAATTTGGCATCCTGCCTAGCTGATCCGCTCAAACAATAGTTCAACTTTGAATTAGAAGACCGTGGATATTTCATATCAGCATTTACGTAAGATTACTGAGGCAGAGTTCGTGGATCTGCTGAAACGTTCGACCTTATCCGAACGCCGGCCGATAGATGATCCGAAATGCATTAAGGCGATGCTGAAGCATGCAAACTTGCTTTGCACCGCTTGGGACGAGGCAAAACTGGTCGGGGTCGCCCGTTCGGTAACCGATTTCGAATACTGCTGTTATCTCTCGGATTTGGCAGTCGATAAAGAATATCAAAGGATAGGAATCGGGAAAGGATTGATTCGTCTGACCCAGTCAAGGCTTGGAGAAAAGGCCAAAATCATCTTGTTGGCCGCCCCTGCTGCAGAAAACTACTATGGCTCCGTCGGCTTCGAGCCTCATAAATCGGCTTGGGTTGTCTCCGCCAGGAAGAGGCTGAAGTAGTTGTCAGTGTCAGTGGTCAGTTGCCAGTGGGGAAAGCGGCAAATGAGGTCTGGAGTTAGTTTCGCTAAAGGCTCGATAGAGACGAGTTCATCAGCGTTCATATTTGGAGTTAGCCTTGATCGCCCGCCGCAATCCAGTTGTTCCCATGGAAGCGGGTTATTTCTATGTCGATAAATCGGTGGGGATCCCCGCCCCGAAGGGGCTAGAAAGCATAGCCCAGGGTTTACCCTGGGTGTGTTGTTTCTTTGCGGTGCGCCCTGTAGGGGCGCTAGAAGTGCAGCGCCTCAGAGCGGTTTTTGTTGGTCACCGCGGCGCGATTCTGGCGCCCTTATTACAGGGCGCGCTACAATAAATTTATTTCCCAGGGTAAACCCTGGGCTATGCTCTCTAGCCCTTCGGGGCGCAGATCTCGAGCCTCCGTAAGTAAGGTTCCAGCTTATGGCTTTCGTGCAAGAATCAGGCTGCTAGACGATCAACACTGATGGCCGTTGTTCCCATGGAAGCGGGTTATTTCTATGTCGATCAATCGGTGAGATCCGCGCCCCGAAGGGGCTAGAAAGCAGAGCCCAGGGTTTACCCTGGGTGTGTTGTTTCTTTGCGGTGCGCCCTATGCTCTCTAACCCCTTCGGGGCGCAGATCTCGAGCCTCCGTAAGTAAGATTCCAGCTTATGGCGTTCGCGCAAGAATCAGGCTGCTAGACGATCAACACTGATGCCGTTGTTCCCATGGAAGCGGGTTATTTCTATGTCGATCAATCGGTGAGATCCGTGCCCCGAAGGGGCTAGAAAGCAGAGCCCAGGGTTTACCCTGGGTGTGTTGTTTCTTTGCGGTGCGCCCTGTAGGGGCGCTAGAAGTGCAGCGACGCCTCAGAGCGGTTTTTGTTGGTCAGCGCCGCGCTTCTGGCGCCCTTTTCCCAGGGTAAACCTGGGCTATGCCCCTTCGGGGCGCGGATCTCGAGCCCGTCAAGCCCGAGCCCGATAATATCTCTTTGCTAGTGGGTCAGCTTCCCAGTTCCCGTCGGAAGCCGGGGTTAGTCGGTGGTTGATACTGTTTCCACTTTTCGTCTGCCGCTTTAACGTTGGCTTCGGGTTTTGCCCGGAAGTGCTTCAATTGGGGCTCGCCCGTGCAGACGTAGAGTTTGCCGTTATAAACTAAGAAAGCGTTGGGATCGATATCGTTCAGCTTGGCTTTGAGCATTGCGTTCGCGCAATAACCCCCGTACTGCGGCGCATATTTGGCCGGGGATTTGTCGAAGGCGGCTTTGTCTGCCGCCGAAGCGAAATAGTAGGTCGCTCCTCCGTAGGTACTCGAATATTTCGGGTCACCTTTGACCGCCTTCTTTTGTTTAAAATAGGCGACTGCATCGTAGCCCTTCAGAATGACACCATTTTGATCGACGTTAACTGTTGGCGCGTTGGCATCCGGTTTCTTGGTGGCCGCCTGGGCCAGGAGCTGGTCACGGGAACTGCTCGCCGAGACTGCAGATTTAATATCGAGCGCTTCCGAGGCCGACAGATTGTGAGGTGCATCGACCGCCGCGAGAACCGCGACGAAAGTTGCCACCAAAGAATAGTGAGTCATTTTCATAAGTTGAGCTGAACAGATGGATGAGATTTTGATTTTATCGCACGAAAGGTGAGCGCTGCAGTAGGAATCTAGAGGTCACCAGGTGACAGCTTAAGGTTTGCCATTTTTCATGGGATCGCGGTTCAACCGTTAAACCAGACGAAAAAGGGGCCGATTTCAATTAAAAAGCAAATTTGAATGGAGCTCATTTTCCCAGGATTAACACGTCTGACGCATCAGACGTTGCGCTCCGCTGCGGCGCAAGGATCTCCGTGTGACTAATTTGTAACATTGCCCTCTCCTTCGCACCCCCATCGTTCCTCTCCTCGTCGTCCTTCGTTCTCGGTCTTTTGATTATCTGCTATCCGCCATTTCGAATGTCGCGTAGGACCCGATCTTTTGCTCGATCATTTGCAGGTATCGTTGATGTCGAGCAAGGTTGGCAAGAACCTCGCCACGATGTGTCTTAAGCAAGGCGACACGGTTGGGGATGGTGGACTCACCCTCGCGAACCAGCTTGGCGAATTCGATCATTCTTTGGATCGGCATTCCAGTGTCTCGGAGGCAGATCAAAACCTGGATCCACTCGAGATCGCTCTTTCGATAACGCCGGTGGCCACTCGCGGACCTGGCGACGATAATCAGTCCCAGGCGTTCGTAGTATCGCAACGTATGGGTAGTCAGACCGGTGCGTAACGCGGTTTCGCGAATGGTGAGCGTGTCCGTAAAAGTGATCATAAGAACTCAGGTTCCAAGTGGCCCGGTTGAACGGTAAAGAATCTCGCAGACCAGACAGAGTTGGTACAAAGAGCAATCCCCATCGTAAAAGCGCTTGGACCTGTTCACGATCGCCTTGACTTTGTCCGCACTCAAAGAATTACCGTGTTTTCGTGAAGGTAAATGTTCGATATCGAAAGCTTGGAAATACGGGACTCTTGGTGTCCCCGATCGCTCTTGGAACAATGCAATTCGGCTGGAGTGCCGACGAACCCGCGTCACATACGATCCTCAGTTCTTATGTCGAGGCCGGTGGAAATCTAATCGATACCGCGGATTGTTATTCTGTTTGGGCGCCGAATAACCCCGGAGGCATCTCCGAACAGATCATCGGCCGGTGGTTAAAAGCGACTGGAAACCGCGATCGAGTCTTGGTGGCGACGAAAGTCCGCTGCGCGATGGGTCAGGATTTTTCGGAGGGGGACGATCATCCGCTACAGCGAGAAGGATTGTCCCGGCGTTGGATCATGCGAGCATGCGAGGATAGCCTGAAGCGTCTGCAGGTTGATTATATTGACCTTTATCAAGCGCATTTCATCGATCCGCGCACCCCCATCGAAGAGACGCTGTCCGCCTTTAGCGATCTGGTTCGCAAAGGCTATGTGCGGTACATCGGCTGTTCGAATTTTAGTGCCTGGCGACTAATGCAAGCTTTGTGGGCCTCGGATAAACATGGCTACGAATCCTTCGTTTCGATTCAACCGGAATACAGCCTGGTATCCCCTGTTCGCGCTAATTTCGAAAGGGAACTGGCCGCGGTCAGTCTTAGGTACGGAATTGGTGTTCTGCCCTACAGTCCGCTGGCCGGAGGGTTTCTGACCGGAAAATATCGGAGAAACCAGGATCTCCCTTCGGGCGTCCGAGTGGAAGGCAACAAGCAGCGCCTAAGCGAAAAGAATTTTGATATCGTCGAGAAACTGGTCGAAGTCGCGCAGCGCCGCAGCTCGACGCCGACACGCGTGGCGCTGGCCTGGATGCTAGCGCGGCCATTTGTCACGGCACCAATCATTGGGGCAAATAACACGGACCAACTGGCCGATTCGATGGGCGCACCGGACCTGGTACTCTCGGCAGAGGAGATCGATGAAATATCAATGGTCGCCGATTGGGAAAAATCCAGGACCGACCGGGAAGCCTGATTGGCCGATTGCCAAGTGGCTTCCGGTGTTCTCCTTACGCCAATTATTCCCGGGTCGGGCGAGCGGAAGGCTAATCTCCACTGGCAACTGATCACTGACACTGGCAACTACCATTCTCCTGCTCCGTCGCACCGATCTGGCCGAAAGGCATTTATGGTTGCGGCGGCACCAGGGTGAGGAAGAGACCAAGGTCGGGAACATTCGGCCTTATCCGCGGAAAACTTTTCTGCCATCTTTTGTAGGGAGTCGGGCTGAAGCAAACTTTCAGCGAGTTCCGGACTAATATCATCTTCCTCCGCCAGTTCATGGAGCTCCAGGACCGCGTTTACGGCGTTCTCGTAATGCTCTTTCGGAGAATTCCCCAGGACATAAGAAATCGTCGAATAACCAAATGACCCCAGCAAAAAGAGTTTTAGGTTTCGATAAGACTCAAGAATGCGTTCAGCTTGGTAATAGTCACAGTAGGCATCCCCTGAAATTTGGCGATCGCGCCTGGTCAACCAGAGCCGGTAGGCCAGCGATTTAATCTTTTCGTCGTTTTCCAAATTTTATCTTGCCAGCTCGGCGTTCAGAATTTCGGTGCCACCTCGCCGGGCGGTGCTAATTTTTCGGCTCTGCGCCAGCATTCATCGCTTTTCGGTATTTTTCGATCGTCCTTCGATACTTCTCTTCACCCTTCTTGTACGACGCAGTGGAGATGGCATGGTGTTCGTAGTCATCCTCCAAGCTGACTCGCTGCTCCTCAGCTTGACGCCGTGCTTTCTCGAGTTTTCTGCGGACGCTCTCTGAGAGGTGGCGGTCGACGCTGACCGGTGCGGCCACGGGGCGATCTGTCTTGAGCAAATCGCTATCGCTTTGAAGCGGCACCGTAGCCGGAGCGGGAGTCGGATTCACCAAGGCAACACTCGGCACCTGAGCGTGATCTTCCGAAACCGTCCCGGCAGAGGCCTGATTCGGATCTGTTAGTGCCGCCGGATCCGCGCCGTTACTTTGGCTTACCTCCGCCGCGGACGATGGCTTAACCGTAGGAACGATCGGGAGATCCGCAGCGGCTTTCGATTTTTGGGTGGCTGGAGGAAAGGCATTAAAAGCAACTAGACAGATCGCAATTACCCCGCAGAGGGCTAATACGGTACCGAAAGCTGCAATCACGCGTAAGATTTTTGCAGAGCCAGAAGTCGGACGAAGATCGCTCGGCTCGGCTCGCAAAAGTACCGGCATTGGCTGATAACCACTCTTGTTCATGAATTTTGCCAGAATACTCTACAGGTTGTGGAGATCAAGAAAGTTCAACCCAATATTTTGTGTTACCACTAGCTTCTTCAAGAGTGAGTTGCCTTTCTGGAAGGCGGGCTGAATGCTGACCTCCTGAGTCTCAGTTCACTCGCGCACATGCAGTCTGGCTTCGGCGTGATCAAGATCAGCCTGGATACGGCGGAGAACTTCGTCATTGATGACATACTCGTCGCGCAATTGGATAATTATTCGTCGTTCCACATCAAGCGCCTCTTGTTGCAAATTTTCGAAGGAAGGCGCCATCGCATCGTCAGAGCGATCCCCATCGACCTTCGCGCAGGCTTCGAGTTGACGAATGCGATCGGCATATTCGACCCGTAGCCGGTCCACGATTTCGGGTGGATAGCGACCATTGAGTTCGTCCAGGTAGGCCATGGCAGCTTCGTTAGCTTTGAGTCGCGCCGTCCTCTCTTCCAGATTGGCAAGCCCATCGTCCACGATCCCAAGGCGCTGGATCAGCGCCGGCAAGCTCAGGCCTTGTAGGACCAGCGTGGCCAGGATCACGCAAAAGGTGATGAATAAAATATAATCCCGTCCGGGGAAAGGGGTCCCATTCGCCAGCGTTAAGGGCACGGCAAGCGCCGCGGCGAGAGAAACCACCCCCCTCATCCCTGTCCAGGCCACGATGGCCAGATTTTGCCATGCCGGGAACGGATCCTCCGTGTGGAGAGCAATGCCAATCAGACGCAGAAGGTTCGTCGAAGAGAAAATCCAGGCGATTCGCACACCGATTACGGCGCCGCTGATCAACGCGCCATGCCAAACCAGTTGTCTTAACGAATGGCCTGAGAGCGTGTGAAGAATGTGCGGCAGTTGCAAACCGATCAGGACGAAGACCAGACCATTCAACAGGAATACGACCATCTCCCAAAACACGAATAGATTAAGGCGTGATCGCGCGGAGAAAAGTTGCGGCCCGCGCCAGCCGAGGAAAATTCCCGCGGTGACGACCGCCAGGACGCCGGAGAAATGTAGGCGCTCCGCAGGAATGTAAGCGGCGAACGGTGTGAGGAGCGAAATTGTCAGTTGGACAGGCGGATCATCGAGGCGGCGTTGAATCTGCGAGGCCAGCCAACCGATGGCCAACCCAATTGCCGTGCCGCCCGCCGCGACCAAAAGGAAACGTCCGATTGCTTCGGAAAGCGAAAAGGTTCCGCTCATCATGGCCGCAATCCCGAAGCGATAAGCGACGAGCGCTGTCGCGTCGTTGACGAGACTCTCACCATCCAGAATGGTGACGATCTTTCGCGGCACTTTCAATTGGCTGGTGATCGCCGTGGCGGCGACTGCATCAGGTGGCGAAACGATGGCCCCGAGAACAAAGGCCGCCGCCCACGGCAAGCCGGTCAGGGCGTGAGCAACGACGGCTACCAGCGCAGTTGTTAAGAGCACCAGCCCAATCGCCAGCAGCAGGATGGGACTCAGGTTCGCTCGAAAATCTCGCCAGGAAGTAAAGACCGCGGCGGGATAAAGGAGGGGCGGCAACAAGAACAGAAACACCAGGTCCGGCGCTAATTGGACCGCCGGCAAACCGGGAACAAACCCGAGAGCCAATCCGCCGATCACCAACAAGACCGGATAAGGAAAGGCCACTTTCTTCGCCAGGATCGCCAGCGTTGCGACGACGATCAGTAGCGCGAAGATGATCTCGGCTTGATTCATTCGTGATTAGTCCACTGCGCCCACATGTCAGGGCATAGAGTACACGGAGTAAAATTCCGAATCTGGAAAAATATCCTCTTTATTACCTGGGAGGGGAGCAAGAGCACCCCTTCTGATTTGGCTTTGAGCTCCGTGTTCTCGGTGTCTTGGTGGTAAAGATATTCCTGCCTTCTCTTCTTCCATCTCTGCGAACTCGTGGATCGGTATTGCACCGCGAAGGTTGACCCCCGATACTCCCAGGGTGTCCGGAAAAATCCAAATTACAATTGAAGTGCCCTTTGCCTTTGCTCAGCGAGAACAATTGCTGAGTTCCCTGGAATCGAAATTTCCAGGGGCTGAAATTTCGATTGCCCACGCCGAGGTCAGTAATCCCACCGTTTCAGAAGCCCTGGTTCTGCACGATCCTAACGACGAGCCGGATTCTGCCGTTTCAGGCGAAGACTCTGAATCCATTCTGTTGAAGGCCACGGATGCTTTGGCAGCGTTTGCCAAATAGGGCGGAATAGTTGTCAGTGTCAGTTGTCAGTGGTCAGTGGGGGCAGAGGAGCAGCACGACAAAATCTCGGGGCGCTGAGGCGAGGCCGAACAAATATCTAGGAACAGGCAATTACCGACGCAGTGAGTGCTTTGGGAGCGAAGTAGGTTAGCGCACCTTTCGCCGGCATTGATGCGAAATTAAGTGTTGGGGCACCTCCGCGGCCTGAAAGGCCATGAAAGCATAGCCCAGGCTTTAGCCTGGGTTTATATTTCTAATGGAACCGCCCTGAAGGGGTGGCAGAAAATCGTGTCGCGCGAAGCCGAGGACCCCATGTCTCTCTGCCGCCCCTTCAGGGGGGATATTATAAGACAACACACCCATGGTAGACCTGGGCTATGCTTTCATGTCCCTTCGGGGCGGGGAGACGAAAACGAAACTAAGGCGTGAACTACTCTTTAGTGGCCCTTGCGCCGAACTGTTGCAGATGTCAATTGCTGCTTCTCTGCCCGACCACTGACACTGGCACTGGCACTGGCCACTGGCACTGACCACTGGCCACTGACACTGACACTGACCACTACCTCCCCTCCGCTATCGCATTCTCGGAGCGGGGAATCATGAGGGAAGCAATTAAACCGAGCACTGCGGCGAACGACATCCAGAGCCCGGGCGCGGCCCGGTTCTGCGTAATATGAATTAAATACGTGCAGAGTGCAGGGGTGAATCCTCCTAACAATGCGGTCGCCAAGCTATAAGCCAGGGAGAATCCACTAGTGCGAACCTCGACCGGCATGATCTCTGTTAGGGCAACGACCATTGCGCCGTTGTAACTGGCATAGACGAATGACAGCCAAAGTTCTACCAACAAGAGCCGCGCAAAGGAGGGGTCGGCAGTCAGCCATAACATCGCCGGGTAGGCGGTCAACAGTGCAAATACCGTGAAGGTTATCAGGAGGGGTTTCCTCCCCACTCGGTCGGAGAGAGAACCCATAATCGGCAGCCAAATAAAATTAGACAATCCTACGCACAAGGTCACGATGAGGACCCCGACGGAATCGAGGTGCAGTTCGCTTTGACCGAAGGTCGGCGTATAGGCAGTGATGAGGTAAAAGGAGACGGTGGTCATCGCTACGAGCATGACGCCGAGCAGCACGATGGCCCAATTGGTGGCCAAGGTGCGCATAATCTGGGATACCGTGGGGTGGTGTTGGCGTGATTCGAAGGCCTCGGTTTCAGCCAGGGATCGTCGGAGAAGGAAAAGAACCGGAATGATCAGGCAACCGACCAGAAAAGGAATGCGCCAGCCCCAGAGATCGATCGTCGGTGGTCCGAGTAGCGAAGTCAAAACCACCCCCAGCAGTGCTGAGACCATCACCGCGACTTGTTGGCTGGCTGACTGCCAACTGACATAGAACCCTTTATGGCCTGGGGTCGCGATTTCTGATAGGTAAACCGAAACTCCGCCTAGTTCGACGCCCGCAGAAAATCCTTGTAGCAGCCGACTTAGAAGAATCAACAACGGGGCGAATAACCCTAGGGTCGCGTAGCCCGGCAAGCAGGCAATGGTGATGGTGCCAACCGACATCAATCCTAAGGTCAGAAGCAACCCGGCCCGTCTGCCATAACGGTCGATGTAGGCTCCCAGCACGATCGCGCCCACTGGCCGCATCAAAAATCCCGCCGCAAAGGTCATCAACGAGAGCATCAGCGATGCGTACGGATTGTGTCCGGGAAAGAAAGTACGCCCGATCGGCGCTGCATAATACCCAAACACGATGAAGTCATACATCTCGAGAAAGTTGCCGCTCGAGACCCGGATCACGTTTTTGATTTTTTCGCTTCGCCCGGTACCCGGTGATGGGGCCTTCGTTTTCATGATACCTGTTTCGAATCAGCGGAGAGCATTGGGGGAGACTTTCGAGTCTACGGGATTTCTCGTTGCTGCCAAACAAGAAAGAACCGGTCGAGTGAAAGCGCCCCGCCATGGTGCGAGATCGGACGTCCGCGATGGCCCAGTGGAGCAAAATCGTCTCCAGCCCCTTCATCTTTTTGCTCTACCTCGCCCCTTCATGAAAGGGCGCGAAATGGACGTGTACTAAGATCACTGCCACCAACATATCGAAAGCAATGGCCAAAGCAACGCCCGGAGTAGATTGACCAATAAAATAATGTCCATCGGTCCGAGAAACACAGTTAGATTGCCAAGAGAGCCATTGGGCGCCGGAATACCAAATATTAGTGGTCAGGCGGCCATCAGTGGTCCGAAACCGGGGCCGCCGAACCAGCCAAGTCACCTTTTGAGCTCCGTGCGGAAACATCACGACGGCTAAGGGCGACGCGCAAAATGAGCGTGCCCGACGGTGGATTCCGAGGTTCGCAACAAACTCACCGTGAGAATGTTCATTAGCGCGCCATCGCACCGCCGATGGCGTCGTTCATTCGAAGAATCACCGAGGCAGAGTATCGACCTCCGGCGACGCTTCAGAGCAAGCTACTTCGGAGCGCCAGATAATCTTGCGCGCCTCCGGGAAAGCTTATCCACCTGCCTTCTGCCGGACTAGCTCCCAGCTAAGAACCGAGCGCCCATTCGTTGAGCGCAAAACCATTTCTCCGCGGTTTGTCATCGCGCTGGGCCTCGATGTGTTCGAGGAGATATTTGGCGTCCCGGGCGACACCCGAAAACCGGCCGGAACCCCAGGTGTATTGCCAGGGCAGGCCGAGAAAATAGAGGCCCGGGATCATGGTGACACCGCGGTGATGGCCGGGGTAGCCTTTGCCGTCGAAGATCGGCAATTCGATCCAACGGTAGTCCGCATGGAAGCCCATGCTCCAGATGATCGTGTGATCCCTGCGGCGACATAGTCGAGCTCCAAAGTTTCCTCTCTGGTTGCCAGACCGGTTGGTAGCGCGGCTCGACCGGGGCGCTAATGCCGCTGCTATCGATAAATTTGTCGATCGTGTTCTTGATGCTTTCCGCGACGGTGTCGGCTTGGTCGAGATTCTGTTTCAGGTCAGGCGAAAAATGGAGGATCGAGCCTCGAATTTCCTTCAACCGGCCGTATAGACGCATGCCTTCCTTGGCGAACTTGCGGAGGTCGATATCGCGTCCGCCGTCGCGCCCGGTGACATAATGATTCGCCTTGCTCCGAACGCGCTCCTTTTGCGGATGCTCGTGGATCGGCTTGTCGTAGTAGCCCATGTCATTCAGCCAATCGACGACATCTTTGCCGCGATAACGCCGCGCGGTGCGCGGGGCGCCGCCCACGCACAGATGGACGCGCCGGCCCAAGTGCAGGTCCTCGGCGATCTGGCAGCCGGATTGGCCGGAACCGACCACCATGACATCTCCGGGCGGCAGCAACTCGGCATTTTTGTAGTCGGAGGAATGGATTTGGTGGACCTCCGGCGCAACCCTCTCGGCCATGCGCGGAATGGTGGCATCCTGGTAGCCGCCGGTGGCCACGATCACTTGGTCGGCGGTGAAAATACCCAGATCGCTCGTGATTTCGAAGGCCTCGGAATCGTTCCGCTGCAGCCGAGAGACCGTCACCCCTTCGTAGATGGGTGGTCGGAAAGACTGCGCGTACGATTCGATGTATGCAACGATCTCATCCTTCACCATAAATCCGTGCGGATCGGGCCCGGAGTAAGGATGGCCCGGGAGCTGGCATTGCCAATTCGGCGTGACCAGACAAAAGGTGTCCCATCGCTTCGAGCGCCAGGATTCTGCGAGTCTGTTCTTTTCGAAGACGACGTGGTCGATTCCCCGCTCCTTCAAGAGGTAGCTGGCAGAGAGTCCCGCCTGTCCGCCGCCGATCATGATGACGGAGAAATGCTTTTGCGACGGCGCGGCAATGGGCGATTCCATAACAGTCTGATGGTTCGTACTCGCGGAGGTGATGTGGTTTAAATGTGAAGGATGCGAATGGTGGCACTCGCCCGCATAAGTGCGAGTCCATTCCTCGATGCTGGCGAGTTGAGCCGCAGCGGAACTGCAGGCGAAACCAAATTTTGCGCGCACCCGCTCGCTGGCCGCCGCGAACGCTTTCCGGCTGCGAGCGAGAAATTCCGCGACCGACATCTCTTCGCCCTGGTGAAAGTAGTTCAGAACGACGGTGGAGGGCGAATAACACTCTTTGGTCATTCCGTCGGGAAGCTGGATGGTGAAAACGACTTCGGGCATATCAGGCGGCGCAGGCAGACGGCGTTTCAAAGGTGGAAAGAGTCGAGCAGGCGGCGCATTTCGCGCAGCCGGCCTTGACGGTGTCGGAAGTCATCCCCGCTTCGCTCAGCCATTCGCCGACCGGCCCGAGCACCTGCGCATGAACTCCGCCGAAGGCGGTCGATGCGCGGCCAGCGGCGTGCCGCTCACCGGCACGAAAGGCACGATAAACGGATAGACGCCGAGATCGATCAGCACCCGCGCGGCTTCGTGCAGCGATTCCACGGTATCACCGAGCCCGGCCAGGAGATAGGTGCTGACCTGCCCGCGCCCGAATATCTCGACCGCGGCGGCGAAAGCTTCCAGGTAAAACGCCCGCGGCACCTCCGCTTTGCCGGGCATGATCCGCCGGCGGACGTCTTCATCCCAAGCCTCGAGGTGCATCCCCAGCGAATCGACCCCGGCCTCGCGCATCCGGGCAAACCACCCGAAGTCGGCGGGCGGTTCGCATTGCCCCTGGATCGGCAAATCAGTGGCCGCCTTGATCGCCGCCGCACACTCCGCCAGCACCGCCGCGCCGCGGTCGTCGGTCGGCGGCGTGCCGGTGGTCATGACCACGTTGCGATGCCGTCGAGTCGCTGCGCGGCCGCGGCGACTTCGGCGAGTTGCTCGCGGTTTTCTTGGCGATGGTTCGTCCGGCTTTGAGCGATTCGCCGATCGCGCAGAACTGGCATTTCGTCGCGCTGTTGCCGTAGCGGATGCAGGTTTGCAGCACGGTGGTCGCGAGCGTGTCGCGCGAGTGGAGCTGCGCGATCTTCCAATAGGGAATGCCTTCCGCGGTCGTCAGCCCGTAGAATCGCGGCGGCGGCGGAAAGGAAATCTCGCAGACCGCCTCGCCGCCGCTTTGCAGGACGGAAACCCCGCGCATCCGGCGGCGTCGCCACATAGGTCGATTTTGCCGCGCCGCGCGTATGCACCGGCACCATGATCGTGGTGCCGAGCACGGTCACCGCCTTGTGATCCGTCGGGCCCGCGCCGCCGCGCCGGCTGGCCGCGCCGGCGCTGGCGTCGAGCAACCGCAGCCCGTGCGTCTGCAGCTCAGAGAGCAGGAACTGTTTCTTCGTCAGGAGCGCTGATGGGAAGTCCACCATAAGTTTGATCGAACATGTCGTCGTTCTTGCTCCGCACCTGCAGGTGTGCGGTGCGGTTGATGTGCAGCGTGAAGATGTCGGGCCGCGAGTAGTGACCCACCGAATCCATCATGCGTTTGCGTTTGGTGATCAGCGCGGGATCGAGCTCCGCGATGGCCATCCCTTCGCCTTCGGTGATCGGCGCGCACAGCGGCACGCCTTCCGGCGAGATGATCGCGGTGTGACAGCCGCCGCGCAGCGCCTTGCGGAGCTTGTCGTCCGGCGTGATGGAGTCGATCTGCTCGTCGGTCAGCCAGCCGGTCGCATTGACCACGAAGCAGCCGGACTCCAGCGCATGATGGCGGATCGTGACCTCGATCTGATCGGCAAAAATCTGGCCGACCATCGAGCCGGGAAATTGCGCGCAGTGAATCTCCTCGCGCTCCTCCATCAGGGCGAAACGCGCCAGCGGATTGTAATGCTCCCAGCAGGCGAGCGCGCCGACGCGCCCGACCGCCGTATCCACCGCGCGAATGCCGCGCCGTCCCCCTGTCCCCAGACCATGCGCTCATGATAGGTGGGCGTGATCTTGCGCCGCTTCAGCAACAGCGGGCCGTCGTTGTCAAAGATCAGCTGCGTATTGTAGAGGGAGCCGCCGTCGCGCTCATTCACGCCGACCACCAGCACCATGCCGTGCTGCGCCGCGGCCTTCGACAGCCGCTCGGTGACCGGGCCCGGCACTTCCACCGCCCATTCGTAAAGCCGCAGGTGATCCTTCCCCATCTGAGCACCGCCGGCGCCACAAACGAAAAGTAAGGGTAATAAGGAATGAACGTCTCGGGAAAAACGGCCAGCTCCACGCCTTGCGCGGCGGCCCGATCGATCGCGTCGCAGACGCGATCGACCGTGCCGGTGCCGCTCGTGAGGTCGGGCGCGATCTGCACCGCTGCCGCTTTGATCCGCTTCATATTACACCGTCCAGGTATCGATGATCGTGGCGCCCGCCTTCTTGTGCATGAGGATGCAATCCAGCACGTCGAGCGGATTGATCGGGATGATGCCGGGGATGAAGGCTTTTTCCGTCTGCCCGTAGAGCGCCTGGGTGGAGAAGCGGCAGCCGTAAACCTTGCCGCCTTCCTCCATGAATTTCGCGAGGCGCTGATTGACGAAGAGATGGCCGGGAAACGCCTCGTCGCCGAGCGTCGGAAAGCCGCGCTGGAAGCCGAGCGTGACGCCGGGGCCGTAAAGCAGGATGGAGGTCTCGTATCCTTTGCGCAGCAGGCGCGTGGCCACCAGCGTGTTGACGATCCCGATCGAGCCTTCAAAGGCGACGGTGTGAAAAGTGACGAGAGCTTTTTCGCCGGGATCGGCTTTGACGTCGGGAAAGACTTTCTCTTCGTAATCCACGAGGAAGTCTCCGGCTTTGTGCATTTCTTTTTCGACTTTTGGCATGAGTAGTGTTGCGTTAAACAGTTGCTGGTTAGGACGAGCCAGGGGCTTCGTCGTGTAAGTGCACTCTAGAGCAGGGCGTGAACCACGGATGGCCGGGAACGCTTGTTTAGGCAACGGTTTTTGTGCATATCGTTGCGCCAAAGTACGTAATGCGTCTCGCTTTACCTCTAACGTACGTAAGCTCGCGCTTTACCTCCTAACACGTACGTAGAGCGTCTCGCTTACCTCCTCCCGAATACCGCATCATCCAACAGCTTTTCGGGATACGGCGTGACATCTGCTGCTTTGTCTACTGATGGAAAATATGCCGCAAAAACAAATCGAGACAGTGCGCATGGCGGAAATCGCTCAGCGGCTCGGCGTCGCTTCCTCCACTGTTTCGCGCGCTTTGAGGAACGATCCGCGCATCAGTGACGAACTGCGGAAACGTGTGCGCAGCGTGGCCGCCGAACTCGGCTATCAGCCGAATCCTCTGGTCAGCGCGCTGATGGCCAATCGCCGCCGCCGCGGAAGCGGCGGAGCCGTGGATGTGATCGCGCTGGTGACCAATTACGGCGGACGAGAAGGACTGGCGAACCAAGGATGTCTGCCGTTGGGAATACGAAGGAATCCAGCGCCGCGCGAGCGAACTCGGGTTTCGCGTCGAGATCTTCGCCTTGGCCGATTATCGCGGCGAGATGGCCAAGCTTCAGGCCACTCTGCGCGCCCGGGCCATTCGCGGTGTGTTGCTCGGCTTTTCGCGCGAGGAGAAACCAAACACCATTTTTGACTGTGCGGGTTTTTGTGTGGCGGCCTTGAGCGGCTACTTCCCGGACGTGGTGGCCGACCGCGCGAATTTCCACGGCTTCTTCAATGTCCAGCTCGCGCTCGATCAGATGCATCGGCCTGGGTATCGCCGCCCGACGCTCGTCGCGCCCGAGCTGAATAACCGAATCTCGAACAACCTCTGGTCGGCGGCTTTTCTGGATTGGCAGCGGCGGCTGCCCAAAAAGGACCGCTGCGAGCCTTCATCCCGCGCGAAAATGTCGAGGCCGCAGAGTTCAGTGACTGGCTTTATCGCAATGAGCCCGATTCGCTGCTCGTTTACAAATTTCCCGTGCGCAGCCTGCTCGCGGAAACGGGGCGTGCGCGTGCCGGACGATATCGGCCTCGCTTATCTTTACCGCACGTCCGACGAAATGGGGAGCGCGGCCGGCATCGACGGGAATCTCGATGTCGTCGGCGCCGCGGCCTTCGATCTGGTGGTCGAGCGGCTCTACGCCAACGGCACCGGCGCCAGCGAGCATCCCAAGGAAGTGCTGATCAAGGGCACGTGGCATGAGGGTCCGACCCTCCCGGCAAAGGAAACAGTGCCCGCGCGCGCCATAGCCGAGCACAAGGAGCGTCCAGAGGTGATCTTCCCGGCCACCGCGCAGGCGATTTCGCGCGCTGCGAAATGCGCGACGATTACCTCGCGTATTCCGGCGGCACGCTCAGGAGATAGCCGAAGCTCGGAAAGGCGATCAGCCAGCGTCCAGGTCCACGCCCGCCGGCCGCGGAAGCCGATCCAACCAGAGCTCCGCGCCGGCGGCCGAGCAATCCAGCAGCATGGCGAGCGTGCCGACGATCCCGCCGTTGCTGATATCTTTTGCCGGCGCGGCACCAGCCATTTTCCGCGAGCGCCGGCAAGAGATCCAAATCGGCGCGCAAACGCTCGGACGGCGCGCCGACGCTGGCGTTCCAGAACGGCTTTTCGCCGCGCCAGGCGCCGCGCAGATCCACCGCCACGAGGAGGTCGTCTCCGGGCCGCGCGTCAAAGCTCGTGATCAAATGTTTTGCCCTTCCCAGAACCGCCGCGGCAAGAAACGGGGAGCCTCCCTTGGTCACCGTCGTGTGCCCGCCGACGATCGGCACGCCGTAGGCCTTCGAAGCCGCGCTCATGCCTTCCCAGATTTGCCCGGACTGGTCGAGACCGGGAGTCCAGAGCACATCGACGATCGCCAGCGGCCGCCCGCCCATCGCAGCGACGTCGCTGAGATTCACCATCACCGCCGAATACCCCGCGAACCAAGGGTCGTCTGCGACGAACGACGGCAGCATCCCTTCCGCGGCGAAGAGCAACCAACCGTCGCCATCCGGGATCGCCGCGCAATCGTCGCCCAGCCGCGTCTCGCCGGCCAGCTTGACGCCGGCTCGTAAGCCATTCGAATGTTCACCTTTTCCGCGACCGCCGCTGAAGTCGCGAGAAACGAAATCAGCCGCGCGAGCGTCGCCTCGTCACTGTCCATGGATGCGTTAAAACACGCACTCCGCCGGACGATAATAGTCGAGATCGGCGCGCATCTTCACGTGCCGCAAACCGAAGAGCTCCAGCTCCCCCAGCGGCTCCCAATGCAGCCGCTGGAAGAACTTCGCATTTTGATGCTGCACCGTGGCCAGAAATTCGCGGCAACCGAGCGCGTGCGCGGTCGAGACCGCCTTGTAAATCAGCCCCGCGCCCAGCGCGCCGAGCCCTCGATAGATCGGCTGATGATTTCGCAGCGCCACGCCGGGACTGATCTTTTTCACGCTCCGAAAATCTGCCGCCACGCCCAGCCGCGAACCGTACCAGACATTCGGCTCGCGCTCGTCGATGCGCACCACGCCGACGACCGAATCCTCCATTCCGGCGATCAGCGTCTCGCAGACGATCGGGATCGCGAGCGTCGATTTCGTCGCGGTCCGATCCGCGAAAGACCTGCTGCTCCTCGCAAAAAATCGCCCGCCGCAGCGCCCAGTACCCGTCGATTTCCTCCTGGGTGCGCGCGATCTTGAAAACGAAATCCTGCGGCGTGAAGCGATTGAACGGATCGAAGACCATGCTGACGAGGCCGCAGCAATTGGTGTGCCGTCCAGTGTACGTAAAGTGTCCCGCTTTA
>CAWEGF010000022.1:0-30529 GCA_963808535.1 uncultured Verrucomicrobiae bacterium | reverse complement strand
CCAAACGCCAAACGCTGAACGTTGAACGTTGAACGTTGAAGGCCAAGCGGAATCCGGTAAATTGATGGCCATTCAAATCCCCCGGTAAATCGAGACGAAGGAATAGAATCATGAATGTCGCTGATGATCCAAATAGAGGCAGGCGTACGGTCCTGGTATCAGAACTAACGGATGGCATTTTAGATCCGGCCAAGCCGATGCTCGGTCCATTGATCGACGGCGGAACGATTGTTGGAAACACGGCTCCGGGATGTTGGGGACCGATGATCACGCCGCGTATTCGGGGCGGTCACGAGGTAACTCGACCAGTATTTGTCGAAGGCGCAGAACCTGGCGACTCCGTGGTCATTCGAATTCGTGATGTCAATGTGACCTCATTCGCGACCTCCTCAGGCCATGATCGGTGGGTGGAAGGTCATTTTCTGGGCGACGCCTATGCGGCGCCGCGCTGCCCGAATTGCGAGACTCTGTACCCCGACACCTATGTCGAGGGAATTGGCCAACAGGCCGTTCGCTGCGTCAAATGTAACACCCCGGTCACCCCTTTCCAGATTGTTAATGGCTACACGACGGTGTTCGACGATCGCCGCCAGGTAGGTCTGACGGTTTCCAAGGAAGCCGCCGAAAAAATTGCCCATTCGGCGGCGGAATTCGCCGCGCTACCAGAGGCTTCCGTTCAACATTCCATCCTCACTTATGCACCGCATGATCTCGTCGGCCTGGCAGTGAGACTTCGCCCGTTTTTGGGTCAATTGGGGACCATGCCGGCCGTACGGATGCCTGATTCTCACAACGCCGGCGACTTCGGCTCGTTTCTAGTCGGCGCGCCGCATGAATACGCGATTACGGCCGAGCAACTTGAATTGAGAACAGACGGCCATATGGACATCGACGCGGTACGACCCGGGTCGATCGTGATCGCTCCGGTCAAGGTTCCTGGCGCCGGAATTTACTTCGGCGATATGCACGCCATGCAAGGAGACGGAGAAATTGCCGGCCATACCATGGATGTCTCGGGAACGGTCACTTTGCGAATCAACCTCTTGAAGGGACGAACTCTGGAAGGGCCGGTGTTGTTTCCTTTGCTGGAAGATCTCCCGCCTCTGGCCCGCCCATTGAACGAGGCGGAGATGGCCGAGGCGCGGCATTTAGCGGCAAAATGGGGAATCGACAAAGTGGAGGAGTCAGCGCCTATCTCGATCGTCGGAACCGGTCCCAATTTGAACAGCGCGACCGAAGTGGGACTTCGACGTGCGGCCGACCTTCTTTCAATGACGGTTCCGGAAGTGATGAATCGCGCCACCATTACCGGTGGAATTGAAATCGGACGCCATCCCGGCGTGGTACAAATCACGTTCCGGGCTCCGCTGACCGCTCTGGAAAAAGCCGGGATGTTGCCATTTGTGCGAGAGCAATATGGGATCGGCTAATCCTTGATTAGCGGGCGAAAGAGCCGGTTAATCCCGTGACGGTTTGAGGCAAAAATCAAAGCCTCACGCCGGCATCAAGTTGTCGACCTCACCTCGTCGCATTTGGCATCGAAGGCGCGGTTCCTGGCCGAGGCACTGAAAGCCCACGACCACGCACCCGTAGAAGCTTGCCGCCAGAGATTTTGTTTTCCGCCAGGGCAACCGCCAATCCGCCGGCAAAGGCGTCACCATCGCCGGTTTAAAACTTCGTGCCAGTGGCCTTTCGGCTACGTGTTCAAAACGACGCCCTTCTTAATCAAGACGCAGCCGTATGGACGTAGCTCTCCGGTCATGACGATGGCATACGCTTTTTTAGCTCGCTCGTAAAAAGCATGACGCTCGATTTTGACGAGAGGCCAGTGTTTGTTTTCCTCGCGATCGATGACTTTCTGGAACTCTTGTTGAACTTCAGGAATTTGATCCGGATCATCCACCACGGCCATGCGCAAGGCCGGATCGTCGACGAAAGTATCGAGGGGGATCAAACGCAAACAGGCTTCCAAGGCGGCCGGGGCTCCGACTCCGTCCAATCTGATAAGTCGTTTAGCCATCGACACTGCCGGGAAATGGGCGTCAACGATCACCAGATCGTCTCCGTGGCCCATCGAAGCTAAGGTGTGGAGTAATTCTGGGGTATGCAACGGACTGAAATTTTTTAGCATGATATTCGGTTTATTTGACGGCGGATATGGTGGAGCGCCGGGTTAAGTATTCTGAAGAAAATGGCGATCAACAAAGCCGGGGCGATCGCAATAGTGGCAGCGGCGGAAATCTGACCCCAAAGGATCTCGCCAATAGGAAGAAGGGTGCCCTGCGCAATCGTTGTAGATTCCTACAATTGTTGGGCGGCGACAAACAAAAATTGCTGGCCAGACGCCGGTAACTTTGGGCACGAAATTGCCGGGTCAAATATGCACTGGCAGAAGGCGGAACTGCCCGAGTTACAGTGTATGGTGTTACCTAGACCTTCTCTGATTATGTACCACCGAACGATTTGCCTCAGGAAAAAAACGCTCCAATCTTTGGCCGCAATCTTCGAAAGACTGCTGGTAGTTTGTCTGACGTTGGCCGGCGGAATTGCAATCGATAACGCATCGGCGGACGAACCGGCTCACACCGCGGTTGAGAAAGCGACAACGGAGCAACCGTGGCAAAACAGCTTGGGAATGAAATTTATCCCGGTCTCGGGAACACAGGTCCTTTTCGACATTTGGGATACCCGGGTAGAGGATTTCCGAGCGTTTGTTGACAGCGCCGGCTATGAAGTAACGGGAGACATGTGGTCGCTCGGGAAAGATGGCTGGAAACAGCGAGGCGCGACCTGGAATGAGCCGGGATTCAAACAGGGCGCTACGGATCCGGTCGTGGGTGTCAGTTGGGAAGATGCGAAGGCGTTTTGCGAATGGCTGACCAAGCGAGAGCATGATGCTGGGACTCTCCCCGCAGGGATGCATTACCGATTACCGACGGACCAGGAATGGAGCGTCGCGGTCGGGCTGGATTCTGAACCTGGGGAGACCCCGGAAGAGAAAGCCTCCAAAGTGGAACTTTATCCATGGGGAAAGCAGTGGCCGCCACCGCCCGGATCGGGCAATTATGCCGGAATGGAGTCCAAGATCGGAGACGAACCGTCAAACTGGACAGTACTCGAAGGTTATAACGATGGCTACGCACGAACCAGCCCGGTTGGGAGCTTCGCCGCCAATAAAAATGGGTTGTTCGATATCGGAGGGAACGTGTGGCAATGGTGTGAAGATTGGTATAATTCGGAAAAGATTTACCGAGTGCTGCGGGGCGCATCATGGGATTCGCGCAACCCAATTTTCCTGCGATCCTCGTCTCGCGATTACATCACCCCTGACTATCGCGGTTCCTTCGTCGGATTTCGTTGCGTTCTGGCACGAGAGACCGTGCCTTAAAAGTGATAGTGATAGTGATAGTGATAGTGATGGTAGTTAAGAGCTCGAAACGAGTCTGGCATCTGAGACCGTTCTTCACGGGCGTGACCATGAAGTCGTAATTCGTGATCTGGCGAAAGGACTCCAGCTCTCCAGCGGCGGCGGAAATCCGGCGCCTCCAGCTATCACTGGAAACAGGAGCGCAAAAGCGACCTGATAGCGCAGGGGTTTGCCATCCTGGCATCCGTTTTCGCGCAAGATCCACTGCGTTCTCGCGACCCGGGAGATGCCTTGGCTTCCAGAACCATCAGTCAAAACGGCCACCTAAGGTTGAAGTCGGCGCAGGAACGTAAACGCCCGGAGCTCATGCCCTGGGTGGGCGATAACAAGGACACTTGATTCCGACATACGAGTGGTAGTGTGAGCGGTATTGGCAGTTAAGAGACAGCGGAATAAAGATTCAAGGTTCATTCAGATTCGACTCGGTAAAAGCTGGCATTTATCGACCAACTCAGAACTGACTCGACTCCTGACTCCTGACTCCTGACTCATGCACCCTTTAATCATTACGGGCGGCAGTCGCGGAATTGGCGCTTCGATATCGCGTCTCGCGGGAGAGCTTGGATATCCAGTGGTGGTGAATTTTTCCGAGAGCGAAAGGGAAGCCGATTCAATCGTCAGGAACATAGAACAGGCCGGCGGTCGGGCGATGGCGGTTCGGGCGAACATCGCTCGGGAAGCGGAGGTGATAGAACTCTTCCAAACGGCGGAGCGGACGTTCGGTTACGTCGGTGGACTGGTTAACAATGCGGCAATCACCGGCGGTTTTTCTCGAGTCGACTCGGTGACGACAGAAGCTCTCGAAAGAGTCTTGGCAGTGAATGTGACCGGGACAATTTTGTGCGCCCGCGAAGCGGTGCGTCGAATGTCCACCCGGCACGGCGGCAAAGGGGGAGCGATCGTCAACATCTCATCCCTGGTTGCGCGCACCGGCGGGGCAGGCGAATGGGTCCATTACGCGGCATCGAAAGGGGCTGTCAATTCGTTTACGATTGGATTAGCGCGCGAAGTGGCTGGCGAAGGAATTCGCGTGAATGCGGTCTCTCCTGGTCTCATCGAGACCGAACTGCATGCCAGAAACGGAGATCCGGGACGCCTCGATCGGATGAGTCCGACCGTTCCGATGCGGCGGGGCGGGAGACCTGAGGAAATTGCCAGCCGGCGTGTTGTGGCTATTGTCTCCAGAGGCGTCCTACACCACGGGCGCCATCCTGGAGATCGGCGGCGGGAGGTAAGGGACCTGAAAATAGCCTCCTGGATCTCCCGGAGAAAAAACTGCGAGCTATCTTCCGCAAAACAGATAATTTTCAGCACGATCTCGTTTACCCTCTAATTTTCGAGCAACCCCCTATGCGCACGACGTCGATCGATAAGCCGACCGCCATCCATCCACCGGAAGCTCCGCGAAGAAACAGTGGGATTCCGTTGGACTTGGGATGGCTGAAACAGGTTCAGGTAAACAAAAGCGCGGCAGAACGTCGCACCGCAACGTTGACCGCACGCCGAACCGTAAAGAAACAATGGCAAGCGGCCTGGCTGCTCAAGGCGGTGAGCTGCATTGATCTCACCACACTGGCGGGAGATGATACGCCCGGAAAGATCCATCGGCTGAGCGCCAAGGCGCGTCATCCGGTCCGCGCGGATCTTCTGGAAGCGATGGGCGTTGGAGACCTCGGCATCACGGTCGGAGCGGTGTGTGTTTACCCGACGATGGTCTCGCACGCTGTGCAGGCGCTCGAAGGGTCCGGGATCCCCGTGGCATCGGTAGCTACAGCGTTTCCGGCTGGGCTAAGTCCGATGAAATCCCGGCTCGAAGAAATCCATTACGCGGTTCGGGAAGGGGCCGCGGAGATAGATATTGTCATCACGCGCCAGCATGTCCTGACCGGAAATTGGCAGGCATTGTATGATGAAATTGCCGCTTTTCGCCATGCCTGCGGAGAAGCACATCTGAAAACGATTTTGGCGACCGGCGAACTGGCCACACTCCGGAACATTCAGAAAGCCAGCCTCGTCGCCATGATGGCCGGGGCGGATTTTATCAAGACGTCGACTGGAAAAGAGACGGAAAACGCGACTCTCCCGGTCAGCCTAACCATGGTTCGAGCCATTCGGGACTATCGAGAGCGAACCGGTCATCATATCGGATTCAAACCGGCCGGTGGAATTCGCACGGCGAAAGACGCGATAGCGTGGTTAATCCTGATGAAGGAAGAACTGGGTCGGGAATGGTTGGAACCCGAGTTGTTCCGATTTGGAGCCTCCGGATTGTTGACCGACATCGAGCGACAACTAGAGCACCATGTTACGGGACGCTATTCGGCACAACACCATCACCCGATGCCGTAAACAAAATAGATATTTCACACCGAGGTCGCAAAGGTCGCAAAGATTTAGCGGTTTTGAATTTCAACCGTTGCGGCCTCTCGAAATGGTAACCTAAATTTCCTCGAAACCGGTTCGGCGTTTGAAAGCAGTGAAGGATGAATAAACAAAAGAGTCACTGTCGACGGCCCAAGCGATAGGCCGCCAGACTGGCAGATCTCCCCTATGAGCACAGTCCGCGAAATATTTGAAACCATGGAATATGGCCCCGCCCCGGAACAGGAGGATGTTGCCCTGAGCTGGCTAAAGGAACATCCGCACGCGATGCGCCCTTTCATCAATGGCGAGTTTCCCAAGTTCATGGATGAAACGTATTTCCAGTCAATCAACCCACGCGATGGCGAACCACTAGCGAGGATTGTGCAGTGCGGCGAGACGGAGGTGAACGCTGCGGTGGCCGCAGCAAAGGAGGCCTTCCCCTCCTGGTCGGGGCTCAGTGGCCACGAGCGCGCCAAATATCTTTATGCGATTGCGCGCCAAATCCAGAAACATTCCAGATTGTTCGCCGTTCTGGAGAGCCTGGATAACGGAAAACCGATTCGGGAGTCGCGCGATGTCGATATCCCTCTAGTGGCCCGTCACTTTTATCATCACGCCGGATGGGCTCAACTGCGAAACGAAACCTTCATCGGGTACGAACCGATTGGCGTTTGCGGGCAGATTATTCCATGGAACTTCCCGTTGCTCATGCTGGCATGGAAGGTTGCTCCAGCGCTGGCCGCCGGCAACACCGTGGTGCTAAAACCAGCCGAGTTTACTTCCCTGACGGCGCTGCTTTTTGCCGAAGTCCTGCGACAGATCTCTTTGCCCGCCGGCGTAGTTAACATCGTTACCGGAGACGGACGAACCGGGGAGCTGATCGTCCGGCATAAAGACGTCCAAAAGATCGCATTCACCGGATCGACAGAAGTTGGGAGGATCATCCGCCGCGAGACAGCAGGGACGGGGAAAAAATTGTCCCTGGAGCTGGGAGGCAAATCTCCATTTATCATTTTCGAGGACGCAGACTTGGACGGCGCGGTTGAAGGAGTGGTCGATGCCATCTGGTTCAACCAGGGTCAGGTCTGTTGCGCGGGTAGCCGTCTGCTTTTGCAAGAGAGCATTGCCGGAAAAGTGATCGAAAAACTCCGGGATCGGATGGAAAAATTGCGGGTCGGCGATCCGCTGGACAAGGGAATAGATATCGGCGCCATCGTTGCCCCGGTGCAACTCCAACGGATCCAGGAATTGGTCGAGCAAGGTAAAGCCGAGGGTGCGACTTGCTGGCAACCCAGCTGGGCGCTGCCGAAAGAAGGGTTCTTTTTTCCGCCCACTCTTTTTACCGAAGTCGAACCCGCTTCCTCAATCGCCCAAGTGGAAATTTTCGGTCCGGTGCTGGTCACCATGACCTTCCGCACGCCGAGCGAGTCCGTCGAACTCGCCAATAACACGCCCTACGGTCTGGCAGCATCACTTTGGACGGAAAACCTGAATCTCGCCCTCGACATTGCTCCAAAACTCAAAGCGGGCGTCGTCTGGATCAACTCCACCAACCTATTCGACGCCTCATCCGGTTTTGGCGGTTATCGCGAAAGTGGGTTCGGACGCGAGGGCGGCAGCGAGGGAATGTATGAGTACCTGACGCCCACCTGGGAGCGTTTTCAGCCGCTTTACGACAATAGCGAAGTCACCCTTCGTCCCTACCCGCTGGAGAATGCTACCAACAAGAAGCGCAAAGAGCCTTTGATCGACCGGTCGCCCAAGCTTTACATCGGCGGCAAGCAAACGCGCTCCGATAGCGGATATAGCTTTACTCTCGAGGACGCCGGCGGCCACTACATTTCGGAAACCGGATTGGGCAACCGAAAAGATATACGAAACGCCGTCGAGGCAGCTAATAAAGCTGAAAACTGGTCCCGGACGACCGCTCATCTGCGGGCCCAGATTCTGTATTATCTGGGAGAAAATCTTTCGATTCGAGCAGCGGAATTTTCTGACCGACTCGTTTCGCTTACTGGGACTGATAAAGGTGAAGCGCGGCGCGAAGTGCAATGTACGATCGAACGGCTCTTTTATTACGCCGCGTGGACAGACAAATATGACGGCCATGTCCATCAGACTCCCTTCCGAAACGTGACTCTCGCCATGCCGGAGCCTTGGGGCGTCGTGGGCATCGTCTGCCCGGTTGAGCAGCCTTTATTGGCCCTGGTTTCTTTAGTCGCCCCACTAATTGCCCTGGGAAATCGTGCCGTAACCATCCCGTCATGGAAATTCCCGCTCCTGGCCACGGATTTTTATCAAATTCTGGACACCAGTGACGTGCCGGCCGGCGTCATCAACATCGTGACAGGTCACCCGGATGAACTGGCAACGGTTCTGGCGCTACACGACGATGTGGCCACCCTCTGGTATGTCGGTTCAGCCAAGGTGAGCGGAATAGTCGAACGTCAATCGGCCGGCAATCTCAAGTCTACCTGGGTGAACCACGGCAAACGGCGCAACTGGTTCGACGACCACCAAGCCCAAGGCTGGGAATACCTCCGTCACGCCGTGCAAATCAAAAACATCTGGGTGCCCTACGGCGAGTAGGGGGAGAGTTGTCAGTGTCAGTTGTCAGTTGTCAGTGAGTGGTAGGGAAGTTGTCAGTGTCAGTTCTCAGTGGTCAGTGAGTGATAGTTTGAGTGGTAGTGGTAGTTGAGAACTAGCGACTTGATTTTTGTCTTTTAGGTTAAGTGGGTGCCCAGGAGAAGTGGAAGCTGACATAGAAGCAATGCTAAAAAGTCGTTTTCTCAACTACCACCACACTCACACTATCACTCACTGAGAACTGACACTGACACTGACAACTGAAGCACTGACAACTTCCCTCCCATGCCCATTCCCTCGACCCAGGTTCTTGTTTGGAGCGATCTAGAACCGCACTACGCGGAGTTGCGAGCGCGACCAGTGGACAATGGCAGTCTGTATGCCTTTTTGCTCGACTGGAGCGAACTATCGAAAACGTTCGGGGAAACGGGCACTTATCTCCAGTTGGCCACCGACTTGGATACCGCCGATCAATTCGCCCAAGAACAATTGGCACATTTTCATCAGGTCACGCAGCCGGCGGTGACGGTCGCGGAGGCCGCGCTGCGCCGGAAAGTTCTATCCATTCCGAACCCGGCTCTGCCACCGGAGGCAACCATGGTTCTGCGGCGGATGCAGACCGACCAACTCGCTTACCGGGAAGAGAATGTGCCAATCGAAGCAGAAGAGGCCGATCTGATCACTGAGTACAGCCGGTTAACAGGCAGCCAATTAGTAGATTACGAGGATCAGAAGCTCACGGTCCCGGAAATTCAACGTAACCTGCAAGAACCGAATCGAAACATTCGAGAAAATTCTTGGCGAGCCTGGCAAAAAGCAAAATTACAGCTCGCACCTGAGCTCGACGCGCTGTTTCTTCGTCTCCTGAGCGCCCGCCGAAAGTTGGCCCAAAATGCTGGGTCCGACAGTTTCCGCGAATTGATCTGGCTCAAGTATCATCGCTATGATTACACCCCAGAGGACTGTTACGAATTTCACCGAAGTATAGAGCTGGAGGTAGTTCCACTGGCGGCGGAATTGAACGAGCAACTCCGCAAGGATTTGGCCGTTGATCGGCTACTGCCTTGGGATTCGTATTGGCGAATGCCGGTCGACCCACACGGTCGGCCTCCTCTCCGGCCATTCGAAACAGTCGACGAACTGGAGGACGGAGCAGAAAGGATTTTCACAGCGCTCGATCCAGAACTGGGAAAACAGTTCGGAGAATTCAGGAACGGATTCTGCGATTTAGGCTCCAGATCGAATAAGATGAGTCATGCCTATTGCACCACTTTCCCCAAGCGCGCGATGCCGTTTGTCTTAGAGAACGTGGTTGGCTCGGAACATGACGTCCAGGTAACGCTCCACGAGTTTGGACACGCCTTTCACGGCTACGCCAGTATGAGGTCTCAACGTTTGATCTGGAACCACTTTTCGGCCACGGAGTTTGTCGAAGTACCGTCCCAGAGCATGGAGGTGCTCGCCTTACCCTATTTGGCAAAAGAGAAAGGCGGGTTCTACTCCAGCGATGAACTAACTCGCGTTCGTCGGGCGCAGGTTTCCCAAATCGTCCATCTTCTGACCTGGATCGCTTTCATGGACTCTTTCCAACATTGGGTCTACACAGATGCGCCGGCGGAAGTAACGATCGAAGAAATGGACGCCAAGGCGTCGGAATTAGTCAGGCGTTTTATGCCGCAGACAGACTGGAGGGCTTTTCCAAAGGAGCTTGGAAAATCGTGGCATTACCATCATATCTTTACCGCGCCGTTTTACTACATTGAGTACGGCCTAAGCTGGCTAGGCGCCCTGCAGCTTTGGCAAAAGAGTCTTTTCGATCCCGGACAAACATTGCGCCAGTATAGGTTGGCTTTAGCCCTCGGAAATACCAGGAGCGTTCCCGAATTGTTTAAGGCGGCCGGAGCCACGTTCGCTTTCGACCGGGCGACGATCCGCGAGATGATTTCGTTTCTGCGGAAGGAGTGAGAAGAAGTTGCCAGTGTCAGTTGCCAGCAGTTGTCAGTGTCAGTGGTCAGTTCTCAGTGAGTGGTAGTGAGCAGTGCTGGTGGTCAGTTGTCGGTTGTCAGTGGTGGAGCACTAGCAGCTGATTTTCAGTCTTTAGGTTTATGCGGCGCACGAAGGAAAGCTGAAAGTGAATATAACCAATTCTGAGAAATCGCTTTGCCAACTACCACTCGCACAATGACTCACTGACAACTGAGAACTGACACTGACAACTTGCTTGCCTGGGGCAAGATCTGCGGCAAAACTGGGCATATGCTAATCGTTCATGTTCAGGTCCACGTGAAATCCGAGTCGGTGGCAGCGTTTATCGAAGCGACGATTGAAAATGCACGCAAAAGCATCCAGGAGCCGGGGATAGTCAGATTCGACTTGGCTCAGCAAACGGATGATCCTACCCGATTTGTGTTGGTGGAAGTCTATCGAGACGAGAAGGGGCCGGTGGCGCACAGAGAAACCGCGCACTATACCAAATGGCGCGACACCGTGGCCTCGATGATGGAGGAACCCCGAATCAGGGCGACCTTCTCTAATCTCTTTCCAGAAGATCAAGCGTACGCTAACCCGAAGTGAGAAAACGCAGTACAAGTCTGGTACACCAAATCAGCGACTGGCTGAATGGGCGAAGATAAGGCGTAAGATGATTTGCTCCGAAGCGCAGTAGAACATAATCCTTGGGCTGAAGCTTTGTTTTCTGCCCCGCAGGGGCTACAGAACTCAGCCCAGGGTTTCAACCCTGGGATCGTCCACCAAGAGCGACGCGCCCTGAAGGGGGCGCCAGATCGAATGTCCTAACAAGGCGGAAGCGGGGTAAGATGGTCCAATTGCCGCACCTACCAATTGCCGCACTCTGACTTTTAGCGTTTCCGGCAATAGGTGCGGGCTTCATCTGGTACCGCATCTCTCGCCCCTTCAGGGCGAATCGTTTATTATGAGGGTTCCCAGGGTTGAAACCCTGGGCTGAGTTCTGTAGCCCCTACGGGGCAAGCCCTCGGTCCATTTATAGAGCCTAACCCAGCAGCTCTGCCGGCAAATTGTTCCGCGATTTATCTCAGATGGCTGATTTTCTGAGGTTGCTCGCTTCTGGGGCACAGATTTCGGTACGCTCAGAACCTCGAAAAATCGACCAAATCGCCACGGCAGTATGTCTCCCGGTGATGAGAGGATGTACTAAGGCGTTGGAATGAATTAAAAAAGAAAGACCTTAACCAGCAGACGAGGAATGGTAGCTATGCGATTCGAATTTGCGACAGCGGGACGGATTATTTTTGGATCCGGGTGCTCAGGAGGAATTGGGAACGATGGCCGGAGAACTCGGCCAGAGAGTCCTGGTGGTGCGCGGAAGCAATCCTGTCAGAAGCGAGCCATTGCTGGGCATCCTCGAAGCCGCCAACCTGGAGTATTCTTGCTTCGAGGTTCAGGGTGAACCAACGGTCGAACAAATTGCCGAAGGCGTAAACCAAGCGCGCCTGGCGGAATCCGATCAAGTGATAGGGTTCGGAGGAGGGAGCGTGATCGATTCGGCGAAAGCGATCGCCGGTCTGGTCACGAATCCCGGGGCGATCCTTGATTATTTAGAAGTGATCGGAAAAGGTAAACAACTCTCGATTCCGGCTCTGCCTTGCGTCGCGATTCCGACCACCGCGGGAACTGGGGCGGAAGTCACGCGGAATTCGGTCCTGGCCTCGCCGGAGCACCGGGTCAAAGTTAGTCTGCGCAGCCCATTTCTTTTGCCCCGATTGGCGATCGTCGATCCGAAACTGACGAGCGATTTACCTTCTTCAATCACGGCATCGACCGGCCTCGATGCGCTAACCCAGTTGATCGAACCTTACGTTTGCATCCGGGCTAATCCAGCCACCGATGGATATTGTCTGGAGGGGATGCACCGGGTCGCTCGCTCACTGCGCCGGGCGTGCCAACAAGGCCAGGATCTCGAAGCGCGCGAAGACATGGCGTTGGCGAGTCTTTTCGGTGGACTTTCTCTGGCCAACGCTGGTCTTGGAGCCGTCCATGGATTCGCCGCTCCGATTGGCGGGATGTTTCACGCGCCGCACGGAGCGGTTTGTGCCGCCCTGCTACCTCACGTGATGGAGGCCAATTGCCGGGCGATGGAAGAACGGCTGAAAGAAAGTGCAGCTTTGCGGCGTTACGACACGGTAGCGGCGATCTTGACCGGATCAGAAAAAACCACTGCACTGGATGGGATTCGTTGGATCAAGGAATTATGCGACGAGCTCCGAATTCCTAAGTTAGGAGTCTACGGCGTGACAGAGACCGATATCGAATCGCTGGTCGAGAAAGCCGCCAAAGCCAGTAGCATGAAAGCCAACCCAATTGCGCTCACCAACGCCGAATTGACGACCATTTTACAAGCCGCGCTGTGATGGAGTGATCGAGGGATGGAGGGATGGAGGGATGGAGGGATGGAGCGATG
This sequence comes from uncultured Verrucomicrobiae bacterium, assembly GCA_963808535.1. Classification (GTDB taxonomy): domain Bacteria; phylum Verrucomicrobiota; class Verrucomicrobiia; order Chthoniobacterales; family JAFAMB01; genus JAFAMB01. The sequence goes on along the minus strand of CAWEGF010000022.1, from coordinate 17,714 downwards.
GAGCGATGGAGGGATGGAGCGATGGAGCGATGGAGGGACAGTTCTTCGATACGCTTCGGACTTGGAGGTTTGCCGGAAGGCTTTAAGACAATCCTCTTGGGGCCGCCAAGTTATCGGTGGTCAGAGGATCGAAGAAGTGAAGCTTATCCTCGGCAAAGGCGATCGCCACCCGCTGATTTAGAGCGATCGGGATGGTGGGAGGGGTGGTAGCGCGAATAAAATGATCAGCGACACTGATAGTCACGATCATTTCGGCACCATGGTTCTCGGCGCCGTAAACCGTGCCGGCAATTCCGCCGTTGGCGACCAGTTTTACGTCTTCGGGACGCACTCCAATGCACACCTTAGTCCGGGAGCCCGCCAGTTCACGGAGCCGAGAACGAGCGGCCGGCTGAAGCGAGAATTCAAATTTTTCGGGAACGACAATGATCCTCTCAGTATCTATATCGGCCGGGAAAAGATTGATGGCCGGCGCTCCGACAAAGGAAGCAACGAAAGTGTTGGCCGGGAAGTTATAAACCTCGTAGGGGGTACCGACTTGTACCAGTTCTCCCTTGGAAAGCACACCGATGCGGTCGCCCATGGTCATCGCCTCCACCTGATCATGGGTCACGAAGACCAACGTAGCTCCTAATCGTAACTGCAATTCCTGAAGTTCGGACCGCAAAAGTTCACGCAGTTTCGCATCCAGGTTGGAGAGCGGTTCGTCCATCAAAAACAATCGGGGTTCGCGGACGATGGCGCGACCGATGGCCACTCGTTGCATCTCACCTCCCGACAAGCGGTCGGTGCGCCGGTCAAGCAGATGGGCCATTCGCAAAGTGTCAGCCGCTTTCTGCACCCGGCGGACGATCTCATCGGCAGGAGTTCGCCGGAGCTTTGATTTGAGCGGAAAGGCCAGATTTTCGCGTACGGTATAGTTCGGATAAAGAGAGTACTGCTGGAAGACTAAGGCGACATCCCGATTGGCGGCGCTCCAATCATTGACCAGGTCGTCGTCAATCCACACTTCGCCGCTCTCCGGTTTTTCCAAGCCAGCGATGCAGCGCAAAATGGTGGTTTTGCCCGCACCGGTCGGTCCCAGCAGAACGAAGAATTCTTTATCGAGAATATCGAGAGAAATATGCCGCAACGCGGCCACATCGCCGTAGGACTTGGAGAGGTTTTTGAGGGATAAGCGGGCCACGGAAATTTATAGTTCTCCTCGCAAAGCGAGGCCGGTCCTTTTGTCAAAAAAATGAGTCTGAGCTTCGTCGAGCTTAATCCATACGGGCTCCTTGATTCGGGTCACCAACCGGCTTTCGGTGCGCGCTCGGAGGATGGATTCTCCGATGCGGATATCCAGGATGTCGTAGGCGCCCTGAGGCTCGATCAAGTGAATCTCCGCCGGGACATAACCGGCCCGTTCGCCCAGTTCCACCAGGACGGCCTCAGGCCGCACGCCGAGGGCGATACCCTCTGGCCCGCCCGAGGCCAGACGTCGCTGGACCTGCGCGCTAAAGGGGAACGGAGATTCCATTCCCTCCAAATAAACCTTGGTCATTGAATCTTCCGCTGCTATCCGGCAATCGACCACGTTCATGATCGGGCTACCGACAAATTGGGCGACGAAAAGGTTAGTTGGCCAAGAATAAACCTCAGCTGGAGTGCCGACCTGCTGCAGAATCCCGTCATTCATGATGGCGATTCGATCGGCCATGGACATCGCTTCCACCTGATCATGCGTCACATAAACGGTGGTCGAGTTATTGTTAACGTGCAGGCGCCGTAGCTCGGTGCGCATCTCTTCGCGCAGTTTGGCGTCCAGGGCGCCGATCGGCTCGTCCATCAACATGGCTTTGGGCCGCCGGACCAACGCGCGGCCGATAGTGACCCGTTGCAAATCACCGCCCGCCAGGGCGGAGGGTTTTTTGGTTAACAAATGTTCGATTCGCAAGACCTTGGCCACCGCGTTGACTTTGTCGCGAACCTCTTTGTCAGGTGTTTTGAAAGCGCGCAACGGGAAGGCAATATTCTCGAAGGCGGTCATGTGCGGATAGAGTGAATAGAGCTGAAAAACAAAGGCGATATCGCGTCGACTCGCGGTCAAGGATTCGACCCGTTGGCCGTCGATGAGAATCTGGCCACTATCAATCTCTTCCAGCCCGGCGATCGCCCGTAAGGTGGTCGTCTTTCCACAACCGGATGGTCCAAGGAGAACGACGAACTCTCCGTGTTTGATGCGCAGATCGAGTTTGCGGATCACCCAGTTGGTTCCGAAACGCTTGTCAATGTCGATAAGATCTATGTCGGCCACAGTAAAGATGCCGGTGTTTCAGTCTGAGAAAGGGCTTTCCGCGGACTGCGAACGCTTGGCGCGGGGCGGCTTGAATCGGGAAAAAATGTTAAACAAAATAAGGCCGACCAGGATGATGGTCGCCCCGTACCGGTGCAAAAACAGGATCCAGGGCTGACACAAGGCGGCAACTCCAAAGACCATTAACCACATAGAAAAAAGCTCAAGTCGATGGGCGTAACGTCTCATGTTAGTTTTTACTTCCTGACGGCTCCAAAGGTAACTCCGCGCAAGAGATGGTTGCGGAGGAGGAAGGTGAAGATGGTCACCGGCATCAGGAAGAGGACCGCACCAGCGGCAATGGCTGACCAGTCTGTCAGCCCAGAACCTAGCTGCGACGGGATATAGGGAGGGGCGGTCTGGGCTTTGCGGAGGGTCATGATCAGGGCAAAGGCATATTCGTTCCAAGCCGTGATGAAACAGAAAACCGCCGTCGCGGCGATGCCAGTAGCGGCTTGGGGAAGGACGATCTTGATAAAGGCCTGCATCCGGGTATAGCCGTCGACCAGAGCCGCCTCCTCGTATTCCCTGGGAATTTCATCCATGAAACCCTTCATAACCCAGACCGAGAAAGAGAGATTAAAAGCGGTGTAAAGAATGATCAGTCCGACGTGGGTATCGACCAACGCCACGGACCGGTACATCAGATACATCGGAATGGCCACCACCACCGGAGGCAGCATCCGCGTGGAAAGAATGAAAAAGAGCCAGTCCGATTCCCCGGGCATTTTGAACCGCGAGAATCCGTAGGCGGTGATGGTTCCCATCGCCACCGCCAAAAAGGTGCTGGTCACTGCGATGATGATACTGTTCAGAAACCGCCCCAGGTACCCAGAGGTGACGATGTTTCCCTTGTCATCCCGGATGAAGCGCTCCCCTCCATCCATGACCAGCTTCTCCCACCATGGCGCTTTGGCGTAGGCCGCCTTGTCCGGCGCCCCCCGCCTTTCGACTCGGGAGGTGAAGAGCTTGATGAAAGCAGTGATCTCTGGCTTGAAGAAAACCGTCGGCGGCACGGTCATGGCGTCAGCCCGGGCTTTGAAAGCGGTCGAAGCGATCCAGTAAAGAGGAATCATCATGATCACCAGCATCGCGAGGACGAGGACGACGGCGAGGCGATTCCATAAACGCTGCACTTTGGATTGGACGGCCGGCATCCCTAGCGTTCTTTCAACTTATTTAGATACTTGATGTAGATGGTGGTGATCGCTAGCACTGCCAACAGGACGATGTAGGCCAATGCACAGGAACGTCCAGTCTGCCATTCCTGGAAAGCTAGCTTATAGAGGCGGATGGAAACCATCTCGGTTTCCTCCAAGCTGGCCATGATGAAAGCGATATCGAAAGTTTTGAAAGCCTCCATGGTGCGGAAGATGACGGCAATCAACAACAGCGGTGCGACCAATGGCAAGGTAATGCGAGTAAATACGAACCAGCCCGATGCGCGATCGATGGCGGCCGCTTCGTAGAGGGAGGAGGGAATGGCCGAAAGCCCAGCCAGACATAACAGCATGACAAACGGCGACCACATCCAAATGTCAGTGATCGCGATGGCAAACAGAGCCACGTCGGGATTCGATAGCCATTCCATTCCTTCCAAGCCCAGCAGGTAGTTCACGATCCCCCAAGAGGGATTGTAAAGTAGCTGCCAGAACAGACCCACCACGGCCGCTGACATCATCATCGGCAACATCAAGAGGGTCGTTAGCAGACCTTTTCCGGGGATCGGTCGGTTCAGCAGGAGGGCCATCCCGAAACCCACCACGACTTGTCCGGCCACCGATAGAACCACGTACTTGGCGGTGATGGTAAAATTGTTCCAGATGCCATCATCGTTCAACAGCTCCTGGTAATTCTGCAGGCCGATGAAATGAGCGGGCTTATTGGAAGAGGCCCGATAGTCGGTAAACGAAAAACCCAGCGAATAAAGCAAGGGAAAGACGTTGAAGACGATCAAAAAAACGATCGTCGGGATGATGAACCAGTTCCGGATCGCCAGATCGGACATCCCTTGCCGCGCCAACGACGAACTTCTAGGTTGGGCCATGAGCATCAATTAAGGGTCGGACGGAACCTGGCCGACAGGATCCGTCCCGTCTCACTCGGAGGATACGCGGGATCGAAACGATCCCGCGGATCAGAACTATTTCTTTAGCAGGCCAGCCTTGGTGAGAATGCCTTCCCAATCTTTGGTCAACGCATTTTGAACCTCTTCCGCTGATCCACCCTTGTTAGCCACGATATAGGGATGCCAGCGTTTCTGCGCGGTCGTCAACATTTCGGCATATTCGGGAATGGTCCAGAAGTCTTTTACCATCTGCATCGACTGATAAAAAGCTTCGTTATAAGGGGTAGCTTCGCGAAATTCTTTTGATTCCAATATTTTCGCGTCGCAAGTGTAGCCGCCAAGCTCACCCCACTTCTTCTGGACGTCTTCGCGGATGAACCATTCCAGAAACTTGAAACACTGATCCTGTTTTTTGGAATAGCTAATGACTGACAACCCCTGTCCGCCCAAGGCGGCAAATCGCTTACCGGTCGGGCCCGGCCGGCATGGCAAAATAACCAGTCACCTTGGCGTACTTGTTCGTCGCCTCATTGGCGAGGGCTGGAAAGAAAGCAAAAAAGTTCATGCTCATTGCGACCAATCCGTTAGAGAACGCCTGGTTGGCTTCCAGGAAGAACGTCTTGCTCCAATCGGGGGGACAAAAGGCGTAGAGTTCCTTGTAAAGCTTGAGGCCTTCAATCGATTCTTTGGAGTTGGTGATTCCTTTCACCTGGTTGGTCGAATAATCGCCCATCTCGCCGCCATAACCGAAAATAGTGTTCATCACTCCCATGACGAGCGCGTCATACGAATTGTCGGTATATATAGTCACGCCATAGCGCTTCTCTTTCGGCCGATAAAAGAATTCTGCAATATCGCGCAATTGGGCCCAAGTTTTAGGGACGTCCAATTCGTAGCCATATTTAGCTTTGAAGGCAGTTTTCTCCTTCGGATCCTCGAACCAATCTTTCCGGTAAGCCCATCCGTTGGCATCGCCTTCCAAAGGGATCCCCCAGTAGTGACCGCTTTTGCCCGGATATTCCGCATATCCGGCGACCGTCGCTTTGGCCATTTTGTTGGCGACGTCGTTTTTCTTGAAGAAATCGGTCAGTTCGACGTAGTGCCCGGCAGTTGAACCGGCGCCCAGCCATTGGGAGTCGCCGACGACCATGTCGTAAGCGTCCCCATGGGCATTCCATTCGGTGAAGGCCTTGGTTTGGAAATCGGACCAAGGGGTGGTTTCCACCACCACTTCCACGCCGGTTTCCTTTTGATAATCTTTGACCAACTCCTGGAGATAGTTAGCCGGATCCCATTGCGCCCACAGGATTGTCAATTTTTCCTGTGCATAACTGGCCGTGCTCATCGCTAAAAGCGCGGCTAGGCTGGTTGCTAGAAGCCACTTGATCATCTGTCACCTCGTTCGGTTGAATATTTTTTGGGGGGAAAGAAAATGTCCGACCTTGGTCGCCCGGGCGCTTCCAGCCGAACGCCTCCAGAGTAGAAGCCGCCCCACGCGCTGTCAAGACATCAGCTTACATTAGACTAGCAAGCCTTCTCCCATTTCCCAGATCCTGCCGACCGGAGAACCGCGTCCACCACTCTCTCCGTCTGCATGGCATCCTCAAAAGTAGGGGCGGCAGATTTCTCTCCTTCCAGAGAATTCAAAAAGTCCGCCACTTGATGGATGAACGAATGTTCGTATCCGATCGATAGGCCTGGCACCCACCAATTGGCCATATAGGGATGATCCCCATCCGTGACATGGATAGAACGCCATCCGCGCAATGACCCTTCGTCGTGGTGATCAAACCATTGCAAGCGGTGCAGATCATGGAGATCCCAGGCGATCGACCCGTGTTCCCCATTAATTTCCAAGGTGTAAAGTGCCTTGTGGCCGCGAGCGTACCGGGTAGCCTCAAAGAGCGCTAACGACCCATTTTTAAATCGGCCCAGAAACGCGCTGGCGTCGTCGATTCCCACCGATTCCATTTTGCCGGTGAGGTTGTGTTTCCGCTCTTTAATGAAGGTTTCGGTCATTCCGGAGACAGATTCGATTTCGCCGTTCAGCCAGATCGCCGTGTCGATACAGTGCGCGAGCAGGTCGCCCGTCACTCCGCTTCCCGCCACGTCAACATCCAGCCGCCACAAGGCCGCGCCGCCTTGCGGCACCTCGGCCGAGATCGTCCAATCCTGCAGAAACTTCGCGCGATAGTGGAAAATTCGACCGAGCTTTCCAGAAGTAATAATCTGCTTGGCCAGGGTGACGGCCGGGATTCTGCGGTAATTATACCAGACCATGCTCCGGACCCCCGCTTTTTTGACCGCATCGGTCATCTGTTGCGCTTCCTGCAAATTGCGGGCCAGCGGCTTCTCGCACAAAATCATTTTGCCAGCTTGCGCCGCGGCGACGGCGATTTCGGCGTGAGTATCATTGGGGCTGGCAATATCGATGACATCGATCGCCGGATCGTCTACCAGGTGCCTCCAATCGGAATGATGCGATTCGTAGCCCCATTTGTGGGCGAATTGTTTTACCTTTTCAGGATCCCGAGCAGCCACGGACTTCAGCACGGGCTGATACTTGATATCGAAAAACTGACCGACAGAAAGGTAAGCGTTCGAATGCGCACGGGCCATGAATCCGTAGCCGACCAAGCCAATGTTGAGCTTCTTCATAAGCGTCTTGAATTTGAAAAATTAGAGAAAAGATGGCCGTCCCAGCGGGATTTAAATCCCCCGCTTTCTCGACCATCTGGGAGTTACTAGAGATCGGTTATTCTTTCCAGCCGTGAGCTTCACGGACCGCGATCATCGCACCCAAAATGGAATTCCAGGTCTGCTGTTTCAGCATTACCTCGTTCGGGAACATGCAACCGTCCCAACAAATGTGTTTGAAGGCTTTCGTCAATCGCCCCTTCTCGTCCCGAAGCCAGTGCCCGGCGTCTCGCGCGATGTTCAATTTACCTTGGGGGTCATCGGGCAGACAATGCCGGCCGGTCTTGTCGTGTGATCCACTGCCCTTTACGGTGGCATCGTTCTGGGCCACATGGAAATCGATCGTCCAGGGACGCAAGGCGCGGGTCATGGTTTCCAGGGCGTCGCGCAATTTTTCCTCGTCTTTCCAGTCAAAGTCCGCCGGTAAGATGGCATCTTCAGGTGCGTTGTATCCCATCGTATAGAGCAGGGTATGAGCCATGTCGGCCTGGAAACCGAGGGTCTGGGGCCGATCCACCAGTTCCAAAAGCTCGACCATTCGTTTCCAACTGTGCATTCCGCCCCAACAGATTTCCCCTTCCGCAGCCAGGCGTTCACCATGATCTTCAGCGATCTGGCAACATTCCCGGAAAGTGGAGGCAATTTTCTTTGAGCCTTCCGGGTCTCGTCCCCAAGTCTCGGGATCAGTTGCGGAATCGATCCGGACGACGCCGTATGGTCGGATCCCTAGCTCGCGCAACTTTTGGGTGATCCGGCAGGCCTTCCTGACCTGTTCGATAAAACGATGCCGTTCCTCGGTGCTGCCCATGGCCGATCCGCCTCCGGTCGGCGGCCACACAGGGGCGACCACCGATCCAACGGTCAAGTTCATAGAAGCGATTTTATCGGCGAGTTCTTTTAATTGCTGATCCGTCGAATCGATACTGATGTGCGGGTCTGACAGGAACAAATCGACCCCATCGAACCGGACTCCGTCGCTTTCAGCGGCGGCCGTAAGGTCCAGCATGGTATCGAGGTCGATGAACGGCTCTGAACCCGGCCCCTTGCCGACCAGGCCCGGCCACATCGCGTTGTGCAATTTTGGAAAGTTATTCATGAGTTGAAACCTATTTTACAGAATCCGGCAAAGACTCGTCAGATCTGCTGGACGTGACTTGCCGATGCCATTCGTTGGGGATCAGTCTTGTTTTTTAGAGCGGGGGTAACGGGTTTCCAGATTTAAGTGCGAAACCCGGCTATACCTAATCCGAGTCTGGTGCTTAACGCAAGATCGAGACCGCTGTAAGAAAATCGTCCTTCTCTTGACGCTCGGAGAGAGAGTAAGGCGGGAGGCCTTGCTTAGGTCTTCGCTTCCGATGATCTTGAATGCTATTAAATAGACTTGCTCGTTTCAGCGCGACTAATCCGGGAACCAATTTCCAGGCGTAAGAACGAACCGTCACTCCCCCAGAACAATTATGAAAATAGGCATGAATTTGCTGCTTTGGGCTACTCACGTAACCGAAGTGCATTACCCCCAGCTCGAGAAGATCAAATCAACCGGATTCGATGGCGTCGAAATCCCAATCTTTGGCGGAGACGACGCGCATTATGTTAAATTGCGCAAGAAGCTGGATGAGCTGGAGCTGAAGAGTTCCACTGTAACGGTTGCCACCCCGGAAGCCAACGCCATCAGCTCTGATCCCGCGGTCCGCAAAGCTGCCATAGAACGGTTGAAGACCATCGTGCGCCATTCGGCGATTCTGGGCGCGGACATTTTATGCGGACCGTTCCATCAGGCATTGGGAGTCTTTTCCGGGACCGGACCGACGGAAGAAGAGTTTAAGCGCGCCGCAGACGTTCACCGCGCGGTGGCCGACGAGGCGCGACGAGAAGGCGTATGTCTGGCCATTGAATCTTTAAATCGATTCGAGTGCTATTTCTTAAATACGATGGCCGCAGCCGCAGCTTACGTCCGTCGGGTTGATCATCCGAATTTCAAAACCATGTTCGACACCTTCCACGCCAATATTGAGGAAGAAGACCTGCCGAAAGCATTTTCGGCGAATGTTACGGAAATCGCGCATATTCACATCTGTAACAACGACCGTGGGGTACCCGGTCGCGGTCACATCGACTTCCCGCCCATTTTTCAAGCAGTCAAATCGAGCGGATACCAAGGCTGGATGACCATTGAAGCGTTTGGAAGAGCTCTTCCGGAGTTGGTAGAACCAACCCGAGTCTGGCGCGATTTTTTCGAGCGACCGGAAGACGTCGTCACAGAAGGCTACGAGTTTATCCGCAAGACTTGGGCCAACGCGCGGACGTGAAATAGGAAATTCACACAGAGATCGCAAAGATCACAAAGCAACGCACGGACAAACGGAAGCCAAACGCTCATCCAATCCGAATCGGTCTTTGTGACCTTTGTGATCTCTGTGTGTAAAATTCCGGTTAGAAAAGAAACGGATGCACTGCGGATCGAAGGGGCCCACAATCCGATCGGTTTTCACGTCCTTTGCGATCTCCGTGTGTAAAGCTCGCTAAGCAATCGAGCCTGGGACGAAATTCAGACGCTATTTTTTCCGGGCGATCGGGAAGGAAAAGATTGGTCACCTTTTCAGGAGAACGGGCAATCGCTTTCCCGCCCCGCATGACCAATAGGCGAGTCGCTTTTAGCCGAATTGCTTCGAAGGGGTCCGCCGCCTGCAATAGAACAAGATCCGCTCGGCACCCGGGCCCAATACCGTACCCATCCAAGTGGAGAATCTTTGCCGCGTTAATCGTCACGGCGTCATAGCAGGAACGAATCGCGTCCAAGGCTGTCAGATGGCCAACATGCACCGCCATATGGGCAACCTCCAGCATATCCCCTGAACCGAGCGCGTACCAGGGATCCATGACGCAATCGTGACCGAAAGCAACCGTTACCCCGCTGGCCATCAATTCAGGAACCCGAGTTAACCCACGGCGCTTGGGATAGTTATCGTGACGACCTTGGAGGGTGATATTGATCAGAGGATTGGCGATCGCGGCCACTCCTGATTCCGCGATCAGAGGTAAGAGTTTGGAAACGTAATAATTGTCCATCGAGTGCATCGAAGTGAGATGCGAACCTGTCACCCGGCCGCCGAGGCCGAGCCTTTTTGTCTCCGCCGCCAAAGTTTCGATATGGCGCGAGAGAGGATCGTCAGATTCATCGCAGTGCATGTCCACCAGGAGACCGCGTTCCGCCGCGATCTCGCAAAGGTGCCGGACCGAAGCCGCCCCATCCGCCATGGTGCGCTCAAAGTGCGGAATTCCACCAACGACTTCCACTCCCAAGTCGAGAGCGCGCAGGAGATTGCGTTCGGCGGTCGAGGACCGATAGATCCCATCTTGGGGAAAGGCGACCAGTTGCAGATCAAGATAGGATGCCACACGCTTTTTCACTTCCAGCAAGGCCTCGACGGCGATCAGCCGATCATCACAAACGTCGACGTGACTGCGAATAGCGAGGAGACCTTGGGCGACGGCCATATCGCAATACGCTAAGGCTCTGGCGATTACCGCTTCGTGGGTTAGCCGCGGTTTGAGCTCTCCCCAAAGCGCGATCCCTTCCAACAATGTCCCGGAGCGATTCATCCGCGGCAAACCGAGGGAAAGGGTGGCGTCCATGTGGAAATGGGCATCGACGAAGGGGGGTGACAACAATCGGCCGGTGGCATCGATTTCTTCGGTCGCGGTGGCAGGTAACCCCGGTTCAACCGCCACGATGCGATCTCCTTCTATCCCGATGTCGATACCATTCCGTCCGTCCGGAAGATTAGCCCGCCGAAAAATGAGGTCCATAGGGAGAAGTTGCCAGTGTCGAAGGTTGCAGTTGCCAGTGTCAGTTGTAAAGCAGTGTCAGTGTCAGTTGTCGGTTGTCAGTGGGCCTTCTAAAGATAATCGAGCTCGTCGTGGAGAATGAAGAAGTCGTCGGTTTCGGAGGTCAAATGAAGGAAGTGTCAGGTTACGGTGAGGCAGCAGAAATCCCATTGACAACCGACAACTGACACTGACAACTCTTCTTCTGACACTGACAACTGCTTACCAACTCGGCACCAGGACCGCGGCTCCCCGAATTCGGCCGGTCCGTAGGCGGGTCAGGGCTTCGTTGGCGTTGGACATCCAGAATGATTGCGTTTCAGTTCGCACCGGGACCTTTGGAGCCAGGCTCAGGAAGGATTGGGCATCTGCTCGGGTCAGGTTGGCCACGGAAAGAATGCTTCGTTCTCCCCAAAGCAAAGCATAAGGGAACGACGGGATATCACTCATGTGGATTCCGCCACAGACGACCCGGCACCCTTTCCGTACCGCTCGCAAAGCGGCGACGACCAGCGGTCCGACTGGAGCAAAGATGATTGCCGCATCCAGTGGATGAGGCGGAAGCTCATCTGAACCGCCCGCCCAAGTAACACCCAGCGAGCGAGCGAATTCCTGATCGCTCTTCTTGCCGGACCTGGTGAAAGCGTAAACTTGGCGGCCCTCATGGATGGCCACTTGAGCGATGATGTGGGCTGCGCCACCAAAGCCATATATTCCAAGGTGATTGGCCTCCTGTACAGAGCCCGCCATCACCAGGGATCGATACCCAATCAGGCCCGCGCACAACAGGGGTGCGGCTTCCACGTCGCTGTAAGACTCATGCAATGGAAAACAAAAAGCCGCTTCGGCGACGGTGAATTCGGCGTAGCCGCCATCGATGGTGTAGCCGGTGAACCGCGCGTTGTCACACAAGTTTTCCCGATTGGTCCGGCAATATTCACATTGGCCGCAAGTCCAACCAAGCCAAGGGATCCCAACCCGCGTCCCGATCCGAAATTGCTCGACCTGGGAACCGCATTCCACAATTTCTCCGACAATTTCGTGGCCCGGAATGAGTGGAAGTTTTGGGTTTGGCAATTCCCCGTCCACGACGTGCAGGTCAGTTCGACAAACAGCGCAGGCTAACACCTTTACCAGCACCTGCCCGGCACCCGGAGAAGGCTTAACCACCTCACTTTCCCGGAGAGCAGTCCCCGGTTTTTCAAGAATCATCGCGCGCATGAAATGGTTTTGAATTCTAGACGCAAATCGAGTGGGTCGCTTCTGTAAATTGGGGGCAGCTCGAAAATTTGCACCTCTCTTGAAAGTTCCGGTTTCGGCTTCTAACGTGAAAGCTCTCTGAACATGAAAGTGTCGCAAGGCCAGCATCTCTCGGATGGGACTGGATCTCGAATGGAAGCGAGAGCAGCGGGTGGCGTTTTCAGAGCGTGGATCAAGACCAACGGATTCATTCTCGGATTGTTCGTCGTCGTGGTATTGGCATTTATCTTTCCCGACCCGGGAGCCCGAAACGGCTGGTTACATCCGGACCTGGTCCAAAACGTCGGCATCGCGTTGATCTTGTTTCTTCAAGGAATATCGATGCCTCTGGAAAAGGTGAGAAAAGGGGCCGGGAATTGGAAACTGCACGTTATTATCCAGAGTTTCACTTTCCTGATCTTCCCACTGGTAGGCTTGGGATTCGGCTGGGTTCTCCAACAGATCTGGCCGGCCGAACCACCGGCCCTCCGGGACGGTTTCCTCTATTTGTGCGTGTTGCCTTCCACAGTCTCCACCTCGGTGGTCTTGACCTCGGTGGCCGGAGGGAATACGGCAGCGGCGATCCTCAGTGCGGCTTTTTCCAACATTGTGGGAGTTATTCTAACGCCCCTTCTGGTCACGTTACTGATGCAGGCCTCCGGCAAGACCGGAACCGGCTCGCTGGGACCGCTATTGCTGGATATTACCATGCTGACCCTCTTGCCGTTTGCGGCGGGAGTGGGACTTCGGCGATTCGTTTGCGACTGGGTGGACGCCAATAAAAAATGGGTCAACAGAATCAGCAACACCGTCATTCTATTCTTCGTCTACAGTGCCTTCTGCGATTCGGTGAAACAAAAAATTTGGCATCAATACGGTATTCTCCTGACGGCTCAGATCCTGCTCGAGGTTGCGATTCTTTTCGGGACCGTTTCTTTGCTGATCTATTTGGCGGTGCGTTTAGCGCGGCTCAATCGCGAAGACTCGATTGCCGCCTACTTCTGTTCGGTCAAGAAGACTCTGGCCATGGGGGTTCCACTGGCGATGCTAATCTTCGGTGCGCGGAGCGACCTAAGTCTGATCCTTCTTCCGATCATGTTCTATCATCCGTTCCAGCTCTTAACCAATGGCATCCTGGCTAACCATTGGGCGAAAATGCGAAGATAGTGCCGGTGTGTCCCTGAGGGACAACTAGAAAGCAGAAGGGCGATTTATCGCCGGTATTGGTATTAGAATTACGTAAAGGACCTCAGCGGCTGGATTCGTCGGCACATGCGCAAGTGCTTCTCTGAGACAAATACATTATCCACAAAGTTTACACGACGCGCACTACTAACTTTCCGTTAGCCTGGTTTGACTCCATCAGCTGATGGGCGAGATGGATGTCGTTAAAGTCGAAGACCTTGGCCGGCTTGGCCTGGTAGGCGCCGGCGGCCGCCCGATCGACTATGGTCTGCAGCGGGACGTCGGATAATGGGAACCCTGGGGTGCCGAAAACGAAACTACCAAAGAAGCTGAAGTGCACTCCACTCGGCATCTGGAGCAAGGGGTTGAAGGAATCGATCGGAGCCAGACCTCCCAGAAATCCAGCCAGGCAGACTCGCCCGCCGCGCCGCACCATCGCCAACGAATCCACGATGGTGCTGTTGCCGACCAGTTCCAGGACCCCGTCGATTCCCTTTGGATAGAGTTCGCGGACCCGGCGGGAAAGCGTCGGTTCTTCCAGCAGAACGCTTTTCGCCCCTAATCCTTCCAGCATCGGAACTCGACCCGGGTTGCGGGTGGTGGCCAGGACGTGAACGCCGGTATACCTGGCAATGTTGAGGGCCGCTTGACCAAGCGCCGATGTTGCCCCCCTGATCAGGAGCGTCTGCTCTGCGGCGAGCCCCAGATTTGCGTGCAGGCAAGCCCAGGCCGTCGAGTAGGATTCAGGGATGGCCGCCAGTTCCTCCCAAGGTAACTCGGACTCAATGGGCACGACATTGGTCGCCGGGACCTGGGTGAATTCTGCGTAGCTGCCGTTGATCGTCCGCCCCATACCTCCCATTAAAGCCGCAACTTTCTGACCCGCGGCGAACCGGCCCTCCAAATCCTCCCGGACCAAGCCAACACATTCGATACCGCTTACCTTTGCGACCTCGCCCCACTCCCCTTTTCGCATATAGGTTTCAGCGTGATTCAGGCCAAACCCTTTTACTTCGATACAGACGTGACCCCCGGCTGGCTCAGGTACAGGTAGCTCTTGAATTGCTAGCTGTTCCGGACCTCCATAATGTTGTCTAACGATGGCTCGCATTTTAATTCCTCAAATGACGTTGAAATTTTGATATGCTCTGCTCAGCGCGGTTTGGGGCTTCATACCTCCAATAGGAGAAGGCCAGCATTAAAAAGCCTACCCCTAACAGAATGCCAATCACTCCCCCCGGAATTGGCGAGGCTTCCGTATTCCTGTTAGATAAGATCAGGATACCCAATAAGAAAAATCCTGAAGCCAAACCGACTAAACTTGAGACCGTGGTTATTTGCCCCAAACGTCTTGAAATATTCATTGGTCTATTCTTCCTTCTGGCCGCTCGAATACGGCCTCACAGGGATAAGACAACCACCGTCAGGAGTTGTGACGGTGATCTGAAAGATTCTCAAAGCGGAGATTCAATCTCAGCGTTTAAACCGGAGTGGCTGATGAGATCGCGCAGCCTGGACGCCAGATCGGGCGCGGCGAGAAAAGCATGATCACGGAACAACTCGGCATGTTTTCGGTCGAGCGTTGCTAGTTCGTTCAAGCGGTGCGGAGCTACATCCTCCACACTGGCTAACCTGCCTCTGGTAAATTCCATCCGGTCCGGGTCAACGTAGCCGGCCTGCATGAAACCGCGCGTTTTCTTCGCGCATCGGCAAGGGTTTGCCGCATTCACCAGACCGCACTTCTCGTTCATGAACTGGTAAAGATCGCGGCGCGCTCGGGAAAGGAGTTGTCGAAAATTATCTGCGGAGACCTCCAGCACCTCACCACCAACTTCGCTCGTCACCCCAAAATATTCGCCAAGGATAAAGGCGATGCGCTGACGGCGGTCCAGACAGACCAGCATCCCGGTCATACAACCAACGCGAGCTTCTTCGACCAGCAATGGCAATTCAACCGGGACGCTCTTCGGGTCGGGAAGATCAAAATCGGGCGTCTCATCCAGCGCTCGGCCCATATCGGTAAAAGTGATGCTTTGCTCTTCGAAGTCGGTTTTCCGGACATTCAGCAAATGATTGACCGCGACCCGGTAAAGCCAGGTTCGGAATTGGCTTTGGCCGCGGAAGGTGCTTAGCTTGGTAACTACCTTGATGAGGATCTCCTGGGTAGCATCCTCCGCCAGTTGCCGGTGCCAGAGCATGCGGATCGCGATATTAAAAACCCAAGGCTGGTGACGACGAACTAAAAGTTCCAGAGCGTCCTTATCCCCGAGACGAGCTTTGGAGACAAGTTCTTCGTCCGCCGGACCGGGGTGGTCGGCCGATAAACCGCCGAAAGGGTTAAAGCGTTCTCCCGCGGTTTCAATGCCAGAAAAATCAATAGATCTCTTCATGTCACCCGCGTTAGACACCTTGAGAGACCTAGTGTGACAGAAGTGCTCGGTATTTTCAGTAAGTGAAAGGATATTCTTTCACGTAAGTCCCAAGGTGGGCACCACCGAGAATGATCTTTTGCCGTCCGGACTTGGCACGGGAGCGGATATTTCCAAGACCTGATCGTGGAAACCTCGGAGAGTGCTGCGGTGGCCAATACTGATGATCGTCGGGCGCCATGAGGCGGTCCGCAAAAGGCCGTAAAGCTCAGCCTCAGAATCTTCATCCAACGCCGAAGAGGCCTCGTCCAGAAACAAAACTGCCGGTTGCATCAGAAAAATCCGGGCGAATGCAAACCGTTGCTGTTCTCCCGGCGACAAACGCTGAGACCAGTCCTGGACGACGTCCAATTCGTTCACCAGGGCACCAAGACCGACCTGATCCAAAACGGCTGCCAACTTCGCGCGCGGCCGAATGTTTTTGTCTCCTCCGGGGTATACCAAGGCTTCGGCGAGCGTGCCGAGCGGCAGATAGGGACGTTGGGGCACAAAGAGAACGCCTCCTTTTGGCAGGTTGATTTCACCTCGACCGTAAGGCCAGAGGCCGGCGATAGCGCGCAATAGGGTGCTCTTTCCGGCGCCAGTCGGTCCGTTAATCAGCAACGCCGCACCCGGTTCGGGAGCAAAGGCTACCCCACGTAAAAGGGGTGTCCCGTCTGGAAGATTCAGATCGAGTCCCTCAACGGCCGTTTCGGCGGTATTTCGACGGATAACGATCTTTCGGGGTTCATGCCTCGATTGATGAATGGTCGAGAGCCGTTCTTCGAAATCGCTTAAGCGCTCGGTAACTGCCTGCCAACTAGCAATGTTGGTGTACGAGGAAATGATGAAGGAAAGTGAGCTTTGCACCGCACTGAACGCACTGACTACCTGCATCAGGCCACCTAACCCGATCTGCTTGGCGAAATAGCGTGGCGCGACCACGACGATAGGAAAAATGAGGGCGACCTGTGCGTAGCCTGATGTAAACCAAGCCAGACGCTTCTGCCGTTTCATGATTTGCCAAAAGTTCTCAAATACGCTGCGAAACCTTTCCTGGAAGACCCCTAACTCCATGGCCTCCCCCCGATAGAGAGCAACGCTCTCCGCATTCTGCCGCAAGCGTACCAGGCTGAACCGAAAGTCTGCTTCAAAGCGTTGCTGGTCGAAGTTTAACGGCACCAGCGGGCGCCCGATTTTTATCGTCAGCCAAGTGCCGATACCAGCGTAGAGCAACGCTGTCCAGACGAGGTAGGCAGGGATATGAAGGGTTCCCCACGTCCCGAGCGGAAGGTCAGCCGGTCCTGAAAGTCCCCAGAGAATCACTAGAAATGAGACCAGCGAGACGACCGAGGTGAGAAGACCAAGTGATAAAGTCAGGACGAATGAGGTGAACTGATTAAGATCTTCGGAGATACGTTGGTCCGGGTTATCGGTCGCCCCTTGGAGTTCCAAATGATAGTAAGCCCGCTCGTTGAGCCAATCGCCGAGATATCTCCGAGTCATCCAGCGACGCCAACGTATCTGGAGCATCTGACTGAAATAAAGGGCGTAGACCGCCATTACGATATAGACAGCGGCCAGGATGCAGAAGATGCCCAGTTGGCGAAAGAATTCGCTGCCATCCAATTTCTGGAGGGCGTTATAAAAAGCGTTGTTCCATTCATTAATCCGCACGCTGATGTAGACATTGCCGAGATTGAGCGCGATGACCGCGAGGAGAAGTCCTCGCGCGGACCATTTCTCCTCCGACCCCCAGTAGGGCTTGGCCAGTCGCCAGGCGTCACGCACCACATGCCGCTTTGATTTGTCCATCACCGGCCTCCGTGGTTGAGGATGAAAGTGGTCGTTCCGCCTGATTTCATATGTTTCGCTCTGTTCCTCGGGTTACCGAACAAGAGGGAACTAACGCGATTCACCTGACCACGGGGTTGCTCGGACATTACAAATCCGC
>CAWEGF010000021.1:0-22327 GCA_963808535.1 uncultured Verrucomicrobiae bacterium | reverse complement strand
ATCTTTGCGTCCTCCATGTGAAATCTGTGGTTTAAAATTCTTCCTCCGCCGCTCAATCTCCCGACAAGGTAGAATAATCTATCGCTTTCAGGCGATCGAGTTTCAGGCCTAATCTCGGGATGCATTCGATCAGGGCGCGGGTATAAGGATGTTGTGGCTGACGGAGAACCGTTTCGGTGCTTCCGAATTCCACTACTCGACCGCGAAACATCACCGCAACATTGTCTGCTAAGCCCCGAATGATCCCGAAATTGTGAGTGATCAGAATGATCGACATCTGGTATTTGCTCTTGAGCGCCTGGAAAAGATCAAGAATTTGCCGCTGAATTGTGACGTCGAGGGCCGTGGTCGGCTCGTCGGCGACCAGAATGGCCGGCTGGCAACAGAGAGCCATGGCGATCATCACCCGTTGCTGCATCCCCCCGCTCAGCTGAAAGGGATAATCTTTTAACCTGCGAGCTGAGTCCTGGATCCCGACCTGGTCAAGCCAATGGATCACTTCTTGACGGACCTCGCGCACCTCCGGCCGATGTAGACGGATCGTTTCCGCGATTTGCTCATAGATTGAGAAAACTGGGTTCAAGCTAGTCGCGGGTTCCTGGAAGATATAAGCGATCTGATTACCGCGCACGGAGCGCAACTTTTGATTGTTCATCTCCAGGATGGATTGGCCATCGAGCAAGATCGCGCCGCTTTCGTAGACGGCCGGCGGTTCCGGAAGGAGCTTGGTCAGGGCCAAGGCGGTCACGCTTTTCCCGCTCCCGCTTTCTCCGACGATCGCCAGGGTCTCCCCTTTAGCCACGGTAAAGGAAACCGATCGCACCGCAGGGACGTATCCTTCATTTGAGCGGAAACTGATGGTGAGATCCCGGACCTCCAGCATCTGACCTGATTAGAGGCAGCAACACAAATTGTAAAGGTGGGAAACCAATCAGGACTGCTCCTGCGAACCATCTCCGTGATTGAAAAGGGTGCTCCTGGAGAATAGAAATCCGTTTTGTGAAACTTCCTCTTTTGCTGCTCACTGTTTACGGATGCCTGACCTTCTTTCTCCGAGCCGAAGAAAAGGAACTAGTGGTTGGAATGGAAATGTCATTTCCTCCTTTTGAAATGTTGGATGCCAACGGGCACCCGTCGGGGGTGAGTGTCGATCTCGCCCAGGCCATGGGAAAATACCTCAACCGACCCATCCGCTTTGAAAACATTCCATTCGACGGGCTAATTCCTTCGCTGAAGACGGGTAAAATAGACGTGATTATTTCATCGCTGACGAAGACGGAGGATCGGCAGAAATCGATCGATTTCAGCGATCCTTACCTGAAGATGGGGCTAGCAATCCTGGCCAACCAAAAGACCGATATTCAGTCGATTAACGATGTGGATAAACCGGGCCGCAACGTCGCCGTGAAGAAGGGGACCACTGCTAATATCTATGCGATGCAGCATTTTAAGAATGCGAAAGTTCTGGTCTTCAACGACGAGAGCGCGTGTGCTATCGAAGTGGGGCAAGGAAAGTCGGACTGTTTTATTTATGATCAAATCTCGGTCTTCCAAAACTGGAAAAGACACCAGGACAGGACCCGAGCCATCCTTCAGCCTTTTGCCCAGGAGGAATGGGCGATGGGGATTCGGAAAGGGAACGACGATCTGCGGAAGCAAATAAACGATTTCATTAAACAGTTTAAGGAATCCGGAGGGTTTGAGCAACTGGGAGTGAAGTACCTGAGCGAGAACAAAAAGGCTTTCGAAGAACTTGGTATACCGTTTTATTTTTAGGTTTGCTCAACGTCATGCCGGAAAAACCAAAGCGCCCTCAGTGGCCGAAACATCTGTTCCGCGGGCTGCTAATCCTGCTTGTGCTGATTTTTGTTTTTTATCAGCAGATCCTTTTTGGCCTCGTCCAACTGGTGGCCCCGCAGATTGCCAAGTCGCAGGCCTTCTCATTACAATTCAAGATTCATGGTTCGATCTTCTCGGATCTCTTCATTGAAGATCTGCATCTCCAACCGTTGCCCGAAAACACCAAGCTCCCATTGGAGCGCCTGGACGTTAAACAGGTCGTCCTGCGATACAACTTACTCAACCTGCTCAAAAAAGATTTCCTGGCGGTCATCGACTTGGTCGAATTGAAAAACGCCGACATCGTCATTCGTCCAACTCCCGCGCAGCCTCCACAAAAGAATCCCAATGGATTGCGGATCCCAGTCATCTTGCCAAAAAAGATCGATCTGCAGGATGTTAACCTGACCGTACGCAATCCGGATGGGGACCTGGTGCTAAATAAATTAGCACTGCAATTCCAGCAAGGATCCGAAGGCACTCTGAGTTGTGAATCCCTCCGGATCCCGCCGATTGGCTCTTGGAATCAACTCCGCGCCGGCCTGAGTTACAACCAAAGCCAAAGTAAACTAACCCTGACGGGGCTGCTGCTCGACCCTCTGCTCGAGGTGCAGCAACTGCAGATTGATTTGTCCGGCTCTGAACAGGGCAAATATCAGTTAGCTCTGGAGGCCAAGGCGCTGGGTTCTTCGGTGGCGGCGAATGCGACCTATCTCCAACCGGCGGAGCAGCCCTCCATCGACGCGTCATTGAAGGTGATCGATCTGGAACTGGGACAGATACAAAAGAGGTGGACGATCCCGATTTCCGGATCCATCCCAAAGATCGAAGTTCAATTCAAAGGAGAAATTGACCGCCCCAGCAGCTATTCCGCGTCGGTCTCAGCAACCGGAAAAGGCGTTCGATACCAAGAATATTTGATCGATACGGCGGCTGCTTCGCTAGTGATTAACAGTGGAAAAGGAGAGCTTCGGGAATTGTCGATCAACTCCGGTCCGAACAAGGTGCGGGTCATCGGGGACTTCCTTCTTCCGGACAGCCTGGACGAGCTGGCGACTAAGTCTTCGGCGAACCTTGGCATCGCCGCCGCAGTTTCCGAACCTCAACGCTACGTTCCTGGACTAAACGCGGCAAGCCTGTCCACTGGCAGTATCGGGCTGCAGAACGGGAGGGCCCAAGCGGTTTTTCAGGAGTCGGTTGCCAGCATCAGCATGCCGAAAATGGTGCCGGGCTTCTCGATATCCACCGTCAACTCGAATGTCTTTGCCGTAGCGCAGTTTCCATTTTCGGCTGATATCTGGCCCTCCCTGGCTGCCGTACTTCTGACCGACTGTTCAAACATTTCCTACCAGGATGCCCAAATTCAACAGATTCGGCTTACCGCCGGCACGACAGACGGGAAGACGGCGGACACCACCTCGACTCTGGCGTCCGGTGAAAGTCGGGCCGAAATCTCGGCCAATGTTCCGTTACCGATATCGAGTGCGCCGTTTGACCCCAAGCAGATTACTGGCCGGCTCACTTTCAACTTGGCGGCTATCTCCGACTTCATCAGCCAAAACCAGGTCGAGGGAACCCTGAGCACCTATGGCGATCTCCGGTTTGATCATTTGCAAGTCGACGGAACAGCTCACGCCAACGGCAGTCAATTGAAATATCGAGGGATAACGATTCAATCGCTGGCCCTGGAGGCGACTGCCAAAGACGGCGAAGCCCAAATACAAAATTTCCGGCTGGGATTTGATCCCGATGACTATGTCCATTTCGCCGGGTCAACTAAATTGGCCGATCCATTCCCCTTCGAAGCCCGCGGAGAAATCAATTTCAAGGACCTGGCTGTCTTCAATGACATCCTCAAAGACCTGGGTACGGCGCCCGGAGTAAGTGGAGGGCTAAAGGTAAGCTTCAATGGCTCTGGCGATATTCACCGTCCCACCGCGAATCTTCAGGTGTCCGGCAGCCAGCTCCAGTACCGCGGAATGGTGGTCCAGGACCTCGATGTCCGAGCCGCTACCGCGGAGGCCAAGGCGGAAATTCAGACCTGTCGCCTGACCCTGGACGCCAAGAATCACCTGGAGCTGAAAGGAACGGCCCAGTTGGCCGATCCCTATCCCTACGCGGTTAATGGCACCATCGCGCTAACCGACCTTGCCGTGTTCAACGGATTGATTAAAAACCTCGGACAACCCGCGGGATTGACCGGCGCTCTCAATGGCTCTTTTAACGTTAACGGGGACGCACAACATCCGGGAGCGCAACTGCAACTCGCAGGCGATCAATTTAATTACCGAGGACTTTTAATTCCCGAGATCGAAATCAAAGCGGCGCTAGCGGACGCCAAAGCAACGTTGCAGACCTGCCGGGTGACCGTTAACCAAAGCGATTTTATTGAGATGACCGGAAACGTGGCGACCACGGCGCCCTTCGCCTACCAGACCCAGGGTGAGATCAGATTGCCAGATCTGGGGGCCTTTAATGGACTACTGAAGAACGCCGGCCAACCGGCGGATCTCAGCGGCGGCCTCAACGTTGAACTTTCCGGAAAGGGCGATAGCGAAAATCCGACGGCGCAGATACGGGTAACAGGTGACCAAATCAAGTATCGAGGATTACCGATCCGGAACATCGATATCGAGGCCCGGGTTGAAAATTTCGCGGCGACCATTCCGAAGGGCCGAATAGACCTGGATGCTAACAATTACATCGATTTTACCGCAGATGCTGGACTCAAAGATCCTTACCCCTTCAAAGCCACCGGGGGGATTGATTTCAATGATTTAGGAATTTTTAAGGATACCCTCAAAGGGGCCGGAGAAACTTCGGCGGCCAGCGGAAACGCCCATGTGAACTGGGCTGTTTCCGGAGACGCCAAAAACGCCATTCCGGACGGTTATCTTCGGGTGTTGGGAAGCGAAATCAAATATCGCGGTCTGACCATCCAAAGCGTCAATATAAATGGGAATCTCGCGCAACGAAAACTCGATCTGCCGAGCTGCAAAATTGTCTTTAATAAAGATAATTTTATCGACGCCAAGGGCAATGCTCTCCTGGAGGAACCTTATAATTACGACGCCGATACCAATATCCAGTTTCAGGATCTCGGGTTCCTTAATGAGTTATCCCAATCATTTGGCCAGGACCTAGGCCTGGCTGGAAAACTGAATGTCAGCTGGAAGGGAAAGGGACCATTAAAGGATGAAACTGGAACTATAGAGTTCCACGGAGACCAGGTGAAGACCAAGACAATAGGAAGTACCAAATTCGATGCCACCGCTACCTACCAGGGATTGAATGCTGAAATTCCGCGGCTGCAGATTTCTTCCCCATACGCTGACCTGGATGCCTCGCTCCGGTTCAGTCCAAAATTGTTCGAAATTCCAGAACTAAACATTCGTCGGAGTGGCAACGCGATCACCGGAAATCTCAAAATTCCGCTCGATTTAGAGTCCGGACGAAAGGTTCCTTTGGACCTTGATCAACCAATCGAAATCAAACTCCAAGCTGACAAGGTGGCCTTGGCTTCATTTCAGCCCGGAAAGCCTCAAGTGACGGGGATGGTCGGCTTTCAGTTGCAGGCCTCAAAAACGTTGCGCGATCCATTGATTCAGTTCACCGCCAGTGCACGAGACATCAGGACGACCAGCGTTTCCGGTCTGTCCGCCGCTAATGGTGATTTCTCCCTTCGATTGGCAGATAAGATACTAACCACCGACGGAAAAATCACCCAGGCGGAAGTTCATCCTCTGACCTTGACCGGCCGAGTGCCATTGGATCTAGGACAAGTCCTGCAGACGGGAATCCTCCCCGACGATACTCCCCTCCAGTTCGCCCTCAAATGGCCGGACAACAATCTGGCTTTCATCCGCAAAATCGTGCCGGACATCAAGGTCATCGAAGGAACCACGAGTATCGATGTGGCAGTCAACGGCACCGTT
Source organism: uncultured Verrucomicrobiae bacterium (assembly GCA_963808535.1). GTDB lineage: Bacteria > Verrucomicrobiota > Verrucomicrobiia > Chthoniobacterales > JAFAMB01 > JAFAMB01. The sequence continues at coordinate 16,553 of CAWEGF010000021.1, read as the reverse complement.
AAACGACCGGATTTGAGCGGAAATATCCGATCGACTCTTTCGAGATTCCAAGCGAGGACCGACACGGTACCGCCGATCTCCAATTTTTCGGCCAATATCATGTTTCAGCGTGATCACATTCAAATCGCCCAACTGAAGGGACTGGCTGGAGGCGGCCTTTTTGGGGTGAATGGAAACATCGATCTGAAGGATGGGACCAACCCAAAATTCGATATCGGCGTGAACGGAAAACAGGTTTTGTTAACGCGCAGCGATGGGATAATAGTTCGTGCCAATTTTAACCTGGCCATCCGCGGGCCATTGTCCAGCGGCGAGGTTAGTGGGACCGTCGGCATCACTGATAGTCGATTTTTTAAAGATATCGATATCTTGCCTCTCGACCTGCCGGGACGACCCGCGCCGCAACCGCCGGCCGCAGCGATGCCCAAGATCGCCATCGATACTCCTCCGTTCAAGGATTGGAAGTTTAATATCGCCGTCCGGACCGATGACCAATTCCTGATTCAGAGCAACCTGGCGCGAGGTCGGGTCACCATTAACTTGCAGGTGGGCGGGACGGGCGCCGCACCTAGCGTGACCGGCTTCGTGATGGTCGATCGGTTGGTCGCCTCATTACCCTTCAGCAGAATGGAGATTAGTGACGGGCGGATAGATTTTGTCCAGGGAGCAAATATCCTGGATCCGAGCCTGAATATTGTCGGGCGATCGACCGTTAGTGACTACGACGTACGTGCCCGCATCTTTGGAAATGTATCTAATCCCACGGTGCTCCTCGATAGCTCTCCTCCGCTGGCGCAAGGAGACATTCTAGTCCTGCTGGCGACCGGCTCGACCACCTCGGCTTTTGCCCAGGACCCTTCACTGCTGGCCGGCCGCGCCACCTTTATCGTTGCGGAACAGATTTTTAAAAAGTTTTTTCCCAACACCAATCGAGCGGACGAACAGAAGCAGCCGTTCATCGACCGCTTTTCGGTGAATATCATTCCCGGAAACCGAGCTGGGGAACAGGATATCATGAGCAGCTTTAAGCTGACCAAGAATTGGCAGATCATTGGAGACTTCGGAACCAGCAGTTATCAAGGTCGTTTAAAGTATCTAGTCCGATTCCGATGAGAGAGGTGCTTGCTGCTTTTGCCGTCTTGGTCCTGGGTTCACCAGCGGTTTCTCTTCTAGCACAGCGCGAGGCTCCTCCCAAGGCAGTCGAACCAGAACCCATTACTAGCAACACGCCACCTCCGAGCGCGGCGGGACGGATCCGTTTTGTCGGGAATACGAAATTCAACAATCGAGAACTCAGCGCCGCCCTCGCCGATCCCCTCGCCGCGATCCAGAAGGCAGGTCTCAGCCTGCCCCTGGCGGATGACACCGCTTACTATCTGGGCGTTTTTTATCGCCGGCATGGTTATCCCCAGGTCGATGTAAAATACAAAATTCAGGAACCCTACCTGGAATTGGATATCACCGAGGGGCCGTACTACAAACTCGGAAAAATCTCTTTTGAAGGAGATAAAACCTTTCAGCCGTCGGTCTTAAATGACTATATGATCGGCACCACCCGCGCGCGGTATTCCCAATTCCAAAAGCACCTCCCGTTCGTCGAAGCCGACCTGATTACCGGGACCACCTTGGTCCAAAGCTTCTATGTTTCCCAAGGGTTTCCCAAGGTCCAGATCGTGAAACTGTCAACTATTCCGGATAATAACACCGGAACGGTCAACGCCGTCGTGACGATTAAGGAAGGACCTCGATACTTCTTTGGCCCGATTTCATTTTCAAAAAATTTCGGCATCGCGAAGACCGATTTCTCCGCCAAAATCAAATCGCTAACCGACCCGCCGAAGCCCTATTCCGACGCCGAACTGCAAAATCTTCAAAGGGACTTGACGTTTATCTTCAAATCAAAGGGTTTTTACGCCGCCTCCGTCACCGTGACGCCAAATTTTCCTGGGGCGCAAGGTGGTCACGTTCCGATCTTAGTCGAATCGACCCCCGGAGCAATCTACCAGTTTGGAGCGATGGTAGAAAATCAGGAACCCAACGCGCACCTTCGTCCCGAGTTCTTACCGAGACGTTTCGCGGCCCTTCGCGGCCAGACCTACGATCCGGAAAAGCTCAAAGACTTGTATCGCAAGCTCTACCTGACCGGTTTGTACGATACGATTGATGTCCAGGAAGTACCGCAGCCGGATGATACCATTGAACTGAATGCTAGTCCGTTGGAAGCCAAGCCGAAAGAATTGGGATTCTACATCGGATACGACACCTTCAATGGTCCCATCTTTGGTGCCAATTATACTAACCGTAATATCGACGGGTTAGGCCGGATATTTTCCTTTCGTCTGAACTACACCGGCCGAGGTCCAGATGGCGAAATTTCTTACGATAATCCTTGGTTCCTGGAGAAGGAAATTGATTTCAACGCCGCGCTCGGGGTCTCAATAAAAGACCTGATCGGCTATTCGATTCAGAACTACTACGCACGGCTCAGATTTACCAGGACGTTTAGCAAAGGGGTCCAAACGGCTGCTTTTCTGGAAGCGAAACAATCGAATGTCAGCTCCATAGTGATCGTCCCGGCTTCGTTGGCTGGTCCGACCAGTTATCAACTGCTTACCTTAGGGTTGTCACAAACCTTTGACTACCGTGACAGCCCGACCAACCCTCATAAGGGCTGGGTATTTGATGCTTCCGCCTCCATTTCGGAAAGTCTCGATGGCAGTGCCAGTTTCACCCGGCTGACCGGCCGGTATTCGACGTATTTCAGTTTCGGCAAAACGCTTTTAGCGATTGGGGCCCGGCTCGGTTACATCAATGCGATCCAGGGAACCGAGGGGGTGCCGATCGATGAGCGATTTTTCAACGGCGGTTCGACCACCGTGCGAAGCTTTTACGAGACTGATCTGAGCCCCAAGGATACTGAAAACCATCCCATCGGCGGACTTGCCCGGTCGATCTTCAATATTGAATATGATGTTCCGATCTATGGAGATTTGGTGGGAGCAGCCTTTCTCGACGCCGGCGGGACCGGCGCCACACCATTTGATAATTTTGCAACCGGAATTGGTGGCGGGGTGCGGTACAATCTGCCGATCGGTCCGGTTCGAGTCGATTATGGCGTCAACCCAGCCCCACGCAAAAATCAAAGCTTCAGCGTCTTGTCCTTGAGCTTTGGTTTCGCCTTTTAAAGGCGTTGGCGCGGAGCATGTATTTTATCCCAGAGGGGACAGCATGACAGTAGGCAGGCACGAAGTGCGGGTAGCATATTACCCAAAAAACGTGTCAGCCCTGTAGCTGTAGGGCAACGGAAAATGTAGACACGTGTCGTTGAAGGTTGCGTAGTCGCGTCACACGATTTCTGCCGCCCCTTCAGCTTCAGGGCGGTTTCGTTAAAGAATCTAAACTCAGGCTGAAGCCCATAAGCGCTAACTTAATGGGATGCCCTCCGATGGACGAATGGCTTTTGTCCTTTTGTCCCGGAGGGACAGGCTGATCGTAGCCAGGCACGAAGTGCCTGGGAAAGCGTCCCCCCAAGGAACCGTCCCGTAGGGTACGGTATGATCGGGCCCAGCTGATCCCACAGGTAGCAAGGTAACAAGGTGACGGACATGGTCTAAGACGCCGCCAATGCATTTAGGGATCATTGCTATTCTGCTTACCGATACCGCATTCTAAATTTCCTCCCTCCAATCTTCGAATCGGTGCGCACACCTGCACGAATCATACCGTAACCCTACGGGAGGGCTCTTTTGGGGTGGCGCAGTCCCAGGCACTTCGTGCCAGGCTACGATCATCCTGTCCCTCCGGGACGATATAAATTCCGCGCCGAGGCTTTGATTAAGTTAGCGCTCATAGGCTGAAGCCTGGGCTATGATTTCATGGCCTTTCAGGCCGCGGACAAAAGCAGTTCGCCCATCGAAGGACTGGCCGACTTATCCAAATCGGCCGGAAATGTAATCTTCGGTCTGCTTCTGAGAAGGATTGGTGAATATCTTCCCCGTCTTACCGAACTCGATCAGGCTGCCGAGGTAAAAGAACGCTGTCAGATCAGAACAACGCGTAGCCTGCTGCATGTTGTGGGTCACAATGACGATCGTGAACTGCTCTTTAAGCTCGTCAATCAGCTCTTCCACTTTTGCGGTGGCAATCGGATCAAGCGCCGAACAAGGTTCATCCATCAGGATAATTTCCGGTCTGACAGCCAAAGCTCGCGCAATGCAGAGGCGTTGCTGTTGACCACCGGAAAGACCAAGAGCGCTCTCATGCAACCGGTTCCTGACCTCGTCCCATAGAGCCGCGCCCTTGAGGCTCGATTCGACCGTACCATCGATCACTGCCTTCTCACGGATTCCACCAATGCGCAGGCCGTAGGCAATATTTTCGTAGATAGACTTGGGAAAGGGATTGGATTTCTGGAATACCATTCCCACCCGCCTGCGCAATTCGATCACGTCAACTTCGGGCGTGTTGATATTGACTCCGTCCATTCGAATCGTTCCGGCTGTCACTCGGGCATGATCGATTAAATCGTTCATCCGGTTAAAGCAGCGTAGGAGCGTTGACTTGCCACATCCGGAGGGACCGATAAAAGCGGTGACCTTCTTTTCCGGGATCTGTAAAGTGATCCCGTTAAGCGCCTTGGTCTTGCCGTAGTGAAAATCGATCCCTTCAACGTCGATCATGATCCGAGTGGAAGTGTCGGTCAGCTCCGGAGATAAAACGGCGGCAGAACTGCCGACCGGTTTTTCTCCGATCTCAGATCTCGTTTCAGTGGTTCTCGCGGGTTCCATATCGAGGTTCTGGGGCGATGAAAAAAATGCTGGTGTTCAATTTCCCGAACCGAGTATCGGTAGGTCAGTCGTGACCGACCGGATAGAATCACACTTTGTCATCCTCAGATCAACCCATGGTTTGTACCTCGCGCCTCTCCTCGAAAGAAGCTGAATCCAGCCCCGGCGCCATGAGAGCTTAAAGCTAGAGAGGGTCGGAGCTTGAGTCAAACGCCCTGCACCAGAACCGGGTAATTTCTGTGTGTTTGTTTAGCTACCAAGTCGGGTAATCAACGAAAATCCGTGGATTCCTTTTTCTCTGGCCGGTACAGAGCTGACACGTATTTCGGGGTAACCCAGGCTAAATCCCATAAGCGCTAACTTAATTAAAGCCTCGGTGCGGAATCTATTTTCGTCCCAGCGGGACGGCATGATCGTAGCCTGGCACGAAGTGCCTGGGAACAGCGTCGCCCAAAGAGCCGTCCCGTAGGGTACGGTATGATTCGTGCAGGTGCGCCCACCGATTCGAAGATTAGAGGGAGGAAATTTCGAGCGGTATCGCTAAGCAGAATAAATTGGCAACGGGCCATGGCGTATTCAGCGTCAGTATCTCGCAGGCACGCTCCATTACTTTAAGCAGCAGCTCGAACATCATCGGACACAAACCTTTTCAAGAAGAGTTTCTCGCCTTCCCTAAAGAAACACGGCTCACATTTCGACGAGAAATCCCTGCGGGATCAGCTGCGCCCGATCATACCGTACCCCACGGGACGGTTCTTTGGAGGGACGCTTTCTCAGGCACTTCGTGCCTGGCTACGATCAGCCTGTCCCTCCGGGACAAAAGCCATTCTCGCCCATCGAAACCTCGCATTTAGTTAGCGCTTATGGGCTTGAAGCCTGGGCTATGCTCTCATGCCCCTTCAGGCCGTCTACTCCGTGATTGGACCCTCTCGTTGACCGCTCCGCTGCACGAAAAAGCCCGGCGTGGTGACGCCGGGCTTTCAACTCTACACATTTTAACGTCTGTTAAAACTTCATGAGCAGATTCGCCTGGAACACCATGTCGCGGCGATCCCGGGCAATTGGCCATTGTTGGGCGGCGCCCGGAACATTGCCGGTGGCAAATCCACCGTACAGATTTTTAGTCAGCGCTTCTGAGTAGTACAACGTGAGCACACCGGTCAGGAAATCGGTGAAGTTATAGGCCACGTTAAACTCCCAACCTTCGGTATTCAGGTTGCTCAACGCGAAGTTAGAGCTGTTGAGGTTTGGATCGATCGAACTGATTCCCACCTGCCGATAGTCTGCGGAGATGGAAAAGTCCCCCGCCTTTTTATTCTCTCCGTATCTCAAACCAACCAACCAAGCCAGATTATCCGAGAGACTCGGACTCCATTGATCGCTGAAACTCGGGGTCGCCGAATTGCCCACGTAAAAGTAATGCGAAAACAGGGGACCGTAATCCTTATTGAACCGGTCATTACCCATGGTGTTGTAAGCAATATCCCAGTAGAGGGAGAGAGGCTTTTTAAACAGCTTGTACGTGATGTCGCCCGGGGCCAGCAGGATTAAGAGATCCCGTTGGGTTATCGGGAACGGTGCGCTGTTATTTAGCGGCTGGCCGCCCATAAATGAGGTGTTGCTTGGCGGGACCAGGGTCCCGTTGGCCGCGACCGCGGTCGCTCCGGTGGCCGCGTCATTATCAATAATGAGGCCAGGGGCCAAGGTAATCGTGAGTTTGTCGCCAATATGAAGCTTGGCCAAAAGCTGTTGCTGGAACTGGTAGGCATCCCACTTCAGCTGCGTGTTGCCCGAGTCTGCGTTGTTGTTTTCGAAGATGAACTGCCCGGCGATCAAGCTGAGTTCCAGCGAGATGCCTGGTTTCGGTGCCGGAGGAGAAACCGGTGCCTTGCCTTCCTTGCCATCGGCGACAGGCTCTCCAAAGGACATGTTCCAGAATTTATCGAAATCGACGCGTTCCACCAGTCCGGTGGGATCAACCTCTGGGTCGTAAATAAGATCGGTGGTGTAAAAAGGATTTGGCTGTTTGCCGGCAATAAAGGTTAAGCCAGGCGTTGGGGTCCATCCCATGAAAGCACGGGATATATAGATGTTGTAATTGTCGTAGCCGCCGGTGTAGGTCGCATTCTTGGTGTCCGAAGCGCGATTGTCACTTGTTGCGAGCTGAACCCCACCAAAAAAGTTGCCTTGCAATTTGAAGTCTGCATTTAAACGCAACCGGAAACGCCAACGGTCTCGTGGAATGTTTGAATCCTGAGCTCCCAACCTGGGATTGGTCAAGATCATCGGGGTCCGCTGGTCGAATTGATTGCGAATTCGCAGATCACCGCTCAGTTTCAGTTCCTTCACCCAATCGCCGACCTGGATCTTCCCGGCAGATTCGGTCGCGACCTCTTTGGCAGCCTCAGCGCTAATATCGGTGGCCTCCTTATCTGTCAGGACACCTTTTCGCACAAGAGCATCAAGCAGTGCTTGATCGGCTTTCGACTGCGCGTGCGCAGTCATGTTTGTTGACGCCATCACAGCAGCGAGCGCCAACAACGGCAGTGCACGTTTTATCATTTTTTCTTACTCCCTGGTTTTATAAAGTTAAGGATTTCTTCGATGGTGGAGTCGGGACTTACAATGGGTCAAGCCGAATTCCGACGGACGTGACCTGACCAATTAATTGTTACGATCATGTTGCGTAAGGGTGACAATTGGGAAACAAATCAAATTTTTTTTTGCGGCGCTTAGGTCTCCTCCTGGGGAGCCAGGCGATAGCCAAATCCACGGATAGTTTCGATATAAGATCCCTGAGGCCCTAATTTATCGCGTAACCGGCGCATGTGGGTATCCACGGTCCGGGTATCGATTACCGAATCATATCCCCACACATCGGTCAGAAGGCGATCCCGTTCCTGAACTCGCCCCTGTCGCTCCATAAGAATAGCTAAGAGTTTGAATTCGGTCGCGGTGCAGTCGATCACCCGATCAGCCGCTTTCACTTCATGACGAGAACGATCCAGAACGAGGTCTCCCACCCGGAGCAACTCCTGTTCTTTGTCCTGAGATAATCGCCGGAGAATCGCTCGAATCCGCAACACCAGCTCCCGAGGGCTAAAAGGTTTGACGACATAGTCGTCAGCGCCAAGCTCAAAACCCAAGACCCGATCGATTTCCTCAATTCGAGCGGAAAGCATCACGATCGGCACATTATTGGTTCCGGGATTGGACTTGATCATTCGGCAAAGGTCTAAACCTGAGATTTCCGGGAGCATCAAATCAAGCACAATGAGCGCCGGCGGCTGATTTTTCACCGCGGTGAAGGCGGCGCGGCCGTTGTTGAAAATCTCGACCGAGAATCCCTCGGCTCGCAGATGATGCGCGAGCAGTTCGGCCACATCTAACTCGTCCTCGATGATTAGAATTTTCTCGCTCATCACGGCCAATCAAAACAGCGATCTTAGAGTTTCCGAAAATTCAGGCGCAAGCAGGAAGAATTCTTTGCGGAGCGAAAGACCAAGCAGTCTTCGCCCCAGTCGGAGGCGCGACGCTGCCAGCGGCCACGAAATTCGTCCTACCGCGCTCCAAATTGAGGGAAAAAGTGCCTCAATGCTTCGTACACCCCAAGGCCGCTGTCCTGTGAGGCGACATAGCCTCCCTGTTTTTTTACAGCCTCTTTAACATCTTCAAGGGAATTCGAGGGGCAGGCCAGAAATCGGGCGAAAGCGAGGTTTAGCATCGGCAAATCATTGAGATTGTCGCCGGCGGCGAACGTCTCTTCGCTGGAAATGCCGGTCAGCCTCTGCAACTCGGCTAGCGCGGCACCCTTGTGGTAGGCCGAATGGCAAAACCGGAGGTAAATCGAATTCCGTTGGTAGGCGAAATCCGGAAAATCGAAACGTTTAGTTTCCACGAATCGGCATATTTCATCCATCTCCTCCATGGTCGTCGAAACGACGCCCGAAAAGCGGTTTTCATCAAAGTGGAGCTGAGCAGCTGTCGTTGATTCCAGGTATTGCTCGATTTGCTGCAACAAATCCTGACAATTTGCAAAGAGCGTATCGTGCTCTTCCCGGCAGCGTACATTCCACCCCCCGAAATCTTCCCAACTCGTACCATTCCAACGAAAAACTTCCCGCTCGCTGGTTAGGGCAAAGTCCGGTCTGACCGGAAATCCGGTCACTTCCAGGGCTTCGTCCACGAGGCGAATGGTCCTGCCGGTATTAAAAGCTAATGAAACGCCGCTTTCCCGCAGCTCGTGCAAAATGTTGATCAGTTCTTCCGGATAATGGGGAGACGCCCAATTCCGGACTAAAGTTCCGTCGAAATCCAGGCTGAGCAGACGAAGATGGTTCATAGAATCCCGCTCGGCTATTGCGGGCGAAGTCCCGAAACAGCGTCGAAGATCCCGTTTATAATTGAATAGGCAATCACCCCAACCATCGCGGCCATCACCAGGATAACCACCGGTTGAACCATGGCCGTCAAACGCTGGATCTTGAGGTTCAGTTCTTTGTCATAACGGCGTCCTACCCTTTCAAGAGCCTTGGCAAGGTCCCCAGTCTGTTCGCCGACCGCAATCATATCGATAAACAACGAGGGAAACTCGCCGGTTCGCTGGAGAGCCCGGGAAAGCGAACCGCCCTCGCGGACCATCTCCACGACTTTCTCCATCAGTCCCCGAATGTGCAGATTTCCGATCGCGGTAGTCATTAATCGGAGACTGTTCAAGAGAGGGATGCCATTGGCAATCAGGTTCGCCATGGTCTCCGAGAACTGGGCATAAAATCGACCCCGCAAAACCGAGCCGACCAGCGGAAGCCGCAGTTGAGTGCGATGCCACCAGCGTCGACCCGAAGGCGTGCGGATCAGCTGAAGAAACCCGACGACGACGAGGACAATGCCGCCCACGATGGCCCACCAATAATGAGAGAACACATCGCTCGTCTGCACCAGAACTCTGGTCAGCAATGGCAGATCCCGGCCAGTCTTCTGAAAAAGAGTGGTCAGTTGCGGGACCAAGTAACTCATAAACAGAAAAATAAGGCCGATTCCCAGCACGAAGATCATTGCCGGGTAGATCAACGCGCTGACGACCTTTTTTCGTAAATCGTCCATGGTGACCAAGAAGGTCGCCTGGCGACGAAGAAGATGGGGTAATGATCCGCTTAATTCGCCGGCAGCCACTAAGTTGCAAAAAAGGTCCCCAAAGGAAGGTGAAACCAACCGCAGCGAACTGGAAAGACTGCTTCCTTCCCGCACTTGCTGGCGAAGCGCGGAAGCGACCGATTTGATGCTGGAAAGTTCGTTCCTGCCTTCCATGATCTTGAGCGCCGGCTCCAACTGCATGCCGGCATCGAGAAGGTCACTCATTTCCTCGGTGAAGAGGATGATTTGGCCTCCCGACAACCGGATGTTTCGCAACACCACCGGCTCATCACCGGTGCGAGGCTGGGCACCGTCCGTCTTCGTCTCAACGCCATCCTTCTGCACCAGAGAGATAGGTTGCAGACGGTCACGATCCAATTTGCGGAAAGCTTCCGCCCGGCTCTGCGCCTCTACTTGACCTGAAACACGACCTCCGTCCTGACCCACAGCACTGTAAGAAAACAGGGCCATATTACTTACTCATCCGACATCTCAAGGTCAGATTCCGTTACCCGCACGACCTCTTCAACGGTAGTCACTCCATCGATGACCTTGTTCCAACCGTAAAGCCGCAAAGGAATCATCCCATCCTCCACGGCCGCGGCGCGCATGGCAGCCGGGGGACGGCCCTGGGTAATCAGATCCTGCAATCGCTGAGAGACTAGGCAAAATTCAAAAATTGCCGCCCGCCCCTCATAGCCGGTATGCCGGCAATGTTCGCACCCCGCGGCGGCCATGGTTTTCGACGAATGCTCCAGCGGAAATCCAATCCGTTTCAAATAGTTTTCGTCGTGTTCAACATGCCGCTTACAGTTCGAACAGAGCATCCGGACCAGCCGTTGGGCAATGAAGGCGCGAACCGCGTTGGCCACCAGGAAGGGTTCAATACCCATGTCCACCAGTCGCGTAATTCCGCCGATCGCATCGTTCGTGTGCAAGGTGCTGAAGACCAGATGTCCAGTCAGGGCGCCGCGGATGGCGATCTCAGCGGTTTCGCGATCGCGCATCTCTCCCACCATAATCACGTTGGGATCACCTCGCAGAATACTTCGCAGACCATTGGCGAAAGTAAGGTCAATCTCCGGTTTAACGGCGATCTGGATGACTCCAGGCAGCTTATATTCGACCGGGTCTTCCACGGTCACGATTCGACGCTCTTTGGTGTTCAGGCTCGATAAAAAGGTGTAAAGCGTGGTCGACTTCCCGCAGCCAGTCGGTCCAGTCAGGAGGACAATTCCGTTCGGCATCGCCAGCAAGTGCCGGATCCGACCTTGCGACGCTTTGTCCAATCCGAGCCGATCAAAAGTAAACCGTTCCCGGCCTAAAAGTCGCAAACTGATGCTTTCGCCGGCCACCGAAGGGATGGTGGCCACCCGGACGTCGATCGGCTGGGCATCGAGCTCCAAGTTGATTCGGCCATCTTGAGGAAGACGTCGTTCCGCGATATCGAGGTGCGCCATGATCTTCAACCGCGATATGACAGAGGACTGCAATACTTTGATGTTGGGGGGCACCGGTACTTCGTGGAGAACCCCGTCAATGCGATAGCGAATCTGCAAATCGTCCTGCAGCGGCTCAATGTGAATATCTGTCGCCCTTTGCTCCAGCGCTTCTCGAATGATTTGATTCACGAACTTCACCACGGAAGCTTCTGAGTCATCAAGGTCGAGAACATTGGTTTCCTGTTTCATGTCGAGGCCGGCCTCATCCTCACCCCGACCCTCGAGAATCGCCTCAAAAGTTTCGGCCCCGACTCCATACCCCTGGCGCAACGCTTGCACGATCATGGTCCGGGTTGACATCGAATACATGATGCGTTGGTTGAGGGACGACGCTAAAGCTTGGCGCGCCAGCAGATCAAAGGGATCATAAAAACCGATCCAGATTTCGCGCTCATCTTCTCGCAACGGGACCACCCGGTAGCGAAGCGCGGTTTTCGCCGGGACCTTCTCTCTGAGCGCAGTCGGCACTCCGGTGATCGGTTCGTTCCACCAGGGGATTTCGAGCCAACGGCTAACGCCTTTCAAAAACCCCGACTCATCGACCAGTCTCGATTCGAGAACAGACTGGATCAACGAACGCTGTTCTTCCGCCGCGGCTCGAAGAAGTTTCCGACAGGCCTCCAAGTCAGCGCATCCATTAGCTTTTGCGATCTCTGTGAGTGGTTCTACTAGATCCATGGGCGATCGACCGGAAAAACGTTACAGCCCTTCCCGCGAACCACAACTTATTTACGTTCGGCGGCACCGTTCACCGTTCACCGTTTGGCGTTTGGCGTTTGGCGGGGTGCGTTCCAATCCAAAATTGAGCTCAATCCTCAAAAGTTTAAAAAATTTCTTAAACTCCGTGCCCTCTGCATCTCGTGGTAAAAAAATCCCTCTCCGTGCTCTTCACTCCTCTCTGCGCTCTCCCTCCTCCCGGCCCGCTGCGGCGAACAATGCTTTACGCATTAGTTTTGCCGGCGCAGGCTTTCCAAACCAGATTTCGAAGGCGAAGACACCCTGATGAAGCAACATCAGTAAACCATCGGCGGCTTGGGCCCCTTTTTTCCGGGCGAAATTTACCAATGGGGTTTCCTGGTGCCCATACACCATATCAAAAACCAAATGTCGTGGTTCAAGGGAATCCAAGGCCAAGGGCGTTGGTCCGACGGTTGATGCGTTCACGATAAGATCGACTTCGTGGCAGACGTTCGGAAGATTCTCCCATGATTCCGCCCGGACCACGGACTCGGAGTTTTCGGCCAGCTCGCAAGCGAGGCGCTCGGCTTTAGCGACGGTTCGATTCAACAGAATAAGTTTCGGTACATTGAGTCCCGCTAAGTAACGAGCCGCCGCCTGGCCGGCTCCCCCGCCCGAACCCAGCAAGGCGACCCGAACAGAAGGAACGGCACATCCAAATGCTTCGCCAATCGCCGCCACCAGGCCCCGGCCATCGGTGTTGAAACCGAAGAGGCGACCCGATTGGTTCACCACGGTGTTGACAGCGCGAAGCTTCTCGGCCAACGGGTCGAGACCGTCCAGCAGTTCGAGAGCCACCAGTTTGTGCGGCAAAGTCAGGTTCCAACCGATAAAATCCTGTTCTCGCAGGACCCGAAACGCTTCCGGCAGATTCTCCGGACTGACCCGCAAGCGGCCATAACGGTAGGGAAGATGCAAGCACTCCAAAGCCGCGTTGTGCATCGGCGGAGAGAGCGAATGGTCGACAGGATCTCCAATGACGAGCAGACGAAGATCTGGATCTGGACGCTCACGTAACGCTTGGAGTGTCAATGAACTCATCCCTCAAGCAAATCTCTGTAAAACCTTGTCCATTCGTTTGCAGCACCCGCGGTTTGCCCATGATCTCCAACATATGGTAAAGGCTCGGACCGATCGTTCGGCCACTCACCGCGACTCGAGCCGGATGGACCAGCTCACCGGTTTTGCATCCAATTTCCGCCGCCAGTTGTTTGAGCGCCGTCTCGAGGCCGGTTGCCGACCAATCCTCTTCTCCGGCGTATTTGTCGCGAAGTCGCTCCAAGCGGTCGATTGCTCCCGGTTTGTTCAGGGTCTTCGCCACCGCCTCAGGGTCAAGAGGGTATTCTTCCGTGAAAAAATATCCGATCCAATCCGGAACATCTTTGAAGAGTTTGATCTTTTCTTTCACGATCTCCAAGACCTTCAAAAGATATGCTTCGTCCGATACGGCGATGCCAGCCTTTCGGATAAAAGGTTCGCTTAGTTCGCGGAAGCGGGTCAGGGACATTTGGAAGACGTATTGACCGTTGAGCCAATAACATTTGTCCAGGTCGAACGCGGCGTTTCGGCGGTTGACCTTCGTCAAGTCAAACAACTGGACGACTTCTTCGATCTCAATCTTTTCCCGATTATCTTTGGGCGACCAGCCAAGTAGACAGAGATAATTTCGAACTGCCTCCGGAGCATACCCTTGCTCGAAGTAGCTCGAAATGCTGGCCCCCGCGTCACGTTTGCTCATCTTCGACCCATCTCGATTCAGGATCAGCGGAATGTGCGCAAAAGTCGGCGGGGTGGCATCTAACGCTTCATAAAGCTCAATGTGCTTAGCCGTGTTCGTGAGATGGTCTTCACCTCGGATGACGTGAGAAATTCTCATTTCCAGGTCGTCGACCACATTGACGAAATGAAAGATCCATGAACCGTCGGGACGTCGGATGGTCATGTCGGGGTCCATGCTGCGATCAAAGTCGATCCGCCCACAAACCAGGTCATTGACGATCACGTGCTTCCGCGGAGACCGGAATCGAATGGCTCCCTCATCCTCGTAAAGAAAACCCTTGGCCTGCAGTACATTCAGATATTTCTCGTAGACAGGATTTCGCTCGCTTTGAAAATAAGGGCCGTAGTCGCCACCAACTCCCGCCCCTTCATCCCACTCGAGGCCAAGCCACCGCAGCCCGTCATAGATCACTTGAACCGCTTCCTGCCGCTCCCGGCTTTTATCGGTATCCTCAATCCTCAACAAAAACGTTCCCTGGTTGTGGCGCGCGAATAGCCAGTTGAATAGAGCGGTCCTGGCGCCCCCAACGTGCAAGAAGCCGGTGGGTGAAGGCGCAAAGCGAACTCTGACAGAAGAACTCATGCTGGAATCAATTCGCAGCGCCACCTCTAACGCAACTCTAATAATCGAAAATATTGCGACCCGACCAGGAACCAGCAGCGCGCCGAACATTACCGCAAGGTGGTTGAATAAGATGCACTTGCGCAATGTCCAAGCAATTAGCCGTCGCTATGAAAAATTATGTATTCCCGCTAGTGTGTGTAGCTGCCGTCGTCGCGCTGAGGCCTTCCTCCGCTTCAATGAGTGCCGCGCCGTCAGTTCACCAACCGAGCTTGTCCGTAAGGTACTTCCAACAGGACAGCGATTCCGAGGTCCAAACCGAGTCAGAGAGCGACTCGGATTCGGATGCGGACGGAAATTACGATGTTTTCTATGATCGGCTGTCGCAGGATGGACGCTGGTTTAACACCGATGACTATGGCTACGTCTGGCAACCAAACGTGGCCGTCTCGACAGCCTCATGGCGACCCTATTCTGACGGTCACTGGGTTTGGACGGATCGCGGGTGGTTTTGGGATTCCAACGAAAATTTTGGGTGGGCTACCTATCACTACGGACGTTGGAATGACGTGGATGGCGTGGGCTGGGTCTGGGTGCCAGGTCAACGATGGGCCCCTGCTTGGGTCTCGTGGCGCCACACGGACGACGACGACTACGTGGGTTGGGCTCCCCTTCCGGCCGAATCCACTTTTAGTGCTCACGTGGGAGTTCACCCGTGGGCCGACAGTTATTATGGAATCGGCCCGGCCGCCTATGCCTTCATCCGGATCGGCGATTTTTGCCGCCCCTCCTACCGCGAATTTTGTGTTCCGCCACAGCAGAACCTGACGATCATCAATCGGACGACGAACATTACCAATATTACCTACGCAAATAACGTCATCGTAAATAACGGTCCGCAATTTCAGAGAGTTTCTCAGCTGGTCCAGCAGCGCGTGGGCCAACAAGTTCCGAATTATCGAATTAACTACGCCGCCCAGACCCAGGCCAACGCAGCATTTAATTCGTCGGTCCAAGGAAATCAGCTTAACGTCTTGGCCCCTCCCGCAAGACTGAGACCAGTCGCCACCGCGCAACCCCAAGTTACCAGGGAATTGGGGAAAGCGCAGATCAACCGAGGTTGGAAAAACGTTCCGGAGACTCAGGCCAACCAACTCCGGCAGCAATTCGCTCAACAAACTCCGGTACCCAAAGAACTCCCTCCTAAACCTGTTGCGCCCGCTAAACCACAATTCCAGGAAGTGGGCAAGGGTCCACAGCGCCCCGCCAACGAGGGGCAAAGGCCAACCATTACCGAACGGTCAGCCAGCACCCAAAGTTCAACCGGCTCAAAACGGTCAGCCAGAGCCCAAAGCTCAACCAGCGCAAAACGGTCAGCCGGCGCCCAAGGTTCAACCAGCTCAGAACGGTCAGCCAGCACCCAAAGTTCAACCGGCTCAAAACGGTCAGCCAGAGCCCAAAGCTCAACCAGCTCAAAACGGTCAGCCGGTGCCCAAAGTTCAACCAGCTCAGAACGGTCAGCCAGAGCCCAAAGTTCAACCAGCGCAAAACGGTCAGCCGGTGCCCAAAGTTCAACCAGCTCAGAACGGTCAGCCAGACCCAAAGTTCAACCAGCTCAAAACGGTCGGCCAGAGCCCAGAGTTCAACCAGCGCAAAACGGTCAGCCGGCACCCAGGGTTCAGCCAGCACAAAATAATCAACCTCCGTCCAACGGAGATTTGAAGCCATTCGTTGAAAAGCCCCAAAACAAACCGGCTGGAGAGCAGCAGAGATCAGAAACCGAGAGACCGAGGCCGGTTCAGCCGGAAACAGAGAAACGCGTAGAACCACCACCGAGACCTGCGGTGACAGAAGAAAGGCGGCCCGGGAATGACGCAGGCCCAGCGGAAAGGCCTAGGGCTAACGAGATCCGGAGAAACGAGGGTCAACAACCGCAGCAAAATCAGGAGACGAAACACCTCCAAGAAGCTCCAAAGCCAGCCGTTCACCAAGAAGCACCGAAGCGGAAAGAAGACAATAAAAAGGAACCCCCCGCTCCTCCCCAATAACCCA
>CAWEGF010000020.1:0-184456 GCA_963808535.1 uncultured Verrucomicrobiae bacterium | reverse complement strand
CCGCTATCGGGTATCACTGCCTGGGATCATCACTTGAAGGCCAAGCAACAGACAAAGCCTGTGCCTGTCAAAGGAGGGCGCTGGGAACGACGATCGGAACCGCGAGGTCGATAAAGATTACCCTGCGTTACCTGACGAGGCCGAGCCTCGGTCAGGCGTGATCGGAGGAATACGGCTCCTCGATCTGGGTTGATCGCCGGTGTCCACCGACCCGGCACCCATGCTCAGGTTCGCCCCACGGGTGAAGCTCGTGCCGGCCAGCCACCCCGCACCCCCTGCGCCGCAACCGAGGATCTGACGGCCTGCGCGCCGCGCCCAAGCGCCAGATTGACACCCCCCGCCACCTGCGTGCTGACCGGCGAGCGGCGGCCCCAGGACCCAAGCGAACCCGCCGCCGTCCCCAGCTGCTGGCTCGCAGGGAACCAAGCCCCCAGCGCCCGGTTGACCCCGAACGTCACGCTGGTGCTGGACAGCGGGCAGCTGCGGTTGGCTTCGATCTGGCCCCGCGTCGCGTCGGTCCAGCATCGCAGACGAGAGTGCGCGCCCGCAGCTCGCCGCTCTCCTGCGCCGTCGCAGGCAGCGCCGCCGTGAGAACAAGCATGGCAAGCGCCAGGCCCAGTAGTGCGCGTCCATGGCGACCTCCCCTGAAGGAAACGCAAAATACGAACAGACCAACTGGCCACGCACGTAAGGCGGGGCCGGAGGGATTGGCTGGCGGGTCTCACTACCCGACGGTGAACACCTGCTGGCTGGCCGAGAGCCGAAGCTCAGCGCCGGGCATTGCGGTTGGCGCCGCCGGAGACGTTGTTCGCGCCCGCGCCGCCCGGCGCTGCCACCCAGCGTCATGACCTGCTGGTCGGCCTGACTGAACGCGCCGGCGGCGAGGTTGAAATCGAAGCCGCCATTGATTGACAGTCAGCGGCCACGGACGAAGGCGCTGCCGGCCAGGGTGATCGGCGACGGCGTAATCGGCGTCGCCATCTTGTCATTCCGCCGCTCGCGGATCTTCGGTCATCTGGTCGACAACGTCGGCAACTCCCGTGATTTTGCTCTGTAGCCAATCCCAAGCGTCGGTGATCAAATCTCTTCCAGCGCTTTCTTCTATGCCTACGCCACTGCTGAACCCCCGCAGTGACAAACTTGGTGCAGCAAAATCCTGCTACGATCGCCGTGTCTCAAACATCATAGCCCTGGATTCTTCATCGTCGAGATCAATCGGCAATCGGAAGCTGGTGAAACACTTCGGCACATCATCCGGTGGAATGGCGCGTAAGGGTCGGTGCCTCTTCCTCGGTGACAATCTGAATAAGTGACGCTGGAGGCTCCTCCTCCTGCCGCTGCGGCGTAGCTCTGGGAGCGTCCCACATGCCCATCTCGGGAGTGCGCGGTCAGCTCCTCGGGGGGTGTCTGGAACGGGCTGGAACACGGTGATCCTGCGGTCCTCTCGGGCTTCAGTGCCAAATACCGGTTGCCGTGGCCGCCAACTCATTGATGATGCTCTCCTCGAGCACGAGGCCGATGTAGCCTGTATGCGGCATCTGTCCGGTGAAGGATGATTTCGCCGAAAGCTGTGCGGTTCAGGATGAGCTCACAGGAGTAATACGGAAGCTTGGATGCCTCCGGAATCCCCCCAGGGTCGCCCGTTCAAGCAGCCCCTCGGGCGTCCACCGGCTTAGAACAACGCGATATGGAATGTCCCTACGCGCGATCTGGGCAACGCTTTCGACCTTCCTGGCCGTCCGGCGTGCTTCCAGAACGCTATTTCTGTCCGGCATGACGGGTTGTTGGGACGATACTGGCAGCGCCGAAAGGAAGGGAAGACCTATCTGACTCATGCGGCCTTCCATATTGACAATTACCACGTCATGGTTTGCAGCCAGCTTCATGAACCTGTGCGACGATGGCGTCCTCGTCGATTTAGGCGCTAACCGAGATCTGTGTCCTGTTAGCTGCTGGATGCCAGGTCATGAGCACGGCGTTCCGGTAGCGCATCGACACAGGCCACTCGATAACCTTGCTTAGCCAGATTAGCTCAGCGAGGGCTATGAAATGCGTTCACGACTTCGCGCCAGCCTGCCCCTGCCTGTTGCGGCCACGATCACGAAACCCATTGCCCGGTGCTGCCTGATCCGCTGGGCGCGCTTGGCGTGCCTACGAAAGCATTGAGCGAGCGTGCGGCACATGTGATAAATATAACAATCATGTCGTTTGATGTTGATGTAAAACTTAGACCCTATCGACCATCCACCCGTCACCCGCCCCTGATGCCTTCCCCGCAGGCCTGTGCTCCAGCTGCGCAGCCTGCTCGGCGACCAGACACAACAGGCCTGGGGCAGTTCGGCCATCTTGAGATTGGTCGGGTGCGGCGTTCCGCGTGTCCTGCTCCGCGACGACCTGAAGAGTGCCGTCCTCGAACGGCATGGTGACGCGATCCGCTTCCATCCCACGCTGATCGCCTTCGCCGGCCGCTACCGCTACAATTTCCGTCCCATCGCCAGCAGGAACGACAAGGGCCGCATCCAGCGCGCCAAAGAATGTACGAAGTTAGATCTCCACTTCCCCAGCTTCAAAACTGATCCATGACCTCGATCATGATGTTCTTCGATCCACCCGGCGTGTCCACCAGGGAAGCCGGCTGCCTGCTGTCGTTGCCCGACAACACGGCGCGCCGCTGCTGAAGCAGATGGCAGTACCGGTCGGCGAGACACGCTCCATATCCGCTTCGACCTGAACCACTCCTCGATCCGCATATACCCACATCCGCCGCTGGGTGCTGACTGTTCTTTGCCAATACCGCACGAGAGTACATCGTCGATGGTTGGCGAGATCGCTCCGCGCACCCATGCCAAGCCCCGATCGAGCAAACCAGTCTGGTCACCAAGAGCGGCGCCACAGACCGCCTGGCGTAGGCCGTGCCGACCGCCGCGGACCTGCTCGTCCGGGCGGCTGCAGCGTGGCGCCAACTTCGCGCCATCACCCTCGGCTGCAATGGCTGGTTGACCGCTAGCCCGCGCATTCTCTCACAAGAGTCAGTGCATCGGGGCTCTGGATAAACCGCCATGTTTATTGCCTGTTCCTTGACTCGTCGTCTTGCTTCACCGGAACTTGGGGATCCGAAATATTTCTAAATCCGAACTCTGTGTTCTCTGCGTCTTTGTGGTAAATCCATTCCCCTCCGCGTTCTCCCTCCCCCTCCGCGCTCTCTTAACCCAGGATCTGGGCTAACGGCTCCGCTGCGGTTACGGGGAGTTTGCAGATGAAATTTTCGCAAACGTACGCTGCGGTCCGCCCTTGGATGGGCACCATGAGTCGAAGAGCCTCATTATCTTGAGCCAACCAGTTCCATCCTTCGCTGCCATCGGCCAATAGAACAACCTTGTTCGGCAGGTAACGTTTCCGAATGACGCGAAGAAGCTCTTCGGTTTCGAGCGCATCTTTTTGGCCTGCCAAGACGATTTGTACCGGTTCGGTGACCGTTGCGTCCAACGCGCTCAACATCTGCGGTAAGGCAGCCGGGGCCCGCTCCAGGGGAGCATGAAAGGCTCCCAGAATCCGGGAGGCGGCATGCTGGAAGTCTTTGTGATCGAAAATCCTAGCCAATCTGGCCAAATTCATCGCGGCCACCGAATTGGCCGAGGGTTCTGCACCATCGTGGTCTTCCTTCATTCGGAACAAGATATCGGGTGCCCCTTCCTCGGTGCTGAAATAGCCCCCCTTTGGATCGGCAAAGAGAGCGTCCATTTGGACCTGCAATTCGCTGACCCACCGAAGCCAGCGAACGTCAAAATCAGCTTCATACAAATCCAGAAGACCTTGGATCAGGAACGCATAATCTTCTGCGAACCCGTTGGTTACCCCGGCCGATTGGCGATAGCTCCGCAATAATCGGCCCGCAGGATACAACTTCTTCTGGAGAAAATCCGCCGCGCCCTGTGCTGCCGCCAGGTAACGTCGATCGCCCAGAGCCAGAAACCCTTTAGCGAAACCGGAGATCATCAACCCGTTCCATGCGGTCACGATTTTGTCGTCGAGGTGGGGCCGCGGACGTTGATCCCGGGTCGCCTTCAGCTTTTGGCGCGCTGAGGCAGCCAGGGCCAAAACTTCCGATGCACTGCGGCTAATCAACTTCCCTACCGTTTCCGAATCGTTCTGCAGAAATAAAACGTTTTTTCCTGCCAGTTCACGGTGCGGATCGCTGGCCGCAGCGACATTTCCGGCTTGTTCAACTCCATACATCCTACGAAAGACCAGCGACTCCTCCGGAGTCAGCAGGCGGTCAATTTCTTCTCGCGTCCAGACGTAAAACGCCCCCTCCTGTTTCTCAGCCGCTCCTTTTTGCGGAAAACTGTCGGCATCTTCCGCAGAGTAAAACCCCCCTTCCGGGGAGGTTAGATCGCGGAGGACATAGTCCAGGGTTTCCTGCAACGTCCCGGTTAGCTCTGGGTCACCGGTGGCTTGTACCATTTCGCTGCAGGCCACTGCCAACTGGGCCTGATCGTACAACATTTTTTCAAAATGCGGCACATGCCAACGATCATCGACTGAATAGCGATGGAAGCCGCCTCCCAGCTGGTCGTACATTCCACCCCGCGCCATCTTGCGCAGAGTAAACTCCACCATATCGAAAGAATTCTTCGTTTGTGTCCGGCGCCAGTAACGCAGCAGAAAGTTGAAAACGGAAGGCCGCGGAAATTTCGGTGCGGAACTGAAGCCTCCCTCTTCGGCGTCGAAGCCGGAGGCTAGTTGACGATAGCCGTTCTCGAGCCAGTTCAACGTTAACGGCGCTGTTTCCTGCGCTTTGCGCTTCGCGTAGATGAGCTTCGATGGCCTCGGTAAAATGGGCGCCTTGATCTTCAATCTTTTCAGGATTTTTTTCCCAGATCTCCGCAATACGAGTTAACAAACTTCCAAAGCCGGGTCTTCCATACCGGTCATCCGGCGGATAGTAGGTGCCGCCCAGGAACGGTTTGAGCTCCGGAGTGAGAAACACGCTCATCGGCCAACCGCCCGAACCAGTGGTACTCTGGACGAAGGTCATGTAGACCCGGTCGACATCCGGTCGCTCTTCCCGGTCCACTTTGATGCTGATATAATGTCGATTCAGGATTTCTGCGGTCGCTTGATTTTCAAACGACTCGCGTTCCATGACATGGCACCAGTGACAAGTGGAATACCCGATCGAGAGAAAAATCGGTTTCTTTTCTGTTTTCGCCTTCTGAAACGCCTCGTTCCCCCACGGAAACCAGTCAACCGGGTTATGCGCATGCTGGAGAAGGTAAGGAGATTTCTCGTGGATCAGGCGGTTGGCTGGTAGCTCGGATGGCATAGGCCAAGAAAACACTCTTCGGTCCGCGGGGAAAGTAGGGAACACACCTCCCCTGCCCCGCTTAACGATAGATTCGCGGCACGCGCTTGGTTATCCCGGTAAATATTTCCCAGGCGATCGTTCCGGCTTTGGTTGCCAGTTCGCTGGCCAGAATTTCCTGGTCATCTTGCCGGCCAATCAGGACCACCTCGTCACCCGGTTCAACGTGCTCAAGATGAGTTACGTCAACCATGATCTGGTCCATGGTTACCCTGCCCAGCATCCGGCACCGATGTCCCTTGATCAAGACATCCGCTTTCTGACCTGAGAGGTGACGGTCGAAGCCGTCTCCATAACCAACGCTCAGAGTCGCTACTCTCATTGGTCCCGGGGTGATGAACGTTCTGCCGTAGCTGATACTCCGTCCGCCAGCCAGCGACCGAACAAGGATTACTCTCGTTTTTAGAGTCATGGCGGGCTGGAACTTATTCTGGAAGTCGCTTAGCGGCGAAATCCCGTAGACGCTCAATCCTACGCGGACCAGGTCCACAGAAGCAATTTGCTTCCCGAACCGCACCACTCCCGCGCTGTTCAGGATTGCCGCCGGCCGGTCACCAGCAGGCAGATGTCCCAGTGAGCGCTCGAAACCGTTCCAATTGTCGGGCGGTGTAATGCTCGTCTTCGTCCGCCAGCGGAAGATGCGAGGAGAGCGCTATCACCTGAAGCTGGGGTATCGCCCGAATCGCCCGGAAAACCTGCTCCGCTTCCTCTTCGGACGACCCGATGCGTCCCATCCCCGTATCGATCACCAAATGCACGGGGAACGGTTTGCCGGAACGGGCGCATTTGGCGTACGCGGCAGCTTCTTCGACGGTGGATACAGAAGGGATAAATGCTTCTTGGCAAATGGTTTCCCGTTCTTCAGGCAACGCCGGACCGAGAATCAAGACCGGAGCTCGGGCCCCGGCCAAACGGATATTCTGCGCCTCGGAAAGATTAGCCACCCCAAACAAGTCCACTTCCTTGTCGAGTTGGCGGGTGATCTCCTGGATGCCGTGGCCGTAGGCGTCCGCCTTCACCACCACGACGAGGCGAACCCCAGGATTGACCATGGAGCGGATGGTCCGGAGGTTGGATCGGATCGCCTCCATGTCTATAACTGCCCAACAACGAAAAGACGTAGTCATTGGTAGCCGAACCAAAGAAATCCCGAAAAGGCGAGCAACACCAGATTCCGAACCAAAGGAAAAATCGTCCCGGTCGCCGTGAACGCCTTCCCAAAACATCCGCAATCGATGCCAAGCCCACGGACCGTGGCGCTCGCCAAGGCAACAGTAAAAACCAACAACAAAAAGATGATCAGCAGGAGAGCTCCCCGCTCAAATCTTTTCGTCACCAGGAGCGATCCGGCCAGGATCTCCAACCATGGAAGATACACCGCCAGGAGTGCGGCTGCGATCCATGGAATCAGATTATAGCGCTGGATTTCGATGGCGAAGGCTCCGGGATCAAACGCTTTGGTCGCTCCTGCGAAGACAAACAGAGCGCCCAACGCGATCCGAACCAAAAAGCGGCAGCGTTTCGCGAGACGCGCCCAAGCCGGTTCACCAGGGTGCTTCTTTATTTTCTGGTCTTCCACGCTTCCCAGCCTCCTTTCAGAACAAACACCGATGAAATCGCCGCCCTTTCGTAGGCGTTCGGCGACTTCGCGGCTCAATTCACAGGTGGCGGCACTGCAATAGACCACCACCTTTTTTTCCGGAACCCAATGGTCCAGAAACTTTGGAAAAAGCTGATCCCAATTTTCCAGGTTCAGCGAGATCGCACCCGGTACGTGATCAGACTCGTATTCCTCTGCCGATCGGGCGTCAACCCAAAGGGCGCTGTCTCCCCAGGTCAAGACTGTCGAAAGCGATTCCTCACCCGGTGCCAACGTCTCCTGAGACCATGGTGGACGCTGCGGGTGAAACGCCGCGGTCAGACTGGCAGGAATGAGGGCGGCCAGGAGAATCAATCCCGCCTGGCGAACCGGTCTCATTTAATGCGAGCGTAGGCGTATTTCGTCTCCGGGTTATCAGGAGGGTAATCGGTTTCGATCATCACCGTGGCGGAGGCCGGTTGCCCAACGCTGTCCGGGGTGATTTCGGCATCATATTCTTTGCCGGGCTTCACTTCGGTCAATTTGACTTTCAGAACCGGGTTATCCGACGTCACCGAAACAATTTTGGCCGGCGTATCCTCCGCGATGGCAATATGGATGGCCTTGGTCTTGGGCTGTTCACCCACTCGCCAAAGCACAATCTCCGGCTCAATTTTGACCGCTTCCTGGATATAAACATGCAACTTCAGGATCGTCGGCTGTTCCGGATTGGAATTTGTATCGACCATGATGGCCTTTTCTTGCTTGCCGGTCCGGCCGGAAAAAGTGAATTTGGTGACAATCTCACCTGATTCACCCGGAGCATAATCAGTCTTGCTCAACGCCGCCGTCGTACAGCCGCACGAGGTTCGGACGTTCTGGATTTTGATCGGCTTCGTTCCGCTATTGGTAAATTTGTATTTGGCGACGACTTCTTTGTCCTGCGGCTTTGAATTGAAAGTTTGTTCCGTAGTCTCCCAAGCCAATTGGCCAAACGCCGAACCGGTGAATAAGCAGAGTAAAAACAGGGATAACTTCATAGGGGAACCTTAGATTCGCTGCGGAATACCCGATAAAAAATAGAAAAGCACAAATCACATAGGTTGCCAGTGCTGCAACCACAATGTGGGAACTAGGAATTCCTGTGCTACTCTAAAAGGAAGCGAGAACTGACTCTATGTATCAGATCGTTTTCAACGAAATTAGTGCGGCTGAAATGGCCAGAATCCCCAAGGAACTTCAACTGGAGTTGCTGGCTGAATTCCAATTTTTGCCCGACGACCTGGATAGTCTCGATTCCAAGGCCTTCGGAGTCATCGAGCGCGAAGGAAAACGTCTTTATCGGTACCGAACCAATGACTACCGGATTTACTTCGAACGCAGTAAGGAAGGAGTCCTGGTCCATCGAGTCCTGCACAAAAATACCATTCGGGATTTCCTATTTCGTTCCAAACTGCCGATGGCAGAAGATGAACAATTGCAAGAGCACGCCGGCTTCTGGAAGCTGATCGAAGAGGGTGAACGAAAAAAAAGGTAAACTCCCCGGAGCTTCTGGGTGGATCACGTTTTCTGGTCAGAATATTCGGACCAAACATCGCTCAGGAATCCGCCATGGATTGGGATCGACGAAATCGATCGAATGATGCTCCCCGGATGGCGCGCATTCAATGACGGCGCGGCCAACCTCGACCGCGTTCCGGCTGTGAATTTTGCATTTCTCCGCTATTGATTAGGTTCTATGGATCTTCTCCAGGAACTGGTCGATAACGAAGAAAAACGCCGAGCTGCTTTTCCGATTTGCCGGAATAAAATCTTCATGGCGCATGCCGCCGTCACCGCCCTGCCGCGGTTCGTTGCCGATGCCATTATTCGGTTCACCGAGGAGAGTGCTGCCAATTTCGAGAATTTTGCCGGGCTTTTGAAGTCGATCCAGGAAGCACGAACCTCCGCGGCCAGTTTAATTGGCAGCAGCCCGGACGAAATCGCTTTGATCGGTCCAACCTCTCTGGGCCTCAGTCTCTTCGCCAACGGGATCGATTGGAAACCCGGAGACGAAGTCATCTGCTACCTGGATGATTACCCTGCCAATGTCTATCCATGGTTAAATCTCCGGTCGCGCGGGGTGACCGTGCGACTACTCCGTCCGGCGGAAACCGGGGCCCTGACTCCGGATCTGGTCGCTGAAGCGTTGACGCCGAAAACAAAATTGGTCGCTTTGGCCTCCTGTAACTTCGTTTCGGGATATCGCATCGACTTGTCCGCGATTGGCAAACTGCTCCGGGAGAAAGAAATTCTTTTCTCGGTGGACGCCATTCAAAGCCTGGGCGCATTTCCGACGACGGTCGAATATGTGGATTTCCTCAGCGCCGACGCGCACAAATGGATGCTTGGCCCCCTGTCCATCGGTATTGTCTACGTCCGCAAGGAGTGTTTCGAACTATGTCGGCCAACCCTTCTGGGCTCTTGGAATGTCAAAGCGCCAGGCTTTGTCGCCCAGGAAGAAATCGAGTTTCAGCCTACGGCACAGCGATATGAGCCTGGAGCAATGAACGTGATGGGAATCTTCGGGATGAAGGCAGCGATCGATGTGTTGCTTGAAATAGGGATTGCCAGGGTCGCGGAGCGGATCTCAACGATCACTTCCCAGCTCGCCAATGGTCTGCAAGCATCGGGATTTTCTCTCCTTGGTCCCACCAGTGGACCGAACGCCTCGGGCATCGTCACGGTGTCGCGCCCGGGAACGGATATGGAAAGCTTGTTCGAACGGTTGACCGCGGCGAACATCGTCTGTTCTTCCCGGCAGGACCGGCAAGGGCAGCATTTCATTCGTTTCAGCCCTCATTTCTACAACACCCTCGCGGAAGTGGACGAAGTGCTGCGGGTGATCGGCAATTAGTGGAGAGGGGGGTTTTTCGCGAGCGGTTTGCGGCTTTGGAGGTGGTTATGGTCGGAGGTGAGGTAGGTAGAGGATCCTCGGATTTGATGATATATAGCCCTAGGCAATTTGACCCCCGGAGGCCAAAGGGGCATGAAAGCATAGCTAAGGTTTTGTTTTTTTATTGCAGAGTTCCGACGCCCCGAAGGGTGCCAGAATGTAGGATCGCCAAGGAGCGATTTTTGCGTGGCCTGGAAGGGTCCGATTCTAGCGCCCCTTCAGGGCGCTTCGCATTAAAACATAACACCCAGGGTAAACCCTGGGCTATGCTCTCTAGCCCCTTCGGGGCGCGGATCGCGCTGGGTTCATCGAAGATATTAAGTTCTACCCCCTCGTGGAAACAACTCGTTTACGGGCTTTCTTACCTCAAGGACGAACACCCACTTGTGGACGCTGATCTGCGCCCCTGAAGGGGGACATAACCCAGGGTTTACCATGGGGGTGTTATTTAATGTGGGCTACCCATGAAGGGCACCTCTCATTAAAACATAACACCCAGGGTAAACCCTGGGCTATCCTCTCTAGCCCCTTCAGGGCGCGGATCGCGCGGGGTTGATCGAAGATATTAAATTCTACCCTCTCGTGGAAACAACTCGATTACGGCCTTTTTGACCTCAATGACTAACACCATGTGGACGCTGATCTGCGCCCCGAAGGGGCATGGAAGCATAGCCCAGGGTTTACCCTGGGTTGTAATTATTATTTTGTGGCGCGCCCTGAAGGGGAGCCAGAATGTAGGAGCGCCAGGGAGCGGTTTTTACGTTGCCTGGGAAATCGTCCGACCGAGAGAACGTCCCTAGGGTACGGTATGATCGGGCGCAGCGAATCCCGAGGGTATTTTCGTCGAAGATATGCGCCGCGTAGTCAAACATTCCGGCGCTCCGAATTATCGAATCGGTGCGCAGGCTTGAGCGAATCAGAGCGTACCCTACGGGACGGTTCCTCTGATCTAGCGAAAACAAGTTATCTATATCCTGCTAACGATAAATTCGGCTGCACTCCGACGCCCCGAAGGGGCTTGAAAGCATAGCCCAGGGTTCACCCTGGGTTGTTATTATTATGGCGGCGCGCCCTGAAGGGGTTCGCCAGAATTTAGGAGCTGCCTAACAATCTCCCACGCCCTTCGCCGGCCTAACCACCGGCAATCTAACCAAACTTACCCACAAAGACCTTCGTTTCATAATCGAAGGTAATTTGGCCGTCGACCTGGTAAGCATCAAAGATTTTTGCGGCGGCCTCGATGATTTCCTGATGACCGGGTTGGCCGAGGTTTGGGACGTAAGAAGAGGAAAGGAGCCGGCCGAGAAATCCCTCTCGATCCAGGATTTGCTCGTTCGGGAAGGTCTGGAGTTCTACTTTACCCGGAGCAAAGAAAGCCTGAATATCCGGAAGAGCAATCCGACGATGACTTACGTTTTGATACTCCGGAGCCATCCTTTCGAGGAGGCTGTCATACTCCCGGTTAACCTTGGAAGCGTCGTCCGCTCTCTCGTTCCAGATCAAGGCGGTGAATCCGTTTTCCTTTAGAATCCGGCAAAATTCCAATCTGGTGCTGACCCGATCGAACCAATGAAAGGCCTGAGCACAGGTGATGAAGTCAATCGATTGATTCGCCAACGTCGTGGCCTCGGCTTTTCCATTCACGCTGTGAAAGTGAGGGTCGTCCCTCGACGCCTTCTCAGCCTCTTGGCGCATCGCTTCGTTCGGTTCCACGGCGTAGAGTTCATAACCGTGGCTCAGCAGTTGACGAGTCAAAATCCCGGTTCCCGAACCGACATCAGCAATTGACGACGGTGGCGGAAGAAGGATCCGGAAAAAGCGCACCAAAGCGTCCGGATAACCCGGGCGATATTTCGTATAATTCTCCGCTCGATCGCTAAAACGTTTGGTTGGGTCACGCATGAACAAATTCCTCCGATATTGACGCGGCGAGATGCCCGACGGATGACTTCGGGGGCGAAGGCTGGCGGGTCATAAACTCAGGACTTTACTGTTCAATTGACATTCGCGATAGTGCGCCTCCTCAAAAATGGACCAGATCGGCATCGGATTAGCAGGCCTCGGTACTGTAGGAGCAGGTGTCTACAAACACTTGATCGGGAACCGAGCCATTATCAGCGAACGCGTGGGTCTTGAGCTCGCGGTACGCCGGATTGCGGTCAGAAATCCGGGCTTGGCTCGATCGGTACATCCTCCAGCCGAGATCCTGACCAAGCGTTGGGAAGACTTGGTCGAAGACCCGTCCATCGGCATTTTGGTGGAATTGATGGGAGGAGTTGATGCTCCGTATCAGTTCATGATGCGGGCCCTCGAAGCAGGAAAAGTTGTCGTGACTGGAAACAAGGCGCTCCTGGCCGAGCGCGGCTTTGAGATTTTTGAGAAGGCAGCCGAGAAAGGAGTTCCGATTTTTTTCGAAGCCGCAGTGGCTGGTGGCATCCCGATCATTAAGTCGATCAGAGAAGGTTTCATCGGAAATCACATTCAATCCATCCACGCGATTCTGAATGGGACCAGCAACTATATCTTGTCCAGAATGACCGAGGAAAACATGGATTTTCCTCAGGCCCTGCAGGAGGCTCAGGAGCAGGGATATGCCGAGGCAGACCCATCATTGGATGTGAATGGTTGGGACGCGGCACACAAAGCGATCATTCTGGCCTCCCTGGCTTACGGCTTCTGGGTCGGCACCACTCAGATCCACGTGGCCGGCATCGAGTCAGTCAATGCCTCGGATATTCGATTTGCCGATCGGCTGGGTTATCGGATCAAACTGGTCGCCACCATTCGCACCAATAGCGAAGGCCTGGTGGAAGCGCACGTTCATCCGACTCTGGTGCCGAAGCAGCATGTCCTCGCTTCGGTTAACGGCGTCTTTAATGCCCTGATGGTGCGCGGCGACCTGGTCGGCGATACATTGTTTTACGGGCGGGGAGCCGGCCAGGATCCCACGACGAGTTCCGTGATTAGCGATTTCGCGCAGGCTGCCATATGGTACGATTCCGGCGGTAAAGCCTTCGGATTCACCCCGCACGGGTTATATGGAAAATGTCTTCCGATCGAACAAGTTTCATCCGGCTATTATTTACGATTGTCCGTCGTCGACGTCCCTGGGGTTCTCGCTCAAGTGGCCAGTATTTTGGGATCGCATCAGATCGGCATTTCCTCCGTCATTCAGCCGGAGGGGCACGAAGGAGACGCCGTGCCACTAGTGCTGATCATTCACGACGCGCCGTTTGATCGAATGCGGACCGCGGTACAAGGAATTCGCAGCCTGGATTGCGTCAAAGCTCCGCCGATGTTGCTTTGGGTACTCTCATGAATGGATCCCGCCAAGCACCCGGAGCCAGCCCCGGCGTGATTGAACGATACCGCGACTACCTGCCGGTGACGGAAGCAACGCCCGTTGTTTCGCTGAGCGAAGGTTCGACACCTTTAATTTACTCGCCGCGGTTAAGCGCGAAAGTGGGCCGGGGCTGTCAGGTTTACCTCAAATACGAAGGGCTGAACCCCACCGGCTCTTTTAAAGATCGCGGGATGACCGTGGCGGTCAGTAAAGCCGCCGAATCGGGCGCGCGCTTCATCGTTTGTGCCTCTACCGGTAATACCTCAGCGTCGGCCGCGGCTTACGCAGCGCGCGCCGGAATTCAATGTGCCGTTTTCCTGCCAGCCGGAAAAATCGCCAGGGGCAAACTGGCCCAGGCATTCGTGTATGGCGCAATCGTGATCGCTCTGGAGGGCAACTTTGATCAATGTTTGAAGTTGGTCCGGGAACTGGCGACAGAACCAGGGATTTCCATCGTCAATTCCATCAACCCCTACCGGCTTGAAGGGCAGAAAACGGCCGCCTTTGAAATCGTCGAAGCTTTGGGTGACGCTCCACATCTTCATGTCCTGCCGGTGGGAAACGCTGGAAATACGACCGCCTATTGGCGAGGGTATGTCGAATATCATCGACTAAACCGGACCACCCGGCTCCCTCGAATGCTCGGATTTGAAGCTGCCGGCGCAGCCCCGGTTTACTACGATAAGATCATCGAACATCCCGAAACCGCCGCTTCGGCCATCCGGATCGGTAATCCTGCCAGCTGGAATATGGCAAAAGCCGCGTTCCAAGAATCGAGTGGCGCGATTGAAATCGTGACCGACGAAGAAATATTTACGGCTCAAAGTTGGCTGGCATCCCACGAAGGCCTGTTCGTCGAACCGGCCAGCGCCGCTTCTGTGGCTGGCCTCTTGAAATGCCGGCAGGCCCCCTGCCCCTCCTGTCCGATACCGAAAATTCCGGACGACGCTGTAATCGTCTGCACCCTCACCGGCCACGGCCTTAAAGACACCGCCGCGGTGCTGAAGGAAAGCGTGAAACCGGTTTCTGCGCCAGCTGAGAAAGCGGCAATTCTGTCGATTTTAGAAAAGGCGAGATGAGTTTGATTGTCCAGAAGTACGGCGGAACTTCCGTCGGCACTCCCGAACGCATTCTGAAGGTGGCTCGGCGGATCCTCCAGACTCAACAAGCGGGCCACCAGGTCGTCGCAGTGCTCTCCGCGATGTCGGGGGTCACCGACAACCTGATTAAACTGGCTCGCCAAGTGGCGCCCCACCCGGCCGAACGAGAAATGGACGTTCTCCTCGCGACCGGCGAACAGACGACCATTGCCTTGAC
The DNA here is from genome assembly GCA_963808535.1 of uncultured Verrucomicrobiae bacterium. Taxonomy (GTDB): domain Bacteria; phylum Verrucomicrobiota; class Verrucomicrobiia; order Chthoniobacterales; family JAFAMB01; genus JAFAMB01. The sequence continues at coordinate 169,917 of CAWEGF010000020.1, read as the reverse complement.
GGCGATGGCGATCAATGGCTTGGGCGGCCATGCCATTTCGTTGACCGGGCCTCAGGCCGGAATCGTTACCGACGGTGTTCACACCAAGGCGAAGATCGCGAATATCACGCCCAAACGCATCCATACGTTTCTGGACTCCGGAAACATTGTCATCGTCGCGGGTTTCCAAGGCGAAACTCTCGAAGGCCTGATCACCACGCTCGGTCGTGGCGGGTCGGATCTTACCGCCATCGCCATTGCTGCCTCAGTCAAAGCCGATCTTTGCCAGATATTTACCGACGTAGACGGGGTCTACACCTGCGATCCCCGCATTGTCAAAAATGCTTTGAAGATTCCAGAAATCTCTTATGACGAGATGCTCGAAATGGCCAGTCTCGGATCGAAGATCATGCAATCTCGTTCGGTGGAGTTTGCCAAAAAATTTGCGGTTATTTTCGAAGTCAGGAGCAGCTTTAACGATCAGCCAGGAACCCTAGTGAAAGCAGAAACAGCCGGCATGGAAAAGGTAGTTATCCGCGGAGTGAGCGTGGACCGCAAACAGGCAAAGGTGACGATCAACGGCGTGCCGGACAAGCCTGGGATTGCCTCGCGGATTTTCAATGAGATTGCGGCGATCAATGTGATCGTCGACATGATCGTCCAGAACGTCTCGGCCGCCGGCACCACCGACATCTCATTCACTACCCTGGCGGACGAATTGCCAAAAATAGAAAAGCATCTCAGCTCTATCGTCCCGGAAATCGGTGCCAAAGGATTGGCCGCGCACGCCGGGATCGCCAAGCTGAGTGTTGTCGGCATCGGTATGCGTTCACATTCTGGGGTCGCTGCCAAAATGTTTGACCTCCTGGGAAAAGCCGGGATCAACATCCAGATGATTACGACCTCCGAGATCAAGATTTCGGTGATCGTCGATGAATCGAGCGTCGACGAAGGCGCCAACATCGTCCATGCCGGTTTCGGGCTGGGCGGCCAGGAAGCAGGAGAAGAGTAAAGTGGCACGCTTCGGCAGGAGTTCAGGAGTTACAGGAGTTCAGGAGTTACAGAATTCGAAGACAGGAGACAGAATTCGGGAGTTGCAGAATTCCGAGACTGCTCGAACCGCTGCGTGAGATAAGAGGGTCAAGCTTTAGTCAGGCTTTATCGGACTGGTCGGTTAACATGGTGATGCTTCGGCGTTTGCGAGAAAGCCCAAAGGACAACCAGAGTTGCTTCTCTTCCATGGACCAAATTCGATTTTTCAGGTAGTCATCAACCACCATGTGGAAAGGCCGCTTTCAACAGGAAACCGCACCTGCGGTTCAGCGTTTTACCGAGTCAATCTCGTTCGATTGGCGCCTGTACAAGTTCGATATCCAGGGCTCCATTGCCCACGCCTCGGCCCTGGAAAAAGCTGGGCTGCTGGCCCCTGAGGAGCTGGAGCAGATCAAGACCGGGCTGAAGGCCATTGAACACGAAATCGACGAAGGCCAGTTCGAATTCCGGATCGATTTGGAAGACGTTCACATGAACATCGAATCCGCGCTCACCTCCAGAATAGGTTCGGCCGGCGCAAAATTGCATACCGCCCGCAGCCGAAACGATCAGGTGGCCCTCGATTTAAGGCTTTTTCTTCGGCACGAGACGGACGAGATCCGCGATCGGATCACCGGCTTGCAGCAAGCCTTGGTCGGGCTGGCGGAAAAATATCAGGCGACAATTCTGCCGGGTTATACCCACCTTCAGCGAGCTCAACCGGTCTTTTTTGCGCATCATCTTCTAGCTTATGTCGAAATGCTGGAACGAGATCGAGAGCGCCTGAAGGATGGTCGCAAACGGATTAACCGGATGCCGCTCGGATCTGGCGCGATTGCCGGTTCCACCATCCAACTCGATCGGGAATACGTCGCGAGGCTGCTTGATTTTCCGGAGGTGACCCACAACAGCATGGATGCAGTGAGCGACCGCGACTTCGTCGCTGAATTTTTGTTCGTTCTGGCGCTGATCGGTATCCACCTCTCGAGACTCAGCGAAGACCTGATCCTTTTTGCGTCCTCGGAGTTCCAGTTTATTAAGATCAGCGATCGCTACACGACCGGTTCCAGCCTGATGCCGCAGAAAAAGAACCCCGACGTCAGCGAACTCAGCCGTGGCAAGACGGGTCGCCTGGTCGGGAACCTGGTCTCGCTCTTGACCACCCTTAAAGGTCTGCCCATGACCTACAACCGCGATTTGCAGGAAGACAAGGAAGCCCTCTTCGATTCGGTCGATCAGAGTAAACTGATTCTCGAAGTCTATACCGGAATGATCCCCGAAATTGAGGTTAATTCGGAGCGTACCCGCGAAGCGGCCAACGACCCCGGCTTGCTGGCCACAGATCTGGCCGATTACCTGGTGCTGCATGGTCTTCCGTTTCGACAGGCTCACGAAGTAATCGGGAAACTAGTCGCCTATTCGATCGAACAGCGTCGCGGATTTGCCGACCTTAAACTAGAGGAATTCCAACGGTTCAGCGAGCATTTCGAGTCGGACCTCTTTGCGGTCCTTGACCTTGATCGCGCTCTCGATCACCGGACCGCGATTGGTGCACCTTCACGAAAAAATGTTGCAGCAGCTTTAGAAGCATGGAACGCAATCCTCCGTGAACAACCCTGAAGACTGGCAAATCCTGGAAATCAATACCCTCTTCAAGAATCCGCATCTCGAGGTCCTCCAGGAACGAGTCATGATTCCCGGAGAAGTTCGGCATCACGATTGGACGGTGGTCCGAAGAAAACAAGCGGTCGTCATCGCGCCCCTGACCAGCGAAGGAAAATTTGTTCTCATTCACCAAGCCAGAATTCCCGTTCGCAAAATTCTTTGGGAATTTCCTGCCGGCCAAATTGACGGGTCGCGGACGCCTGAAATGGCGATGATCCGTGAGACGGCGTTTCGCGAATTGACCGAAGAGACCGGATACTCCCTGGTCGAGGGTGGCGAACTGCTCTATCTTGGTCATTACTATTCGTCCCAAGGATTTTGCGACGAAACACCTCACCTTTTTTTAGCCCGAACTGTCCAACCGACCGGATCTGGAAATCAGCCGGAAGAAAGCGAATCCATCGTGGAATGCCGGGAATTTAGCTTGGAAGACTTACGCTCTATGATTGCTGACAGCGTCATTCAAGACGCCAATACCCTTGCCTTGTTTGCTCGCCTCTCCGCCAAAAGGCTCATCCCATGAGGATTTCGAGGATTTTCAAGTTTCGTGAGGGCGAGCAGGGCGAGGCCGTCAAACCTTTTCTGGATCACCTCGAGGATTTGCGCTGGGTGATCGTCAAGATGGCGGCCGCACTCGGTGCCGCCATGCTCCTGGCTTTTTGTTTTCGCACCCAATTGGTCCATATCCTGCAGGGGCCGCTCAAATCGATCGATCCGAATCTTTTAAGGTCTCTCGTTTCTCTCGGGGTCGCCGACTCGATGACGATTTCATTCCAGCTGGCCTTTTACGCGGGAATCGTCCTCGCCTTTCCGTTCCTGATCTATTTCGCCGGGCAATTTGTTCTCCCGGCGCTGACTCCGCCAGAAAGGAGGGCCATGCTTCCCGCAGTCGGCATCGGTTTCGGACTGTTCCTTGGCGGGGTTGTCCTAGGCTACTACCTGGTTTTACCAGCTACTCTACGATTCTTTTTCCGGGACGCCCAATCGCTGGATTGGACTCCCACCTGGACCGTACGCGACTATTTTTCATTCGTTACCCAGCTTTGCGTGGGTTTCGGCGCGGCATTCGAATTGCCAGTCATTGTCCTGGTGCTGGTCCGGCTCGGAGTCCTATCCGTGGCGCTTCTGCGCCGCACCCGAGCTTATGCGTTTCTTTTGATCTTTGTCGCCGCGGCGTTTTTGGCCCCCACCCCGGATGCGGTATCGATGGCGATGATGGGCGGTCCGATGTACGTCCTGTATGAAATCTGCATCCTGGTGGCTTGGATGATGGAGCGAAAGCGAAAGAAGGATGCTGACGCCGCCGCCAAAAAGGATGGGTAGCCGCTCCCCGGTTGTCAGGCCAGAAGCCTCTTTAATTCGAAAATCTTGTCCGATGCTACCTTGTCAGTTTCATTCTGTAACTCCTGCAACTCCTGCAACTCCTGAACTCCTGAACTCCTTCTCCGATCGCCCTTCCTCTGATACGCCATGGCCAGGATTTACATTAAGACTTACGGTTGCCAGATGAATGAGCGCGACTCTGAGCAGGTTGCTCAGATGCTCATGGAACGGGGCCACACGATCACGGTCAAAGAAGACGAGGCCGACGTTGTTTTGCTGAATACCTGCAGCGTACGTGACTTGGCCGAACAGAAGGCCTTGGGCAAAATGGGGATGTTGCGTACCCTTTCCCGCGATCGACCGGTCGTCTACGGCTTCTTGGGATGCATGGCGCAAAGCCGGGGGTCAGCGCTCCTGAATGAAGTACCGCATCTCGATCTGGTCGTCGGGACCCAGAAATTTCACCGGGTAGCTGATTATGTGGATCAAGCAATTGAACGCAAATCCACCGCGCGCTTGGACGATGTCAGGTTCTCCATCGTCGATGTCGAAGAAGAAGCGAATTCTCAAAGTACCATTCGCGACCATGTGTTTGAGGGACGGCCGGTAACCGCTTTTGTTTCGATTATGCAGGGTTGCAACATGCATTGCACGTTCTGCATCGTCCCCTACACTCGCGGGCATGAGCGAAGCCGGCCCTTGCAGGACATTGTCGGTGAAGTCAGAACCCTCGTCGAAAAGGGCATTAAGGAAGTCACCTTGCTCGGCCAGATCGTCAACCTTTACGGACGTCATGAATTTCCCTCCGTGAATGGTAAAAGTCCGTTTGTCCAGCTACTCGAAGCGCTCCAGGAAGTCGCTGGACTGGAGCGTCTGCGGTTCACCTCGCCTCATCCAATTGGTTTCCGCAGTGATCTGATTGATTCTTTCGGACGATTACCAAAACTCGTCGAGCATATTCATTTACCGTTGCAGTCCGGCTCCAATCGGATCCTCAAGGCGATGCATCGGACTTACACGCGCCGATAAATACCTTTCGTTGGTCGATCGGATTCGGTCCGTAACGCCCAACATCGCGATCACCACGGACGTTATTGTCGGTTACCCGGGTGAAACGGATGACGACTATGCCAAGACCCGTGATCTCGTAGATAAGGTGGGATTCGACAACGCCTTCATCTTCAAATATTCGCCGAGGAAAGGCACTCCGGCGGCCGGGATGGAGCAACAAGTACCCAATTCATTGAAAGAAGCGCGGAATCACGACCTCCTGGAAGTGGTCAATTCCTGGGCTAAACGCCGTTGCGATGCCTTGGTCGGCGAAGAAGTTGAGATTTTATGTGAAGGCCCCAGCAGAACGAATCCTGCTCGTCTGACGGGCAGAACACGTGGCAATAAGATCGTGGTCTTCGAGGGTGCGCCGCGGCATATCGGCGAACTGTTGAAAGTCCAGATCGCTCGTTCGACGGGCTACACCTTGTACGGTCAGCCCCTAGGAGCGTAACCGACTAGCTGGCGAATTTTCGTCGGAGAGGAAAGCAGGACGCCTCCCTTCCTGAATGCGTTTCCAGCTTGCGCGTCCCAAAACTTGGGCTAATGAACAACTTCCCACATTCATGGAATATCCTCCTCGCGTATACGACCTGAGCCTCCACACGGTCGGCTTGATCGTCGGTTCCCTCCTGCTGGCAGGTCACATCATCGCTCTGATCCGCCCTGAACAGACCAAAGGCTGGCTCGCTCAACTGCCTAGATCAAAGCCCCTTGGCATGGGCATTCTGGCGGTGGACACCCTCTGGGCACTCTGGCTGGTCTCGAACATGGATCTCGGCGAATTCTCCCAGTACCGAACTCTGCTCCAGATTGGCGTTCCAGTGGCGTTCGTCCTGACTTTGATTTTTGTGGACGAATTTCTCGCTGTTCGGGCCCTGGGAATGTTCGCGCTGCTCGCCGCGGAACCGGTATTGTCGGCCGCTTTTCTCCGGCCAGAAATCGCGCGTTTATTACTGGTCGTGCTCGCCTATGTCTGGCTTACCCTGGGCCTTTTCTGGGTTGGCATGCCCTACGTTTTAAGAGACCAAATCGCCTGGATCACCAAAAACGGCCCCCGTTTCCGAGCCTTGACCGTGGCCGGACTGGTGTATGGATTGGTCGTGCTGGTCTGCGCAGTGGCACTCTTCTAGGAAGTTGTCAGTGTAGTGCTCAGTTGCCAGTGAAGAAAGCCGCTTATTCGATAACGCGCGGATTAATCCTCCTGTAAGGCGTCCAGACCTCCTTGGTCCTTTCGAAAAGCCTAGCGCTTTCCTCCGAATTGATGAATCGCCATCGCTCCGCGATGTGAACCTGTGTTTCAATCTCGAAGAGAGACCCGCGAGCATAGCCAACTGCTTGAACAAATTCCCCTTGGGTGATTCTTCCTGCCCCTTCCGCGATGTTGCTTGGCACAGAAACCGCCGCCCTCCTGATCTGACTGGTCAAACCGTAGAGTTCATGTCGTGGGAAGTGAGAAGAGGTCTGATAGATCGCCTCGCATAAATCCAAAGCCTTCTGCCAAGCGACCAAATCTCGATAAGATTCCAATTTCATACCTTATTATTAATAAGTTATGATAAAAGGCAATTGCTTTCCCTGAGCTGTTGTCTTCTGCAACCACCACTTCCACTATCACTATCACTAAATCTCTAGTCTTTTCTCGAACTTTGACAGGACCTTGAATCCTTTGTCTGTCACGACGCCGTCGTCTTCGATCCGAACTCCTCCGATGCCAGGGAAGTAGAGTCCCGGTTCAACCGTCAAGACCTGGCCGGTCTTGAATTCGGTCCTGGCGATCCGAGGCGGTTCGTGGATCTCTAGCCCGATTCCGTGGCCTAACCCGTGAAAAAAACCGACCCAGCGGCCATCTTGAACTTTCGCCGGATATCCTTGCAGCCGAAAAAATTCGGCGACTTCTTCCTGGAGGGCGGCCCCAGAACCGCCAGCTCGTATTTTCTGCAACGCCAACTTTTGGGCCGCCAACACGGTTTCCCAAAGCTGGCGTTGAGCCTCATTGGCCTTGCCCCTCACTACCGTTCGGGTCAGGTCCCCAAAATAGCCTGAACGCCCATCTTTGGGAAAAACATCCAGGATGATCAGCGAATCTGCCTTCAACGGACCGCTGCCCCGATCGTGCGGATCACACGCCTGGTCACCGCCTGCCACGATGGTGGTCGTCGGTGTACCGCCGGCTTGCAAAATTGCGGTATCGATTTCGGCGCGCAACTTCTCGGAAGTTAAAACGATTCCTCCCCAAACGAGCTTTTTACCGGGCTTAATTTCGGCTGCCTGAAGAACTTCGATTCCTCGCGCTAGTCCGATCTCGGTAATTTTAATAGCCCGGCGAATGGCCCGCAGTTCTTCCTCGGTTTTGAATTCCCGCTCGCTCCAGAAGAGACCGGGCGTTGGCACCACTGTAATCCCTTGGGCGGCAAGTCCATTGGCCAAACCCAGAGAGAAATTGTAAGGAACCGCTGCTTTTCGGACGCGCCGCGGCCGCAAAAAAGAAGCGATGGTATGTTCTATCGGCGGTTTGCTTTTGAGGTCTTTCTCTAAAGGACCCTCGATGCTCGACCAGGCGATCACCTCATCGACCTTCGCTTCTTTTCGTCCCCGGTCGATTTCCAGATCGCTGAGCAAGATAGTAGTTTTGCCGTTCTGTTTGAGAAACAGAACCGGGTCGGGAACAGAAAATTTCGTGGCGTAAAATAAATCGGCGGATTCCTCGCTTGAGGCATAGATAAGTCTCGGAAGGCGATCATTGACCATGAAAGAAAAGGGAAGCCTAAGATCAGGGCAAATTCAAGAAATCGAGAGCCAAAGAGGGAGGAGGACACGGAGGAATGGAATTACCACAGAGACACAGAGAGCGCGGAGTTCGGACTCGGAAGGAAGAAAATAATACCGGACAAAGAAAGAGAAATTTTTTTAAATCCGAAACTCCGCGTTCTCTGCGTCTTTGTGGTAATTCCATCCCCCTCCGTGTCCTCATCCCCCCTTTGCGCTCTTCAACCCCGAAGAAACCGCTCCGCCAACTCCAGAAAAGGCTTGAGCGAATCAGGATTTTTCATCGCTTCCAGACTGACCGATTTTGAAAGCTCAAATCCTTGGAAAAGGCGTTTTACCGGGATTTCTAATTTTTTGCCATTCAACGTCTGTGGAATTTCCGAAACGCTAAAGACGGCGTCCGGCAAGTAGCGCGGAGATAGGTCCGTTTTAATCCGCTCACGAATTCGATTGGCCAGCAGATTATCGAACACGAAGGCATCCTGCAAAACCACAAACAGGAGCAGCTTTCCAGGTGTTTCTTCGCCGTGGCGACCGAGCCCGGTGGTGTCGATCACCAAGGCTCCAACGATTTCAGGGAGAGATTCGACGACTTGGTAGAATTCGCTAGTGCCCATTCGAACTCCGCCCCGGTTCAGAGTGGAATCCGAACGGCCATAGATAACGCATTGGCCGCTTTCCGCCTCGATCTCAATCCAGTCTCCGTGGCGCCAGACCCCCGGAAAATGCTGGAAGTAGGCTTGGCGATATCGGGACCCGTCCGGATCATTCCAGAAACCGACGGGCATGCAGGGCATCGGGGCGGTCAGGACAAGTTCACCCACCTGGTTCCAGACCGGGATACCACGATCGTCCCAGGACTCGATCGGCGCTCCCAAACCCCGGCACTGCAATTTACCTGCGAAGACCGGAAGCCAGGGATGGGAAAGAATAAAGGCGGTACAAACGTCCGTTCCGCCGCTGACCGAGCCGAGCCAGACACTCGGCTTGACCTGATCGTAGACCCATCGAAAAGCATCGTCCGGCAGGGGTGCGCCGGTCGATCCGATGGACCGCAGCGATTGGAGCCGGAACTCACTTCGCGGCTGGAGTTTCTCTTTTTGACAAGCCATCAGGAAAGGTGCGCTGGTCCCGAAATAATTGATCTCTTCGGTTTCGATCAATTTCCAGAGAACCCGTAAGTCCGGATATTTCGGGCTGCCATCGTAGAGCACCGGTACCGCACCGATCGCCAAGCCGGAAACCAGAAAGTTCCACATCATCCAGCCGGCCGTGGTAAACCAGAAGAATTTCTCGCCGGGCCGGAGATCCAAGTGGAAGGAGAGAGCTTTTAAGTGTTCCAGCAACATGCCGCCATGCCCGTGGACGATTGGTTTAGGCACGCCGGTCGTTCCGGAAGAATAGAGAATCCAAAGGGGGTGATCGAATGGTACGGCACAAAATCCCGGCAACGAATCAAGCGGCTGCTGGGCGAACAAATCGGCCCAGCGCGAGATTGAAACTTTGGGTCCAAAATCCAAAACAGGTTCCTCCCAACCCTGTTCCAGCATGACCACGTGACGGAGGGTCGGCAGGCCAGAGACAATTGCCACCAACGATTGTGCGCAATGGTAGCTCTTTCCCCCGTACCGATAACCGACCATCGCCACGAGCACTTTGGGTTCGATTTGGGACAACCGATCAATGACGCCTCGGCTGGAAAGTTCCGGAGGACAATTCGACCAGATCGCTCCGAGGCTGGCTGTCGCGAGAAAAGCAATCAAAGTCTCAGGCCGATTTGTCAGATACCCCGCTACGCGGTCACCCGCTTGCACGCCAAGTCGACTCAGCGCAAAAGAGAGCTGTTGAACACGCGTCACCAGCTCTCCCCGGGACAAGATCTGTCGATTATCGGGTTCTCCGGTTTCGGCACAGTAAAGGACTGCTGGACGCGGATCGGAAACACTAATCTCGGGTGAACCGCATCGAAGCAAATGCTCGGCGTAATTGAGCGTTCCGCCCGGGAACCATTTTGCGCGACCTGGATCCTCATCACGCCGCAGAACCCTCTCTGCCGAGGTACCAAATCGGACCTCAAAGAACTCGGCAATCGCGCTCCAGAAACCCTCTAAATCTCGTACCGACCAATCGTAAAGGGCACGATGATCCTTGAGATCCAGCGATCTCTGGTTTTTCAACCATTCTTGAAATCTGGCTAAGTTGGTCGTCTTAATCTGGTCGGGCTGGGGCCGCCAGAGCGGATCGGCGATGAAAGGAACAGATTCCATGGAAACTCAATCAACCAGAAGTTCAGGAGCTCAGGAATTGCAGAATTGGATCTACCGGCTTCGTCCGGTCAATGGTTGAGGGTATTCGTCATTTGCTCTCGATTCAAGCGGTGGATCTTTATTCCATCCGAGGCTTTTGCATTGTGCAAGCCCGGCAACTCCTGACCGCTGAATTCTGTCTTGGCCTTCTATCTAATTTCTCTCGACCGGCTTGACAAATCCCGGCACACGCCTTTTTTAGACGCTTTCCTTAGTGTAAAAAAATTAAGCCCTCAGACTCCGTGCCCTACCCAGAACATGATCACCGTCGAGAAGTTAACGAAGAGCTTCGGTCCGAAGCTCGCGGTCGATAATATTTCGTTCTCAGTTGAGAAAGGAGAGGTATTGGGGTTTCTCGGGCCCAATGGCGCCGGCAAGTCGACCAGCATGCGGATGATCACCGGTTACCTTTCGCCCTCCGCCGGTAAAATTTCGGTCTGTGGGTTTGATGTCGTTGAACAAGGGTTGAAAAGCCGAAGTAAGCTTGGTTACCTCCCCGAAAACGCACCGATGTACAGCGATATGACGGTGTTTGGTTTCCTGAAATTCTGTGCGGAACTACGCGGGCTTTTCGGCAACGCCAGGAACAAAGCCATCGATCGCGCCGTTCAACTCTGCTTTTTGCAACCGGTCCTGCTGCAAAGTGTGGATACACTTTCCAAGGGTTACCGTCATCGAACCTGCTTGGCGCAGGCGATCATTCACGACCCCGAGGTGTTGATTCTGGACGAACCGACGGATGGCCTGGATCCAAATCAGAAGCACGAAGTCCGGACCCTGATCCGTGAAATGGGCCGTGAGAAAGCGATCATTTTCTCGACTCACATCCTCGAAGAAGTGGAAGCCGCGTGTACCAGGGCCATCATCATCGATCGAGGGAAGATTGTCGCCAACGGCACTCCAGACGAACTGAAGGCGCGCGCTCCGTTAGCGGGTACCATTGTCATTGGTCTCTCCGGCGCTCCCTGGCACGATATTCAGTCCGAGCTGGCAACGCTTCAGTTCCTGAAGGGATTCGAATTGATCTCCGATTCTCTTTCCCGAACGATGCTCCGGCTTCAGCCGAACGGGGATTTGTTGCCTGAGGTGCTGGACTTGGCGCAGAGACAAAATTGGCAGGTTGAACATCTTAACGTGGATGAAGGCCGGCTCGACGATGTGTTCCGGTCAATCACCCTGCCCGACAATGAGAGAGTTTCCGTCAAATGAAAACTATCTGGACGATCACCAGAAGAGAGCTGAGTGCCTATTTCTCTTCCCCCGTGGCCTACGTTTTTATCGTCATTTTCCTCCTTCTGACGGGATTCTTTACTTTTATGGTGGGAAGATTCTTCGAGCGAGGATCAGCCGACCTGCTCACTTTTTTTGTGTGGCATCCATGGCTTTATCTCTTCCTGGTGCCGGCGGTCGGGATGAGGCTCTGGTCTGAGGAACTAAGACTTGGGACCATGGAGCTGCTCTTCACGATGCCGGTGACAATCTGGCAGGCCATTCTCGGAAAGTTCCTGGCCAGCTGGTTATTCCTGCTCATCGCCCTCTTCCTGACTTTCCCGATCGTGGTGACGGTTCAATACCTGGGCCATCCGGACCTGGGCCGGATCCTGTGCGGTTACGGGGGCAGCATTCTGATGGCCGGGGCGTTTCTGGCCATCACTTGCATGACTTCGGCCGTGACTCGCAACCAGGTGGTCAGTTTTATTTTGTCAGTCGTCGTCTGTCTTTTCCTCATCCTTTGCAGTTGGCCGCCGGTCACCGACTCGGTAGTGAACTGGGCCCCGGCCTGGCTGGTCGATACCCTGGCCGACGTGGGTGTCATGACTCACTATGAAGGCTTCCAGCGCGGAGTCATCGATAGCCGCGACCTGATCTTCTTTTTTTCCATGATCGTGTTCTTTCTTTTCACCACCAGCGTCATTCTCCGCACCCGTCGAGCCTAGCCGTATGAAGGGAAAGTTAGATAATCTGCTCTATTCGGTAGTCGGCGTGATCGCCGTGCTAGTCATTATCGTGGCCGTTAACCTACTGGGCGGTTTCCTTAAATTCCGGTCCGACCTGACCGAGAACAAGCTTTATACGCTTTCGGACGGCACGAAAAAAATTCTTAACAAACTCGATACGGACGTGGTGGTTCGTTTCTATTTCAGCAAAGACAATGCTTCGATGCCGGTTCCGCTCCGAACCTATGCCCAGGAAGTGCAGGACCTCCTCGACGAATATCAGCAATATAGTCATGGCAAAGTTAAAGTTATAAAATTGGATCCCAAACCGGATTCCGACGCTGAAGATTCCGCTAATCTCGACGGCGTGGAAGGTCAGGCCGTCGACTTAACGGACAAGGTCTATCTCGGACTAGCAGTTAGTTGCCTGGACGCCAAAACGACTATTCCTTATCTCAGCCCGGATCGGGGAAACCTGCTCGAATACGATTTATCCCGGGCCATTTCGAGCGTCGCGAATCCAAAGAAAGCAGTCATCGGTGTGATGAGTGCACTGCCAGTCACCGGGCGGGCACCCAGTCCGATGATGATGCAGCAGCGGCAGCAACCGAGCCAGCCCTGGATTTTTCTGAATGAACTTAAGGAAAACTATGTCGTCCGCGACGTGCCTCTCACCGCGGATAAGATCGAGGACGAAATCTCGGTGCTCGTCCTGGTTCATCCGCAAGGGATCACCGAAGCAGCTCAATTTGCTATCGACCAGTTCCTGCTGCGCGGCGGCAAAATGGTGGCGCTACTGGACCCCTATTCTTTCGTCGAAGCCCAAACTGCAGGGCCCTATGGAAGTGCCGCCGGTTACGATTCCACCCTCAGCAAGCTGCTCCCGGCCTGGGGCCTTGATTTTACGGTTAAGCAGATGATCGTCGACCCGGCTTTTGCCACCCAGGTACAACGCGAAAACGATGTCCAATCGGATCCTACCATCCTCTCCATTACGAGCGAAGGCATCAATAAAGGGGATGCGCTCGGGGCCGCGATCAGCGATCTCCTGATGCCTTTTGCCGGCGCCTTTACCGGAAAACCGGCCGAAGGGTTGAAGGAGGAAGTCTTGGTCAAATCCTCGAACCAAGCTGGTTTGGTGGACACCTCGTTAATGGAGGCGGGACCCGACGCTATCCGCAAACAATTCAAGAGCGCCAACACGGCCTACCCGATTGCCATCCGATTAAGCGGCAAATTCAAAACGGCCTTTGAGCATGGTAAACCCGAGAACAAGGAACCGCCCAAACCGGGAGCCGATCCGACGCCCGAAGCAACTCCTTCCGCCTCGCCCGCATCCAAAACGGACTATCTGAAGGAGAGCAAAGCCGAAGGGGTGGTCATTCTGGTGGGCGATGCCGATTTTGCCTACGACGCTATCGCGGGTCGAGCGCAACAGGTACTAAACCAAACCGTCTTTGTGCCGTCCAACGGCAACTTGAATTTCATTCAGAGTTCAGTGGAACAATTGGCCGGCGACTCCGATCTGATCGGTATTCGGAGCAGATCCTCCGGTAATCGACCCTTCGTAGTGGTCAATAAAATGGAGGCCGCCGCCCAGCAAAGGTATCAGAGTAAAATCGACGACCTGGAAGACAATTTAAACCAGACCCGGCAAAAACTAGCAGCCCTGCAAACAACTAAACAAACTGATCAGAAAACGCTCTTATCTCCGGAGCAGCAAGCCGAGATCAAGAAGTTTCAAGAGAACGAAGCCACGGTTAACAAAGAGCTAAAGCAGGTTCGCAAAAAGTCTTCGTCAAGAAATCGACTCTCTCCAGAGCACCGTGAAATGGGTCGATATAGCCGGGATGCCCCTGCTGGTAACCGTGCTCGGGTTGACTCTGGCCTTAGTCAAACGCCGCAGACGCGCCGCCCGATGAAGAAAAAACAGCTCCTTTTATTACTGGCGGTGGCGATGGTGGCTAGCCTGGCCGGGGTTTTTTTCCAGCTTTCCCAATCCGACCGCTGGAACAATGCAAAAACCGATCGCACGATTTTTCAAAGCCTGCCGATTAACGATGTCACTAAGATCCAGATTCGATCCGTTCCCGCCACCGTGACTCTCGAGAAGAAAGCAGACGAATGGCGGGTCGCCGAAAGAGAGGATTATCCGGCTGATTTCACAAAAATCCGGAATTTGACCAGGATGTTGTGGGAGTTGAAAGCCGGTCAAGAAACGCAAATCGGCCCTTCCCAGCTGGGCCGCCTCAAGCTTATCGCGCCAGGCCAAGGCACCGACTCTGGTCTGGAGATCGATCTCCAAGGCGAAAAAGACAAACAGATCGCCTCGTTGATTATCGGCAAGTCCGTGGACCGGACCAACGCCTCGACTGATGCCCCAGCTAACGGCAGGTTTGTCTATAATCCCGCCGTCAAAGACCGCGTTTACCTCGTTTCCGAATCCTTTGCCAGCGTGGATCCGGTCAGTGTCGGATCATGGCTGGACAAAGCTTTTATCACTCCCGGAGAACCGGAGGAAATCGATCAAGCTGCCTGGTCAAATAATCCTGGTTGGAAAATTACGCGCCAAGACCCGAAGGCGGATTGGGAACTAGAGAACCCGCAGGCGGACGAAAAACTGGATAAAGCTATCGTGCAGAATCTTTCTACTTTCTCGCCGACTTTTGTGGATGTCCGTCCTCCATCGACTTCCCAGGAAGAGACAGGCCTCAAGGATCCGTTTAAGATCACCGTGAAGACGTTTGACGGTTTTACCTACCTTTTACTGGTCGGCAAAGCGGGACCGGATAAAACGCGCTACTTGCAGTTGAGCGTCAGCGCCGATTTACCGGCCACACGTACGCCGGCCCCGAATGAAAGCGCCGACGACAAGAAAAAGAAAGACGAAGAATTCGACCAAAAAACCGCCGCTCTCAAAGAGCGCCTGGAAAAAGAAAAGCGCTTCGAGAAATGGGTCTATCTAGTTCCTGAGTATAACCTTGATCAGATTTTGAAACGTCGAGACGAGATCCTTTTGAAGCCCTCCCCTTCGCCCGCTCCACCTGCTAGTTCAACTGGCGTTCCGGTTCCCGAGCCAACAGTGACCCCGGCCTTTCCTCTGCTCCCTGAAGTCTCGCCGACCGCAACTCCGGCACCAGGTGAAAGCTCGACTCCCAGCGCCAGTCCCTCCCCTTCGCCGTCACCGACGCCGACTGGCGTCGCGGTCCCTGAACCAACAGCCGCTCCTGCTTCTCCAGCGCTCCCCGAGGTTTCGCCGACCGCTTCTCCGGCACCGAGCGAAAGCTCGACTCCGGAGGTAAGACCTAGTCCGAGTCAGGCTTCTAGCCCCACGCCAGCGTCTTAGGTTTTGGCTTCTTTGTTAGGTGTGTGGGGTTAGAAGTCCCTGTTTAGCGTCGGGGAGACGCATAATGGACGTAACGCGTTTTCCCTCGCCCCTTCAGGGCGGACACGTTTTTTTTGGGTAACCCCAGGCTAAAGCCTGGCTAAAGCCGGGCTATAGCCTCGAGGACTTTATCAGCCTGGCAGCTAACGCTTCGCCGATCTTGGTTTCCCAAAAGGGCCGCCCGCAGGGTACGGTACGATTGATGCCGGTGTGAGCATCGATCCAGAAGATTGGCGCGAGGATAATTTCGGATGCGGTATTCGCTGATTCTGCAGAATCTTTTGGCCCCTCAACGTCTTTCAGGTTTTCGAGCGTGGTTTGTAGCCTGAGGCTAAGAACACGACGCACATTTCGACGAGGGATACTGCGGCTGCCAGATCATCAGGCGCCAAACCATCTCCACCAAGGTCCAGCGCACAATTCCGATCCCACAGCGGTTGATCGAGCCTTCTTTGCCCCGACCATCGCTTTGATGAATCCCAGGACATAACCCCGTCATGCTGGCCACTTGGCGCCGATTGGTAAAACGCTCGAAACCCCTCATCTCGTATTCGAGGATCGCGGCGCTATAAGCTCCAACCCCTTTGGGGAGAATCGCCGGCGCCAACGCCGCGATCCGTTCCCGCAACTGGTTTTGCTCCTCCTCAAAGCTCAATATTTTGTTTCGCCATCCGACCAACTGTTCTTTCATCCAATCCTGAAGTCGAGGATGGCGTAGGACTTCTAGCCACACCTTTTCCTTCCACCAGCGGCCCAGCACTTGGATGCCTTGGGTGCACAGCAAGCCTTTGCCGCGCGCCTCGCAGCGGCCCCGGTCGGCCATAATCTGACGATGATAGCGGCCCAGGGCTCGCTTCTGTTCCTGTTCTGAGTTGGAGGGACGCTTTCCCAGACACTTCGTGCCTGGCTACCATCCAGGTTGTCCACTCCCGGACGACATGGCTGCGTTTATCAGTCTTTTGCTTCTCCTCCTTCTTTCATCTTCAGGCCGTAGGACGGTCCACACGCGGATACGCCGTGGTGCCGATAACGCTCTCCAGCCAAACCCCTCGCAAATTTGTGCCTTGGGCGGCTTGTCTGCGGCCCGAAGGGCCAAGAAAGCATAGAAGCCCAGGCTTTAGCCTGGGGTTACCCAAAAAACGTGTCCGCCCTGAAGGGGGAGGCAAAACGGCATCCGCCGAATCGCCGACAGGTGCAGTTCCTTGGTGACCGAAAAACAGCCACGTTTTTCTCGCTTCGGGACGCCTCCATGGATCACCCCTATTTCGCCGATACAAAAATCCTCCGTGGTTCTTTGTCTGGCTCTGTGTTTAGAATAGCTGGTAGTGAGGCGCCTGACAGAAAATAGCTTTTACGACAAATTCGACCTCGAATGTCTGGACCCCCGCGAACCGGACGCTTACCGGACGGCTTTTCAGACCGACCGAGACCGGATCATTTACAGTTCCGCCTTTCGCCGGCTCCAGGCAAAGACGCAAGTCTTTCTCTCGGGTGAATTCGACTTTTATCGTACCAGGTTAACCCATTCACTCGAAGTCGCCCAGATTGGGCGGTCCATCGCGTCGTTTCTGAAACAGACTTCCCCTTTTCTCCGGGAGGACTTTTTCATTGATCCCGATCTGGTAGAGGGCATCTGCCTCACTCACGATCTCGGCCACTCCCCATTTGGACACGCTGGAGAACGCACCTTGCACCAGTTGATGAAACCGTTCGGCGGATTTGAAGGCAACGCTCAAAGTCTCCGGATCATTGCCGAGACCATTTATCCGGGCCTCGATTCACGACGGGGAATGAATCCAACCCGAGCCTTCATCGACGGGATCTTGAAATACAAAAGGCTTTTTCGAGAGGACTCGGAGGCTCTCAATCAATTTGTTTACGACGAGCAGGAGTATCTGCGAAATTTTGTCATGGGCGGCGTTGACTCCTCCCAAATTGTAGATTTGAACCATTTTCGCAGCCTGGAATGCGAGATCATGGACTGGGCCGATGACACGGCCTATTGCCTCAACGATCTGGTTGACAGCATGAATGCCGGGTTTCTTCGCTTCGAAAGAGTGAAACGTTGGGCGGAACAACAACATCTACAGGGAGATCAGGCGCATTACGCGGAGGCGATTCTCACCATGATTCGCGAAGGAAAAGCGGAAGCCCGGCTCAGCAAAAAAATTGGCTCTTTCATTCGGTGTTGCTCATTGATCGAACGGATGACGCCCACCTCTCCAGCTACCAACCGTTATCGCTTCACTTTGTCAGTCGACCCAGCGGTCCGAAGCGAAGCCGATTTTTACAAACGCCTTTCTCAAGAGCTAGTTTTTGACCATTCGCAACTCCATCAACTGGAGCGTAAAGGAAGAGTGATTCTGGAAGGCATCTTCGAAGCCTTTTCCGAGAGTTACCTGAACGGCAAAGGTTTTCGTCTAATGCCCGAAGGCTTCGATCGGATCATCCGTTTGAAAACTGATCTCCGCGCCCGGGCCCGGATTCTTTGCGACTACATCGCCGGCATGACGGACGGTTTCGCTATTCGAACCTACAAGCGCTTGTATGACCCTGATTTTGGATCGTTGATGGATGTTGGTTAAACGGCAAAACGAGACTCCCCTTGGCAGTGTGAATCCGGCCCCGTTCCGACAGTGAATAAGTGGGTACGACCGTGAACAACTTCGGAAGGCCAGATTTTGTTGGAACTTGCCGGAAGTGCGCTCAGAAGTTACTCACAAGCTTTTGGAGCATCTTAGTCACTGGTCTAGAATGAGTTACGCCAGAAAAGACCAGTAGTTCACACCCTTAATAAGAAGAATCTTGGTTCCTTAGAATGAAGCAATTCATCTTGTAGCTGTTAACAAGTTAGTTCAGATCTCGAAATGGCCGGCTGGCGGGGTTGGTTAGACCTGTCGGCCACAATCCTTGGGGCTGGGGCCTTTGTTTTGTGCCCCGAAGGGGCTACGGAACTCAGCCCAGGGTTTCAACCCTGGGAATCGGCACCAAGAGCGACGCGCCCTGAAGGGGCGCCAGATCGAACCTCCTAACAAGGCGGAAGCGGGGTTCGATGTCCGATTGTCGCGTGCCCCAATTGCGCAGGCTGCCTCGCGCGGTAATAGCAGCGAGCTGTATCTGGTCCCTTATCTCTCGCCCCTTCAGGGCGAGCCGTTTATTTGGAGATTCCCAGGGTTGAAACCCTGGGCTGAGTTCTGTAGCCCCTGCGGGGCAGACCCTCGGTCCATATAATATTCCTTCTTCGCGCCCTTCGGACCTGTCCCCAGAGCATTCCTTCAAGACGTTTGGCTCTTGACGTTCGGCGTTTGGCGTTCAAACGGGCGCAGCCGCATCTGACGCCTTGTTTTGCGCCCCGAAGGGGCTAGAGAACTCAGCCCAGGGTTTCAACCCTGGGGAATCGTTCACCAAAAGCAACGCGCCCTGAAAGGGCGCCAGATCGAAGGTCCTAACAAGCGGAAGCGGGGTACGATGGCCCGATTGTAGCCGTCCCCATTGAGGTGCGAGCATCATCTGGTACCCTTATCTCTCGCCCCTTCAGGGCGAGCCGTTTATTTGGAGATTCCCAGGGTTGAAACCCTGGGCTGAGTTCTCTAGCCCCTTCGGGGCAGGCCCTCGGTCCATATCCTCTCTGGGACGAAATAACGAGGCTCCCGGCCCCACGCGGACGCTCAGGTATCTCCCAACGCGTAGATGTGGAAAATGGCTTTGGTATGCATCTCTTGTGCCTTCCAACTCCAGCGGCCTTTGCGGGCGGTCATGCTCGAGTTGGTTACTTTGACAATTGCATAGCGTGATCCTGGACGGATAAAAACGTCGGGAACAGATTCCGAAGCCAAATGGATCATGGAGAGCTTGATTTCTTTGGCGCTGGAGGGGTGCTCTTCAAAACCCAAATAATGTTCCCATTGCTCGTGCCCGAGATAGCGGTCCCCAGTCCGGACCCGGAAATCCGGGTGCTCCTGCCACGGACGCCAAGTGATCGTCCGATCCGGACCTTGAAATGAATCTCTCACCGACTCGTGCAATTTCGAAGGCGAGTGCCGATGTTCCGCGGCGTTGACTCCCATAGTCATCGCAAGCAGAAGAAAGGCAAAATACTTCATAGAGGGGAACTATTTCGCATGGTTTGACGCGATAGTGCAAGCATCCTCGCCCCATAGCCCAGACGGCTTCTGGCGAGGTCAAAAATGAATGGCCAGGCCGTAGGCGGCACCTGTCGCTTCGTGGACCGCTTCACTCAATGTTGGATGCGCATGGATGGTCGCTTCGATTTCTTCAAATGTTGCTTCCATGGTGATCGCCAGACCAAGTTCAGCGATCAGTTCGGTCGCTTCCGCACCGATAATATGAGCGCCGAGAATTTCGCCATGGGGTTCTCCAACGATCAGTTTCACAAATCCTTCGGGTTCCCCGATGGCGAGAGCCTTTCCGTTGGCTGAAAACGGAAACTTACCCACTTTAAATTTTAAGCCCTGTTCTTTCGCTGCTCTCTCAGTCAAACCAACGCTGGCCACCTGGGGCTGACAGTAGGTACAGCCCGGGAAAATACGTACCCGCTTTGGCTTATGAGGAGTAAACATCCCTTCGACAGCTTGGATCGCTTCCCAGCTGGCCACGTGCGCCAGCCAAGGTGGCCCGATTACGTCTCCGGCGGCGTAAACTCCTTTTACGTTAGTCGCATAACGATCGTTTACCTGGATGAAGCCTTTCTGGTCAAGCTTGAGGTCGACGCCCTTCGGTACTAATGGTGCCACCCCGACGGCGACGAGCAGGCAATCTCCCTCCAGCTTTTCCTGTTTCTGGCCTTCAATCATCACGCTGACGCCCTGATCATGGACCTCGGCTTTGACCAGCTTGGTGCTAGTGAAGATCTTTATCCCCTGTTTGCTAAGAGATTTCTCCAAGGCGACACTGATGTCTGTATCTTCGACCGGAAGAACATTAGGCAACATTTCGACCATCGTCACCTCGGTGCCGAAGGTGTTGAAAAAATAAGCGAATTCGACACCGATGGCCCCTGCGCCGATGACAATCAACCGCTTCGGTTGCGGCTGCAGAATCATGGCGTCGTGGCTATTGAGGACCGTTTTGCCGTTGGGCGCCAGTCCCGGCAGATCACGTGAAACGGCGCCGGTGGAAATCAGAATGTTTTCCGACTCGATGGATTCCTGGCGGTTTTCTTTGGTTTGATAGGTGATTTTTCCTGGACCGGTAATCGATGCTTCGCCGCGCAGATAATCGATTTTATTTTTCTTGAAGAGGAATTCAACTCCTCCGGCCAGCTTGTCGGCTACCACCCGGCTGCGGGAGATGATCTTGCTCCAATCGTAGGAGAGATTATCAAACTTGAAGCCGAAATCGCCCGATCGTTTCTGGAGCAAATGAAACAACTCGGCATTCCGGAGAAGTGATTTGGTCGGGATGCATCCCCAATTGAGACAAGTCCCCCCTGCCCTTTCCTTTTCCACGCAGGCAACTTTTTTGCCAAGTTGCGCAGCGCGAATTGCTCCGACGTAGCCAGCGGGGCCGCCGCCGATGACAACCAGATCGTATTTCATAGGAAATGACTAACTAAAAGCCTTAAATTTCGAGGCGTTGCAAATTCAACTGAGGTGGTTAGCGTCACCCAGTCGGGGTGACAGATAATTAACCGGGTGGAATGGCTGTCAGAGCAGCATCAGAGTCGGGTTTTCCAGAAATTTCTTTAGCTCCCCGAGGAATTGCGCTCCCACGGCGCCGTCGACCACTCGATGATCGCAACTTACGCCGAGAACGATTCGCTGCCCGGGAACCACCTCCCCGGCGGCATTGATCACCGGCTTCTTGACAATCGTTCCGACCGAGACAATCACCGCCTGTGGCGGGTTAATAATCGCATAAAACTGTTCCACCCCGTAGGAACCGAGATTGGAAACGGTGATCGTACCGCCCTGATATTCTTCTGGTTTCAGCTTTTTGGATCGGGCGCGGGACGCCAGATCCTTGATGGCAGCGCTGATCTGTCCGATGGACTTTTTCTGCGCTTCACGAATCACTGGAGTGACTAAGCCTTCGTCTACAGCGACCGCGCACGCGAGTTGGACATTGGCAAACTGGATAATCGAATCACCGCCAAATGAAGCATTAGCAAGAGGAACTCGGGCCGCCGCCGAGGCCGTGGCTTTGAGGATAAAATCGTTTACCGTGAGTTTGCCCAGGCCGGCCGATTCTGCGGCGGCGTTAATGGTCTGACGGAGAGTCGTTAGCGGCTCGGCGTCGATTTCCGCCTGAAGGTAGAAATGCGGGATCGTGGTCTTGCTCTCCAGCAATCGTGAGGCGATCGTTTTTCGCATCCCGGAGAGAGGAGTTTTCTTGTCCTCCAGGGCGGGAACGATGGCCGCCGGTTTTGGCGCCGCCGGTTGCGGGATAGCCTCTTGCTTCGGAGGAGCGGACTGCCCGGCCGCGACAACATCTTCCCGCACGATTCGCCCGCCGGGTCCACTCCCTTGAAGTCCAGCAAGGTCAATGCCCATTTCGGCGGCCACTTTCTTTGCCAATGGCGAGGCCTTGATTCGTCCGCCGGTCGAAGTATCTACCGGGGCCGGCTGGGAATCCGGCTGACTTTGAGTCGAAACCGGGGCCTTCGGTTCTGCACTCTCTTTGGCAGGCGCAGGCGCGGCTTCGGAACGTTCTTCCTGGCGTTCGTCTCCTTTTTCCGGGGCCGGTTTGTTCTTAGCCGCCGGTTTTGGTCCCTCCGCGGAATCGTTCTTTTCGCCTTTACCCAGCAGTAGAGCTAGCTTTTGGCCGACTTCGACCTTGTTCCCGTCCTGGACGTAAATTTCCGACAAGACTCCCTCATCAAACGCCTCCATCTCCATGGTGGCTTTGTCGGTTTCGACCTCGGCAAGGACATCCCCGATCGCGATGTTGTCCCCTACCTTCTTGATCCACCTGACCAGCGTTCCTTCAGTCATGGTGTCACTGAGTTTCGGCATTTCAATGGTGATAGGCATAGGAACTAAAGGTTAGCAGATATCGAGGACTTTCGCGATGACCCGTGCGGGATCAGGTAGTTGTCTTTTTTCCAGTGGAGGACTGTAGATGGCCGGTCCGTCTAAGGAGGTAACGCGCCCGACCGGGGCGTCGAGTTCGTCAAAGATCTTTTCCTGCAAAGTCGCGGCGATTTGCGCGCCGATACCGCAAAATGGCTTGTTTTCTTCGACGACCACCGCTCGATGGGTTTTGCGGACAGAATTCAAAATAGTGTTTTCATCCAGAGGCCGAATCGAGCGGAGGTCGACGACCTCGGCGCTGATTTCGTGCTCGGCGGCGAGAATTTCGGCCGCTTTCAGGCAGGTAAGCACCGCCCGGCCATGCGCAATCAGGGTAATGTCGGTGCCTTGCCGTTTGACGTCCGCCAATCCCAACGGGATCAGATATTCTTCTTCCGGCACCTCCCATCTCTCACCGTACAAGAGGGTGTTTTCCATCACCAGGACCGGATCGTTGTCGCGGATCGCCGTCTTCATCAAACCCTTGGCGTCGTAGGCCGTCGCCGGAGTTACCACTTTGAGTCCGGGAGTGTTGGCCAGCAAATTTTCTGGAGTGTGCGAATGCGTCGCCCCGACATTGGTTCCCCCATTCGCCGGACCACGAATGACGATCGGGACGCTGATCAGTCCACCGGACATATAGCGGACACATCCGGCGTTATTAATAATCTGGTCAAACGCCACATAGGCAAAACTCCAGAACATCAGTTCGATTACCGGCCGAAGGCCAAGCATCGAGGCACCGATCCCCATCCCGATAAATCCGGCTTCGCTAATCGGTGTATCGACCAGACGCTTGTCACCATATTTT
This sequence comes from uncultured Verrucomicrobiae bacterium, assembly GCA_963808535.1. Classification (GTDB taxonomy): domain Bacteria; phylum Verrucomicrobiota; class Verrucomicrobiia; order Chthoniobacterales; family JAFAMB01; genus JAFAMB01. Next base: position 146,629 of record CAWEGF010000020.1, on the reverse strand, counting down.
TTCCAAAGTCCTTCGGTGATCTTGTACGCGCCATTGTATTGGGCCACCTCTTCTCCGAGGATCAGGACGTTCTCGTCGCGTTCAATTTCTTCGGCCAAGGCATTTTTGAGCGCTTCACGGTAGGTAATTAGAGGCATAGATGGCGGTCCCTGGTTTCAGGAGTGGAAGAAGTATCGACCGTGCTTGGCGGCGTCTGTCTGATGGTCTACCTCCCAATAGACATCGTTCAGAATTTCGTTCTCCTGCGGAAATGGGCTTTCCTCCGCGAATTTTACTGCTTCGTTGGTTTCTTCCTTGGCTTCCACGTCGATGTCCTCAATCTCCTGTTCGGTGAGGATCCCCTCCTCGGTCAGGCGTCGGCTCCAGATTCGAAGCGGATCGTGATCGGCCTTATATTTCTCGATTTCTTCCGGAGACCGATACTTCTTGGCGTTGGCGTCGGCCACCGAATGTCCGTAGTAACGGTAAGTTTGGATCTCGAGGATAGTCGGCTCCGAATGATTGTGAGCCCGGTCCAAGGCGAGCTGCGTTTTGGCCCGTACTTCGTAGACATCCTCCCCGTTGAAAACATCCCAAGCCATGTTATAACCTTCGGCTCGCTTGGCCAGCGCCTCCTGGAACGAAGAAGAGCGCTGCTGGCTGGTTCCCATGGAGTATCCGTTGTTTTCAATAATGTAGATCACCGGGAGCTTGAACAAGGCCGCCAGGTTAAGCGATTCGTGGAAAGTTCCCTGATTGATGGCGCCATCCCCCAGATAACAGAGGCAGCATCCGCGAAGTCCTTTGTACTTGAGCCCGAAAGCCAGTCCCAGGCCCAGCGGGGTTTGGCCACCCACGATTCCGTGGCCGCCCCAGTAATTTTTCTCGGGGGCAAAAAAATGCATTGAGCCCCCCTTCCCTTTTGAGCATCCGGTGGCCTTGCCGAAGAGCTCGGCCATGCAGGCTTTCATATCCATGCCAACCGCCAAGGCGTGCCCATGGTCTCGATAGGCAGTGATCACGTGGTCGTTGGGTCCGAGCAGCGAGATCGTACCGACGGCAACCGCTTCCTGGCCGGAGTAGAGATGAAGAAAGCCTCCCATTTTTCCCAGGTTGTAGTACTTGAGAGAGGTCTGCTCGAAACGCCTGATCCTGAACATTTCGCGCAGGAAGCGAATTTTCTCCTCCTTGGTTAGCCGGCTGTTGATGGCAGCGTCTGCGGGATCGACCAGAGTTTCCATAGTAATGTTGGTCCGTGCTAGGTTTGATTACGGGCTACGGGAGGGGCCACCTCAGTGATCGAAGAGCGCGATTTGCTAAAGACCGCTTGAGTGATGACAAAAAGGGCGGTGAAGAAAAGATCGCTGAAAAGAGAATTGCGGAAAAAGAGCAGAGTAGGCGGGAAACCCGGGACACCCACCGTTAAGGCTTGCCACCAGCCAGGGAACGTTTTCGCGTAGTCGGGGATGGAGACCCAGGTGGCGGTATTGGTGATGACAAAAAAGAGGATCGATCCCACCAAGGTGGCCCCGAAAAGAAATAACACTTTATATTGTTGTTGTTGACGGACCAGGTAGCCAAGCAGCAAGACTAACCCGAAACAAAAGTATCGGGCCAAGGTCCCGGTATCGAACAGGGGCACATGATAATGGGCGTTCAGGAAGAGATCGGCGAGCACCATCGGTCCTAGGCCGGCCAAGAGAATATATTTGCGCGGGAGATAGGCCGCACTGCACAAGAGCACGGCGGCGAGTGGCGAAAAATTGCTCCAGGCGGCTGGTGAGCCGGCCCAGGCATAACAAACCCGGTACAGGGTAACGGCGATGATCAGGATCAGAGCAGCAAGCATGACCGCGAAATAGTCTGGCAACGGGGGAACGAAATCAATGGGAATTGAAAAATCAATGGTCTGATCAGAGATTATCGACAGCAACAAAAAGTTTCAGTGTTGGGAATAAGAGATCCTGCAAGACCAGTTTAATTGCTCGGGAAAGAAAGCTCTTCAGTGGCCAGCAGAATTTGGCCAGGAGGATCCGCGAGAAGGGAAGGGGTCAAAAACAACTCAGGACCATTTCTGGATCATCAAATCGAGTTCTTCCACGAGGGAATCGATTTTTTTAAGATCTTTCCGACGTCCTTTTTCGGGTTTCAAGTCGAGGGTCCGGCAAAGGGTGATCATATCTCGGAGATCGCGAATGCGGGCCGGGGGAGGAACTTCCTCGCTTTTGGCTTCTTGCAGAACGGTATCCCTGATCTGGGTCAGTTGAGTTTCGACACGGGTCGAATAAGCGTGGATCGATTCGCGAAAAGATTTGCGGACGAATTCCAGTTCCTCCGCAAGGGATTTCATCGGTGAAACTGCAAGGGATTTTGCCATGGCGACGGACAGTTGAAGAACTGTGGCGGAAAGCACTTGATTTGTCACGCGAAGAAGTCGGCACGTCGTTTGAAGAATTCAGGAGTTGCAGGAGTTGCACGAGTTACAGAATGCGGGGCCTTTGGCTTTCTAAAAAGGGTAACGGCTCGGGTTCGATCCCACTCTGAATTTTGAACTTCGTCATCTTGCCCTTTGATTCTAAGCGCGAAGCTTTCTGCAACCGATAGCTCCGCATTGGTAACTCCCGAAGTCGTGCAACTCCGGAATTCTCCTTTCAATGTTCCACGTGGAACATTGGGGGCAGAATTCGGGAGTTGCAGGAGTTCTGAGGTGCAGAATGCGGCGCGTCAAGTGTGCGGAGGCTTAGCCCGCTCGAATCGAGATGAGATCGGAGTGCGAGGAAGCATTACGAAGTTCAAGATTCTGAATGGATGCGAATTCGAGCCCTCAAGCTTCCACCAAAACCCAGGGGCTCCGGATTCTGCAACTCCTGAACTCCTGTAACTTCTGTAACTCCTGAATCTCGTCGCGGCGCCGAGTTGATTTCCTATCCAAATAGGCAACCGTGGGGGAATGTTTGTTTACCCTAAGCGCTACCAGGTTCTCGTGGTCGGCGGTGGCCATGCCGGGATCGAGGCCGCCATGGCCGCGGCGCGATTGGGATGTCAGACCATGATGCTGACCCAAAACCTCGACACCATCGGCCAAATGTCCTGCAATCCGGCCGTGGGTGGTTTGGCCAAGGGCCATATGGTCCGGGAAATTGATGCCTTGGGCGGAGCCATGGGGCTCAATACGGATGCCACCGGGATCCAGTTCCGGACCCTGAACAGCAACAAAGGTCCCAGTGTGCGCGCGCCGCGGGCGCAATGTGACAAAAAAGCGTACCAATTCCGGATGAAGGCGGTGCTCGAGGCAGAGCCGAATCTCGATCTGCTGCAAGGGAATGTGCTGCGGATCTTGGCCGAGGGTGGGGGAGTGACCGGGATTGAGACCGACGCTGGGCCTTCAGATCCAGGCCGAGGCGGTGATCATCACCACCGGAACCTTTATGCACGGCCTGATGCACGTCGGACTTCGGAACCAGGCTGGAGGGAGGATGGGGGACGGAATTTCCACCCTTAGCCAGAGCCTCCGAGAATTGGGCTTTGAAATTGGCCGCTTTAAAACGGGTACTCCCTGCCGGCTGAATGCGCGCTCGATCGATTTAGCAAAGTGCGAGCGTCAGAACGGTGATCGTTCCGCCTCCGGCCTTTTCATTTCGACGGGAAACTCTAATCAAAGGACCGGAAGAGCTGTTCACTTTGAACGGGAATAGCGACCGATTGTTCCACGTGGAACAAATTCCCTGCTGGATTACCCATACTACCCCCCGAACGCACGAGATCATCCGCGCCAATCTGGACAAATCCCCCATGTACACGGGCCGAATTGAAGGGGTCGGGCCCCGTTATTGCCCGTCCATCGAAGATAAGGTGGTTAAGTTTGCCGAAAAAGAGCAACACCAGCTTTTCCTTGAACCCGAAGGGCGTCATACCCGGGAATTCTACGTCAACGGTCTTTCTACCAGCCTTCCGTTCGAGGTCCAATACGAGTTCGTCCGCTCCATCCCCGGTCTCGAGCAAGCCGAAATTATTCGCCCCGGCTATGCTGTGGAATATGATTACTGCCCGCCCACCCAGCTACGTCCCACGCTCGAGACTCACCAGATCAATGGTCTTTATTTCGCTGGTCAAATCAACGGAACTTCCGGCTACGAAGAGGCTGCGGCACAAGGACTTGTAGCAGGAATCAATGCTGGCCGCAAGATCTTGGGTAAATCGCCCTTTTCACTTAGCCGATCCGAGGCCTATATCGGGGTCCTGATCGACGATTTGGTCACCCGGGGCACCCAGGAGCCTTATCGAATGTTTACCAGTCGAGCGGAATACCGGCTGCTTCTGCGGCAGGATAATGCGGATCTCCGCCTGACCCCCAAAGCCTGGGAGTATGGACTGGTTTCCGCTAGCCAGGGAAATGCTGCCGCTTTGAAAGTTAAGGCCATTTCTGCAGCCAAGGAGCGGGCCGCCAAGACGCGGGTGGCTCAAGTTCGGGTCGATCAACTCTTGCGCCGGCCGGATTTTCACCTTGGTTTGCTACCCCCGGATCTTTTACACGATTTTTCAGTCGCAGTTTGGGAGCAGGTGGAAACCGACCTCAAGTACGAAGGCTATATTAAAAGGCAGGAAGATTCGATTGCTCGGGCACATCGCTTCGAAACAAAAAGCATTCCCGAGCCGCTCGATTACGAGAGTGTCCGCGGCCTCCGTTTTGAAGCCCGCCAGAAATTCACCAAAATCCGCCCGGCCACCCTGGGACAAGCGGGGCGGATCAGCGGCATTACTCCTGCAGACATCGCCTTGCTGACCATCTATCTGGAAAAAGGCCCAGGGAGCCCTGCGGGAGGGGTCGATGCGGTGGCCTGAGGATAGCCTTTGCGCCGAATCCCGGTTTGAAAATAGCGCCGCGATGGCGAAATTATCTAGTGCCAATTGACCAGCAACTGATTGCCGCCCCCATTCATCATGGCGGAATCCCGATCCTGGCTCGCCAGGCCAAGACAGCGCGGGGCCTGACGATCGAATGGGAACGGCTGGGACCATTTTCCTTCGAGCCACACGGTTTTCCCGAGCATCGGGTATCCCTGGCCTTGAGCCGATGTCCGAATATGATTTTAACCAACGAAAGACTGAGCCGCTCTCTCTTGCTGGAGACCGGCGATCTGTCGATCGTTCCCGCCGGAGCGGAGATCGGGTACAGCTGGGAGTTCCCCATCGAAATCCTGAGCCTCCAACTTGAACCAACGTTTCTCGACGAAATCGCTGCCCTGACCATGGGTCTGAACGGCAATCGCGTAGAATTGATCGGTCGATCCAAACTAAAGGATCCTTTCATTTCGACGATTGCCCAGACCTTGCGCCGGGAACTCGACAGCGAGAACGCTGGTAGCCGACTCTTAATTGATTCCCTGGCCCAGGCGCTGGCGGTCCACCTTTTGCGCTCCTACGCCAGTTTCCCATCCAGGATACGCGACGTCAAAGGGGGATTGCCACGCTGGCGACTTCGACGCGTCCTGCAGTACATCGAAGAGCATGTGAGCGACGATGTCTCTCTTGATCAGCTGGCCGAAGCGGCTGGAAACCTCAGTCGCTACCACTTCGCCAGGCTGTTTAAACAATCTACCGGCTACTCGCCTTATCAATATTTTGTCCGGCAAAAGATTAAGCAGGCCCAAAGCCTGCTGCGCAGGCAAAAATCGGCCAGCCTCGGCGAAGTCGCTTTTGCTTGCGGATTTCGCGATCAGAGCACCTTTTCCAGAATTTTCCGGCAGGTAACTGGCTTGACCCCAGGGTCTTACAGAAGCTACTAGAAAAAGTTGCTTTAGCGATCCCCCCCTGAAAACTGAGAACTGGCACTGGCAACTTCAACTTGCGGTGATTTAACGCAAGAATCGTCAAAATTTCGCAAGGAACGAAAAGCCCGCTGCTTCTAGACCGGGTAAAGAGCAGCATGCGGCTAAATCATCTGAAACGAGTGACCTATCTTGGCCTGGCTGAGGGGGGTCGTTGGCGTGTAGGTAGGGAAAGGAAACCTTATCTCATCCTGGTCCGAGGCGAAGGCAGTCTATTGGTGGTCATCTTGCCTTCTCCGATTTAGCGAAATGGAAGAGCTTGAATGCTGGATCCGCTCTATCACACAGGACCAGGGCCTATGCAATGCATCGGTCCAGAAAACAATACCGCTTGACAATGGTTAGGAACCTAATAATTAGGTTCATTAATCTTATGTCCGGCTCATTGACACTCCTTAACGGGTTGCCAAGGTATGAAGTGTTCCTGGAGGAGGCTAAACGCTTTCCCGATATCGACGCTTCAGCCTGTTATACCTATCTGCAGCTTTTGCGAACAGGAGATGAACTGTTGGTGCTCGACGAACAGGTACTTAACTCTTACGGAACGCGGCACGGTCGGTTCAACCTGCTGATGATGCTGCTGAAATACTCCGATGGGGAAGCGACACCAGCTGGTTTAGCCGACAAAACTGGAGTGACTCGGGCCACGATTTCCGGGTTGCTGGATGGATTGGAGAAAGATGGTTTGATTCAACGCCGGCCCGATCCTCAGGATCGACGCCTGATCCGGGTTCACCTAACCGCCTCAGGTCGCGACTTCCTGGATAAGATCCGGCCCGGCTACTGCCGATGGCTGTCTAGCATTGTCGAGCCACTTGATGAGGAAGAGCGGCAACAACTGGTAATGCTACTCGAAAAAATTAGAACGCGTTTGAGCGAAGTCTCCGTGCTTGGCGATCAGCCGAGCGCTTTGATGGGGTGATTCTGTATGAAGAAAAAGCCTTTCTGGAAGTACTTAGTTTTCTTTATCGTCTCTCTCGGCCTGTTTCTGGCGATCGTTTTTGGTTTCGGCTTCGTGAAATTCACCCAAATTCAGGGTTTCATCACGATGGCCAAGTCTGGAGCCTTCGAACCGCCGCCGACCGCCGTCACGACAGACCTGGCCAAGCAATCAGAATGGCAGCCTACGCTTGAAAGTGTGGGGACGGCCACCGCCGTCAACGGAGTTACCGTCAGTACGGATCTGGCCGGCATCGTGCGTCAAATAGCCTTTGAATCCGGAAACAAAGTCCGGGCCGGCGATTTGTTAGTCCGGCTGGATACCACCCAGGAAGAAGCCCAACTTCACCAATCAGAAGCGCAAAGAGATTTTGTGGCTGTGACTCTAAAACGAGATAAGGACCTGGTAGAGAAACATGCCATCTCCCAGTCTGACTATGACAATGCTGAAGCGGCTTACCGTCAAGGCCAGGCTGCGGTCGATCAATTCAATGCCTTGATCGCGCGCAAAACCTTGCGCGCACCGTTCGACGGTGTCGCCGGGATCCGGCAAGTGAACCTTGGCCAATATTTGAGAGAGGGCGATCCGATTGTGGGGCTCCAGGCGTTCGATCCAATCTACGTGAACTTTTCTTTGCCTCAGCAGGATCTCGGTAAACTGGCCGTCGGACAACCGGTGGCGCTGCACGTCGACGCGTTTGCTGGCCAGTCTTTCGATGGCGCGATTACGGCCATCAACTCGATGGTCGATCAGGCCACGCGCAACATCCAGGTCCAGGCGACGTTCAAAAACCCCGATTGGCGGCTCCGCCCAGGGATGTTCGCCAAGGTGAGCGTGATAATGAGTGAAAAACAAAACGTGGTGGCGATACCCGCCACCGCGATCCACTATGCACCTTACGGTGATTCTATTTTCGTGGTCTCCGAACTGAAGGATCCGCAGGGGAAAGAGTATAAGGGGGTTAAGGAGCAATTTATTAAAACTGGGCAGTCGCGAGGCGACATGATTGCCATTGTTTCCGGGTTGAAGCCTGGCGAAGAGGTCGTGACCTCAGGAGTGTTCCGGCTCAAAAGCGGGGCCCGTGTTTCGGTCAATAACCAGATCAAGCCTGGCACCGATTTAGCGCCAAATCCTGCAGATAGTTGATCGCCGGGAGAAAAAGATGAGTTTTACCGATCTATTCATCAAAAGGCCGGTCGTTGCGACGGTCGTCAACCTGATCATTTTAATTGCCGGATACCAGGCGATTCGCAATATCAATGTCCGCCAGTATCCGCGCAGTGATCTGTCGGTAATTACGGTGACGACGGTCTATTATGGCGCGGACGCGGATTTAGTACGAGGTTTTCTCACCACGCCTTTGGAACAGTCGATCGCCAGTGCGGATGGCATCGACTACATGGAGTCTCAGAGTCAACAGGGAACCAGCACGATCAGTGTTCACCTGAAGCTCAATTACGATCCGAATGCGGCGCTGGCCCAAATTCAAACCAAGGTGGAGCAAGTCCGAAACCAATTGCCTCCCGCCTCGCAATTGCCGGTCCTCCAGATCACTTCGACGGATAACCAATTCGCGTCGATGTATCTGAGCTTCTTTTCCAAGGACTTGGGTCGAAACCAAATCACTGACTATCTAACTCGGGTGGTGCAGCCGAAATTATCGGCGATCAATGGGGTACAAAGCGCCCAGATTCTTGGAGCCCGAACTTTCGCCATGCGGATCTGGATGAAGTCGGACCGGATGGCCTCCCTGAATGTCTCGCCGACGGACATCCAAAATGCCCTGCAGAACAACAACTACCTCGCCGGGGTCGGTCAAACCAAAGGGTCCATGGTGGCCATTAACCTGGTGACCAATACCAATCTGCAAACGGCTGAAGAATTCAAACAGTTGGTCATCAAGCAACAAAATGGGGCCATTGTTCGCCTGCGAGATGTCGCGGATATCGACCTCGGAGCGGAAGACTACAATTCAGATGTCCGCTTTTCCGGAAGTGTCGCGACCTTTATGGGAGTTTTCGTCCTCCCAACCGCGAACACCTTGGATGTGATTAAGCGCGTGCGCCTCGCCCTACCCGACATCGAGCGAGAACTTCCGACGGGAATGCAGATGGCGATCCCTTACGATTCCACCCTCTATATTCAGAGTGCGATCGACGATGTTATCAGGACGCTGACGGAGACGATCTTGATCGTCATCATTGTCATTTTCCTATTCATGGGATCTTTCCGCTCGGTGCTGATTCCCATTGTGGCGATCCCTTTGTCGTTGGTGGGTGCTTTTTTCCTGATGATGCTTTTTGGCTTCACTTTGAATTTGCTGACGCTTCTGGCGATCGTTCTGGCAGTTGGGTTGGTGGTGGATGATGCCATCGTAGTCGTCGAAAATGTCGAACGACATTTGCAAGAAGGGATGAAACCTTTCGACGCCGCAATTAAGGGCGCTCGGGAACTTTTCGGTCCGATTATCGCGATGACCATCAGTCTGGCCACCGTCTATGCTCCCATCGGCTTGCAGGGGGTTTAAGCGGATCGTTGTTTCGCGAATTCGCCTTTACCCTCTCGGGCGCGGTGGCGATTTCGGGCATTGTGGCGCTGACCTTATCACCGATGATGGCGTCCAAACTTCTCAAGCAAGGGATGGCCGAGCGCGGTCTCGCGGGATGGATCACTCGCCGTTTTGACACCTTGCGAAGCAGTTATGCGAAGACTTTAACCTGGTCGCTGGGGTATTGGCCGGTCATTTGCATCATGGCCGTCCTGATTATCTGCCTGGCCATCCCATTTTATTTGATGTCGGCCAAGGAACCCGCGCCCCGAGAGGATCAGGGCATCATTTTCGGAATCGTCCAGACGCCTCCGAACGCCACCATCGAGCAGAATATGCTGTTCTCGGCGCAGATGAATGATATTTACCAAAGTTTTCCTGAAACGGCTCAAACCTTTCAGGTAACTTTGGCCACCCAAGGTTTTTCCGGTATGGTGGCTAAGCCGTGGAACCAGAGAAACCGGACCATGGAACAGGTACTGGTGGATGTGAACCACCAATTGGCCCGAATTCCCGGTGTGCAGATTTTCGCGACGACCCCGTCGCCACTCCCCGGGGGATCCAATTTTCCCGTGGAAATGGTGATTTCCTCGACCGCAGAGCCGCGAGAGATGAATGAGTTCGCCCAGCAACTGGTAGGGGCGGCTTTTAAAAGCGGCAAGTTTGTTTTTGCTGACAGTGACCTGAAATACGATTTGCCGGAGGCGAACATTGTCTTCGACAGAGACAAGGTGGCGTCAATGGGGCTGAATCTTCAGCAGGTCGGCGGTGACCTGGCTACCTTGCTGGGCGGTGGGTACACCAACTACTTCAGTATTCAAGGCCGGAGTTACAAGGTCATCCCGCAGGTCAAACGGGTCGATCGGTTGACGACCGATGATTTGAAGAATTTGTACGTGACCGGACCCAACGGACAACCGATTCAGCTTTCCACGTTTGCCAATATTGAGACAACAGTGCAACCGAGGTCGCTCAATCGCTTTCAACAATTGAACTCTGCCAAGATCCAGGGTTTACCCAACAAATTTTCCGGAGCCACCACCGATGACGCACTGAAGGTTCTCGAACAGGAAGCGGCCAAAATCCTGCCTAAAGGGTATACGATTGATTACACTGGCGAGTCCCGTCAGTTGCGCAAGGAGGGTGATTCGTTTTTGACCACCCTGGGACTGGCGGCGATTTTAATCTACCTCGTTCTGGCAGCTCAATTTGAGAGTTTCCGGGACCCCTTGATTATTCTCATGGGATCGGTGCCCCTCGGTTTGACCGGAGCGCTGGCTGTCACCTTCCTCGGCAGGACGACGATCAATGCCTATAGTTATGTCGGTCTGGTGACTCTCGTCGGATTGGTCTGCAAGAACGGCATTTTGATTGTGGAATTCGCCAATCGGCTCCAGGAGGAAGGTTCTGGCAAATTTGAGGCCATCATCGAAGCAGCCGCGACGCGTCTTCGGCCGATTCTGATGACTTCGGTGGCGACGGTCGCCGGTCATACCCCTCTGATCCTGGCCCAAGGTCCCGGAGCGGGTGCCCGAAACAGTATTGGATGGGTTTTGGTCACCGGAATGATTATCGGCACCTGTTTGACATTGTTCGTTTTGCCGGCGGTCTACCTTTTAATCGCCAAGAATCACACCAAAGATCGGGAGCGTCAGGGCGATTATTCCGCCGTGCCAGAGAAAAGAAAACTGCATCCCGCGCTTGCCTAAAGGTTCCAGTTAGCCTTTAACTCACCGCGAGTTCGAGAGACTCGTGCTGCCGGAACTCGATTCAATATTAATGAAGGACAACGTCGGCTGACACAAAAAAGTGACTCGCCGCACTATGGAGCGACGAGAATCTCGTTCGGCTGACGACACGAGCATCCGGCAGGATTTTAGAACGGCCAAATTATCCAATTTGGCCGTTCTCTTTTTTTAAGCGGAGTTGGCTCCAGCGATCTCTATTGCACAATTTCGTCCCGTAGTTCGGAGAGACGGGCTGGAAGCCTATCTACATTGCGCCAGGCGTCTTTGCGGTGGAGGCGGGGACACGCTCCATTGATGCCTCTTTCTAGGTTTTCAGGTTTCCACCATTGCACATTTCAGCGTTTAACGAGGTAGCGGTGTGTCCCGAAGGAACGATCGAAATTTGTGGCTAAAACGATTTAATGCAGCAGAGGCGGATCCTCGGCTAGGGCATGAGCGGCGGTATTCGAGCGTCCCGGGACGCGGGCTTCATGTGCTTCCGGATGGGCTCTCATATGTCCCTCCGGGACGAAGAACCATTCGGTCTTCCAAGAGGGCAAAGCGGGACGCATTGCGTACTTCGCGGACAGGGGCGAATTACAGAGGGGGTTGACTTTGCGGATCCTCAGATGGGGTTTCGGTCGGTTCCTCGGCGATGACCGCCAGCGCGGTAACGAGATTTGTCGGAAGCGGACGGATTCGTTCTATGACCTCGGGACCTAATCTTTTTCCGAGTTTGTAAGTGCTTGCCATCATTTCCAACTTCGCATCCAGGTTATCGATAAAATGGAGAGTCATGGCCTCGGGAGTTTTTGGTTCGACTGGAGAACCGAACTCTTTTTCGCCATGATGCGCTGCTACCAGATGGAGCAGATGAAGCCGGACCAGATCCGAGTCCGGCGAGAGCAAGTTCCAGGAAGCGAACTCGGAGCCTTCTTTTAAACGTTGCCAGAGCCGGTTGACCAATTCGACTCCCATCGAGATGTGGCCGATTAGTTCGGCCCGGTAATCGTGAGGCATGACAAAGCTCTCTTTCGGAAAGTAGTTTTCCCAAAGTTTGCCGGCGTCGTGAAAAAGAATTCCGGCCAACAGCAAGTCGCGGTTCAAGGCCGGGTAGACGGTCGCCAGGGCATCACCCGTCCTCATCATCTGAGCGACATGTTCTACTAAGCCGCCGCGTCTCGCGTGATGGTAACCTCGCGCCCCAGCCGCTCTCCGCAACCGCTCGCCATAGTCGCGAAGAAACAAGAAAGATAACTCCCGCAGCCGAGGATCTCGGATCGATGCCGCAAAGGATTCAATCGTCGAATAGTCGCTGCTTTGCCTTTGTCTAGTTTCCAGCGGTCCAGCCAATAGCTCAGTCTTTTCCGCGCCGGTCAAGAACCGCACGGTCCAATTTTTCGCCTCCAGTCCGAAGGCGGCGCTGACCACAAAATCACCCTCCAGCTCGACGAAATCACCGGTTCGAAGGTCGGAACAAAAGCCGAAGGATTGATGATCGCTCCAGACCCGGAGAGGGAAACTGGCCGTCGTGTCGCGCAATAGAATCTCCAGAAAGGGCTTTTGATCCTTAGTCCGTTTGGTCGCCACCTCATCGACTTGGGCATGTACAGAGCGGCCAGAGTGTTCGGCCAAGGTCTGCTGTTTCAATTCTTCGATGGTGGCGGGAGCAGTAGCCATTCCTTCTTATCCAATGGGCGTGACGGACATCCAAATCAAATTTTGCTCGTCACCGGAGGCATTGAGATCCTAGCTTCGGATTGCCTCATTCTATGATTGCTATAACTGGGAGATTTTCTCGGGTCCTGTTGGCAAGCTATTTTCTCCTGGCCGGCGGCGAAACAGGGTCCCTGCAGATTTCCCAAGCCGAAGAGCCATCTCCCACGGCGTCCGGCTTGCCGCCGGTGAATTCAGCGGGTCCGAACGGCCAAACTAGCAACCCGGCAAAGGCTTTGAGTGGGGCATCCGCCGGCAAAATCGGGTATCAACGGGTGGCCGCAAACCTCGATACTGGTGGGCTTATCTATCTTTATTGGAATGCCGAGAAAGCGTTGGGCGAATTGGATAAAAGACTGGGATCCGTCGGTGAGACGGCACTCTCTGATCCGACGCTTTCTCCAGCAGAAAATAGCAGTCTTCGGCAAAAATTTGATCTGGGGATTCGCTTGTTACACAACAGCGGCCTCCAAGGGGTGAAAGCTTTCGGATTCAGTTCGCGCGAAATCGAGCCCGGCCTGTTTCTCAACAAGTCTTATACCTACCTGCCGGATCGGTCCGGATTTTTATGGGACACTTTCGCGAAAGCCCCACACGATTTCCAATTTCTTAAAATGATCCCGGAGAATACCGAGGGATTTGCTTTTTTTGACTGTGACCTTGCCCTCTTCTGGGGAGCGGTCTCCAAAGAATTGGTCAGTTCAGAAATTCCTGAGGCGGCTAAATGGCAGCAACATTTTTCCCAACAGGTACAGGCTTTTACCGGGTTGAGCCTGGACGATGTCCTCGCTTCCTTGGGCGATCAGGTGGGTATTATCTTAACGTTGAACCGGAAGACGATGGTAAGAATACCGGTCGGAACTGAACAGTATGAATTACCTGAACCGGCTGCCGCCTTAGTCTGGAAGGTTAGAAATGATAAGCTGTTCGATCGGTTGGACGCCCTGTTTTCCCTGAATCCAAAGGTCTCCAAAATTGATGATCCGAATCTCCGCCTGCGAGTGATGGCAGGCAGTTGCTGAGCTTCCATACCTGACTCCGACGCTGGCGCGCTTGGGAGATTATTTGATCGTCTCCAGTAGCGAAAAACTAGTTCGTGGGATGATGGAGGCGGAATCCGGAAAGCCGAATGGAATGAGATCTTCTGCCGATTTCCAGACGCTCTCCGCCGGGCTGCCGGAAAAGGGGAACAGCGTCGCCTATGTGGCCAAAAGCCTTCAACAAACGCTGAGTGAACTCCTGAAATTCGCCCAGCTTCGAGAAAGTGCGAACCCGTTGCAGGAAGGAATGTTGGCCAGAATTTTTGGGTTGATGACGAACGCAGCCAACTACACGGTGGGCGGCATGGCGGAAGACGGTTGGTTCACGGCGGGGAAAACCACCAAGGACGCGAACGAGATTATCGGGGAATTTCTAACTCTTCCCGCCTACTATTTAGCTGCGACGGCGGTTGATCAGCTGAAGCAGGGCAGGGGCACTGAAAAACTGGTAAAAATTAAGAAGAACCTGGCGGATTTGCGAACTGCCAAGGACGAGGCGATTTCGGAAAGAAACCTCCCAGAGGGTCAAATGCTAAATCGGCAAGATATTGAGGAGTATCTCACGGCCTGGCCGGATTCAGTCGTGGGCGAGACGTATGAAGTTGGGATTGTCGGTCTGCCACCCTTTGCGACAGCACCGGTCGACGTTGGAGAATATCGGGCCGGAATGAAGATTGAGCCCTAGCGCAGCGTCTGATAATCAGACGAGAATTTATGGCCCGATTGATCCTTTTGACCGTTTTCCTGGCCCTCTCAGCGGCAAATAGCTTCAGCGGATTTATTCCCCGGGCGGCAAACGATCCGGATTTTGTGCCGGTGGGGAAAAAGCGAGGATATTACCTCGTCTCATCGGATTCCGGGAGATGGTGGCGATGGGGTTTGGCTCGTGCCCCGGTGAAGGAGCCCGCGGTCTTTACCCACGGATACGGCGATGATGCCATCGCGATCCCGTTTGATGCCAATGGCCGGGTGGCTTTTGCTCCGGTCTATATCTATACGATCAGGCCGGAAAGTGTCTCTCAGCGGCGCCTGGAAGCGCTGTTCGAAGGGGTGACCACGCAAGCAGATGTTCGACAAATCTTCGGCCGGCCAGCCATCCAGAGCAGTATGCGGGGATATTCAATCTGGTATTACGAAATCCAGGTCTATAATCCATTTGAGGAGTTTCCCGATATCCGCGGGTAAACTGGAACGCCTCCTTTTATCTCGTACTTGAGCCGGCGCCCTTTTTCGCGCATCTTCGCGGCTCGGCAACAGGCAGCTCTATTATGAAGGCGTCCGAGATCAGGCAGTCATTTTTGGATTTTTTTCGGGAAAGGCGGCACACCATTGTGCCTTCAGCAAGCTTGCTGCCCACCGCTCCAAATTTGCTCTTTACCAACGCCGGCATGAACCAGTTCGTGCCTTACTTTCTCGGCCAGGAGAAACCGCCGTTCGTTCCGCCCCGCGCCGCCGATACGCAGAAATGCATCCGAGCCGGCGGTAAGCACAATGATCTGGACGACGTTGGTTTCGATACTTACCACCACACTTTCTTTGAGATGTTGGGCAATTGGAGCTTTGGCGATTACTTCAAGAAGGAGGCGATCGAGTGGGCTTGGGAGCTTTTGGTCCAACGCTGGAAGTTTCCTCCCGAACGCCTCTACGCCACTGTTTACCAGCCGGGGGAAGGTGATCCAGCGGAGTTTGACCAAGAGGCCTACCAGCATTGGGCCACCGCTTTTCAGCAAGCCGGTCTCGACCCGAAGATCCACGTCGTTAACGGCAACCGGAAAGATAATTTCTGGATGATGGGGGATACCGGGCCCTGCGGTCCTTGTTCCGAAATCCACGTGGACCTCACTGAAAAAGGGGACACCATGGGGAAATTGGTTAATCAGGGAGACCCATTGTGCATGGAGATCTGGAATCTGGTTTTTATCCAACTCAATGCCAACTCCGACGGCGGATTTTCGCCATTGCCGGCCAGGCATGTAGACACCGGGATGGGTTTTGAGCGGGTGGCCGGCATTATCGAATGCACCGACCGCTTCCGTGATTTCACCGGCCCGATTTCTAACTACGAGAGCGACGTTTTCCGGCCAATTTTTAAGAAACTAGCCGAGTTGAGCGGCAAAACCTACGGCAGAACTTTGCCCTCCTCCCGTTCGAACCTATCCGAACAGGAAAAGATCGACGTCGCTTTTCGCGTGGTGGCGGATCATATCCGGACCCTCTCCTTTGCCATCGCGGACGGAATCGTTCCGAGCAACACCGATCGCAATTATGTTCTCCGGCGTATTCTGCGCCGGGCGGTCATGTTTGGTCGGGAGCTCGGTTTCGGAGCGGCCGGATTTCTCAGCAAACTGGTTCCGACCGTGGTTGATAATTTTGGGGTCGCTTTCCCGGAACTGGGCATCGAGCGAAATAAGTTGGTCGAAGTGTTGGATCGCGAGGAAGTCCTCTTCAATCGGACCTTGGATCGCGGATTGCGCATCTTCGAAGAAGCATATCTTAAACGAAACGGCCAAACTTTTTCTGCCGAAACCGCCTTCATGCTTTCCGACACTTATGGATTTCCGGTTGATTTGACCGAAGTGTTAGTTCGTGAACGGGGACTAACCCTCGATCTGCCGTCTGTGGAGAAGTTAATGGACGAGCAGCGGGAACGGTCTCGCGCGGCTCAGGAAAAGGAAGTGATTACGGCCGGCTGAAGAAACTGTTCCGACGGAGTTTGTCGGTTTTGATCACGATGAAGTAAAGGCGCAGTTATTACAGATCGTCCGCCAAGAGAACCAAACGTTTGCCATTGTGGATCAGTCGCCTCTTTATGCCGAGATGGGAGGACAGATCAGCGATACCGGCGAGTTAGTTCTTCCGGATGACCGAGTGGTGCCGATCGAAGGGGTAAGCAAACGAGGGCGAACCTTCTATCATAAGATCTCGGAACCGCCAGGGGTTAGTATCGCCTCGGAAGTCTTGTTAAGAGTAAACGGGCCGAGGCGCCGGCTGATTGAGGCTCATCATACCGGGACCCATCTATTACACTGGGCATTGCATCAGGTCGTTAGCAAAGAAGTTAGGCAAAAGGGGTCCTTCGTCGGACCGGATCGGTTGCGATTTGATTTTAATAGTTCCCCGGTTTCCTCGTCGCAACTTCGAGAGATCGAAGAGTTAGTTAATGGTCGCATCACGGCCAACGAGCCGGTTAGCTGGACCGAAGTTCCCTACGCCGAGGTGAAATCCCGAAACGATATCATGCAGTTCTTCGGGGAAAAATATGGCTCGGAAGTTCGGGTGGTGCAGATTGGTGGGCATCCGAGCCAACTGGATGGCTATTCCATGGAATTGTGCGGTGGAACCCATGTGCGGCAGACTGGTCAACTTGGACTGTTCAAGATTGTTAGTGAAGGCGCCATCTCCGCCGGCGTCCGCCGAGTGGAAGCGCTGACCGGGTCGGCCGCTTTTCATCACTTGCAGACGCAGTTGGATGAAAGATCGATTAAGATCGAAGAACTCAACCGTGAGCTGCTGGACTTAAAAAAGACGCTGGAGAAAGAACGAACGCTAACCCTCCAGCGTGAAGCGGAGCAGGTGGTGGCCAAAATTTCTATCGATCAGCGTGTTCTGGTGGAAATCATCGAAGGGGCCTCAGCGGACCAACTGCAGGGCGTCGCAAATTTGCTGAAAAAGAAAGGATTCGCCGGGATTGCGGTATTATTCGGTAAAGGCGCGGAACAGGTCCATCTGCTGGTCACGGTGGATTCTTCTCTGACCAAATCGGTTCAGGCGGGAAAAATTGTGCAGGAACTTACCGCTCTTCTGGGGGGGAAAGGGGGAGGGCGCCCCGACATGGCTCGCGGTGTCGGCAAGGATCTGAGTCAACTGGATTTCGCAAAACAGCGAGCCCTGGAGCTGACGGCGGGTCTTTAATGGCCAGCCTCAGGCCACTAAGTGGGAACTCGCCAGCCTAGTGCATCCTCTCGGACTGGAACTTTTTCTGGAAGATACCTCGGCGCTTTCCTTTATCTGCCCGATGGTATTATTCTCCTCCTAACGCGAATGAATCAGGAATTGCAGGATTTCATCTCTGATGGCGCCCGAAGGATTACCCCGGTCCATTTGGACAAGCTGGTTCGGTTGCTGCCCAATATTCGGCTAGCGGTTACTCAGGTCACGGAATTCCCGGATCTGTCGGATCAGGTCGAATTTCTGGCGGAGATTCTCGAAGATTTCCATGCCGGGTTAAATCGATCAATTCCGTTTATGGCGATTGCCGAATCAGCTTTTGCTTTATTCTATTTGCAAAAAGCTACGGACATCATTCCGGACTCAATTCCGCGAAAGGGCTTTGCTGATGATGCGGCGATTGTTACCGCCGTCTTCGAGAATTACAAGCGACCATTTTTGAAACATGTCCTGGCCCGCAATGCCCGAAGAACCATCGAACATGACCCTGATTCCGGCACTGAAGGTTAAGGAGTTTCCCACTATCTTCCCCCTTTTTCAAACGACGATCATGGTGCGCCGATTGGCCGCCATGCTGAGACCAACATGCCAGATACCATTCAATTAATTTCCGCCGAAGGAATCGAAAGACTCGATTTCGACTGGGGTAGTCTGAACTGGTACGCCAGCGGGGCTCTCGGCAACAGCAGCGAGGTCACGGTAGGTAGCTGCCGGCTAAAACCCGGGTGCAGCAACCCCCGCCACTATCACCCCAACTGCAGCGAAATCCTGGTCGTGATCCAGGGCGAAATCCGCCACACGATGGCTGATGGCACTGAATCGGAAATGAGACCGGGAGATACCGTCACGGTGCTGCCCAATGTCTGGCATCGCGCCACCAACATTGGCCATTCGGAAGCGTTGCTCTTCATTGTCTTCACCTCTGCGGATCGCCAGGTCGTGGGCGAATAATCCAGGAGCCGCCCGTTTATCGCGCACGTCATCTACAATCACGAATACCCTCGCCGGCTTCGGGTCTGTTTCATCGGTGCCGGTGCCCACGCTTATCGCAACATCTACCCGACGTTTGCTTTTGCTCCGGTAGAGCTGGTGGCGATCTGTGATCTCGATCCGGAACGGGCGACGAATTGCGCCCGGCTTTTTGGTGCCCCGAGGACTTATGTCGATCATCACGCGATGCTGGCGAGGGAAAGGCCCGAGTTGGTGTTCATCGTTACTAATTACGATGCCCAACATCTCCCTATTTTCCCCGTTCTGGCTATCGACTGCCTGCGGGCGGGGGCGCACGTTTGGATAGAAAAGCCCCCGGCGGGCACTTCTGAGGAAGTTCGGGAAATGATCCGCGTCAGCACTGAGACGGGCCGTCATGTGGCTGTCGGCTTCAAGAAAATGTTTCTTCCCGCCAATCTGAAAGCACAGGCTCTTTCCACTCGTCCTGAATTTGGCCGCATCAGCTGCCTCACCGCGCGTTACCCGCAGTCTCTTCCTGCTTTCGGAGA
Organism: uncultured Verrucomicrobiae bacterium; assembly: GCA_963808535.1. Classification (GTDB taxonomy): domain Bacteria; phylum Verrucomicrobiota; class Verrucomicrobiia; order Chthoniobacterales; family JAFAMB01; genus JAFAMB01. The sequence goes on along the minus strand of CAWEGF010000020.1, from coordinate 127,404 downwards.
ACGCTCTGACAACCGCAAAATGGTCGGATTCCTCGATCACTTTGTCCATCCGCACTCAGTTCTGCTCCTTCTTGGTGGGCCGCTTGAATCGCTCTTTGTTACCCGTAGCTTCTCGGGTGCCGCTACCGTGGCGCTCCAATTTAAGAGCGGCGCGATCGGTAACTTGACTTACAGTCACGGCCAATCGTTCAGCTCGTTCCTGGAGCGAACGGAAGTTATCGGGGAGGGGGAAAATGTCGTCGTCGACAACAACCTCCGCGTCACCCTCTATCGGAGCGGCAAGCGAAAACAAGGGTATGGCCGCTCCGGCGATTATTTCGACCTTGCGGATGAAGAATCTGCGCCGCTCCACTGGGAACCCGAATTCTCCCTTGGCGAGCTTCACAATAAGGGGATCTTCTTGCTCGGCTACGCTCCGGAAGTCATTAGTTACACTACCCGCTTACTCGAAGGCAAAGGTCCCGAACGAGGCACTCTCGACGACGCTCTCCAGATCCTGCTTATTTACGAAGCCTACCGTCAACCCGATGGCATCGTTCACTCGATCAGAACATAAGCATTGGTCTTCGGTGATGGAGGAAGGATCGCACAGGTAGGGGAGCAATCGGCTCCGCGCGGGGAATGTCGCCAGAACGGGGCGACGGCCATGGGAGGTCCTCCCGGGGCGTCCTTGGCGATCTGCTGTGAATTTCCCTTTCGATAGCCGCTAGCACTCTCCCTATCGGGCGACGGGGTGTTTCGCCCGGTAAGACTGGAGCACTTTCGGGTCTGGGAGGTTTGGCCAGCCGCCGGGAACGTTCAGAAGATATTGATAAGACTGCCCAATCAGAACCTCGGTGATTGGATTAAAGGCCCCTGGAACGTCGCGAAGTTGCATGCTAACGGCCGGATGATCGGAGCAGAACTGCCTGACCAGGCGTAAGTAGGCTTCTACGGCGAGGAAGCCCTGATTAGTAGCTAGATGGGACGGAAGAGCTTCATTGTCGTCGTGTCCCGCCCTCAACGGTCGGCCGGTCTCGGAGGCAAAGATGTTAGTGATGAGGATAGCAAAGAAGTCCTCCTCAGTGTCGTATTCGGGGCACGTTTTTTTCGACCCGGGCGGAGTGGATGGGCCTTTGCGCTTGGACGATTTCTCTGTCACAAAACGAAAGGCGTGAACCAATTCATGGAATAAAGACTCCGCTGGAGTGCCTCCCGGCTTGAATTCCTTGGTTTTGGGGTCCACGAAACATGCTGGGTCCGGAGTGAATCCAACCACCACGTTCACACCACTCCCCCGGACCATCTCGGACCGGCCAACGGTTCCATCGTTGCAGGTATCGTACCAAAACGGCATGACTACCACGTACCACCCGGTGGCCCGAATCCCGTCCAGAATGATCTGACCGGTTCTCCGTTTCAGGATCTCGTCGAAAGCCTTTGCTACCTGAAAATTGTAATCTTCGATTTGCGCCGCATTCAGAGGAACTTTCTTTTTTTCATTGTGGTAGCTACCGTCAACTAAAATGCCGTAGCGGAGAAAGATGAACATGGGTTCCATATATTTTATATAAGGGGGAATCGGGCGGGCAATCGTGGTTCTACTTCATGAAGTTTTCGCATTGTTAGGCGATCGGTGGATTACCGTAAATGGTACGAAAGACCCGCTGAAACTATGTTTTGTGGGCTAACCCGGGAGACCTGTGTTTTTTCAACCCGGCGCTACGAGGTAGCGCCTTGTGAGAACGGTTTCGTCAGAAACATAACCCAGGTGGCCTTTCCGCGCCCCGAAGGGGCATGAAAGCATAGCCCAAGGTTTACCCTGGGGTGGTTATGATAAGACAGTGCGCCCTGAAGGGACGCCAGAGAATCGGGTGACACCGGACAAGAAAAGAACGGCTTCCTATAGAAACTAGGCCACTAAAGTGCGCCCGGAAAGTGGCGCTAGAAAGGGCCGCAAACGCCAAAGAGCGACTTTTTCTTTATACGCTCTGGCCCGATTCTCTGGCGACCCTTCAGGGCGCGCCGTCTTATAACAACCCACCCAGGGTAAACCCTGGGCTAACCCTGGGCTTATTTTATACCCCTTTCGTGCCATTTACGATCTGCCGCGGATCGTCTACCAGTGACCCCAATTTCATTAAATTAGGACTGCGGTTAGCCCGAATTTGGAAGTACCGAAAACCTATGAAAACGCTGTCTATCTTTCTTCGATACGAAGCACCTCCTTTCAGCTTCGAAATCCGGGCCTACGCCCCAGAGAGCCAGCAGCGATTTTTGCCCGGGAGGGTTGGAATCGATCCGGAAGGAGAATTCGCGTGAGCCAATTTCAGCTTCCAGATGGAACGAGGCTTTGGGCCCAAGGTTACGAAAACGAGAAGATCGCGATCCACTTGCGCAACGAGATCGAGCTCGAGCAGTGGGGTCCGACCGACTACGAGGGCAAAACGGCCGACATCCAGCTGGACAAGCAAGGAGCCGTCGAGATCAGGCTCATCGATCGGCCGAGCAGCAACAAACCGTTCAGCATCAGCAAACGGCGATTCGCCATCAAAGCGGTGGGTGAAGGCGCAGCTACGATCAGTGGCAAGGGCGAAGATAAAGCCATCAGCAGTCCACTTAAAGTGCTGGCAGGGGAGTTCAAGAATCACCAGGGAATGAGGAAAGATCTTTTGGCCGATGTCGGCCGCAGTTCGAAGCCATACCTGCTCTATGAGCTTCAGCGTCTTCTCAACAGCAATACCAACAATCTCTTCAACCAGCTCAACGATGCGAATGTCGCAAAGATGAATACGGCGCTCGCCTGCGGGCGGGTAGCCAAGGCGAGCGGAGAAATCCTGATCGGAAAGGTGACCAGCCACAGCTTTGAAAAAGACTCTTCCTACCATCAACCGATGCGCAAGGTGTCTAGCCGCGACGACGTGGAGTATGATCCCAAAGCGATGCTCAGGGTCAGGCGCGCGATCGCCGGGCATGTGAAGAATGGGCATCCCGTCCTGATTGGCTGTGCCTTTGACCCCAAAACCTCGATGCTGAAAGACGGGCATCTCCAGGCCACCCGTGATGGCGGTCACACGGTGCTAATTGTCGGCTGCAGCGACGACGACTTGGCCACCGAGTTTCTCTATGTAGATCCGTACCCCGGCGGATCGACCTTGAAGTACAAAGGCGGCATCGCCGCCGATTCGTACCTCAAAATGTTTTTTTCTTGGCCTCTTCAAGGTCGAGCTTCTTAAGCGCGGCCCGGTGCTGCGTTCCTATCGGGAGTCAGACGGAGAATGGAGCGGCGACAAGTATCTGGAGGTGATTTCCGGGCCGAAGTTCTGATTGCTCATGGCCAGTCCCGGCGCCGCAACCTAGACCAACATTTTCACAGTGTGGCTATCGAACCATTCGAAGAGTTGTTCTTCGTTTAGCTCGCCGGCTGCCACGCCTATGATGATCCGGTAACAATCTTGGTCGTCGGCGTTTAACCGGTAACCATTCAGTTCGAGGAATGTCTCCGCTACCACCAATGCGGCACGCTTGTTGCCGTCATGAAATGGGTGGTCTTTGCTTAATCCGAATGCGTATGCCGCTGCAAGCTGGCCGGCCGATGGGTCGCTGTAAGCTTCCTTGTGGATAGGCCTTGGGAGCGCGGAACCGAGAAGTTCGGGGCTCCTAACCCCGGGCCTTCCGCCATGTTCAGCCAATTGTTCGTCGTGAACCGCCAGCACCACTGGTTCGGTCAACCATCTCCAGCTCATAATCCTTTATTTCGAAAGCTGCCGCAGAACGTTGCGACGCTTCTTCATGACTTTTCTCGCGGTCTCCATTTGTTCTTTGAATTCCGGGTCATAGGGCGTTAGCCGATAACCATCGGGAGCTTTGGTGAGAAAAATCTTATCTCCTTTTTGAAGTTCCATGCTGCTGGTGACATCCTTGGGCAGAACCACGCCAAGGGAGTTTCCGACAGAAGTAACTGTAAGCGTGTGCATGTCTTTTTTTCTTCTGAACGTTTGCTCTGGATGAGCAAGGTTGGTGTTCTAACAAATGTAATAACACGATCTTCAGAAAAGTAAAAAGGGCTGAGATCGATTTTTTCCACTCACGAGCGTGAACAATGAGACCACCTCTCAGGGTCCTGCGACCGCGAGGTGCGGCTGAGGTTCAGTATGAGACAAGTGCCGAATCGTGCCCGTCGAAAAGCTCCTCCGCTATTTGGTGGAGGGTTTTACGAGCGTCGGTTATCCATAAATCGCCCATTCTGAGCGACTGGTGCGCGATACAGGGTTCGAACCTGTGACCCCTACCGTGTCAAGGTAGTGCTCTACCACTGAGCTAACCGCGCGTTTGATCCGAAGCGGATTTATTTAAGACGAAAGAAAGCGAGGCGCAACCTTGTTTTTGGTCACCGACGTCCAGGCGGCAAGAGCCGCCGATTCATTCTGACCCACTATTTTCGCTTGGCGGCATCTTCGTCCAAGGCGGCCTTCACAGCCACTTCGACCTCATCGTATAAAGATTGATCGGCTCGAAGTGCTTCCTTGGCGGCGTCCCGGCCTTGGGCTAATTGCTGGCCTTTGTAAGAGATCCAGGAGCCACGTTTCTCGAGGATGTTTTTTTCTAAAGCAAGGTCGAGGAGGGCACCCACGTTGGAGATCCCTTCGTTGTACATGATATCAAATTCCGCTTCGGTGAAAGGAGGAGCGACCTTGTTTTTGACCACCTTCACTTTCGTCCGATTGCCGGTCACCGTGCCGTCGGTTTGTTTAATCGCGGCAATCCGGCGGATATCGATTCGGACGCTGGCGTAAAATTTCAAGGCTTTACCGCCGGGGGTAGTCTCCGGATTGCCGAACATGACGCCGATTTTTTCCCGAATCTGATTGGTGAAAATGCAGGTGGTTCGGGCTTTGGAAATGAGAGCAGTGAGCTTACGGAGTGCGGCGCTCATCAGCCGAGCTTGGGCGCCCATGGTGGCATCCCCGATTTCACCCTCCAATTCCGCTTTGGTGACTAAGGCAGCAACAGAATCAATGACAATGACATCGAGAGCATTGGAACGAATTAAAGTTTCGCAGATGCGCAGGGCTTCTTCTCCGGAACTTGGTTGCGAGACAAGGAGGTCATCCAGATTGACCCCGAGACGCCTGGCGTACCCTGGATCGAGCGCGTGCTCGACATCGATGAACCCGGCGAGACCTCCCCGCTTTTGGGCCTGGGCAATAACCGTCAAGGTCAGAGTCGTTTTTCCGGAGGATTCCGGTCCGAAAATTTCGATGACTCGTCCCCGGGGAAATCCGCCGACCCCAAGTGCGCGATCAATCAGAATGTTGCCAGTTGGAATCACTTCCACTGGAAGGATATGATCGTCCCCGAGTCTCATGATGGCGCCTTCGCCGTAATCTTTGGCGATCTGCTGGAGGGCCAGATCCAAATTTTTTTTACGCGCGGCGTGCGCAGGATCGGGAGAAGTCACCTCGGGGTTTTTGGCTGCCATGATTCCGTCATGATTAGCGAGGACAGTACGGAAAACAAATGAGAAAAAACTTTACCCTCTTCTGCAGAAGGTCTTAGGAGGGTCAGCTTATTTCAATGACCAGTTTACCCGTGGTTCTTCTTGATTCCAGATCACTTTGGGCCTGGGCTACCTCAGCCAATGGATAAAGATGTTCGATCCGCAGTTTCAGCGCTTTTTCAGCAACCCACTGCAGCACCTTGGTTGCCCGATGATGGAAGCTGGCAGCGTCCGCCACGTAGTGAACGAGGCTTGGGCGGGTAAAAAATAATGAGCCCTTCTGCAAGAGCATGAGCGGATCAATCGGCGGAACCGGGCCGCTGGACTGGCCAAACAAGACGAACATTCCTAAAGGTCGCAGGACATTCAAACTCCCCTCGAAAGTGGTTTTGCCAACCGAATCGTAGACCACGTGGACCCCTTTTCCCTCGGTGACCTGCTTGATCGCTTCCACAAAGTCTGTCTTGGTGTAGAGAATTGCCTCATCAGCCCCGGCTTCTCGGGCGAGCGCCGCTTTTTCCGGAGACGAAACCGTGGTGTAAACGGTGGCGCCCTTTTGTTTCAGTATTTGGATGAGCAAGAGACCAACCCCGCCGGCGCCGGCATGGACCAAGGCGTGGTCGCCGGCCCGAACAGGGTAGGTGGACTCGCAGAGGTACTCCGCGGTAATACCCTGGAGCAGAGCCGCCGCCCCGGCCCGGTCGTCCACTTCATCAGGAAGCGCAACCACCTTCCATTCTGGGACCGCTGCGTACTCCGCGTATCCCCCAGGATGTTGGGTCCAGGCCACCCGGGTCCCGGGTTTCAAGGTGGTTTCTGAGCCGGCTTTTTCAATGACGCCGGCACCTTCCATGCCCGGTACGAACGGCAAGGCCGTTTTGTAGAACCCCGTGCGCTGGTAGGCATCGAGAAAGTTCACACCAGCAGCGCGAACGCGGATCAACACATCGCTCGGTCCAATCTCAGGAACAGGTATTTCCTCCAATTGAAGGACGTCAGGGCCGCCATAGGCGTGAAACCGAATAGCTTTCATGGGGTAAACGGTTCTCAGCTTGGGGTGAGGCAGCGAACGAGTCAAGCCTTGCGGGTTCAGCCTGCCGCTGGTAAGCGATCAGAAGGCTCCTGAAAGCTGGGAGGCGTATCGACGGCGTCGATTCAGCGACGAGCCGATACGCCCCAGAGTCTGCGGTCATTCCACGGTGATCTGACGTGGTTTAACCTTCTCTAGCTTCGGCAAAGTCAGCGTTAATACGCCTTGCTCAAGGTGAGCGGTAATCTTGGTGGTATCGACATCCTGACCGAGTTCGTAAACGCGACGGAAATCGTTAGGACGTATCTCCCGATGGACTACTTCGCCCGCTCGATGCCGCGATATGCCGATGACCAAGAACAGTTAATCTATCGTCATCGACCGTTATTTCGAGCCCGGATTTGTCCACTCCCGGAATCTCCAAGGAGATCACATAACCCTCTGTGGTGGATTCCACATCCGCCAGCGGAGTTAAGTACTGCACCGGTGGTTGGGCTGGCGGCGATGAAACTGTCGATTCGCTTTGTTGCTGGTTGGCGATATTCATAATCTTCTTCAAATTTGTTGGTTGTGGAGCCGGGCTTTCTATCCCCGGCTCGCGCTTGATTAGTTCAGAGAGACCGAGATTTGTTTCGGTTTTGATTCTTCTGCCTTTGGCAGAATCACCTTCAGGATTCCATCCTGGTAAGTCGCAGTCACCTTCTCCGAAGTCACTGCCACCGGCAGGGTGAGGCTTCGTTGAAATTTGCCGAAGAATCGTTCAGTGCGGACACCTTTGTCGTCGGAGGCTTCCTGTTTGCGTTCACCACCGATCGTTAGCGTGTCGCCATTTAACGAGATCTCGATCTCTTCCTTTTTGAATCCCGGAAGTTCAGCGTAAACAGTGAACTGATCCTTGTCCTGGTAGACGTCTACCGCCGGGTTCCATCGATTCGGTGAACCGAGCGGTCGGACCAGTGAGCCGAAAGAGGTGCCAAACACCCGATCCAGTTCGGCCTGTATATTATTGAATCGGCTGAAAGCGACAGACAGATCTCTCTGCGGGTAACGTTGATAGCGGACAATATTCATAGGTTTAATTCCCTTTTCGAAAATTCTAATCACGGCATCAGATAGAAGCTTAGAGCATGCCAAGTTTTATATCTAGATTATAACTCGCTTGTGTAGAAAGGGTTATGAAAATCACTAGATACAGTATGCGCCATTTTAAAGCATTGAATTGAGGCTAGAGTGAGACAAACAAGATTCTCTCGGCGGCATGACGTCCTGAAAAGAGACAGTATCCGTAGGTTCAGATGTCCCATAACGAAGAATTCTCTGATTAGCTGGCATCAGACAGTACCTTAGGGAGTGCTCAGTTCCAACTTAGGCATTTCGTGCCAGGCTACGGTCGAGCGCTCCTAGAAAAACCGGGATGAGTGAGAAATACTACTCGATAGCGCGCTTTCGATCATATGCCAGGCACTTCGGCAGTCGCCGTGACGTCCCTCCGGGAGAGCGCATCGTCCCGTCCCGACAATGTTTTTAGCATCCGAATCCTCCATGTCGTCCTCCTCTGGTTCTCGGTTGGGGGATATCCCAATCCTGGCTAAGCCTGTTGCGAATGTCCCGGAGGGACGATGCGATCGTAGCCTGGCACGAAGTGCTCATAGGTTCCAGGAAACAGCCCACGACGAGATATCTCTGGGATTAGCGCCGATCATACCGTGCCCTACGGGACGGTGCTTTGAGGGATATTCAGGCACTTCGTGCCAGGCTACGATCGACCCTCCCTCGGACGATAGAATATCTCTGGGATTCAGCTGCGCCCTGGCTCATACCGTGCCCCTACGGGACGGTGCTTTCGATGGGCGGTTTTCCAGGCACTTCGTGCCAGGCTACGATCGGCTGGTCCTTCCGGGACAGAAGGTGTTGTTTAGCGAGCAGGATGTCACCTGACTGGGTATAGCAAGCGGTCGCTCTGCTTCTCCAGATTTTTTACGATGGTGCTAAGATAGACCGTTTGATCCGTAAACCGTCGATACTTGGTAATCTCGGACTGATTTAGGACCTTGAACCCGTAGCGCTCAAACAATTTGATACCCCGCCGGCCGTCGAAGGTCACCATCTGGGCGTGGACCTGCCTGACACCGTGGTCGTACAAATGACGTAGATAGGTTTCAAGAATCTCGCGAGTGATCTGAACCGACTTGGCCCCCGGAAGAAGATTGATATGGAAATGGCCGATCGTTCTGGGCGCCGAGGGCACTTCGCGCCAGGCTTTTGAAATCAGCCAATGGATATATCGGCGAGATTCTGGGCGGTAGCCAAAGTAGCGCCGAACAATTTTGGCGCCGTAAACGAAATTCAGCCAGAGGCTATGAAATTGGTGCCGCCAAGGGTAACGCGAGCCCAGGATGTAACCCTGCAAAGCGTTGTTTTTGATTACCACGAAGGCAGAATCCGGTTCGTGCAGCAAATAGTAGTCGGTTAGAAAATCGGCGAAGAGTTCTCGATCTTCGAACACGGGGTCGATCGCGTTTCCGAGAAAGCCAGTGTCACAACAAAGAGCCCGCACGGAGTCCCGATCGGACGCGCAATATCTCCGGACTTGAAAGTCCTTCTCCTCGAGCACTCTGGGTTCCATGCTGGGTGGCAATGCCGCGTTTCAAAAAAAGAAACCGCAGTCTACATAGCGGGAAAGACAACAGACGCAATATCTTTCTACCGGAGAGCTGGTCCAAGCCCTAAGCCCTCAGTCAGCCCCGAATTTTTTGATAGATATCAAACATTCGATCGAACACTTTTCCCCAGGAATAACGTTGGATTACTCGACGGCTAGCTTCATTTCCGGCGGCCGCCAAATTGGTCTTACTGATCGCCTGGATCGCGGCGGCCAGCGATTCCGCAGAGTTCTCTTTCGCCCAATGCGATTGATCAGCGAAAATGATGCGGTCCATATAACTTCCGTGGATTCCCACCACTGGGGTGCCGCAGGCCTGACTTTCGAGGGCGACAAGTCCGAACGTTTCTTGAACGCCTGGGTGGACAAACAGGTCGGCGGCCCGATAAATCCGCGCCAGTTGCTGTTGATCCGAACAATACCTGAGCCAGGTGACGTCGCCCGTGGATTTCCGAAGTTCCAGGACAACGTCGCGATAGTGGCCATCGCCGACAATGAAAAGGTGAAATCGGCCGGGCGCCTCAGCGCAGAGCAGATCAAACGCTCTGAAAAGGGTCTTCACGTTTTTTTCAGCGGCTAACCTGCCCACGTACAGCAAGACGATCCGGTTCTCCGGAATCTCCAAATCGGCCCGGGTGGCCGACTTGTCGCGGCCCTCCGTGAAGACCTCGACGTCGACCCCCAGTTCGCATAGCTCCACGTTTTCGACGCCCCAATCGCTCAAGACTTGCGCCAGACCGGCCGATGGAACAAACGTTTTTTGAAAGTGGTTATAAAGGTTGCGAACATAGTTCTGCGCCACTTCCATCATTACTTTGGTGGCGGTCTCCCCGAGGTACTTCATGGTGGTCCGCAGATAGGCCTCGGGAAAATGCGAATGGTAAAAGCCGACGACCGGGATGTGCAGCGCTTCTCCCGATAGAATGGCTTTCCAGGCGATCTGATACGGGTCGCTGGACTCGATGATATCCGGTTTCTCCCGTTCGAGAATCTCTTCGACAGCCTTCAGGTTGAAGAGGGCCCGGTAACGGGAAGTCCGGGAAACCAGCGGAGATCCAATCAGGAAAGTTTTTCCTTCTGGGGTCTCAATTTTTTCGGTCCTCTTCCCCGGAATAATTAACAGATGGTGATGGCCCAGCGCATTAGCATACTTTCGTTTTTCCTCGATGTATCGTTTCACACCGCCGCTGAAAGGGGAATAGAACTGCGTGAGATCGCAGACCTTCATTGGAGGATCGCTTCGCCTGATCAGGCGCGGCGGGCTCGGCGGTCGGAGTGTTTCGGATTGATGCAGATCGTTGACAGAGTGTGGGCGGGGACCCGGCGAGTGCAACTGTTTTTTAGAGGGCTGGGCGTTGAACGTTCAGCGTTCGGCGTTCGGCGTTCAGCGTTCGGCGCAGCCGCGTTTGAGGCCTTTGTTTTGTGCCCCGCAGGGGCTAGAGAACTCAGCTCAGGGTTTCAATTCTGGGAGGCTCGGGGTTTTCAACCCCGGGAATCCTCCACCAAGAGCGACGCGCCCTGAAGGGGGCGCCAGATCGAACGTCCTAACAAGGCCGAAGCGGGGTCCGATCGTCCAATTGTCGCACGTCCCAATTGCGCACTCTGACTTTCGCGCGGTAATAGCAGCGAGCTGTATCTGGTACCGGCATCTCTCGCCCATTCCTTCATGGCGAACCGTTTATTTTGAAGGTTCCCAGGGTTGAAACTTGGGCTGAGTTCTGTAGCCCCTGCGGGGCAGGCCTCGGTCCAGATTTCGGAGGTAAAGCGGGACGCTTTACGTACTCGGCTAAAGGTTCAACTCCGCTTCGGGGCGGCGGTGGAGCGGCGGATGATCAGATCCGGTTCGAATATTACGGTTTGGGCGTCTCTTTCGCCGGTTAGGCGGCCCAGGAGAAGTTCGGCGGCCTTTCGACCCATGGCTTCGGTCGGTTGAGACACCACGGTCAAGGGAGGATCGGAATACTGGGCCCAGCGCGCATCGTCAAAACCAACTAACGAAAGATCGCGCGGCACTTTGATCCGGTGTTGCCGGATCGCGAAAAGGGCGCCAGCCATCATTTCGTTATTGGCGACGAAAATGGCGCTGGGAGGAGTTGGAAGAGACAAAAGCCGTTCGGCCGCGTCGCGTCCGGACTGCTCGCGGAAATCGCCGAATTCGAAGTATTCGTTCGGGACGGCAATCTGGGCGGACCGAAAAGTCTTGCGGAAGCCCTCCAGTCGTTTCCGAGCATTGGATAGGTGCCGTGGTCCGGAAATGATGGCTACGCGTCGGTGTCCCAAGGCCAGGAGATGGCGGATGGCGAGGGCGGCGCCCTTTTGATTGTTAAGGACCACGGTGTCGACGTCAGCCAAACCCGACTGCCGATCGAGATCCACCAGGGGAATGGACTTCTGGTGGAGGACTCGCAGCAAATCGAGATTAGCGCCGGCTGAACAGTGGATGACGCCGGAAACCTGCCGTTCAATAAAGAGCTCTAGAGCCGATTCTTCATTTCGCACGTTTTCATCGGCATTACAGATCAGGACGGTGTAGCCGTTGGTTCTAGCCACGTCTTCAACGGATTTGACGATGGCCGACGAAAACGGGTTCCGGATATCGGAGACGATGACCCCAATCGTCCGAGTCGATTGCGTTCGCAGAGACCGGGCCACGCCGTTCATGTGGTACCCGGATTGTTGGACGAACTCCAGAACGCGCTTTCTGGTCTCCGGCGCCACCTTCTCAGGGCGGCTTAAAGCCCGGGAAACGGTTGCCGTACTGACTTTTAATTGCCGGGCAAGATCACTGAAATTCATAAAAGTGGGCTGACAACCGGAGGGTCCGCTTTTTGGTCGGCAATCCGTTGGCCGAACCTCCACACGCTTTAAAAAACAGAGGCAGCGGTTTGGACTGCGGGGGATCCGGAAACGGGGTCGCCTGCAAAATCAAATAAGCTCCGAGGCTTGACCGTAAGACTCTGGTAACTTACCATGTAATCGATTGCAAACCAGAACTTGGATTGCGTGCCCCCCGGATGTCGGCAAGTGCAGCAAAATCGTTGGAGCCCGTCGAGGGGCGGCTGGCGATACGACGTTCAGCGAACTGAACGACGGCCGGATGCGAAATAGGAATAATTCGCTGGGGGTACCTTTCGTAATAAAGCACCCACTATGGCCGAAATTAAGTTGGAAAACAGTAGCGCAGATCAATCGTCTGATGCGGCAGGAGGAATAACTCGCAGGGAACTGCTTAAAAAGGGGGGGAAAGTCGCTGCGGTGGCAGCGGTTTCATCGGTATTTTCCCCATTTTTTATTCACAGCGCGAGAGCGGCAACCAAGACCCTTTCTTTTTGGCAGTTTTACGCGCCGAACGGCATTTCCAATCTCCAGAGCAAATGGTTCGTGGATTGCGTAGCCGCTTGGAACGCTACGCATGACGTGAAGGTGGAGCTTCAGTATGTCCCAAATAACGACTACATGAACGGCTCCAAGCTGCAGACGGCTTTTGCTTCCGGACATGGTCCGGACATCTTCATTATCAGTCCGGGCGATTTTCTTCGGTACTACAACGGCGGCGTGCTGACCGAGCTCACCCCGTATATGGATGAAGCAGCGAAAAAGGATTTCTTTCCGAACGTGATGGAGACCCGGATGGTTGACGGCAAGATTTATGGATTGCCAATGGAAGTTGAACCGATGGCGATGTACTACAGCGTCAAGGCGTTCGACGAGGCGGGCCTTTCAGAGAAAGATCTCCCCAAGACTTGGGACCAATTCCTGGAAGTGGCGCATAAGTTGACCAAAGGGAATCGATTCGGTTGTTTGTTCGAAACCACGCCTGGCTATTACCAGACATTTACCTTCTACCCGTTCATGTGGCAGGGAGGGGGAGATATCGCGACCAAAGACGGCAAAAAAAGCGCGTTCAATTCTCCGGGAACAGTGCAAGCGCTCAAATTCTGGCAAGATTCAATCAAGCAGAACGTCGCTTCCCGGAACTTTCTGGGCGGAGGCGTTTGGGATGTGGTAGCGAATCTGGCATCGGGATATTGTGCCATGCAGAACGTGGGTATCTGGGCGGTGAGTGCCCTGCGAGAGAACGCCAAGGATTTTCCATACGGCGTTTTTCAGTTGCCCGTGCCGCCAAACGGCACTCCCAAAAGCGTTTTGGGCGGATGGTCTTTCGTGGCCAACGCTAAAGGCCAAAATCCCGAGGAAGCCGCTAAGTTCTGTGTCTGGGCCCTTGGTTCGATGCAAGACGACTCTGTCCAGCGCGTGGTCGACTGGTGTACCAAGGCCAAGAGCGACGTTTCGCCGCGGAAATCTGCCCTCGATAAAGGTGCGCCGCCGGCGGCTACGACTCCGGTCCAATGAAAATGTTCAAGGATGAGATTTTCCCCACCGGGAGAGGCGAACCACGGGTGCCGCCGGAAGTTTACAAGGCGGTCTCGGATTCGATTCAAAATTGTCAGTTGAACGGCTCTGACCCGCAACAGACAGCCGAACAAGGAGGACAGCTGATCGACAGTTTCCTGGCTGGCTACACCGGTGCACCATTGCTTTGACGGAATTCAGGTCGCGCTCGCGCCGCAGTGCCAATCGGCCACTGCGATACGCCGGAGCGCGACCTGGTCAGCCGGATGGCATTCTTTGCCGTAACCGACGCTTCGAATCACCGTTGAATTTGTAATCCCATGGATGAACCGCCTCGATGGTCTGTCGACAACCTGAAATCCCCTCCGAAAGAACCAGAGAACAGACGAGGACCGGGGCGGAGAGGAGGGAGCGGAAAGGGCGAACCTTCTGGACGACCTCGCGAAAGGAAGCTTTTGCGGCGTGGCTGTTTATCTTACCGGATTTAATTGGGTTGCTGATCTTTGTGGCGATACCGATGGTGATGGCTCTAAGCCTCGGCTTTTTTAGTGTCGACGGATTCGGAGGTTACAAGTTCATCGGATTGGCCAACTACAATCGGATGTTCCACGATCCGTTGTTCCTCAAGAGTATCGGGGTAACCATCGTCTACGTCATTTGCCTCGTTCCCGGCCTTTATGTCACCGGCTTGGGCCTGGCGATCCTGGTTCGGCAAAAGATCCCATTTATCGGCGTTTGGCGAAGCCTCTTCTTCATGCCGTACGTGGTCAGTCTGGTCGTCGTGGCCTTGGTCTGGAAGGTGATGCTGATCGACAAAGTCGGGTTCATCAATCGGATGCTTGAGCTGGTTGGTCTTCAAGGGAAGTCCTGGCTGGGCGACCCGCAGTTCGCCCTGGGGGCTGTCCTGGTGGTCACCATCTGGTTCCTGATGGGGTACTACATGATTATCTTCTTGTCCGGACTCCAGGAGATCCCTCGAGAATACTATGAAGCGGCGCGGATCGATGGCGCAAAACCGTGGGCCATGTTCACGAAAATTACGCTGCCTTTGTTACGTCCGACCAGTTTCTTCGTTCTGCTGGTTTCTACCGTGGCGGCGGTTTCGGGCTCCCAGGCCTTCGACCTCATTTATGTTATGACCAATGGGGGGCCGGCCAATTCGACCTCGCTGGCGGTGTTTTATATCTACGAGCAGGCCTTTAAATTTAACAACTACGGCTATGCCGCGGCGATGGCTTCGTCGCTGGTTATCATCTTGCTAGCCATCACGGTGGTCCTCTTTGCCCTGACCCGCGGTGGTCGATTCCACCTTGGATAATAGACTATGAGTCGAGAAAACGTGTCGGGCTTTCGGGTCACTCGGTGGATGCTAATTTTCTCGACCGCGACCCTGGCGATTATCACCGCCTCGCCATTGGTCTGGATGCTCTCGGCATCGTTGAAGGAGCCCGGGGAGATTTTCAATTCCAGCCTGATTCCTCACCATCCAACGCTGGACAATTTTCGCTATGTTTTTACGCAATTGCCCTTCGTTCACTTTATTTTAAACACCTTCTTCGTGGCGGGAACGATCACGGTCATTGCGCTCCTCTTCCATTCCATGGCCGGCTACGCGTTTGCCCGACTTCGATTTCCGGGACGCGAAACTATCTTCATGGTTATCTTCTCCACTTTTCTGGTCTCCTTGCAGGTGATCATTGTTCCTCTCTTTATCCTGGTCCAGAAGATGGGAATGGTTAACAGCTATGCCGGCCTGATTATACCAGTGACCTTTAATGCATTTGGGATTTTCTTGTTGCGGCAATTTTATCTCGGGATCCCGTTAGACCTGCAAGAGGCAGCGATCATCGACGGGGCGAGCTACTGGGGAATCTATTGGAATATCATGCTGCCGTTGAGCCGGCCGATTTTGTCGGCCTTGGCCGTCTTCTTTTTTCTGGTCAACTGGAATGCCTTTCTTTGGCCGCTAACCATCACTACCAATCAGGACCTTTGGTTGGTGCAGCTGGCGATTGCCAGTTTCCAAGGACAATATTCGGCGGCCTGGAATTATATTATGGCCGCCTCAGTGGTCGTCGCGATGCCTACCCTTTTTCTCTTTTTTGTCTTTCAACGCCAGTTGGTCGAATCGATCAAGACCACCGGTATCAAATGAATTTGCGTTACTAACTATATGGAAACAAAGTTCAACGGACTCGGAATGTCGTTGGGGAATTTGTCCCTCTTATCTACGGCCCAAACCCGCTCGATTAGTGCCGAAAATTTTGATGGCAGCAAAGGGAAGGCCGGGATGGCGACCGAAGGAACCGGAGCGGTGCCGGCCCGGGAGTTAGGCCAGGGATGGAAAGTCTCACCTAGCATCGACATCCAGGCATTTGGCAAAGTGACTTTAGCGGAAATCCAGGGCCCTGGCGCCATCCAACACATTTGGCTGACGATTCATCCGCAGTGGTGGCGGAGATTTGTTTTGAGGATGTATTGGGACGGAGAAGAGAATCCCTCGGTAGAAGTTCCGTTGGGCGATTTCTTTTGCAATGGTTGGGGGGTCCGTTGTAATATCGCTTCCCTTCCAGTGGCCGTGAATCCGGCGGGGGCTTTCAATTGTTACTGGGAAATGCCGTTTCGGAAAAGTGCGCGCATCACGCTGGAGAATCTGAGTGCGGATCCCGTGCCCGGTTTCTACTACCAGATCACTTATGCTCTAACGGAGGTGCCCGAAGACCGGGCCTATCTTCATGCCCAGTGGCGGCGGACTAACCCGATCCCTTACCAAGGAATTCACACGATCATCGACGGGATTCGCGGGCAGGGTCAATACGTCGGCACTTATTTGGCCTGGGGGGTGCGCAACAATGGCTGGTGGGGTGAAGGAGAAATCAAATTTTACCTGGATGGCGATGTCGAATGGCCGACTATTTGTGGCACTGGGACGGAGGATTATTTCTGTGGAGCTTGGAATTTTGAGCATCCGCCGGGAGAGTACGGGGTTTTTTCTACGCCTTATTCCGGGTTGCCGCAGGTAATTAAGCCGGATGGACTTTATCAAAGTCAGCAGCGCTTCGGAATGTATCGTTGGCACATCATGGACCCAATTCGATTTCGGGAAGATTTAAAAGTGACGATTCAGGCTCTCGGCTGGAGATCTACTCTGGAGGGCCAGCGTCGTTACCTACCGCTCCAGGACGACATTGCCTCGACCTCGTTCTGGTATCAGACGGAGCCTCACGCGGCTTTCCCCACTCGCCTGATCTAAACTATCTTGAGGTGATCTAATTTCATCGTCACGCTTCGCACCAACGCCAACGCAGGAGCGAACTGGTGCTTGGCTATGAACGGGAAAACGGACGCCTCGCTGAGCTGATAACGGTCTCCTAACAAATGGCTATTCCGACGGACTATTTGGAGAGGGTGTATGCCGGGATATTAGGGAAGATTATTGGAGTCTATCTCGGACGACCTTTCGAGGGATGGACCTATGAGAGAATCCTGGGTGAACTCGGTCCCATCAAATATTATGTCAATGAGCGTCTGGGAAAGCCGTTGGTGGTCACGGACGACGACATTTCAGGGACTTTCACCTTTGTGCGGGCGCTCTCGGAACACGGGAACGTCGCGGCTCTCACCGCGGCGCAGATCGGGCAGACCTGGTTAAACAATATCATCGAGAACAGAACCATTTTGTGGTGGGGCGGGTTTGGTAATTCGACTGAGCACACCGCCTTCCTCCGTCTTAAACAAGGAGTGCCGGCGCCTCGCAGCGGTTCAATCGCGCTGAACGGTAAAACCGTAGCGGAGCAAATCGGCGCCCAAATCTTTGTCGATGCCTGGGCCATGGTGGCACCAGGGGATCCCCGTTTGGCGTTTGATCTAGCGGGGAAAGCGGCCAGCGTTAGTCATGACGGCGAAGCGGTGCTAGCTGCGCAGTTTCTGGCGGTGATGGAGGCCCAGGCGTTCGTCGAACCTGATCTCGATGCCCTGTTTGAACTCGGATTGTCATTTCTTCCGCCCGCTTCGTTGGTTTCCCGTCTGGTCAAAGATCTTCGGTCCTGGCAGGCCGAGGATCGGGACTGGGCAGCAACGAGGGCTCGGATAGAGGAAGTCTATGGCTACCGAAAGTACCGGGGCAATTGTCACATCATCCCGAATTGCGCGATCGTTCTCTTGAGTCTCCTCTACAGTGAGGACGACTTGTCAACGGCGCTGATGATTGCCAACACCTCAGGTTGGGATACCGATTGCAACTCTGGAAACGTCGGGTGTTTGCTGGGAATCAAAAATGGGCTTCGAGGAATCGACGCGGGACCTGATTGGAGAGGGCCGGTGGCTGATCGGCTGCTAGTATCGAGTGCCGATGGCAGTCGATCGATCACGGACGCCGTATCGATAACTTATGAAGTTGCCCGGATGGGGTGTGCTCTGCAAAATGTGGCGCCCCCGGCAAAGCCGAAGAAGGGTGCTCGCTTTCATTTTGAGTTTCCCGGTTCGGTCCAGGGATTCAAAATTGACCGCACCTATCCATGCCCAGCGTCCGTGCACTTGCAGAATGTCGAGGGGCACAGCAAACTCGGGACGCGAAGCTTGGCGATTCAGTTTGCAGGACTGCTTCCAGATTCAAGTGTTCGGACGGCCACCCGGACTTTCATGTCGATCAAAGAAGCCGAAGAAAGCCACTATATGCTGATGGCTAGCCCGACGCTTTTTCCGGGACAAAACCTCCGGGCAGGTCTCAAAGCGGATGCCGGCAATTCGGTGCCGGTGACCTGTCGAATCTATCTCTCCTTTTACGGGAGTCATGACTCTCTGGAGATTCACCGAGGCCCTGCTATCGAGCTTTCCTCCGGCCAAGAGGGTGAATTAGCGTGGACCGTCGACGATCTGGGTGGCGCCCCGATTGCCAACATCGGTCTTGAAATGACCGCCCAAAGCCCAATTTCCGGGACCGTTTACCTCGACTATTTGGATTGGAGCGGCGTCCCTACCGCCAGCTTCCGGCGACCTGATGGATCTGGTCAGATGTGGTTGAGAGCATGGGTGAACGCTGTCGAGGATGCCGGAACTTGGTGGCCGGAAGCATTCCACCTTTCGCAGAGCCGCGAACTCGGTTTGTTCATCATGGGGGGTAGCGACTGGAGCGACTACACGGTCACTTCTAGAATCACGGCGCGAGTGGCCCGATCTTTTGGTTTGGCGGCGCGGGTTCGAGGGCTTCTTCGATGCTATGCGTTCTTGCTGACCTCAAACCAAAAGGCGCGCCTAGTGAAACGCTTCGGCGAGACCGAAGTGTTAGGTGAAGCGGATTTCGAATGGGAACTCGAACGCCCGTATGA
Source organism: uncultured Verrucomicrobiae bacterium (assembly GCA_963808535.1). Lineage (GTDB taxonomy): Bacteria > Verrucomicrobiota > Verrucomicrobiia > Chthoniobacterales > JAFAMB01 > JAFAMB01. The sequence continues at coordinate 108,553 of CAWEGF010000020.1, read as the reverse complement.
ATTCAGGCTGGAGGTCTGTGGCCCTGAAATCGCCGGGTGGATCGATGGGAAAGAGATCCTCAGAATTGTCGACCCCTCCGGCTCCCTGGTGGATGGGGGATTTGCTTTTGCCTGCGAAGAAGGATTGATCACCAGCGACGAGATCACCATCAAACCAAAGGAAGGCGCCAAACCGCCGATGCCCTAGCCTATTTTCCCTTCGTCCTCGGTTTTGGGGGCCACCGGCGCTTGGTCGCCCGCTTTCCCAGAAAATCTAGGACAAGGACGACGACGAAGGACGATTTGATGCCGCTGACGTTGATCCTAATTTGACCTATTCCAGGTCAGTGAGGTATCTCTCGACTTCGATGGCTGCCGCGCAGCCCTGGCCGGCGGCTGTGACCGCTTGGCGGTAGTTCGGGTCGGCTACGTCTCCGGCGGCGAATACGCCCGGAAGATTGGTTTGGGTACCTTTCTTTTGGAGAAGATAACCGTTCTGGTCCATTTCAATCTTTCCTTTGAACGGTTCGGTGTTTGGGGTGTGGCCGATGGCTACGAAAACACATTTCACTTCGAGGTTGGAAAGTTTGCCCGTTTCCACATTTCTGAGTTCCACTGCCTCGATCTCGCCTTTTTTGTCCGCTAAGTAACGGCTGACCTCGGTATTCCAAATCGGTTTGATTTTGGGATGATTCAAGGCTCGGGCCGCCATGATTTTGGTGGCCCGCAAAGAGTCTCGCCGGTGGATCAGGAACACTTCCGAAGCAAAACGAGTGAGAAAGATCGCTTCTTCGGTGGCAGTGTCTCCGCCACCGATCACGCAAACCGGGACGTTTCGATAAAATGCGCCGTCACAGGTTGCGCAAGAGGTCACCCCATGCCCTTTGAACCTGCACTCGGTATCGAGGCCGAGCCACTTTGCGGAGGCTCCGCTGGCAATGATGAGCGACTGCGACTCGATTGATTCGCCATCGACCTTCAGCCGATAATGGCCATTCACGGCTTCGAATTCCTGAACCTCGGCATATTTAAATTCCGCTCCGAATTTTTCAGCCTGCCGATGCATGTTCATGATCAACTGTGGACCATCGATTCCTTCCGGAAAGCCAGGGAAGTTCTCCACTAAAGTGGTACTGGTAAGCTGGCCGCCCGGTTCTCGGCCTTCAAGGACGAACGGGTCCAAGTTTGCGCGCGCGGTGTAAATCGCAGCCGTAAGGCCTGCGCAACCGGTGCCGACAATGATCACCTTGTGCATGAATTGATTCCCTCCCATTAAAGTTTAGGATTGCTAAAGTCAATACGGAGCGGGGTTTTTCGACGGGTGCGAACGAACCGAAAGGAAGGACCGCGTTTTCCATCGCGCCGGGTCGTGCCTATACTTGGCAAATGTTCACCGGAATTGTCGAAGCGGTTGGCGAAGTTGCGCGGTTGGATGAATCGACTCCGGGCACTTATCTGCTGGAAATCCGAACGCCGCTCGCTTCGCAGATGAAGATCGGCGACAGCCTGGCCAGCAATGGGGTTTGTTTGACCGTGGTGGCGCAAAGTTCTTCCATGCTTGGATTTGATCTGCTGGCGGAGACGGCCAAGCGCAGCAATTTGATCGATTTGAGGGTGGGTGACTTGATCAATCTGGAGCGTTCAATGGCAGCGGCAGGACGGTTTGACGGGCATATGGTCCAGGGTCACGTCGATATCACTGCGAAGCTGTTGTCGGTGAGGCGGTCGGCCAGGACCATCGGCTGGAGATCGAATTACCGCAGGATTTTGCGCGATACATCGTTTTCAAAGGATCGATTGCGGTCAACGGCATAAGCTTAACCGTCGCAGAGTTGAGATCGGATCGGTTTGTAAATTGGATTATCCCGCATACTTGGGGTCAGACAAACCTGCATCGTTTACGGCCAGGTGACCGGACTAACTTGGAATTCGACCTGGTGGCAAAATACGTCGAACGGATGATCGAGGGCCGCTTTCCGCCGGCTGGGAACGAGCAGCAAAAAATAAAGCGAATAGTTCTAGTAATTATAGTAATCATGGTTTATTAAGATGGGTAGCAGATTTCGAAGCGGTTCTTAAACCTCTTTCGAGTCCGTCTCCAAGAACCCATTATTTATGCCGCACAAAATGTTCATCATCGCTTACAAAAATGGCCCCCTAGGCTATCTCATTAGCATGCGAAAAGCGCTGGGTGTCCTGCTGGCGCATAAAATTCGCGACTCGAGGCTGCAGATGTTCCTGCTTAAGTGGGCAGGCGTCATGCTGGCCGTTCTTGGCGCCGGTATTTGCGGCTTTAATCTAATGCCCATCTTTTTCGCGACCGGCATACTGGGCCCAGGTATTTGCCTTTTTGTGTTGTTTCTCTGGCTGGGCGCAGGTGATATTTTCCTCAAATTTGCGTTAGAAGATGAGCATTTTTATAATCTGGCGACAGAAAGTCGGGCTCTCAGCGTTTTTGAAGACACGGAATTCTCGATGCCCCAGTCGGTGAATTGAACCTTCGGTTTAAAAGAGAAGAAGCGGTCATCGGCTGTCCCACCTGCCTAGAAGGGTCCCTCAAGAAGATCGCTGATCAATGGGCACGTACGACGCGAGGGGTTCGCCGACGTAAATCTGCCGAGGCCGACAAATCCGCCCAGCTTCAGTGGCACTGACTTCGCGATAGTTCGCGATCCACCCAGGAATTCGGCCGATCGCAAAGATGACGGTAAACATCTCCACCGGTATTCCGATAGCTCGCATCATGATACCGCTATAGAAATCCACGTTCGGATAAAGCTTACGCTCAACGAAATAGGAATCGTGCAAAGCGGCTTGTTCGAGTCGGCGCGCGATGTCCAGGAGCGGATCATTGATCTGCAGCTCAGCCAGGAGGTCGTCACATTGCTTTTTGATGATCTTGGCGCGGGGATCATGATTTTTGTAAACGCGATGACCGAACCCCATCAAGCGCCGACCGCTTTTCTTATCTTTGGCTGCTTCGATGAAACGCGATCCATCGTCTCCTTCACGATGAATTTCCTGAAGCATTTCCAAGACAGCTTGGTTGGCGCCGCCGTGGAGCGGTCCCCAAAGGGCGCAAACGCCCGCAGCCACACTAGCAAATAAACCAGCTTTGCTGGAAGCGACCATGCGGACGGTCGAAGTGGAACAATTTTGTTCATGATCGGCGTGCAGCAAAAAAATCAAGTCCAGGGCGCGAACCACTTCCGGTTTCAGGTCATAGTCGCCGTTCGGCACCGAGAACATCATGTGTAGGAAGTTCGGCGTGTATTTATATTGGGGCTTAGGATAGATGAACGGCAATCCGCGTGATTTTCGATAAGCAAACGCCGCGATGGCGCGGACTTGGGAAATAATAAAGGCGGTGGCATTGTCAAAGTTTTCCACTGCCTGCTGGGCGAGCAGATCAGGGTAGTAACATCCTGCGGCATTGATCATTGACGACAAGATGGCCATCGGGTGGGCGTTGGGCGGGAAACCTTCGAAGTGAAACTTCATGTCTTCGTGCATCAATTCGTGGGTCGCCAGCAGGTCGGAAAAACGCCGCAATTCGGCGTGATTGGGGAGCTTTTCGTAGATGAGCAGATAGGCGGTTTCGAGGAAGGTGGATTGTTCGGCAAGCTGCTCAATCGGAATGCCGCGGTAGCGCAGAATGCCTTTTTCTCCATCGATAAAAGTAACCGCGCTCTTGCAGGAACCGGTATTCCCGTAGCCGCTATCGAGAGTAATAAGCCCGGTCTGGTCGCGCAATTTGCTGATATCAATTGCCCGTTCCCCGGCCGTACCGGTAATCAGGGGGAGCGCGGTTTTATTTCCGTCCCAGTGGAGTTCAGCTTGTTCATTCATAGTGGTTCTCGTGTTGGTTATTCTTTCGTTCGCCTTGGATAGCACATCCGCCGCTGGCTCGACGGTCTGCTGATCGGTCCTGTCATAATTAGCAAAGTTTGTCGCGGCTGGGCCTCAAGCATTTCTCCGTATCAAGCAGTTGCCTGGAGCTGATCTAGTCTATCCCTTCGAAAGTGGTTCCCTTGAAAGTTTACCATTTTTCAGAGAGTTTTCTTGTCAAGTCAATCACGGAAGGAAGTGGACTGGTGTGCCGGGCGGCCCCAGAGATAAACCGATTTGGTACTGGAGCTGAACCTTCATCAGACGACCGTGGCGTATCCTCCCGAGTTGGAGGCTAACGAGGAGTTTTAATCTTTTGATTTTTCGATAAATTGCCTCTTAAATCGACGGATAGAACAGGACACTTCCGGCAATCGCGGTGGGCATTTCACCGATCGTCAGTTACGGCGTTTATCTCGGTTTGGATGGGTTGGACTTTTTGGGTAGTGCACAGGTTGAAAACGGGTCAACGAAAGAACCCAGCAGAAGCCAAGCGGGCGGCAACGGAATGGAAATCGCCGAAAAACCGCAGGCCCGGCTACTCCACTTACTTGACGAACCCTTGATCGGTCAGACGCATTTTGCGCAGATCAAGTCCGATTTTTAACGGCGGTTTTTCGACTTGATCCAAGAGTTGGCGCTGGCCGGCTTCGTTATGTTTCGCCTTCAGTTCATTCAGGCGGTCAATCACCAGGATAGTCACATATTTGAAGACCTCCGAGTAGCGTTGTTTGTCCACGTCCGGCAGGGAGGTAACCTTTCCTTTCTCCATCATGCGGCGGCGTACGGCTTCCCGGACGCGGCGAATCCCTTCAGGGCTTTGAGAGGCATCGGTATTGTTGATCATTTCCCATGAGGCGATCAAATATCCTGCCAGAGTATCTCCAAGGTTGTGGCTTGAATAGCCGTAGGGCGAGAACTTGCGATCGAATCGATGCAGAATCGCATCGTTGGCAAAACGCTTCTCGGTGGCCGCAAGCCCATTCGGGTCATTCTGAGTGACTTTTGCGATCATGTAGCCGCGTAAGGTGTCGGTCACTCTTTGGCTGGCCTGAAAGGACAGAAGGTCTGCTGATAGAGGGCGATGAACACTCGCGGTTTTTCGTCGATTTCCATTTGGTTTGCCGTTGACTGTGGAGCTCGACTTTTCGGTGTTCGGACTTTGCTGGTCCACGTTAACGATGTCCGGCCCGAGACGTTCCAGCCCAAGGTCCCGATCGAAAGCATCGACCGCATTGCCGATATCGTCGGCCAGGATTTTCGGAGCGAAGAGCAAAGAACTTAGAGCGAGTACGGCAACCAACGCTGCCAGCCGACAATTTTTTAGTGGGATCATGATGAGCAGGACTTGGCGCGGGAATCGTGTCCGGCAGATTAGTCCGCCTGCGAGGCCGAGTCCATGTTCTTCCAGATCTGAAAGGCGGTGCCGCTGGCAGATCGACGTCTTGCAGTCTGGAGATAAATCCGGCAAGGTGCTGCCGAACCGATCGTCCGACCTATGAAATCGCAGGCCATCATCGCTCTCATCCTGATGACTGCCTCGGGAGTAGCGACCGCTGGGGATACGCCCGGGCCATCGCCTTCACCGGCTTTGAGCACGAACGAAATGGAAGAACCTCCGCTCCCGTCTTCTGAGACTGCTCCGTCCAATCTTGCGCCAGGTTTATTACCGGAGTCGGGCGAACTTCCAGCCCATCCGCCGACGGGATCACCTGAAAAGGGGTCATCAGCCCGGGCGTCGGCGCGGGAGGCGATTGAAAAAGATAGTCGATTTGAGGAAATTCGATCTTTAGCCATGAACAGTCCTCGGGCCGCTCGCCTCCTCAAGAGTGCGAGACATAGCTCAAATTCGACGTCACGACGTACTTACCTTCGTGCTTACTACGTCACCGTGGCCTCTCGAATGCGAAAACTCGATCCGAAATTGAAATCTACGATTGATTCGTACGAGGAAGAAAAAATTCACGAAGTCTCTGGAGCTAGGTCTTCGACTGCGCGGACCTCTAATCATAGCTCCCGAAGCCACCGGACTGCGAGTCGGGAGTCGCACCGCCGATGGCACAGAGATTCAAGGGAGCGGTATCGGAGGATCATTGTCATCGACGACCGGTACGGGCCAGAGTTTCTGCCATATGGGCCGCCTCCACCACCGTTCTTTGAACGTTGGTAGTCAGATCCAGAGTCAAATGAAACAATCCCGAATCGGTGGTTGACTATCGGTTCGGAGAACTGGACGATATCGAAAATTTGCCAGGTCTTCACCAGAAGGCAGAACCATACCTTTTTCAGGCAGCACGGTGGTAATTCGATGAATAAAGATGAATTTAGGAAGTTCTACCGAGAGCATTTAGCGGTGCCGGTAGCAGGCTTCGGAATGGCGGCGGTGTTGTTGGCCATCTATCTCTGCGTAATGACCTGGCTCGCGGGACAGGTTCACCTCATGCAGTTCAGCATCGACAGGTTCGGCCATTGATGGCGTGAAGAAGCCGAGGCGTTATCGACTGCCGCGCACAACCTGAAGATCCCGATCAGGAGGTCACGAACAGACGCCCCGACAAACTGCGGAGACCTGTGGGCCGCTGACATTCTCCTGCGCAAGATGGAATCCTACTGAAGGGGAGGCGCGGCGTGTGGGACCGGAAACGAGAACGAGGGACGACGACGACCACGAGGACGATAAAAATCACTATGGTCTCAACCTCACCCCTAATTAGATCAGCCCGGCATCCGAAAGCTCTTTTTTGATATAAGCGTAATAGACTGGCGCCGCGATTAGCCCGGCCATACCGAAGGCGACTTCCAGAACGAGCATGGCGAGCAAGAGTTCCCAGGCGCGCGCTTGAATCCGCGTCCCAACGATTCTGGCGTTAAGGAAATATTCGAGCTTGTGTATGACCACCAAGAAAACCAAGGCTGCGATGGCGACGTAAATCGAAAGCGAGAGACCCACGATGAAAATGAGGGTGTTTGAAATCAGATTGCCGATCACTGGAAGCAAGCCCACGAAAAAAGTAATGGCCACGAGCGTTTTAGTCAGAGGCAAATGAACCCCAAAGGCAGGGAGGAGGCCAACCAGGAAAACGCCCGTGAAAATGGTATTCAGAGCGGAGATTTTCACTTGGGCGAAAACGATTTGGCGGAAAGAATGGGCGAAGCGAGAGACGCGCAAGGCGAGAGCTGCTGCGAGAGGGCGCGCGGAACCGGTAGTTGATCCTTCTTCGTGCAGAGAAATCAGGGCTCCGATCACCATCCCGACCAAGCTGCGGACGAAGAAATGAATGACTTCCTTTCCAGCGTGTTGAATCTCTTTGGAATGTTCATCGACCCATCCCCCAGCAATCGATTTCAAGGCGTCCACGTTATCGGGCAAGTTATCAGCAATCCACAGTGGCAGCTTGGTGCGCGCATCCGTGAGGATATGGTCTGTCTTGTCGAGAAGCGCCTGTCGGTTTCCGGTATCGCTTTTGAAAAAAGCCAATATTCCGAAGGTTAACAAAATGAGCAGGGCGACGGTGAGGGTCGAGAGGGCAGCTAAGGCCACCAGACGAGCGCCCTTGTTGGTCAGCCGCTTTTCGACAAGTGGAGTGAGTGAACGAACCAGTTCGTGGGTCAGGAGACCAGCCAGCAAAGCAGAGAGCAAATGCAGTTTTAGCACTAAAAACAGAGCGATGCCGATAAGGATCCAAGATGCGACGGTCGAACGTGGCGCCGTACTAAAAGATACGTTACTGGGAGTCCTAGCTACGGAATTCATCGTTGGCTAACTGGTATATAATGAGTGTCCTGTCCCCGAATTAACATGTAATTTCGCAAAACTTCAGGCGTTACAAGACCCTCGGGGCCTATAAAATTCACAATTTAGACGGGGACAAATATTAAGAATGACTAATCGAATGGCGGGTAAAATTGCTGTTGTGACGGCCGCGGGACACGGCATTGGCCGTGCGACGGCGGCCATGTTTGCGCGTGAGGGTGCCAGCGTGATCGCGACTGATATCAACGAAAAAGCGTTAGCAGAGATTCCCAATGTCACCGCGCGAAAGCTCGATGTCACAGATCGCGAAGAGATCCAACGTTTTGCGGCGGATCTCGGAGCGATCGATGTGCTTTTTAATTGTGCCGGAATCGTCCATAGCGGAACGATTCTGCAGTCCTCCGAGGAGGAATTGGATATTGCTCTGAACTTGAATGTTCGCTCCATGTACAACCTCATCCGAGCATTTTTGCCCGCCATGCTAAGAAAGGGAGGCGGGTCGATCGTCAACATGTCGTCAGTGGCTTCGAGTGTAAAAGGGGTACCGAACCGATTCGTCTACTCTGTGACTAAGGCAGCCGTGATCGGGCTGACGAAATCTGTGGCTGCCGATTTCGTTGGGCAGAGGATCCGCTGCAACGCTATTTGTCCGGGAACGGTCCAAACTCCGTCGCTGGATCAGCGAATTCGCGCGCAGGCGGCTTCCTCGGCGCGGAGCGAGGAGGAAGTGCGCGCCGACTTTATTGCCCGACAGCCGATGGGCCGACTCGGTGAAGCGGAGGAAATTGCCTACCTGGCCACTTATCTGGCGTCGGATGAATCGAATTATACCACGGGACAGGTCCACATTATCGATGGTGGTTGGTTGAATTGATCGAAGCCGCGGGAGCTGAAAAATCTAATTACGAAATGGCCAAAAGTCTGCACGGTGACCCTGGTACATTCCGTCGGTTCGACTCCGTCCAAACCTTGGCGCTAATTTCCGACACCCACGGCCTTTTGCGAGAATCGGCGATCGCAGCGCTGGAGAAGGTTGATCTCATCGTTCACGCTGGCGATGTCGGACCCCGCAGCCTGTTGCGCCGCTTGGAAACGATCGCGCCCGTCGTCGCCGTCCGTGGAAATGTCGATAGTGAGCTTGCGTATCTGGCGCCAACCGAATTGATTTGTGTGAACGAACAACTGATCTTTGTGTTGCACGACTTAAGCTCGTTGGAACTTGATCCGGCAGTGGCCGGCTTGGCGATGGTGGTCTCCGGCCACTCGCATCAGCCGAAAATTGATCGGCGCCGCGGCGTTCTCTATGTTAATCCTGGCAGCATCGGTCCTCGGCGATTTAGTCTGCCTGTATCGTTTGCGAAGGTGGCTTTTGAAGGACCAGATTTCGTTGTCGAATTAGTTGCTCTCGACGAGCAAATCTCCCGGTAAACTCAATTCTAGAAGCTGCACCGGGGTGGCTTTGAGCTGATCTTACCCGATTGGATAAGTCTCCATGGGTAGTCAAGCTGGTCGAACCGTGGTACAGCTGATGCGCAAACAAAGGAGAGTCTAAGATGTTTTTGAAACGATTTCACCTGAAGGGGCTGGCCCACCGGGTTTCGAGACCCGTGAGAATGACCGAACACGACCTAAAAACAAGATCTGCTTCGGGGGCTGTCGTCATTGACGTTCGCCTCGGAATGGAGTTCGCCGAAGGGCATTTTCCGAGCAGCCTGAATATTGGGTTGGGCGGTCGTATGTTTGCGGCGTGCGTGGGCGCTTTTCTGCCAAAGCCGACTCAGATTTTATTGGTGGTGAATCAGGAGGAGGCAGCAAACGGAGCTCAAGCTGAACTGGCCCGCGCTGGGTTTGATAACGTCGCTGGATTTGTCGAAGCTGGAGAGCTGACGGTCTTGCATCAACTGACTCAATTGAGCCCTTTCGATCTCAATTCGACCCTGTGCCGAGGAGGCAAACCGGCAATTCTGGACGTCAGAACAACTGCTGACTGGAATTTAAACGCGATCTATGGCTCGAGGAACATCCCGCTGGGGCAGCTCGCCGCTCGCGTTCTAGAACATTCTTTTTCAGATCCACTAGTGGTTGTTTGCCAGGACGGATATCAAAGCATCGTGGCAGCGAGCTGGCTCCAGGCCAATGGCTTCGACAGCGTGCATCATTTGATCGGCGGAATGGACGCGTACTCCGGCACACCTTTCAAAGAACCCACGGAGTCGTTCAACTTTTGTACCTTGCAATCCGACTCGACCGGGTATCGGGCGTAAGCCTGCAGCGCCCGAAGGGGTTAGTGGGTCAGGCTCTATGTATGGACCAAGGGCCTGCCCCGCAGGGGCTAGAGAACTCAGCCCAGGGTTGAATGGCGCTAAGTTAAGGGTAGTTTGGGATGTTTTTGCCCTGAAGAATCTTGCTCACGCGCTCCCTAGAAGCCGTTGGAACCGTCTGCAAGCCCGTCCCGGAGGGACAGACCGATCGTAGCCTGGCACGAAGTGCCTGGGAGAGCACCACCCCAAAAGAACCGTCCCATAGGGTACGGTATGATCGGGCGCAGCTAATGACGTTCTCGATCGATTCGTGCTTACACCTGAAAGAATCACACCGTACCCTACGGGACGGATCTTTTGGGGTGGTGCTCTCCCAGGCACTTCGTGCCAGGCTACGATCGCATCGTCCCTCCGGGACTTTTCAAACTTTCAAACAAGCTTTAGCTAGGGAAGAGAACTTGAAATTTGAGCGGGATTTTGCAGCGAAGCCAAGGCAAAATAAATCGCCTACGTCCTCCTTATCTTCGCGCCATTCAACCCTGGGCTGAATTTTCATGCCCCTTCGGCTTCGGGGCGAAGAACCTTCCGGAATATGGCTTAACTTAGCGCCATTCAGCCCAGGGTTTCAACCTTGGGGAACCGCATAAAAACGGTTCGCCCTGAAGGGTCGAGAGATGCGGGTACCAGATGAAGCTCGCACCAATTGCCGCGCAATGAGTCAGAGTGCGCAATTGGGACGTGCGACAATTGACCATCGGACCTCGTTTCCGCCTTGCCAGGACGTTCGATCTGGCGCCCCCTTCAGGGCGCGTCGCTCTTGGTGGACGATTCCCAGGGTTGAAACCCTGGGCTGAATTCTGTAGCCCCTGCGGGGCACAAAACAAAGCGTCAGATGCGGCTGCGCCCGTTTGAACGCCAAACGCCGAACGTCGAGAGCCAAACGTCTTGAAGGTAGGCTCTGGGAACAGGTCCGAAGGGCGCGAAGAAGGAGGTTTACATTGGACCGAGGGGCCTGCCCCGCAGGGGCTACAGAAGTCAGCCCAGGGTTGAGCCCAGGGTTTCAACCTATAAGCATATACCTAAAAATTTAACGCAGCGCGCACGCGTTGCAGTTGTCTTGGACGTTTGGGGCGTTTCTCCATGAAGTTCTCACAGAATAAGGCCCGGTTTTTAGCTAGGTCAGTTAGATTCAGCGGCAGGGCCAACTGGACGATCAAAGCGTCGCGGAACTCTTTGTAGACGTTCCATTGACGCTGGTCTTCAAAGTGGGTAACCCCATGGGGAAAAAAAACGCGCCTCACAGAGCAGCCGCTCAATGAGCAGAGCCGTCAAGATCTTGCCTTGCATCCAGGCCCGGCAGGAAGCCTCTTTCTTCTTTGGAACCTGCCCCATCTGCAAGAGGCTCTTGAGACGCTTAAAGGCTAGTTCCACCTGCCAGCGCGCGCGATAAAACTCCAGCACCGCCGCCAGTTTCATCTCCTGAGAACTCAGGGTACTCAACAGCACCACGTAATCGGCATACTCCAAGGTTTCGGGTCGGACTTGGGAGTTGTTACGCTTTGATTTGCGTTGGGCTCTCACACGGGCCCGTCGGGCTTGTTCGGGACTCTTACGTAACGCGCAAAGCCGGGCAGACAATTGCCGCCCGTTCTCCACCACAAATCTGACCTTCCATTCTCCGGTCTGTCCAATCTTGAGCGGACGTAATTTTGGGAGTGGATCAAAAGGCTGCCCAGCAGGATTGAGCAATGGAAAAGCGCCGCTGTTGTAGCGCATGATCAGTTCCCCGCCACAATCCAGGATTTGGCCCACGGCCCTGCGATCATTGTAGCCTCTATCGACTAACACCAGATCCCCTGGCTCTACAGGAAGCCGACGCAGACTTTCCGCCCCGTGATAATCGGTCAGCTCAAAAAAATCGCAGCACAATTCCGGCAACCGCAGGCTGTAATGAATACGCCAGCTACTGCCTGTGCTACCCGGTTCATGAACGTCCGTGGCGTCCAAAATCCGCACCCGACGGCCAATCCCCCAACAATCTTCGTTTTGGCGCAGATGGGGTTGGATCTCCTGCAGTAAATAGCCGGTCAAAGCTTCCAACCACCGCGAAGAAGTGCACAATCGTTTGTGCAGTGCCATCGCGTTAAGACTCGCCAGCCCACGCGCCTGAGCTCGCGTGACCGTCTGCTCCAGGGAAAGCCCACCAGCGACATGCATGAGAATTAGCCGCAAGAGTTGCTCCGCACTACTTACCTGTCCTCGCCGCCGGCGCATCGCTCCATGATCCCGAGCGCTCTGTTCAAGATCATCGGGCAGTAACCGACGAATGACCTCCCACTGATCTTCAATCAAGCTCTGCGATGGCGTCATCTCCAAAGGCGTAACGCAATTGGTCCAAAATTGCAATCCTTTAGGTATATGCTTATAGGGTTTCAACCCTGGGAATCCTCAAAATTAACGGTTCGCCCTAAAGGGGCGAGAGAGATGCCGGCACCAGATGAACCTCGCACCTATTGCCGCGCCAAAGTCCGAGTGCGCAATTCGGATGTACCATCGGACCGCGCTTCCTTCTTGTTAGGACGTTCGATCTGGCCCCTCTTCAGGGCGCGTCGCATTTGGTGGACGATTCCCAGGGTTGAAACCCTGGGCTGAGTTCTGGTGGGGTCTCAGGTATGGGTAACACTTTTGTCTCACTATTTAGGTTACACTTTGCCTCACCATTTGGGTGACAGTATTCGTTTTGCGGCTCGTAGAGAGCCCCCTGTCGACATTGTCGCCCAGGTAGAGCATTTTTATCCTGCGTCTTACGCCTTTCCTTTTCCCAGAGCGTGATCGTGAGATTCGCGCTCTTTTTTTCACACTGATCGATCCATCAGTTTCCATCTCAAATCTGTGACCTCTTCTCTGACGCACCCCAGGCCAAATCGAAACCTGGGGTGTCACCCAAATAGTGAGACAAAAGTGTTACTTTTACGGTGAGATCGGACCTTCTCTAGCCCCTTCTGCGGGGCACAAAACAAAGGCCTCAACCCAAGGATAGTGGCCCACAGCCCTTTCGTAGCTCTTACACTGTTGGGACCGGAGCCCTGATTAAAGCGATGGCGAGCACTTCGTCAATCGTTTGGACCGGTCGAAAATGAAGGCGCTCTTTGGCCTCGAACGGGATATCATCGAGGTCTTTGACGTTTCCTTTCGGGATCAGGATCTCCGCGATCCCTGCCCGCAGCGCGGCCAGACTCTTTTCTTTCAGACCGCCAATTGGGAGAACGACTCCTCGCAGCGTGATCTCGCCGGTCATGGCCACATCATTGCGGACCGGGCTATCGCTGAAAAGGCTGGCCAACGCAGTTGCCATGGCGACTCCGGCACTGGGTCCATCTTTCTGGATGGCACCGCTGGGCACGTGAATATGGACATCATTTTGGGCGAACAAATCTGAATTGATTCCCAGATCCTTGGCCCGAGCCCGGACCAAGCTATAAGCCGCTTGCATCGATTCGCGCATGACATCGCCAACTTGCCCGGTCAACAAGAACCCGCCTTTACCCGGGTATTTCGTTGCTTCGACAAACAGGATATCTCCCCCGGTCGGCGTATAAGCCAAACCGGTTACCACGCCGACGAGGCTGTGCGGCAATCGTTGCTCATGTTCGCTGCGTGCGGAATTTCCCAAAATTCCCCGCACCAGATTAGCAGAAACGGTTACATCAGCTTTAACCCCACGCGCTATTTCTGCCGCGATACTTCGACAGATCGCGGCGATTTTTCGCTCCAGGTCCCGAACTCCCGCCTCGTAAGTGTACTCCTGAATGATGGCCTTGATGGCATCTTCCTCGAAACTGCATTGCCCTGGCTGCAAGCCGTGTTCCTCGATCTGTCGGGGAACCAGGTATCGCTGGGCGATGTTCAGCTTCTCCACCTCGGTGTAGCCGGCTACGGAGATGGTCTCCATTCTGTCGCGCAAGGGGGACGGAATGGCTTCCATGTAATTGGCGGTGCTAATAAAAATCACCTGGCTCAAATCAAACGGAACGTCCAGGTAGCGATCGACGAACGTGTTATTCTGTCGCGGATCGAGCACCTCGAGAAGAGCACTGGCCGGATCACCGCGAATATCAGACCCGACCTTGTCAACTTCGTCCAACATCATCACCGGGTTACGAACTCCGAGCCGGCGAATCTCCTGGATAATGCGCCCGGGCATCGCACCGATGTAGGTTCTGCGATGACCCCGGATTTCCGCTTCGTCACGAATTCCGCCCAGGGAAATGCGGGTGAACTTTCTGCCCAGCGCATCGGCAATCGATTGGCCAAGACTGGTCTTTCCAACCCCAGGAGGCCCCAGAAAACAGAGGATCGGACTTCGGCCACCCGGGTTTAGTTTTCTCACCGCCAGAAACTCTACGATGCGGCGTTTAACTTTCTCCAAGCCGTAGTGGTCGCGGTCCAGGATCTCCTGGGCCCTTTTGAGATCGGTATTATCTTCGGTGGATTTGCTCCAAGGCAGATCCGCCAACATCTCAACGTAAGAGACAATTACGGAATATTCCGGGCTGGCGCTCGGGATATGGGCCAGACGTTTCAGCTCCTTCTCTGCGGCGGCGATAACGGTTTCGTTCGCTCCGGCGTCTTGAAGTTTCTTGCGCAGCTGGTCCGCCTGCTCCTCTCCGTCCGCTTCCTCTTCGCCAAGCTCCCGTTGGATGGCTCGAAGTTGTTCACGAAGGTAAGCGCGCCGCTGGGAATCAGAGAAATGACCTTCGACGTCTTTGCGTAGTTTTTGCTGCAGCTCGGCGATCTCGAGTTGGCGTTGAAGGGCTTCCTGTGCGGTGCGCATTCGGCGCAATAAATCTGTTTCTTCGAGGATGGCCTGTTTGGTAGACAGGTCAATCCCAAGATTGCCGGCCAGCAAGTCGGTCAACTGCTCGGGATCCTCCACACTGATCAGTGCGGCTCTGGCCTGGTCTGGTATTTCCGGCGAAAGCTCCAATAAACGAAGAGCGCCTCGCCGCAGGTTGTTAAAGGAGGCTTGCAACTCGGCGTCTTCACGTTCGGGCGTTATCGTTTTCACCGGTTGCACGATGGCGCGGAGGTAGGGCTCCGTTTGCACGAATGATTCCAGCGCGATTCGTCTGAGGACTTGAACGATCAAGATAATCACTCCGTCCGGTTGACGAATTAGTTTAAGGACTTGAGCCGAGACCCCTATCTGGAAGAGATCGGACGCCTCGGGCTTATCAAGCTGTTCATCGCGCTGGGTGACCAATCCAATGTTTTTGTTTTCCGGCAGTTCGGAATCGACCAGCTTAATCGCGGAAGGCCGCCCGATGGTGAGCGGCACCACCATCCCCGGAAACATCACGATTCCTCGGACAGGCAAAATCGCGAGCGTTTCTTTGGCGTCGCTTTGATCGTTTTCCGCGCCGCTTCCTGCATCAGTCGAGCTGACGGCTTCTGGTGCTGCACCGAGGTCAGCGTTGTGCTCGGGTGCTTTGCTCTTGACGAGGTCTGGTGGATTTTGTCGCTCGTGCTGCTCTGAGCTCATGAGATGTTAAAAGAGATACGTTGACCAATTAATGCTGCGTTGGACAAGAAGGGACGACGACTCAAGCGTGCGCAATTCGTGGCAAGAATATCCACAAAAGTCCATTTTCCCATTCGGTGGTGATTCTTCCTTGATCATAACCGGGAGGAATGTCCACCTCTCGCTCGAACCGACCGTGGTCGATCTCCATGTTAACGACCCGGACGGGTTTACGGATGGCGGAAAGTGGCATCTCGAGTTGCTGGAGAGGTTCGGGCGGTTCCCGAAATCCGCGGATCCACAGACGCCCGAAACCAACTTCCACTTCAATCTGTTCGGACGCCACGCCTGCCAATTCGGCGCAGATTCTAAAGCAGGAGGCACACTGAAAAACGTTGATCGCGGGGCGCCACTGCACACCGGAATCGCGAAAGTTAGAGAAATGAACTTTCGTAATCTGGTAGGCAACCTCTCCAATCTGGCCCTCGAGAAGCCGCAGACGAAACGTACGGGTTTTTCGGCTCACTAAGCACAATGGACGCAATGTCCGAACGAAGCAACCGCCGAGCCTGTATCCGACACAAATCCCGGAAGATTTGTGGCACGAGGCTTTTGCGGGGCTAGACGTTTTCAATAAGAGGCGGCTATCCCATCGCTTCGGGGATCGCTAGCGCCGTAATGCGTCTGAGTTTGCTGGTCAATCAGGATGGCCCCGGCATGGCCCATGACATGGGCGTAAGCTTCAACAATTTCGACGGAATGCCCCTGTTGCCGAAGTCCCTCGACAACGTCTCCAGAAATTCGAGACTCCAGTCTTACGTTGTTGGCCGAGGCTCCCCAGGTCCGGCCGTAAAGACATCTTGGTGCCTCGATGGCGTCTTGCGGTGAGAGTTTGTGATCGACGATGCGAGTGGCGATCGCGGCCTGGGTTTGGGGTTGTCCTTCTCCGCCCATGGTTCCGTAAACTAGGAACGGCTTTCCTCCCTTGAAAAGCATCGGCGGGTTGAGGGTATGAAAAGTCCGTTTACCCGGTTCGAGCCTGTTCACATGGCCCGGTTCGAGAGAGAAATAGCAGCCACGATTTTGGAGCAGCACTCCGGTTCCCGACGGCACGATGGCCGAACCAAAGTCGTGATAGATACTCTGAATCAGTGAAACCGCGTTTCCGGCCTGATCGACGACTCCAAGCCAAACCGTGTCACCTTTGGCGTCGAGAGGCTTTTGATCGAAAGCCACCTGGATCTCCGCCAGAACGAATACGCGCGGCTTGTTTTTGTCCATGTTCGAGGGAAAGAATTTCTTCCAACGGAATGTTTTCAAACGCCGGGTCGGTTAGATACCGGTCGCGATCGCGAAAGGATTCTTTCGTTGACTCAATGATGAGATGATAATGGGCGGCCGAGCCCTCGGGAAATTCTCCCGAGTCAAACTGATTGAGAATGTTCAGAATTGAGAGGGAAGCCATTCCTTGCGAGTTGGGCGGCAAATTGAACGCCATACTATCGCGATATGGCACCGAAATTGGTTGGACCCAGTCCGCTTGATGGCGCGCGAAATCGTTGAGGGAGAGCATTCCGTCATGGGCGTCGAGGTCGGCGACAATTTTCCGAGCGATTTCACCCTGATAAAATTCCTGGGGCCGTGCTCGGCCACCAGCTGGAGAGTTGACCGCAGGTCAGGTTGCCGAAAGAGTTCTCCAACCAGGGGCGAAGATCCGTCCGGCTTCAGAAAGGTTTGCCGAAAACCGGAAAACTGCCGCAGATTGTTGAGGTCCAGGTTCGCGGTGTCGACGTTTATGGCGAGCCATTTCGCAAAAGAACTGCTAATCGGGCATCCGGTCTCAGCGTACCGAATCGCGTCGTCGAAGAGATCCTTCCAAAGCGATTTTGTCTGCAGTGCGTCTCTACTGTAGTGATACGCCTCGCCCCAGCCGGATACGCAACCCGGCACGGTATTGGCCGCATAATAGCCTCGTGGCGGAATTCGCCGGAAATGCCTGCTCGTATAGAAGTCGATCGTCGCCTTTTGCCCCGCACGCCCACTGGCATTTAGGCCCCGCAACTCTCCAGTCTTGGAGTTATAGATCAGCCAGAAATTGTCGCCGCCAAGGCCCGCCATATGGGGATAGACGACTGATAAAGTTGCCGCCGCGGCGATGGCCGCATCAATCGCATTACCTCCATGTCGCAAAATGGAGAGGCCCGCTTGGGAGGCAAGATAGTGCGGAGCGGTCACCGTACCGTGTTGCCCCATCGGATTGAGCCACGAGGAGGCAGTCCGAACATATTTTGGATCAGCGAAAGCGAGGGGCATTTGGAGAGTCGGATTCAGTGAGAGGAGTCAGAAGTCGAAGTGCAGGATCAGTCAGGAGTCAGGCTGCGTCTGGATCGAAAATTGCAAGTTTTTTAGAGCTGTGGCTGGCATTCGAGCCTTGAATCGCAGATTCGAGCTCTTTTGCCGTCGGTACTGGGACACTTGGGCATGGCGATTTCAGTCCGCTACCACCACCACCCGCACTACCACTCAGCTTGGCTGAGGAGTAGCGAGGACTTCGGGGCTGGCTTTTTGTTCTTTGTTTTTGCGGGGGGGTCCCGAGGGGCCGTTTTGCCGGAGCGTCTGGTCTTTTTTACCTCATTCTGCGAAAGCAGGATTTGCCAATAGCCACCCAGACGACGGGCAAATTGTCCCGATTTTTCCATGTAAATCAAACGCGCCAGATCGAAGGCCTCCGAGTGCAGCTTTTCTTTTCGGCGATCAATCGATTGAAGAAAAAACCGGCGGGTCTCTCCGGCTGACTGCGTTTCCGCAGGATCATAGGGTTCCTTTAAGATTCTCCCGCGGAGAATGGAAAGGTCGTTGGCATCGCCTAAGCGATCGGTCAATTGATCAAGCTCATCCACGAACGCGTTCAGCATGCCGGGCCAAATCGGTTTCAGCAGCCGCAGTTGATAACCTAGGGCCTTGGCGCATTTTCTCAGTTCGTGCCAAGCCGTGTCGTCGGCGGTTTCGGGTCCAATTACCTCAAATTGCCAGACCAGATTTTTGGCCTTCCGATATGTTTTCCAGAGCCCGGTCCCGACAAAAGTTTCCCATTCATTTCCTGGTTGAATCAGGGTGCCTTCGAACCAGAGGCTGGCGCGGTGTCGTGCGTCGCGGAGTTCCTTCAAGAGCTTTCTGATCTGTTCCGGAGGAAGCCCCGTCACCAGATTCTGTTCGATTTCCGTGCGCATTCTATCGATGAATGCTCGAATCGATGCTCTTTTTGGCGTCAAGGCTTCCGCTGAATGGCGGTGGCGCTTACTAAAATATTCCAAGGCTTCGAGAAGTGCCTGAGGATCGCGGAGAGATGAAAGGGATCTGCCGGCGTCGCGAAATTGGGTATTCTCACGAGTTCGAAGGCCGTCGTCGATGGCCCCCCGCGCCAACCGTAATAAAGCGCGGAGGGACTTCAAGTTTTTTCGGGCGTCATGAATCGCCTCGGCGCTCGGGTGCGGCTTTTCGCTGAGTGACTCGATGATCTGGTCAATTCGTTCCCGGGCGATCCGTGGAATCGCCTCGGGAAATGGTTCCTGGGTATCAAATTTGAACGCCATATCTCGCAGTGACCGGCCCTACGATGGAATGGATCGTAGGATCGATCAAAAACAAAAGACAAAGAACCACGGCGGATTTTTGCGTCCGGCCGCGCGCAGAAAAAGGGTGGAAGGCCTTTTCTACATTGCAAAGCGGAACAAAGAGCAGCGAGGCGCCCGGTGATTTGGCGACTTCACGGAAGCCACCGGGACGCTCCGCTTACTCGATAATGGTCTCAGCCTTTCACGGCGCCGGCGGTAAGGCCCGCCACGATCCGGTACTGGAAGATCATGACCAGGATGACAAGTGGGATAGTGACCACCATGGAAGCCGCCATGATTGAGCCCCAAGGCTGCTCATAAGAGGTGGCACCGCTAAACTGTGAGATCACGACCGGCACGGTCTTCATTTGATCGGTGACGGTAAAGGTCAGCGCGAACAAAAATTCGTTCCAGGCGGCAATGAAAGCCAGGAGCCCGGTAGAAACCAAGCCGGGTACGGTCAGGGGGAGCAGGATTTTCCAAAACACGGCCAACGGAGACGCTCCGTCGACGTAGGCGGCTTCCTCAAGTTCTCTCGGCAGACTGCGAAAGTATTGAGTCATCACCCAGATCGTGAATGGCAAAGAAAAAATCAAATAAGTGACGATCAGACCTTGGCGGGTGTTAAACAGGTCCAGTGACTTGAGCATGACAAAAAGACCCGAGAGAACTGAAATCTGGGGAAACATCGTCATGGTCAAGACCAGATAAAGAACAAACCCCTTGAAACGGAACGGCAACCTCCCGAGCGCATAGGCACACAGGCTGCCGAGTGCGAGAGCAATCACTACGGTAGAACCAGCGACGACGATCGAGTTGATGAGGCCGGCCACAAATCGGGCATCTTTGAAGATTTCGTCGTAATGGACCAGGGTGAACGCTTTCGGGATAAGGTCGGTCGAAAACAGATCACTGCTGGGCCGGAACGATGAAACAACCGCATAAATAAACGGAAATAAATTAAAAACCAGAATGACGAGCACCAGCAGATAGAAGAGAGCTCGCAATACCGGGGACGAATTGGAATCTTGTTCTTTCATTCGAAGCTCGTCTTGCTGAAGCGCGTGTAGAGGACCACAAACGCCATGATGATAATTAGAATAATCACTGAGGCCGCGGAGCCGACACCTGCATCCAGGAACGAAACCAGCCATTGCTGATTGTAGATGGCCATGGTGGCCATATTCCCTTGGCCTCCAACCATGACATAAAAGATGTCGAAAACACGCAGCGCGTCCAAGGTCCGGAAGATAAGTGCCACCAGTAACGTCGGCATTACCAGTGGTAAGGTCAGAGAGAAGAATTGGCGGATTTTCGACGCTCCATCAATCGACGCCGCTTCATATAGATCGCCGGGAATCAATCCGAGGCCGGCGAGCAAAAGGAGCGCCATAAACGGTGTCGTCTTCCAAACATCGACAGCAATGATGACCGGCAACGCAGTCTCGGGTTTCGCCAGAAATGCGATCTTTTGTGGAATGAGATGGAAGTTGATCAGAAGGACGTTAACCACTCCATAGATGTCGTTGAACATCCAGGCCCAGATCTTGGATGACACGACCGTCGGGATGGCCCAGGGGATCAAAATGGCCACTCGCAGGATCGAGCGGCCTTTGAAGTTCGAATTTGCCACCAAGGCAACCGTCAGACCCAAAACACATTCCAAGGTAACGGAGAAGACGGAAAAAATGAGCGTATTTTGGACCGCCAGCCAGAAATCCGGGTCTGATAAGATGAACAGGTAATTGCCTAGGCCCACAAAGCTTGGCGGGGTAACCCCGTCAAGCTTGTATTTGAGGACCGAGTAAATAAGAACCTGGATGAGTGGGTATCCGATTACCATGAACACCACGAATACGGCCGGCACGATCAAAAACCATGCCAACCGTCTCTGGCGCTCCAGGAGGTCAATAGCCTTGGCCATAGCCCAGTAGTGTTCTCCAGGTAAGAGTTACCGAACTAACCGTTTCCCGACTTTCTCAATTTGCTCTACGGCTTCCTTCGCTGATTCGCCACCCGTAAGCACTTTGTTTACATTCTGGAAAAATGACGTGGAAATCTGATTGTAGTCGGCGCCCGTGACCGTCGAGGGACGAGCGACTGCATTTTTGAAGACGTCCACCATATTCTTGAACCACGCATTTTTAGCCAGGACCTCCGGGTCGGCGTAAAGCGCCGGCAACGTCGGGAGCAGACTTAGCGCAATGGCGCGCTTTTTCTGAGAGTCTGATGAATCCAGATATTTGACCAAATCTGCGGCCGCGTCCTGTGCTTTTGAATAGCCGGAGACCATCAGATTCCAACCTCCGAGACAGGCGGCATTTTTACCATTGTCCCCGCCTTTTGGTAGGACGATCACGTCAAACTTGCCGGCGACCGCACTTTTCGGATCCTGTCCCAAGGCATAGGCGTAAGGCCAATTGCGCATGAACGCCGCGTTACCGGCTTGCCAAACGTTTCGAGCCTCTTCTTCACCATAGGTAACTACCCCCGCTGGCGAGATCGTTCCCACCCAACCCTTGGCGGTTTCGAGTGCTTTGATGGCATTCGGATTGTTAATGGTGACCTTCTTGTCCGGTTCAATAATAACGCCGCCGCCGAAGCTATAGACCCATTCAAGAGCGTTGCAGGTTACGCTTTCGCTGGCCTTGCCTTCAAAGACGAAGCCTTGAAAGTCAGCCTTGCCTGCTTTGCGTTCTCCGTCCTGGATCTTCTTGCCCATTTCGGTGAGTTCTTCCCAAGTCTTGGGCGCCTCCTTATACCCATACTTTTCTAGCAGATCCGTTCGGTAATAAAGGACACCGGCATCGGTGAACCAGGGGACGGAGACTAGCTTCCCGTTCACCGTATTGTTCTCAATGATGCGCGGAAAATGCTGACTGATCTCGTCCGGCTTGAAATACTTTTTCAAGTCGACAGAGTGTGGTGCGGCGATGCTTTGCCAGATCACGTCGATCTGGTAGACATCCACATCGCCACTTTTCGCCGCCCAATATTGCTGATACTGCTGGAGCGTTGCGGTCGCGTCTTGAGGGCGGCTGATAATTTCAACCTTGTTGCCGGTCTTCTGGGACCACTCGTCACAAAGCGCCTTGATGAAAGCGCCTCCGGTACCGCTTGAATCAGCGGCAAATCGGATCGTGGCACCGGCACCGAAGCCGCTGGGTACGATCAACGAAGCAGCGAGAATTGAGCCAAACCAACGAAGAACGTTACGTCTAGTAAAAGAAGTCTTTGAGAGCATTGCGGGGGTCTTTCCTGGTGGGGTAAACTGGTCAAGGTCTAACAGACCCCTGTTTTAGGTGTCAAGACATCGGAACGTTTTTTTATAGCCAGCGCTATTTCAGAGTTCAGGCCTACTGCCGTTAAGTGAACACTTTACCTATCAACCGATGAGAATTGCTTGGCTCATCGAGACGTTCTTACTTCCTGGCATCTTGCTGGTGCGCAGGGGAGGCGTTGCGATTTTATAAACCGTGGCCAGATTAGGGCCAGTCAGACCGTATGCGGACTTTAGTCATAGATGACGAGAAAAATATTAGGCGAACGATGGCCATGGCACTCGAGTCGATGGACCACGACGCGGTGACCGTATCTTCCGGCGCGGAAGCGTTCAAAGAACTGAAAAATTCCGCTTTCGATGTCGTCTTTCTCGATTTGAAACTACACCAGGAGAGCGGGCTCGACGTCCTGGAAGAGATTTTGCGCCTTTCGCCCAGAGCGTCGGTGGTCATTGTTACGGCCTTTGCCTCCATCGAAACAGCGGTTGAAGCGATGCGTCGTGGCGCTTTCGATTATCTGCCGAAGCCTTGCACTCCGGATCAGGTGCGCCAATTGCTAGACCGAATCGAGCGGACCAAGAGGCTGGAGAACAGAGTGGAGGAACTGGAATCGCAGCTCAACGCCGAGTCGCCCGCAAATGACCTGGTGACCAATGCACCCGCTATGCAAGCCGTGATAGATATGGCGTTCAAGGCGGCTAATAGTGACGCCACGGTTCTCATCCTCGGAGAAAGCGGCACGGGTAAAAGTGTTCTGGCCAGAGGAATGCACGCTCGCAGTCCCCGAAGAGGGCGAGCTTTTGTCACCGTCAGTTGTCCCAGTTTATCGCGTGAGTTGCTGGAGAGTGAGCTTTTCGGTCATGTCAAAGGGGCCTTTACCGGCGCTCAAGCAGATACCCAGGGGAAGGTTGCCACGGCGGACGGAGGCACCCTTTTGCTGGATGAAATTGGCGATCTGCCCCTGGAAATCCAATCCAAGTTGCTGCGGCTTTTGCAGGAGCGGGAATACGATCGCGTTGGTGAGGCCAAAGCACGCCGGGCCAACGTGCGTGTCATTTCAGCCACCAATCGAGACCTGGCGGAAGCGGTTCGGGAGGGGCGATTTCGCGAAGACCTCTACTATCGTCTGAACGTAATCACTTTGCGTTTACCTCCATTGCGAGAGCGTCCGCAGGATCTGGAACGGATTGCGAAACGGCATCTCGATTTTTTCGCTCAGCGAGCAGGAAAGCAATTTAGGGGCTTTACCCGGGAGGCCCTGGAAACGATGAAAGCGTATCACTGGCCGGGCAATCTGCGCGAATTGCGGAACCTGATTGAGCGGGCGGTGATTCTCGGAGGCGGGGACGAAATTGGTGCTGACGCTTTCGCTGAGATCGTTCAGGGGCAATCCGAACTCCGAGTTGGGGGGAATGTGACTTTCGAAGAACTGGAGAACGAACACATGCGAAGAGTGATTGCTAACTCCCGAACCATCGATGAAGCGGCAGAAATACTTGGTGTCGATCCAGCCACGTTGTACCGCCGAAAAAAGAAACTTTAGGGAAGAGAAGAGGCTAAACCACAGATTTCACCGATTACACAGATTAGAGGAATTGGGATAGTGTGCTGGCGCAGGGTTGAGTGAGGTTACTCCTCCCAAGCAACTTTCTTAATCTGTGTAATCGGTGAAATCTGTGGTTTAACTCTTCCGATGGGCAGACCTGAGGACTTCGCCGGGTCGCAACAAATCGCCGAGGCGTTGGTGCTTAATGCCAAAAAGGGATTGAAAATCCACCGCCTTTTGAAAAAGCAGGTCACGATCTATCGGTCTGGAGGTTTTTTCGGCGCTGATCAAGAGGTTCTTCTTGGTATGCTCCAACGCAATGAACTCTTGGATGGTGGTAGAGTAACCGCTAGCCTCGAGATACATGCATCTGAGCGTGTCGGTTAGGGCTTCTGCCATACGCTCGGCCTGGATCCCATCTTTAAACAATGGGGCCAGATTGTCAGGAGGTACGAGTTGCGGCCGAAGCTCTTGATGGCAGCAAGGCGCCAGAAACATCAATTTGGCCCCGGAAGCGATCCCCCGGTAAATCGCATCATCGGTTGCGGTATCACAGGCGTGAGAGCGCCATGATCACATCCACCCCTTCCAGCCTAACCGCGGAAATTTCACCAGGCTCGAATCGCAGGCCGCTAAATGCGCACCGCGTGGCGACCTGGTTGCAAAGATCGACCAGGGCTTGGCGTTTCTCGATACCGACAATGGCCGGTTTCAAGCCTTCCTGTTGCAAGAAGGCGTAGGTGGCGAAGGTCAGATAGCCTTTTCCGGAACCCATGTCGACGACCCGGAGTTCTTGATCGATCGGCAGCCGTCGCAAGGCCGGGGCTAACAATTCAACAAAATGGTGAATCTGCCGGTATTTGTCATTCATCCGCGATCTCAGGTGCCCGGCCGAGTCAAGGATCCCGAGGTGTTGCAGAAATGTTTCGTCCTGCAACAGATGCTGCTTTTCCCGATCATGTTGTGGACGGGTCTCGACACTTTCTGCGGAACTGGTGGAGAGTCTGGGAAGGCCACGGCGATTGAAGAGCAGTTGCTGCCGCTGATCGACGGTGAACAGGGTTGCTGCCCAACTAGATTTACCCAACCAATCGCGTACCAAGGCCAAGCCCTCCGAAACGGGATAGTTTTGGGTTAGATCGCGGTCCGGATAACGGTGAACAAAGTTCAATCGGGATCCGCTTTTTAAAGTGACCATCCGAACATAGACATGATCCAAGCCCGCGAGGTCGCCCCGAAACTTTCCCAAGGTTAACTTCAGAAAACGCCCGTCGGACAGACTCTCGGCAAAATTGGAGAGGAAGAGTTCAATCGGGTTCACAGAGTTAAGGGCCAGGTCAGACCATTTCCACCGGACATGGGGGGAGCGCCTGCAAAAAACTTTTGCCATAACTCTTACTCAAGATCCGATTGTCCAGGATTACGATGATGCCTTGGTCGGTCTTGGTCCGGATGAGGCGCCCGACCCCTTGCCGCAATTTCAGGATCGCCTCGGGAAGAGAATATTCGGTGAACGGATCGCCGCCGTTGGCCTCGATATATTCGAGCTTGGCTTCGATCAAGGGATGGTCGGGAACGCCAAATGGGAGCCGGGTGATGATCACGTTCGAAAGAGCTTCCCCAGGTACATCGACCCCCGTCCAGAAACTGTCGGTCCCAAATAAGACGCCGTTGGGGGATTTTTTAAATTGTTCGAGCATCCGACTGCGGGATGGCCCTTGGCCCTGGACCATGAAGGTATAAGCGCGATCCAACTCCGCCTCCATTCGTTGAGCCAGACTCGTCATGCTTTTGTAACTGGTGAAGAGAACAAAGGCGCGGCCGTGGGTCTTCTGCAAAAAGTAGGAAATCCATTTTTCCAGAGCATCCTCATATTCTGGATTGCGCGGATCCGGCATTTTTTTGACCACGTAAACCCGCATCTGCTTTTCGTAGTCAAACGGGCTGCCGATCTGGAGGCCCTGACATCGTAAGCACCGACTCGGCCCCGGAAATAGGCCAGATCGTCACGCCCGACGGAGAGTGTCGCGCTGGTCATGATACAGATGTGATCCTCCGGAAATAGCATCCGATTGAGAACCGCCGAGATATCGACCGGCGCGGCGTTCAGGGTCAAACTTTGCGCCGTTTTGCCCGTTCGCTCCACCCAGTACACATGGTTTTCGGGAGTTTGCTGCAAAAATTCGGTGACTCCCCGACGCGCCTCGCGGATCCGCCGGCCCAAATCCTGGAGTTCAGATTTTAGCTTTTCGTCAGTGACCTGTTTCACCGCGGCCACCACTGCGGCTTGGACCCGGGCCAGCGCGAGAGTGACGCTGTCCGGTACCATCTCTGGGGTGCGCACTCGGCATTCCCGTCCTTTTCGGAAATCCGCGGCTTCGTCGACGGCTTTGAAAAAACCGATCCACCATCTCGATCGTTTCGGCAGTCTCCCGGACCGCTTCTGCGTCTCGTAAAACGGTGAACAAACCTTTTTTCGACTTTGGGTTGTAGAGCCGGAAGAGCGCTTGCTTGAGACCGTATTGCGACACCCCCAGGCCGATCTGTCGCGCGGCGACGGACTCGATGGTGTGCGCTTCGTCCAGGATCACAAAATCGTTCGGAAAGAGGTAACCTGGAGCCCGCGCCTCGGACATACCCATGTTTTCCAAGGCCAGGAAAAAAAGGGTGTGATTGACCACGATGAGATCGGCGGTCAGGAGTTTTTTTCGCGCCTCCTGGTAAAAACAGCGATCATTGTCCCCGCAAGTTTTCGGAGTGCAGATGTGCGGCTCGCTGCAAACTTGGGCCCAGACGGTTGATTCCGGTTCGACCTCCAAGTCACTTAGAGTTCCTTCCGTGGTCCGCTGGCTCCATTCCTTAATTCTCAGCAACTCCTGTTGTTCAGAGCTGGTGAACAGATCATTTTGCAGTTGCAAAGCACGTTCCAGCCGACTTGGGCAAAGATAGTTTTGGCGACCTTTGAGCAAAGCAGCCTCGAGCGGACGGCCCAGCAACTGGCGAACAATCGGGATGTCCTTTTGTAGCAATTGCTCCTGAAGATTGATCGTGTGGGTGGAAATGATCGCTTTGCGGTGGTGTTCCAAAGCAAAGAGAGCAGCGGGCAAGAGATAGGCCAGCGATTTGCCAACGCCGGTTCCGGCTTCCACGACCAGGTGATGAGTTTCTTCCAAGGCACTGGCCACCGCCGCGCCCATTTGCTGTTGCTCGGGCCGGTATTCGAAAGATTTCGCGCTGGATAAAGCACCGCCTTCCCCAAACATATCGTGAATGTCTTGGGAGAACCGTTGGTCAAAATCTTTGCGTAACGCGATCACCGTTGTCCTTTGCTAAAACCCGTGCTAACGGTTTTCCACCGAAAACCGGGAGCGGATTACCATGGAGAGCGCTACGCTCGGACGCAAGTGCCTCTAAAATGGAGGGAAGATATTTTCGTGGATCTTTGCGGAGTTAACGGCGTTCGCGCCATCTGCGTCCCGGCGAAGCTAGAGCGCAATCGGAGAAGCCAAAACATTAAAAGCTAAAAGGCCGTGTTTCGAATATTTGATCGCTATCTCATCAAGAACTTCCTGGTTCCCTTCTTCTATTCGTTATTTGGCATGCTGGCCATCTGGCTGGTGTACGATCTGGGCGAGCATGCCAACGATTTTCAGGAGGCGCACCTAGGCTTTCAACCGATCGCCCAATTTTATCTGGCCCAGATCCCGTTTATCGTTGTCAACCAGTTACCCTTGAGTGTCTTGCTCGGTCTGCTTTATGTACTGACCCGGATGTCCCGCCGCAACGAGATCGTTTCGATGCTCGGGGCGGGAGTCAGTGTTCCCCGGTTGCTGCTGCCGCTGATTCTGCTTGGTATGTTATTGACTGCGGGCCTGACCGTTTTGAACTACGAGCTCGGTCCGAAAGGCCAGTGGGCCAGTGCCTACATGCTGGACGAGATTATCAAGGGCAAATCCAAAAACGCCCGGATGGATGCCCTGGTTTTTCCTAACCGAAGGGATTTTCGCATCTGGTTTGTCCAACTGCTGGATGCCAAAAACGAGCAGCTCAAAAACGTCCAAGTCATTCAACAGGATGGCCACGGAGTCATTCAATCCAAGATTTACGGGCAGAACGCGACTTACGATGGTTCGCGCAAAGTCTGGATCTTTTACAACGGAAAGACCGCGAACTTCGATACGGAAGGGAACGTGAGCAACGAAGAATTCTTCACCCAAAAAGAGGTGAGCGGTTGGAGCGAAACGCCATGGCGCCTCTCGAGTGCCACCCTTAAAGGCAAATACATGACGGTGCCGCAGTTGGAACATTACCTGAGCGAAAACGGCGATTTCCCGGAAAGCAATCTGGCCGAGTTCAAGACGCAGATGTGGTATCGGTTTGCCTTGCCATGGAATGTTTTGGTCGTGGTGTTCGTCGCAAGTCCCCTTTGTATCGCGTTTTCCCGTCGGGGGGCGCTGGGCGGAATAGCGGGCGGATTGTTCCTGTTTATCGGTTTGTTTTCCTCTAGTAATGTTTTCCTTGCCCTTGGCCAGGGATCCAGAATCTCGCCTCTGGTTGCGGCCTGGACGCCGGCGGCCACGTTTCTTTTTCTAGGATTTGTTTTGCTTTATCGGCGCGCCACTAACCGGCCGATTCCCTTTACGGGGTAGGGGCGGACAGGAGTTGCAGGAGTTGCAGGAGTTGCAGGAGTTGCAGGAGTTGCAGGAGTTGCAGGAGTTGCAGGAGTTCAGTTTGGAGTCTCCGGCGAGTAGTCCATTGCAAGCTTTTATCGTAGAATCCTTTGTTCCCTCTTCACTGCCACTACCACTCACACCATCACTAACCTATGGTCTCCCGGAGTGAGATTCTTTATCCAGCATGTGGTCCGCTACGCGTTGAGGCACAAAGCTTTGGCGGTGATCAATATCTTGAGCGTGGCCCTTGGGGTATCGGTCTTTCTGGCGGTCCAAATTGCCAATCGCAGCGCCACAGCGGCTTTTCGAGCGGGCGTTGACGTCGTTGCCGGCCGCTCCAACCTCGAGGTTCGCGGGATGCTGGACGATGCTTTGCTCCCGAAACTACGAGAAATACCTGGTGTCACTGCTGCGACACCATTGGTGGAAAGGGTAGTGACCCTGCCCGACTGGCCAGGTGAATACCTCCACATTTTGGGAGTTGATCCGTTCACGAATTCGACGTTCCAAAACTTTAAGGTTAGCAAATCGAGCGGCGAATCTTTTGACGCCAATGCCTGGTTTGGTGACCCGAGGTCCCTGGCAGTCGCGAAGAAATTTGCTGAATTGCACGGCTTGAAAAGAGGAGACTCAGTCCGAATCAAATTCGGAGAGCGCGAATCAGGATCTAGTAGTGAGTTCGGTTCTGGAGGCCCAGGACGGTGATTCACACTTTGGAGCGATGGACATCGGTTGGGCCCAGGAATTATTTGGCTTGCAGGGGAAGCTGACCGGCGTGCTGCTGCAAATCAGTGATCCGGACAATCCGGGGCCGGTGTCCGAGCAGATCAGGCGCTTAGTTCCGCCGGATGCGTCGGTCCAAGAACCGGGGGCCCGGGGTAGCCAGGTTGAGCACTTGCTATCCGGATTCGAACTGAATCTGACGGCTCTCAGCATGATCTCTCTGCTGGTCGGCGTCTTTCTTATTTATAACACGGTCACCGCTTCAGTGGTGCGGAGACGGAGTGAAATCGGGATCCTTAGGGCACTTGGGGCCAGTCGGGCCAAGGTTCGATGGTTGTTCCTTGGAGAAGCGGCGCTTTACGGAATGATCGGCAGCATCGCGGGCTGTATTGGAGGGCGTGTGGTTGTCGAATTTT
Source organism: uncultured Verrucomicrobiae bacterium (assembly GCA_963808535.1). Classification (GTDB taxonomy): domain Bacteria; phylum Verrucomicrobiota; class Verrucomicrobiia; order Chthoniobacterales; family JAFAMB01; genus JAFAMB01. Next base: position 78,897 of record CAWEGF010000020.1, on the reverse strand, counting down.
CTGGTGCGCGCGGTTTCCACAACGGTCACGAATCTTTACGTGCTCACCAGTATTGACCACTTTTATCTTCCTTTTTGGCAGATCCCATTGGTGCTCTGTGCCGGCATGGGGTCGGTTCTTGTCGGTGCATTTATCCCGGCAAACGCGGGTGCCAATCTAGCGCCTTTACGCGCCCTGAATATGGGAGTTCTCATCGAGCGAAGCGAGAAACCAAGACTGATTTGGATCGCCGGGAGCGGAGGGTGCCTGCTGGCGGCTTTCGGAGCCAGTGAACTGGCGCTCAATGGCTATCGAAACGCGGGTTTCGGGGCTGCTTTCTTCACCTTGATAGGGTTTTGCTGCCTTTCGCCTTACGTTACCCATCAGTTTGGCCGATGGATTGGGGTTATTTTTCGTCCTCTGCTCCTTCCGCGGATGGCCGCTCGGAACCTCAGTCGTTCACTCTATCGACACGCCATTACGATCGCCGCACTGGCCTCGGCATTGGCGATGCTGGTCAGCATTTCCATCATGATCTATTCGTTCCGCAAGACGATCGATCGATGGTTGGAACGGCGGCTGGTCGCTGATCTGTTTGTCGCCCCGGCGGCTAACGAAATTGTCGGTTTCGAGAACTATGTTTCTGAAGATTTTACGAAATATTTGCGATCTCAACCAGCGGTCGAGTTGATCGATACTGTCCGCTACCTGACGGCCACCGTGAACGGTGAACCGACTTTTCTGGGGGTCATCACCGGATCGAAGCGCAATATCCCGGATTTTATCGGCGGCGAGAATGCCAAGAAATACGAGACCTTCCAGCAGGCGGACAGCGTGACGATTTCGGAGCCGCTCTCGCGCCGTTTGCACCTGAACCAGGGCGATAAAGTGACCGTCACAACGCCGTTGGGTCCGCGCTCGTTTAAGGTGGCTGGCGTTTTTTATGATTATAGCCGCGATTCCGGCGTTCTCCTGATGCAGCGGGCAAATTTCGAAGCTTATTGGCATGATTCCCGAGTCAATTCCCTGGCCCTCTATTTACGGCCTGGAACAGATGTCGGAAAGATGATTGAGACCATCCGAACCGGTTATCCGCACGCCAACGATTACTCGGTGTTTTCCAACCGGGCACTCCGCGAGGCGGTAGTGAACGTGTTTAACCAGACCTTTGCGGTGACGCAAATTCTCCGGCTGATCGCCGTCCTGGTGGCCGTGATCGGGATTGCGCTGAATTTTACGGTGCTAGTCAAGGAACGAGAAAGAGAAATCGGGACGATGCGGGCGGTCGGGGTATCACGAGGGCAGATCCGTGGACTAATCATTTGGGAATCGGTGTTAGTGGCCACCATGGCGATCCTGCTGGGAGTGGCTACCGGGATAGCACTTTCGGTCGTCCTAACTGAGGTGATCAACAAGGCTTTTTTCGGTTGGACCATCCCCTTGCAGATTCCGTGGGACCAGCTTTGGTGGACTCCGGTCTGGCTATTGCCCGCGGCGATCGTGGCCAGTCTTTGGCCGGCCACCCAAGCGGCGCGCCGGAATATCATCGAAGTGGTCAGAATGGAGGCATGAAAATAGGTCTCACGCTCGCGGCTGTATTTACGCTCCTGGCTGGGGCTGAGGCGCAGAGTGCTAATAACGAGGGATGGGCCCTGGCCGTGCCTGGTTATCAAATAACTTTGCCCCGGGACCATTTCCCTCATTATCAATTCCGAACCGAGTGGTGGTACTTCACCGGCAACTTGAAAACGGTCGATGGCCGCGCGTTCGGCTATCAGCTGACTTTCTTTCGTCATGGGTATAGACCGCCAGGCGCTGGACCAGCAGTTACTTCGAGATTTGTCATGAACGATGTTAAGTTTGCCCATTTTGCGGTGACTGATGTCAGCGCGGGCAAATTCCATTTTGATAGTCGGATCAGCCGTGGTGCCTATGGCGAGGCCGGTTTCGGCCAGGGTCAGAAACTAGCCTGGATTGACAATTGGGACCTGGAATTCGATGGCAATTTTCAATTGAAGGCCGAGGCCAAGGATTACGCCATCGCGTTAGATTTGGCGCCCGAAAAGCCGGCTGGTACTCCAAGGTGCAGACGGTCTCAGTCAAAAGGCGGACGGCGCCGGACATGCCTCCTACTACTATTCGATCCCACGTTTGAAAACGTCCGGCACCATAAAAATCGGTGCGGAAAAGTTTCAGGTCGAAGGGAGTTCCTGGTTTGACCGGGAGTGGGCTACCAATCAACTGACCCCGGAGCAATCAGGTTGGAATTGGTTTGCTATCCAGCTTTCTGACGGGAGCGATCTGATGCTTTACCAGATGCGTCTCAAAAAGGGCGGTATCGATGCCCATTCGAATGGAAAATGGATCGCCGCGGACGGCGCGACGGTCGATTTGGCCGCCGACGAATTTCAGTTGAGTCCTCAAAAATATTGGGTTAGTCCAGCCAGCAAAGCGAACTATCCGGTCGCCTGGAAACTGGCTATTCCAAAACAGCAGTTAGATTTGGAGATTACTCCGGCGGTTGAGGACCAGGAGTTGAATTTATCGGTCGTTTACTGGGAGGGTTGTATCCGGCTAAAGGGCCAACGCGCCGGGAAAGCCGTGGAGGGAGTTGGGTACATGGAATTAACAGGTTACCACGGGGACGCGCCCGGTTTGACCGGGCGCTAATTCTTTTTTTGTCCGAGAGCGAAGGATTGCACCGCAGACCGCTTAGTTAGCGGATCGATCGGCTCTGCGGGAGGAAATACAGATTGGAAACGCGATTTTGTTTCCTTTTGGGCAAACAGTTTTTGTCACAATGTCAGTGTTAGGCTCAAGAGTACCTTGCTTTCGGCAAACTTATCCAGTGATAACCAGTGTATCCAAGACGCTTCCCTATTTTTGGTATCTAATGCGATGTAGTTTGGCTCCGGAGGCAAAAGAGCTGCCGGCGGCGTCTGGCGGCAGTTAAAGCACCAGGAGTTGCCGATTCGCTGGCAAAAATCGTTTTCGGCGCCCAACGTGAAATGAACGTGTCCGCTCATGGTCCAGGTGGGTTGCTGTCTCGCCACCGCGAGACCAAATTCGCGACTCCCGCTCTTGGGTTCGGCGATCAGGGTCTGAGCCGGCGGCTCATGATGAAGAATCAGGCATGGACGAGCGGCCGGGTCTAGAGGATCCACATGGCCGTCCGCTGCGTATGGCAGGCAAACCACGGTCAACGACTCACCGGTACGGGTACGGAAGATTTTCGAGTCGTCGTCGACTGCAACAAGATGGTTCATTTTGAGCGCGTGAAGCCAGCGCCGATGTTTTGCGAACTCACCTAGGATCGGGAGTTTGTCTTTTCGAATGGAAACCCCTGGAACCAGGAGGGGTTGGTTCCCGGGCAGGTCGTGATTACCTGAGCAGAGGGCGATCGGGATCTGCAGCTTCGTCATGGCTTGCATCCATTCGTAGACGTAGATCAATTGCGGAACGACACCGTCGGAATGAAACATGTCCAGCAGATCTCCGGCCACACATATGAGATCGTAGCGATCGGCGACGCGCAGAAGCCATTCAAACCATGGTTTGTGGAAATGAAAATCTGCCGTGAGAAGGAGCTTCACCTTGGGGTATCCTCAAGCCAAACCCAGGAACCGCAAAGAAGCCAAGGAAAAGTCAGACGAAATTCAAGTTCGGAAAATCCCGACCGAGAACGTGGGCGGCAGGCGCTTCCATCCATTTGGAGAGAATCGTCGAATAGACGGACCGGAAGTCGACGTTATACAATAGGTCCCCGGCATCGAGGCGGTTAAGGGGTGGTTGTGTACCATATAAGCCGGGCTGGACACTGCCACCGCAGACAAACATGGGAGCGGCGGTGCCATGGTCGGTGCCTCCGTTGGCGTTTTCACTGACCCGTCTGCCGAACTCGCTGAAGGTCATCACCAGCACCTGGTCAAAAACGCTTTTAGCTTTCAGATCACTGCAGAAAGCGGCCAGTGAAGTACCTAATTCGTTCAACAATCGTTTGTGAGTGTTGACCTGACCGGCGTGGGTATCATATCCGCCTTGGCTGGCGTAATAAACCCGCGTTGGAAGACCACCGGCAATCAGACGTGAAATCAGAGCCAGCGAATTGCCCAGTTGGCTTTTCGGATAGGCTGCTTCATTTTTGGTTCCCTTGAGGACCTGCTTGATCTTGTCGGTGCTTACCTGCGCGTCGAGCGCGGTGCGTTGTAAGTATTCTAGCGCGGACAGTCCGGACCTGCTGGGACCGGCCAAATTGCCGATGGAATCGCCGGACATGGACGCCGGTTCCAGGGCGTTTAGTTCCGCAGAACAAGTGCGCTTCATCCGGGTCGTTTTCACGATCGAATCCGAGGTTGCCTGGTTTGCCAACGGCGACGCCGGTCGGGTTTGCGGCATTGAAGGCTTCTGGAAGTTGTTCGCCCAGGACTACGCCCACCGTTGGTTCTGCCCCCGCGCAGCAATTGTCGAAATACCGGCCGATCCATCCCTTGTTCAGGTTCTGTTGGGCGTCAGACGCCGTTTGCCAGATTTCCGTCGATCTGAAGTGGGAACGGTTCGGATTTGGGTAGCCTACGCCCTGGATGATCGCCAGATTTCCGCTGTCATACAGACTCTTGAGCGAAGCAAGACCCGGGTGCAATCCAACTAGCCCATCAAGAGGCAGCACCTGCTCCTTCGGAACCGCCAGTTTGGGACGCTCTTTGTAATAAAGGTCGTCTCCGAACGGGATCACCGTATTTAGTCCATCGTTTCCTCCGGCTAATTGAAGAACGACCAGAATCGGATGATCCTTTCCCGTCGCTGTTTGGCCGGGAGGACTCCGCTGCTTGAGCGTTCAGGGTCATGAACGTTCGTTCTAAAAAAACCGGGATCGTCCAACTCAGGGCTGCGCCCAATAAGGAAGTGTGTAAAAACGCTCTTCTGGTTAATAGATCGAGATCACGTTTCATAAAGTCAGGTGACTTGGTAGTTTGGAGAAGTCATCATCAGTAACAACAGTTCTCGGATCGTGTTATCGTCCAAAGGCGTTTCGCGGGTGGCCAGGAAATCCCGCAACTTGCCGATCACTTCGTTTTGGGGAGCGCATTGGAAGGTGCGAATGAAAAGCTTTTGGATCAGGTTATCCGGCTGGGTGCGATCTTCTGGGGAGACGATTTTGTCGACTAATAATGGCGCCGTCATGGTTGGACGCGAGGAAGTCTTTTCCAGGGCCGGCGGTTTTGGGAGCCCAATTTCTTGGGGGTTAATGCCTTCGACCAACTGATGGGAGAGTTTATACCGGAAAGTAAGGGTGGCAGTATTAATCCAACTCTTCCCCCCGTCCCAGCCTTTGACGTTTGGCGGGAAAAAGGGAACCTGACCCATTTGACGGAATGCCAGTTCTAGGAAATTTGAATCCGGCAAAGGAATTGGCAAGGTGCGGAGTGCCTGGCTCAGAAACTGAACCGGGCTTTTTATCTGCGAATTGCGAGCCTGCGGGCTATAAAATTCCTCGGATAAAAAAAGAGTGTTCATGAACGGCCGCAGCTCGCAATGGGCATTCCGAAATTCAGCGGCCAGAGCATCGACCAGCTTTGGCTCTGGATCGTCGTAGACGAAAAATTTCCAAATTTTGTCTCCGACAAAGCGGGCGCATTGCGGTTGCGAGACGATGATATCCAGAATCTGATCGCCGTCCCACGGACCGGTTTTGCCCATGAAGGTTTTGAATCCGGGATCGAATTGTCGTTCGGCGAACCGGAATGATTGATCTGCTCGATCGATTCGGTAACCGGTGAAAGCTCTGGCCGCTGATTTAACATCGGTCTCGCTATACTCTCCTTCCCCAAGAGTGAAGAGCTCCATCACTTCTCGGCCGAAATTTTCATTTGGGCTTTCTTTTTTGCTCTGGACGGTGTCGAGCCAGATCATCATTGCCGGGTCGCGTGAGATGGCTTTGACGAGAGTGCGAAAATTGCCGAGGGCATTCTGGCGAAAAGTTTCATTCTGGAGCCACATTTTATAAGGCGATCTCACTTTCTGAGCACTGGTGGCAAAGTGGCCATGCCAGAACAAAACCATTTTTTCAGTGAACGGAGAGGTGGTGTTTACCATTCGCTCTACCCACCAGCGAGTCAGGTCCTTCATTTCGCTGATGAATCGTTCTCGAAGAAGTTTACCCGCCATTTGCTTTTCCGCCGGGGTAGCGGCTTGCTGAAATTCAGCGTGTAGTTCGTCCTGATCGTCTGGCTGGGCCCAAATGGGAGGCGGATAATCTTCCGCAGGAGCACGAAGTAGCGAGACCACCGCCTTATCCGGCCCCAACGCGAAAGTTTTCTCGATGTCCGCCGGATCTGCCCCAAAACCCGCCCGTACCAAGAGGTGGGCGGCAGCGCCGAAATCCCATTGACTGGCGGTGATCGGAGATAACATCTTTGAATAATATTACGTAAAATTTGGTTTCCAGTCTGAATTCACTAGATTTGGAGACGTCGCCGCGGCCCGGGAGGTTTCGGCGAACATGGGAGCGGCACAAAGGAGAGAATGCGATTTATAAATCTGACCCGGCACACGGAGATTGGTGCAAATTCCTATTTCCTGGAGCTGGATGGCAAGAAACTGGTGCTCGACGCGGGTTTACATCCTAAGCAAGAGGGGGAGGCGGCTTTACCCAATTACAGGTTGATACCGGACAATTCTCTCGATGCGATCCTGATCTCCCACGCGCATCAAGATCATATCGGCTCGCTGCCGGTCCTGATGCGCCGACAGCCTCAAGCGCGAGTTTTCATGACTCATGCCACGGCCAAGCTTTCGGACGTCATGTTGCATAACTCCGTCAATGTGATGTCGCGCCAACGGGACGAACTTAGAATCCCGAATTATCCGCTTTTTACCCATCGTGAAGCCGACCATGCCTCTGAACTATGGCAGAGTGTCGGTTTCCGGCAGTACTGGACCGTTGACGGTGAACGGGTACCCAAACCTGATTACGATTCAACCTTCGAAATGTATGATTCGGGTCATATCCTGGGATCGGCCGGAATTCTCTTTCGAGCCGAAGGGAAAAAGGTGTTCTACACCGGGGACGTGAATTTCCTTGAGCAGACCTTGATGCGCGGCGCGGATTTTCCACAAGGGGACATCGACATTCTGATAATTGAGACGACGCGGGGCGACCGAGAGCTCGAAGTTGGTTATACCCGCCGCGCAGAGGAACGCCGATTCCTGAGCGCGATTGGGGAAGCTTTCGAAAAAGGAGGTTCAATCCTGGTCCCGGTTTTTGCCCTCGGCAAAACGCAGGAGATTCTGACCATGCTCCATCTGTTCAAGCGTCAAGGGGAACTCCGGAATGTTCCCATCTACATCGGCGGTTTAAGCACCAAGATCACCATTTTACATGATCAACTGGCCTCTCAGGCACCCAGGCAGTACGAAGGATTGCAGCTTTTGGACTCCATCGGCCCGCATGTCTTGAGTAGTCGCGACGTGCAAACGACCCAAATTGGGCGGCGCCGAATTTACGCTCTTTCCAGCGGGATGATGACGGAGAAAACGTTGTCCAACCAGCTGGCAGAACGGTTCCTGACTGACCCCCGGCAATCGGTATTTTTCGTGGGCTACGCCGACCCCCAATCACCGGGCGGCCGACTGAAAGCGGCTCAACCAGGGGACCTAGTTCAACTGGATGAAGGGTTGCCAAGCCAAAGATTGACTTGTGAGGTGAGCGAATTCGACTTTAGTGCTCACGCCCCCCGAGAGCTTCTCTTCGACTACATCCGAAAAATACGGCCCAAAACCGTTATCCTGGTGCACGGAGATCCCCCAGCCGTGTCATGGTTTAAATCCCGGATTGAGAAGGAACTGCCTGAAGTTTCGACAATGATCCCTGAGCCCGGCAAAGAGTACGAATTTTAGCCCGTTCCAAAGAGGGAAGTTGCAGGAGTTCAGGAGTTGCAGGAGTTACAGAATAAAGACCGGAATCGTTCCCCGGGGAATTTACGTTCAATATCGTTTTAGTCGGCTCGCCGGAGCGGAGAGGGGCCACCTACGTCGTGCGTCCTTGCTCCATTCTCCCGTTTATAGCGATCTGTACCGTTTAACCTGGCCACACCAAAAGGGGACAGACACGAATGGCGCTAGTTAGGGGCAGTTTGGGATGTTATTGCTGCGACGAACGATGTTACGAAATTGCCGGCCCGGACCCTAGATGCCGTTGCGAACCGTTTGTAAGCCCGTCCCGGAGGGACAGACCGATCGTAGCCTGGCACGAAGTGCCTGGGAAAGCGTCCTCGAAAGAACCGTCCCGTAGGGTACGGTATGATCGCCGCGCAGCTAATCCCTTAACTAATCCCTTAAATATTTCTCGTCGAAATGTGTACCTTGGTTCTTTAGGAGGCCAAGTATTCTTCTTGAAAGGTTCGTGTCCAATGTTGTTCGGGCTGCTGCTCAATGGGATGGACCGTTTCCCGAAGCTACGAGATCCAGAGATGGAGACGGTCTGAGACGCTTGCCAAGGCATTTAGGGATTGTTCCATTCTGCTTTTGCGATGCCGCACTTATCGGCCAAAGACGTTTCCGATCGATTCGTGCAAGAATCACACCGTACCCTACGGGACGGATCTTTGACGTGGTGCTCTCCCAGGCACTTCGTGCCAGGCTACGATCGTATCGTCCCTTCGGGACATTTTTAAACGAGCTTTAGCTAAGGCGCAGGCGTTTTGGGGACAGGTCGAATGTTCCGGTGTGCAAACGAGTTTCCTTGTGGAAAGTGCCGAACCCCAAAAAGGGGACAGGTCAAATGTTTTGGATCTCTCTGCAATCCAGACTGCTTCCCGGACCGCTTAATCAACCGATTGATATTTGGTCATTCGATCTGTCCCGCAAGAGCACACCCTGGGAATTGTCCACCCAGAGCGACGTGCCCTGAAGGGGCGCCAGATGGAACGTAATAGCGAGGCGGAGTCCAATTGTCGCACGTCCCAATTGCGCACCCTGACTTTTTGCGCGGCAATCGGTGCCAGCTCATCTGGTGTCCGAATCTCTCGCCCCTTCCAGCTTCAGGTCATGAGGGTTCCCCAGGGTTGAAACCCTGGGCTGAGTTCTGTAGCCCCTGCGGGGCAGGCCCTCGATCCATCCATAGAGCCTAGCCCCACGGCCACCCCGAATCCTCGAATCGAGATCGAGGACGACGACGAGCACGAGAACGATTTGTGAGATTTAAGAGGGGGTCGAGGGGAGAGAGACCTGGGCGTATTTTTGAACCGCTTTACGGGCGAACAATGGGATGAGGACGATCGCGCAGACGGTGGCCACCATGCTGATCCCGAAAACCACCAGTTCCCCGGTACTGCGAACGAGGTGACCCGACGCAATGGCGTCTAGCCCGGCTTTCCCTGCAGTGCCGAGCTGACAATACAGGAGAAGACTAGGTAATCCCCCGATCAGGCTGGCGATCAGATAGGGGCGGAACCGCACGGCAGTCAAACCATACAGATAATTGGCCAAGCCAAAGGGGATGGGACACAAGCGCAACAGAATCACGATTTTCCACCCCTCTTTTTCGATGGCCATATCGATCGCCCGAAAGGTCGCGTGTTTTCGAAATCGAGCGGAGATGTCTTTGCGCAGGAACCAACGGGAAAGACAAAAGCCGCCGGATGCTCCCAAGGCAAGTCCAGTGAGTGCCCCGAGAACGCCCAGGGGAAACCCAAAAACTGCCGATCCGGCGATGATAAAGGGGCTGGCCGGCAGAAAAAGAAGCGATCCAATCGCCAGAAAAAGCGCCAGCAGGAAAACTCCGAGAGGTCCAAGGCTCCCGACCCAGACGCAAAGGTTTTGCAGTGCCGGGACGACGGGGAAAAAATAAGAGGCAACCGCAAGCCCGATCACGAGCGCGATCGCCGCCACGATCTTTTTAGTTAATGGAGACACTAAATATCTCGGGAGACTTCCCTGGGTCTATCGTGCTCGAGAGTGCCAAACTGCTCGGCGTCAGGACCCTATTTGACGATGTGGGTATTAACGAGCCGGGTGAGTTCGAACATATCGACCTCTTTCTTGCCGTTAAAAACGGTTTCAAGGGCCGCATCGGCTTTGATGAGCTTTTTATCCTGGAGTTTGTTCTGTTTGATATATTCCCAAAGCTTTTTGGTCAGTTCGGTCCTGGGGAGAGGATTTTCACCAACAATCTTGGCAAGCGCAGCATCGGGCTGAACCGGTTTCATAAATGCGCTTTTAGCTTTGCTTTCATTCGACATAGGTAGGGAGTAAAGAACGACTCTCGAGGAAATCAACCAGAATTTGCCTAGGAAAACCTATGGACAACCTGGAGAGATCAGACACGGAGACCAAATTGAGCGAATAGCCGCTGTAGCTCCCCGACCGTATTCTGGAGGGCAAACTTTTCTTCGGCGAGCCTGCGCGATGCCTTACTGAACCGTTCGCTTAGAGATCGATTTTCGGCTATCAGCCGGATTGCGGCGGCCAATTGAACCGGATCTTTTTCTGGAACCAGGATTCCGTTTTCGTTGGCTTGGACAATTTCCGGGATACCCGCGACGTTGGTGGCCACGGTCGGCAGGCTGCTCGCCATGGCCTCAATTAAGACCGTTGGCAGATTGTCGGTATCTCCGAAACTGTCGTGGATCGCCGGGAAGACGAAGATTGAGCTTTGGGCCAGCATTTCCACGACCTCGGTCTGAGGCAAAGCACCCATCAACCGCACCTGGTCTGACAGTTGATGCCTCTGGATCGATTCTTCCAACCGTTCACGTTCCGGTCCCTCGCCGACGATCTGGCAGACGAATGAAAGGCCGGCAGACTGAAGCAGCTGGCAGGCTTCGATCAGAAACTTGAACCCTTTCTTCTCAATTAGACGGCCAATCGACAATAGTCGCACTGGTTCGGCCCCCGGAACCGCAGATTTGAAGACTGAGAGGTCCAATCCGTTATAAATTCGATGGATCTTGTCAGCGGATCCGGGAAAGTCGCGCCGGAGCCAATTGGCGCCGAAGTCACTGACCGCCACCACAAAGGAGGCATCTTCCACGAGATCGGCCAAACCCACTCGTTGGTCCGGTTTAGGGCAAAATATGTCGTTGGCGTGTCCGGTGAAACTGTAAGTGATGCCGAAAAGACGTTTGAGCCACCAAGCGGTCCGAGAAGCCAAACCGGCAAAATGGACATGAACATGGGACACCCGGGCCTTCTGAAGTTTCGGCCCGAGATAAGCGGCTTCCCGAAAGCGGCCTTTGTCTCGGACGTCACCGGACCCTGACCAGAGATCTTTGAGTCGGCGGGAAACTAGTTTGGTTCTGATTTTGAATTCCAGGCTGTTGGTATCGGGAAGATAATAGACCGGAATGTTATCGAGCGGGATGTTGGCCGGAGGTGCCTCGCTCGGGCGCCGGATGGAGTAGACCGGCGGTGAAGTTCCTTGCCGGTAAAGTTCAGCGACTTCACGGGCGCAGAACGTTTGGGTAAACGCCGGGAACCGTTCAAAAAGGTAACCCAACTTCCGATCCACGGTGAGCCGATAAACGACCTTGAGGAAGTCCGCAAGAAATATGGAGCCCGTCGGCTTATCAGCAACGGAATTGGGGCATGTAGTGAACGGATCGTCGAAAGCTGGTCCAGAGCGCCATTAGCAGGGGTCGGAGCGACTTTGTGAAAAATTTCACAAAACGACTTGCATGTCGCCATAGGCGTTGCTTTCATGGTTCCTCACCCTCCAGTCATCGACGTGCTGTTTCCAGTCCCGCCAAAGTTACCGGAGGCGTGTCTTGATCGCTGGAGAGTGATATGCCTATGGAACTGACATATTTACTGGCCGCGGAAGAACTTACGGTTACGGCGAACCCTCTTATCCCAGTCGCGGGCTGGTTCACTAACTCGATGTTGGTGACCGTGATTGTCACGATCCTGGTCGTAATCTGGGCCCGGCGGTCTACTGAGAAAATGACGCTGATCCCGAACGGCGTCCAAAATTTGTTCGAGGCAGTCGTTGAAACCCTCTACGTGACTTTCGAGGGGATCGTGGGTAAACACATGATTCCGAAGGTTTTTTCCCTGATCGCCACCCTCTTTATATTCATTCTGACCGCGAACTGGTTCGGGCTGGTACCGGGCGTCGGCACCATTGGGTTTGGAGAACCGGGTCCGGGTCCGCTCGGATTGAAAGAGGTGGCGCATCCTCTATTGCGGCCGGCCAATGCCGATCTCAACATGACCTTGGGGATGGCTCTTTTTTTTATGGCTTGGTGGCTTTTCTGGACCATCCAGGAAGTCGGGGTGATCGGGTTTCTGAAGCATATTTTCGCCCCCAAAGGCGACCTCAAGGGCGTGCTCTGGTACGTGCTGCTACCTCTTTTCATCTTCGTCGGGATTATTGAAGTCATCTCGATCGCTATCCGGCCGGTTTCTCTCTCGTTTCGGTTATTCGGCAATATTTACGCTGGAGAGACGCTGTTGCATACGATGGGCTCGGTGGGTGCCAGTTTGCCGACCCCACTTAACTGGCTTTCTCTGATTGTATTTCCGCTTCCGTTTTACTTCCTCGAGTTGTTGGTCGGTCTGCTGCAAGCCTTCGTTTTCGCGATGCTCTGTGCCGTCTATATCAAACTCTCGACTGATCATGGAGGCGAGGCAGCGCACTAAAAATTTTCCGGCTGAGACCATGCTTCGCGTGGGCGGCCGGAACGAAAAGCAGAACCAAACAAAAGGAAATAAGCATGTTAGACACTCTTCCAATGCTGGCGGCTGAAGCCGGGAATTTCGGCCCATTCTTGCCCTTGGCCTTCGCGGGGCTGGGAGCAGGCGTCGGCGTCGGTATCGTCGGAGGCAAGGCAGCTGAGGCGGTGGGGCGCAACCCTAGCGCATTCGGCAGCATCCTGGTGATGGCGATCATCGGCATGGCGCTCGCCGAAGCCATTGCAATTTACGGATTGATTATTGCATTCACGAAATAACAAGAAAGATTGTCGAAGCTGCAAGGTGAGAAAGTCCTTGCAGTTTCGCGATTCCCTCCGAGTTAAGAACCCCTCCCAATTCAATTGATTTATGGACGCAGCGGCTAAAGTGGCTGAACAATTTGGCGTTTACTGGCCCAACCTGATAGCGCAGGTGGTGCTGTTTGCGATTGTCTATTGGGTCCTGAAGCGATTCGCGTTCAAGCCAGTGATAGCCATGCTGGAAGAGCGCCGTCGCCGGATTGAAGAGGGCCAGATCAACGCTGAAAACATCAAAAAACAGCTTGCGGCGGCCCAGGCCAAATATGAGGAAATACTGGCTAAGGCCAACGCCGAAGCGCAACGATTGATCGAAGAAGTGCGGGCCAGTGGCGATCGGTTGGCGGAACAGAAACGTCAGGAAGCCGTGGCCGCCGCCGAGCAAGTCACCTTAAAAGCACAGGAAGCAATGTCGTTGGAGAGAGATCGTCTGATGGCAGAGATAAAGCGGGAACTTGGTCGTTTGGTGGTCGATACCACGACCCGCGTTACCGGCAAGGTATTAACCCCAGAAGACCACCAACGCATTAGTGAAGAGACGGCACGGGAAGTTGCCGCCTAGAATCTTATTGACCGGCTATGAAAGCCACCAAAGACGCCCGGAAGGTATCCCGTCAGTTGTTTCGACACAGTTTTACCTCAGGGAAACTAGATGAGGAGAAGATTTCGCAAATGGTTCAGACTGTTCTAGCAACGAAGCCGCGTCGTTATGTCGACGTGTTGAAAGACTACCAACGTTTGCTTCACCTGGAAGTAGAGAAACGGCACGCGGTTATCGAAAGCGCGACTCCGCTGAATAGATCTTTGGGAGATCAAATCGTCGCGAATCTGAAGGCCAGGTACGGTGAAGATTTGACGACAGAATTTCGAACAAACCCCGAACTCCTCGGTGGTCTGAGAATAAAAATAGGGAATGACGTCTGGGATGGATCAGTCAAGAACCGCCTGAACCAGCTTCAGGAACAACTTTAGCGGAGCCAATCATGAGCACAATTCTGCAGGAACTGGAAGCAACGATCTCCGGGCTGAAGACGGACACCACTCGCTCCAACGTCGGGACAGTTCGGGAAATCGGCGATGGCGTCGCGAAAATCGAAGGGCTGAGCGACGTGATGCTCAACGAAATGATCGAGTTTCCGGGCGGTCTTTACGGGATTGCGCTGAACCTTGAAGAGACCGAGGTCGGGGCCATTATTGTGGGAGATTATACCGAGGTCAAAGAAGGGACGGAGGTTAGGACCACGGGGAGATTGTTATCCGTTCCGGTGGGGAAAGGATTGCTTGGCCGGGTGGTGAACGCTTTAGGCCAACCGATCGATGGCAAAGGGCCAGTCAAATCCGAGGAGACTTATCCGGTTGAAAAGATTGCTCCCGGCATCATCAAACGAAAGAGCGTTTCGGTACCTGTTCAGACTGGTATTTTGCCGATCGATGCGATGATCCCGATCGGGCGTGGGCAACGGGAACTGATCATTGGAGATCGGGCGACGGGAAAGACGACGATCGCCATCGACACGATTATCAATCAAGCGCGCCTGAATAAGGCGGCCGAAGAAGGAAAGATCAAGAACCACAAGCCGCTCTACTGCATTTACGTCGGAGTAGGGCAAAAGAACATGAGCATCGCCCGAACGGTCGATGTTCTGGAAAAAGCCGGAGCCTTGGCTTATACGATCGTCCTTTCAGCACCTGCCTCGGAAGGCGCAACGAACCAGTACTTGGCGCCTTATGCCGGTGCAGCCATGGGGGAATGGTTTATGGACAACGGAATGGATGCGCTGATCGTTTTTGACGATCTGACCAAGCACGCCGCGGCGTATCGACAGGTTTCGCTGGTTTTGAAACGACCCTCCGGCCGCGAAGCCTATCCAGGTGACGTGTTTTATCTGCATTCTCGATTGTTAGAGCGGAGTGCTCGCCTCAATGATGACAATGGCGGTGGCTCACTTACGGCTCTTCCGGTGATCGAGACTCAGGCCGGAGACGTGTCGGCTTACATTCCGACGAACGTTATTTCGATCACGGATGGGCAGATCTATCTGGAGACGGATCTATTCTACCAAGGCGTGAGACCGGCCATCTCGGTTGGTATTTCGGTGAGCCGGGTTGGTTCTGCTGCGCAAATCAAGGCGATCAAACAAGTTGCCGGCTCGACGAAACTGGACCTGGCCCAATTCCGGGATCTCCAGGCCTTTGCCCAGTTTGGTTCGGATGTCGACGCCGGGACTCGCAAGAAGCTCGAGCGTGGCCAACGGATCGTCGAACTATTTAAGCAGGCCCAATATAACCCGTTCGCCGTGGAGGTGGAGGTGATCATCCTTTTCGCGATGCAGAAGGGTTATTTTGACGATGTGCCGGTCGATAAAATCAAAGATTGCCAGGCGAAGTTGGTGGAATACTTCCAGACCCGGAAGGAAGATATCCTAGCCGGCATTTTGGATAAACTCGCGATCGACAAGGACCTGGAGGAAAGGCTCCACGCGGCGATCAAGGATTTCAAAGGGTTCTACAAACCGTAATTTAATCCGATGCCAAGTACGCTCGATTTGCGCCGGCGCATCAGGTCGGTCAAAAACACGGCTCAGATTACTAAAGCCATGCAGATGGTGGCTGCGGCCAAGATGCGCAAGGCGCAAGCGGCCGCGTTGGCCGGCCGACCTTACCAGGAGATGTTGACCCGTGTTTTGGCCGCCATCAAGGGCCGGGTTGAATCGTCAAGCCACGAGCTTCTGGCGGTTCGTCCGATCAAAAAAGAGTTGATCTTAATCTTTTCCACGGACAAAGGGCTTTGCGGTCCTTTGAACACCAATCTTTTCAGGGAGGTTGCCGACGTCGACCGGGAAAAAACGGAGTTTGCGGTGATGGGTAGAAAAGCGGTGCAATTTATCGCTCGCACCAGGCGAAATTTGACAGCCGACTTTGCTTTGAAGGATACGGTTCGTTTCGCCGATATTCGACCTATCGCCAAATTTGCTTCTGAGAAATTCATTTCCGGCGAGGTGGATCAGGTGCGTGTCTTGTACCCGAAGTTCGTCAACACTTTGACGCAACAGCCGATATTGCGGAACTTACTACCGGTTCCTGCGGAAGAGCTCGATGTGGAGGGAGAGGCAGTTGGCGGCGAGTATTTGTTCGAACCAGATGCCCAGGGAGTGCTCGACGCAATCCTCCCTCACTATCTTGCTTTTCAGTTATTTCAGATGGCGCTTGATGCCAGGGCATCTGAGCATAGCGCCCGCATGGTGGCGATGAAGAATGCGACGGATAATGCCAAAGATCTAATCAAGGACCTAACTCTCGAATATAACAAGGTTCGCCAAGAAAACATTACGACAGAGTTGCTGGAAATTACCACCGCGCAGCTCGCGGTTGGATAGCTCCGAAATATGAATACAGGTACCATTGTCCAAGTCATTGGCCCCGTTGTGGACGCCGATTTCAGTGAAAGTGATGCGATGCCGAGCATCTATGACGCGTTGGAAGTCGATTTTGAGATGGAGGGACGGGCATCGAAAAAGCTGACTCTGGAGGTACAGCAGCATCTCGGGGGCGGCTGGGTTCGAGCGATTGCGATGTCGTCGACCGAAGGACTCAAACGCGGAATGCCAATCACCAATACGGCGGGCCCAATTTCTGTGCCGGTGGGCGAGTGCGTTCTCGGTCGGGTCTTTAATGTAACCGGTGATCCCGTCGATGAACGGGGACCGGTTAACGCGGAGAAAAGATATCCGATTCATCGCAAAGCGCCGACCCTGATCGAGCAGGACACCAGCGCCAGCATACTTGAAACAGGGATTAAGGTGATCGACCTGATTTGTCCGTTTTCAAAGGGAGGGAAGGTCGGCGCGTTTGGGGGTGCCGGGGTGGGTAAGACGGTGGTGATCATGGAACTGATCAATAACATCGCCAAGGGTCACGGCGGTTATTCCCTCTTTGCCGGAGTGGGCGAAAGAACCCGAGAAGGCAACGATCTTTACACTGAGATGTCGGAAGCCGGGGTTATCGATCAAAAGGATTTGAGCAAGTCTAAAGTGGCGCTCGTGTATGGCCAGATGAACGAGCCTCCTGGCGCCCGTCTGCGAGTCGGATTATCGGCCCTAGCCATGGCGGAATACTTCCGGGACGAAAAGAACCAGGACGTCTTGCTCTTCATTGACAACATCTTTCGCTTTTCGCAGGCCGGTTCGGAGGTTTCGGCCCTTCTTGGACGCACGCCGTCGGCGGTCGGGTACCAGCCAACGCTTGCTTCAGAGATGGGCGATTTGCAGGAGCGGATCACTTCCACCAACAAGGGCTCAATTACCTCGTTCCAAGCGGTCTATGTGCCGGCGGACGATTTAACAGACCCCGCGCCGGCCAACACGTTCGCTCATTTGGACTCCACGATCGTGCTGGAACGTTCTATTGCCGAGCTCGGCATCTATCCGGCCGTCGATCCATTGGCGTCCACTTCGAAAGTGCTGGCCCCGGAATTCGTGGGCCAGGAACACTACGACGTCGCCCGTGGTGTCCAACGGGTACTGCAGCGTTATAAGGACCTCCAGGATATCATTGCCATTCTCGGGATGGACGAGCTAAATCCCGAGGACAAGTTAGCGGTTTACCGCGCCCGGAAGATGCAACGGTTTTTGAGCCAACCATTCCACGTGGCGGAAGTTTTTACCGGCAAGCCTGGAAAGTACGTCTCTATCGCGGATACCATCCGTGGGTTTAAGGAAATTCTCGAAGGTAAGCACGACGATATTTCAGAGCAGAATTTCTACATGAAAGGTGGCATCGAGGAGATTCGCGACGCCCAGGAATAAGTTCCTATGGCCAAATTACAGCTTGAAATTGTCACCCCTGAAGCGCGAACCTTCTCGGAAGAAGTGGATATGGTCGTGCTTCCCGGCGTGGAAGGTGAACTGGGTATTTTACCGTTGCACGTTGCGCTGATGACCCGGTTACTGCCCGGCGAAGTTCGAATTACCCAAGGTCAAAAGCAGATTGAGCTGGTCGTAGGAACCGGCTTTGTGGAGGTTACACCTACCAAGGTTTCCATTCTGACCGACATGGCGGTGTCCGATACAGAAGTCGATGAAGCGGCGGCCGAAGAAGCCGTCAGCCGCGCCAAAGCAGATTTGCAGAATAAGGATCTGAACTCAGAAGAAGTGGCGGAGATTGAAGGGGCGATTGCTCGATCGCTGGCACTGTTGAAGTTCAAGAGGCGCAGACACCATTAGTCGAAGTAAACAGCTCGAGCACATCTTGTTCCGCGCAGGACAGTCCGATCGCAATTGGAACGAACTGCTTGGGAATGGCCTGCCTCGACCATGTTGGATCGTTAAATCGGTACGCACCCTTCAGGAAGCCTACGATCGTAAAAACCCTAGGGCTGAATCTCTTGGTAGCGCCTGTTCGTCGGGGCACAAAACAAGGCCCCAGCCCAAGGATTGTGGCCGACAGCCCTTTCGGAGCAAAATCATCCTAAGCCTTATCTTCGCGCCATCCGGTTTTGTCCCTAGGTTGGTGGTTACTCTCCTAATTTTCGTTCGATGGGGCCGCCGGCGTTCATTCGGCGCAGGACCAGGCTGTAGCGGGCGCGGAGCCTTGGGCTAGGGTTGTGAGGGTCCCAACCTCTCGGAAAGGGGAGCATGGCGGCTAACATGGCACATTCCGAACGGGTCAACCGTTTGGCCGGGACCTGATAATAGTGTTCGGCCGCCTCTTCGATGCCGTAAATGCCGTCGCCCAGTTCAATAATATTCACGTACAACTCGAGGATGCGTTGCTTATTCAACAGATGTTCCATCAAGAAGGTGTAGTAGGCCTCCAGTACCTTTCTGACCCAGGATCTCCCTTGCCAGAGAAATAATGAACGGGCGCATTGATTGGAAATCGTTGAGACACCTTGGACCGGGCGATGTTTACGTTCTGCGCGCTGGATCGCTTCCTCCATCTCGATCCAATCAAAACCGTCGTGGCTGAAGAAACGGCTGTCTTCCATTTGCCAAACGCCATCGAGAAAATCGTCGGGAACCTTTTCGAGCGGGATCCAACGATATTGAATTTCGCCACGATATCGTTTGGTGATCATCGCCTCGATTCGGCGAAAAACCATCAAGGTGGTGACCGGCGGATTGAAAAAGCGAACGTAGACGACCTCAAGGACGGGAATGAGGGCCAAGACCAGGAAGAAGAGGAGAGCAACGCGAAACCAAGGTCGGCCTTTTTTCCGCGTTTTACGCGCCATCACCTGATCCTTAATCGAAGCGGATCGACACCGAGCGGCCGTGGGCGTCCAGTTGTTCGGCCTGGCTGAATTGGGAAATAATCGAGACGGATTTGCGAAGAGCTTCCTGGTCGTAGCGAACGATGCTGGTCCGTCGCTGGAATTGGTCGACCGTCAGTCCACCAAACGATTTCGCCGCACCGCCGGTCGGTAGCTCATGGCTGGGACCGGCCAGAAAATCCCCTGCGGCGACGGGCGAAAAATTACCGATAAAAATGGCACCGGCGTTGAAGATGGCCTGCGCCATTTTTTCTCCGTGACCAGTGACTAAGGAAAGGTGTTCGGGCGCGAAGGCGTTGGCAATCTCAACGGCCTGCGCTTCGCTTCCAGCGAGGATAAAAAAAGCATTCTGCTCCAGGACCTGCTGCAAAGCAGCTCCGCGCGTCAGGAAATTCATTTGTTGGGCGATCTCGAGCTGCACTGCTTCAAGGACGTGGGGATCCAGGGCAACCAGGCAGATCACGCTGCCGTGCCCATGCTCGGCCTGAGCCAGCAAATCAGCGGCAACCCAACGTGGATTAGCGGTCTGATCGGCAATGACCATGATCTCGCTGGGACCTGGAACCAGGTCGACGGCGACATAGCCGAAGACTTGGCGTTTTGCTTCCGTAACATAGGCGTTTCCAGGACCGAAAATCTTAGCGACCGGCTGAATCGTCTCGGTGCCAAAAGCAAGCGCGGCGATGGCCTGAGCGCCTCCGACCTTATAAATCTCGGTGGCCCCAGCCAATTGAAGAGCCGTTAAAAGACCGGGATTCATTACCCGGTCCGCACCAACCGGAGAGACAGCGACAATTTCAGAAACTCCGGCCGCCGACGCTAAAGAGAGGGTCATAATGGCGGTAGAGACCAACGGCGCAGTTCCGGCCGGCACATAAATGCCGACTCTGGAGAGAGGATCAAAGCGCTCGCCAACCTCCGCTCCCTGGGCATTTTTCCACATCCAGTCTACTCGCAGGCTGCGGGCCGCAAATTCCGACACATTGGCGTGTGCCGCTTCCAAAGCCTTGAGCAACTCAGAAGTCACGGAACCCGAGGCGGTCCGAAGCTCGCTCTCCGAGATGGCGAGTTCTTGAGGGGTAAAATCGACATGGTCGAACCGTCGCGCATACTCGATCAAGGCGTGATCGCCTCGTTTCCGCACTTCCGAAAGGATGGCGGCGACCTGGCTGATTAGCTTCTCATCGGGAGTGTAGCGGCGACAAAGCAGACTCCGCCATGCACTGGTCTGGTCGGCACGGAGATCGATGATTTTCATGCGCGCCGCACTTTGCACCGCCCATGGATGGTCTGCAAGAGGGGCTAAGAAGAGGTTCACTCCGACCAATAGAAGCGGGAAGCCGTGAGTCTTCCGTTGATTTCCCTTTCGATCACGCGGTATCCTCTAAGACCAGACGGAAAGTGACCCGGATTTCGAGAAGCAGATTTTGTGATGTCATTGCGGGTCAGTCGGCTATGGTTGGCCATTAGAACAAGCTACATTCCTGGAAGGTTTTGCGAAAACGATTGGACGCTCTCTATCGGGTAGCTGCCTAAGGCAGCATTGGCCCGAGCCTATTCTCCCCAATGAAGAAAGCGATCATCCGCACATTCCAGGCAGTCTTTACTATTGCCATTTTGATTTGGCTTTTTCACAGCCCGGAAAAACGAGCGCAAATGGCGGGCGCCATCATGAAAGCGGATCGTACCTGGCTGCTGATCGGTTTGCCGGTGGCTTTGGTTGGTGAGGTGGCGAACATCGTCCGGTGGCAGATCCTGATGCGGGTTCAAGGCATGTTCATGAGCTGGCGTCGCGCGACGATGCTTTTTTTTGTTGGTCTATTCTTTAACCTCTTTATGCCTGGATATACCGGCGGAGATTTCGCGCGCCTGTACTATCTAATGCGCGAGTTTCCGGCCAAAAAGAAAGAGGCGATTCTGACGGTGGTCATGGACCGTTTGATTGGGATGGCGGCCTTAGTGTTAACGGCGCTGCTGACGACCTTCCTACGCTGGAATTGGCTGCAAAAAACTCCTCAGGCAACGGTCTTGCTCTGGGTGCTGCTCAGCATGCTGATCGGATTTGTCCTGATAACGGCGGGATCCTTTGCCATCACCGGCTTCAATCTGGTAGGCAGGCTGCCCGAACATTTTCCATTTCGGGATCGTCTGATGGAGAGTTCAGAGGCGTACCACCTATTCGCCCGGTCAAAGAAGTCGTTGTTGTTCGCTTTTCTGCTTTCTTTCCCGGTGTTGTTTTCTTTCTACGGCGCGTTCTTTTGTACTGCCACGGCGCTTGGGGCGGGGGTTTCCCTTCTGGACATGTGTTCGATCATGCCGATCGTGACATCGATCATTTCGTTGCCGATCACACCTGGCGGGATCGGCTTTCGAGAATCTCTGCTGGGGATTCTCTTGAATGATCTCTGTAACGTCCCAAACGAGATCGGTGTTTTGATTTCGCTTCTTGGTTTCGCCTACTTCGTTTTGTTTGGGATCGCCGGGGGGATTACCTATTTGTTTTACGCTCCGAAAAAACACTCTCCCTGGCGCGAAATGGAGGAAGAGGTTCGCCGGGCCCACGGCTACTCGGATTGAGCCGTCGCGGGAAACGGGGTAGCATGCGATCTATGGATTTTCTTCTTGGACATTCACCGGACCCGGATGACGCCTTTATGTTCTACGCGATGGCGGAACACAAGATTGATACGCGCGGCCATCGGTTCGAACATATTCTGCAGGACATTGAGACTTTGAACCAGCGTGCCTTGCGCGGCGAACTGCATATCTCGGCCGTCTCGATCCATGCCTATGCTTACCTGGCAGATAAATATTCTTTGCTTCCTTGCGGCGCCAGTATGGGGGACGGCTATGGTCCGATGCTGGTCACCCTGGAAGAAAGCCACCACGCGAGCCGGATGCCGTCCGCGAATGGCTGGGGTCGAAGACGATCGCGATACCGGGCCTGAAAACGAGTGCTTATCTGGCCTTACGTTTGTTCGCCCCGGAAGTGCGGGTGGTGACGATTCAATTCGACGAGATTTTTGACGCGGTGAAGGCTGGCAAGGCGGATGTCGGATTGATTATCCATGAGGGCCAGATTACATACGCAGATCAGGGGTTCAAACTAGCGCTGGACCTTGGCTTCTGGTGGAAATCGGTAACCGGTCTGCCACTCCCTTTGGGTGGAAATGTCATTCGGAAAGACATTCCTCGAGCTATCCAAAAGGAAGTTTCCGAGATACTTAAGGAGAGTATCGACTACGGACTCAAACACCGAAAAGCCGGGGTCGAACATTCGATGCCTCTAGCCCGAGGTCTGGACCAGGAAGGGGCGGATCGATTCATTGGGATGTATGTAAACGATTTTACGATCGATTACGGTCCGACGGGCAGAGAAGCCATTCGCGAGTTCTTAGGACGAGCCGGGAAACAAGGATTGATTCCGGAAAAAGTGAACTTGGAATTTGTCGAGTGAAGCTCCAGCAAAGCATACCAATTCCCAAGGTCGTCGGGAACCTTCTCCACGTGACGCGTGTGGCCGTGAAACCGATGGGAACGAGTGCGGTCTCATGATCACGTAGTAACGACCTGGAGACAGGTTGGGAGGCCCGTGGACTAGACTTTCGAGGTTGCGTGAGGATCCCCTAAAGCCAATTGTAGATTAAGTAGGTGGGTTTTCGGAACGATAAGCCATGCCTGGAAAGAGGCATCATGGAACGTGTCCCCGCCCCCACCATACAAGACGCCTTGGCGCAATGTAGGATAGGCTTCCAGCCTGCTCTCTCCGAACTCACGACGACAGAGATATCCGTAGGAAGCGTCCCGGCCTGCTCCGAGGCTGCCGCCACAAACGACTCGGTGAAGGTGCGACGCGTTGCAATAACACGAGAAAGCCCAGAGTAAGCTCTGGGCTGAACTTTCATCGACCTCCGGGGCGTAGATTTTAGCACCCCGAAAGAATGGACGCGCGTGGGCGCGTCCACAAAGGATCTACCTGCGGAAAAAGACGTTGGCTTCGTGCTGCTCGGGCGGGCAGGGAGCATTCAGGGGTACGTCGCTGGGAGCGGCGTCAAGTTGGACCAAGTTATTGGTGACCAGGTAATGCTCTACTTCCTCACCGCTGATATCGGGCAGCATGTCCCCGTTGATTTGCACGCATGGAGAAAGTGGCTGGCCACTTTTTTGCTCCATTTCCCAACGAAAGGCCGGGTTCTTGATGATGTCCTTTTCTTCGTACGGAAGTTCGTACTTGGCCAGGACTGCCCGGATCCCATTGCTCCAGCCGCAATGGGTTTTCAGATAGGCGACAATTTGCGGTTTATCCATAATGCTTGATTCAAACGATCATCTGATCGGCGATAGTTGTAAACAGATTTTGGCGAGGGCTACTTGCGTCGATCGCTCGGGCGGTACTCTTCCTCCGCCGCCTGGAAAGCCTGTTCCAATCCAACCATGTCTTCACCGGGCCGTAAGCTGTCAAAAGCCTCAGTTTCCCGCCGGAGTTCTTCGTCGGAATAATGGGCGGCCTTGATGGAAAGACCGATACGACGTTCGGCTTTGTCGACCTTGATAACTCGGGCTTCCACTTCCTGCCCAACTTTCAGCACGTCCTTGACCTTGGCCACATGCTCTTCGCTGAGCTGAGAAATGTGGACCAAGCCATCGATATCATCCTGCAATTGGACGAAGGCGCCGAAG
The DNA here is from genome assembly GCA_963808535.1 of uncultured Verrucomicrobiae bacterium. Lineage (GTDB taxonomy): Bacteria > Verrucomicrobiota > Verrucomicrobiia > Chthoniobacterales > JAFAMB01 > JAFAMB01. The sequence goes on along the minus strand of CAWEGF010000020.1, from coordinate 54,981 downwards.
CTGGCCAATTTAGTGACCTTCCCTTGAACCAAGTCACCGATCTTGTATTTCTGATCGATTTCCTTCCACGGATCGGAATCCAGCTGCTTCACTCCGAGACTGATGCGCTGATTGACCTTATCGATGTCCAGAACGATGGCCTCAACGTCATCGTTCTTCTTCAGCACTTCACTCGGGTGATTGATTTTGCGCGTCCAGCTCAAGTCTGAAACGTGGATCATGCCATCGATGCCTTCTTCGAGTTCAACGAAAGCACCATAAGCGGTCATATTTCGGATCTTGCCTTTGACGCGCGATCCAATGACATACTTGTGCTCGATGACGTCCCAAGGATTGGGTTCGAGTTGACGTACACCCAGAGAAATTTTCTGTTCTTCTTTGTTGACCCCGAGGACCACGGCTTCGATCAGCTGGCCTTGAGTGAGGACATCGGAAGGTCGGGTGATCCGCTTGGTCCAAGAAAGCTCGGAAACATGGATTAGACCCTTCGACACCTTCTTCGATCTCGACGAACGCGCCGTAAGGCACAAGATTGGTCACCTTACCGTGGACAGTGGCTCCAACCGGGAATCGTTCTTCAATCTTGTCCCAAGGATTGCGCTGGGTCTGTTTGAGTCCGAGCGAGACGCGCTCTTTCTCTTTATTGATATCGAGAACGACGACGTCGATTTCCTGGCCGATTTTGAGCAGTTCGCTCGGATGAGTCAGCCGGCCCCAAGTCATATCGGTGATATGGAGCAGTCCATCCATTCCATCGAGATCAATGAAAGCACCGAAATCGGTTAAATTCTTGACCACCCCTTTGACGGTATCGCCCAGCTTGACCGTTTCGAGGAAACGAGAGCGTTTTTCGGCCCGCTCCTGCTCGATGATCTCCCGGCGGCTGAGGACGACATTTTTGCGTTCGTCGTTGATCTTGACGATTTTGAAATCGTAAGTATTGCCAACAAACTGCTGAAGATCTTTGGGCGGAACGATGTCAATCTGAGAACCGGGAAGGAAGGCTTCGACTCCGATATTAACGGTTAGGCCGCCTTTAACGACTGCTTTTACCTTCCCTTTGATCAAGCCGTCGCCTTCGAAGACTTTGACAATCTTGTCCCAGTTTTGTTTGTGGGCGGCCTTTTCCTTTGATAGGACGACCATCCCATCCTCGTTTTCGAGCTTTTCGAGCAGCACTTCAACTTCGTCGCCGACCTCGACTTCGCCCATATCGTCGAACTCGGAGGCCGGGATCACGCCTTCGGACTTATAGCCGATGTCGACCAGAACCTCTCGAGGCCGAATCTCCAGGACACGGCCTTTGACGATGCTGCCTTCTTTAAAATCGCGCAGGGACTTCGCGATTAGCTCCTGCATTTCTGTCATAACGTTTACAAACACCAACGAACCAAGGTTGCCTAATTGTTCTGATTCGGGCGGTTCAGCCGCCTCTACTAAACCAGAGGGAAAGAAAATTTAGCCGAATGTGGCCTTTTTCGCAAGGGTGAGTCTTAGAGGACTCAGTTAACGCTTACTTCATCAGGAGGACCGAACGAGCCCGTTTGATTTCGCGGGTAATCTTCCGATGGAGATGTGCCGGCATACCAGTGACCCGGCGAGGCAATATCTTGCCGCTTTCAGTGACGAATTTTTTGAGTAGATCTGGGTTTTTGTAGTCGATTGCTTCGGTGGCGATATCAATGCGACGACGCGGCATGATTCGATTGGCCCGCCGGAAATTCGATCTACGTTTGGCAGTTTTCGGTTCCATGAATTATTTCACCTCCCGGTGAAGGGTGCGCCGCTGGAGAAAAGGGTTATATTTCTTCTTTTCCAGCCGGCCCGGCGTATTGAGGCTTTTTTTGTTACGCGTGGTCACGTAACGAGAAACCGGTTTGCCTTCCGCCTTCGCCTCCGTGCACTCAAGCGTAATAATATCCCTTGGCATGAGAACTAATCTTTCGAATCGGTGATGGTGTCTTCTTCTTCTCCTTCACCGCCTTCCTCATCGGTCAAACCGAAGAGGGAAGTGACAGGCTGCCGGACCCGCATGAGCCTTTTTCTGCTTTTCAATCTGGGTCTGGCATTCGACGGTAAATCTGGCAAACGGGATGGCCTCCAGGCGGGCGTGAGGAATTGGTTTGCCCGACATTTCGCAGACGCCGTAGGTACCGGCATCCACGCGTTTGAGCGCTTCTTCAATTTCGTACAGCGCATCCTGCTCCTGGGAGAGAAGGCTCAAGGCAAAATCCCGATCGTAAGCATCGCTTCCGGCATCCGCCTGGTGCATCCCGAAGGCGGAAGCTTCGCTGCCTTCGGCTCGCGAGCGAAGGGTGTCCCGCGAAACGCCCATCATCGAATCGAGGAGGCTATCGCGAAGGTGGAGCAGCTTGCTCTTTTGCTTACGCAGGAACAGAGGGATCTTATCGTCACCCTCTTCAATGTCTGAGGAAGCTAGCTCCGGCTTCTCAATTTCGGCCGGTTCAAGCTGCCCATTCTCTGACACTGCGTCCTTCTTTTGTGCTTTTGGTTTCGCCATACGCTCAACAAACGAATAATGCTGTTTTGCTAACCGTTCCCAATTAGGAGGGCGAACATATACTGGCAATTGGATAGCCGTGCAAGGGGAAATATATCCCTCCTAAGAACTTGCGCTGGAGTACCGATTAAGGGCAAATCGCCAGAGGATTCTGGAAAGAAAAAGCATGAGCGCCGAAGCGAGCAGGAGATGGGCAATCAGCCACCAAGGAGTTTCTGAGGCATTCATCAAGACGCGGGCGGGAACATTGGTGACGACAATGACGGGGATCACCCAGCTAAAGATAAACTTGATGGGTCCTTTGAATACAACGTCCGGATACCGCGCAAGATTCATTACGTTGTAATAACCCCAGAGGAGGCCTTGGGAGCGGACGATCCAGAAACTGGCTGTTCCCAGGGCGAACAGGATCGCGTAATGAATCGTCACGCCCAGCAACATGGTGACCAAATAGAGGAGGATCTGGCCGATCCCGGGGACCAGATGCAGTCGGTAAAGGGAGTAGGTAACGATGCCGACCCCCACCAAGGCATTGACGATGCTGTCGAGCCCGAATTGGCGCACCGAAGTGGCAAACTGGCCGTCCACGGGCTGCAAAAGGATGAAATCGAGTTTCCCGGTTCGGACCAATTCGGGAAGGTTGACCAGATTGGTATAGAAGAACCCTTGAAAGATTTGACTGATGATCTGGTGGGTCCCAACGAGCAAAACCATCTGCCATTTGGTCCAGTCGCCTATTTGGTCAACTTGACTGAAAATCACCTCGATGAACACTAGCTGCCCAACGAACCAAAGCGCTTCCACGATCATCCAAAGAAGAAAATTCAGCTTGAAGTTCATCTCCCGAATCAGGGAGTTGCGCAGCATGACTGAATAGACGGCCCAATATTTCCGTAGGGGGAGGGCGCGGAGGAAGGAGGAGGTCACGGAGAAGAGGGATTTATCACAGAGACACAGAGAACACGGAGCTTAGGAAAAACAAATACGGAAATTTTTGTGGCGGTTTCTTCGAGCCGCAGTGGTGAAAGGTCTTTTGATGATTGTTTACAACCACGCCGAAGCGGATTAACCGAATCCGCGCTCGAGTGCAGAGAAATCCGGTAATCTAAAAATCTGAACTCCGCGTTCTCTGTGTCTTGGTGGTAAATCCCTCTTCTCCGTGATCTCCGGTTTTCCCTCTGTGTTCTCAAAGGGTACGGCAGAATTCTTCGAAGCGGTCCATGCCTTTCTTGATCACATCCAGACTAGTGGCATAGCTCAACCGGATGGTTCGATCGTCTCCGAAGGCGATGCCGGGGACCACGGCGACGTTGGCCTTACTTAGAAGGCGGTCGGCAAAATTCTGTGAGGTAAGTCCCAGCTTGCTGACGTTCACGAGCACGTAAAACGCTCCGTTCGGGCGTACCACGCTGACGTGGGGCATTTTGGACAATCGGTCCAGCATATATTCGCGACGGAGATTGAACTCATCGCGCATATCGGCAACCGGTTGCTGGTCCCCTTTTAGCGCGGCGAGGGCCCCTTTTTGAGCAAAAGAGCAAGCGTTTGAAGTGCTATGGCTTTGAATGGAATCAATCGCTTTGGCGATCGGTTCGGGCGCGCCGAGATATCCAAGGCGCCAACCGGTCATAGCGTACGATTTGCTAAAACCGTTCACCGTGATGGTGAGATCGTAATACTCCTGCGCAAGTCCGGCGATGCTGTAGTGCCTGGCGTCATCGTAGACCAGCTTTTCATAGATCTCGTCCGAAAGGATCAGGATTTCTTCTTCGGCAGCTACTTTTCCAAGAGAATCCAATTCTTCTTTGCGTGTAGACCGCTCCGGTTGGATTGCCGGGGCTGTTCAGGATGATCATCTTGGTTCGTGGAGTCATCGCGTTCTCGAATTCATCGGCGGTCAGCTTCCAGCCATTCTCTTCCTTGGTGTGCACAAACACCGGGTCAGCTCCGGCGAGCCTGACCATTTCCGGGTAACTCAGCCAATAGGGAGCAGGAATGATCACTTCATCCCCTGGTTGGCAGGTGGCGAGAATGGCGTTGTAACAGGAATGCTTTGCTCCGTCGCTGACGACAATTTGCGACGGTTTGTAATCGATACCGTTGTCCAAGAGGAACTTATCGGCAATCGCCTGACGAAGTTCCGGGATGCCGGAACTGGGCGTGTATTTGGTAAAGCCCGCTTCCAGAGCCGCAATGGCGGCCGCCTTAATGTGTTCGGGAGTGTCAAAATCAGGCTCGCCTGCTCCGAAGCCGCAAACGTCGATCCCTTCGGATTTCATCGCCTTGGCCTTGCTGTCGATCGAAAGGGTAAGAGAAGGAGTTAAACTGGAAGCTCTAGAGGAAAGTTGCATAAGGACTGTTTTCAGGACTACATGTGCCTCTCGGTCTTTTCAACCAAGGAATTCGAAAGCGGAGAGAGAGTTTGGAACGCCCTAGCGCGCGTGCTAGGCTTCCGTCCTCTGGGCCAGCATGGTTACCCATTTTCCGCGGGTTCGTCTAATCTTAATTTGCCCGCGAAGTTCGTCAATTTTCTCAGCAACCTGTTCGACCTGGTCGCGCATCAAGCCGGAGATGATGAGTTTGCCGAGCGGCTTCATGGCCGACCAGAGTCGCGCGGCCGCTTTTCGGAAGAGGTCGCCATAGAGGTTGGCGGCAATGACATCGAAAGTTCCTTCCGGGCGATACTTCAAGACATCGGCACGGAGCAATTTTAAACCTGCCGCCTTGTTCAGAAGAGCATTCGTTTTCGCCACTCGAATAGCAGTAGCATCAAAATCAAAGGCGAGGACCCTTTTGGCTCCGAGGCGCCAGGCCGCGATGGCCAGAATGCCGGTCCCGGTGCCCGCATCGAGAAATTCCCACGTGTCCGTTTTCGGCGCGATATCAGCTAACATCCGAAGACAGCCGGCGGTGGTGGCGTGATCTCCGGTTCCGAACGCAAGGTTAGCAGGAATATAGATAGTGCTCGAATCGCTAACAGCGCCGGGAATTGGTTCGTCATTAATTATCCGCAATCGTCCCCGGATGGAGATCGGTTTCTTCAAGACGACGCGACGGACCCAATCAGCGGTTGAACGATTAAGATCGCGAATCTCTCCTCCGAACCCTTTGACCAGCAAGGTTGATTCATGGTCGGTGAGGTCAAAAATTTCCAAGCGAACCCGGCGCGAGCTGACGAGCTGGGTGCTCACTAAGCGTTCCCGACCGAGGAAAGCTAATCTTTCCTGCCAGGAATCGAGCCATTTTTCACTGCTTATTTTTCTCCAAACCAGCATTCAATCGATATTCCTTGATTACTAGAGAACGACTTTCTAGAAGAAGACGCGCAAATGATTCATCACATCGTTTTGTACAAACTCAAACCGGAGATTACCCCTGAGCGCGTGGAAGTCCTCTTGATGCAGACGCGGATGCAGTTGTTGAAGATTCCGGTGGCGATGAACGTGCGGTGCGGGCGCCGGATCGACCCGAAGAATGAATGGCCATTCTTTTTGGCGGTGGAGTTCGATTCCAAAGAGCGAATGTCGATGTTTGTCGAGGATCCGGTGTACATCAAATTTATGGAAGAAACCATCAAGCCGAATACTCTGGGCTCGATGGTCTTGGACTACGAGACCGATCCCAAGCGCAAATACTCGTAGATCTTGGCGCAGGTGTAATCGATTTCATCTTCTCCAATACAGAAGGGGGGCGTGAACGACAAAACGTTCCCATTCGGTCCTCCGCCCAGAAGAATGAGCCCATCCTCCAAGGCAGACAGAACTGTCTGGAGAGCCAGATTCGGGTCAGGCGAGCCGTCCTGACGGACGATTTCTGCGCCGATCATCAGGCCTAAGCCCCTGATATGCCCGAGCGCCGGGAGTGCCAAATTTTTCAGCTGATCGCGAAGACGTTTGCCAAGCATTTGAACGCGCTTACCGACACCTTTCTCCAAGTGAAGTTCGATGGAAGCGAGGGCCGCGGCACACCCCAGCGGATTTCCAAGAAATGTGGTGGTATGGAGCGCTTCACCGGTGGATCGGGGCCAGGCGTCCATGATTTCGGCCCGCCCGACGCAGGCGGCCATGGGAAACCCGGTCGTTAAACCTTTTCCGAGACAGAGGAGGTCGGGGTAGAGGCCGAATTGATCACTGGCAAAAAGGGAGCCGGTGCGATTGAATCCAGTGTAAATCTCGTCGAAAACGAGCAGGATTTTGTAGGCGTCACAAATCTGGCGCAGCATGCGCAAAAAATCGAGTGGCGGGACCACTTCACCGCCGCGTCCCTGGCACGGTTCGACCAGGATGCACCCGATGGGGCGCTGGCGAATGGTTTGGACAATTTGATCCTCGATGGCAGTTAGACAGGAGCTGGCGCAATTTGGAAAACGGGAACCATCTAACCGGTATCCTTCGGATCTGCCGAACGGGCATCGATAACAATTCGGATAGGGAATGAGAGTAGCGAAATCGCGAAGTTGTTGTTGGAACGGCTCGCGAAACCAGCGAATACCTATCACTTCCAAGGCTCCGTATCCCAAGCCGTGGTAACCGCCGGTGAACCCGATCACCCCTGGCTTTCCGCTGTGCAACAGGGAGGTTTTGACCGCCACTTCGACGGCCTCGAAGCCGGAATTGCAGAGGGTCGTTTTCCCAACGCCGAGACCCCACCTCTCAAACGTGATTTGGCTGAGCTTCTGGCAAAGCAGAAGCTTGTTCTCGGCGGGATGGACATCTCCCATGGCGTGGAGCAATCTGGCGGATTGATCCACGATTGCCGCGCGAATCGACGGATGGGTATGACCGTGTGCTGCCACCGCGAAACCGGAGGTGAGATCCAAAAATCGGTTCCCATCGACATCCCAGACATTCGCTTCGGACGCTTTCTCCCAAAATATTGGAAAGCGGGGACCGAGATAAGTGACATTGCGATTTTCGTACTTCGAAAGTGACGAAGCGAGTTCGCGTGAACGCGGTCCGGGAATCGGAGTAACGATTTCTGGAAGCATGGAAGGGCCTTTAGGCCGAAATCAACCCGTTGGCTTCGGTCATCTGGGCAATTTGTCGTAAACCTTCGCTCTTCGGTTTCTGGGTTAGGCCGGAGTGGGTTGACGGTGGCGCAAAAGGTTGGCGTACAACTTCACGAAGGCCTTGGCCGATTCGGTCCAGGAAAAGTCGAGGATCTTCGCTCGTTCTGATAGTTTTTTCCATTCGTTCGGTCGGCGATAAAGGTGGTTGGCGCGCCGGATAGAATCCCAAAGCGCCATCTTGGAATGGTCGTTATAGATGAAACCGCAACCGCTGTCCGTGGCGGAATCATAATCGGATACGAGCTGATGCACGCCACCGTGAGTCTTCACGATCGGCAATGTCCCGTACCGCATGGCCGCGATGGCGTTGGTGCCCCTGAACCCCAGAGAGGAAGGGAGAAGGACAACGTCTGCGCCCGCCAGGCCTAGTTGATGCAGTTTGGCGTCTGGCTCGGGGCGATAGGCAAAACGGGTGGGGTATTTTCTTTCTGCGATGATGATTTCCGCGAGGTCCTCGTCCGGTCCTTTTCCGGTCACGACCAGACAGGTATCCGAAGTCAAAACCAGATCTACGATTGGTTTCATGGAGCCGAACGCTCCCGGGTCGTTTGCTTCGATTGGCAGGTTGAGAACAATTCCGTTGGGATTTCGCTCGAGCTCGAGCTGTTCCAGAAGCGCTTGCCGGCCGATCGATTTGCCGTTGCTGGATTCAGCCTTGGGGCGCTTACTGACGAGTTTATCGAGCGGCGGATTGGTTTGAGAATAGTCGACCCCATGGGGTATGCCATAAAGTCGAAATCGATTTTCCTGCAAAACGGAATCAAGTCCAAAACCATGCTGAGGGGTGAAAGCTTCGAAAAGAGCAGCTTCGCCTGGCAAGGTCACGGCGTCGGCGAACAAGATCCCGCCTTTCAGAAAGTTTAGCCTTCCATAAAACTCAAGGCCGAGCGGACCAAAATAACTCCCTGGCAAACCGGTTAAGGCAAAATCAAAACTCCAGAACGAACCTTGATGCTCCAGGTTATGGATAGTTAGAACGGTGCGGAAAGGCATTTGCCGATCGCGCACGAATACTGGAATCATCGCGGAGGTCCAATCATGGCTATGGATCAGCTCAGGAGAAGGAGAAACTCTCTGAGCCAGCTCCAAGACGGCTTTGGAGAAAAAAATAAAACGCTCGGCGTTATCTTCATAAATCCTCCCATCCCCGCCATAAATGCCGCTTCGATCGAAGTACTCATCACGACGAATCAAATAAACATGAATTCCGTCCGGAGTGTTGGTCTCGAGAATATCGGAAGACGCCCGCTTACCTCCGAGGTTGACTTGGAATTCGCCGTTGGAAGGGCGAACGTCATATTTGCCTTCTCGGACGGATCGATAGAAAGGCATGACCACACTGACATCGTGGCCAAGCTTTTTCAGTTCGGTGGTCAGAACACGGACCTGATCTCCCAGCTCACCGGTCGAACCGAGAGGGGAGAACTCACTGGTTGCCATTAAAATATTCATGCAATAGACTCGGAATTTAGGTGGTTATCGGTAACACAGTCGCTTTTCAACCTTGAATCTAAACGGCAGATTTAGTGCTTGGCCTTACAAATAGCGTTTGCATGTTTCAAGTGAAAGACTCTTGTCAAAGGACGGCGACTTGCTAAGGTGCGGCAATCTCGATCGAGAGCTATGACATTGGGCTCCCTTTTATCAGTAGATCAAATCATCCCCGAGATGAAGGCAACCGAAAGGTGGGCAGCAATCGTGGAATTGATCGACCTGTTGGTGCAGAAGAACCGAGTCCGGGCCTCTGACCGAGATTCGATTTTGGCCGCTCTTCGCCAGCGCGAGGAGACGATGAGCACGGGAATCGGATTTGGGATCGCGATTCCTCACGCCTCTTCAAACTGCGTCAGCGAGGTGGTGGCGGCATTTGGACGATCCTCCACCGGGATAGAGTTCGATTCGCTCGACAACTCACCGGTGCGATTCATCGTCTTATTTGTCGTGCCAAAGGATCAATTTCAGGTTCATCTCCGAACGCTGGCGGCGATCGCCAAATTTCTGAATGACAAGTCGGTCCGCGAACAGCTTGCGAAGGCAGAATCGTCCGAAGAGATCCTGAGCATCTTCGACAATAAGGCGACTCGTTCTCCAGCCAGTTAGGGGATGGCGACAGTCTCCGAAATATTGCGAGAGCGTCTGCAAAATGCTCTTCGAGCGGCCGGCGTCGGGATCGAAGAACCGCCGCAACTCACCTCGACGGCAGATCCGCGGCATGGAGATTACCAGACCAACGTGGCGATGGTGCTGGGCAAGAAGCTGAAACAAAATCCTCGCATTCTCGCGGAACGGATCGTCGCGAACCTATCGATGGAGGAGATTGGGAAGCCGCCGGAGATTGCCGGACCGGGGTTCATCAATTTCCGATTATCGACAGAGTTTCTGGCGCGCAGTCTTCTGGAACTCGCTTTCGATCCGCGCCTTGGAGTGGAACGGACGGCCAAGCCGAAAACCATCGTCATCGACTTCAGCTCGCCGAATATTGCGAAGCCGATGCATGTCGGACATATCCGCTCGACGATTCTCGGAGAGGCGATAGCCAGGGTATCCCGGTTCCTTGGGCACAAGGTGATCACCGACAATCATATTGGCGATTGGGGAACCCAATTCGGGAAGGTCATCTATGGCTGGAAGCATTTATTAATTCCGGAGAACCTCAGTTCGGATCCGGTTGGGGAGGTGGTTCGGATTTATCGGGAAGCAGACGCAGCGTCGAAAAAAGATCCCGGGATACTCCAGGAATGTCGGCAGGAATTAGTCAAACTCCAGCAGGGAGACGAAGAAAACCATGGGATTTGGCAGCGGTGTGTTGATCTTTCCAAGGAGGAATTTTCCCAGGTCTACGATGTTCTCGGAGTTCGGTTTGACTTTCAATTGGGAGAAAGCTTTTACAATCCGGAATTACCTCGGGTGGTCCGGGAACTGCAGGAACGAGGGCTGGCGGAGATCAGCGACGGGGCGGTGGTAGTCTGGGACCGGGAGTTGAGTGAAGATCCATTTATCATTCGTAAATCTGATGGCGGCTATGGTTACGCCACGACCGATGTTGCGACGATGGAGTACCGTTTGAGACAATGGGGAGCCGAAGCCATCTGGTATGTCGTTGGCGCGCCGCAGCAACTCCATTTTCAACAGTTATTCAAATTGGCGCGCCGGTTAGGCTACGACGTCGATCTTCAACACATCGCTTTCGGGAGCATCCTGGGGGAGGATCGGAAGTTGATGCGCACCCGTTCCGGCGAATCGGTTTCTCTGCGGGCCTTGCTGGAGGAAGCAGTGAATCGCGCGACGGCAATCGTCACCGAAAAAAATCCCGAACTTTCAGGACCGGACCGGCTGGCGATCGGCAGAATAGTGGGGATTGGAGCGGTCAAATATGCGGATCTCTCCCAACACCGAATGAGCGATTATATCTTCTCCTGGGACAAGATGTTATCGCTGCAGGGCAACACGGCACCCTACCTGCAAAACGCCTATGTCCGGTGCCGCTCGATCTTTCGGAAACTGCCTGCGCCATTTGCACCGGCGAAATTACTTCGCCTGGAAACAAAATCGGAACTCGATCTGGCAAAAAAAATTCTTCTCTTCCCGGAGGTGGTACCTGCGATCCTGGATGGATTCAGGCCAAACATCCTAGCGACGTACCTTTACGAGTTAGCCGCAGAATTCCATGGATTTTATGAATCCTGCCCGGTGTTATCGGCAGAGCCTGAGGTTCGCGAGACCCGATTAATGCTCTGCGATGTTTTCTCTCGAGTTTTGCAAACCGGACTCGACTTGTTGGGGATTCAGGTTCCCGAAAAAATGTAGACCGCCGCTGGCAAACCGGAGGGACATCGCGTTTATTCTCGTTGGCATGCTGGAACGCGGCAAACATATCAGAACGAGCTTTGATGCAGCACTTAACAGCCTGAAGAACGACGCCCTTATGATGTCGAGCCTGGCGGAGCGATTGCTGGAAAATGCGATGCAAGGTCTTTTGAAGCGGGATAGCACCCTGTGCAACCTGGCGATCGCCGATGATGAAGAGGTGGACGTTTTGGAAAAGCAAATCGACAAAGAGGGGGTGGAAATAATGATTCGATTCCACCCGGTAGCCTCCGATATGCGCCAGGTGATCTCGACGATGAAATTGAGCTCCAACCTGGAAAGGATCGCCGATCAATCAGTCGTGGTCGCCCGGCGAGCTAAAAAACTGAATCTCCGTCCGACCGTTCCCGAAATCTTTTTGCTGGAGCCGCTTTACCGGGAGGCGATGGGCATTTTCCGCGATAGTCTTCGTGCCTTCGTGGATGGAGATGCCGAACTGGCTTTGCAATTGAAGCCGCGAGATCGTTACCTGGATACCCTGAATTCTGGACTGAACGACAAACTGGCGGAACGGATGGGAGTAGATCCGGATCAAGTGCCGACTTATCTTAATATCGTCTTTATCGCACGGGCTCTTGAGCGCATTGGAGATCACGCGACAAACATTGGTGAAGATGCTTTTTGGCGGGAACAAGCCGAGGACATTCGCCATACCTTTGGGGCCGCTCAAGAGGAATAAAGGGCGGCAAGATAGAGATTAACGGATCGATTTTCGAAGAGGAAGGGCATCTAAGATAAGCCGAAGCCGGAGTTTTATCTCGACTTTTTAGACTCTCCGCTTAGAGGTGACAAAGTTTACGAATGTTCGAATCGAAGGTCTCGAAAAAAACGGCAGTGGTAACCGGAGGTGCCGGTTTTCTGGGTTCACATCTTAAGTGATCGCTTGCTGGCGGAAGGGTTTCGCGTCATTGCAATTGATAACCTGATCACTGGATCTCCTGACAATATCGAGCATTTGGCTGGTAACGCCGATTTCCGATTTATCCGGCAAAATGTCTCGGATTACATTTTTGTACCTGGGGAGGTGGATTTCGTTTTTCATTTTGCCTCCCCGGCCAGCCCGATAGATTACCTGGAACACCCAATCCCGACCTTAAAGGTTGGGGCGCTGGGGACACATAATTCACTTGGCCTGGCCAAGGACAAATCGGCGAAATTCCTGTTGGCCTCGACCTCAGAATGTTACGGCGATCCACTGGTCCATCCGCAAAGCGAAGATTATTGGGGGAATGTCAATCCAATCGGACCGCGAGGTGTTTACGATGAGGCCAAGCGATTCGCCGAGGCGATGACCATGGCCTACCACCGTTTTCATGGCATCGATACCAAGATTGTTCGGATCTTTAACACTTACGGACCCAGGATGCGGCTCCGCGACGGTCGAGTGGTGCCGGCATTTATCAGCCAGGCGCTGAACAATGAGCCTTTGACGGTGTTTGGCGATGGGAGTCAGACCCGGAGTTTCTGTTATGTGTCGGACTTGATTGAAGGGATTTTCCGACTTGCCATGAGCGAGCATCACGGGCCGGTGAACATCGGGAACCCGGTCGAGATGACGATCAAACAGTTCGCCGAAAAGATTATCCAGATTACTGGGGCCAAGGTTGACGTCGAGTACCGAGAACTTCCGGTTGATGATCCAAAGGTACGCCAGCCCGATATCACTCGTGCCCGGGCCCAGCTGAATAATTGGGGACCACAGGTCGAATTTGACGAAGGAATTCGGATTACGATCGATTATTTCCGGAAAAAATTGGCAGCCTAACGAGTGGGTTTCCGAGTTTCAGTCAATGATCCGGCAAGGTGGTTTTTCGCGGCAACAAGTGCGCAAGAGCGAATAACGGATGCCGAGTATCGGAATCACTGGTGGCGTGGCGACGGGGAAGTCAGCGGTCTCCCGGCAACTGCTGGAGTTGTTGTCGCCGGTGATGCCGGTTGAACTTTTCAACTCAGATTTCGAAGCCAGGAGATTGACGGATGGCGATTTAGTTGTACAAGAGGAGATTAGAGCGGCCTTCGGAGGTCAAGTTTTCGACTCTGCAGGCAAACTCGCGCGAGACCGGTTGAGGGACGTAGTATTTCAAGATAGGGGGGCGCGAAAGGTTCTGGAATCGATTCTCCATCCTCGGATACGAGAGGCATGGATTAGCCGGACCGGAGGAGATGGGCTGCTCCTGGCGGAAATACCTTTATTGTATGAGACGAGGGCGGAACCCTATTTTGATCGAATAATCGTGACTGCTTGCAGTCACGCTTCGCAAGTTGAACGGATCGTAGTCGAACGTCGATTATTAAAAGAGCTGGCGGAACAGATCATTCAAGCCCAGATGGATCTGGAAGAGAAAATTCGTCGGGCAGATTGGGTGGTGTGGACGGATTGTCCGGCCGGAATCACCGCTCAACAAATTAATCTGATATCTCAAGAGGTTATTGCACGTTATGGAGGAGTCAGGCGCTGAACCGGCAGTAATGCCCGGTTCAGAATATTTTAACGAAAAGGGAAATGTTCTTGAGCTAAACAGGCTGCATCAACTTACCCATCCCGTTCTGCTCGAGTTGGCCCGGCAATTTAACCTTCGGGTATCGCACGAACGCACCCGCCACCAGCTAATCTTCGATCTCCTGAAGGCTTACTCAAGCCGTGGAGTGCAGTTGATCGGCGAAGGAATGCTGGAAATCACTAGCGAAAGCTACGGCTTTCTGCGCTGGGAGCGTTACAATTTCACGCCCTGTCCTGAAGACGTGTATGTTGCCGCCGGGATTCTTAAGAAATACGGCATTCGACCAGGGAACAAAGTACGAGGTTACATTCGAGGACCGAAGGAAAAAGAAAAGTTTATGGCCATGGAGCAGGTCATAAGCATCGAAGGGATCCCGATAGAATCCTGGAGTGAACCAAAACATTTCGATCTGCTGACGGCTCTTTTTCCGGACCGAAGGATTCTACTCGAAAATGCCAAGAGTCGAAGCGTCAGCGCGCGGGCGGTTGACCTGATAGCCCCTTTAGGACGGGGCCAGAGGGGCTTAATTGTCGCGGCCCCTCGAACTGGCAAGACGATTCTGATCAAGGATATCGGACTGGCGATCCGGGCGAATTCTCCGGACGTGCACCTGATTTTGTTATTGGTGGACGAACGCCCGGAAGAGGTAACTGACCTCCGGCAGTGCCTGGATTGTGAAATCTTCAGTTCCACCTTCGATGAGAGCCCGACCCGTCACGTCCAAGTGGCAGAGTTGGTCAGTGAGCGAGCCAAGCGCCTCGTCGAACTCAAAAAAGATGTCGTGATCCTGCTAGACAGCATCACCCGACTGGCTCGCGGCTATAACGCCCTCCAACCCGGCAAAGGGCGAATCATGTCCGGCGGCGTTGAATCGAAGGCCTTGCTCAAACCAAAACGTTTCTTCGGCGCGGCCCGGAACTGTGAGGAAGGAGGGAGCCTGACCATCCTGGCGACGGCCCTGGTTGATACCGAGAGCCGGATGGATGAGGTCATTTTTGAGGAATTCAAGGGTACCGGCAACATGGAGTTGCACCTGGATCGAACATTGGTGGAAAAGCGGATTTATCCGGCGATTCATATTCTGAAATCTGGTACCCGTCGCGATGAGTTGCTCTATCATCCTGACGAATTCCAGCGGGTGATCCTATTGCGGAAAAAGCTGGCCCAGTTGCCGGCTCTTGAGGCGATGGAAGTGCTTCTCGGCACCTTGAAAGCGACCAGAACGAACGCCGAATTGCTGCTCACAGCGTTGCGCTAGTTTTGTCTTCCTCGCCCGGAACGCCTCCGGGTTTTAATCGCCGCAGAATACATGTTATTTTGTGGGCAGGACATTGAACCATGACAAAGCCCTCTCCGCTGCTCATCACGAACGATAAAGTCTTAGATGATTGGTGCGGCGCCCTGGAAAAATGTGATCCGGTAGCAGTCGACACTGAGGGGGACAGTCTGCACTGCTATTTCGAAAAGTTGTGCCTTATCCAGATTGGGCTGCCGGAACAGGATGTTATCATCGATCCGCTGGAGCCGCTCGATTTCTCCCGTTTCAACGCCGTTCTTGGGCAAAGGACAATTATCTTGCATGGCTGCGACTTTGATCTGCGGATGCTCCGGCGCGGCACGAAGTTTGCCCCGGGAGGAGTCTTCGACACTTACCTGGCCGCGAGGCTAGTCGGCTTGAAAGAGGTCGGCCTCGCTTCACTGGTTAAGGAATTTTTTGATATTGAGCTGCCGAAATCATCGCAAAAAGCGAACTGGGCCCGCCGTCCCTTGACGTCAGCGATGCTGGAGTACGCGATCAATGATACGCTCTACCTGATCGAACTGGCCGAGCGGCTGACTGACGAATTGCGGGCCAAAGGCAGATGGGAATGGTTCGAGGAAAGCTGCCAGAAAGCCGTACTGGCGGCCGGTGAGGATCGAGAAAAGGATCCAGAGCGAATCTGGAAAATTTCCGGGAGTGCGGCACTGCGGGGGAGAGAGCTGGCGCTCTTACGGGCTCTCTGGCAGTGGCGAGATGCCGAGGCACAGAGTGCGGATCGTCCCAGCTTTCAAATCCTTCGCAACGAAGAACTCATTGAGCTGGCGAAATCGGCTGATGCCGGGAGCGTCCATCTGCCGGCCGGAGTGCATGGGACCAGGCGCAAACGCCTGGGTGCTGTGCTGCAAGAAGCGTTGCTATTGCCTGAGGCGGAATGGCCGCAACGCGTCAGATTGGTACGCGATCGGCCGACTAACGAGCAGGAACAACGGATGGAGCAACTCAAAATCAAACGTGACCGGGTGGCGGAAGGGTTGCAGCTCGATCCCGGAGTCGTTGCTCCTCGCCAAGCGCTGGAACGAATTTCCAGAGAACCGGACACGGTGAAAACGGTTCTGATGCGTTGGCAACAGCAGTTGCTGGGACTTTAAGGGGGAGACGTACTACAGGCGTTAGTTTGACGCTGGACTAGTGTACACTTACTTCACCGTGATCTTTTCATTTGGCATTCCCGAGGTCTTGAGTTAAGCATTAAGTCCTCTGACCCAATGAAACCGGTGAACGATATCCAAGACTTCGCTTCTGATTTCGGTTTTGCTGGGTATTTTTTATTTTACTGGCGCTTTAATTAGCGTCTGACCTTGCTCTCATTTCGAGTGTTCCCTTGGTCAGAACCAGAATTTTCCTCGTTCTATGCAGACTTTTTCTCCTCCTTCGCTCAGAGACCGATCAAATATCGGTTCGGAGAATCGCGTTGACCAACTAGGTTCCAACCAGGCGATTCCCGGCCGAACTGTCCCGCAATCAACACCCAACTCAATAGCAATGATCATTGTCACCCGTCCCGATGCGACCGAGGAACAGATCGATCACATCGTGGCTCGAATCCGTTCCTGGGGCCTGAAAACTGAAGTTAGCCGAGGCGAGATGCGTGTCGTTATAGGCGTCATCGGTCCCGAAGATAAAATCCGGGAAAAACCACTGGGTGCGTTTCCGGGCGTGGAGTCGGTCACCCCGGTCTTGAAACCTTATAAACTGGTCGCTTACGAGTTTCGCGGGAGACATTCCCATGTCGAAATTGGCAACGTGACGGTGGGGGCGAAAGAAGTGGTGGTGATGGCCGGCCCCTGTTCGGTGGAAAGCGAAGATCAGATCACCGTCATAGCGAAAGCGGTGCGAAAATCAGGGGCCAAGATTTTGCGGGGCGGCGCTTTTAAGCCGAGAACCTCCCCGTACAGTTTTCAGGGTTTAGGCGAGATCGGGTTGCAATTCCTGGCCGAGGCCAGGCGCGCTACCGGGATGCCGATTGTTACGGAGGTGATGGATACCAAGGACCTGGAGATGGTGTGCGAATACGCTGATTGTCTGCAAGTTGGGGCCAGGAACATGCAGAACTTTTCGCTTCTCCGCGAGGTTGGGCGGACCAAGCTGCCCGTCATGCTCAAACGAGGGATGTCGGCTACCATCAAGGATCTCTTGATGAGCGCCGAGTACATTTTGAGTGAGGGGAATTTTAACGTGTTACTTTGCGAGCGCGGCATCCGGACATTTGAGAACATGACGCGCAATACGCTTGATTTGAATGCCGTCCCGGTTCTGAAGGCCGAGACTCATCTACCCGTGGTAGTTGATCCGACCCATGGGATTGGCGTTCGTGAGTTTGTTCCAGCGATGGCGCTCGCCGCGGTCGCGGCCGGTGCAGATGCGATCATGATCGAGGTCCATAACGCACCTGAACAGGCGAAAAGCGACGGCGAGCAAGCGTTGCTCCCGGCCGATTTTGAGGATCTGGTAGCGCGAATCAGAAGCGTGGCGGAGGCGGTCGGACGCGAACTCTAAGGACGTTCTTGAAACGGTTGATAGCGGTTTTTTGTTTTGTCTTGCTGGCTGAGTGGGTAGTCGCGGATCAGCGAACCGCGAACGCCGCGCTGGCGCGGGCGACCACGGCTTTCAATCAAGGAAGATTTGAAGAGGCCGAAAAACAAGTCGATGCGGCAGCGAGAGCCGATAGCAAAAAGCCCGAAATCCCGAATCTGCGGGGCGCGATTCTCAGCAAGCAGAAACGGTATGACGAAGCCGTGGAGCAGTTTAATCAGGCTCTGACGATGGATCCGAAGTTTTACCCGGCCAAACTCAACTTGGCTGAAGTCAAATTGCTGGCCGGAAAATACGTCGAAGCGACCCAGGAATACCAGGCGTTAAAAGAGTTGGATCCCAAATCGGAGTTGGTCGATTTCAAGCTAGTGCTTTGTGCGCTCCTGGAGGGAGAAATTGACAAGGCAAACGTGATGGCAGACCTCATGAAGTTTCCCGGTAAAACGCCGGCCTACTATTATGCGCGAGCGGCGATCGCTCTAAAACGAGGCGAGAAAGAGAACGCCCAGAAGTATTTCGAAAACGTGAAGAAATATTACGCGGAAGAACAATGCCGCTATTTTGTTCAGTCGTTGAACGAAGTAGATTTGACTTCCCAAACGTCGTCTCAGCCGGACAAAGCGCCTGACCAACAAGGAAAGCCAGAAAATCCGGCCGAAACTAGATCCCATTGAATTTGCGTCGCGGACCGGATTGAGATATCGGCAGAATATTGAGTGCCAACCCGAATTCCGAAGATGCGAACCAAAGAGCGACTTCAAGGTATTATTCAAAGGCTGCGCGAAGTTTATCCTACCGCACATTGCGAACTTGATTTTCAGAGTCCCTTCCAGTTGTTGGTCGCGACGATTCTTTCGGCCCAATGTACGGATAAGCGAGTCAACATTGTTACTCGAGATCTTTTCCCCAAATATCCGACTGCTTACGAGCTTGCGGCGGTGGGACAGGAGGATCTTGAAGGTGCCATCAAAACGGCTGGATTCTATCGGAGTAAAGCGAAGAATCTTCGGGCGATGGCCAAGGATCTGGTAGAGAAACATCAAGGTGAAGTCCCGCGCGCGATGAGTCGAATTGACCGAACTGGCCGGCGTAGGCCGGAAGACGGCGAATGTCGTATTAGGGAACGCATTTTCGATTGCGGAGGGAATCGTGGTCGACACTCATGTGGCTCGTTTATCCAATCGTTTCGAAATAACCACCCACCAGGAGCCGGAAAAAATCGAGCTGGATCTTATGCGGCTGGTTCCGAAATCGCAATGGACCGATTTTAGTCATTGGCTAATCTGGCACGGCCGACGGAGATGCTTTGCGAGAAACCCGGATTGTCCGAACTGCGAAATCGGATCACTTTGTCCGAGTTTCGGAAAGTTTGCCAAGAATACGGGATCAGACCCAAAGACGGTTTCCGGGAAAAAAGCGATTGCCTAGAATTATCGCAGAGAGGAGAATTCTGCCGCGCGCGCGGTTTGGCGCGGCAAAAAAGACTTCTCTTTGTTGATAATCCTCTATGAGCTCAAAATCCCTCGAAGGAAAAATTGGCGTGGTGTTCGGAGTAGCGAACAAACGCAGCATCGCGTGGGCAATAGCACAGGCCTGGGCGGCCGCAGGCGCTAAGCTAATATTCAATTATCAGGGTGAGCGGCTGAAAGAGAACGTCGAGGACCTGGTTTCGACTTTCGGTTCGGAGGTGCCTCTTTACCCGTGCGATGTAACAAACGACGGAGAGATTACGGAATTTTTTCGACAAGTTCGTCAACAGACCGATCGCATCGATCTGATGTTGCATTCAGTCGCTTTTGCGCCAAAGGAAGCTCTGGAAGGAGATTTTCTCAGCACCTCACGCGAAGCCTTTCTTCTGGCGCATAACATCAGTGCTTATTCGTTGCTTGGATTGGCCAGGGAAGCCGAGCCGTTAATGACGAATGGAGGGAGTATAGTGGCCATGACCTATTACGGGTCCACGAAAGTTATCCCCCATTATAACGTCATGGGAGTGGCAAAAGCGAGCCTGGAGGCCACCACACGTTATCTGGCCTATGATTTGGGGCCGAAGAAAATCCGGGTGAACTGCATCAGTGCCGGTCCCGTGGCAACATTAGCGGCGCGAGGCATCGCCGGATTTACAAGTATGCTGAAACATTATCAAGAACATGCACCCCTGAAGCGGAGTTGCGATCCGGCTGAGCTTGGTCAGACCGGGGTGTTTCTGGCAGGCGACGGTGCCACGGCGATCACCGGCCAAGTTATTTACGTCGATGGCGGGTACCAGATCATGGGGATGTAATATCGCGCGCCTGACGGCGGGTTCCGTGACGTACCCACCAGAAAAATGGATCTTTACCTGGAACTCGCCTCTCTTCTTGGTTCAGAAGTGGTTTCCCAGGACCCCCTCAGGCTGGAAGAAAACAGCAAGGATAAATGGTTTGCCAGCCATCTACCTGATGTGGTTGTCGCACCGACGGGTACGGAACAGGTTTCGCGGCTGCTGCAGTTCGCAAATCAGCGACAGATACCGGTGACGCCACGCGGGGCGGGGTATGGCTATGTGGGTGGTTGTGTTCCGGTGAACGGTGGAATCGCGCTTTCCTTGGCCAGGATGACCCGAATTAAAGAGATTGCCGTCGCGGATGGTGTGGCCGTGGTCGAACCGGGCGTTATCACGGGCGATCTACAACGTGAGGTAAGAAATTGTCGGCTGTTTTACCCTCCGGATCCAGCCAGCTTGAAAAACAGCTCGATAGGGGGAAACATTGCGACCAACGCGGGCGGACCTCGCTGCTTAAAATACGGGGTAACTCGGCACTATGTGCTTGGACTGGAAGTGGTTCTGGCAGATGGCACCGTCGTTCGGGTGGGCGGCCGAACTCATAAGAATAAAACCGGATTTGACCTGGTCGGGCTCTTTGTTGGCTCTGAAGGAATGCTCGGAGTGGTGACCGAGGCGACGCTGCGATTGCTACCTCTTCCTCCTGTCAGGGCTTCCCTTTCCTCGAGCTTCGCCTCCATTGAAAATGCGGCCGCCGCAGTCCAGAAAATCTTATTGGAAGGATATTTGCCTTCCGCCCTGGAGATCGCCGATCGATTCACCCTCGAGGCGGCGCGCCGCCATCTCTCGCGCCGAATCGTGCCAGACGGGGAGGCGCATTTGTTAATCGATTTGGATGGGCACGAAGAGCCGGTTCGTTCGTCGCTGGAGGGGTTGGCGACCCTGCTGAGGTCGTTAGGAGCTCTTACGCTCGAGACGGCACTTGGTGAAGAGGCGTGTGAAAAACTCTGGGATCTCCGTCGAGGTTTCTCGGAATCCTTAAAAGCGACCGGGCTAATGAAATTAAATGAAGACGTTACCGTTCCCAGAGGGAAATTAGTCGAGTTGATCAAATTCGCGGGTGCCCTGCAGGAACGTTACGGATTTCCTGTCGCCTGCTTTGGCCATGCCGGAGATGGCAATATTCACGTCAACGTCATGGTTGCGGATCCGGAAAAAAACGGGGTGAGCATCAAGATGGAACAGGTACTGGACGACCTTTTCCGGTATGTGATCGACGTCGGCGGGGCCATCACTGGTGAACATGGGATCGGTCTAGCGAAGAAGCGATGGTGGCCGCAGGCAGTTTCACCCGAATCGATTGCCTTGCACCAGACGATCAAGCACGCTTTGGATCCGAACGGAATTTTGAACCCGGGGAAATTCTTGTAGCCGCCTTGGCGATCGGCGACTGTCCGTTTCAAAAGCCAGAGGCGGCTCCGTCCGAACTCGGTCTAGGGTCAGGAGGCAGCGGAGGTGGGCTCGTCACTCCCTGGTCGTTTTCGAGTGGCGCGTTTTGTGGCCGGCGGTTTAACTTCGACCTCGGTTTCGGGTTCGAGCGGCGCAGAAGAGGTCGGTTCAGATTCCGATTTCAGGGGTTTAGTTTCCCATTTTTTGGCCTTTAGAGCGGAGAGTGCAGCGGCGGTCTCGGCCTGCTTTTTACTCGAGCCGTCCCCAGAACCAAGTTCGGTTCCTTCCCAGATCACTTTAGCGACGAATAGCTTTTGGTGTTCCGGACCGGTTTGAGAGATGATTTCATAGTTCGGACTTTTGGGAGAGATGGCCTGGAGAATTTCCTGGAGTTGCCCTTTAGGATTCACTTCCAGGGGCTGATGAGTGAGGCGCTGGATATCCTGTTGCGCTTCATCGAGCACAAATCGTTGGACGACCTCGAGACTGCTGTCCAGGTACATCGCGCCGACCAAGGCTTCGAAAGCGTCGGCCAGGATTGAGGCTCGTTGCCTTCCACCGCTGGCTTCTTCACCGCGCCCCATCATCAGGTAGGTTCCCAGACCTATGTTAATGGAGTGGACTTTCAAGCCCTCGCGGGAGACCAAGTCGCGAACGCAACTTGGTCAGTTGTCCCTCGCTAAAATGAGGAAACAATCGAAAAAGATGTTCCGTAAAAATCAGTTGCAAGACAGCGTCTCCGAGAAACTCGAGACGCTGATTATCAAAATGATGCCGCTGCGTTTCATGGCCCAGGCTTGGGTGAGTCAAGGCCTCGGCTAACAGAAGCGAATTGCGGAATTTGTATCCGATCCGTTGTTCTAGGGGGTTCATCAACGAGGTATCCTGGAATCCGGTCACAATCCAAGAATGAACGATAGCTCAGGCTTCATGCATGAGTTAGACGGCCAGGAAAATTTATCTCTGCGGGTGGTTCGCCGAATTATCCAACCGGAAGCAGTTTCGTTGCCGGCGCCTCCTCACATCCAAAGAGATGTCGCTCCTTAATGACCGCCGCGGCTTTCTCGGGCACCATCGGTTCCCATCCAGGCTCTCCAGTCTGAATCCTATTCAGGACATCGCGGGAGAAAATGTCCATTATTGAGGCATCAAATCCCACGATCGGAGCAATATAGTGATTTTCCAGCAAGTGTGCATATAAATTGCGCAAATGCATTTCGACCTGGAGATTGATGGCGTTGATCCATACGTCCGTGGCTAGGGGATGCAGAGAGGTGCCGACCAGTGGAATGGGACACTCTGAGGGGTTGGCCAGACAATACCGATCGTAAGCGCTCTTGCGCATCGGATAGATGTAGAGCTTGATCAGGTTCTTAAAAAGACGTCCGAACGATTCGAGGATCCCTCCATCCAGGTTTTCATAATACTTCTCGTTGAACACTTCGAGTAAGTTATTGATCCCCATGGCGACGCCAACCATCTGTTTGGTGTACCGGCGGAAATAGGAGGTCAGCCGGTAGAACTCCAGGTAATTGGAGATCAGCACGTTATTTCCGATGGCGGCCAAAGTGTCGACCCGGTCCAGAAAATCTTTGTGGTCGATATTCCCGGAGGCTAGCAGGTTGTGCATCGTGATCTCCATCAGCACGACCACATCCACGCCTTTGAGCGCAGGTTCCTGCAAGAACTGGGCCAAAGCGCATCGCATCATATCCTCGTTGACGAGGGTCACGGGCCGAAAACTGCCGCGCTCGACGACGATCGCTTTTCGATGTAGGACCTCTGAGGGTTGTAAAACCTCGCCTTTGGGACTGAACATGACAGCGTTCGTGAGTCCGTACTCGACCAGCTTCAGGCTCATCAGGCGATTGTCTACGCTGGCGAAGAGCGCGCCGCTGAAATTGATCATGTCGACTTCAATCCGGTCGACACCGAGGTTGTCGGCTAGCGATTGGATGAATCGATCCTGATCATCGATGTAGTAGAAGGCGCCATAAACCAGGTTAACGCCAATAATGCCCAGCGCCTGTTGTTGAAGGATATTTTCTTTATCCAACATTCTGACGTGGAGAATGATGTCACTCGGCGGTGAATTGGGAGTGGCTTCGAACCTGACCCCCATCCAGCCGTGGGCTTCGTTGGTGCCCTTAAAGCTTTTCGCGGCTACGGTATCAGAAAAAACAAAGAATTCGGTTCGTTCCCCTCGGGCGTCCTTCAATCGTTCCAGAAGCAGGTTGTATTCATGGTCCAGCATAAGTCCCAGTCGCTCCTTCGAGACGTATCTGGCGGTTTTGCCGTAGATCTCGTCACTGAATTTCATATCGTAGGCGGAGATCGACTTAGCGACCGTGCCGGCGGCGCCTCCCGCTTGGAAGAAGTGCCGTGCAACTTCTTGACCGGCTCCGATCTCTGCGAACGTGCCGTACTTTCCCTGGTCCAGATTAATCGTCAGGGCTTTCCGATTGGTCGTTAAGAGTTCAGATGATTCCATGGCTCGCGGGAGATTAGCTTAATCCGCCAAATTTATAAAGAACAAGTCCCCGGATAGGGGACCTCGGGTGAGTTCCTTCTGTTGAATTTCTCTCGGAATATGGATATAAAGCTTTTCCGTGGTTGCTTTTCCGGTTTCAGAAAAAAAAGCGAAGGCCTTGCGCGAGCGTTTCCTCGCCTTGGGTTGTTTGGAAAAAGACATTGAAGAGATTTTTTTCGGGCGGTGTGGGGTAGATTTGCGACATCACCCGAGTGGAGTCCGAGTACGATGCACAGGAAGGACGCTGCCAAGCTCTGAATAGGTTTCGGGCCCGTCGCACTTTGGCCGATGAACTGGAGGCGCGTCTCCAAGCCAAAACCCGGCATATCGTGAAGGCAGAAAAGATTCGGGAAATGAAAGGCCGAACCAACGGAACTAACCGCCGAAGCATAGCGGATGGTCTGGCGCAATTCAATTTGCGTCCCCTCACGCCGCCCGGCCAACAACAACCGATGGCCAAGGCACTGGGGAGAATATTGACTCAGCTCGAAAAAATAAAGGAAGCAGAAACCGGCTAAATCATTGCTCCTTTGAGTGATTGGGCCTGCTTGAGTGTCGGTGATAATTTTGACACCTTTTGACGCATTACTTTGCCAGCTTTGAACTTCACTGTTGCTCTGGGCGGAATTTTAAAGCTGCTGCCTGGCTGATTCGGATTTCGGCCCACTCGTTCTTTGGTCAGTCGAACTTCAAAGATGCCGAAGTTCCGGAGCTCTACGTCGTCGCCGCGCGCCAGACTATCGGTAATTAGGTCGAGTGTTCGTTGAACTACTTCAAACACCTGATGCTGCACCAGGCCGGTGTCGTTACTGATCTTTACAACTATGTCCCGCTTTGTCAGGTTAGCCATTGCGAATCCTTTCACAGGTTCGAATTTTTATGGCACTTCCGGTGGCCCTCAGCCGTCAGCGCCGTTGCTGCAAACGCCCGACGCTGAGCCTTTTCCGAAATATCGGCGAGAATGCCAATGAGGCAAGGACTTAGTGGACCATATTGCGGCCGCTAGAGGTGAATTCGGGTTTTCTTCAGTGCTCCCCGAGCACCTCAGCGGAGGTCCGGAAATGCATCTTGGCGACGGCCCGCAAAGCGTCGCGCCCACCTTTTTCGACGATCGTTCGGGCAGCAAGTTTGACGGCCGCCGAAACCCCTTTGGGAAGAACGATTCCCAACGCTTTGCCGCGACTGGCCATCCAGCGGACAAATTTGTCTCGCGCGAGAATCGAGGCCGCCGCGACGGCGATATCCGATTCGGCTTTTGTTTGCTGATCAATTTGGATCGCTTTTCCTTCTTTCAGAAGGGCTCTCTGGATCACCCGCTCGTTCGCGAATTTATCGGAAAGAGATCTTTTACAATCCGGTTTTTGAATCAGCAAATTTTCAATCACCCGAGCGTGTCCCCAAGCCAGCAAATCATTCAGGTTAGCGAATTTTTCGTATAGCAGATTGTATTTTTCGGGTCCAATGAGGACGATATTGGCCGCCAGGCCAGGAGTCTGTTCGATCTCCTCAGCAAGCTGTCGGATCTTCTGGTCCGAGCTGATTTTTTTGCTGTCGGTAACGCCAAGCGCCAGCAGCCGGCGCGCGATCTCGCGATCGACGTACACCCCGGCAATGACGAGAGGACCGAAGAAATCTCCTTTCCCGCTCTCATCGATGCCGAAGTGCGGTTCGAACATCACCGGGTTAAGCACCTCCTCGTAGCCGATTCGAGCCTCTTTCAAGATCTCTGGTTCGAGATAAAATCGGACGAAATCTTCGCACTCCTTGCCCTGAACGACGACCTTCGGTCCTTTTTCGTATACGGCGACGGACAGTTTTGCTTTTTGGGCAAAGAAAATTGTGTAGGGTCGATCGACAAATTCGAATCCTTGATCTTTTAAGAGATTTCTGAGGGCTTCGGCCTGAGAAGGTTGAATTGCGATCGTGTACGAGTTCACCGGTGCAAAGGATGAAACAGATTTTCTCTGAAATCACGGAGTTTCGCGGGGAACTGATCGAGTGGTTCCAACGGCATGGCCGCCAGTTACCGTGGCGCGCGACCAGTGATCCATACGCGATTCTAGTGTCGGAGCTGATGCTCCAACAAACCCAGGTAGCGACGGTTATCAGTTATTATCAGCGCTGGCTCAAGCGCTTCCCAACCCTGCGCGATCTGGCCGAGGCTGATGAATCCGAAGTGCTCCACGCCTGGCAAGGACTCGGATACTACAACCGGGCTCGAAATCTGCAAAAATGTGCCAAGATTATGGTGGCTGAGTGGAATGAGAAGTGCCCTTCCGCCGTCGACGAATTGTTGAAGCTGCCCGGCATCGGAAGATACACCGCCGGAGCGATCGCGAGCTTTGCCTTTAACCTGCCGGCTCCGATTGTCGACGCTAATATCGAAAGGGTCCTCAGCCGTTTGCTGAATCTACAGGAACCGGTAGATCAGCCGCTTGGACAACGGGCGATCTGGGATTTTGCTTCGCGATACGTGCAAAGCCCCGATCCGCGCCTTTTGAATTCTGCTCTCATGGAGCTGGGAGCGACGGTTTGTCTGCCTCGAAAGCCGCTCTGCGTTATTTGCCCGGTACGTTCGTTTTGCGCAGCCCGAGATCCGGAATCACTCCCCCGAAAGAGAGAGCGGCGAAAAATTGAGAGGAAAGATGAATTCCATTTCGTGGCCCTGAAAGAAAGCCAGATCTTGTTACAACAGAATCTGGGTAAGCGTTGGCACGGCTTGTGGAGTTTGCCTGCTCTGGCCGCCAATCCGGAGGGAGGGCAACACGTTGATTTAGCCCCGCCTTTTCTGAGCTTGAGTTATCCGATTACGCGATTTGTCGTTCGGCTCAATGTTTTCCTGAGTGAGCCGCCCGCGGTGCTGAACCCGGGGCAAGCATGGCACAGATTGGACTTGCTTGAGTCGATTCCCATGCCTACCCCCCATCGACGGGTCGTTCAAATGGCTCTGGCGAAGAAGTCACTTCTTTCCTTGCCGCAAAGAAGTTCTTGATTCCTGCCGCGGGGAGCAACGATGGTCCCGATATCCTTTATGCACACGTCAGTTGAGCTAAACCAGATGCCGGACGTTCATGGCCACTTTGGAGAGTATGGCGGTGTGTTCGTTCCGGAAACATTGATGCCCGCAATCAGTGAACTAAGGGACGAGTACGAACGAGCCCGAAACGATCCTCAATTCAAACTGGAGTTGGATGGGTTGCTGCGATCTTTCTGTGGACGGCCAACGTCGCTGTACTTTGCGGAGCGACTGACGAAAAAACTAATGGGGCCGCGGATCTACTTGAAAAGGGAAGACCTTTTGCACACCGGCGCTCACAAGATCAATAATGCGGTCGGTCAAATCCTGCTCGCCAAGCGCATGGGTAAAACCCGGGTCATCGCTGAAACCGGTGCCGGCCAGCACGGAGTTGCGACGGCAACTGTGGCGGCGCGCTTTGGTTTTGAATGCGTGGTGTACATGGGCAAAGTCGATATGGAACGCCAAGCCCTGAACGTGGCGAGAATGGAGTTTCTGGGAGCCAAAGTTGTTCCGGTAACCGCCGGTCAGGCGACGCTAAAGGAAGCGATCAACGAAGCGATGCGCGACTGGGTAACCAACGTTCGATCGACGCACTATCTTCTCGGGACGGCGTACGGTCCCCATCCCTACCCGATGCTGGTTCGGGATTTTCATCGGGTGATCGGAGAAGAAGCAAGGCGACAGATCTTGGAGCAGGAAGAGCGTTTGCCAGATCTATTGGTGGCCTGTGTGGGAGGTGGCAGCAATGCAATCGGGCTTTTCTATCCATTTCTCAACGACGCCGGAGTTCGGATGGTCGGAGTGGAAGCCGGCGGGCGCGGAATTCTTCCCGGAGAACATGCGGCGCGTTTTCAGGCGGGAAAGCTAGGTGTGTTGCAAGGGACGAAAACATGGCTGTTGGCAGACGATGACGGGCAAATTCAACTTACTCATTCAATTTCCGCGGGTCTGGATTATGCCGCAGTCGGGCCGGAGCATAGCTATTTGCGGGATATTGGCCGAGTGGAATACGACTATGCCACCGACGAAGCGGTTTTAGAAGCCTTCCTCGAATTGTCCAGGACGGAAGGGATCATTCCGGCTCTGGAGTCGACGCATGCGGTGGCCTATTTGATCAAGCATGCGCGAGAAATGAGTCCCGACCAAATCGCCATCGTCAACCTGTCCGGACGGGGAGATAAAGACGTCCACCAAGTAGCTGAATATCTCGCCATAAAGCATGCGGAAGGACAGGCGATAGCGGAAGCGGCGTCCGACCGGGACGACTCAATGCCAAAGAGAGTTTCAAACGGTTCGACGTGATCGAAATTCCCACAGAGGTTCCAGTGATGGCCTTGGCGAATGCGGTCCTCTTCCCGCATTCATTGATGCCTTTGCACATTTTCGAGCGGCGCTATCGCGAAATGCTGGCGCACACCTTGGGCGGCGATCGCATGTTCTCGGTAGCCATGCTGAAAAAAGGGATTGAAGACGCGGCCGGGATTGAAGATCTGTGCCCGGTGGCGGGAGTGGGACTGATCCGTGCGTGCGTCGGAAATGAAAACGGTACCTCGAATCTGGTGCTTCAGGGATTGGCTCGGGTGCGCCTGGTGGCCTGGACGCCGGAAAACCCGTTCGGAATCGCCAAAATTGAGATCGCCAAATCGATTCTCGGCAACCCGGTGGAAGCGGATGCATTAGGAGAGAAAGTAAAAGAGTTCTGCCAGCGAATTGAGCGAATCGGAGTTCCTTTGCCTCCTAATCTAATGGATCATTTGAAGCAGATTGATTCTCCGGAGATTCTCTCGGATGTGGTAGCAGCGGCTTTTGTGGGAGAACCTACCCAGAGGCAGAAGCTGCTCGAAGCATATGAAGTCTGCGAAAGGCTACGATTGTTAATCCAGTTTCTACGAAGCCAGGCGGGAGGAAACTGAGAAATTGCGGAACCGTCGACCAACCGGATTTCGATTGTCATTCGAACTTGGATGAATTAATTCTGGTCGATACATTTCCCTATGATTCGTCACCTCTTTCTTCTGGCTCCGGTATCTCTTTGTGTGGCGTTGGTCGCTTGTCAGACGACGAGCGCACCTAAAACTGCTGGCGCTGGAAATCGCTACGGCTATGGAGCGGTTCCGAGTCCGACCCCCCCAGTTAGCGCCGTACCCAAAAACACCCCTGAACCAACGCCGGAGGAAACCCCGCCTCCTGACGCCTTCCCGACGCCTTCTCCCGTGGCGCCCACTCAACCCGAAAATTACCCCGTGGCCAGCAAAGTGCCGGGAAAAACCGGCCGGGTAATTAGCCCGTACGCACCGAACGCCGGTGAAGTTGACGTGGAGGGTTATCCGCCAGGCGCGGAAGTGAAGGATCCTTACACCGGCAAGATCTTCCTCGTGCCCTAGGCTCGAGGCTTTAATTAGTCATTCCAACGGGACGCGCAATTGCGACGTCCCGTTTTGCTTTGCGTTTATGGGAGCAGGTAGTGTCGGCATTATAGGAGTGGGCATGATGGGTGGTTCGATTGCGCTGGCCGCGCTCCGGGCTGGCCATCGAGTCTTCTTATACGACCAGTGGGCTACTGAAAAAATCGTGGGGCCGAAGTTTGGCCAGGCATCGGTGGTGAATGATCTTCCGGAGCTGGTCTCTAAGAGCCGCCTCATAATTCTGGCGACTCCGATCGCCGCCCTCGCCCAGGTCGGAGACGCTTTAAGCGAATTAGTTGGCCCTCACCACGTGGTTTCGGATGTGGCGAGCGTTAAACGACCTGCGGCGGAGGTCCTCGTCGCGGCTTTACGAAATCGTTGCGAATACGTTCCTGCGCATCCGATGGCCGGTTCGGAAAAGTCCGGCGCGGAAGCCGCGCGAGAGGATTTGTTTACCGGCGCGGTGACACTGCTCTGCCCGGAATTGGCCGTCGAGGCAGCCAGCGTAGCGCTAGTGGCGGAATTTTGGGAAAGGCTAGGTACGCGGGTTGCGCTCGTGAGTGTCAGCGAGCATGATCAATTGGTCGCCTCAATGAGCCATTTGCCTCATCTGATGGCGGCGTTGCTGGTCAAACACGTGGCGGCGACGAACCAGCAAGCGCTTGATCTCTGCGGACCCGGATTTCGGGATGCGACCCGGATAGCGTCCGGAGCGCCCGCACTTTGGGCGGAAATTCTGTTGTCGAATGCAGATGCTTTGCAAGAGGAGCTACGCTTGTTTAAAGCTGAACTGGAAGAAGCCCTGGCTTTATTGGCGCTGAAAGACACGAAAAAATTGCAAGCTTTGCTCGACGCGGCCAAGCAGAATCGCGATAGGTTATCGCCATAATGCGTTATGTCAGAACTATTGGTTTTTAGGGCGCCAACGATCGAGGCCGAGATTCGAGTTCCTGGGGATAAAAGCATGTCGCATCGTGCGGTTCTGCTTTCGGCCATTTCTAATGGCACCTGTGTGGTCCGAGGATTCCTCCCGAGCCAGGATTGCCAATGTACGGTGAACGCGATGAGAGCGTTCGGGATTACGATCGAGCAACCAGAAAAAACCACGCTGGTGATCCATGGGCAGCGGGGGGTTCTGCATCCGCCGGCTCAAGCCATCGATTGCGGCAATTCCGGAACTTTGATGCGATTGCTCTGCGGACTGGCTGCAACGCAGCCTTTTGAATCGAGGTTGATCGGCGACGCCTCGCTTTCGTCGAGGCCCATGCGGCGGGTGATCGAACCGCTGACCCAGATGGGCGCCTCGATTGAGGCGACCGGGACAATCGGCGCTGCCCCGTTGATCGTCCGCGGGAATCGGTTGCGCCCGATTCGATATGACCTTCCGGTGGCGAGTGCCCAGGTGAAAAGCGCGATTTTGTTCGCCGCGCTCCAAGCCTCTGGAAAGACCACGGTTGTCGAGCCGATCCCCACGCGGGACCATACCGAAAGGATGATGTCCTATTTTCTCGTGCAATCACAACGAGAGAAGGTAGGGCGAGGGTTCGCCATCTCGCTGTATGGCGACCAGGTTCCCGAATCAAGGGACTTCACGGTACCAGGCGACATTTCCAGCGCCGCTTTCTGGCTTGTGGCAGCGGCGGCCCAGGAAGACTCGGATCTTCTGGTCCGTGACGTCGGATTGAACAAGACCCGGACCGGTCTGCTGTCGGTACTCCTGCGGATGGGGGCGCGAGTTCGCGAAGTAATCGAAGACTGCGATCAAGTGGAGCCGCGAGGTGAAGTGCGGATTCAGGGAGGACGGCTTCGAGGAACGACGATCGCGGGGGAGGAACTGCCCAACGTGATTGATGAGATTCCGATCCTGGCCGTAGCGGGAGCACTCGCCCATGGTAAAACGGTAATTCGTGACGCCAAGGAACTGCGGGTAAAAGAAACCGATCGACTAGCAGCCATTGCCGCAAACCTGACCGCCATGGGAGTCGAGGTTGTTGAAATGGAAGATGGATTGGAGATCTACGGCGGGACCCCGCTCCTGGGAGCGCGCGTCAAAAGCTATGGAGATCATCGCATCGCCATGGCGTTTGCAATCGCAGGAATGTTCGCAAATAACGAAACAGTGATTGAAGACACCGATTGCATCGCTACTTCGTATCCGGGGTTCGCCGAGCAATTGCAAAGATTTCTAGCGCGGAACGAAAATCCGCCAACTCCGGTACTTAACCCCGCTGAAGCTTTAGAAAAGAATTGAATCCGGACAACGTCTCCGAATATTCGGTGATTGCGATCGACGGTCCTGCCGCATCAGGCAAAAGCTCGGTGGCGCGCAAGCTCGCCAAGCGACTCGGTTTCTCCTACGTCAATAGCGGCGCGCTCTATCGCGGGGTGGCTTGGCTGGTTCATGAGCACGGTATTCCGCCGAACGATGCCAGCGCCGTTTTCGGCCAAGTTCGAAAATCAATCTTCAGCTTTAACCTCCGGGGCAAGGAGTTGAGTTACTTGATCGACGGGATTGATCCAGAACCCCATCTGCGGGATGAACATGTCAATCGGACCGTTTCCGCTATTTCAGCAATTGTGGAAGTGCGCGAATTTCTGGTGGCGCATCTGCGGGAGTTTCTGACTTGGGATAACCTGGTCATGGAAGGGCGTGATATTGGTTCCATGGTTTTTCCTGATACCCTCCACAAGTTTTACATCGATGCCTCACTCGAGGTGCGGGCGCAAAGGAGAGCGATTCAAGGTCAACGGGATGACCTCTATTTCCGGGACCGCGCCGACTCCTCCAGGCGTGCTTCTCCATTGACCATCGCCGAGGATGCGCACGTAATCGACAGCTCGTCGCTGACGATCGATGGCGTGGTGGGAGAGATCGTCGGACGCTTAAAGTTGGAAGGCCTTCCTGAAGCACTGCGCCTGGACTGATGAAGCCGCTTTACTGGTTTTGCTACACGCTAAGCGGAGCGATCGCCAGGATCGCCTTCCAGTACCGGGCCTATGGCCAGGAGAACATTATTGAAGAAGGCCCGGCGATCATGGCCGCGAACCATCAGAGCTATCTCGATCCGCCCTTGGTGGGAATTACTTGCCGGAACGAACTCCACTTCCTGGCCAGGAAAACACTTTTCGAAAAAAAGTTACTGGGACCACTTATTTCCAGAGTGAATGCCCTTCCGGTCGATCTTTCGCGCGGAGATCTTACGGCTTTTCGCGCGGTAGTGAAATTGCTCAAGGAGGGGCACCGAACCGTTATTTTTCCGGAGGGCACCCGGTCCTTAAACGGAGAGATCCAGCAAGCCCGACCTGGAATTGGCATGATCATCGCCAAGACACTTGCTCCAGTTGTCCCGGTGCGAATTTTTGGATCATTTGAAGCTTGGCCAAAAGGCGGGAAAATCAGGCCGCGCCCCATCACCGTAGTCGTTGGCAAGCCGATACACTTTCAAAAAGAGGATTTCGTCTCCAACAATCGTGAGGCCTACCAGAAGGCCAGCGAACGAGTACTAGCAGCGATTGCGGCGATCGAAAAGCCGGGGTGAGTTGTCAGTGTCGGAGCAGTTGTCAGTGTCAGTGGTCAGTTGTCAGTGGGGGGAATTGCCGAATAGAGCCCGGTTCTGTTAGAGCCTCTCGGAAATGGCAAAAGGCAATGGCTGCGGCTTGCCGCTCCCCACTGACAACTGAGAACTGACACTGACAACTCCCCTGACACTGGCAACTGTTTTACCTGCGTCTTCTTTGGAGCGTAATCCGCTTGATGCGGGCGTCGTCGTTGGGACTAAAACTCATGACCTCAGGATCATCTTGCAAGGTGTTGTGGACGATTCGTCGATCGTAGGAATTCATCGGCTCGAGCTTGACCGGCCGGCCAGAGATTCGGACGGTATCGGCGATTTGGCGGATTCGCTGGCGGAGTTTGTCGTCGCGCATGGCCCGCCAGTGCCCGATGTCGACCTGGACACGGTTGGCATTCCGGTCCTGGGCTTGAAGAATCCGGTTCAGGAGAAATTGTAAATCTTCCAGCGTTTCACCCTCGTGACCGATCAAGGCCTCGCTTTCGGCCGTAAAAACCTGGAGCTGGCGACCGGTTTCGGTCTCG
Source organism: uncultured Verrucomicrobiae bacterium (assembly GCA_963808535.1). Lineage (GTDB taxonomy): Bacteria > Verrucomicrobiota > Verrucomicrobiia > Chthoniobacterales > JAFAMB01 > JAFAMB01. The sequence goes on along the minus strand of CAWEGF010000020.1, from coordinate 21,406 downwards.
ACTTCCTGGATATCCGCGACGAAACCGAGGTAACCAAGCATGGTATCTAATATCTCCTTGGCTTCCATTTTCTCCTGGGGATAAACATTGCGATCTATCGGTAACTTTTTCGCTTGGCGACTTGGGGGGCCTTCGGAATCTTGACCAGTGGAGCGTCCGCTTGCTTTCTGGTCAGGTACATCTGGGCCACGAAAAAGAGGTTTTGCACTGTCCAGTACAAGGCCAACCCTGACGCATAATTGTAACAGATAAAAAGGAAAATCAGCGGCATGAAGAGAAACATCCGCTGTTGAGCCGGGTCACCGGTCTTAGGCGTAATGCTCATTTGCCACAGTTGAGTAGCGGCCATGACCAAAGGCAGGATGTTGATCGGGATCCCGCCGACGTGAAAAACGGTATCAGGCTGCGAAAGATCGTGGACCCAGAGAAACGAACTGTTACGAAGCTCGATGGCCTTGTCGAGCATCCCGTAAAATCCGAAAAAGATCGGGATCTGAACCACCATTGGAAGACAGCCGCCAAACGGATTGACGCCGTACTCTTTGTACAGCTTCATCGTCTCCTGATTCATCCGCTGCGGATCATCCTTATACTTCTCCCGCAACTCGTTCATGATCGGCGAAAGCTTAGACATCTTCCGCATCGACTTAGTCGCCACATTTTGCAGCGGCCAGAGGAGCGACCGGATAATGATCGTCATGATGATGATGGCCAGCGCATAGCTTTTCACCCATGCGTGAAGGGTGTTCATCACGGTCAACAGCAGTTCGCTGACCCATTTCGCCCAGCCGAAATTCATGATATCGGCCTCGTCGTTCGGGAGTTTCGCCAAGCGCGTGAACTCCTTCGGCCCGGCGTAAATGTGAAAGGTAACGGTCTTAGTTTCTCCAGTTTGCAAACTGAAGCCCGGGATTTCAATGGCGCCCAGGATGGCTTTAATCGGTCCTTGTCCATCCTCGCTCGGAATATCCACCGGCTTGGCCCAGACCTGCTGTCCACCGATCTCCTGCGGAGCCAGAATGGTCGCGAAGTACTGGTTGCTAACTCCGGCCCAAAGAATCTTGTCAGCGGTGGCCGTGTAAACGTCCTTGGCCCCACTGGTTTGAAACATTCCGAACAACTTGCCGGGATCAAAATAATTGACGGCGATGGAGTTGAATTTGCCGTCCCGATACCAGTCAAATTGGGTGGCGTAGATCCTGTCGGTTCGGTGGATCGGCTCCGCGGCACCGGCGCTGACAAAAAAGCCGGGCGTATCGAAAGAGGCAGGGCCGTTGTTCTTGAAATTTATCGAGAGGTTGACCTGGTAGTCATCCTTGAGACCGGCCTCCTTGGCCAAGGTATAAACTTTGGTGATCTCGAGTCCGCTGGGAGCAGTGCGCTTCAGAGTGGCCGTGCCGGCGGCGGCATCAGTCGAAAGGGTGTATCCGCTATCTTGCCAAGTATTCGGATTCTGAGTGATCGCTCCGATCGCGGCGGTTCGGTCGGTATTGAGTTGAACCAACTGCCCTTCTTCTGCCCGATGATTCAGCAGACCGACGGTTAAAAGCCCTCCTTTATTGTTCGAGAAGTTGAGCTCCGCAACATCGCTTTTCAGGGTAGCAAGTTGTTCGGGCTGTTCTTCGTGCTGTCCCTGATCGGTTAAGGACTTAGTCGATAAGTCAGAAGCGGTCGGTCCTGGAACCGGAGTGGCTTGGGGAGTCGGAGTGGCCTGCGCTGCCAAGATGGCTTGTTGCTGCAGAAACTTCACTCGTGCTTCGGCGGCCTGGCGCTGCTCCCAAAAAATTGAAGCAACAAGACCGACCGAGGCGAGTACGATTGCTATCCAAGCTGTACGATCCATACTTCGATCAGATTAAAAAACTCATTTGCACTTTGATTGCCTGCTTGGAACCGGGTCATACCCGGAATTGCCCCAAGGGTGACAGCGAAAAATTCGTTTGATACCCAGCCAGCCTCCAGCGACCCAGCCGTGCACCTCGACGGCTTCAACAAAATACTCGGAACAGGTGGGCCGGAATCGGCATCCCGTTCCGGCCCCGCCGGTCAATGCCGCCAGGAACGGTGATAACGTCGCTTTGTACACTTTAAGTAAGATCCGGAGGATGCGAGCCATGTGAGCCAGGCGCTAAAATAGAGGCGCGCTCAACCAGCCGCAACCAGTCTCGTTGGAGCTCGTCGAAGGCAGCTTTGGCCGCGGAAAGACGAGCGATCGTCACCACCCAGAATCCTTTCTTGATACGGTGCTGGTTCAACCTGAATATTTCCCTGATTCTTCTTCGCACCTGATTTCGGGAAACGGCGTTTCCAAGGCGCTTGGTGGCAATGATCCCGATTCTGGTCGGCTCCTCGGTATCCCGCATCAGTATTGCCAATACCAAGTACTTCCCGGTCCAGGATTTACCCGATGCCTTGACCAATCTGAACTCTGAGGAACGGCTTAAGCGCGCTGAGCGGGAAAACTTAAAGCGTATCCGCCCAGGGCGGATCATTCTCTTCTAAGCCTCAGTGTGCCGGGCGTAGTGTAGTTCCACTCCGCCGGGGACCAAACGTTTCCGGCCTCGCTGACGCCGCCGGGTCAAAATCGCTCTTCCGCCTTTGGTTTTCATCCGGGCGCGGAAGCCGAATTGACGCTTCCGGGTGCGTTTTGAAGGTTGGTAAGTTCTTTTCATGGCAGTAAATCCTGGAGCATCAAGGGTCGGGAAGGTTAATCAGAGGAAGACAATTGTCAACCGCGGAGAGCGGATCGTTATTTGCGCTCTGGCAGGATCTGGGCCAGCGTTCGGCCGACGCACCATCGCCGAAAAATGGAATCACCGGAAAACACGATAAATCTTCTGAAACGGGGTGGCTCGCAGCTGATCAATGAAGGCGAGCTGAAAAAGAAACTGCAAGAGGGACGCCCCCTGCGAATTAAGTTCGGCGTCGATCCTACCTCGCCGGATCTGCACTTGGGGCATTCGGTTAATCTGTTCAAACTGAGGCAGTTTCAGGACCTGGGGCACGTGGCGGTTTTAATCATCGGCGATTTCACCTCGATGGTGGGCGACCCGAGTGGCAGATCGACAACGCGTCCGATGTTGACGCGGGACCAAGTGATGGCAAACGCGGAGACCTACAAAGCCCAGGCTTTTAAGATCCTCGACCCAGACCACACGGAGATCGTCTTTAATAGCGAATGGCTTGGAAAAATGAATTACCTGGAAGTCATCAGGTTAAATAGCCGGGTAACTCTCCAGCAAATGCTGCAGCGCGATGATTTCAAGGCCAGGATGGAGCAAGGTTTGCCGGTTTTCCTTCACGAGCTGCAATATCCGATCTTGCAGGGCTGGGATTCGGTGGTGGTCCGAGCGGATGTCGAATTGGGCGCCACAGATCAGCTTTTCAATATTATGGTTGGCCGAGACCTCCAAAAGGAGGAAGGGCAATCGCAACAGGTAGCGTGTTTGCAGCCCATCCTCGAAGGACTCGACGGGGCGCAGAAAATGAGCAAGAGCCTCAACAATTATGTAGGGATTTGCGAACCGCCAAGGGAGATGTTGGGCAAGTTGATGAGCATTTCGGACGTTCTGATGGCTCGCTATTACGAGGTTCTTTTCGGCGAAAAACTGCCTGCCATCCATCCCATGGAGGCTAAAAAACAACTTGCCGTCAGAGTAGTCGAACAATTCCATGACCGATCTGCGGCGCAGGAAGCTCTGGAAGAATTTAACCTTCGTTTCGCTAAAAGAGACTTGGAATCGGTGGAACTACCGAAGGTCAAGGCGGCCGAATTGGGAGATGATCTCGTTTCAGCTGTCGTCGCGGCCTTTGCCAAGGGCTTCGGTGTGGTCAAATCCCGGAGTGAGGCCCGCCGTCTCGTGGAGCAGGGAAGCGTCCAATGGCGCGGCGAAAAGATTGCTAATTCCAAAGCGCAAATCAGTTTTGCCCCGGGAGAAATCCTGAGACTGGATAAGACTCGGGCGGTCCGCTTGGAGTGAGGGCCATCCGGAAATCGAGGATTTTAGATGCGGATCAATCCTCAGCTTCGTCGCTCGGGGGAAGCATATCTTTGATCGTTTTCCGTTTACGCAGACGCAGCCAATTGTTCCACGTCTTCCGGAGGTTATCTTTGACGGAGATGTACTCCTGATTCAAATCGTTTTGCTTCGGGATTTGATCGAGGATGCCGCGCACGGAAAAGTCTTCGGTTTTCAGGATGGTGTAAGCCCTGCCGATCGCGGCGTGATGGTGGGCATCGCTGGCGGCGGTCATGGCGAGACCCCGTTTCATGGCATAATTGAAAGCTGATTGATTGTAACGTTTCAGCGTGCTGGCCGCGTTGAAAACTTCAATCGCATCGATAGGCAAGGTATTCAGGACGTTCTCCCGGATACCAGCCCGGAAAAGATCGTACGGATGCGGGGGTATCGCCAAGCCGCCGGCTTGGTGGATCAAATGACAGACTTCCAAGGCGGGTCTTCCTTTCAAATAAGGCAACACGGCTCCGATACAGAGTAGATGGCCTTCCGCGGTGGTGATCTCGACTCCCGGAACGACAAGAAATTCGTTCACCGGCAAGCCGTCTTCACGCATCAGGCCTTTGTCTGTCAGGTAGGTGATCGCATCACAGGTGTTGTGATCAGTGATCACGAAAGCGTTGAGGGATTTCCTGCGAGCGGCTTCGATAAGTTGTTCCGGACTGCTGACCCCGTCGCCAGAAAAGAAGGAATGGCAATGTAGGTCGATCTTCACTGACATGAACTGCAGATTATCGAGGAAATGAAACCCGCCAACTAAAATTCCCACTGGAAGCTGGATCTCAGTCTCGACTTTTGTTGGTCGAGCCAAAAACTCCTCGATGCAATCCGCCGCGATTATGGTAGACAAAACCTCGATGAACCGACAGGTAGCCGAGGGGAGTTTAAAACCGATAGAAAAGGTCGAGGAAAAGCTTCGTTCCGGCGTCCCGGCTTTCAAGGAGTGGGCCATTGTCTGTGCCTCGATCGAGCGAGGGGAGACAAGCCTGATTTTTCGCAAGGGCGGAATCGCAGAAGGTCCGAAAGGGTTCCGATTCCAACATCGAAGCTTTTATTTGTTTCCGACTTATTTCCACGAGCAGATCGAAAGAACGCGGTTGAGCCGGGAACGCGATTTGGCACCGGTGAAAAACGAACTTTCGATCACCGTTTTTGTGGAGGTCGAGTTTTCAATCTTCTGGCGCGACTTGAAACTGGTTCAGGCCTTGGAAACGCTGCACGTTTTGCAGCCGAGTGTCCTGGAGGAACGTTTTCATTGGGATAAGCAAGAAGGTCTGCACGTCGCTTTTTTGCGCGCCTTCCGTGTTTCCCCTTCTTGGGAATTGCCGCTTCGTCCTTCCTACGGCGGTTGCCGATCCTGGGTTACGCTCCCTGAACCGCCCTCAAGTCTGAAGAAGGAACCTGTTCTCACCGACGAAGAACAAAACCGCCGGCGGGGGTTAGTTGTCAGTGTCAGTGGTCAGTTGTCAGAAGGGTGAAGACTGAATTTGCTGAGGCTTTTGTTTTTTGTGCCCCTTCGGCTTCGGGGCAGGCCCTCGGTCCATATATAGAGCCTAATCCAGGGTTAGGATGTTTTGCTCCGAAAGGGCTGGAGGCCACAATCCTTGGGTTGAGGCCTTTGTTTTGTGCCCCGAAGGGGCTATGGATCTCAGCCCAGGGTTTCAACCCTGGGAATCGTCCCCCAAGAGCGACGCGCCCTGAAGGGGGCGCCAGATCGAACGTCCTAACAAGGCGGAAACGGTGCAAGCTCATCTGGTACCCGCATCTCTCGCCCCTTCAGGGCGAACCGTTTATTTTTGAGGGTTCCCAGGGTTGAAACCCTGGGCTGACTTCTGTAGCCCCTGCGGGGCAGGCCCTCGGTCCATATATAGAGCTAATCCAGGGTTAGGATGTTTTGCTCCGAAAGGGCTGGAGGCCACAATCCTTGGGTTGAGGCCTTTGTTTTGTGCCCCGAAGGGGCTATGGATCTCAGCCCAGGGTTTCAACCCTGGGAATCGTCCCCCAAGAGCGACGCGCCCTGAAGGGGGCGCCAGATCGAACGTCCCAACAAGGCGGAAACGGTGCAAGCTTCATCTGGTACCCGCATCTCTCGCCCCTTCAGGGCGAACCATTTATTTTTGAGGGTTCCCAGGGTTGAAACCCTGGGCTGACTTCTGTAGCCCCTGCGGGGCAGGCCCTCGGTCCATATATAGAGCCTAATCCAGGGTTAGGATGTTTTGCTCCGAAAGGGCTGGAGGCCACAATCCTTGGGTTGAGGCCTTTGTTTTGTGCCCCGAAGGGGCTATGGATCTCAGCCCAGGGTTTCAACCCTGGGAATCGTCCCCCAAGAGCGACGCGCCCTGAAGGGGGCGCCAGATCGAACGTCCCAACAAGGCGGAACGGTGCAAGCTTCATCTGGTACCCGCATCTCTCGCCCCTTCAGGGCGAACCGTTTATTTTTGAGGGTTCCCAGGGTTGAAACCCTGGGCTGACTTCTGTAGCCCCTGCGGGGCAGGCTACTGACACTGACACTTCCTATAACTAACTATAAAGTAGTTGGATTCGTTGGAAAGTGGCGGCCACTCGATCGCGAACGCGGTTGATTTCCCGGGAGTCCGTATTGCGGTTCAGCGCGGTGATTAGATGGTCGAAGATCGGTCGGGCATCTTCGAGCTTGGACTTCAAAGACTCCATGTAATCCTCCATGGCTTTTTTGGAATCGGGATCGGCGTCCATCGATTTCACCACCTGCGAATCTGCGAACTGCTCCTTATTAGCGTTAAATTCATCCACGAACTTGTTGGCTTGATCGCAGAATTTGTCGGCCGCCTTGATGAGATCTGAGTCTGTCTTCAAGGTCTCGAGGGCCGACCCAAGCTCGTTGATGGCGGTGAGGTAGACAGCAAACGGTTCCTTGTAACGATCGATCACCGCTTGCTTCTCCGGATCGAGAGCAAAGGCTATGCTGCTTAGAACAAGAAGCGCCGACCCAAGCGAGAGTACAGACTTCAAATTCATAAAAATGTCATACCGGGACTGCGGGACATTGTTTGAGGGTGACCTGGGAATCAATTAAAAATTTGAATCAATGCCTTTGAAAAAGATGTTCGGCCAGCGGCGAGTCCGCTTCCCAGGCGGCATCGCGGCGCGGCTAGTCCCTCGCCTTCAGGACCAAATAATTGCTGACGACGGGTCTTCCTTCCGAAAAGATCGTCTGCCCATCGACTCTGGCGTAAAAAGTTGTCGAAGAGCCGCCATCGAAATTGAGGGCGCGCCCGATCGGATGATTCGGAACCATCGCAGCTTGCACGAGAATATCGCCCATCTCCTCCAAAGTTACCGAGCGGCAAATGCCAAAGCCACCCAAGTTGGGACCGCAGGAAAAGAGGAAGGTGCGGGCCGCAACCCGCTGTTGGTCCAGACCGGCTACGGCCCGGCCGCCGTCAACGAGAAATGGGCCGCATTGGATGGCTTGTTGGACCCCTTTGTTGCCTGGAAATTCCCGCGTCCTTGCTAGCCAAAACCGGCCGTTCTTCACGTAGAAAATTCCAGACAGAAGTTTCGCTTTTTGTAAGGAGTGCACTAAGCGGCCGTTGCTGATCAATAGCCCGACCGGATCGAGGTTCGCTTGAAAATAGCCGCCGTTTACTCCAGCCAACCCTCCCTGGCTCTCAATCAGCTCTCTCAAACCGCGAATCTGGCCATCGGTGTTCTCGATTACCTCGAGTTTCACCTCCGAAATTGGGAAATAGGCTAAATTGATTTCGGCCTGAGCGGTGCCGTTTTCGACGCGCAATGCCGAGACGGTCAGGGTTTTTTCTGCTACAGGCCAATCGTGCCGGTCGACCACCTTCCAATCGGCATGTAAACAGACCGGGCTAAAAAGAAAGAGGAGAAGACCCCTTTTCCAGCCGGTCATTTCACCCCCGTCGCCAAGACGGTTTGAAAGTACGGACTATTGGGCTCCTTTGAAACAACCTGGACGTCGTTATTTCGGAATTCAGCTTGCTCTAGCAAACGCATTAGCTCGACCTCGCTGAAGCCGAGCCAAAGATCCGCGTATAAATCTCTCGCCTGCTCATAGCCATGGGACAACAAATCAAGAATCACCAAACGTCCGCCGGACCGTAAAATTCGGCGGGCGGCTGAGATGGCTCTTTGCGGGCTGTTGGCGTGATGAAGTGCTTGGCTGAAGATGGCCAGATCAATCGAGTCATCGGAAATTGGCGGTTCTTCAAGGTCACCGATACGATATTCCAGATTGGTGAAGCCATGATCTTTGGCGAGTTGGGATCCGACTTCAACCATTCGCTCGGAAATGTCAACGGCAATGACCTTCCGAGCGCTTTTAGCGAGAATTTGAGAGAGAGTTCCTTCTCCGGCACCGAGGTCTGCGACATCAATTGGGGGGATCATGGTCAGGAAAAGATGCGCCAGGGCTTGCCAAGACCTGCCCGGGCAGTAGCTGCGCCCAAATTTGCCGGCCAGCTTATTGAAATACTCGCGGGTGCGATCCTTCCTTTTAGCAATCACGTGATGCAGACTTGAACGATCGGTAGCCGCTTCAGGCATATCCGTGACGGCCAATCGGATGAGACTTCGGAGTTCGGCTTCCACAATCGGGCCGGAGACCGTCCAGCTGTAATAAATGTTTTTCCCGACTCGGCGATCCTGAAGCAAGCCAGCGCGCTTCAGCCGCGCCAAATGAGTAGAGATTCGTGATTGTCCCATGCCCAGGATTTCCTGGATCTCGGCTACGGAGAGCTCTTCGGCTTGGAGGATATGCATCAAGCGAGCGCGAGTTGGATCAGATAAGGTGCGAAGAGAATTCAGCGTTGACGGCATGGAAATAAGGTCGATATATCAGGATATCATGATTGGTCAATATTCGCATCTCACTTCCCTGCTTTTCTCTTAAGGTAACCCCTAACTTAGCCGATCCCGATCATTTACTTATGGCGCGTCGTTACATCTTTTCCTCCGAATCTGTGGCCGAAGGGCATCCAGACAAAGTCTGCGATACCATCTCTGATCAAATCCTAGATGCTTGTTTAACCCAGGACCCAAAGAGTCGGGTGGCCTGCGAAACTCTCGCCAAGGGAAATTTGGTGGTTATCGCCGGTGAAATTACCACCAACGCACGATTTGATTATCTCGAGGAAGTCCGTTCAGCGATTCGCGAAATCGGATACGTCCACGATGATTCTCTGTTTCATGCGGATACGTGCGTGATTGTTCAAGCGTTGAGCCGGCAATCCCGGGACATCGCTCAAGGCGTTGATGCTTCCGCCGCGGAAGGTAAAGAGACCGACGAACAGGGTGCAGGGGATCAAGGGCTGATGTTTGGCTTTGCGGTTCGCGAAACTCCGGAGTTAATGCCGGCGCCTCTCCAATTGAGCCATAAACTTGGCCGGGAATTGACCCGTCTCCGAAAATCCGGCGAGCTTCCTTGGCTCCGTCCCGACGCCAAGACTCAGGTGTCTATTGAATATGAGGGTTACAAACCGGTCCGTGTCGATACGGTTGTCATCTCAACTCAGCATGCTGCTGACATTAAGCACAAAGAAATTCGGGAGACCTTGATCGAACGAGTCATCAAAGGGGTTATCCCGCCCGATTGGATCGATGCTTCTACCCGGTACCTGATCAATCCGACGGGCCGGTTTGTGATTGGCGGTCCGGAAGGCGACTCGGGATTGACCGGACGCAAGATTATCGTCGATACCTATGGTGGAATGGGTCGCCATGGTGGAGGCGCGTTTTCCGGAAAAGACCCCTCCAAGGTAGACCGTTCGGCGGCCTACATGGGAAGGTACGTCGCGAAAAACGTGGTCGCCGCTGGATTGGCGGACCGGTGCGAGGTGCAATTTGCTTACGCCATTGGGTATCCGGATCCGATCAGTATCTCCATTGACACTTTCGGGACGTCAACGGTGGACGAAGCGAAGATCGAGCGAGCTGTGCGAGAAGTATTCAATTTCAAACCGGCAGCGATCATTGAGCAACTAGCTCTGCTTCGTCCTATTTACCGTAAGACGACTAATTACGGGCATTTTGGCCGTGAAGATGATCTGGACGCCCTCCGTTGGGAACGTACCGATCGAGCAGAAGCGCTGAAACAACTAGTTTCCTGATTTCTGAATGGCCTGCAAAATCACTTTTCCTTCAACCAAGTCCCCAGCTGCAAAATTTTAATGAGTACCGTGACCACAAAACCAGCCGCAGATTATAAAGTCGCTGACCTCGGATTAGCCGAGTTCGGTAGAAAAGAAATTGAAATCGCCGAGACGGAAATGCCTGGACTGATGGCACTCCGGGCGGAGTTTGGGACCACCAAACCGCTCGCCGGAGCCCGAATCGCGGGTTGTCTGCACATGACGATTCAGACGGCGGTTTTGATCGAAACGCTGATCGAGTTAGGGGCATCGATACGTTGGTCGAGCTGCAACATTTTCTCGACTCAGGATCATGCGGCTGCCGGGCTGGCCGCTCATGGAATCCCGGTTTTCGCTTGGAAAGGTGAAACGTTAGAAGAATACGATTGGTGTATCGAACAGACTATTTTCTGGCCTGACGGTCAGCCGCTCAACATGATCCTCGACGACGGTGGCGATCTGACCGCCATTGTGCACCAAAAATATCCCCATTTGTTGAAGGGAATCCGAGGGCTTTCGGAAGAAACCACTACTGGTGTTCACCGCCTTTATCAGATGATGGAACGTGGCGAGCTTGGCTGTCCCGCGTTCAACGTCAACGACTCCTGCACCAAATCGAAGTTCGATAATTTGTACGGATGTCGCGAGTCGCTATTGGACGGCTTGAAGCGTGCAACGGATGTGATGATCGCCGGCAAGATCGCGGTCGTTTGCGGTTACGGCGACGTTGGAAAAGGGTGCGCCCAATCATTGAAAGGGCAGGGGGCGCGGGTCATCGTGACGGAGATCGATCCGATCTGCGCTTTACAGGCCGCGATGGAAGGATACCAGGTGGCCAAGCTCGAAGACGTGGTGCACGAAGCGGATATCTTTATTACAGCGACCGGATGCCGGGACATTATCCGGCGCGAACATCTCGACGCGATGAAGAATCAGGCGATCGTGGCGAACATTGGACACTTCGATCTCGAGATCGACGTCGCGAGTGTCTTTGAGGACAAGAATTTGAAACGCCTGAATATCAAGCCACAGGTCGACCAAGCCGAATGGCCCAATGGAAAAAGGGTGACCATTCTGGCCGAGGGTCGTCTGATGAATTTGGGCTGCGCGACAGGGCATCCCTCCTTCGTGATGAGCGCATCCTTCACCAACCAGGTGATGGCACAGATCGAGTTGTTCTCGAACAACAACAACGGGACTTACGAAAACAAAGTCTATGTGCTGCCCAAGAGGCTTGACGAGAAAGTTGCTCGATTGCACCTCGACAAACTGGGAGTGAAGCTAACCCAGTTGACCTCTCAACAGGCGGGCTACCTTGGGATTCCGGTAGAAGGTCCTTACAAGCCTGATTTTTACCGATACTAAGGCTTGGATCACTCTGATCAGATTCGGGCGAAGATGGCAGCCGCGAAGATGAGCGCGGCTGCGATACGTGCCTTCTTGTTTCAATACCAAAAGCTTGAACAGAACGATGCCGGTTTAATTCCCGAAAATTCTATTTCTCCGCTTGGACCATTGTCCTCTATTGAGGATGAAAAGGACTATGGCGACAAATCTGACGTCGCGGCCCAAACCGTGATCTTGAAGTTAAACGGGGGTCTTGGCACCAGCATGGGTTTGGAAAAGGCCAAGAGTTTGCTGAAAATCCGGGATGAATTGACCTTCCTGGATATTATCGCTCGCCAGTTTTTAAATCTCCGTTCCACCGTCGCTCCGGAGCTCAGGCTGATTCTGATGAACAGCTTCAGCACCAGCAACGATACCGTTGCCGCGTTAGCCCGCTATCCGGAGCTTGGCGATCCTCGGGATCTGGAGTTAATGCAGAACAAAGTACCAAAGATCGAGGTAAAATCTTTGGCGGCGGCCGACTGGCCTCGGAATCCGTCCCTGGAATGGTGTCCGCCAGGACACGGCGATCTATATCCGTCACTTTTGGGTTCCGGTTTGCTTGATCGCCTGATCAGCGAAGACAAAAAGTTTCTCTTCGTCTCAAACTCCGACAATCTTGGAGCCACTTTGGACCTCCGGTTGCTGGAGTTTTTTGCGGACTCCGGGGCGCCGTTCTTGATGGAAGTCACTGCGCGCACGGCGGCTGACCGCAAAGGCGGGCATTTAGCTCGCCGAAACGCTGACCAACGCCTTTTGCTCCGCGAATCCGCGCAATGTCCAGAGGAAGATTTAGGGGCTTTTCAGGATATCGAGAGGCACCGCTTTTTTAATACGAACAATCTTTGGATTCGTTTGGATGCCTTACGGGCAGAGCTGGATCGAAGTGATGGGCTGTTGCCTCTGCCGTTGATCCGAAACGAGAAAACGATAGACCCACGAGATAAATCGACCCCCAAAGTTTTTCAGCTCGAGACGGCGATGGGAGCTGCGATCGAATGCTTTGATGGCGCCAGAGCGATCGCGGTCGAGCGCAATCGTTTTTCGCCAGTCAAAACAACTGCGGACCTCTTATCCGTCCGCTCGGATGCTTACGAGCTAGATCCGGAATTCAGGCTAGTATTGCGGTCGGAACGGAACGGCCTACCGCCGGTCGTTAAATTCAGCGATCACTACAAATTAGTCGAGCAATTCGAACGCCTGGTGGCTCGTGGAGTTCCGTCATTGGTGAATTGCCGCAGTCTGACGATTGAAGGCCAGATGGAATTTGAGCCGGATGTCAAAATTGTCGGAGACGTAAAATTTGTCGTTCGGGGTGAAAAAGCCAAACGAATTCCGCCGGGCACCTACAAAGAGCAGGTGATCGAGCTATAGGAATCAGAGGCTCCCATCGGCTAAGGCCAGCCCAAGAGATATCCAAGTCGTTCAGCCAGCTATCGCTATGCTCTAAAGTCGAACGAAATCCCAGAGAAACCGGAACCAGAGGTAGAACATTCCACGCCAGGTGTAGCGAACTTTTTGCTCGTCGACCTGCGCCAGGAGCCCAGCGCGGACGTTGTGGGTGATCTGGGCGGTTAAGTCCTGCTGCAAAAGAGCCTGAATCTGTGGAGGATCAATTTTCGGGATGGCATCCACCGATATTTTATTCCGGGCCAATAACCCCTGATGTGCGGCGCACATAGCCAGGAATGAGGCGGTGGGTCGAACACGTTGAATCAAAGTCTGGGGTAAAAATTTCAACGAATATGAAAAGGGATAATTCCAGGTCGTCAAGACTCGGCCATCCTTTGGACGCGTCACCAAGCTAATATAGTAAAAGGCGATATTGCCTTGATCAATCAAGCAAAGGGCAGCCTGCGTCTGGTCGCCAGGCCGGTAAAATAATCTCAAAAATTGCCTTTGCGCATCCCAATCGCAACCGAGGTCATTGATGAGTTCGAAACCTTCTTGCTCAATTTCTTCGGTTAGATCATCCAGATTCGGGAACAGGTCCCGGCCGGGTGGGCTTTTGTATTCCAGCTCACGTTCCAAAGGCATCCGCAAAACCCGGATCTTGGTCAGAATCTCGAGCCAAGGCAGGAAGATCCACAGGGCAGCCACCATGAGACCGACGACCCAGCTGCCGGTGGGCAAATATCCAAGCAAAAATGAAACCGCCAACACGCAGACGACGCACAAACGCTGAGCAATGGGATGGTCGAAGGACCGAAAGGCCATTCCCAGGACGGCAATCCCCAAGATTAAAAAAATAGATGAAAGCATTGTTCGGCGAGGGCGGGTTAGGGCTGGATGTTATGCTCCTTTAGAAATTCTTCAAGTTCATCAGGTCCGAAATCGGGAAGAAACAGATCTCCGATGACCAGGGTCGGAGCATAAGTCTGACCTGAAATACGCACCAACTCGTTGAAAGCGTTACGGTCTCGCCGGACATCCACTGATTCATACTCGTATCCATGCTTGTTCAGGTAGTCTTCAGCGACGCGGCACCAAGGACATCCGGATTTGACGTAAAGAATCATCGTGGTGGAACTCATGGGATCACCTTTCCAGTAGCCAGAAAGTAGAGGACCAAAGCGCCGGTTTTCGCGAGGGAATCCGGATCTAATCGGTCGGCGGTGTCGTCCGCAGTATTCAAAAACGGGAAGTCCACATCCAGAAGGGCTACGCTGGGTATTCCTGCTTGGGCAAACGGAATGTGATCCGCAAGCAGCGAACGGTTAGCCGGCTCTAGATTGATACTAAGAGCCGTCGCGGCTTTCTTCAGGGTGCCGACTAGATTCGGGTCACTGTTCGGTAAATAATTCAGGGTGGCGCTCCCGATGTTATCGAGCAGAACGGCGGATCGAATATCGCCGGCATGCCCGTTGATTCGGAGCATTTGGGTGTAGAACCGGCTACCGAACAAGCCATCGTTCAAAGTGAGTTCTCGAAATGGGGCATCTCCGTCAAGAAATAGGAGTTCGACATTCCCGGCTAATTTTGGATTCATCGCCAGCGTTCGGGCGATTTCCAATAGGACAGCGGTATTCGCACCGCCGTCGCTGGCGCCGGGGTCTTGGAATTCCTGACTTGGAGCTGTATCAAAATGGGCGCCGATAAGAATTCTTTGCGGCAAGACCGGGGATCGCGAAAACCGGGCGATAAGATTGCAAAATTCTATTTCGTGCCCGTCTGGGGCCTGTTCAGTGAGCCGCTGCTCGCTGGTTTGCCAACCGAAACTGGTTAAACGTTCGACTAAATGTTGACGAACCTGCTTGTTGGCATCGCTACCGGAGGGTCTGGGGCCGAAACCGGTCAGCACTTTCGCTTCTGCCAGAGCTAGCCGGCCATCGAAATTAGCCCAGATCTTCTCCGGATCCGGCGGAGTTCCTTTTGAGGCGGAAGCGTTTGCTTGATTAGCGTCAGACTGCGCTTTTTCGACGGCAGCAGGTCCTGGAGCATCACCGGGCTTGCAGCTGGAAGCCATGAAAATAAGGCCCCAAAACCACATCGCGCCAGATGCCGAACGAACTTTAGACTTTCCTCGCTGACCCGCAGCCACATTTCTCACTAATCCGAAACTCCCAATAACAAAAGAATACGATCAAGATCGTCATTCCCATAGTATTGAATTTCGATCCGTCCCTTATTCTCCCCGTGGTGAATGGTGACATGGGTGGCCAGCCGCTCACGAAGGCGGCTCTCGAGATCACTGACAGCATGCTGAACAATCGCCGAGTCGCCGTGATTGGCGCGCGCACTGGCTTTCCCGCTCCTGAGGGTGCCGAGACGACCTAGTTGTTCGGCCACCAATCGTTCCGTCATCCGTACGGTGGCGGCTTGTCGGATGGCGCGGTCGGCGGCGAGGAGCTGTTCCTCGTGGCTTTGTAAGGCCAATAGAACCTTGGCGTGACCAACGCTCAGACGGCCTTGGGCCAAGTAGGCTTGCACCTGGGAATGCATATCGAGCAAACGCAAAAAATTCGCGACTACCGATCTACTTTTGCCGACCTTTTGAGCGATGTCCTCCTGACGAAGAGAAAACTCTTCGGCCAAACGGCGGTAGGCATGAGCCTCTTCGATCGGATTCAGGTCTTCCCGTTGTAAATTTTCGATCAGCGCCAACTCGAGGACCTCTCGATCCGAAGCCTGTCGCACGATGACCGGGGCTTCTTTTATAGATTCGATTTGGCGGGCAGCTCTCCAACGTCGCTCTCCGGCGATCAGTTCGTATTTCCCCTCAACCTTCCGAACGATAAGCGGTTGAATGATTCCACGTTCGCGAATCGATTCGACGAGCTCCTGCAGTTGCTCGGCGGGGAAAGTCTTTCTAGGTTGTAAAGGGCTGGGCACGATCTCGGACAGGGCAACCCGCTCAACGCGCTCCCACGGTTCTGGTGCTTGTGCGGCCGGTTTGTTGTTACTGATTAACGCGCCGAGACCTTTGCCGAGAACAACCTTAGCCATTGGAACCTTGAGGTTAATGGAGGGGGCGGGGGAAAGCAACGATTCTACCGCAATTCGCAAAGATCCCGGATTTACCTTTTCGGTGTTCTGGCGAATACACCGATCGAAAAATATCGTCCGTTCACGTATTGTCGCCCGTCTCGACGAACGGAGTGATATGAAGTTTGAAAAACTTCGCTTGATTCAGGAGGAGCAGGCCAGGTCGGCGGCAGAAAACATGGCTGTCGATGAGAGCTTGTTTTTGACCGCGATGACCCCGGTCTTCAGAAGCTACCGTTGGGTGCGTCCCTCCGTCTCTTTTGGTTATTTCACTCCCTGGGAGGAGGTGTCTCGGCGGTTTTCGGGACGAGATCTGGTCCGGCGCTGGACGGGGGGAGGAATCGTCGAACATGGCCAGGATTTTACTTATTCGCTAATTTGCCCGGGCAGCAGAAATCTTCCAACTACCGTAGAGTTTTACCGCTCGGTCCATTTGGCGATTGCCACTATTTTGCGAAAGAAAGGCAGCCCGGTAGAAATTGCGCCAGGGGCCGAGCCGATCCGATCAGCCGCCTGTTTTGAAAAGGCAGTGCAGTTTGACTTGAAGTTAGGAGGCGAGAAAATTGCGGGTGCGGCGATCCGCCGAAATCGCCAAGGTTTGTTACTCCAAGGGAGTATTCAGCGGATTGAGGTTCCGGCGCATTTTGGGGGGATGCTGGCGGCCGCGCTGAGCGAACAAGTGGACTCCTTTGTCGTTCCCGAGTCGGTGATGGTACAGGCGGCCCGGATCGCGAAAGAAAAGTACGGAGCTGCAGAATGGAATTGTCGACGTTAAGATGGCCTGTCATGAACGAAGCATTTCTTTCCAATCGGCTCTTTGAGGGGCTGACGCCGGAGGTGCTCCGTTCGGTTGGGATCCAGGAAGTGGAATATCAACCAGGCGAGGTGATTTTTGACGAGGGCAGCGCCGGATCGACCTTGATGCTCATCGGGCGGGGTCGGGTGCAAATCTCCAAGACTGGCCGACAGGGATTGCAGGAGACGTTGGCGACCATCGAAAAGAACGACTTTTTCGGAGAATTGGCGGTCATCGATCGGGGGCCGCGTTCTGCACGAGCGATCGCTCTGGAACAAACGTTGTTGGGCGAGGTGGACCATAAAACGTTCACCCAGCTGATGAATAGCGCGCCCGATAAGCTACCGTTGACCTTTACGCGGATAATGGTCCAGCGGTTGCGTTACACGAACGCGCGCTATATCCAGCAACTTCTGCAGAACGAGCGTTTGTCACTGCTGGGCACCATGGTCAGTTCAATCGTTCATGATCTGAAGAACCCGATGTCGGCGATTTTGTCTTCGGTCGATTATCTCGAAAAGACGGCGCCCTCGGATTCGGTGCGACAGCTGGCGGAAATTATTCACTCTTCCGCGATTCGGATCGTTGAAATGAGTGAAGAACTCCTTGGATTTGCGCAAGGCAAGGTAAATCTACGACCGCGCTCGACGTCGGTGCAACGCTTAATGGAACTGCTGGACCAGGAGATATTAGATCAGATCCGCAACAGCCAGGTGGAGGTGGTGATTCTGATCTCGGAGCCTATTCAATTGACGCTGGATGAAGCGCGTTTCAGCCGCTGTCTCGCTAACATTATCAAAAACGCCAAAGAAGCACTCGGGGAGGAAGGAACCATTACAATCGAGTTTCGCCAAGGAGGGCCTAACTTGGAAGTGTCGATCTCTGACACCGGTGCGGGCATTCCCGAATCGATCCGAAGCCGAATTTTCGAGCCATTTGTCACTTACGGCAAGAAGCACGGAACCGGACTTGGGATGGCGATTGCCAAATCAACAATAGATGCTCACGGTGGCCGGATTTGGCTGGAAAGCGAAATAGGGAAAGGCACCACGTTTCACGTGGTGCTGCCCAAGCACTTCGACCCGGCAGGCTCGCTGAGCTCAGCTTAAGGGTCGAAAATAATCAGCGCAGATAAAGTGACCGGTTACCGAGATCGATGATCGCGCTGTGATCAAAGAGGATCTCGGCTCCGATGAGTCCCCCAAAAGCATGACTGAATTCGCTCGGTTGGAGATTGAGACTGGCGAACCCGACAAACGTTTTATTTAAAATGTAATTACCGAGACGAAAATCGGGAAGCCTTCCGCCGGAGATCGGCGCCTTTTTGAAATCATGAATTCCCACCAGGGACAGCCTTTCGTCGGTGAAAGGAATTTTTTCCTTCTGTCGAATGGCCGCCACGATCAGGGTGTTCTCCGCCCCGGTATCAATCAGAAAGCTATAGGTCTCGTTACCTATCGTGCCGACCACTTCGATATGGCCTCCTGGGGTGATGTCCAATGGGACATAGGTAAAGCCCATTTGTTCATAAGCCTGCCTAGTGACCGGCAGACGCTCGCCCGTGCGGCTTAAAAACAATTGTCGGGTCCGGCAGTTGATCAAGGTTCCATATTTCGCCAGGAGCATGAAACCCAGAATCCCGCGACCGGGTGACGATGCCGTCGCCCCAGGGATGTGTTCTCTCTCAAGTTCGTCGAGCCGATGAATCGCCAGGGGTTGTTTTCCGAAATCGAATCCCTGCGAGACCAGACTCGAGGTCATCACGACTTTCAGTTCCTGCCCTTCTGCTTTGACTGTATTTTTTTGCTTCCGGCTTTTTGAGGGCGCCGGCCATGGCGGCCTGACTGGTGATCATTGACAGGGGAGATCCGGTGTCGACCAACCACCAGAACTCCTTCTGGCCGTTGATCGCCATGGGAACAAAGAGATGATTTTTATTGCCGCGGATGGCCTGGATGACCGCAGCGTTCTGCCCGAGGCAGACGGTGCTCAAAAGAATTTCCAGACCTAGGCAGAACAAATAAGCATACTGTCCCCCAGATCTCATAAATCCGGTGCCTGCACCGCGGGAGGTAAATGGAGTTCGCCTTACCCGCCGGCGATGGCTGGTACAATGCTGACTTCATCGCCCAATTTCACCGGGGTCTCGGATTCGCTCAGGAAACGGACATCTTCGTCGTTCAGGAAAACATTCACGAAACGCCGGATTTGGTTCTGATCGTCGCAGATGCGCTCTTTCAGACCGGGATAGGTGCGCTCCAGACTCTCAATCAGCTCGCGAATCGTCCCGCCCTCAGCGTCGACGACTTCCTGGTTTAGGGTGAGTTTTCTTAAGGGGGTCGGAATACGAACGGGGATAATCATAGGGTTAGGTAATTTGAGTTGCCTGCTCCAGCAGGGATTCGAATTCTTTCAGGTTGGGGCGGATCAGTTTGGCTTGACCGACTTTATCGATTACAGCCTCCTGCGTCTTCAATCCGTGCCCGGTGATGCAGAGGACGATGCTTTCGTTTCGCGGGATCCGTCCGCTTTCAATTAGTTTCTGCGCACACGCCAGGGTAACTCCACCGGCAGTCTCGGCAAAGATGCCTTCAGTTTCGGCGAGTAGTTTAATTGCCTCCACGATCTCGTGATCCGTGCAATCTTCGGCCGTTCCGCCAGTCTCCTTCATGGTCCGAATGGCATAGTACCCGTCGGCAGGGGTGCCGATGGAGAGCGACTTCGCGATGGTGTGCGGTTTGGCGACCGGCTTAACGACCTCCGTATTATTTTTAATCGCCGTGGAGATGGGAGAGCATCCAGCCGCTTGAGCACCATAGATGCTGGATTCGCCTGGTTCGGCCAGCCCGAGCTTGCTGAATTCGGTAAAAGACTTGTGGATCTTGGTCAGCAGCGAACCGCTGGCCATACAAACCACCGTGTGACGGGGCAAGCGCCATCCGAGTTGTTCGACGATCTCAAACCCCATCGTTTTTGATCCCTCGGCGTAATAAGGGCGAAGGTTCACATTCACGAAGCCCCATTGATATTTACCGGCAATTTCAGAGCACAGGCGGTTGACTTGATCGTAAGCGCCTTGAATGCCGATAACGTTGGTGCCGAAAATTAGAGAACCGAGAATTTTTGTCGGTTCGAGATCCGCAGGGATCAACACAAAACTGCGAAGTCCGGCTGCCGCTGCGTTGGCGGCCACCGAGTTCGCCAGGTTCCCAGTCGAGGCGCAGGCCACGGTATCAATGCCGAGTTCTTTGGCCCGGCTGAGAGCGACCGCAACCACACGATCTTTAAACGAAAGGGTGGGATAATTTACCGTATCGTTCTTGAGATAGAGTTCATCGACCCCGAGACGTTGCGCTAAACGACGAGCGCGGATTAACGGAGTGAACCCTGTCTGCAGGCCGACCGTCGGCTCATGTTCGATCGGGAGAAGTTCGCGATAACGCCACATCGAATGAGGGCGTGAAAGAATCTTTTCGCGGGTTAACGACTCGCGAATCGCATCATAATCGTAAGCCGCTTCAAGGGGGCCAAAATCGAATTCGCAGACGTGAACAGCTTCTTTGGGGTAGTGTCGACCACACTCCCGACAACGAAGGTGCGAAAAAAACGGACGTTTATCCATAAATGAAGGCGGATGACTAAATGTTGGTTCATCCCCACCAAGAGTCGCGAGATTTACTAGGTCTACGCTCTCTCCATCTTTGCCCGAAAATTCTTCGGACCTGGAATTGGCACCTGGTCGTTCCGCATTTCTCGAAACCGGTTGCCGTGGCATCGTAGGGCCAGTCCCTCCGCCACTCTTGATGGAATGTAGGTGGAAGGTTAGGGGATACCGTCTGGCAGGTCAACTTATTTTTTGGCCGGCGCCGCGCACCCGTACCGGGAGGTTTCTGAAGTGGCATGAATGCGGTTTGACGACCAATATCTCTGAAATGACCGGAAGCGCTCCCAAAAGGGCTGTCGGTCACAATGCTTGGACTGAGGCCTTTGTTTGGGCCCCGAAAGGCTCTGCAGTTCGGACATTTGACGGCAGTTTGATGTGGATAGTGTCGGGAGTAACGCCAGGACGGCCTTGGGTCATCGCTCGACACTCCGAAAGCAATGTAGGATAGGCTTCCAGCCTGTCTCCGGGTCCACAGGACGATCCCTTCCCGGGACAAGGTCGTCCTCTTTGTTGGATAAATTGTCTGCAATACTTATGGCGAAAGATCGGATTCTCGATGGTTCGTCATTTCGTCCCGTGGTTCGGAGAGACAGGCTGGAAGCCTATCTTACATTGGGCCAGGGCGTCTTCGCGGCGGGGGCGCCAGATCGAACGTCCCAACAATGCGGAAACGGGGTCCGATGGTCCAATTTGTACCACGTCCCACGTGCGCACTCTGATTTTGCACGGCCATAGGTGCGAGGTTCATCTGGTACCCGCACCTCTCGGCCCTCCAGGTCGCACCGTTTATTATTGAGGGTTCCCAGGGTAGAAACCCTGGGCTGAGTTCTGTAACCCCTGCGGGGCAGGCCCTCGGTCCATATGCAGAGCCTAACCAAGGCCTGTCCCTCCGCGACAAAAGGCATTCGACCATCGAGGTACG
>CAWEGF010000019.1:0-88834 GCA_963808535.1 uncultured Verrucomicrobiae bacterium | reverse complement strand
GTTCGCCTCGCGGAGTCGCTTTGATCGCCCCGGAAAAAATCTCGGTCGTGTAGGCGGCAGTGTTCAAAGTGAAGGCCAGGATCGTGCAGTTGAAGGCATCCTTGAAAAAGTTGCTCAGATATGGCGTGGAGCGGACAGCATCGAGACTGTAGACGCCGGTATATAAGAGCAACAGTTGGATGTATAACGGTGTGCCCCGGATGACATAGGTAAAAAAGGAAACGGGAAAGGAAAGCCACCGATTCGATGAAGCTTTGGCGATCGCGAGCGGCACCGCCATCACGAATCCCAGACCCAGGGAAGCGACCGTCAACCAGAGAGTGATGGCCAGCCCGGTCGGACGGGTTAGCGTCCCATAAAGATAAGGTTGCCAGTATTGTTTTATCAACTCGATCATAACTCTGGTTTTCGGACGCCGAGGGAATAGCGTTTTTCCAAGATCAGGAACACCAGATTCGAGAGGGTGGTGAGCGCCAGGTAGATCAGGCCGGCCACGGATAAAAAGAAGAAAGCGTGATAAGCGCCTTTGGAGCTGGTTCCGGTGATGGCATCCTGAGCGGCTCGGACAATTTCGTGTAAGCCGATAATGGAAACCAACGCGGTCGCTTTCAGGATGACCTGCCAATTATTGCTTATCCCGGGCAAAGCGAAACGCATCATTTGCGGGAAAAGAATGCGCCGGAAACTTTGCCAACCGGTGAGCCCAAAAGCGGCCGCGGCTTCCAGTTGTCCTTTCGGCACGGCGAGCACGCCGCCGCGAAAAGTCTCGGTGAAATAGGCCCCGTATATAAATCCGAGAACACAGATTCCCGCTATGAAAGGATCAATATCGAATTGTGGAAGACTAAGAGAGTCAGTGAGGCGGTTTAAACAATCCTGAAAGCTGTAATAGAGCAGGAGCATCAACACCAGGTCCGGCACGCCGCGAATCAGAGTCGTGTAGATGGTCGCCGGAAATGTTAGCCAGCGGTTCCGGGATAACTTAGCCGCCGCCCCTAAAAGGCCGATGATGAAGGCCAAGAGGAGCGAGAGCAATGAAAGTTGGATCGTCTCCAGCGTCCCATTCCAAAGCAGTCGCCCGTACCCTTCGAAAAGCATCTAGATTAATTTCCGGATCCTTTTAACTCACAGGTTTTACCGATGACTGAAACCATCCGATAATCTGAGGAATCTGGTTAAATTCTTGCTCTTCAGTCGCCGTAAATATTGAAATCAAAATACTTTTTCGCGATCGTCTGGTACGTCCCATCTTTCAGCAAATCGGCGAGCGCACTATTCAAGGCGTTCTTTAAATCGGAATCGGTCTTGCGGAGACCGATCGCTGCAGCACTGCCCAGGATCTTAGTGTCGTTGATCACCGGGCCGCAGAATGCGAATCCTTGGCCCTCTGTAGTCTTCAGGAAACCGGCGCTGGCCTGTGCTTCATCTTGAAGACCGGCGTCCAGGCGTCCTGATTTGAGATCAGCGTAGACCTGATCCTGGTTTTGGTAGGAAACGACATTTACTCCGTTCGATTCAAAGTAGGTTTTGGCATACGTTTCCTGGATCGTACCCTGTTCAACTCCAATCGCTTTGCCCCGCAACGATTCCGCCGTCGGCTGGAGATTGGAACCGCTTTTTGCGACCATCCGCGTCGGTGAATCGGAGATCTTGTCGGTGAAATCAATTTGCTGGCGCCTTTTATCCGTGACCGACATATCGGATAAAATGGCGTCGATCTTGCGCGCTTGCAGCGCGGGGATCATTCCATCAAAATCGTTTTCTACCCAAACGCATTTGGCATTAAGTTTTGCGCACAACGCTTTTCCCAGATCGATGTCGAACCCGACCAGGGTACCGTCAGGCGCCTTCGATTCGAAAGGCGGATAACTCGGGTCGACCCCGAATCGAATCACTTTCCAATCCTTGGCTGAAACACCAGGAGACCAGGTGATCAAAGAAACGAACAGGAACGTCAGGACGGTAAAGACCCGTTTCATAGAGTGCATCTGCCGCCCAATAGACACTAAACAATCCGATTAGTGAATTGAAAGGAAAGGAACAAAGAGGAACTTTTGGGACGAGAGGCTGCATTCTTTGACTTTTATGCTGGAAGACTGGCCATCGACATTGGTGACCGCACGGAACTGAAAAGACGAGAACGAAGGACGACCACGACGACGATCTCACTTTCGCCTCGCGGAGTCGCTTTGATCGCCCCGGAAAAAATCTCGGTCGTGTAGGCGGCAGTGTTCAAAGTAAAGGCTAGGATCGTGCAGTTGAACGCATCCTTGAAAAAACTGCTCAGATACGGCGTGGAGCGGACAGCATCGAGACTGTAGACCCCCGTATATAAGAGCAACAGTTGGATGTATAACGGTGTTCCCCGGATGACATAGGTAAAAAAGGAAACGGGAAAGGAAAGCCACCGATTCGTTGAAGCTTTGGCGATCGCGAGCGGCACCGCCATCACGAATCCTAGACCGAGGGAAGCGACCGTCAGCCAGAGAGTGATGGCCAGCCCGGTCGGACGGGTCAGCGACCCGTAAAGATAAGGTTGCCAGTAATGTTTCATCAACTCGATCATAACTCTGGTTTTCGGACGCCGAGGGAATAGCGTTTTTCCAAGGTCAGGAACACCAGGTTCGAAAGGGTGGTGAGCACCAGGTAGATCAGGCCGGCCACGGATAAAAAGAAGAAAGCGTGATAGGCGCCTTTTGAACTGGTTCCGGTGATGGCATCCTGAGCGGCTCGGACAATTTCGTGTAGGCCGATAATGGAAACCAACGCGGTCGCTTTCAGGATGACCTGCCAATTATTGCTTATCCCGGGCAAAGCGAAACGCATCATTTGCGGGAAAAGAATGCGCCGGAAACTTTGCCAACCAGTGAGCCCAAAAGCGGCTGCGGCTTCCAGTTGTCCTTTCGGTACGGCGAGCACCCCGCCGCGAAAAGTCTCGGTGAAATAGGCCCCGTATATAAATCCGAGAACACAGATTCCGGCTACGAATGGATCGATATCAAATTGTGGAAGATTAAGAGAGTCGGTGAGGCGGTTTAAACAATCCTGAAAGCTGTAATAGAGCAGGAGCATCAACACCAGGTCCGGCACGCCGCGAATCAGAGTTGTGTAGATGGTCGCCGGAAATGTTAGCCAGCGGTTTCGCGATAACTTAGCCGCCGCCCCCAAAAGGCCGATAATGAAGGCCAAGAGGAGCGAGAGCAATGAAAGTTGGATCGTCTCCAGCGTACCATTCCAGAGCAGTCGCCCGTACCCTTCGAAAAGCATCTAGATTAATTTCCGGATCCTTTTAACTCACAGGTTTTACCGATGACTGAAACCATCCGATAATCTGAAGAATCTGGGTTGAATTCTCGCTCTTCAGTCGCCGTAAATATTGAAATCAAAATACTTTTTCGCGATCGTCTGGTACGTCCCGTCTTTCAGCAAATCGGCGAGCGCACTATTCAAGGCGTTCTTTAAATCGGAATCAGTCTTGCGAAGACCGATCGCTGCAGCACTCCCCAGGATCTTAGTGTCGTTGATCACTGGGCCGCAGAATGCGAATCCTTGGCCCTCCGCAGTCTTCAGGAAACCAGCGCTGGCCTGTGCCTCATCTTGAAGACCGGCGTCCAGACGTCCTGATTTCAGATCAGCGTAGACCTGATCCTGGTTCTGATATGAAACGACATTTACTCCGTTCGGTTCAAAGTAGGTTTTGGCGTACGTTTCCTGGATCGTACCCTGTTCAACTCCGATCGCTTTGCCCCGCAACGATTCCGCCGTCGGCTGGAGATTGGAACCGCTTTTTGCGACCATCCGCGTCGGTGAATCGGAGATCTTGTCGGTGAAATCAATCTGCTGGCGCCTTTTCTCCGTGACCGACATATCGGATAAAATGGCGTCGATCTTGCGCGCTTGCAGAGCGGGGATCATCCCATCAAAATCGTTTTCTACCCAAACGCATTTGGCATTGAGCTTTGCGCACAAGGCTTTTCCCAGATCAATGTCGAACCCGACCAGGGTACCGTCAGGCGCCTTCGATTCGAAAGGCGGATAACTCGGGTCGACCCCGAATCGAATCACTTTCCAATCCTTGGCTGAAACAGCCGAGGGACCAGGTGATCAAAGAAACGAACAGGAACGTCAGGACGGTAAAGACCCGTTTCATAGAGTGCATCTGCCGCCCAATAGACACTAAACAGTTCGATTAGTGAATTGAAAGGAAAGGAACAAAGAGGAACTTTTGGACCGAGAGGCCGCATTCTTTGATTTTTCGTGCTGCAAGACTGGTGACCGCATTGAACTAAAAAGAACGAGAATGAAGGACGACCACGAGGACGATTTTTCAGAGGATTCGAGAGACTCGGTTTTCTTCACTGACTACTGACAACCGACACTGACAACTGACACTGACACCTGCCCCCGGACAACTGCTCAATGAACAAACATACAGTCAGCGTGGTGGGCGGCGGTGTTGGCGGACGTCTCAGCTTGGAGGCGGCAGCTTGTTCCGAACATTATGAGCTGGTCGCTCTGGCGGATCTTCGTCCGGAAGTCGGTGAGGAGCTGGGCAGGAAATACCCGGGACTGCAGTTCTTCGGCGATTTTCGGGAAATGTTTCGAAGCTGTCCGACGGATGTGGTGTGTGTCAGTACCTATCCGCCCTCACACGAAGAAGTCGCACTCGAGGCGCTGAAGCTGCCGCTCAAAGCGATCCTGGTCGAAAAGCCACTCGGGCATTGCGTGGCCTCCGGGCGCCGCATTTTGGAATCCGTCAAAAGAAGAAGTTTACCCATCGCAATCCCGCATGGCCTGATGGTAAAGCGTTGTTCGCTGGAGATCATTGAGCGCACCAAAAATGGTGAAATTGGGGAGCTCAAGCTGATCGAAATTCAATCGCCGGCCTGGGATATCATCAACGCCGGTATCCATTGGATGAATTTTGCCGTGAACCTGAATGGGCGATTGGCCGCCGAATCGGTCCTGGCGGCCTGTGACAAAACAACGCGGACTTTCCGAGACGGGATGCAAGTTGAAACCGTCGCGGTGACTTACTTGCAGATGACCAATGGGGTACGGGTGGTGATGCAGACAGGCGACAACATCCGCTCCAATGGCCGTCGAGAGGGAGTGACCTTTCGAATCATCGGAACTGCCGGCCAAATTGAATTCTGGGGTTGGGAGCCGGACTACCATTTGACCAACGCCCGGCATCCTGAGGGGATACTGATCACCCCGGAGGAGCCGAAGACCTCCCTGCATCAACGACACCTCGAGAATTTACTCCCGATGATCGCTGACGAGGCGCCAGATTATTCCTTGCCGCAAACATCGCTGGATGCCCTTGAAATTTGCGAAGCCGCTTACCTCTCGGCACGACACGGAGTCGAGATAAGATTTCCGATAGAACAGTTTGAGATTGCCGCTCCAAATGAATGGGAGCCCGGCCAGCCGTATTCTGGTCAAGGAGGCGGGCGTGATGGCCGGCTGCTTTAATCGTTCAGACCCTCTGGAACCCCTGCTCAACAGCGTGATCTGTGTGCAAGATCCCACTAAGGCTGAAGAGTTATCGCACCCAAACCGCGGGGTACACGGACGGGATACCCAAACCAATAATCCTTGAGGACGTGACAAGCTGCGTGGTAAGGCCTCCGACGGTTGATCAATCCAATTTGCCAGTGCGCTTACTCGGTTCCATTCAGCAGCAAAAAGAGAGCTTTGTTAACCTGAAGGCTGTTAAAGCGGCGAATGGCCGTCTTTCGCTGGAATTCATGGCGCGCGAATTGCTCGGAGCCAAAACGTTGTGATTTCTTGGATTACTCATCTGCTGACCGGCGGCTATTTACTGTTTGAAATCTATTTGCTGGCCGCTAGGCGCGGGCGCGATGCGGTGACCAAGGGGGATCAGGGAACCCTCCGTCTAGTCTGGATACTCATTGCCGGGGGTTGCCTGGTTGGGTTCCTGTTGGCCCCCAATGTAACCTTCTTAAGCTGGCCTGAGAACCTGGGAATAATCTTCTTAGCGGACCTGCTGATCGTAGCCGGAACCGCCTTGCGGATCTGGTCCATTGTCCATTTAGGGAAATTTTTTACGGTCGATGTCGGTATTCAGCAAGGTCACCACGTTATTCAAGATGGTCCCTATCGTTTTGTCCGACATCCGTCCTACTCGGGAGCGATGCTGGCATTGACTGGAATAGCCTTGCTGACTTTCAACTGGCTGGGATTCTTCATCATTCTCGGCTGTTCGCTGACGGCCTATTATCTTCGCTTAGCCGTCGAGGAAAAAGTTTTGCTGCGGAACCTCGGAGAAAACTACCGGCGATACGCTGAACGGACCAAACGCTTGATTCCTGGAATCTACTGAGCGGATCGGGTCGCTCCCGCTGACGCGTGTGGGTGGCGATCGACTTCGCGACCGCCAATGCTGCGCCCCGAAGCCGAATGGCGTAGAGCGCAGAGCATTGGGTTTTATCGTGTGCCAAGGACGGTGCAGCCGAAGAGGGTAAGGCGGGACGCCTCACTTACGTAGGCAAGCCGTCCCGGCTTGCTCTGGGGATGCGCTCAAGCTAGTTCTCCGGATGTGGACGGCCCAGGATCTTCGCCAACGGGCCATGGAAACTTCAGGGTTACCTGCTCCGGAGGCGCTGCAGCAGAAGAAGTAAGGCGGGACGCCTTACCTAGTGTGCCCGACATGGGCCCAATGTAGTCAAATGAAAGGAATTGACCGGAAGCAGTGATAACAACCGTAGCGAAAAGGCAAGGCACAGGCCGCGAGGCACTGAGCTGAAAGAAGCCATAGCAAAGACACGATCGTAGGAACACGAACGGGCAGTGAGGCCGCTTGCGGGCGAAGAGTATGCTAGGGAATACGAAATCCAACCGTCACCGAAAGACGCAAGAGGTAGAGCCCGACGACACGGGTCGAAACATTGGACACCTTACTCGGGGAGATCTGCCGGGCGAGAGCTCGGCAGAAGTCAGCAGAGGCCGTAGTAGTGAAGAAAGCCGGTGAAAGCCGGACGGAGCGAAGGGCCGAAGAACCAAGAGACAGACCAACTGAAAGAACTCTGGCAAAGCGGAGCGAGAAGCTTCCCGAAACAGTCCAGGAGCGAGCCAAGAGCACACTTCCGAGACCGGTCAGCACGGGGAGAGTAAAGCAGTGGACCTGCTTGAAGGAACCGAGCGATGGGAAGCGAGCCCGCACCAGGCGAGATACAGTGCAGAGGTGCTGAATGAAGTGACCATGGAAGAAGTGCTAGCGGCTTCACCCTGGCAGGACGCAGTGGGTTAACCCCCACTGCCGGGTTCAACCGCCGGATGCGGAAAACCGCATGTCCGGTGGTGTGGGAGGGTCACGGCGCGCAATCGTCGTGACCCGACCCGATCTAGGCAAGCCGTCCCGGCTTGCTGATGTGCCTTCTTCGGGCCGCAATTGCTCAACGGCGCTCGTTCGCAGAAGAAGATTTGGGGGGCCGAGTGGACAAACCGCGTGCGAGGGCTACTTTCAGTTTCGTCACCCACTAGCAATCCCCCCACGTTTAAACACCTCGCATTATGAGCCCAGATACCACCGCTTTAGTCTTGATCGAATACCAGAACGATTTTACCAGCCCCGGCGGCAAACTGCATGACGCCGTAAAACCGGTCATGGAGTCGACCAAAATGTTGGAGAACACCGTCGAGATGGTCAACGAGGCGCGCAAGGCTGGGGTGACCATCGTTTATGTCCCGATCCAGTTCGCTCCCGGTTTCAATGAACTGAGTCGGGATCCTTACGGAATACTCAAAGGATGCAAGGATGGCCAGGTTTTCGAGAAAGGAAGTTGGGGTGCGGAAATCGTCGACGTTTTGAAGCCGCAACCGGGTGATATTGTGGTCGAAGGAAAGCGAGGCCTGGATGGTTTCGCCACCACTAATCTGGACTTCATTTTGCGCAGCCGGAAGATCGACACTATCGCCCTCGGTGGCTTTTTAACCAATTGCTGCGTCGAATCGACGATGCGCACCGGGTACGAACTGGGTTATAACGTCATCACCATTAAAGACTGCGCGGCGACGGTGAGCGAAGCGGCGCAGAGCGGAGCTCTCGAACATGATTTTCCGATGTTCTCCCATCCGATGACCCACCAGGAGTTTGTCACCGCACTAGAAGCCAACGTCTGAGGCGTTCAGCGTTCAGCGTTCAGCGGTGATCAGAGAATAGCTAAGAAATCAAGATTCGTTAGCAAACATCGAACGGCCGAAACTTAACGCTGAACGCTGAACGTTGAACGCTGAACGTTAAACGAAAAGGGGCCGCATCTCGAGGCGGGAGCGTTGCTCGCGCATCGTCTCCTCGCTCGGACGGGAGTCAAATCGGTTCGCGGCGTCGAGCACTTTAGGAATGAGGTGAATATCTCCGGGACTGGCCAAGAAAATCTCGGGCCGCGCCAGTACCCAATGAACGGCTGGATCAATGTCGCTTTGCTCCTGAAAAGGCTCATACCAAGTCGCTCGGGTGCGTTCACGACCCCACCAAGGGCGGCGGGCGATCGACTTGATGGTCAGCATGGCAACGTTTCGTTCGGCGCACACTTCGGCGACTTTCTCAAAGTTGGCGGCGTAATTTGAGTCCTGCATCATGATGTAGCTGTACGGCAGCAAAACGGAGTCAAAGTCGAAACGCTCCAAGCTGCGAAGATGGGTGGCTGCGATCTGGGTACCGTGGCCGGTGACGCCGATAAAGCGCACCAACCCCTGTTCCCGCGCCTCCACGCAAGCTTCGAGAGCTCCCCTGGGGCTGAGCGCGGTGTCCCATTCGATCGGGTCGGCCAAGCTGTGCAGTTGAATCAGATCCACCCGCTCAACGCCCAGACGCTCGAGCGAATGATGAATCTGCCGTTTGGCATCGTCGTAGGTCCGTAGGCCGGTCTTGGTGGCCAGAAAAAATCGGTCGGGATATTTTTGCAGCCACGGGGCAACGCGCAACTCTGCGTCCCCATAGCCGGCCGCGAGGTCAAGATGGTTAACGCCATATCGCAGGAGGACCTCGAGCGTCTGGTCGGCTTCATCCTGAGTGACCTTAGACAAGCTCGCCCCACCGAAGACAACTCGAGTGCTTTCATGTCCAGTGCGTCCGAAAGGCTTTTTGGAAATCATATGCAGTAACAGGTGGCAAGGAAGGAGTTGGAGATCACTTGGAAATTTGATTCACCACAATCAAAGAATACAGAGTTTCGGATCTTGGGAAATTTAATCTTCGTTCGGCGCACAGTTAGCCAATCGTCACGGCCTCGCCAATGTCGAATTCCCAAATTTTTAGATCCGAATCTCCGTGCTCTCTGTGTCTCTGTGGTAAAATATTCCCTCTGCCTCCTCCCCTCCCCACTCCGCGGTCTCTCTGCCACTGGCAACTGATAACTGCCACTGACAACTCTCTTACAACGGCTGAACCCCGATGGTGCCGCGCAACTGTTTTGGGTAATCGCCGGTCTTTACGGTATCGAGAGTCTTCTGGGCTTGGGCCAGCCTTTCTGAGACGCCCAGACGTTCTGCTTCCTCCACGTAATTGCTCTTGGCTTTAAACGCACTCAGACTGCGAACATGGCGATCCCAAAGCTTGATATCGGCCCTTTGCCTGGCTTCGAGACGTTTCGCATACCAGTCGCTGGCCAGCATCGCTTCCCGGGTGAATAACGAACGAATCTCGGGGTGGTTGAGTCCTTTGCCTTCAAACGTATCCTCCAGCATAATGTGCAGCAGGGCGCGCAAAGGAGGACAGGCCAAATCAATGCTTCGATCGCTGAAATAAAGCTCAGCTACCCGCTTTTGCGCGGAGAGAATATTGTCGAGGCCGTCCACGAATATCTGGCGGTCCTGGAGCTCGGGCCGCAGCATCTCTTCGGTAAATAAAGCGGCGGGATGGTTAAACATCTGACCGAAGAACGCCAAGACAAACCGCATGGTAATACGGTAGCCCAGCCGGCTTGCTGGGATCGTGCGGCCCTGGTGCTCAATGTCGACGCATCGTTCGAGATACCCTTCTGCAATCAAGTATCGTGGGTCGCGTTCAGCGACCGACATGCGGGACCAGATTTCCGGGACCAGCAGACTGATATCGTGATCGACCCTGAAGTGCGGGCCGACATAACCCGTGGCGGTCACGAAAACGGAGTCGCCCGTAAGAAGGTAGGAGATCAGGGCAGCGTTGAGATCGATGATCGGTGGCAGGGCATTGAAAGGCCCTTTCGTGAGCGCGCCTTCCGAGCCGGCTCCCGTAGTGGAAGGAGACTTACCAGTCACGCTACAGATAAATTCCATGAAGAGCTCGGGCAACTCCAGGTAGTGAATCGGATTGAAAACCGCCAAGGGCCGGATATCACCCTCGGGCGGATTGTTACGCCGGCCGGGAAGGATGGCGTTAACCGGCCGGTGGAGTGCCTTGGTGAGTGGAAGGCGGCGAACCAGCCGAGTGCCAATTTCCGCCAGGTGCGCATCCCGCGGGTGCACCAAATCAGGCCGCAGCTGCAAATACCTTGGGTTCTTTGACGGTTTACCCTCTACGATCCGGGGATTAGCCGTCGAAACGAAATAAGCCCCGTTCTCGGCCCGAGCAGCTTCGCGGATCAGCTTTTGCATGGGCGACGTAAATTTATCGAACCCGATGGTGTCCTCGATCAATTCCCTGGCGTCAGCCGCGGTGAGGGCTTCGTAGTTGGAGAAAAAATTGCCGGATTTGGCAAAGTCACCTTCCGTCTGCTTATCATATCCAGGGTGGATGGCATCGTCCGGTCTCTGAAAAAGGCGTTGCTCGCAATTTTTCACAAACTTAAACGCGGGATTTTGATACTCGGGATTGAGGTTCTCCAATGACGAACGGGGGACCGTAATGGAGGCTGTGATGTCGTCTTCAACCGCGAGTTTTGAAGCCGGATAATAATCTTTTCGCAAACCAAATGTTCGCCAGGCTCCATCCTCGTCGTACCCAACGCGCAGGTAGTTGGTGACCAGTCGGCGATTATCGCACTTGAGTTCGTGGCCGGGCACCCCGTTGATAAAATCTACGCTAAAATGTTCGCGCCATCTTTCCTGCCATTCGAGCGAGTAAAAGCGTTTTACGACGAAGACGAGCTCCCGTTGGTATTGGGGAATCGAGTCGAGCCATTTTGAGTATTCGTCGCTGTAGAGATCGGGCGCCGGCGTGAGCAGCTTGATCACCGATCCAAGAGAACGTTCGGGGCTCAAAATATTCCGGCTGGAGGGGGTTTTTCGTCCATCACGAAAACGACCCTCGTAGCTCCGATTTATCAAAGCTTCGACGCGATCAAAATCCTCTTTGAAATCTGAGACAAAGACGGGACCCTGGATGATGGAGTCCGTGATCGGCTTGGATATTTCCGATTTTCCACCGCCGGAGACGGTGGACGGCTTGTGACAGAGGGTCCCTTCCGCCACGGTTCCGACGAGTCTCCAGGCGCGCCCCCCGGCCGGCTTGATCATTTCGACCTTGTAACCCGACGGACGCAGATAGGTTTGGTGAGGCAGGAGTTTGATCGTGTTCTCAATTCCGTCGCGCCACCAGCGAACGGTCTGATGTTGTAAATCGAATCGGGCGTTCTCAGGAACGTACAAAATGTCCGGAAAACGCTTATCGACACCATACCCTTCCGGACGAACGTCCATCAAATCACCGTACCGATCGGCGATTTCTTCGAAGCGGGGCTCCAACGGGCGCAGCCGTGGATCGGGGCTGAGCTCTTCACCGAGATCATAGCGCGGAAAAACCAAGGCCCCTCCGGCATGTTCTTCCTCACAGAGTCCGAAGAGATTGGCTGAGAAACTGATCTGGGTTTTGACCTCTTTTTTGCAATAGCCGAAGTAATTGTCGGCAATGACCGTAACGATGACGCCCGTCTCGTCGCGGCAGGTCATTTTAAAAGCCACCCCATCGTTGTAGAATTCCTGGTCGTCATGCCAACAGATGCGATCGCGGCGTTGGCGATCGGTCGCCTCCTTAACGTGCGGCAACCCAAGCTCTTTCTTGGTTATCTTAATAAGGTGCGGCGCGAGAATGACGCACCCAGTGTGTCCGGTCCAATGCTCGGAGTCCAATCCGGCATCGTTCTCTGGGAGGAAAGGGTTGCCCGCGTTTCCGAAGATACTTTCAATGAAGTCGAGATTGCTGACCAGGCTTCCAGGTGCCAAAAACCGGATCTCCATCGACTTTTCCGCCATGAATCCAGGTACCTCCGGGCTGACGATCGGACGCAGCAGCAATGAAACGAAACATTCTGCCTGCTTTTCCTGGGCGGAAGTGAATGGCAATCGCAGCAATTTTCCCGGTGGATCGAATGCCATCTGCAGCAAGCGCCCGGCTGCCCTTTTCGGTACGCTGACTTTATCCTCGGGTATGGCCAGACCTCCCTCGGCGATATGGAAGATCCCTTCGGTGGTTCGACGATCGCTTTTTGGATTGTGCAGGACGCCTTGTCTGACCCGATAAGAATTGACGATGTCGGAGGTGAAGCTGTTCTTGGAAGGAGGCAAAGAGAGGGCTCGCGCCAAACCGTAGCGATCGAGCACAAACGTCCTGGTCGGTAACTTGGCCAGTGGTGCGTCCTGCAGAAAGTCGTAAAGAAAGGTCTGGATACGATTGTCCGCGGGACACAGATAGTTAGCGAGCAGACGATTAATTTCGCGCTGGTGCGCGAGCATGGCGGACATCTCCTCGAACTGGGAGTTGTCGTCTAGGTCGCAAGTCGGGCAGCCCAGGGCGGCTAATTTCAAGTTGATGTATTGAATCAACTTGGCGTCTGGAATAGTTGGTCGCTCAGTCATTGGTTCAATGCTAGGGCTCTTAAATTCTTCGTTGGTCGGCCAGTGAAGTCGTTAGCATGCCCGATGCCGCGAGGGAGGAAGGAGGGCACGGAGGCGAATGATTTTACCACAAAGACACAGAGGAACGGAGTCTGGATTTAAAAATCAGGAATTTCGAGTTTTTTGCGATTTGGCGCCCCGACGGGAAACGTTACTTGGTCACTTTTGTGCGCGACGGCGCATTTTGGCCATTTTGGACGGCGGCGATTGCGTCCCGAAGGGGCTTGAA
This sequence comes from uncultured Verrucomicrobiae bacterium, assembly GCA_963808535.1. Lineage (GTDB taxonomy): Bacteria > Verrucomicrobiota > Verrucomicrobiia > Chthoniobacterales > JAFAMB01 > JAFAMB01. The sequence continues at coordinate 75,765 of CAWEGF010000019.1, read as the reverse complement.
AACTTAGCCCAAGGTTGAATGGCGCTAAGTTAAGCAATGTTCCGGAAGGTCCTTCGCCCCGAAGGGGCTTGAGAATTCAGCCCAGGGTTTTAACCCTGGGAACCACACCTCCCCTGCGAATAGCCCTGAAAGGGCTCCAGATCGAAGCGTTAAGAGCAGAATCAAACGACTATGGATCTCTCGCCCCTTCAGGGCAAATCGACTTGCTTGATGGTTCCCAGGGTTAACCCTGGGCTAAATTCTTCAGCCCCCTCGGGGCAATAAAACATCCCAAAACCGCCTTAACTTAGTGCCATTCAACCCCTAGGCTAAGTTTTCATGCCCCTTCGGGGCGCGGATTTTAACCGGAGCCGGTGCCTAACCTTCCCGTCCCTTTCATTGATTCGCAGTTCGTGCAAATTTCGGAATAGCAATTGCTATTGGATCACGATAAAGCTGCAAAAAAGCCATGTGTAATCTGCAAAAGCGAGCCCATTGCCGTTGATTTCCTCGCGTATGAAAATCGAATCTGGATTGCCTACCATAGGCGCAAAGCGCGGCGCGTGCGGGGTCGGAGCGCTCATCGACTTGAACGGAACGAAAACCCATCAACTAGTCGAAGACGGGTTGCGCATCTTATGCAACATCGACCATCGCGGGGCGCGTGGTGCGGAAGAGAAGACCGGCGACGGCGCTGGAATGCTGCTGCAGAAACCACACGAGTTTTTTCATTCGGAGATCCCTACCCTCGGTGACTTTGATTCCTATGGCGTGGGGCAACTCTTTGTCCCGAAGGATCAATGGCAGCAGATCGCTTTGAAGAAGTTGATCATCACGGTCTGCCGCGAAGCGAGTTGCCGGCTGATCCACTGGCGTGAAGTGCCAACCGACAATTCCGATCTAGGAAGAACCGCGCTGCTGTCTGAACCGGCGGTCCGGCAAATGTTCATTGAACCGATTGATCCGCTGACGCCGGAGCAACTTGATACGCGCCTCTATGTCTTGAGGCGCCTGATCGAGAAGGCCGTCAAAAAATCCGGAATTTGCGGACAGGAATTGTTTTACGTCTGTTCTCTCGATCGGCGGAAGATTGTCTATAAGGGGCTGCTTACCTGCAAGCAGTTGCAGCTATACTATCCCGACCTCTCCAATAGCCGGATCAAAAGTGCCATCGTGCTGGTGCATTCGCGCTTCGGGACGAATACCTTGGGCGCCTGGGAGCTGGCGCATCCTTATCGCACGGTGGTGCACAATGGCGAAATCAACACCCTGAGGGGAAATCTTAATCGCATGAGGACGCGAGAAGCCGCCCTGGCCAGCGAGAGATTTGGGGATGACATCGAGATGCTCAAGCCGATCACCGGCGATTCGCAAAGCGATACCGCAGCGTTCGATAACGTGCTCGAACTGCTCTTGGAATCCGGCCGCGGGTTGCCCCATGCGCTCCGAATGCTAATCCCGGAAGCCTGGAACAAAGATAAGCAGATGGACCCCAAGCGGCGCGCCTTCTATGACTACTTTTCGACGATCATCGAGCCGTGGGATGGGCCTGCCCTGATCGCAGCGACCGACGGGTACAGGGTGGCGGCCATCCTCGATCGCAATGGATTGCGCCCTTGTCGCTACTGTCTCACGCGATCGAACATTGTGATCATGGCGAGCGAGACCGGAGTGCTCGACACGCCTCCGGATGAGATCGTTTTCCAAAGCAGGCTCAAACCTGGCGAGATGTTTCTGGCCGACACTCTCGAAAAGAGAATCGTCCCGGAACAAGAGATCTTTGAGGAACTGACGACGCATAATTTTTCGGCCTGGCTGATCGAGAATCGCGTCCGGCTAAAAGATATTTTGCAGGCGGGTTCGCCGTTTGAGGAACTGGGGGATGCCACACCCTATCAACGAGCGTCCGGCTACACTTTAGAATCGCTGCGGTGCCTGGTTCAACCGATGGCCGAAGAAGGCAAAGATCCGATCGGGTCGATGGGCAACGATACACCCTTGGCGATTCTTTCGACCCGGCATAAGCCTCTGTTTCAGTATTTCCTTCAGCTCTTCGCTCAGGTCTCGAATCCGCCGCTGGACTATCTGCGAGAAGACCTGGTGACTTCATTGGAAAGCCATATAGGTCGCCAACGGAACCTTCTGGAAGAAACGCCGGAGCATTGCCGTCAGCTATTCCTCGATTCGCCGGTCCTGACTTTCCAAGAGTTCGAGACCATCAAACATTTCGACCATTTCAGATCAAACGTGATCGACGGGACCTTTGCGAAAGAGACTCCACTCGAGGTGGCCATCGCGGACCTTCGCAAACGAGCCGTCGATGCTATTAAACACGGGTACGAAATCTTAATTGTTTCTGATCGCAATATCGGGCCGGATCGGGTCGGGATACCTAACCTTTTAGCGGTTGGGGCCCTGCATCATCATTTGATCAAGAAAGGGCTTCGTACCCGGGCCGCCCTGGTTCTGGAAGCGGCTCAACCCTGTGCCGTGCACCATATTTGCACGCTGATTGGCTACGGCGCGGACGCCATCTACCCCTGGTTAGCCTATCAAAGCATTGTCCAGATGGGTCGCGAGAATTGGTTCAGCGCTGATGTCCTGGAAGCGGTGAGCAAGTTCAAAAAGGCGTTGGAGGGCGGCATCCTGAAGGTGATGTCCAAAATGGGAATCTCGACCCTCGAGAGTTACAAAGGTGCTCAAGGTTTCCAGGCGGTGGGGCTCAATCCCGATTTTGTGGAAGAATATTTTACCGGGACCAGCGCCTACCTGAAAGGGATCGGACTAGAACAGGTGGAGCGTGAAGTGTTCGAGCAGCACGAACTGGCATTTGGTAACAAGATCGTCGGCAATCTTCCGTTGGACGCCGGAGGAGACCTTTATTGGCGCCGGGATGGCGAGTTGCACCAATGGAATCCATCGACGGTCGGCCAACTGCAGTTTGCGGTGCGGACCGGGAATTATGAAGCCTACCGCGAGTTTGCCAACTATTTGAACGATCAGAATCAACGGCTGCAGACCATTCGCGGCCTCCTCGATTTCGATATCGATCAGCATGAGTCCATCCCGATCAATGAAGTAGAAGCCGTTGAAGAGATCTGGAAGCGTTTTTCGACCGGCTCCATGTCACATGGCGCGTTGAGCACCGAGGCGCACGAGGCGCTGGCCATCGCCATGAATCGAATCGGTGGTAAAGCCGGAAGTGGGGAAGGAGGCGAGCAAGTCGAACGCTTTGGCACCGAGCGGGAATGTTCGATGAAGCAGGTCGCCAGCGGACGTTTCGGCGTGACGATCAATTACCTTGTCCATGCCAAGCAGATCGAAATCAAAATGGCGCAAGGGGCGAAACCCGGTGAGGGCGGAGAACTGCCGGGTCCGAAGGTAAGTGAAGAAATTGCCGCGGTCCGCTTTACTACGCCTGGTGTCGGGCTGATTTCTCCCCCGCCGCATCACGACATTTACTCAATCGAAGATCTAGCCCAATTGATTCATGACTTGAAGTGCGCGAATCCGGCTGCGGAAATTCACGTGAAATTGGTCTCCGAAGCGGGGGTCGGAACGATCGCCGCCGGCGTAGCCAAAGCACGCGCGGATGCCGTGCTCATTGCCGGTGATTCCGGGGGAACTGGAGCAGCCATTAAAACTTCCATCAAAACCGCCGGAGCCCCTTGGGAGCTTGGTTTGGCCGAGACGCAACAGGTGTTGTTGGCCAACAATCTCCGATCCCGAATCCGGGTGCGCACAGATGGCGGTTTAAAAACCGGGCGCGACGTCGTAGTAGCCGCCTTGTTGGGTGCGGAAGAATACGGGTTCGGCACTGCTCCGCTCGTGGCCTTGGGGTGCATCATGCTGCGTAAATGTCACTGCAATACCTGTTCGGTGGGCATCGCAACCCAAGATCCGCGGCTCCGGGCAAAGTTTGCGGGTAAGCCAGGGCATGTGGTCAACTATATGCGTTTCGTGGCGCACGAAGTTCGAGAATTGATGGCCGAGCTTGGATTTCGCACCATGGACGAGATGATAGGTCGGGTTGATAAGTTGCGGCCGCGCGAAATTTCCCATCCTAAAAACGGGATGATCGATCTCTCGCAACTTCTTTACCAACAACCGTCGCACGATGTTCCCCGTAAAATCCGCGATCAGAACCACAAGCTGGATAAAAAACTGGATCATCTTCTGATCGAACTGGCCGCGCCGGCCATCGAGCGTGGCGAATCGGTTTTGATCGATGTTCCAATCAGGAACTCCGACCGAACGGCCGGTACGATGCTAAGTTCGGTGATCGCCAAGAGGTACGGAGCAAACGGTCTTCCGCCGGACACCATCCAGATTCGGTTCACTGGTTCGGCCGGGCAGAGCTTCGGAGCCTTCCTCGCCCGGGGAATTAGCCTACATCTGGAAGGCGCCGCCAACGATTACGTCGGCAAAGGGCTATCTGGTGGAAGGATCACCGTCGATACACCTCGAGAAGCTTCCTTTGTGGCCTCCCAAAATATCATCGTCGGGAATGTCGTTTTGTACGGCGCGACCAGCGGCGAAGCCTATTTCAACGGAATGGCCGGCGAACGGTTCGCGGTGCGGAATTCCGGTGCCATGGCCGTCGTCGAAGGAGTCGGCGATCATGGATGCGAATACATGACCGGCGGGGTGGTCGTAATTCTCGGGCGAACTGGGAAAAATTTTGGAGCTGGGATGAGCGGCGGTGAAGTCTTTATTCTGGACGAGGACAAAAGTTTCCATACCCGGCTTAATCCGACGATGGTCCGGATCGATGAGTTCAAAGACGATCGTGATCTTGAGCTGGTAGAGCGGATGCTGGCCAATCACGTCATTTATACCAACAGTTCAAAAGCCAAACGGATTCTCGACCGGTGGAAAGAACACATTCCGAAATTCTTAAAAGTCATTCCGGCCGCTTATGCCGAAGTGGTCGAGCGTCAACTCGCCCAAGGCAAAGACGTGCGCGTCGCTCCCCCGGCCCGGGCTGAAAGAAGGAAAGTAGCTTAGCAACGCGGAGTGCCGACAAATCTAAAAATCTAATATTTCATGGCAGACGATCATCCAAGCGGCTTTTTGAAATATGCTCGTAACCCGATCGCCTACCGGGACCCGGAAGTTCGAACTGAGGACTACTATGAGGTTTACGCCAAGGACTGGGACGAAACGCAACTTCGGGAACAGGGCACCCGCTGCATGGATTGTGGCGTGCCGACCTGTATGGGTGGTTGCCCAATCGGCAACATCATACCGGACTGGAACGATCTCGTCTCCCGGGGAAACTGGTCTGGAGCCTTGGCCCGTTTGCATGCCACGAACAACTTCCCTGAATTCACTGGGTACACCTGTCCGGCACCCTGCGAACCGGCGTGCGTTCTGGCCTACAACAATGATCCGGTCGCGATCAAGAGCATCGAACGAGCTATTGTCGACCGTGGTTGGGCAGAAGGTTGGATAACTCCGGAGCCGCCCAAAATCCGGACCGGTAAACGCGTGGCCGTGGTGGGAAGTGGCCCGGCTGGACTCGCGGCCGCTCAGCAGCTCAATCGTGCAGGACATGAAGTAACGGTTTTTGAACGTGACGATGAGATCGGCGGGCTAATGGTTTATGGCATTCCGGACTTCAAGTTTGGTAAATACCAGGTCGCGCGACGGGTCGATCAATTAGGGCGCGAAGGCGTACTTTTCCGCACCGGTGCGAATATCGGCATTAATGTTCCCTTTCGGGAATTGAGGGAAAAATATGACGCCGTTTGTCTGTCGATTGGCGCCCAACTACCGCGTGAGGTCCCGGTCCCTGGCCGACAACTGAACGGGATTTATTGGGCGATGGACTATCTGACCAAAGAAAATCGGCGGCAGGCCGGGAAAAAGGTCGAGGCGATGATCGACGCCCACGGTAAAAACGTGGTGGTGCTCGGAGGCGGTGACACCGGCGCGGACTGCGTCGCCACCGCCCATCGGCAGCATGCTAAACAGGTCGTGCAGATCAGTATCAATCTTCGCGGATCCGAGGAACGGCCGGGGGATAACCCGTGGCCGGAATGGCCGATGATTTATCGGGAAACTTACGCCATCGAAGAGGGCGGCATTGAGGAGTTCAACGTTAACGTAACCGGATTTCTGGACACCAACAACGACAACGCCGTCGACCAGTTGATGTTCGACCGGGTCGAGTGGACCTATGAAAAAAAGGATCGTCGTATGGTCCGCACCGCCCTGAAGGTTATTGAGGAAGGACTAACGATTCCCGCCGATTTGGTACTGGTGGCCATCGGTTTCCAAGGCGCGGAGTCAGCGCCGTTCGCTGACACCGGGATCGAGCTGACTGCTCGTAACACCATCAAGACAGACGGCTGCATGATGACCAATTTGCCCGGGGTCTTTGCGGCGGGAGACGCCAGCCGCGGCCAATCTATCGTGGTTTGGGCCATCGGCGAAGGCCGCGATGTAGCCCGTTGCATCGACACCTACTTGATGGGTAGTTCCCAGCTGCCGGCCAGTTTGCGTACCCGCAACCCACCGATTGGAAAACTATGAACGATTCTGCTGATTCACCTCGGGAGCGAGGTTTTTCAGCGGAATCCACGAAATACGGGCCTCGATTTTCTGAAGCTTGGCGTAGTTTCGATGAGGCCAATGGGCAGGATCCGAATCTGGTCCTCGTTGATGGTGTCTCTCACCCTCAAGAATTGCTCTACGCCAAAAGACTGACCGATTGGGTCGTTCGTCTGGATCCCCATGCCTCAGAAAGTCTCCTTTTGGCGGCCAGAAGTCAGCACCTTTGTCGTTGGAAGATTCCGCGTCACACCTACGAAATGACCCGGGCCGGGTATCTCCGTTGGCGGAGTGATCTGAAACAGTTCCACGCTGGTAAGTCGGCAGAAATTCTTCGTGAAGTCGGCTACGATGAGGAGACCATCAGTCGGGTCAGTAGTTTGAATCTGAAAAAGCTTCTTGGTCGTGATCCGGATTGCCAAGTCCTCGAAGACGCCCTCTGCCTGGTCACTCTCCAGTATCAGTTGACCGATCTGATCGCCAAAACCGAGCCTGCCAAAATGATTGAAATATTGCGGAAGACCTGGAAGAAAATGTCGCCAGAGGCTCACGCCCAAGCCCTGCGACTGCCTTTTTCGGAGACCGAGCGCCGGGTGATTGAGGAGGCGTTGGGGTAGTTGGGAAAGTTGGCAGTGTCAGTGGTATTAGTGGTTAGTTGTCAGTTAGGTCGGGTGGAACTCGGAAGCTATAGACTGCGGCTCCTTTCAAGCCCGGGACTTGCCCCGGAGGGGCTATAGCCCTCAGCCCAGGGTCTCAACCCTGGGGAACCCTCCCTCACACGATCCGCCCTGAAAGGGCGGAAGATCTCGCGGCGTATGGTCCCGCACACAATGTTTGTCGAATCGTCGCGTGGGATGCTCCGCTTTTTTTCTGGCGCCCTTTCAGGGCGCGTCATCTTGGATGGCGATTCCCAGGGTTAAAACCCTGGGCTAAGGGCTATAGCCCCTTCGGGGCAAGTCCCGGGCTTGAAAGCATAGCTACTAGCCTCCTATGCTATCACTCTGTCCTCCTATGATTTCCGACCGCTCACGTTAGAGGCGACGGAATCGGTTACTCTCCTTCGCGCCTCCCGCTACTAACCCTCCACGAACTGCACTGGTTTTTCGTAAATCGCCAGCACGATGCAGCCGGCATCGCTGTAAACCTGGTGCCTGGTTCCCGGAGGATGAATCAGGAAGGTGCCCGCTTCATAAACTCCATTTTCATCCCGTTGCGAGCCCGAGAGGATCAAAATATGTTCGTAACCGGGATGTTCATGCAGTGGCACCTCGCCATGCTCGCGGTATCGAACTAAAGCGGCCGTCGGTCCGGAAATGCCGTCCCCATAAAGACGGCAGATGTCTACCCCCTGTTTGTAAGCTTCCCATACCAACTCATCCTGGTGCTCAGCCAAGTGGAAAATGTCATTTAATTGGAAGGGAAAGGCTCCGGAGAACAGTGGTGAGGTCATGAGATTGGCCCGGGAAATAGTGGCTGCTCGGGATATCAAGATCAATATCGATCTCGAAGAACGGCTGGCCGGTCAATGGCTTGCCATCTTCTCTCCGATGATTTTCCGGTCGATTTCTTCTATCGGCGCCGAGTAGACAATCTTACCGGCGGCCATGACTACCAGCCGATCCGAAAGAGCAACTAACTCGTCAAGGTCCTCGCTCAAAAGCAAAATGGCTACCTCCCGATTGCGGGCTTCCAGGAGTTGTGAATGAATGAAACTCACCGCCCCGAAGTCGAGACCCATGCAGGGATTGGCAACCACTAGAATCTTTGCCGTCCCAGGGCCAAGCTCACGCGCCAGAACCGCCCGCTGAACGTTGCCACCCGATAAATTGGAGATCGGTGTGGTTTCATCCCGGGTCTTGACATTGAACTTGCTGATCCATTCCCGGCCGTTTTGCCGGATCCGGCTTTTGTTAAGCCACCATCGTTTCCAAGCCAACGGCGGACGATCGAAGGTTCGCAAGACAAAGTTCTCGGCAATGCTCATTTGTGGTGAGCAAGCACTCCGTAAAGGTTCTTCCGGGAGCACGTAAAAGTGATGTTTCAGGATTTCCTGGCGAGTCATCTGGAATCGGGCGCCCCCGACTTGAATTTCGCCTCCCGTGGCGCGCCGCTGCCCGCCCAGAACCTCAACCAATTCGCGCTGACCGTTGCCGGATACTCCAGCCACTCCGACGATTTCTCCGGCGCGCACCGATAGATCCAGCCCGACGACCGCTCTTACCCCATTGTCCCGATTCGCTTCCAGGCCTTTGATCTGGAGCAGCGGCAAGCCAAACTCTTGCGCTCTCTTTTCAACCGTCTTGGCCGAGCGGTGTTCTCCGATCATCATGGTTGCCATTTCCGAGGTGGTCAGATCTTTGACCTTCCCTCGCCCGGTCACCTTTCCTTTCCGGAGAACCGTGACTTCGTCACAATAGCCTTTCACCTCTCGAAACTTGTGCGTAATGATCAACACGCTCAGTTCCTTGGCGGCCACCATCCGGCGAAGCATTCCGAGCACTTCGTCCGCCTCGACCGGCGTCAGGACCGAAGTTGGCTCATCCAGAATCAAGATTTTGCTCTGAAGATAGAGCTGCTTCAGAATCTCGACTTTTTGTTTTTGACCGGCCGCCAAGTCGGAAACGTTGGCGTTCAGATCGATTTTAAACGGGGCCGTCGCGAGGAAATCGTTGAGTTTTTTGTGCTCGGCGGACCAATTGATCAGATGAGGCAAATCGGGGCGCGCCAATAGTAGATTTTCAGCTACCGTCATCGCCGGAACGACCGTGAAATGCTGGTAAACCATGCCGATCCCCAGTTTATGAGCATCGTAAGGGCTGCGAATCTGACGGACGCTTTGACCGACGATAACATCGCCGGCGTCGGCCAGGTGGTAGCCCATGATGCATTTTACCAGCGTACTTTTCCCTGCTCCATTTTCTCCCAGCAGAGCGTGAAAAGTTCCCGGTTCCAGTTTGAGGGAAACTTGTTCGTTGGCGACAAACGCCCCGAACCGCTTCGTGATGTTCACCAGCTCAAGCCGCGGAGGTTGAAGATCGGAAAGACCGGCCTTCATGAAATTGCCGCCAGGAAAGAACCGGAATCTGCGACCGCGCCAAAGACGCCGCCTTGCATCTTAATCATTTGCAGGGCCGCCAGATAATTTCCAAAGTCCGTTGCTCCGGTGCAATCGGAAAGCAGAAGGCATTCATAACCTCGATCATTGGCTTCTCGCATGGTGGTATGCACACAAACGTCTGTCGTAATGCCGGAGAGGACAATGTTGGCGATGCCCTTGCGACGGAGAAGCATGTCGAGGTCTGTCGCGTAGAAAGAACCTTTGCCAGGTTTATCGATTACCGCTTCGCCCTCTAACGGTGCAAGTTCCGGAATGATCTCCCAGCCGGGTTCCCCACGGGTGAGAATCCGTCCGCAAGGCCCGGGATCACCGATTCCAGCGCCAAATTGTCTGCTGCGCCAGCGTTTATTTTCTGGAAGATCCGCCAGATCGGGCCGGTGCCCTTCACGCGTATGCATGATGTGAAATCCAAGTTCCCGAGTGGCCGTCAGAACTTTTTGGATCGGCTGGATCGGGGCTCGGGTCAGGGACAGGTCATAGCCCATCTTGTCGACATAACCTCCTTCACCGCAAAAGTCGGTTTGCATGTCAATGACCAGAAAAAGGGTGTTCTGGGGACGCAAATCACCGTTGTAAGGCCAACGATAAGGATCAGCTTCGACGTAGGTTTGTTTCATGATCGCTCAGTTAATGCGCCAGGAACTCCAGAGAGACTACGCTTGTTGCTGCATGTCAAGATCATGACAGCCAGCGTGAGAATGAATGGAGAGGCATTAAACAGATAGTAATAGCTGGTGACCCCGACGGACTGGAGCGCCGGTCCAAGGGCTTGGGCGCCCCCAAAAAGTAATGAGGCCCAGAGGCAGTGAACCGGATTCCAGCGCGCGAAAATGACCAATGCCACCGCGATCATCCCCTGCCCGCTCGAGACACGTTCGTTCCAGCTGCCCGGATAGAAGAGCGAGAGATAGGCTCCGCCAATCCCAGCCATCGAGCTCCCGACCACGATACTTGCTGTTCGCACTCGCCAGACGGAAATCCCCAAGGCCCGGGCCGCCTCTGCTTTGTCGCCCACGGCCCGCACAAACATCCCCCAACGGGTCGCACCAAAAAACCATTGGAGCGCGAAGGCTAAAGCGACGCCGACAATAAAAAGGGGGCAGATGTCGAGCGGGGGGACCTGATCTCCCAAACCAATCCTGATGGTTGGCAACTGTGGGGCGACCGGTTGGATAAATGGCTTGCCGAAGAAAAAAGCAATTCCGCTGCCGAAGATGATCATCGCAATGCCGACCGCAATGTCATTCACCTTCGGCTTCTGAGTAAGCCAGGCATGAATTAACCCCAGGGCAGCGCCTCCCATCGCTGCCGCTAACACTCCTAACCAAGGGGATCCTGTTTTATACGAAGTGGCGTACCCACTCATCGCCCCAAAGAGCAAGACCCCTTCGAGACCTAGATTGATCTTGCCGCTTTTCTCCGTCAGACACTCCCCGAGGCTGACAAAAAGGAAAGGAGTTCCACCCCGAAACGCCCCGGCCAGGATGGCGAGAGGAACTGCTAACCAACCTATGCCTGTACTGGCGGTGCTGCTGATCATGGACTAACTCTCACGCGTTCTTTTCCTGGAAGATTTTCCATTTTCCGTAAAGACTTTCGCTGAAGAGAATGACCAGGAATACCAATCCTTGAAAGACCATGATGGCGGCGTCCGGTAAATGTTGGTCGCGCTGTAATATGCCGCCGCTGGCCAGGAGACCTCCCAGTAATATGGAAATCAAGATGCATCCGAGTGGGTTGTGTCGTGCTAGAAAGGCCACCAGGATGCCACTGTAACCGTACCAGGCATTCAACGACTCATTGGCGCGTCCGTGAATAGCCGCCACTTCGACCATGCCCGCCAGCCCCGGACACGCCCCCGCCAGGAAACAGGTAATCAAGGTAATTCGGCCGACCGGAATCCCAGCGATCTGAGCCGCTCGGACGTTGCCGCCAATGGTGCGAATCTGGAAACCCAGCGTTGTCTGATTGATCAAAACCCAGGCCAGCAGACAAGCGATCAAGCCGAAAACTAGTCCCCAATGGATCGTGGTGTCGCCAATGGGCTGCAACATCTGTTCGTCCGGAATTGGATAGCTGGCCGGCTTGTTCAAACTGCTCGGGTCTCTGATCCAGCTATTAATTGCCTGGTTCAAGATCGCGATGGCGATGTAGTTCATCAGGAGACTGCTGATCGTTTCGTTGACCCCGCGGTAGTGCTTCAACGAGCCAGAGATAACGATCCAGATACCGCCGGCGATCATTCCGACTACGGCCATCACGATCTGGACGGCCAGCGGACTGGCGGTTGGCATTTGAAGCCCCGCCATGGTGGCGCAAAGTCCGCCAATGACCAGTGCTCCTTCATTCCCGATGATCACCAATCCAAGATGGAAAGGAATGGCTGTGGCGAGCGAACAAAGCATCAAAGGGGCAGCCCGGACCAAGGTATTCTGGAACGAATACCAACTGCCAAAGGCCGCTTTATAAATCGAGGCGTATACGGCAAAAGGATTGGCTCCGGCCAACGCGCAGAAGGCCCCGAAAGCAACCAGGGATACCAGGATCGCCCCGGTCGGAATGACCACGGACTCCAACTTACTCCGCCAACTGAAGCGAATTCTTTTCGCAGAAAAGCTGCTGCTGGCGAGCGGTTCTAATAACGAAGCGGTCTTGTTCTCCACCATTAGCCTTTCAGGGAGCGACGTCCATCGGTTGGAATGATGAGAGGATGGGCGTAAGCGGTGTATCTGGAAACGCCAGCGCTGGGTATTCTTGGCCACCGACAAATTCGATTCTGGCGCCCCTTCAGGGCGCGTCGCACTAAAACACCACACCCAGGGTAAACCCTGGGCTAAGTTCTCATACCCCTTCGGGGTGCAGATCGCGGCAAAAGCCATCACTCCGCGTCACTCCAACACTCCAACACTCCATCACTCCATCACTCCATCACTCCGACTCCTGTCTCCAGTCTCCTGTCTCCTGTCTCCTATCTCCACCACTCCATCCCTTAGCTGGAGGTGCTCCCGAGCACGCCTTCGACCAGCCAATTCATCTTCTCGAGCTCGGGATCTTTCTGTTTCATCTCGACCCCGGCCGGGACGACGACTTTTCCGGTGTTGTCTTTTATCTCGCCTTTGTAAATGACCATGGTTCCGTCCATGAATTTTGCCTTGCTAGCTTCCGCCACCTCTTTGGTCTTGTCGCTCACGCTTGGCCCGTAGTCGGACACCTTGACAAATCCATCCTTCAGTCCGCCCCGAACAACGTGTGGAATGGTCCCGGCTTGCAACGATTTTCCTTCCTGCACTTCCTTGGCATACATCCCGTAGACATTTGACCAATCCCACTCGGCGCCCGTCAAATAGCCCTTCGGCGCGATGGGCGCCTGGCTGGCATGGTATCCGCAGCTAAAGATTCCGCGGGTTTCTGCCGTTTGAATCACCACTTTCGGACTGTCTACATGGCAGGTCAGCACGTCGACACCCTGGTTGATCAGGCTGTTAGACGCTTCAGCTTCCTTCACGGGAAGTGACCAGTCGCCGGTAAAAACGACTTGCACCGTGGCCTTCGGGTTAACGCTTCGCGCGCCCAGCGTGAAACTATTGATATTCCGAAGCACCTGTGGGATCGGCTTAGCCGCCACAAACCCGAGCTTGCTACTCTTGCTCGTTAGTCCGGCGACGATTCCAGAGATATATTCCGCCTCATCTATATAGCCGAAATAGGTTCCCACATTCTCAGGGTGCTTCCCCGGAATATAAAAGCCCCCACAATGAAAGAACTGAATCTTGGGGAACTGCTTGGCCACTTTCAGAATGTGCGGATCGTAGTAGCCGAAGGAGGTAGGAAACAGCACCGTCGCGTTGTCCTGGACGATCATGTCCCGCATCGTTTCTTGCACCGCGACGGTCTCGGGGACATTGGCTTCCTCCAGGACTTTGACGCCGGGCAATTTTGCCACGCTGGCCGCCCCCAGGGCATGGGCCTGGTTGTACCCATAATCGTCTTTGGGACCAACATAAATAAAACCTATCGTCACGTCGGCAGCCGGCGCGTTGGCTGCAGCTATCGCTAAGCCGGCCACCAGAAATATTAACAATCGTTTCGTCATGAATTTCGTTTCGTTCGAATAGCTGGTCGGAGATTATCGTTCAGAAAAGGGGTCGATATTCGCTCACCTTGATCATTCTGTGACTTGTCCCAGCGCCCCGTGCTCTTCCACTTCCACCGTTCTTTCGGAGACCAGGGCAAATTTCGCGCAGTAGACCAGCACCGCTGCCACGGCCAGATAACTAACCGAAACGGCCGGGGTTTGTCCGAAACCAATCTTCTCACCGTGAATGAATCCGAAGAAGGTGAGAATGGCGCCCGCGGCAGAGAAATAGGCCGCTTTCATAAATTCTCGCTCGATGATGAAGACGCCGATGGCGCCCAGAATCAAGCCCCCCAGAATCGCTCCGCCACCGAGCACCTCAAGGCCATGATAGAGAACTCCAGTCTGGGCCAGCTTATCCAAGCCGATGGCCGCGACGTTAGTTCCGGCCGCGGCTAGCGAATTGTCGATCTGGAGCTTGCCCCAGGCCGCCAAGTGTGGCGTCAATGCGAGAATAATAGCCGGGGCATGCGATTTCGGATTTTCTTGAAAAGCCTGGGCCCCAATCAGCATACCGATATAAAGCAGAATCGGAGAAATCGCGACGACCGGGATGAGCGCCATCATCACGGAGATGATGCCGAACCAAGACAAGATAATCACCATGATGCCGGTCGCGGCAGAGTAACCTATCCGTCCACCCATCGCTTTCCAGCCTGGATGGCCGATGTAGACCGCGTTGATGAAGGGGTTTCCCATCAGACAGCCGATCAAGCTAACAATGCCGTCCGCGGTCAAAACGCGGGTGGTGGGAAAGCTGTCACCAGCGACAGCCGCGCTTTCCACGTTATCCATCGCTTCGACCAGATCATAGATACCGAAGGGAATGGCCGTGACCAGGATGACCCCGATAAATTGGAAACCGGCGAACACATGTCCAACCGCCGGGGTCGGAAATGAAAAACCGAAATTGGAAAAAGCCTGCGAAAAACCAGCGGCGCTCATCCCGCCGAGGTTCATTCCAAACAGCGTCGATCCCCAGGCGATGATGCATCCGACAGCAATCGCCACCAGCCCGGCTGGAATGCCGCCAAAGTACCGCACTCCGCCAAACCAGCTGGCGAGGATGATCGCAAAACAGGTGAAGCCGATCAGCGGGGTCATGAACATGTCCTGCGCCGGTCGCATCGAGATGAAGGCAATGGAGACGCCCGCCAGCGTGCCCAGAAGAGCCGCGCGCGGAGTAACCTTCCGGATCAGGGGCGCTATGAATCCGCCGGCCATCAGGACGAAGCTCTGGATAAATACCCAGGTTAAGCCCGCTTCCCAACCTTTGACCGGATCACCGGTCTTTGCGGCAATCGGCAGCATGATGACAAACGTGACCACAAACATATGCGGGACGCTGGTCCCGGAAGGAAGGGCGCAAACATCGGTCCGGCCTGTTTTTTTGGCTAAACCGTAAGCCAGCCACGCGTAGTACAGCGTACTGAGAAAAAGCATCATCCCGGTGGCCGGAAGAATGCGTCCGAAAACCAGTTGATCCGGCATTTTCAGGACAAAACGCAACAACCCGCTCAAGGTGAGCAAGTTGACCAATATGTTAGTCCCGAAGCCGAAGAAAGCGTTCCAATCTCCGGGCGCCCAAATGGCAGGCTTGGTATTATTCATAACCTTCTCTTTCCAATCATCCTCATTTTCCTGTGGTCGCTAGCTATCCATCCTAACTGAGCGCAGCGAGTATTCGGGAGGAGTCTGAGACCCACCCGAAAATCCCACCCTGCGCTTTGATCATTTTGAGTGCCATCTCCTGGAACTCCGGAAAGTAAGATCCCACGCAATCCTCCGGCACCAGGCAGTCGTAGCCGCGATCGTTAGCTTCGCGGACCGTGGTATTGACACAGACCTCCGTCGTGACCCCGGTGACGACTAGTTTCTGGACTCCGAGGTTCTGCAAAATGGCATGCAAATCGGTGGCGAAAAACGCGCCCTTGCCAGGTTTATCGATCACCGGCTCGGTTGGAAGCGGATAGAGTTCGGGAATGATGTCATGTCCCGCCTCGCCTCTGATCAAGATGCGGCCCATCGGTCCCGGATCGCCAATCGAAGTCTTGCTCCGGCCGCGACCTTCTTGGCCGGCGGGAGACAGGATAAATCGGCTCGATGCCCTTCCCGGGTGTGAATCACCTTCAGGCCTTCATCGCGCCACCTGGCCAGCAGCTGCCGGTTGGGTTCGATGGTCCGGCGAAGTTGCGAAACATCGTTGCCCAGCATCTCGCCGAATCCGCCCGGCTCCAAAAAGTCCCGTTGCATGTCGATGATCAGGAGCGCGCAATGAGCCGGCTCGAATTCATACTCATACGGTTCGGCGTCGACACTGATAGTCCGCTGGCTGTTCATGAGGGTTCCCTTGGTTAGTCGTCAAAATCCCGTGGAGAGCTCTAGCACCACGCGTGCCACAAAATGAGCATCAGATCAGGACCGCTCCATGGGGTGCCTAAAGGCGAAATTAGACCATTTCAGGAACCGGTCACCACGTTAACCCCGAAGCTTCCAATGTTGTAACTGTTCCCGGTGCAACAACTGCAACACTTTATTTGTTACCCTCGGTTTTTCGAGCTAAGGCTGGTTTGGAAATCGACGGTAAATGCGGCTCCGATTCACCCCCAGCAATCGCGCCGCCGCCGCGACGTTACCGCCGGCCTGGACCAACGCCCGCTGGATCAAGACTTGTTCCGCGGCGTCCAGGTTCAATGGAATTGTTTCTTAACCCGGGCTCTCTGGCAGTCGGGTGGTCGTTTGACGTCGGGGTATCGTCTCCAGCAGATGGATGTGATGCCGCCGAGATCGGTTCGCCGCCGCTCTCGATCAGTGCCCGCTCGATCACGTTCTTTAGTCCCCGCACATTTCCCGGAAAGGTGTACGCCTCAAGGAGCTGCATCGCCTCAGGAGTTACGGACGGCGCGAGTCATGCCCATCTCGTTGGCGAAGAGTTGCAGAAAATGGCTGACCAGGAGCGGGAGATTATGAAGCCGGTCCCGGAGGGGCGGCGTTTCGACCGACATACCGGGCGCAGGCGAAAATAGAAGATCCTGACGAAAGCTGCCATCTAAGATTTTTGTCGGCAGATCAGCGTTGCTGGCGGCGATCACCCGGACATCGACTTTGACGGGCTTAGCGCTTCTTACCGAAAGGATTTCTCCGTCCTCGCTAGAACTCTTAGCAACTTGCCCTGCAGCGACATTGGCATGTCTCCTATTTCGTCCAGGAACAAGGTTCCGAGGTTCGCCAGTTCGAACCATCCTTTCCGATCGTTCGTCGCGCCGGTGAAGGCCCCGCGCACGTGGCCGAACAACATCGACTCGGCGAGCTCTGCTGGGATAGCAACGCAATTGACCGGGATGAAGGGGGCTCGAGCGCGGCTGCTTCCGTGATGGATGGCGCGAGAGACCAACTCTCTGCCGGTGCCGCTTTCTCCCTGGATCAGAACGCTCGTATTGGCGAAACGAAAAACGCCGTTTTATTTCCGCGACAATTTTTCTAACGGTTCGACTTTCGCCGACGAAACCGGCATTCCCAACGCCAAGGCTCATTGGCCGATAGTCTCGAATAACGCGCCTTAGTGATACGGCGCCCTTCTTCCGCCTCGCGGCGGCGGCCGATTAATTTTTCCCCCCCCCCCCCCCCCCCCCCCCCCCCCCCCCCCCAAAAAAAAAAAAAAAAAAAAAATATAAGCAGAAAGAAAATCCGCCGACATTTAACCTGTCCCCTCCCTTTTTTTTTTTTTTTTTTTTTTTTTTTTTTTTTTTTTTTTTTTTTTTTTTTTTTTTTTTTTTTTCCCATATAGCGCTAACTTTATCAAAACCTCGGTGCGGACTCTTTGTCGTCCCGGAGGACAGCATGATCGTAGCCAGGCACCAAGCGCTGACAACGCCACCCCGATAGCTGTCCGTAAGGTACGGTATGATGCGTCCAGCTTTGCGCACCCATTCTAAATAGATTGGATGGAGGATATTTGAACGCTGGTCCCGCCTGAGCAAAATGGAAAATTATCCTAAAACGCCCCTTCAAGCACAGCATTCAGCCTTCCTAATAGATTCCGACGCACATTTCGACGAGAAAGTGCTGCGGAGTCTGTTCCGCCCAATCATACCGTATCCTCGGGGCTGTTCCCTCGAGGGACGCTGGCCCAGGCACTCGTCCGGCTACGATCAGCCTGTCCCCCCGGCACGAATCCCCAATCGCTCATCGAAGTCACTCGCATTATTTTAGCGCCTATGTGGTCCCCCCCCTTCGGGACAGAAACCGACATCGCCATGGCTGGGACGCTGGTTTAAACCAAATTACTCCAGCCCCAGCTTTTTTTCGAGAGTAATCTTTTCGTTCTCTGTGTGGGCTCTTTTGTTTATTTTTCTGTGGCGGGGGAGCCCATGCTTTAATGGCCCGTCTCAAAAATAATGCGCCGGCGACTGGATTGTTCGTCGTCTGGGCAAGCTTCGTGCTTTAACGGAAGCGGACACTCGAACGTTTTAGTCATTCCGGAGATTTGCCGAATCATGAAGGATTTATCTGAGGTCTCGTTGAATATTGGGTCGCTCCAGGCGCACTACAGGTCGGGTACTTTTACGCCCGGTGACGTGATCCGCGAAGTTTACCGACGCATTCGGGCGCTGGCGGACAATCCGGTTTGGATCTATCTGGTCCCGGAAGAGGAGGCGATTTCCGCCGCGGAGGCCCTGCACGGGACGGCATCCCATCCACTTTTCGGTATCCCATTCGCCATCAAGGACAATATCGACGCCGCGGACCTCCCGACGACCGCCGGTTGCCCAGCCTTTTCCTATCTGGCCGCGAAGGATGCGACCAGCGTGGAAAGGTTGAAAAAGGCGGGAGGAATTTTAGTTGGCAAAACGAACCTCGATCAGTTTGCTACTGGCCTCGTTGGGGTGCGCTCGCCATATGGAGCTTGTCGCAATGTCTTTCAGCCCGAGTATATCTCAGGTGGTTCCAGTTCAGGATCGGCCGTGGCGGTGGCTGCCGGACTGGTAAGTTTTGCTCTTGGAACTGACACTGCCGGCTCCGGGCGGGTACCAGCGGCCTTTAACAACATTGTCGGCGTAAAGCCCTCTCGAGGAATATTGAGTACCTACGGTGTGGTGCCGGCTTGCCGGTCCCTTGATTGCGTCTCAATCTTTTGTTTGACTGCCGAGGACGCAGAAACGGTGCTTTCGATCGCCGCGGAATATGATCGAAACGATCCTTATTCGCGGCCTTTGCCTCCCGGTAAGACGGCGGCTTCGACTTATCGTATTGGTATCCCCGCCCCGCAAGATTTGGGGCAGGTTGAAGGTGGCTATCTCACGCTGTTCGCTCAAGCGGAAGAGCGACTAACCTCTCTCGGACATACCTTGATCGAGATTGATATAAAGCCGTTTCTTAGGACAGCTCAACTTTTGTACGGAGGACCTTGGGTCTCCGAACGTTTCGCGGCGGTCGGGCAATTCGTCAAAGAGCACTCGGAAGCGGTTCACCCCGTCGTCCGAGATATTATTTTGGGAGGTGAGAAATATTCGGCCGTCGACGCCTTCAACGGCCAGTATGACCTTGAGCGATTTCGCCAGGAAACCTCCGATACCTGGAAGGTTGCCGACTTCCTACTGTTGCCAACGGCCCCCGATATCTATCGGATTGCCGAAATAGAGAGCGATCCCATTGCGCTGAATAGCCGACTTGGGCTTTTTACCAATTTCCTCAACTTGCTGGATCTCGCCGCGGTCGCCGTTCCTGCGGGGTTCCGCGCCGATGGCTTGCCTTTCGGAATTACATTTGTCGGTCAAACGTTCTCCGACCATGCTCTCCTCGCGCTCGCCGACTCGTACTTGCTCTCTCTGCGACCGGCACTCGGTGGCACCCGCCTCCCTTTTCCTGAGACCCCCGTTTTTGCCAAGGGTGCGAAATCCGACCGAATGATGATCGCTGTGGTCGGAGCGCACTTGACCGGAGAACCCTTGAACTATCAGCTGACAGATCGGGACGCCCGATTTGTTCGGGCCGCCAAAACTGCTCCCTCCTACCAATTGTTTGCGCTCCCGGGTACCTCCCCGCCTAAGCCCGGGTTGGTCAGGATCGGTGCGGAAGGTGTCTCCATCGCTCTGGAAATCTGGGAACTTCCGGTCAACCAGTTCGGGAATTTTCTGCAAGAGGTTCCCTCACCTCTCACCATTGGAATGATTCACTTAAGTGATGGACGCGCCGTCAAAGGTTTCCTTTGTGAAGAAACCGCGATCCAGGACGCAATTAACATTTCGACGTTTGGGGGCTGGAAAGCCTACCTCAAAAGCCAGAGCCTGGCGGCCGCGAACGGAAATCGGCACTGAGGGGAGAGGAGTTGCAGGAGTTCAGGAGTTGCAGGAGTTACAGAATGGAAAAAACGGAATCGTGCCCCAAGGCCCGATTTCGGCTTGTGGCCGCAAATTTAGAACTTTCTAAATACCGCTGAGATCATCACTTCCTCTGACCGTTCGCCGAGTGAGTGTCTGGATCCTGGAAAGATAGCGTGAGGTTTGGATTCCAAAGCCCGATCCGCGGAAACCGCTGGTTACCGAATGGTATTTCCACGAGCCAGGTAAACACAGCGGACGACTGTTGATCCTTTTGCCGGGGCGGCGAGATCGGGCATCGGATTTTGCTCGTCGTGGTTTCATTACCCTGGCGCGAAAAAGTATCCCTGACCTGGACTGCGTAGCAGTTAACGCCACGCTTGGTTATTATCTGGACGGGTCGGTGGCCGAGCGGTTGCAGCACGAGATTATTCTGCCTGCCCGCGAGCGCGGATATCGCGAAATCTGGATCCTGGGCGTTTCCATGGGCGGTCTCGGGGCGTTCTTCCATCAGAGGAGCTACTCCGGTCAAATCAGAGGCTTATTTCTTTTAGCGCCTTTCGTCGGCGACGACTTGAAACTGTTTGCCGAAATCGATGCGGCCGGAGGGCCTGGCCTCTGGGCCGCTTCTCAACCGGCACCCGGCGCCGAACTGAAGAAATCCGAGTTTCAAAGAGAACTCTGGAATTTCCTCGGTCGGATGCCACTCGATCAGGACCGTCGGCTCGAGATTTGGCTCGCCTACGGAGAGAGCGATCGACTACTGCCCGGAATCCAACGGCTAAAGAACCTGGTTTTGCCTGACCGGATCTTTCCTTTACCTGGGGGACACAGCTGGGAAGTCTGGAAAACAGGCTTCACGAGAATTCTAGCTGCGAAAGCCGGATCCTGGGCGCCAATTCCGAGAAAACCTGCCTGACATTCCTTTCCTTTCTTTCCTCTTCCTCGTGGTCCGACAAAAAATCATGGGGAATGGTTGAGTTCCGCCCACAAACTAGTTAGCTTCACCGTTCCATTTCAAATCGCCTGCCCTTAGGCATCACCCCCCAGAGTTGAGATCAGCGAAACCCACGAACATGAACCCTCCGAACAAAGAAATTCCTAGTAATTCAATACATCGTCGAACTTTCATTCGCCGCACCGCCGTCCTGGCCGGGGCGACTGCGGTCATGGCAGCCATGCCGCGCAGAGTATTTGCGGCCGGTACACCGACGGTGGTCAATTCTATCCGCTCGTTGTCAAATCCCTATCACGCGACTTGGAACCAGGGAGGGCAGGCCTTTGCGAAATCGATTGGCGCCGAGTATGTGACTCTGGTCACGGAAGGAGATAGCGAAAAAGGGATCGCCGACATTCGGGCGATTCTGGCCAAGACCGGTGGCAACATGGTGTTGAATGTCGATCCGAATGACAGTCCGGATGCCCGCCCGATCGTTGAAGCGTGCGTCAAAGCGGGAGCGTATGTCACCACTCAATGGAACAAACCGGCCGATTTACATCCGTGGGATTTTAACCCGAACTACGTTGCCCACATTGCCTTCGATGGAATCCAATACGGAGAGGACACGGCGAATGCCCTGATTAAGGCGATCGGCGGGTCGGGCGGTATCGTGGCGCTGGGAGGAATTCTCTCCAATACGCCGGCCATCGAACGCAAGACCGGGTTGGAGAAAGCCTTGAAGGCCAATCCGAATGTGAAGCTGCTCGATTTTCAAGTGGCCAACTGGAAGTCAACGGAAGCTTTTAACATCGTCAGTGCCTGGTTAACCCGGTTCGGCGGCGATATCAAAGGGATCTGGGCGGCGAACGACGATATGGCGGTTGGTACCCTGGAAGCGTTGCGGGCAGAGAAACTGGCCGGTAAGGTGCCCGTCACTGGAATCGACGGAATTAAAACAGCGATTGAAGCTGTTCGGGCAGGAGAATTTGCGGCTACCGTTTCTTGGGATCCCTACTGGCAGGGTAGTATGGGTCTTTCCATCGCCTACGCAGCGAAAACCGGCAAAATCGATCCCGCCAAAGAGCCGAAGGACCATCGCGAGTTTTACGGTACCGGCGTGTTGGTCACCAAGGAAAACGCCGACGAATTTTATAAGAGCCACATTGAGTCCGAACCGAAGATTGACTTCAATGACTTGTGGAGCCGTGTAACGGGGCAGATTCGGCAGAGCTGAGGAGCGCGTGGAA
Source organism: uncultured Verrucomicrobiae bacterium (assembly GCA_963808535.1). Lineage (GTDB taxonomy): Bacteria > Verrucomicrobiota > Verrucomicrobiia > Chthoniobacterales > JAFAMB01 > JAFAMB01. The sequence goes on along the minus strand of CAWEGF010000019.1, from coordinate 53,471 downwards.
CCCCAGTTCGGTCAGCCATCCGCAGATTCGGGTACGCCGCAGATCAGATCTTCCGAACGGCGCGACAGGAGTGCTAAGCGGTCTTTGCGCCGGCTTAAACCTTACGCGCCGTTCTTTGCGCTGATCGCGTTGTCGTTGGTGGTCGGCACCCTGAATCCGCGTTTCTTTGAATTCAACAACCTGATTCGGATTGCGAACTCTGCCGCCATCCCGCTGGTCCTGGCGCTGGGGATGACCTTCATCATCGTGCTGGGCAGTATTGACCTCTCGGTGGAGGGGGTATTGGCCATTGGCGCGGTGCTGATCAGCCTGCTGGTCCGTAACAACGGCAACGCCTCTAATCTTGGATGGTTCGGTGTCGTCTTGGCGATTATAGCGTGCGGGGCGATCGGTTGTTTGAACGGGATCATTCACGTTGGCCTACGGATCCCATCGTTCATGGTCACCTTGGGCATGTGGTTTATCGGCGTCGGAGTAGCCACCCTCGTTCTTGGCGGTTCGACGGTCCGCGTTCTCGATCAGGGAATCCGAAGTATTGCCCTCGAACGATTCCTGAACTTTCCGATCGCCGTTTGGGTCGCCTTGGGTGCCCTCGGAATTACTTGGGTGATCGAACGCCAGACCAGGATTGGACGCTACATCTATGCCATCGGAGGTGGGGAGGATTTGGCGGCTCTCTCTGGGATCCCCGTCCGACAAGTGAAGATTATCGTCTTCACCATCGCCGGAACATTGTTTGGACTGGGCGGTCTGCTGGCCGCGGCGCAGCTGGGACAAGGGAATGCCCTAATCGGCAGCGGAAGGCTATTCTCAACTGTTACGGCAGTAGTGGTGGGTGGCACTGCTCTCACCGGCGGAGAAGGTGGGGTTCTTAATACTCTGGTCGGCGTCCTGATCATGGCGGTCTTGGGGAACGGAATGGTCCTGCTGGGCATCTCACCAGATCTGCAGCAAGGGGTGCAGGGGGTCTTGATCATCGTCGCAGTGGCCCTTTCCCTGGATCGCACTCGCTTAAAAATTGTTAAATAAATGCTAGCCGTCGAACATGTCAGTAAAGGGTTTGCCGGGGTCCAGGCACTAGACGACGTCAGTGTGGAGATTGGCGTTAACGAAGTGGTCGGACTGGTCGGCGAGAACGGGGCCGGCAAGTCGACGCTGATGCGAATTCTGGCCGGTGTCTATTCACCGGACCGCGGCTCTTTGAAACTGGATGGGGCACCGGTCTCGCTGCGGAGCCCTCGGGAAGCCAATCTTAACGGCATCGGGATCGTTTTTCAGGAACAGTCGCTGCTCCTGAACTTGACCGTCGGCGAGAATATTTATCTCGGGCAGGAAGCCGAGTTTACCCGGCTGGGATTGATCAATCGTCGACGCCTGAATGCCGCGGCTCGCCGGCAGCTCGACAAGGTTGAGGTGGACATCGACCCTGGCATCCGGACTTCGGAGCTCAGCTTCGCGGCCCGGCAGATGGTTGAACTCGCCAAGGCGTTGGCCTTGGAGGAGCGCACCGAAAGACACTTGGTGATCCTTTTGGACGAACCAACCTCGGTCCTGGAACAACGCGATATCGATATTCTGTTTGCCCGCGTCCGAGCCCTCAAGCAACGCGCTAGTTTCGTGTTCGTGTCGCACCGGCTCGACGAAATTCTCGAACTCAGCGATCGGATTTACGTCATGAAAGATGGGCGGGTCGTCGGGCATATGCAGGCCGGCTCTACCACCGTACCGCAACTCCACCAAATGATGGTCGGCCGGGACCGGCACGCCGAATACTATCGAGAGTCGCGGCAACTCCCGCCAAAGGAGGAAATCGTGATGCAGGCCCGCGGCCTGTCCGTCAACGGAGCCTACCGGGATGTCGATTTCGTCCTCCGTAAAGGTGAAGTTCTTGGCATTGCCGGAGTAGTCGGTTCAGGGCGGGAGGAGCTCACTCGGACCCTGTTTGGGTTTGTCCCTCAAACCGGCGGTACCCTCCAGATCGACGGTCAGGAAGTCCGTTTGACCGTTCCGTCTCAGGCTGCCGACCATGGGGTCGGTTACATCCCGCGCGAGCGGCGGACCGAGGGCCTGGTCTTGTCCCTGCCGATTGCGGTGAATATGACTTTGTCGAGCTTGCCGGTCAGCCGAATCACCGGTGCCATCAGCCTGACTCGAGAACGCCAATTGGCGAAGAATCTGGGTGGATAAACTGCATATTCGCACTCCGACCGTGGAGGCACTCTGCTTGAATCTCAGTGGAGGAAATCAGCAAAAAGTAGTGCTTGCCAAATGGATGAACGCGCGAGCGCACATTCTCATCTTCGACCATCCGACACGGGGTCTGGACGTCGGGGCCAAAGAGGAGGTGTACGAGCTGATCCGGGATCTTTCAGGAGAAGGAGTCGCGATTATTTTAACCGCCGATACCTTGGAAGAAACCATCGGGTTGTGTCACTCCATTCTGGTGATGCGCGATGGCCAGGTCACCGCCCGTTTCGACGCCACTCCAGGCCAGAAACCATCCCAAATCGATCTGATTCGACACATGGTATAAGCGCGATGACGTCCCAGCAAACGATTAGCAAATCACGCGCGCCAGCCGGCTCCATCCGTGCCGCGATCCCGATTATCCTTTTGCTGGGATTGGTCACCCTGATCGGCGCGCTGCGACCGAGTTTTTTAACGGCCGATACGCTGTTAGTCGTCATGGCCGACACGGCGACGCTTTTCATCCTCGCGGCAGGAATCACTTTTGTCGTGATGCTAGGAGGAATTGATTTATCGATCCAGGCGGTCGCGTCGTTAAGCAGTGTCATCGTGGCGATCACCTTATCGCACATTGGTTATTGGGCGTTTCCGGCGACCCTTTTAGTGGGATTTATAACCGGCGCATTTAGCGGTGTGGTCCACGTTTGGCTGCGCATACCTTCCTTTATCGTGACCCTGGCAACCAGCGGATTGGTCGCGGCAGCGGCCTTGCTACTTTCGCAAGAACGCTCGATCACCATTGGTGAGACGGGGCGCGCTTATCTAAGCTGGATCACTGGACGGCCATTCGGAATCCCGAGTGTGATCGTGGTGGGTGCCATCGTCGCCGTGGTCGGAATCTGGTTGCAACGTTACACTCCTTTTGGACGTTACAGCACCGCGATCGGCGCCGGAGAAGCTGCGACCTGGGCCTCGGGCGTAAAAGTGAATCGCCAAAAGGTCATTGCCTATTCCCTATCGGCTGGATTAGCGGCCTTGGCCGGGATCCTCCTCACCGGCCGACTGAGCAGCGGTTCTCCCACCTTAGCAAACGAACTGTTGCTCCCGGCGATCGCTTCGGTGGTGGTGGGAGGCACTTCGATCACCGGGGGTGCTGGAGGGATCGGGAGAACGGTTATTGGAGCGTTAATTATTTCCGTTGTCCGGGTCGGCATGACTTTCGTGGGGGTTGATATTTTTGCTCAACAGATAGTCTTCGGGACGGTCCTGATACTCGCCGTGGCGGTCACCATTGACCGCACCAAGATTCTTATCGTGAAATAGGCCTTTTGGACTGCCTTCCGAAAAATAGTCGCTCCGATCGCAAAACCTTTAAAGCCCTTCCATCACCGTTGTTCCCCTAAAATAAGAAGCCGCCACTGAGCGGTCGAACCGTACAAATTCTATGGATCTTGAACTGAAAGATAAAGTGGCCGTCATCACCGGCGGCAGTGTAGGTATTGGGCTGGCTGTTGCCGAAGGCCTGGCCGCTGAGGGTGTCCATGTCGTTATCGTGGCGCGACAGGCGGACCGGGTACAGACCGAGTCGGCGCGAGTGGCCAAGAAATTCGGTGTCCGATCGCTCGGCATAGCTGTCGATGTTGCCAAAGCCGAAGCCATAGAAGAGGTGGTGGCCCAAACCGAACGCGAATTCGGCGGCGCCGATATCCTGATCAACAATGCTGGGACTGGCAGTAACGAGACGATCATGGAGGCCCCTGACGAAAAATGGCAGTACTATTGGGAGCTCCATGTGATGGCGGCGGTGAGATTGGCCCGCGGCCTGGTTCCATCGATGCGTAAACGAGGCGGTGGCGTGATCCTGCACAACGCGTCCATTTGCGCGGTTCAACCCCTTTGGTATGAGCCTATCTATAACACCACCAAGGCGGCCCTGATGATGTTCGCTAAGACGCTAGCGAACGAGGTGGTTAAAGACAACATTCGAGTCAATACCATCAACCCCGGCTTGATCCTGACTCCCGATTGGATCAAAACGGCGAAACAACTGACGGCCGATAAAGGAGGTGATTGGGAAGGCTACCTGGCTTCCGTCGCCCGCGAGCACGCGCCGATCGATCGCTTTGGATCCCCCGAGGAACTGGCCAACTTTTTCGTTTTTCTCTGTTCAAAACGAGCAAGCTATTCCGTCGGTTCGACCTACTTCGTGGATGGAGGGATGCTGAAGGTGGTTTGAGAGAGAAAGGCGAGTGCAGGAGTTCAGGAGTTGCAGAATGGGAAGGGCCCCTTTCCGTCTGTGGGCGTAGTCCTGGCAGGACAGAGCCTGCCCTACAACAACTCATCCTGTCCGTTTGTCGTAGCCGGCACGCGGCCTTTCCCTCGCTGTCTCGAGAATCTTCTCGACGGCGGACATTTGATATTTTTCGGCCAGGATCGAAATTCGGCGGCAGAAGGTGGTTAGGTTCCGGTCCTCTGCCGATAGCTTCTGGATGGCTGATCGAAGAGCAATCACATCACCGAGTTTTGCGTGTACCAGGAGTTCATTCAATTGCGTGACGCCCGGGACCGCTTCGCTCAGAGGCCGGGTGATAGCCTCTTCGGGGCCTTGGAAATCTGCTTGGGATCCGTTAGCCGTTCCATAGACCGGTTTCAAACCGAGCAATTCTTCGAAAAGGCCGAACAAGATCGATTCGTTCACCGGCTTTGGCACAAACCCGTTAAATCCCGCCGCCAGCGCGGTTTCCCGATCGTCCACGTAAACGCTAGCGGATGAGGCAATCATCACCATGGACGCTAGCTCCGGGTCTTTTCTAACTTCGTGGCAGAACGTGATGCCGTTGGTTTCGGCCATCCGGATATCGGACAATACCGCATTGAAGCGTTCGGATCGCAGCAGGCTCATCGCGTCTTCGACCGAGGAGGCGACCTTGGGATTAAGACCGACTTCTCGCAGCAGTTCCAGCATATAGAGTCGATTGGAAACATCATCGTCGACCACCAGCAGTCTCTTTTTTTCTCCGACGAAGCCTACTATTCTTTGCGGCGAAGAAGTCGGCGGCGCTACTTTGAGTTCGCCGGCCGGAAGTTCAAACCAGAAGATACTCCCCTCGCCTTCCTTGCTGGAAACCCGGAGGTCACTGCCGAGTAGACGGACGATCCGTTGACTGATATGCAGGCCCAGTCCGACCCCGCCGCTAGCCTGATCATTATTACTAGCCTGGTAGAACGCTTTGAACAGGTGTTGCAGATCAGCGGCGGGAATCCCTTTTCCTGTATCTCTGACTTCTATTCGGATCCGGTCCGCGGCTCGGTGAACAGCCAGCGACACTTCACCGTTCTCGGTAAATTTTATGGAGTTCCCAATCAAATTATAGAGGACCTGCCGAAGGCGAACCGGATCAGTGGTAATCCAGTCCTGAATCGACTGATCCGCCGAGTAAATAAACCGCAGGCGCTTTTGACTCGCGCGTAGCTGTAATTCGTCCGCCACCGCGTTTAACAAGGGCCTGAGTTGCACCGGTTGCAGTTTGATGACGATGGTCCCGGATTCAACTTTAGCCAGGTCGAGAATTTCGTTGATCATGTTGAGCAAATGCTCCCCACTCGACTGTACCGTGGTGAGGCGGCGACGTTTCTCCTCCGGTTGATCATGATCGCGCAACATGAGCTGGGTATAACCGAGAATCGAATTGAGCGGGGTCCGCAGTTCGTGGCTCACGTTGGCTAGGAACGCACTTTTGGCGCGATTGGCCGTCTCGGCCGCTTCCTTGGCGTCCACTAGCCGCGCCTGGCTTTCTTCCAGAGCCTTGGTGCGCTCGGCGACAATTTGTACGAGCTGTTTTTCTCGCATCCGAAGCCGCCAGAATCTTAGTCGGACAAAGCCTATTAGGGAAATCAGTCCCAGAAGAATATAGACCAGGTACATCCACCAGGTTCGATACCAAGGAGGCAAAATCTTTATCGCCACGGTCGTTTCATGGCTTTTCTTCCCATCTTCATCTTCGGCGATGGCATGTAGCGTGTAGCTGCCTTCATGCAAAGAACCAGAGCGCCACACCGGATCAGCCACCGGGGCGTTCCAATTGCGGTCCCATCCATCGAGCTTGAGTCGATAGTGAATCTGCGCAGCGCCGTCGAATCGGTCGTTGGCAAATCGTATTTGGATGTCGCTCAGGCTAAATGGAATAGTAAGCGTTTCGCCGCGCGCCGGAAGAGGAAGAAAAGTCCCGGAGACTGTACTGGCTTCTCTTGGGAAGAGATTGAAAGTCGGCTTCGGACCTAACTTTTCGCTGGTATCGATCCGCGCGATCCCGTAGGTGCCGGCGACCCAGAGGATCGGCGAGCCGGAGGTGAGATCCGATTCGATCACCGCCGGATCGCCGATGGTCCTGGTGATCGCAGCCGGCAGTAAAGTGAATCCACCGTCCGAATTAACCTGCGCGATGCTGGTTTTCGGAACGTTTCCTTCCGGCGTATCGCGAGCCGTCAGGGCGATCCAGAGACGTCCGTCATCTGCCGTAGCGATCGCTTTGGTGGGAAAATAATCAGTAAACAGCGATTGCAAAGCCTTGATCGGGACAAATCTGTTTTCAGCGATTTCATATCGGGAAATTCCGTCTTTCGAAATGAAAGCAGGCTCTCCGTTCAATTGGGTCAAGGCGTCGGTCTCACTAATTTGCGGTGCATCTTTGGCATTTGTCAGGCCGATGACGTTGGCGGGATCGAAAACCTGGGAAGAACCAGATAGGAGCTTCACTCGGAAAAATCCACGGTTTAAAGTCGAGACGAAGAGTTCATCCGAACTGCTTTCGAGGACATCGGTGACCGGCCCGCCAAACCCACCGACCAGATCCTCGATCCGCCATTGTTCGCCACTCTTAACGATGGCGGCTAGACCTTGATTGGAGGCGACATAAATCCGTCCCGGTGTCTTTCGGGACGGCCTGAGGGAATAGATACGATCGATCGCGATCGGAAGCTGCTTCAACTCCGTGCCGTCAAAGGTGAAAAGCCCCTTCCACCCGCCGGCCAGCAGCTCGGTGCCGATATCCGCCAATGCTGGAATCGGAGTGGTCGGACCAGGAATCTTGACGAATTTTGAGGGTAAGGTGTCGGCCTGGGCCTTTTGCAGCTCGAACAATCCGTCCCAAGTAGCGGCATAGAGACGGCCACGGAAACGCTTTAGATTAGAAACCGCCGAGCGCGGAAGTCCGTTCTGCGAGTCAAAGAAGCTGAGCCCGGGCGTTATCTCCAGCCGGGTAAGACCAACGTTACCACAGACCCACAAGCCGCCGGAGCGGTCCGGCCCGAGATTGAGAATATTCGGATCTGGCAATCCGCTCTCTTGAAACAGCACGCTGCAGAGCTTCCCTTGGGTATCCAGCAGAGCGACCCCGTGCTGATCGATCGCTATGGCGAGGTAAGGACCCGGAAGGAAGCAGGCCCATTGGATAGCGTACCGGGCTAACAGCGGGTCGATCTCGGTGCGAAAAGGTTCAATGGCATTTTCTTTAAGCCGGAAGATACCGTGTTCCTTGGTTAGCAACAGCAGCGTTCCGGACACCGGTTCAATCACCTGGTAGACCACCGTCGAACGCAGGCGGGGATCGTCCACCAGAGGAACCAATTTCCGGTCGATCACCTCGTAGAGCGGCTCGTCTTTGCCGTGGACAAAGACCCGGTTGGTGGTGGCCGAGACGATGTAATCCAAGCCGTTCCCATGCGGCCACGAGATGGCATCCCAGGAATCGTGCTGATGCACCAGGAGCATTTTTTCCGTCCGGATATACTCTGCGTTCCCGCAGGGCACGATATCCAGGACCTCTCCGAGAGCGGATGGAAGCCGGGGATCAGCTTTTATCGGGACAAACTGGTAACGGCCTCGATCCGATATTAGATGGCCTAACTTGCCGGCGCCTCCAACCCAGATGGCTCCGGTGGAGTCAACCGCCAGGCCGCGAATTGCGAACCCACCAGGGACAGCGATGTGATCCCAACGCTGACCATCATAATCCAGGACGAAATTGTTGTTCCCGAAAAACAGCATCCCTTCGGGATCCTGAATGGCGCTCCAGTTCTGGTTGTCACCGCCATAGTCCCGGGTGCTGAAAAACTGGTACAAGGGCCGGCCGAGTTCGGAAGAGAGCTGCCCGTTGCAGCCCTCAGCTGTCAGCAAGGCCATTGCCACCAGCATAGTTAGAGAGCGAAACATGGCGTAAATTAGTTGGGTCTTGGGTAGTGAATATCACCCGAACGGAGCATACCTCTACAACGATTCACGATTGTCGGGACGCCCTATAATTGCTATCTGTAGTTCTATGCCTGCCAACGAAAATCCCGAAAGTAAAGAAGGTAAACCCCAAGATCCGGGCAAAACACCTGATCAGCCGACGGTCTGCGTGACTGTTTCGCCGCCTCATTCTGATCCCTGCAAGGACGATGACTCCGGTAAGTCGGTCACGGTGACGGTAACTACCAAAATCCAATTTCCGGGTCATCCCCATTAGTCGTACAGCCCGAAAATTGACCAGCCGCTTGGGACCTGCTTTCTCCTTCGAAAAACCCTTCCTGGAGCTCGAAGAATTGGGGAGCTTTGCAAAAGGAGAAGACAGGTCTCTCCCCTTGGCGTGCGGTACTCACTGCGGAGCCAATACCCCGAGGGCTTGGCGCGCGGCCGCCGTACGCGTCTCGACGCCGAGCTTAGCAAACAAATTGATGGCGTGTTTTTTTACCGTGTTTAAAGACGCGTCGATGATGATCGCGATCTCCGGGTTCGTTTTGCCTTCGCTGATCCAATAAAGCACCTCTGCTTCGCGCGCCGTGATCCCGAGCGCCAACAAAGCTTTTGGACCATTGTCTCCGTTTCGATGTTCCATCCGAAGCAGAGAGACATTGCCGGTCTTCGAAAGGGCAAAGTGGTCAACTTCGATTTCGCCTCGTTTTTTGTGCGAGATGACGATCGGGCGTCGACTGTCTGGCCCGCTCAACCAGCTTTGAAGTTCAGCCGGAAGCTTTTTGTCGGAGCCTTGCTCGAAAAAAGTATTCAGCAGGATTCGCGCGTGGCCGGTCGCGAACAAGACGTGTCCTTGCGGATCGACCGTCAGGAGAGCCTGTTCCAGAGAGGTTTCCAACTGCTTCTCGGCGTCGAGTCGCAATTCAATTTCTTCGGCCAATTCTTGATTCTTTTCTTCCAGAGACTTTTGCAGTTCCCGAAGCTGTAGATGGGTCTGGACCCGGGCTTGTACTTCTTCCGGTTGCACCGGCTTGGTAACAAAATCGACCGCCCCTGCTTTAAAGGCCGCCAGCTTTTTGCTTAACTCATCAGCGGCCGTCATCATGATCACCGGGATTTGGCTCCATGCCTGGTTCGCTTTGATCCGCCGGCAGGTTTCGATCCCGTCCAATCCGGGCATCATCAAATCGAGAAGAATGATATCAGGAAGAGTTCGAGCCAGCTGTTCCATGGCGCGATGTCCTCCGTCCGAAACTAACACCCGATAGCCGGCCTCCGCCAGGAAACCAAGTACCACATCCACATTGGCGGGAAGGTCATCGACGATCATTACAGTTTTCATTCAGGTTTTACCTTATTTCCGCTGTTTGGGGTGGCTGGTCTCCCGATCCGGTTTTCGCCTGCGGTGCGAGGTCAGGACGAGCAGCTTTCAACGGATTTGCAGTCTTTTGAAAGCCATCGCCTGATAGCGCTTATCCTGGGCGTAGACCGGTTTCAGTTCTGTCACTTTAGCCCATTGCTGACGTGCCTCCTGTTTATCTCCCATCACATCCAGCGCCTTGGCAAATTCGGCGTGATGAACGATCCGTTCCGGTGCGAGTTCGATCGCTTTTTGGTACTGGGAGATCGCTTCTTCTTTTGGACGCCGCCGGAAATTGTCCGTAAATCATTTGGGCTAAAACCTTCAGGAATGGGTTCAAAAAAGCCATCTGGAAATTCCATTGAGCCAGGATCAGATGGCCGAAGTCGCTCCCCGGATCCAACCGCAACGCTTTGGTTGCTTCGACATAAACCTGTTTGGAGTATTCGACTTTGGTCTTGCCATCGACCAGATCACAGAGTTTTCCGTAGGCGGCCGCTAAGGCCACTTGAGCCTCGGAATCATCCGGCAGTTTGTTGGCTGCCTTCTGAGCCAGGTCGAGCGCCATTTCCGCGTAGGTTTTCTTGGCTGGCGGATCGGTTGCATCATCGACCTTGAGCACGTACTGCCGCGCCAATAATTTGGTCACTTCAACGTTCTCCGGAGATAATCGATCCGCATTTTTTAGCACGGTGATCGCAGAATCGGTATCACCCTCTTTTTCCAATCGCTCAGCATCGGTAATTAGATGATCGACATTCTCCGCCGCCAGCGCCAGCGAGAGGGTTAACAAATAGGTGAAAATGGAGATCCACTTCATACCCGGGATTTTGTCTGTTATTACAACAACTCGGCTCTTTTTGAAAGGGGAACAGAAGAAGTGGTGATGTCAGTGGTAGTGGTAGTGACAGAGGCGCGCGTTCTTCTCCCCATCGTTCTCGAGTTTTGACCGTGGCTTGTCGGACAGTGATGTCTTGTTGAGTGTTGCTCGGAAACGAACGAGACGATTCGATAGATTAGGACCCTAATATTGGCCCGAGTGTCCCTTCGATCCGACTACCACTACCGCTGACACTACCACTCATTTCCCCGTGATCGCCCGGCGGATGGGGGCCAGGGGCGCGGAATCGTCAAAAATTACTGTTCCATCCTGACGATTCACGCCCAGGTCTTTCCAGAGTTTTGGCAGATCCGGAGATACCGGCGTCGCTTTCATCTGGTTGTAGAGATCTTCCAGCACCGGTACGCCGACCGCTTGATCAGCGATCTGCAGGGCGCGTGCGAGCGGCCATTCAACCTCGATGCTTCCACCTGATTTTAGGATGCCGCGCATCGCGTTCTCGAGCCCGAACCGGTTCCCGGTGCGTTTGCGGATTTCAATATCGGCCAGCAGACAGAACATGGCGCCTCCCCAATAGGTCCTGCCCCAGGTGTGGGTGAAATCCAATCCGCGATCCCCAGACTTCGGCAGGCCTTGGGCCATCGCGTCAAACATGTCACCCCAAACCTTTTGGGGGAGCAGATCTCCTGCGCGCACCCGGGCGATTGGTTCAACGTACGTAGCCAAACCTTCCTCGATCCAGTGGTGTTTCTCGGGCACCGAAGGAAAGGCCAGGTGTACCATTTCGTGGGTTATCGTCCAGTCGTCCGCAAAGCCCGCTCCGGTCGTCAAACGACCTACCGAGATCGAAATATGAGCATGTTCCCAACCAAAGGTTCGTCCTGAATGAACGCCTTCTCCGTCCTGGATATGAACGGCAATCGCCACGTGCGGGACGGGATACTTGGTGTAATAGGTCGTGACCGCCCGTGCGGCGGTGGCGATCCAATCGAGGACGAGTTTACGAAACTCGGCGGACGGAGCAGGATCCATCGTTACATCAATTGTCGCTCCGCCGATCTGAAACCGCGCGTTGTCCTCGGCATTTGCCGAGGCTGAAAAACCTAACCAAATCAGAGCGAGAAAAAAGAAGGGTGATCGCATATGAAGAGCGCTCGAAGTAGAATCTTCTGTTAGAGATGGTTCTTGGACAATAATTCCAATTAATGATCCTTTGATCTTATGAGGCTTTGAATTATGCAACGGGAACACCAATATTCCGTCAACGTCGTCTGGACCGGCAATACCGGCAGCGGTACCTCTGATTATCGATCTTACCTGCGGGATCACGAGATAAAGGTCGCCGGTAAACCTCCGATAGACGGATCTGCCGATCCCAAATTCCGGGGAAATTCGGCTCGATACAATCCGGAAGAGCTATTGGTCGCGTCGCTTTCGACCTGTCACATGCTCTGGTATCTTCATCTCTGCGCGGATGCCGGAGTGGTGGTCGTCTCGTACGAAGATACGGCCGAAGGTACAATGGAAGAGTCCAGCGATGGGGCCGGACGTTTTGTCCAGGTGACGCTTCATCCGCGTGTTCACGTCAGAGGATCGGTCGAGCGAGCCGAGGCGCTGCATGAGCGGGCCCATGAACTTTGCTATATCGCGAATTCGGTGAATTTTCCCGTTCACCACCAAGCGGTCACCGAACTTGCGCCTAACTCGTGAAAAGCCCCCTTTTCGTCAGGTTGAAAGCTCCCCAAAGTTGTTCGCCGCAAAATAATCCGGGCAATCGGTGCCAGCTGAGGTTAATACTTTCGTTCCAGAAATTTCTTTTGTCAGTTTCCCCCCTTTCAACACAATGAGTTCGCTTCTTGGCATTGACCTTGGGACCTCCAGCGTAAAGGTCGTCGTTTTCTCGCTTGACGGCACCATCCGCGGCATCGGATCCGCCGAATATCCGATTCTTACTCCCTCGGTTGGATTCGCCGAACAAGAACCGGAAGATTGGTGGCGAGCCACCGTCTTAGCCGTGCGCCAGGCGATGGAAAAAGCTGGCCACCCAGCAATTTCCGGGATCGGATTCTCCGGACAAATGCATGGCTTTGTGCTGATTGGCCGTGATAAGCAGGCCCTCGGCAGAGCCATCATCTGGGCAGACCAACGGAGCGCTGATCTGTTGCCAGAGATCCAGTCGATTCTGGGTCCGGATCTTAAAAAATGTGGGACCGCCCCGGCGGCCGGATTTCTAATCGCGACATTATTCTGGTTGGTAAGGCACCAACCTGAATTGCTGGACCAGGCGCAGACCTTGTTGATGCCGAAGGACTATCTCCGGTTAAAAATCACCGGAGAGCTTGGGACTGACGAAAGTGACGCCTCTGCTACCGGCATATTCGACGTCGGGCGACGGGTCTGGGCCGATGATCTGATTGCGCGCCTGAAACTGCCGCGGTCGATCTTCCCGATGGCCAATGAATCGATCGCACTCGTGGGAAAGTTGACCAAGGCTGCCGCGGTGGAACTTGGGCTGGCTCCTGGCATTCCGGTCTCGGCCGGAAGTTCCGATCAACCAGCCCAAGCCGTCGCCAACGGGTTGATCGACCCCCCTCTTGGTTCAGTGACCATCGGTACCGGAGGACAGGTTTTCACCCCGCTGAGCGAGCCGCTTCTTGATCCGAAACTTCGGCTCCATACCTTTTGCCATGCGCCTCGGGCCAGGTGGTACCTTTTGGGTGCCATGCTCTCCGCTGGAATGGCTCTCAGGTGGTTCAGAGCTATTCTGGGAGCCGAGCGCTTTTCCTATGCCGAATTAGATCGAATTGCCGGCGAAGTAGTGCCAGGGTGCGAAGGGTTGACGTTCCTTCCTTACATCGTAGGCGAACGGTCTCCGATCATGGATGCGCGGGCGCGTGGCGGCTTTGTCGGTCTGGCTTTACGTCATGGCCCGGAACATATGGCCAGAGCCCTTTTGGAGGGGGTGGCCTTTGCTCTTCGTCAGATCATCGAAGCGATGGAGGATTGCGGCGCCAGTCTGCCCAGGCTGGTTGCTTCAGGAAATGGCCTTGGCAGCCCGCTCTGGCGCCAGATGCTGGCCGATGTCATCCAGCGGCCTCTTTTTCAAGGACAGGACGCGTACGCCTCTGAACGGGCTGGAGTAGGAGCAGCCATGATCGGAGGAATCGGCGCCGGTATCTTTAAGGGTTACGGCGACCTTCGCAGTTTAGCACCCTCTTTTGACGTGATCACCGCCCCCAATCCGGACCGCGCGGAACAGTACGAGAGCGCCTATCGCCGTTTTCTCGATCTTTACCCCAGGTTAAAATCCTGGTTTTAGGAAGGCGTTTCCCCCTGGCCTTCGCATCCCAATGACTCTGGTCAGTAAGAGTCGCAGAGATTTTGGCTGGAGGGTTTTCGGCCGCTTGACCATAGAGTTGAAGCTCATTAGGTTCCTCGCTGCTCGGCCGTGACGGGCAAATCTGCGGCTTTTCAACAGTTCCTAACCATGGATCCCGATCAATCCGTAAAACCACGCCCGCCATGGCTGGCGATTTTTAATCCGTTCCGGTGCGAGTTCGATCGCTTTTTGGTACTGAGAGATCGCTTCTTCTTTGGACGCCGTCGGAAATTGTCCGTAAATCATCTGGGCTAAAACCTTCAGGAATGGGTTCAAAAAAGCCATCTGGAAATTCCATTGAGCCAGGATCAGATGGCCGAAGTCGCTCTCAGGATCCAACCGCAACGCTTTGGTTGCATCGACATAAACCTGCTTGGAGTATTCGACTTTGGTCTTGCCATCGACCAGATCACAGAGTTTTCCGTAGGCGGCCGCTAAGGCCACTTGGGCCTCGGAATCATCCGGCAGTTTGTTGGCTGCCTTCTGAGCCAGGTCGAGCGCCATCTCCGCGTAGGTTTTCTTCGCTGGCGGATCGGTTGCATCATCGACCTTGAGCACGTACTGCCGCGCCAATAATTTGGTCACTTCCACGTTCTCCGGAGATAATCGATCCGCATTTTTTAGCACGGTGATCGCAGAATCGGTATCACCCTCTTTTTCCAATCGCTCAGCATCGGTAATTAGATGATCGACATTCTCCGCCGCCAGCGCCAGCGAGAGAGTTAACAAATAGGTGAAAATGGAGATCCACTTCATACCCGGGATTTTGTCTGTTATTACAACAACTCGGCTCTTTTTGAAAGGGGAACAGAAGAAGTGGTAGTGTAAGTGGTAGTGGTAGTGAAGAGGCGCGCGTTCTTCTCCCCCCAAATCGTGCTCGTTATCGTGCTCGTTCTCGTTATCGAGCTTTGAACCATCAATCAACAGCGGGGCGCTGTCGGAGAACCAACCGTGAACGAAGGAGTAAGCGACACGAGTACGGCTTGGAGATTGCTACGACAAACCGCGAGCGAGCTTGGTGCATCCGGCATCGGATACGTGTTTCGCCCCAATCGTTCTCGTTAGCCGCACCCTATCATACCGTACCTACGGGACGGTTCTTTCGAGGGACGCTTTCCCAGGCACTTCGTGCCAGGCTACGATCGGCTTGTCCCTCCGGGACAGGATGTCTTGTTGAGCGGCGTCCGAATCCTCCTTATCGTCGTCCCTTGCTGACTGAGCAGGAACGTTTCTCTCCCCGAATCGTTCTCGTTATCGTGCTCGTTATCGATCTCTGACTGCCGATCATCGGCCAAGCGCTGTCGGGGAACCAGCCGTGAACGAAGCCAGCGACGCTATCCTTTGCTCCCAACCAGGAAATCGAACACGAGCACGATTCGAAGATTAGGACAATATTGTGCCCGAGTGTCCCTTCGATCCGACTACCACTACCACTGACACCACCACTCACTTCCCCGTGATCGCCCGGCGGATGGGGGCCAGGGGCGCGGAATCGTCAAAAATAACTGGTTCCATCCTGACGATTCACGCCCAGGTCTTTCCAGAGCTTTGGCAGATCGGGAGATACCGGCGTCGCTTTCATCTGGTTGTAGAGATCTTCCAGCACCGGTACGCCGACCGCTTGATCAGCGACCTGCAGGGCGCGTGCGAGCGGCCATTCAACCTCGATGCTTCCACCTGATTTCAGGATGCCGCGCATCGCGTTCTCGAGCCCGAGCCGGTTCCCGGTGCGTTTGCGGATTTCAATATCGGCCAGCAGACAGAACAAGGCGCCTCCCCAATAGGTCCTGCCCCAGGTGTGGGTGAAATCCAATCCGCGATCCCCAGACTTCGGCAGGCCTTGGGCCATCGCGTCAAACATGTCACCCCAAACCTTTTGGGGGAGCAGATCTCCTGCTCGCGCCCGGGCGATTGGTTCAACGTACGTAGCCAAACCTTCCTCGATCCAGTGGTGTTTCTCGGGCACCGAAGGAAAGGCCAGGTGCACCATTTCGTGGGTTATCGTCCAGTCGTCCGCAAAGCCCGCTCCGGTCGTCAAACGACCTACCGAGATCGAAATATGAGCATGTTCCCAACCAAAGGTTCGTCCTGAATGAACGCCTTCTCCGTCCTGGATATGAACGGCAATCGCCACGTGCGGGACCGGATACTTGGTGTAATAGGTCGTTACCGCCCGTGCGGCGGTGGCGATCCAATCGAGGACGAGTTTACGAAACTCGGCGGACGGAGCAGGATCCATCGTCACATCAATTGTCGCTCCGCCGATCTGGAGCCGCGCGTTGTCCTCGGCATTTGCCGAGGCTGAAAAACCTAACCAAATCAGAGCGAGAAAAAAGAAGGATGATCGCATATGAAGAGCGCTCGAAGTAGAATCTTCTGTTAGAGATGGTTCTTGGACAATAATTCCAATTAATGATCCTTTGATCTTCTGAGGCTTTGAATCATGCAACGGGAACACCAATATTCCGTCAACGTCGTCTGGACCGGCAATACCGGCAGCGGTACCTCTGATTATCGATCTTACCTGCGGGATCACGAGATAAAGGTCGCCGGTAAACCTCCGATAGACGGATCTGCCGATCCAAAATTCCGGGGAAATCCGGCTCGATACAATCCGGAAGAGCTATTGGTCGCGTCGCTTTCGACCTGTCACATGCTCTGGTATCTTCATCTCTGCGCGGACGCCGGAGTGGTGGTCGTCTCGTACGAAGATAGGGCCGAAGGTACAATGGAAGAGTCCAGCGATGGGGCGGGACGTTTTGTCCAGGTGACGCTTCATCCGCGTGTTCACGTCAGAGGATCGATCGAGCGAGCCGAGGCGCTGCACGAGCGAGCCCATGAACTTTGCTATATCGCGAATTCGGTAAATTTCCCCGTTCACCACCAAGCGGTCACCGATCTTGCGCCTAACTCGTGAAAATCATCGTTTTCGTCAGGCGAAAGCTCCGCAAAATTGTTCGCCGCCAAAATAATCCGGGCAATCGGTGCCGGCTGAGGTTAATACTTTCGTTCCAGAATTTCCTTTCTCAGTTTCCCCCCTTTCAACACAATGAGTTCGCTTCTTGGTATTGACCTTGGGACCTCCAGCGTAAAGGTCGTGGTTTTCTCGCTTGATGGATCCATCCGCGGCATCGGATCCGCCGAGTATCCGATTCTTACTCCCTCAGTTGGATTCGCCGAACAAGAACCGGAAGATTGGTGGCGAGCCACCGTCTTAGCCGTGCGCCAGGCGATGGAAAAAGCCGGCCACCCAGAAATTTCCGGGATCGGGTTCTCCGGTCAAATGCATGGCTTTGTCCTGATCGGCCGTGATAAGAAGGCCCTCGGTAGAGCCATCATCTGGGCAGACCAACGGAGCGCTGATCTGTTGCCAGAGATCCAATCGATTCTGGGTCCGGATCTTAGAAAATGTGGAACCGCCCCGGCGGCCGGATTTCTGATCGCGACATTGTTCTGGCTGGTAAGGCACCAACCGGAATTGCTGGACCAGGCGCAGACCTTGTTGATGCCGAAGGACTATATCCGGTTAAAAATCACCGGAGAGCTTGGGACTGACGAAAGTGACGCCTCTGCTACCGGCATATTCGATGTCGGGCGACGGGCCTGGGCCGATGATCTGATTACTCGGCTGAAACTGCCCCGGTCGATCTTCCCGATGGCCAATGAATCGATTGCCCTCGTGGGAAAGTTGACCAAGGATGCCGCGGCGGAACTGGGGCTGGCTCCTGGCATTCCGGTCTCGGCCGGGAGCTCCGATCAGCCAGCCCAAGCCGTCGCCAACGGGTTGATCGACCCCCCTCTTGGTTCAGTCACCATCGGTACCGGAGGACAGGTTTTCACCCCGCTGAGCGAACCGCTTCTTGATCCGAAACTTCGGCTGCATACCTTTTGCCATGCGCCTCGGGCCAGGTGGTACCTTTTGGGTGCCATGCTCTCCGCTGGAATGGCTCTACAGGTGGTTCAGAGCTATCCTGGGAGCCGAGCGCTTTTCCTACGCCGAACTGGATCGAATTGCCGGCGAAGTAGTGCCAGGGTGCGAAGGGTTGACGTTCCTTCCGTACATCGTAGGCGAACGGTCTCCGATCATGGATGCGCGAGCGCGTGGCGGCTTTGTCGGTCTGGCTTTACGTCATGGCCCGGAACATATGGCCAGAGCCCTTTTGGAGGGGGTGGCTTTTGCTCTTCGTCAGATCATCGAAGCGATGGAGGATTGCGGCGCCAGTCTGCCCAGGCTTGTTGCTTCAGGAAACGGCCTTGGCAGCCCGCTCTGGCGCCAGATGCTGGCCGATGTCATCCAGCGGCCTCTTTTTCAAGGACAGGACGCGTACGCCTCTGAACGGGCTGGAGTAGGAGCAGCCATGATCGGAGGAATCGGCGCCGGTATCTTTAAGGGTTACGATGACCTTCGCAGTTTAGCACCCTCTTTTGACGTGATCACCGCCCCCAATCCGGACCGCGCGGAACAATACGAGAGCCGCCTATCGCCGTTTTCTCGATCTTTATCCGAGGTTAAAATCCTGGTTTTAAGAAAGCGTTTTCCGCCTGGCCTTCACATTCCGAATGCACTCTGGTCAGTAAGAGGCGCAGAGATTTTGGCTGGAGGGGTTTTCGGCCGCTTGACCATAGAGTTGAAGCTCATTAGGTTCCTCGCTGCTCGGCCGTGACGGTCGAAGCTGCGGCTTTTCAACGCTTCCTAACCATGGATCCCGATCAATCCGTAAAACCACGCCCGCCATGGCTGGCGATTTTGGGCAATTTCATTTTCTTTAGCCGATGGCTCCAGGCCCCGCTCTACCTCGGCTTGATCGTGGCCCAAGGAGTTTATGTCTATCTTTTCCTCAAAGAACTCTGGCACCTGGTAGAAAAAGCCGCGGCCATCGATGAAACGACCATTATGTTGACGGTCCTGGGCTTGATTGACGTAGTGATGATCGCCAATTTGGTCGTCATGGTCATCGTCGGAGGCTACGAAACCTTCGTTTCCCGGCTGAATCTCGAAGGGCATCGGATCAGCCGGAGTGGCTCTCCCACGTTAATGCCGGGGTGCTAAAGGTCAAACTGGCCACCGCCCTCATCGGGATCTCTTCGGTCAATCTCCTCAAAACCTTCATTGAAGTCACCACCAGACCGTGCCCGATACGCGGTGATGTGGCAGCTCCTTTTGCATCTCACCTTTGTCTTTTCGGCGTTGTTGCTGGCCATGACCGATCGATTTCCAACCAAACGGCCATTGCAGCGAGTCTCCATTCACATAAAAGATGAGCATCTAGGTTGTAGACTACGGCTCCGAGGTCAAGACTGCCCCGAGCGATTAGGCATCGGCAGGTATCAACGCCCCTGAGTATACAGTTCTCCACGCGAGGCTTTGATTAAGCTAGCACGTTATGGGCTAAAGCCTTGGGCTATGCTTCAATGGTTCTTCAGGCCGGAGGCCGAGCCTCGAGCGGGGATCGCTGCCGACTACGGCGTTTATGCTCAATAACAAACTAGCGCGACCGAATGGAACTTCCTGCGGCCTGAAGGGCCATGAAAGGGCATAGACCAGGCTTCAGCCTGGGTTTTCTATCTCTCAGAGCGAAACCGCTCTGAAGGGGCGGCAGTAATCATGCGGATTTTCGCAGCGTTCGCCTGCGCCAAGCTCCCCACCCCCTGCATCACCCCCTCGCCACCGCCGTGCTTTCACGAATCACGAACTCGGGTTTTAAGACCTGAAGCGACGGCTCGAATGTTTGGTGATTAATGATGCCCAAAAGCACTTCCATACAGCGTTCGCCTTGGCGGGCGAAGTCATGGCGAACGGTGGTGAGAGGCGGCTCGAAAAACCGTGACTCTGGAAGGTCATCGTAGCCGACCACGGACATCTGCCGGGGGACCTCAATACCTTTCGCGTGCAAGGCCCGGAGGACACCCAGCGCCATGTGGTCGTTGGCCGCGACAATTGCGGTAAACCGCTCCGAAGCCTCTTTCAGCATCTTCTCGGTGGCGGCAAATCCGCTCGCAGCGCTCCAGTCCCCTTCGAGATAAGGGCCGGGTTCCAGGCCCGCGTGCTTAAGAGCCTTGGCCCAACCTCTTCGACGTTCTTTGGAGGCCGACCAACTTGGCGGTCCGCCGATACAGGCGATCTGCTGGTGGCCCAAGTCGAGCAAATGCTGGATAGCCAGGCGCGTCCCGCATTGCTGATCGACGATCACCGTGGGCACATCTGGAGACGTTACTGGGGTCGAGGGCGACAAAAGGTATCCCGCGACAGAGTTTGCGAATCGCCTCTAATCCCCCCTCTACGCGAACCCCAAGCACCAATCCGTCCACTTGATGCTCGAATAAGTCGTCAATCGCTGCCGTCACTTGAGTTTTGCTGGCATTCTTAACCCCGGCAAACATCAGATTGTAACCGTGCTGTTTGGCCGTTTCTTCAACGCTCAACATAACTTGGGCCGGGCCGTAGTAAGTGATGTGGCTGCCGACCATGCCGATGACCCTGGAGCGCCTCGTCGCCAGGCGTCGCGCCGCTCGGTTAGGCAGATATCCCAATTCCGCGATCGCTTTCAAAACCCGCTCCCGGGTCTTTTCGGCGACCAGTGGACTGGCGTTTACGACCCGGGAAACGGTTTGGTAAGAAACGCCGCTCAGGGCACCGACGTCATTGAGCGTCGCGCTACGAGAACGAGGCTGTAAAGGCTGATCCATGAAAAACCAGTGCTAGTTAACAACGGCTGACGGGTGCATTCATTAAAAAAATGTGAACCTTCACAAAAATGAAAGGTCGTCACAAAAAAGCTTGCTATGTTTACGTTTTCGTATTGCCTTGTGAGCGCCCACAATCGGTAGTTTTTTCTCCCCCTTTATGAGACACTTCATCCTCTCCCGTTGGCCATCCCCCTTCTTTCCTTTCCGCCAAGCCAGCATGGCCTTACTGGCCGGTGCCTTGGTCGGCTTGCCGCTTTGCTCAGCAACCGCCCAGGAAAACTTCAAACAGCCTGATTACAGTAAGTTTCCGGCCGAAAGCGGCCCGATTACCCTGGAAGTCTGGTCTTGGGTGGGCGGGTTAGACAAAGCCGCTAAACTTTTCGAGCAGGCTTACCCTGACATCAAGGTGCACGTCAATAATGTCGGCGGCGGGCCGGCAGAGTACCAAAAGCTGCAGACCGCGCTCAAGGCTGGTTCCGGCGGACCGGATGTGGCGCAGATCGAATACATGTTCTTGCCCTCCTTCATCGTGACGGACGGATTGGCAGATCTCTCCAAATATGGTGGCGGCGATTTGAAGGATTTCTTTGTCCCCTGGACGTGGGGCCAAGTCTCACCCGACGGCAAAGCTGTCTATGGCATTCCCCAAGACACTGGGCCAATGGCCTTGCTTTACAACAAAAAGGTTTTCGATCAGTACGGGCTCACCGTGCCCGCGACTTGGGATGAGTTCACTCAGCAGGCCGAAAAACTGGCCCAGGCTAGTGCCGGCAAAGTTAAATTTTGTAACTTCTTTCCGACCCATGCCCCGTGGTTCATCAGCATGGCTTGGGCCAATGGGGCGGAACTATTCAAAACCCAAGGCGATTCGTGGGTCCAATCGCTCAACCAGCCCGCCTGCGAGAAGGTGCTGACCTACTGGGATGGGTTGATCAAAAAAAAGCTAGTGTCGACCATCCCGGGCTTCACCGCCGAATTCTATAGCGCCATCGGCTCGGGTCAGATCGCCAGTTCGATCGAGGCGGCGTGGGGCCCGGGTGTGCTGGCGGCTTCGTTGAATGACAAGACCTCCGGCGATTGGCAAGTCGCCCCGCTGCCTCAGTGGGCGAAGGATCAATCTTTCCACAGTGGCAACTGGGGCGGTAGTTGCAACGTGGTGCCAAAGCAATCGAAACACTTGAAAGCCGCAGTCCTGTTTTCCGTTTGGTTGAACTCCGCCAAGGGTCCCGTGATGAGCAACTGGAATAACTACGGGATCTTTCCCGCCGCTCTGGCCGGGCTCGCTTCGCCTGATTTGAACCAACCCGATAAGAATCCGAGCAAATTTTGCGGAGGGCAAAACGTGGCGGACGTTTACTCCCAAGCGTCAAAGGCCGTTAATGCCGATTTTGCCTGGAGTCCCTGGTTCGCCTTTGTAAACGACAACTACAACAAACAGATTGAAGCGTTATTGGGCGGCAAGGCCACGCCCAAACAGGCTCTAGACGCCTGGCAAAACGAGTCCTTGAAGAACGCCAAGGGCGACGGCTACGAGGTCATAGCCAAGTGACCAAAAAAGCCGTTTAAGAAGGATCCCCCCGGCCATGCGCCAATACCGCAAAACCGCCTTTTTGTTCCTCGCGCCTTTTCTGACGGTGTTTGTGGCCTTCTACCTGACGCCGGTTTTCTATGCCATTTATCTGAGCCTCTTCATTCGAAAACGGGTTGGCATCGGGCCGGCCAAGGAAGTGTTTGGCGGTTTAGCTAACTATATTCGGGCGGTGCAAGACGGCGATTTCCTGAACGGCCTCAAAAACATGTTTGTTTTTGGGGTCGTGCAGGTCCCCGTGATGCTCGGATTGGCCATTATCCTGGCGCTGCTCCTGGCCGAATCGCGTGGCGTCTTCATGAAGATCTGCCGCACCTCCTTCTTCATGCCTTACGGTATCCCGTCGGCCATCGGGGCGTTGATCTGGGGCTATCTCTATTCGCCCAACCTCTCGCCCTTTAATCAAGTTCTGGCCGCCTTTCACGCCGGCTCAATCGATTTCTTATCGCCAAACGTGGTGCTTTACTCGATCGCCAACATCGTGACCTGGACCTGGACAGGCTACAATATGATCACGTTGTTCGCGGCCTTGCAGAATATCCCCACTGAGCTCTACGAAGCCGCCCGAGTGGATGGGGCCACGCCGTGGGACATCGTGCGTTCGATCAAGATCCCGTTGCTGATGCCCACTATGAAACTGTTATTCATTTTCTCGGTCATCGGCACCTCACAACTCTTTACCGAGGCTTTCGTGCTGCGTCCGCTCGGCTACGTGGCTGACAATATCACCCCTAACCTTTATCTCTACCTGACCGCCGCGCGCGACGCTAACTACTCCTATGCCGGAGCCTTGGCCATCCTGTTAGCGCTGCTCATCTTTGTCATCAGCGGACCATTTTTGCGCCGCATCAGTTCGAAATAGCCATTGCGATCTTATGGCCATCAAACCACCCTCTGCCCAAGCTGAACCCGGAGACGCGACGGTTCCCGCTGGGCCCCCAGGGAACGTCGTGGCGCCTCCTCCAGTGGCCGCCGGAGTTCATGCCGACAAGTCTCCCGTCCCGACGGTCCTGCGCAACGTGGTGCTGGGAGCGTTTCTGCTCTATTGCCTGTTACCCGCCTCCTGGATCGTTGCCGCCATGACCAAGGACAATGGTCAGATCTTCTCCACGTTTGGCTTGTGGTTCGCCAGCCCACTCCATTTCTTTGAAAACCTCAGCGGCCTGTTTACCTATCAGAATGGGATTTTCCTCCATTGGTTTGGCAATTCGCTGATCTACGCCGGCTCCATTACTCTCGGCAGTACCCTTATTTGCGCCATGGGGGGCTATGCCTTTTCCAAATATGATTTTCCGTACAAGCAACTTTTGTTCAATTTCATTTTGGGAACGATTATGGTGCCTTCGACGGCCTTGGTCTTGCCGTTGTTTCTGCTGCTGAACAAGGTCGGTCTGGTCAATACGATGTGGGGGGTGATTCTGCCAAGCCTGGTCAACCCTTTTGGACTTTACCTGATGAAAACGTTTTGGGATTCGGGCTTCCCTGGAGAACTGATCGAGGCATCGCGCCTGGAAGGAGCGACCGAATGGCAGATTTTCTGGCGGATTGGGATGCCACTGATGCAGACCGGTCTGGTGACCGTCGCGCTGCTCTGTTTTGTCGGAGCCTGGAACAACTTTTTCCTTCCGTTGATCGTCTTGAGTCAGGACGGCCTTTATCCGCTGACGTTGGGGCTCAACGTCTGGAACAGTGTGAGTTCCGCCGCGGGTGGTCGCCCGGTTTATAACCTTATCGCCTTGGGCTCGCTGATCAGCGTGCTGCCCCTCCTGATCGCCTTTGTCGTGCTTGGAAAATACTGGAGGGGCGGCTTAACGACGGGCGCCACCAAAGGTTAGGCACCAGCAGACTATCGCCAAGGCGCTCGAGGTTCAACGACCGCGCCGCCGTTCCGAAGCCACCAAACACATCTTCCGCGGCCGACTCGTTCGGCCTTGAAACCGCGAAACTTTATCCAATGAACAAAAGCTATTCCTACGATTCATTTCTTTATGGGGTCGTTTATTACCCGGAACAATGGCCCGAAACCCAGTGGAACTCCGACCTTGCGCGGATCGCCGAAACGGGCATGAACGTGGTCCGGATGGGGGAAGGCGCCTGGAGTATCTGGGAACCTGAGGAAGGTCACTACGATTTTGCCTTATTCGATCGCGCCCTGGAACTTTGCCAAAAGCACAGCCTTAAAGCGATCATGGGTACCCCCACCTATACTCCGCCGGCCTGGTTGACCGAGCATTATCCGGAGGTGTCGCGGGCCAGCTTCCAGGGAACGCGTCTGACGCACGGTTCCCGGCGCCACTACAACTATACCTCCCCGGTTTACCGCCAAAAATCACAGGCCATCACGGAGGTCTTGGCAGAGCATTACAAAGATCATCCGATGGTGATCGGCTGGCAGATTGACAATGAACTTAACTGCCATCTGGATGTTAGCTTTGCGCCGAGTGACCACGAAGCCTTCCGCGCTTGGTGCCAGAAGCGTTACGGTACCCTCGACGCCCTTAATCAAGCGTGGGGCACGGCTTTTTGGTCGCAGACCTACACCGCTTGGGACCAGGTCTGGTTGCCGCGGCCAACGGTAACCTATCAAAATCCGGGCCTCTTATTAGACTTTTACCGGTTCACCTCCGACATGACGATTCTGTTCGGCGCGACCCAATATCAGATCATCCGGCGGATCGCCCCGCACCAGTTCGTCACCCACAACGCCTTTCAAACCATGACCAGCGTGGATTTGTCTGGTTTCGTGCAGGAGGCCGTGGACTTTATTTCCTATGATTCCTACCCGGAATTTAAGGTCTGCGACTTGACGCTGCCGGCGCGTTTTCGTGATCGAAGCGAGTCCAAGTTCCTGTCGAGAATGCGCGGGGTCTCTCCTAAGTTCATGGTGCTGGAACAGCAGTCAGGCCCCAGCGGCCAAATCGGGGGCGTCCTCAATGGCAACCCCGACTACCTCCACCCCACCCCGAAACCTGGGCAGATGCGGCTTTGGTGTTGGAACTCTATCGCCAATGGCGCGGACGGCCTGCTCTTTTTCCGCTGGCGTTCGTTGCCCTACGGTTCGGAAGCGCATTGGAACGGGCTCCTTTATCACGACGAACGTAACGGGTGGCGGTTGGAGGAAGCCAAACGGCTGGGAGAGGAAATCAAACGAGTGTCGGAAACTCTGCTCGGCACCCGCTGCGTGTCGGACGCCGCGATACTGTACGATTTCGACAACGAATCGCACGCCCGGATCGAGAGAACCACCGGCAAGCACCGGGAAGCCAATGAGCTGAGCGTGTATCAAGCCTTGTCCGAACGCCATTTGTCCGTTGACATGGTTCCCCTTTCGAAGGCTGACCGATCTCGCCGGCTATCAAATTGTTTTTTTCCCTCACGCCCATGTTTTGACGGCTGCCGATCTACAAAATTTGCAGGCCTATGTCGAAGGCGGCGGTACCCTGGTTTTTGGTTGCTGGAGCGGTTACCGCGACCGTAACCATTGGTGTTACGACGCGGCTGGCAAAGCCTTTTACGAAGACCTGGTCGGGGCCCGAGTAGCCGATTTTACGGTTGTGACCCCGGGCGAAAGCTTCCCACCTCCGCTTCGATCATTCAGATGGCTTGCTGGAGGCGCCCATTTTTAACGAGATTCTCGAAGCTACCAAGGACAACGTGAGCGTACTCGCCTCCTATGCCTCGGATTACTATGCGGATCAACCAGCGGTGACCTTGCACCAAAAAGGTCAAGGTCGGGTGATCCATTTTGGCAGCTTCTTCACGGCGGAGAACGCTTCGGCGTTGTTAGACGCCCTGGCAATCAAGGATCCGTTCGCTAGGTGGGCGGAGATTCCCACCGAGGTTCAGACCGTGGTCCGGGCCAATGAGACGGAGCGATTTTGCTTTCTTTTGAACTTCACCGCTAAATCTCAGGCGGTGATATTTGAAGAATCGATCTTGGACCTCTTGGAAGAGGAAAAACTTAAACGTCACACGGAAATTCCGCCCTATGGTGTACGCCTCGTCCGATACCAAGGATGAGGGGAAGAGTGCGGCCGCTATGCCAGACCCAAGAATTTCTACGCCTGCCTTGGGTGTCTGCTATTACCCGGAACAATGGGACGAAGGCCGCTGGCCGGCGGACTTGCAAGGAATGTCGAGGTTAGGGATTCGTTATGTTCGGGTAGCTGAATTTGCCTGGAGCCGGTTCGAACCGACATCGGGAAGTTATGATTTTTCCTGGCTCCAACGATTTCTCGATCTTGCCGAGAAGGAAGGACTTTCCGTGGTTGTCGGAACGCCGACCGCCGCTCCACCAAAGTGGTTGGTGGATTCGATGCCCGAAATGATTGCGCTGGACGAGAACGGATTGCCCCGCGCGTTTGGCTCTCGTCGGCACTATTGTTTTTCCCACGAAGGTTATCGGACTGCCTGCCGCCGCATCGTCACGCGTCTGGCTCAGGCGGTGGGTACTCATCCGGCGATATACGCCTGGCAGATCGACAACGAGTATGGGTGTCACGGTACCGCGATTTCCTATTCTCCGGCGGCTCGGGTTCGTTTCCGGCATTGGTTACGGCAACGCTACGCCACGATCGAGGCTCTGAACCAGGCTTGGGGCAATGTGTTCTGGAGTCTGGAATACCGGGACTTCGACGAAATCGAATTGCCAAATCGCACACCCACCGATCCTATTCCCGGTCATAGCCTCGATTTTCGCCGGTTTACCTCCGATATGATCCGGGAGTTCCAACAGGTCCAAATAGAGGTCTTGCGTCAACTCTCCCCCGACCGACCGATCACTCATAATTTCATGGCGGGGTTTACGGATTTCGAACATTTCGAGGTGGCCAGTGACCTGGATTTTGCCAGCTGGGACGCCTATCCGTTGGGTTTTCTGGCCTCCGTTCCTCTCTTTTCGCCGGAGCACCGCAAAAAATTCCTCCGTTCCGGGGATCCGGACTACGGTCCCTTCCACCATGATCTATATCGGGCCTGCGGTCGAGGCCGGTGGTGGTTAATGGAACAACAACCAGGTCCGGTGAATTGGGCGCCGTACAATCCAACTCCTCAGCCTGGCATGGTGCGACTTTGGACGCTTGGAGGCCTTTGCTCATGGCGCAGAAGTGGTGAGCTACTTTCGGTGGCGGCAAGCACCTTTCGGCCAGGAACAGTACCATTCCGGGCTTCACCTGCCCAATGGTGAACCGGATGCCGGCTACGCAGAGGTCGCCCAGTTGAGCCAGGAACTCGGCGTGTTGACCGGAGAAACCACCCTCCGGGGCGATGTGGCTCTGGTTTACGATTACGAGGCGGCCTGGGCCTTCGACATCCAGCCGCAATCCAGCGAGTTTGGGTACCCGCAGGAGGTTTTTCGCTTTTACCGGACGGTTCGCGAACTCGGATTGAACGTGGACATCGTGCCCCAGGGAGGCGATCTCACCGGGTATCGATTGATCCTGGTCCCTCCGCTGCCCATCGTCCGCCCGGAGTTTCTCGAGGCACTGAGACATTCCTCGGGAATTGTCCTCTTCGCACCACGTCTGGGTTCGAAAACTGCCCACTTTCACATTCCCGACGATCTGCCCCCGGGTCCGATCCAGGAATTTCTTCCTCTGCGGGTTCTGCGGGTGGACAGTTTACCTCGTTTCGCGCCTCAGCCTGTGCGCTGGAATGAAGCAACCTATACCGCCGAAATCTGGAGGGAACAGGTGGCGAGCGACCTGGAGCCGCTCGCCCGATTTGCGGAGGGTCACGGCGCCCTTTTTCGGCACCAACGTTTTCTCTATCTAGCCGGAGTGCCGGACGATCGATGGCTTGGGGATCTTCTAAAGATGTTAGCTGTGGAACAAGAATTGCCCATTCTAGATCTTCCGGAAGGGGTGCGGACCCGCCGTTTGGGCTCCCTGCGGTTCTTTTTCAACTACAATCCCTATCCGGTTCAGCTGGCACTGCGCCAAGGTTTCGAAGCACTGATCGGCGACCCGAATTTAAACCCCGCGGGAGTGTTAATCATCCGCGAGCTAGGAGGAGGACACGGAGGATAAAAAAAGAGGTCACGGAGGGGAATAATTTTACCACAGAGACACAGAGAACACGGAGTTTCCGAGGATGAATAAATGACTGAAGCGGATGGCGGTCCGAGTCCGTATCCCAAAATTTCCGTCACTCCTCTTTCTCTGCGTCTCTGTGGTAAATTATTCCCCTCTGTGCTCTCCTGCCCCCTCTGAGACCTACTCCAAGGGTTGTAACGTATAGCTCCACACGTACCGGCCCGGTTTTATCTTGTACTGTTCAAGGGTGCCTGGGCCGCAGCTTTCGGTACCGAGCCCGCGCTGGCGGAAGTCCAGGCTAAGAATGACTTCCGGTCGCGGATGGAGATCATAGGTATGATAGGCGGCGTCAAGGTCTTGTGCCGTGTAGTGGCTGGCCGAAAACTCCAGCGGGCCCTGCGGCTTTTACTAAAAGTCCCGCGCTCTGGCCTTCCAGCGAAAGCCAGCGGACATCGGTGTGGTTTCCATGTTCCTGGGGCATGATGTAAGGGACATACTGATCTGTGACGGTGCTTTCGTAGAGATCGACCAGCGCGGCCCGTTTCCGGTCGCTATAGTTTTCGAAGGGTCCGCGCCCGAACCATCTTAGCTTCTCGAACCCCGGATTGAGGGTGAGAACGACGCCCAACCGCGGAAGGTCAGGGATGGCTTTGTCCACCGTAAAAGTATTGTCAGCCTGAATACTGCCATCTGGGGAGATCAGATAGCTATGCTGGTGCCGGATGGCCCGATCAGAAGCCGCGCAAACTGCCCAGGTGCTCGAACAACAGCGTGATGTTCCCGTCTTGATGGCGTTTCGCTTTAGCGGAAACGACTTTCACCACCAGTTTATCCAGGCCTTGAGCGCGCCACTTGTTTAGAGGACGCCAGGTCTCGTGCGTCCAGCCTTTGATTCCGTCATTGTCCGTCGGCCCGCGCCAAATCTGTAACTGCGGGCCAGAAATCAGCAAGTCCTGCTCTTGCCAGCGCAAAGCTTCGATCCGCCCGGTAGCGCGGGAGGCGACCAGGTGGATAGCGTCGTTTTGCACCGTGAATGCGCCGTCTCTATCATCGAGTGTCAGCGACTTCCCGGTCGTGTCTTGCTGCCTTGAGTGGGCCAGGTTTTCTGGTTTTTGCCGGGATCGAAATCTGACGCCAACCAATTTCGTGACCGCTCCGACACCACGCCGTGGCGACTGCGGCGTAGAAGCGAACATTCAAGAATACTTCCTGCCCGGATTCCACCGTGATGGCAGGGAGCTTAAGAGTTAATTTTCTCTTCTTTCTGCGGTCCCGTCTGTAAAACGGGGAGTTTGCCTTTGGCTATCCGATTTCCATCGACCTTGAGTTCCCATTCGCCGCGAATCCACCCGAGCGTAGCAAAATTCTGCAGGTTCTTGATCTCCAGAATTCCAGTTCTGGCATTGAAGCCAATCACTTTGACCGGTTGGGCAAGAAATTTGAATTCGTAAATCCCGGGATGCGGCGTGCGGTCAGGCCAGACCAGGCCGTCACAGACGAAATTCAGGTCATTCGGTTGGTCGCCGAAGTCGCCGCCGTAGGCCCAGTAGTCCTGGCCCTCCGGAGTCTTTTGCTTTATCCCGTGGTCGATCCATTCCCAGATGAACCCGCCCTGCAAACCGGGATATTTTTCGAAGGCATCCCAGTAGTCTCCCAACGAACCGTTGCTGTTGCCCATGGCGTGCGAGTATTCGCACATGATCAGCGGGCGATGACGGTCCGGATGTTGTTGGTCGGCCGCCCATTCGACAATGCTGTCGATCGGCGGATACATCGGGCAAACAATATCCGTCACCCGGTAACCCAAATCATAGATCTTTTTTGTCGGCTGCTACGGCCAGGTTTTTGACCCAGATCCCTGGCTCGAAATGGAGCGGACGGCTCGGGTCATATTCACGAATCCACCCCGCCATGGCATCGTGGCTGGGGCTGTGACCGGTCTCATTCCCGAGCGACCAGAGGATGACCGAGGGATGATTTTTATCGCGCTCCACCATCCGTATCCCACGTTCCAGGAAGGCGGAAGCAAAGCGGCGGTCGCGTCCGACCTGCTGATAATAGTCGTGCGCTTCCACGTTTGCTTCGTCGATCACGTAGAGACCGAGTTCGTCACAAAGGTCGAGCCAGTAGGGATCATTTGGATAGTGCGAAGCTCGGACCGCATTAAAGTTGAAGCGTTTCATCGTCACGGCATCCAGCCTCATGGTCTCGCGGTCCAGAGCTTTGCCCTTCGTATCGTGATGATCGTGCCGGTTGACGCCCTTGATCAACACCCGCTGGCCATTGACCAGCAGTAGACGGTCCTTGACTTCGACGGATCGAAATCCGATCCGTGCAGCGGTGGACTCGATCGCCTGGCCCGCGGGATTTTTGAGAGTCACTACCACGGTGTAAAGATTCGGCAACTCGGCCGACCAGAGCAGCGGATTTTTGATCGGTTCGTCGAACTCCGCCTGCAATCGCGGCCAATTGAAATGTTTTCCGGCCACCACCGTCGATCGAAGCGGCCTCTTGAAAACCGCTTTTCCTTTGGGATCGAACAGTTGCGCTTCTACCGACCAACCTTCCGTCGGGCTGGCGCGGAAATCCGATTTTCGCCTTCAGCAGGAGGCGTCCATCGCGGTAATTGTTTTCCAGATTTCCGACCGCAAACAGGTCCGCGAGGTAGACCGGGGCCGTGGAATAAATATAAACCTCGCGATGTAATCCCCCCATCCACCATTGATCCTGGTCTTCGATAAAAGAGGCGTCCGACCATTTCACCACAATCGCCACCAGCAGATTCTTCTGGCCGCACTTTACAGAACCTGAGATGTCGAATTCTGAGGGCAAGCGTGAGTCTTTGCTTAGGCCGATCGCTTGACCATTCACATAAACGTAGAGGACACTTTCCGCGCCCCCCAGATGGATAATAATTCGGCGTCCCTCCCACTCTGCCGGCACTATGAACTCCGTGGCATAGATCCCAGTGAGGTTATTTTCCGGAACGAAAGGCGGCTCATCCGGAAAAGGCATCTGGATGTTCGTATATTGCGGAGCGCCGTATCCCTGGAGCGTCCAATTGCCGGGGACTTCCAGGCGATCCCAGTTTGCGCGGTCAGTCTCGACCGCGGTGTCACTTAGAACGCACATCTTCCGGCCTTTGCAACCGCCTTAAACTGCCACCGGCCATTCAGCGACTGGAACCAGGGAGTTTTTTCGCGGTCGACGCTGCGCGCCATTTGCGCTGAGGGAAAGGGATAACTGGTCGCCCTCATCGGCAGCCGATTGATCGACACGCACTCAGGCGCCATCCAGCTTTTTAGAGAGCCAATCTGAATAAGCTCGGGTGAGGATTGCATGGGGAGATGGGGGAAGATGGGGGAAGGAGTTCAGGAGTTGCAGGAGTTCAGGAGTTACAGAATGCGAGGGGAGAGTGATGGTGTGAGTGGTAGTGGTAGTGGTAGCGAAGAAGAAAAAAAACGGAGATTCTATACTCGCATCGAATTCCAACCGTAAAAGCTTGTAATGAATAACGAGCCAGAAAATTGACTCCTGACTCCTGACTCCTGACGTCCTGACTCCTGACTCCTGACTCCTGACTCCTGACTCCTGACGCCTGACTCAGCTGAAACCCGGGATGGCACCACGCTCAAGGATCGACGACGACGACGATTGCGGATCACGCTCTACCGCTTTCGATCATCCGGTTTGGTCATCGCCAATACCCCCGGGTGTTGAAGCCGACGTTGGGCGGTGATCGCGAAGACCTCCATTCTTAGACCCTTCGCGATGCCAATCCTCTGAAAGCGGGAGGAACGGCCGATTTCCTCCAGGACGGCGGAGTAAACCGGAATGAATCCGAGACCTTGCGCTCCCAGATCTATCAATAGAGCGGTGTCTTCGACCTCGGCAACCACCCGGGGTCGAACGTGATGTGACTCGAACCAATGCTCCAGTTGCCGGCGGAGAGCCATCTCACCGACCGGAAGGATGGCGGGTGCACCGTCGAGAGAGTGCGGAAAGTTCTTGGTTAAACTCCTGGCCAGAACCGGGGCAGCGCAAATCACCACCTTTGAGGTACTCAGAAGGTGGTTAAAAGTTCTCACCCGCAAAGCGCTCGTCGATGGCTCATCCGCCAGGACGACATCGAGTTTGTGCCCGGCCAATTGCGTAATCAATTCTTCCAGCGAACCCTCTCGACAAATCACCCGGACCGCACGCCCGAGTTCGAAGATTGGGCTGAGATGCTGGCGGACGATTATTTTCGGGACGGCATCCGCCACCCCCACATTTAACCGTAGAGCGCGTTCCCCCGGCTCCTGATGGACGGCGGTCAAAAGCTCTTGCCCCAAAGAAAAAATTTCCTCGGCGTACTCTAAAACGGTTTGTCCGGTCGCTGTCAAAGCTAACCTCCGGCTGGCCCGGGTGAAAAGGGGCGCTCCAAAAAACTCTTCCAATTGCTTAAGCTGGGTGCTGATACTTGGTTGCGAGACATGCAGTCGCTCGCTGGCTAGCCGCAAGCTACCTTCTTTGGCCACCGCCCAAAAATAAAGCAAGTGATGGTAGTTGAGAGCGCTGGCGTTCATTAGCTTATTTGGAATATTCTATTCCATTCTTCGTATTTGTAAAAGTAGATGATTAGCCGAACATTGTCTCTTGGCAACCGCATTTTACCGCGGACGAGACCACGTTCCCCGAAATATGACCACCAAATCGATTGCTTTCAGAAAAGACATGATCAGCGAAATAACTACCTTTGTGCAGAACCAGGCCCGGGCTCTCTCGATGGGTGACCTTGAGCGTCTGCTGGTCGATCTGCCGTCGTTACGACGGCGATTTGCCCGTATCTCGGCGCACCGATATCCCTTTCTCGCGGAGCAGCTCCGATTTCTTGCTCGGTTTGTCGAGGAAGAGATCGGTCGAGGCCAAGTCGGTGAAATCGTGGGGGAAGCCGGTTTCGCTTTGCTCTACTTCCAACGGGCCACCGATCTGATTCCTGATTCGATTCCCGGCTTAGGATTATTGGACGACGCTATAATCGTTCGAATAGTCCTGCACCGTCACGCCAAAGCTTTCGAAAATAGTTGGCACGCCAAAGGCTTAAGTTGGCCGGCTCCCAGTTTCGACGTTGATCAATTGCTCTCCGTGGTCTCCCCCATGCGACTCGACTCTTTTTGTCTCTCGCTAGCGGTCCCGAGCGCGGTGGAGCGGACTAGCAACTAGTGCTACCCAAATCACGCTGAAAGACGGTATGCCTAAGTTTTGTGCCCCTTCGAGGCACCGCAGTCTGAACAACTCAAGACCGCAACCTGCCTCGAAGGGGACGTGGCCACCAGCCGCTCAGCCCAAGGTATCGTATTTGTTAGCGCTGATCATTCTTACGGCCCGAAGGGCATGGCTCAAAGAAGGGGCTACGGAACTTAGCCCAGGGTTTTTGTGCCCCTTCGAGGCGCCGCGGTCTGGATATCTCAAGACCGTAAGCTGCCTCGAAAGGGGTCGGAGGACTCAGCCCTGATTTCGAATCTGTTAGCGTCGGTGATTCCTACGGTCTGAAGGGCATGCCCCAAAGGGGCGACAGGTCTCAGCCCAGGGTTTTAACCCTGGAAACTTAGCACCCAGAGCGAAGCGCCCTGAAGGGGCGCCAGATGACGTACTAACCAGGTGAAAGGGGGGAAGTAGCTTTATTGTACACATCGCAGTTGCGCCCTTGAATTATACGCAGCAATAGGCCTAAGATAATCTGGCAGTCTCCCGCCATCGCCGTTCAATCTGGCGCCCTTTCAGGGCGCACTCCGAGAAAATCGATACCCAGGGTTAAAACCGGGTTAAAACCCTGGGCTAAAGGCTATAGCCCCTTCGGGGCACAGACTAGCTAACGCTAGAACACATAAATCAAAGGGAGCCCACTCCGGCCCGCCATCCCCTTTCATCACGACTCCACGACTCCACCACTCCACCACTCCACGACTCCACGACTCCACGACTCCACCACTCCACGACTCCGCCACTCCACGACCCCACGACTCCACCACTCCACGACTCCGCCACTCCACGACCCCACGACTCCACCACTCCAGCACTCCACCATTATGAAATCTACTGATCGTTCGCTGCACTTCCTTCGCCGCATTTCGAGGCGCCGTCCCTCGGCTCAAAAAGGTGTCGACTCCATCGCTGAATACATTGAAGAGCGTGCCGCGCGCTTGACGCCGGAAGATCTGGAAGAACTGCGGGACAGCCTGACGCAATTGAATCAGCAATTTGCCTCCATGGTGACGCCGGAATTCCCGTACCTGCAGCGGCAATTAAAGCTGTTAGGAACTTTTTTCGCGGATTGCACGGACGGCATATTTCAGAGCGCGCCAACTCGCCACCCGGAAGGAAGCTGCGTTCGCTCTCCGCTATGCGGATCAAAAGACAGACATCATTCCGGATGGGGTTGCGGAGATCGGGTACGCCGATGATTCGCTCATAGTCTGCACGGTCTTAAACCGTCATCATGAGGTCTTCTCTGAGTATTGCCATTTTCGAAATATTTCTTATACGGGAATTTCTTCTGGCCCTTAAAAAAACCCGTCTGCCTGAAACAACCGAGCCTTGGTTGCCGATCACGCCTTCCTATTTTAAGGTGTCATTGCGCCACGATCGCAAAAGAAATGCCCGCATGAAAATAATTCTGATCACCACCGCTACTGGGATTTGGGGGAAAAATGGTATTCGCCGAGGGCGACGGCATTGATGCGCCGCCTTTCCATCGACTCGAAAGCATTACTTCAGTACTGGATGGCAAATAGAGAATTCCGCGATCGTTCTCGTCCTTCGTCGTCGTCCTCGGTCCCCGTCCCGGGGGATCCAGGAAACGCCCTACTCACCAGGATCGCTCAAAAATCGAGAACGAGGACGACGACGAAGGACGAGAACGATAAGGCTGGTCGATCACCCACCTGGCCGGGGTGGCTGATCATGGTCGCGATCTGTCTGGGTGTGGCAGGATGCAACAACCAGCCACCGGCGGCGCATGGTTTTCCCCCGACGGAGGTCACGGTCAGCAAGCCGGAGAAGAAGGAAGTAGTGAACTGGAGCGAGTTTACCGGCCGGACCGCGGCGGTTAACCTGGTCACTGTCACGCCCCGCGTCAGCGGCTACATTGTCGACATTCCCTTTAAGGAAGGAGACCTTGTCCATAAAGGAGAGCTCCTTTTTCAGATTGATTCGCGACCCTACCAGGATGTCTATGAGCAGACGGTGGGCCAGCTGCAACAGGCTCAAGCCAACCAACAACTGCAGAATGCAACCTTCGAGCGTCAGCAACGATTGAAAGAGACGGGGGTGATCGCTAAGGAAGATTATGATACGGCTTTGTCCAACAAGAACCAAGCTGGCGGTCAGGTCAGCTCGGCTCAGGCCGCGCTCAAGTCGGCTCAACTGAATCTGGAGTTTACCCACGTGACGTCGCCGATTGATGGGCGCGTCAGCCGGCAACTAGTGAACATTGGCAACCTGGTCCAAGCGGATACCACTCAACTTACTACCGTTGTCAGTGTCGACCCAATGTACGCCTACTTCAGTATGGATGAGCTGGCGGCGCTCAAATACCAACGGCTCATCAAGGAAGGAAAAATTGCCAGTTCGCAGGATGGGAAAGTACCGGTCTACCTTCAGTTGCAGGATGAAACAGGGTTTCCACATGTGGGAACCATCAATTTTTCCGACAACTCTTTTGACTCCACGACCGGGACGCTCCTGATTCGGGGCTCCTTTCCCAATGCCGATGGCTTTTTGACGCCGGGCAATTTCGTCCGGGTCCGGGTGGCCTCAAGCCCGAAATATGAGGCGCTGCTGGTTGCGGACCGGGCCATCGGTACCGACCAGGACCAGAGTTTTGTTTATGTGGTCGATGCCAAGAATATCGCGCGGCTTCGTCACATCACGACGGGACAATTGGCCGAAGGACTTCGGGTAGTGAAAACTGGGATTCAACCGGATGATGTAATCATCATTAATGGGATTCTTAAGGTCCGACCGGAAAGTCAGGTCAAACCGCAACAGGGAACGATGGAGCAATTTGCTTCGAATGACCTGGTGTTGCCCGTGAGCAACTCGAAAGGGACCGCGGCACAGGAAACCAAGGACCAGACCAAGGGAACGCCTTAATCGGAGGGAAAGATATTGAAGATATCTCATTTTTTTATCGATCGTCCGATTTTTGCGATCGTCATTTCTATCGTTACCGTGCTCCTGGGGGTAATTGCGTATTCGATTTTGCCGGTGGCCCAGTATCCGGAGATCGCCCCACCGACAGTGGTGGTGCAAGCTCAGTATCCGGGAGCAGATCCTAAAACTCTGGCGGAGACGGTAGCCGAACCGATCGAGCAGCAGGTCAACGGGGTCGAGAACATGTTATACATGTCCTCCGTCTCGGCCATGGATGGTACCATGCAGCTGACGGTGACCTTCAAGTTAGGAACCGACCCCAACATCGCGCAGGTCTTGGTGCAAAACCGGGTGGCGATCGCCGAACCGCAGTTGCCGCTGGAAGTCAGAAATATTGGAGTTACGACCCAAAAAGAGTCTCCGGATATCCTGATGGCGATCGGGTTAACCTCTAAAGACAATACCTACACTCCTCTTTATCTGAGTAACTATGCTTACACCCAGATAGAGGATTCACTGAAACGACTGGATGGGGTGGGAAACGTCCAAATCTTTGGCGCGCAACCCTACAGTATGCGGGTCTGGTTGAATCCGGATCTGATGTTTTCCCGAGGATTAACCGCCGATGACGTCGTGGCGGCGGTGCAGGCCCAAAACGTTCAAGTCGCCCCCGGAAGTCTTGGCTCTGAACCGGCACGTCCGAAGACAGAGTTTCAGTTCATCCTCAATACCAAGGGCCGCCTGGTGACTCCGGAGCAGTTTTCCAAGATCGTTTTAAAACGAGGCAGCAATGGGCAGTTAGTTTACTTGAGCGATGTTGCCCGGGTAGAGCTTGGCGGACAGAGCTACACTAGTACTACCTTTGAGAATGGAGTTACCCCTGCGGTGGCGATCGGGATCTTTCAGCTACCTGGTTCGAATGAACTGAAAACCGCCGCCCTGGTGAAAAATAAGATCGCGGAAATGGCAAAATCCTTTCCTCCGGGGATGGAATATTCCATTCCCTACGATCCGACCCTTTTTACTCAACAGTCGATCGATGCGGTTTATGAGACGCTCCGGGATGCCATCATCCTGGTAGTTATCGTGGTCATGGTCTTTCTGCAGTCCTGGAGAATTGCTTTGATCCCGTTGATTGCGGTGCCCGTTTCGTTGATCGGGACTTTTGCCGTGATGGCGCCCCTGGGGTTCTCCCTCAACTCACTTTCTCTCTTTGGGTTAGTATTAGCGATCGGCATCGTGGTGGATGACGCCATCGTGGTCGTCGAGAACGTGGAGCGGTGGATCGAACGGGGCCTGGAACCAAAAGAAGCGACCAGAAAAGCGATGGACGAAGTGGGCGGAGCGGTGGTTTCGATTGCCGTCGTGTTGACTGCGGTATTCGTGCCCACCGCCTTGGTCAGTGGGATCAGCGGACAATTTTATCGGCAGTTCGCGCTCACCATTGCCATCGCGACCCTGATTTCGGCCTTTAATTCACTCACCCTGAGTCCGGCCTTAGCGTGCCTCTTGATCAAACCGGGCCATGCCAAAAAGGATATATTCACCAAGCTGATTGACACTTTGCTGGGTTGGTTTTTCCGCCTCTTTAATCGAACTTTCGATTGGGGAATTAACAGTTACGGAGCGGTGGTTCGCCGCCTGCTTCGCGTGAGCGGGGTGGTATTAGTGATCTATGTCGGACTTCTGGCTCTGACGGGTTTGATGTTTCAGAAGGTCCCCAGCGGCTTTATTCCGACCATGGATCAGGGCTATCTGATCGTCTTTGCACAACTACCGGACGGCGCCTCGCTCCAACGAAACGACGAGGTCCGACGACAGATCGGGGAGATTGCTAAGAACATGCCTGGAGTAGAGCTCACCTTCGCGGTTGAAGGTTTGTCGATTCTGGATTCGACCACTAAGTCGAATGCCTTGACTGTCTTCTTCCCTCTGAAACCATTCAGTGAGCGAATCGGCCATCCGGAACAATCGGCGACGGCCATCGTGGCGAAACTGCAGACCGCATTTTCATCGATCCAGGATGCCTTCGTCATTGCCATCCAACCTCCTTCTGTGCGCGGGATGGGAAATGCCGGCGGATTTCAACTGGAGATTGAAGACCGGCACAATGTCGGGTTGAACGGACTGCAGCAGGCCACCGATACCATTACCGCGGCGGCTAACGCCGAGCCCGGCTTTAGCGGAGTTTTTACTACCTACCGTTCCCAAGTGCCGCAACTCTTTCTGAATATCGACCGGGAAAAGCTGATGACCCTGAATGTGCCGATCAGCTCGGTGTTTGCCACCCTGCAGAGTTATCTCGGAAGCAACTATGTGGACGACTTCAATTTCCTCGGGCGCACCTACCAGGTGAACTTGCAAGGTGATGCGGATTTTCGGTCCAATCCCGATCAGATTTTACGGATGTACACCCGCAATACCACCGGTGGAATGGTTCCCCTGGGTAGTTTGATGGAGGTCCAAAGGATCACTGGCCCGGATACGGTCAGCCATTACAATGTTTATCCCGCCGCCCTTATCCAAGGAGCGACCTTGCCCGGGGTGAGTTCTGGCCAGGCGATCGAGAAAATGGAACGCCTCTGCCGGGAAAACCTGCCGAATGGCTTCTCCTATGAATGGACGCAACTAACCTATCAAGAGGTTAGCGCCGGCAACACGGCGATTTTCATCTTCCCGCTGTGTGTCTTGTTTGTCTTTCTGGCCTTGGCCGCTCAATACGAGAGCTGGTCTTTGCCCCTGGCGGTCATTTTAATCGTTCCGATGTGCTTATTATCGGCCATGGTGGGGGTTTATTTTCGTGGTCAGGACAACAATATCTTTACCCAAATCGGATTCATCGTTCTGGTCGGACTCGCCTGTAAGAATGCGATCTTGATTGTGGAGTTTGCCCGCCAGCAGATGGAACTCGGGAAAGGACGCCTCGAAGCCGCAGCGGAGGCTGCCCGGCTACGTTTGCGGCCGATTCTGATGACCTCTTTTGCCTTTATTCTTGGCGTCTCGCCGTTAGTCCTCGCCAGCGGCGCGGGAGCCGAAATGGACCAGGCTTTGGGAACCGCGGTCTTCGCCGGAATGATCGGAGTGACCTTTTTCGGCATTTTTCTGACCCCGGTGTTTTTCTCGGTGATCGTGAAATTATTTAGCCGGAAATCAAAGACCAGCAAACCAAAGACCATCGAGCATCGAGTCGAGAAAGAGGAAGTAGTTCACTAAGAAGAGGGCACAGAGGTTAGGCCGAGGACACAGAGGAATCTGATTTACCACAGAGACACAGAGTACACGGAGTTCCGGATGAAATATTAGATTCGCCACAGGCTGTGCCTTGGCTGGGTGCAAAGATGCAAATTGGTAAATTGTTGAGGATCCTATAGGTGTTCGCTTCGAACGCCGGATAAACGGTCGACGGCCTGAAGGGCCATGAGAACATAACCCAGGCTTTAGCCCGTAAGCGCTAACTTGATCAAAGCCTCGGCGCTGAGAATGTATTTCGTCCCAGAGGGACAGTATGATCGTAGCCTGGCACGAAGTGCCTGGGAAGCGTCCACCGAGAGAACCGTCCCGTAGGGTACGGTATGATCGGGCGCAGCCAAACCTAGAGGTATTTCTCGTCGAGATGTGTCCCGCGTATGCAAAATTGCGTTGCTCCAATCATCGAATCGGTGCGCAAGCCTGCGCGAATCAGACCGTACCCTACGGGACGGCTCTTTTGGGTGGCGCTATCCAGGCACTTCGTGCCAGGCTACGATCGCACCGTCCCTCCGGGAAGAAAGCCATTCGCCCATCGAAGGGCCTCGCATTAAGTTAGCTATGGGCTTTAACCTGGGTTAAATGTTTTGAACGGCTAACCGGGTTAGCATGCAATCTCTAATGCAGCGGAACCTTAGGGCGCGTGGACGATGAGTAGATCCGCGGCCTGAAGGGCCATGAGAGCATAGCCCAGGCTTTAGCCTGGGTCAGGTGTTTATTGGCGCCCGCCCTGAAGGGGCGGCAGAAAGCCGTATCACAAAAGGATGAACGGCTACTGGGTTAGCAGGCAATCTCTAATGCAGCGAGACCTCTAGGCGCGTCGATGTTGAATAGATCCGCGGCCTGAAGGGCCATGAGAGCATAGCCAGACTTTAGCCTGGGTTGAGTGTTTTGAATCGCCAACCGGGTTAGTAAATCTCTAATGAGGCGAGATCTCTAGGCGCGTTGATGATGAGTAGGATCCGCGGCCTGAAAGGCCATGAAACCATAGCCCAGGCTTGAGCCTGGGTTAAGTGTTTTGAATCGCCAACCGGGTTAGCAAATCTTTAATGCGGCGAGATCTCTAGGCGCGTTGATGATGAGTAGGATCCGCGGCCTGAAGGGCCATGAGAGCATAGCCCAGGCTTTAGCCTGGGTTAGGTTTTATTAGCGCCCGCCCTGAAGGGGCGGCAGAGAGCCGTATCACGCCACGCTACGTAATTCGATGCCACTTCAGGGAAGGAGGCGTGAAGGGGCGACAGATCGTAGTCCACTAACTCTAACCTCAAAAGATGATCATTGGGCAATTTGCCAACCGAGAGCCACTGACCCAAAGGAAAGACCGGTGGAAAAGACAATATTAGACAAGGCCAATAACCACCGGCGGTCCACAATCAGGATGAATGTTTGCAGACTAAACGACGAGAAGGTGGTGAAGCCACCGCAAATGCCGATGACCAGCAATTGCTGTAAGGCGCTAGTGAGGTTGCTGTTTGCTACGTGAATCAGAAAGCCAGAAAAAACACCGGCCAGGATAGAACCAGAAATATTTACTGCCAG
The DNA here is from genome assembly GCA_963808535.1 of uncultured Verrucomicrobiae bacterium. Taxonomy (GTDB): domain Bacteria; phylum Verrucomicrobiota; class Verrucomicrobiia; order Chthoniobacterales; family JAFAMB01; genus JAFAMB01. The sequence continues at coordinate 12,244 of CAWEGF010000019.1, read as the reverse complement.
CGTTCCGAAGGGGAATGTTTCGCCAAGATGTTGCGTCACCAGGCCGACCCACCAATAGCGCCACATGCTTCCCGCGGCTCCACCAATAAATACCAGCAGTGTAGCTAAGACCATATACTCCTGATTTGGGATTATCTTCGCGGCGCCCGGAACGCGTGAGGAATGGATGCGGCGACCATCGCTCCTACCCAAACTCCGAAAAGACACAAAACGTGAGATAATAGGATATTTAACCAAAGATCGGAAATCGCTCCGTGGCGGGCCGCATTAAACGAGATGAGACTAAATGAGCTGAAGGTCGTGTAACCGCCGCAGACCCCAACGAGCAAGAACAGTCGACTGCGGAGACCTAAGTATGCTTTCCCGGCAGGATTTGTCGACGAAATGGAGAAAAGAGATCGCGAAGCAACCGCTGATATTAACAATCAAAATAGGGAGAGGCGGCCAAACCGCAGTAGAAGAGATCCATTGGGCAATCGCAAAACGCAGCAGGCTACCAATTCCTCCGCCCACGGCTACCAAGAAGTAATTTTTCATCCAAAGTCGATCATATAATGCATCGACAATTTTCTGCAATGATCTAGACCAGGACTAATGACCGGCCAACGCAGTGGCGCCATGGTCTTTTCTCAGGAAGGTGAAGTCGCATCCCTGATCAGCCTGGGTAATGAACCGATCATACAGCCAACTGTACCCTCGGGCCGAGGTTCCCGCCGAGCTTCTTTCCAAGTCCAGTCGTGAGAGTCGGCGCTCGAATTCGTCGGTCTCAACCAAAAGGTCTAGTCGCCGTTCCCGGACACTCAGGCGAATTTGGTCACCGGTTTGAACCACCGCCAGCGGTCCCCCAGACGCGGCATCGGGAGTAACATGCAATACCACGGTACCAAAGGCGGTACCACTCATTCGGGCGTCAGAAATGCGCACCATATCCTTGACCCCCAAACGACCCAGCTTCTTTGGGATCGGCAAATAGCCTGCCTCGGGCATCGCCGAGGCGCTGCTCGGACCGGCATTCTTGAGTACTAAAAAGTCGTCCGGCGATACCTCCAGATCGGGGTCGTCGATCCGGGAAGCCAGATCATCCAGCGAGGCAAAGACGACGCACCGTCCCTCTTTTTCAAATAGCGTGGGGTCGGCAGCTGAACGCTTTATCACCGCACCTCGCGGGGCGAGATTGCCAAAGAGGATCGCCAGCCCACCGTTGGGCGAAATAGGATCATCGATCGAATGGATAACGTTCCTGTCAACCCAGCTACTCCAGGCGGCCAGGCGCTGGCCGATGGTCTCACCGGTGACCGTGAGACCATCGAGGTGAAGCAAGGTTCGCAGCTCGCGCATCACGGCGGGAATCCCCCCAGCCGCGGCCAGGTCCTCCATGTAATGAAGACCGGTCGGCTTCAAATTGACGATGACGGGAGTGGTGTCAGAAAGTTCGTTCAGCCGCGCAAGATCAAATGGAAGACCTAGACGCCCTGCGATGGCCGCGAGATGGATCACCGCGTTGGTCGAGCCACCAATGGCGAGCAGAACACGAAGCGCGTTTTCCATCGCCTGGATATTGATGATCGTGCTCGGACGATGTCCTGAACGGATCAGCGCGACGGCCGCGCGCCCTGTCTCCTCCGCGATGCGCAAACGGTCGGCAACGACCGCCGGGACGGCCGCCGCCCCAGCCGGCATCATGCCTAGAGCTTCTGCAATGGAAGCCATCGAGCTCGCGGTGCCCATCACCGCACAGGTGCCCGCAGTCGAAGCGAGTCGTTGCTCCACGGCGTCAATTTCATGGTCAGAAATCTCTCCCGAGCGATAACGAGCCCAGAAACGCCGGCAATCGGTGCACGCTCCCAACCGCTCCCCGTGATAACGGCTGGTCGACATTGGTCCGGTGACCAGTTGGATCACTGGTAGATCAGCCGAGGCTGCCCCCATGAGCTGGGCCGGCACCGTCTTATCGCACCCCCCGATCAACACCACCGCGTCCATGGGCTGAGAGCGGATCATCTCCTCGACATCCATGGACATGAGATTGCGGAATTTGAGGCTGGTTGGAACCAGGAACACCTCTCCAAGAGAAATGGTGGGAAACTCGATTGGCAGCGCGCCCGCACCGAGAACACCGCGTTTCACGGCGTCGATCAATTCAGGAATCAGTCGATGGCAGTTGTTGAACCCGCTCGCCGCATGACAAATGCCAACGATGGGCCGGTCCAGCATCTCCCGACTGTAGCCCATCGAACTGGCAAAAGATCGGCGCAGATACTTGCTGAATTCTGCATCCCCATAGTTAGTGAGCCCGCGGCTTAGTCCTTGGGGCTGAATATCGGCCATTGAACTATATCTTTGGTTAGGGTTCGGGAATCAAGTTGTCAGGGTCAGATTTGTTTGGCGTTATAAGGAGGCTCTGGATGTTTTGTGCCCCGAAGAAGATGTTCTGCGCCGGTCATTCCTGTGGCCCGAAGGGCATGCCCCGAAGGGGCTAGAGAACTCAGCCAGGGTTTCAATCCTGGGACGATCACCTCAGAGCGACGCGCCCTGAAAGGGCGCCAGATCGAATCTACTAGCAACGCGACCTGGAGGTCCAATGGTCCAATGGATGCGAAATTCATCTGCCATCCTGTCGCCCCGTCAGGGCGAGCCGTTTATTTTGAGGGTTCCCAGGGTTGAAACCCTGGGCTGAGTTTTGTAGCCCCTTCGGGGCATGCCCTCGGCTCGCGGGATGACCGTATCACCATCGCTAAACAAAAGCGTCCCTTCCGGGCAAACTAGATTTAACCCTAGCCCCGCCAAAAACCGACATTTACTTATTTGAGCCGGCACGTACCATCCATGGTTTTCGCATTGATTAGCTCGTCACTTTATAAACCACGCCCATGGCCTCCAAAACAAACAAGGGATCCGACCTTCTGGTGGCCGCTTTGGAGAACGAGGGAGTGGAACGAATCTTCGGAGTTCCCGGTGAGGAAAATCTGGATGTTGTCGAGTCGTTACGGAACTCCAAAATAGAACTGATCGTTACTCGGCACGAACAAGCCGCCGCCTTCATGGCCGCGACTTACGGAAGATTGACGGGTCGTCCCGGGGTTTGCATCAGCACCTTGGGGCCCGGCGCACTTAACTTTTCTACGGCGGCGGCTTACGCCTTGCTGGGCGCGATGCCCATGATTCTGATCACTGGTCAGAAAGGGATTTTAAGCAGTAAACAGGCTCGTTTTCAGATCGTGGATGTGGTGGCGAGCATGACGCCACTGACTAAAATGACGCGCCAAATCGTCAGCGCCGCCACCATCCCCACCATCGTGCGGGAAGCATTCCGAGTGGCGCGCCAGGAGCGTCCCGGCCCCGTCCACCTTGAACTGCCAGAGGATATCGCCGGAGAGGAGGCTCCATTCATTCCGCCTGTGCCGCCGCATCCCATTGACATCCCGGTCGCTCATTCCACCGCTTTGGATCGGGCCGCGGCGATGATCCTGGAAGCCCAATACCCGCTTATCATGTTAGGAGCCGCGGCCAGCAGGCCGCATCTGGCGGATGCGTTGTCGTATTTCGTCCGTCGGATGGGTATTCCTTTCTTCAACACCCAGATGGGCAAAGGCGCGGTCGCCGGTGGCTCCAATTTGTATATGGGAACCGCGGCTCTTTCGGAACGGGACTATGTTCATCATGCCATTGATCGTGCCGACCTGATTCTTTCCATCGGTCACGACACCGTGGAGAAGCCACCCTTTATCATGGGACCCTCAGGACCCAAGGTTATCCATGTGGGCTATATGCCGGCCACGGTAGAAACCGTCTTCTTCCCCCACGCCGAAGTAATCGGGGACGTTGGACCCACACTCGAGCTTCTGGCCAACCGTTTGCATGGAAAGCTTAAAAATGCGGCGGCTCTTCTGCCTCTGCGCGAAAAAATACTTTCGCACCTCGCCGAGCGGGCTACAGAAAACCGCTTCCCGCTGACCCCGCAACGCATCGTCCATGACGTGCGGCAGGTTATGCCGGAAGATGGAATTGTCTGCCTCGACAACGGCATGTATAAGATCTGGTTCGCCCGCAATTATCGAACCCAGGTCGCCAATACCCTCCTGCTCGACAACGCGCTGGGAACGATGGGTGCCGGTTTGCCCTCGGCGATGATGGCCGCCATTCTTAATCCCGCGAAACGGATTCTCGCGGTCTGTGGAGACGGCGGATTCATGATGAATTCGCAAGAGATGGAGACGGCGGTGCGATTGGGCTTAAACCTAATGGTATTGATTATCCAGGACAACGCGTACGGGATGATCCGCTGGAAACAGGCGGCCGAAAAATTTGCCGATTGGGGCCTCACCTTCGGAAATCCAGATTTCGTCGCCTATGCCCAGTCATACGGTGCTCGGGGTTGGCGGATCGAAACAGCAGATGGCTTGGTGCCGACTTTAGAGGCCGCCTTTTCAGAGGGTGGCGTTCACCTGGTCGCAGTTCCGGTTGACTACTCGGAAAATAAGCGTGTGCTGGTGGATGAATTGCGCAGCCGGGTTCCTGTTCTCAGCCCGGAATAGGAAGAGCGCGAAGGGGAGAGGGAGGGGACGGAGTAAAGGTTTCGCCACCAAGACACAGAGCACACGGAGTTTTGGGGATCGGATTGGATGGAAACGGCGGGGCGTCCAATTGTCTTGAAAACTCCGTGAACTCTGTGTCTTGGTGGTGAATTGCCGTCCTCAGTGTCCTCTGATCCCCTTCGCGTCTTCCTTACCAACAAGTATATCCACCATCCACGACTAGATTGCTCCCGGTAAAAAAGCTGCTCGCGTCCGAGGCCAGAAAAAGAACCGCCGGCGCAATCTCCTGCGGTTCGCCCACCCGACGCACCGGCGTGAACTCCTTCCAGCGAGCATACCATTCCTGGTTCGCCATTCCCCCTTGGGTCATAGGCGTGTTCACATATCCCGGCGAAATACAATTTACCCGGACCCCGCGGTCTGCCCATTCGCCGGCCAGCGATTTTGTCAACATGATGACGGCCGCTTTGGAAGCATTGTAAGCGGCTTGTGGTTGCGGGGTGTTCGAGATCAATCCGGACATGGAAGCCGTATTAATGATGCTGCCCTTCCCTTGGGCCAGCATCACTTTTCCGAATTCCCGGCAGCCATAGTAGACCGCGTGCAAATTCGTGTTCATGATGGTATGCCATTCCTCGTCGGATGAACTTTCGCCCGGGACACTATGGGCGATCCCGGCATTGTTGAAGGCCACGTCGATCCGTCCGTAGCGCCCTTTGATGTCTGTCACTACCTGAGCAACGAATTTAGAATCGGTAACATCGCCCTGAACAAATTCGACCCCGAGGCTTTTCGATGTCGCGTGCCCGTTCTCGACATCGATATCGATTATCACGACCTTGGCACCATTTTCGAGAAAAGCTTTGGTCGTCTCGAAACCAATGCCGCGAGCGCCGCCGGTAACCACCGCGATTCTGCCATCCAGGGAAGTTAGAGGGGAATATTGCATAAGTTAACCTTTCGTTAAGTAACAGTTAGGAGGAGGAAATATGAGCCCACCTTATGACATCCACGCCGCACCCGATTCCTATCCTCGTCGCCCAGAGGATGCTTTCCGGATCGTGCACGATTTTAGCGACCTGGGTGAAATCAAGAAGATAAATATGGGGGGTGAGCGGCAAATCGTATTTCGCGGCCGCCGTCACTGCAGATCCCAGCATCTGGAGAAACGGCCCTTCGCCTGGCCCGAAATTTCCGATCGCCACGGCGATGGCGTCCGCACCCAGTCGCACACATTCTTCGGGGTTCGTCATTGCCTCAGTTACGATTTAGACGGATTTTTTTTCCGATGTTCATAGATTACGGGGGTCAATCTTTGGTCGATCGAGTAATTCTGGCGGGCAGCTGTCGACCGATCGCGGAAGAAGCACCGACCTGGCAGAAAATCCGGCGCTTCTGCGGTCCATCGACCGAAGAGGGACAGATCGAAAGGTCGCCACGGCGGCTAATAAAGAGGTAAAAGAAAGATTACGCAAGATTATGTATTGTTATTGTTTTCTTTTTCCCGGCAAAACTTAAGTTAGCTTTATTCGTCGAAGAACCGGGGCCGGGACTGGGAGCCCAAGGATCTTCGGCGGCACGATGCTCCTGAAATCGGTCGGTTAGTTTCCCCATGGCTTTACGCGAATCAATCGATGCTGCTCCTGATCCGATCTTGCTAACCGGCGAACGCCGGAGACGAATCGGAGAAATTCTGAACCGCGAGGGACGAGTGACCGTGAACGAGCTCAGCAAGCTTTTCCGGGTGACCGCGGTGACTATTCGCAGTGATCTGGATAGCATGGCGTCCGAAGGGGCATTAATTCGTGACCGCGGGGGTGCCATCGCCCACACCTCCACCACCCTGGTGGTGGCATTTGAAAAACGAGCGGTCCAACACCGTGAACAAAAACGGCACATTGGCCGCGTCGCCAGCACCTTGGTGAACGATCGTGAGACGATCATCATGGATGCCGGTTCAACGGTGATGGAGATGGCTCACAGCCTGCCGGCCGAGAAGTCTTGTACTATCGTAACCACGGCCCTTAATGTCGCCGCTCGGGTCGGTGCCCTCGAAAAGGTGAATGTCCTCATTGCTGGAGGATCCCTCAGCCGCGAGACGATCAGCACCGTGGGCGCTCTGGCGGAACGGGACCTCGAAAATTTGATCGTCGACAAGCTGTTCCTGAGCACGCAGGCCTTCGACGACGAGCACGGGTTGACCGATGACTCTTTTGATATCGCACGCGTGAAGGCGGCAATGGTCCGTTCGGCCAGGCGCGTCATTCTGCTCGCGGACTCCAGTAAATGGGGGCACTCGGCCTTCGCGAAAATAGCTCCTTTGGGAGAAATCGACGTTTTGATCACCGACAGCGGTCTTTCCCGCGAGACTCAAAAACTTATTCGGAGATTCGGGATCGAGATCATCTTGGCGGATCAATGAGGACAGGAGACAGGAGACAGGAGACAGGAGCAGGAGACAGGAGACAGGAGACAGGAGACAGGAGACAGTTTTTGGTGGGTCACTCTTTGGCAAGCTTTTAACGGTTCAGTTTTCCAAGGAAAGGCTTGGATCGATTTCTCCGTCGCCCCTTCTTCCTGGCCCCTAAGAAAGCCGAAAGAAAGATATCGACTTTCCAAGTCTTTCTTTTTACGCTGCCGAATAATCCGAAAAGCTTAAATGTTTCGGAGCTTGAATTACCCCCTTATTATTGAGGATCCAGATCGCCGACCTGCGGCGCTGAGCTCCTTGCCCCTAAACTTTTAGCATCTACTCGTCGAGGGCCAAGAGTCGGCTCTCAGCGGAATTGCTCTTTATCCTTCTGTTAACCCCATTCCCGACTGTCCAATCTCCTTCGGAAAACTCAATTGAAAACGGGCCTAACCGGAAATCTCAAACGATGAATGAAAACAAAATTACTCGCCGCAAATTCCTAGCGACGACCGCGGCGGGAATCGCTGCCACCTCCCTGGTTACTCGCGGCGTGGCCGCCTCGTCCAAACCGATCGAACTCCGTTTCTTCTTTCGCGCGGCGTTTCCTTGAAGAGACTAACCAATCTTAAAGAACCTAGATTCCCAACGAGCGTCGATCACCTAGAGGCACCCCATGAACAAGCGAACAATCCTGGCCATCCTGCTAACCAGTGCGCTCTTCCTTTCCGGAGGACCAGCTGAAGCTCAAACCAAAAAACAGATTACCGTCTGGTCCTGGTTCATCGCCAGTACGATGGCCAAATCCATTAAGGCCTTCGAGGAAAAGAATCCCGGACTAGAAGTTAAGTACACCTACTATAACTATTCTCCCGAATACATTACGGCCTTGAAGGCCGCCGCCGCCTCCAACAGTTTACCGGATATCATCGGGCTCCAGCCAGGTTCCTTGACTCAGCAATATCGCGAGCAGTTAGCGGCTTTGAATTCGCCTGCCGAGAAGGAGTGGGGAGCCGACTGGCAAGCCAAGATTTTCCCGGTCAATCTTAAGCAGATGGCCATGGGAAATCCCTCCGGTGATGCAAACTTCTATATTCTGCCCCAGGAGTCCCAGATCCTGGTGATCTGGTATAACAAGGAGATCTTTAAGAAGTTAAGCCTCGAGGTTCCGAAAACCTATAAAGATCTGATCGCCGCTTCCAAGAAGCTGACCGGGGCTGGATATATTCCACTCTATCAAGGGGCCGCGGACGGTTGGCAAAATGAGAATGTATTTTTAATGTTGGCCAATCAATTTGCTCCCGGCCTGGTCGACGAGGCGCAAAACGGAAAATCGCCCTGGGCTTCTCCCGCGCTGCTAAAAGCGATGCAAGCCTGGGCTAATCTTTTTAAGGATGGCGTATTCCAGCAAGGAGCTCTTGGGGCCCATGCCTATCCGACCGGAGCCCAGTTGTTCGCCCAAGGCCGCGTCGGGATGATGGCGCTCGGTTCCTGGTGGATGCAGGAGAGCAAGTTTCCACCCCCGCTCTCTCAATATGTGCAGAACATGAGTGGTTTCGATTTCTTCTATTTTCCTGCCCTGGAAGAGAATGGGAAATCCAGCCCGCCGGTCGGAGGAATCGATATCGGCTACGGCCTGACCAAGAACGGCGAGAAGAATCCGGAAGCTTGGAAGTTTCTGGCTTCTCTGGTGCGGGGTGATGGACTCCAGCAAGCACTCAACGATTTGAACGATTTGCCTTCTACAAGTGATTTTGAACCGCAGGGTGACGTCACTCCTAACATCAAAGAGATGTACGGCCGATTCATGGCGGATTTGCCGCATGCCGAAAATCAGCGTTTTCTCAGTCCGCAAGTTTCCGAAGAACTCGACAGCGTCCTGGGAGGGGTGGCGGCGGGTTCAGTCACTCCGGAAGACGGCTTGAAGAGAGTGCAAGCGGCCACTGATAAGGCTCTCGGCAAGAAATGACGACCATCTTTTGACTGATCTTGGCACTCTCCTGACCGAGGGAGCCGCAGGTGTGTTTATGCCTCAAGGTCCATGAACAAAGCGGCCGCCGCAGCAATTGATAATAAAAGACGGCCTGGAAAACGTGGACCGGCCGGCGAACGGGCCCAGTATCTGTACGTTTTGCCGGCGACCCTGATGTTCGTCGGACTGGTCGCTTATCCTATTTTATGGGTCATTGGTGAGAGCTTCCAGGGAGCAAACGGAAAAAGCTTCGTCGGGGTCGATCAATATATCCGGGCCTTTTCGGACCCGGTGTTCTGGCGAGTACTCCGCAATATGTTTTATTGGGGGGCCATTACCATCCCGGTGCAAATGTTCCTTGGCGGATCGATCGCCTACCTGATCGAACGGCATACCTCAAGATCGAAAACTTTTTTTCGTGTGATGTTTTTCCTGCCGGTCGTGACCAGTGTGTCGGTAGTCAGCATCGTTTGGGCTCAGATGTACGCCCCCTACTACGGGATCGTTCAGGAGTACCTGAAATACCTTGGCATCCAGCTCACCATTGCTCCTTTGGGAGAACCTAACTTTGCCATTTTTGCCCTGATCCTGGTCAACATCTGGCAATGGACTGGGTTTTCCATGATCATGTACGTGGCGGGAATTAATAACATCCCGACCGAACTGTTCGATGCGGCATTAATTGACGGGGCACACGGTTGGAATCTCATCGTCCGAATCGTCATTCCTCTGCTTTCGCCGGTCACCCGATCACTCTTGCTGCTCGGCGTGATCGGAACGCTCCAGACCTTTCCCATCGTCCACTTGATGACCGACGGCGGTCCCGATCACGCGAGCGAAATCTTTGGGACTTATATCTTCAAGCAGGGATTTGTCATCGGCGATACCGGATACAGCTCCGCGCTCTCAGCCTTAGTGCTATTCCTCGCGCTGGCCCTCTCGGTGTTGCAAATCGCGGTGCTCGGCTCGCGCCTAACTCCGCAAACCGGGAAATCCGCTCGATGACATCTGCGCGCCGACCGACTCTGCTGAGAAGGCCGTCGTTTGGCTTCTATGCCAAGATCATTCTGCTGGTCGCCCTGGCCTTTTGGATGATCCCGGAAATTTACATGGTGAGCGTGTCGCTCCGGCCGCCGGACAAGTCGTTTGATCCGAGTCTTTTTGTCTGGCCAATCACTTTCGATAACTTTGCCACCGTTCTCCACGACAACCCGCTTTTTAAATTTTTCTGGAACAGCTTGGTCATCACTGTTGGGACCGTTTTAGTAGTTCTGGCCGCGGCTTCCATGTTCGCCTACGCCGCTTCCGTGCTGCGCCTCAAAAAAACGATGCTGATCTATGTCATCCTTCTTACCACGCTGATGGTACCGGTGGCATCGATTGTCTTGCCCCTGGCAATCATGCTGAAATCGTTCGGTTGGATTAACTCTTATCAAGGGCTGATCCTACCCTATGCCGCGCTCGGAATTCCGTACGCCATCGTGATCATCAAAGCGTTCATGGATGATTCGCCTCGTGATTTGTTTGAAGCCGCCATGATCGATGGATGTACCACTCGTCAAATGTTCATTCATGTGGCGTTACCCCTGGTCAGGCCGGCCTTGATTTTTGTGGCTATCTGGCAGTTCATCGTGACCTGGAACGAGTTTTTTCTGGCTCTGGTGGTGATGAACGATGGCGAGCACAAAACCGTAACGCTCGTTCCCATGCAATACTCAGGAATGTACATGGCGAACCCCGGGGCTCTCTTCGCCATTCTCGTCATTATCGCGCTCCCGCTGATCCTTCTTTACATCTTCGTCCAGCGCTATTTTATCGCCGGTCTTCTTTCAGGCGCCGTGAAGGGGTAATTCCACACAGAGATCGCAAAGAACCCAAAGGAACGGATGAACGACGGATCTAAGGGCCACCCAAAACCAAATCCGGTCTTAGTGATCTTTGCGATCTCCGTGTGTAAAAATTCCCATCAGAAAAGACAATTCACACAGAGATCACAAAGAACGCAAAGGAACGGACGAACCACGGATCTAAGAGTCACCGAAAACCAAATCCGGTCTTCGTGATCTTTGCGATCTCCGGGTGGAAAAATTCCGATCAGAAAAAGACAATTCACACAGAGATCGCAAAGAACACAAAGGAACGGACGAACCACGGATCGAAGGGCCACCCAAACCAAATCCGGTCTTCGTGATCTTTGCGATCTCCGGGTGTAAAAATTCCGATCAGAGAGATCGCAAAGAACGCAAAGGAACGGACGAACCAATTGGATCGAAGGACCACCCAAAACCAAATCCGGTCTTCGTGATCTTTGCGATCTCTGTGTGTAAAAATTCCGATCAGAAAAGACAATTCACACAGAGATCGCAAAGAACGCAAAGGAACGGATGAACCACGGATCTAAGGGTCACCCAAAGCAAATCCGGTCTTAGTGATCTTAGCGATCTCCGTGTGTAAAAATTCCGATCAGAAAAGACAATTCACACAGAGATCGCAAAGAACGCAAAGGAACGGATGAACCACGGATCTAAGGGTCACCCAAAGCAAATCCGGTCTTAGTGATCTTAGCGATCTTCGTGTGTAAAAATTCCGATCAGAAAAGACAATTCACACAGAGATCGCAAAGAACGCAAAGGAACGGATGAACGATGGATCGAAGGGTCACCCAAACCAAATCCAGTCTTAGTGATCTTTGCGATCTCCGTGTTTAAAAATTCCGATCAGAAAAAGACAATTCACACAGAGATCGCAAAGAAGGCAAAGGAACGGATGAACGACGGATCTAAGGGTCACCCAAAACCAAATCCGGTCTTCGTGATCTTAGCGATCTCCGTGTGTAAAAATTCCGATCAGGAAAGACAATTCACACAGAGATCGCAAAGAACGCAAAGGAACGGATGAACGACGGATCTAAGGGTCACCCAAAACCAAATCCGGTCTTAGTGATCTTAGCGATCTCCGTGTGTAAAAATTCCGATCAGAAAAGACAATTCACACAGAGATCGCAAAGAACGCAAAGGAACGGACGAACCACGGATCTCAGGGGGACCCCAATTCCAAATCGGTCTTTGAGACCTTTGCGATCTCCATGTGTAATCTTGGCGCTGACGCGGCGCAGATAAAGCGGAACGCGTTACTTACACCGAACCCCCGTTGAACGCTGAACGCCGAACGCTGAACGCCAAAGTGAACGTTGACGTTCACCTCAGGCGGGTATTTTCGAGGGTGGCGGTCTGAGGATCGATGGGCCTGATTTCTAGCAGAAGACCACATTCCAGGCAGGGGTTACCTTTGGCGATTTCCGCGGCTTCATCGAGGTCGCGAGCGAGA
>CAWEGF010000018.1:0-155788 GCA_963808535.1 uncultured Verrucomicrobiae bacterium | reverse complement strand
CCTTGGGCGGCGGCAATTTCACTCCAGCCCGGCGGGCTTTGGAGAGCCCAATGGCGATGGCTTGCTTGGTCGATCTCGCTCCATGTTTCCCGCGCGGATTTCATCGATTTCCTCTCGGACAAATTCACCGGCCTGCGTGGAGGCGGACTTGACCTTTCGCGCGCCATCCTCGCGCGCTCTTTCGATGGTTTGTTTTTTAGGCATAGGAGAATTTGGGTGGGGAACTTGGGTAACTCTTGAGTTCGCTAGTGAAGTAGTAGCTGGATGTGGTGCGAAGGGGAGAGGAGTTGCAGGAGTTCAGGAGTTACAGGAGTTGCAGAATGAAAAACCGGAATTGATGTCCCGAGCGCTGAGTTTTTGGCAAGCAAGACGGAGGGTAAGGCGGGATGCCTTGATGTCAGAGAAGTTGCAGGAGTTCAGGAGTTGCAGAATAAAAGGAACCGGAATCGATGCCCCGAGCTCTGAGTTTTTGGGACGCGAGACGTAGGGTAAGGCGGGACGCCTTCCTTACAGTAGGTAAGCCGTCCCGGCTTACTTTCCGGAGCCGCTGAACGCAAAACGTTGAACGCTACTGTTTCGGGCATTGCCATGTTGATACTTTTGTACGGCGGCGGTTGGTTTCCGGTTCAATCTGTGGAGACTCTCAAGGAACCAAAAGTATCCGTTGGTTGTAGGGGCCGAAAGTTGATGGGGGCAGACCTTTTAGAGTAAGCTCGCTTTTCTCAGATAGAACTCTGGTCTACGCTCGGCAACGCCCCTTTTCAGCAATCCGGTTTAGGGGTGCTCGGCGAATGGCTATAAAATTAGTCGTGGCGATGATACGCGGTCAAGAAACGGGCAAAATGCCAGCAGTTGTCGGATTGGGCGGCTCAGCGGGAAGTATCGGAGCTTTGCAGAAGTTTTTTTCCCGGATGCCCGCAGATAGTGGTTTGGCTTTTGTGGTGGTCTGCATCTGTCGCCAAAATACAAAAGCTTTCTAGCGCAATTGCTGGAGACTTTGACGCCGATGCGGGTGACTCAGGTTTCTGCGGCGGTCAAGGTGGAAGCTAATTGCGTGTACGTGATCCCGCCGGGCAAGCAGCTTTTAATGGCGGACGGGCAACTAATACTTAATGATCTGCCGAGGGAGTCGGGACGCGCGCAGCGGTGGACATCTTCTTTCGGAGTTTAGCCGAGACGCATGGCTCCCGCTCGACCGGGATAGTCCTTTCAGGTTTAGATGGGGACGGTTCAATCGGGATCAAGCGGATCAAAGAGAATGGCGGTCTGACGGTAGCCCAGGACCCGAACGAAGCGGAGCACGAAGGGATGCCACGCTCGGCGATCGAGACCGGAATGGTTGATTGGGTGCTGGCGGTGGACGAGATGCCGCGACAACTGCTGGAGTACCAGAAGATTCAAGAGAGTACGCCTGGCGGGAGAGAACTTGCCTGCAGAGTAAAGTAAGGGGTATCGCCCGGTCGCTGAATGGTGAGGAGAGAGGAGTTCAGGAGTTACAGGAGTTGCAGGAGTTACAGAATAAACCGGGCTTTCCCCCTGGGCTCTGATTTTATGAAAAGAGGAATTGGGGCGCTGCGGGGCCCCGAGAAGGGAGAAGAGAGAAAAAGGGAGGAAGAGAAAATGTCTGGGGTTTGATTTTTTGAAAAGGGGAATTGAGGGTAAGGCGAGACGTCTTACTTACCGAACCCGAACGATGAAGGTGAACGCTGAACGTTATCCCGCGCCTTGGGGAGCGAGGGCCTGAACAGCTGGGCTGTCGCCGCCTAACCAATCGGGGTGTTTGGCAGTAGTATCAAAGTGCGAGGTGGTTTTAAATAGTTCGTACTCGCCGGTAGCGGCTACCTTCTCAGTTTTGCGATCAGCGTTGCTACTTGTTCCTCATCCATCAGACGAAAGGTTTTTACGGCTTCGAAAGCCTGATCCAGGATGGCTGGCTTATCGATGCCGGTAATCACTACCGAGGTGGGAAGATTGAGTGAATAATGCAAGCATTCGAGAGGTTCGACAGTTTTGGTTTTGAGAATGATCCCGTCGGCGCCGCCGAAAGTCTTCATCCCGAGAACGCCAATTTTTTGCTCTAACAATTTTGGAACGACGAGCTGAGCAAAGCTACGGAAGTGAGCATCCATTAGGTTCAGGGGCATTTGCACAGTGTCGAACTTGAACCCGTTCTTGGCCGCAGTTTCCAGCATGTAGAGGTGAATCCGAGGATCCTTATGCCCGGTGAAGCCGATGAACCGAATCTTGCCCGCTTGCTTGGCGGCCACAAAAGCCTCCATCGCCCCGCCGGCGGCAAAGATCCGGTCGGCATCGTCGAATCGGAGGATCTCATGATGTTGCAAAAGATCGATGCGATCGGTTTTCAGTCTTTCCAGAGAGGTTTCAATCTGGCGGCTAGCTTCTTCTTTGCCGCGACCGTCAATCTTAGTCATCAGGAAGACTTTTTCCCGGTAGCCATTTTGGGACAGCGCCTCACCCATGCGCATTTCGCTCTGTCCTTCATTATAATCCCAGGAGTTATCCATGAAGGTGATGCCGCGATCGATGGCTTGTTGAATCAGCCGAATGGATTCGGACGCGGTCAACGCCGGTTTGCCAATGTGAGATCCTCCGAGGCCGATGGCTGAGACGCGTTCTCCGGTGCTGCCGAGTAGTCGATAAAGCATCTCGCCACGAAGCTCGCCGGGATCTTGTAGCCCGAGGGAGAGCGGATGGTGAATTGGCGCCGGGAACTTCCTTGGTCGTCGGGGCTTGTTCTGCGCGGACATAGGCGGCGGTGCCACCCAACCCTGCTGCTACCGCGACTTTTAAAAAATTGCGTCTCTCCATATTTTGGCTTCCTCGGTCTCAGGCTGCTGGTTTCAGCGGCCCGGAGATGTTCGTCTGGGCGTCAGGCGCTGGACGTCCGTTAAGAAGAGAGCGCAGAGGGGGGGAGGAGAGCACAGAGAAGATTGTTGCACCACAAAGACACAGAGACGCGGAGTTTCGGAACGGAAAATATTTGAATTCTGAAACTCCCGCAATGCTATTTGCGAGCAGCAGCGGCGCCTTTTTTTCCCGAGGCGGTCCGAACCTTCTTTGGTAGATGCGCGATGGTTCGCTTTTCCTTAGCTGCGGTCGCGGCTTTCTTGATGTTCTTTCGGGCGGCCGTCTTTTGTTTTTCGGTGCTCATGGCGTTTGTTTTCTTCCGGGGAAAAGATTTAAGACGTTCCGTAGATTAGCTATTGGTATTGCGGGAAGGGGTTTTGGTCCTCCGCTTTAGCTGCTGGTTTCGGGCTTGTTGTTCCTTCCGGGCAGCGGCGCGGAGCTGGCTTTCTATCTTCAGCAAAAGACTGAAAAGGTTCTTTTCTTTTGGGCAAGGATCCAGCTCTTCAGAGCTGAATGGCCCTGGGCCGTCTGGCGCCGTGTCGATTGGATAAGAGTTCAAGTTATCCTGTGTTGGGTTTGTATCTTTACACAGGAATGTTGGGTTTATCATTCAGGCTTTTCCCTGAAAAAAGGATCGGGAGGGGGAGTGGGCAACGGAGGGGATTAGTTACAACAGAGACACAGAGTTCCGGAAATTTTAAAAATCCGAATCCTAAACTCTGTGTTCTCTGTTCTCTGTGGTAAAATTATTCCCCTCTGTGTTCTCCTAGGCTTCCATGACTTCTGTGACGAAGCGGCCAAAATAGGTAATGAAGCTGGCGCCGCCTTGCTTGAGTATTTGCCTGGCTTCGTCTTTGGTCTCGTCGTTCTTGGCTACCACTCCTATGACAGTTCGACCAGCCAGCAGGGCATTGCGATATTGTTTGAAGTACTCGGTATCCCGGTCGCCCATGTCGACTCCGGAGGTGAAAATCTTCGCGAAAAGACCTTTCTTTCCCGTGGCCGCATCCAGTCGCTCAGCATCGGGCGCCCCGGTTAGGATGCCAATTTCCTCAGGAGAGAAGCCGTTCCCGTTGAGAGTTTTGACAATGGCTTGTGCTCCCTCTGAATCCGGAACAATGGCGAAGATATGATTATCAGGGACTGGCAGGGATTCTTGGTCGTCAAATTTGGTGGCGGTTTTCATGTTGGGGATGGCGTGGAGAAATTTGAACGGGAATTTTTATGGTGACCGAGTCTGCCAAGCCAGGCCTTGGCCGGTGTTTTGAGCGCATTCTTCCGATTAATGACTGGCATAACAACGGCACTGGGAACGATGCTCAGCTCACAACAAGATTCGGTTTCGCTGGCGGATCTGGATCTAACACGTTTGGCCGTCGGCGTTTGGCGTTGACGTTCGCAGCGAAGATTGTTGCGGGCAAAAAAAAACAAATCCGTGTCAGTCGATTTCAAACGAAATAAGACGGACGAATATGATGTCGGCGCGTCGGGTTGGGGGGCCTCCTGGCGCGCCGATTCGCGTTCTAAACGTCACTCCACCGACATTGAGGCCTAAGGGAGAGGAGAACAGACTTCCCTGTTAATCAGTCTCTAACGATCCAGGCTCGGCGGCCGTCCTTGGCGATAACAGGTTCGGCCTGCGAAATGATCTTCTCGGCGTCACCCTCGAAAAAAGTACTGACCGGTGCCGCTGAAAGTTCAGTTTCACTCGGCAAGACTTCCGTTAGACCCTCTCGCAAGGCGGTCATTTGGGCGCGTCCTTCGGGCGTACCGAGCGCCTGGCTTTCCCAGAATTCCCGGTCTTGGTCTGTCAACTCGACATAGACTCGAAAGCGCGGATCAGTTTGTCCCTCTTTGGAAGAGCCGATGAGTTCGAAGAATTTTGGCGTTTTCATCGCATTTGCAGCTCGCATCAGAAGTCATTCTTGGATGGTCGAAGCGAGAGAATTTGCGGCGGTTTGGTGTTGGTGTTGGTGTTGGTGTTGGTGTTGGTGTTGGTGTTGGTGTTGGTGTTGGTGTTGGTGTTGGTGTGTGGTGTTGGTGTTGGTGTTGGTGTTGGTGTTTCAAGTATATCGCTAAACGATATAAACAATAGGATCGAGGACGGCCGGTAGTAGAATCCAACTCTCCATCCCCACCGTCCGAGCGGGTCTTTCGTTCCATTTACGGACCTTAGGAGCTGCTCTATGAAAGCGCCGAAGTTTTGAGAACCCAGGCTAAAGCCTGGGCTAGATTCTCCAGCCCCTTCGGGGCGCGGATGCCCTGGTTCGGGTGCCTTTTTTTACATTTAAACAGACGCTTCTTGGACAAACTATGACAGTTGTCCTACTAGCAGCCGTAGTGCCCAACATCTAGCTCTAATGCCAGGGTCCGCTTATGCGCCATGTGAGGTGCGAGAAAAGAGCTCTATTTTCTGCCACCCCTTCACTCCAGGACGGACACCCATAAAAAATAAAACGCCGGCTGAAGCCTGTGAGCTAACTTAATTGAAAGCCTCGGTGCGGAATCTTTTTCGTCCCAGAGGGACAGTATGATCGTAGCCTGGCACGAAGTGCCTGGGACAGCGCCATGCCCAAAAGAGGCGTCCCGTAGGGTACGGTATGATTCGTGCAGGTATGCGCATCGATTCGAAGATTGGAGGGAGGAAATTTCGAATGCGGTATCGGTTAGCAGAATAGAAATGATTCCTCAATGCATTGGCGGCGTTTTAGACCATTTCCGTCACCTTGTTAACCTTCGTACGAGACTGGCCGTTGCGAAGGCCGTTCGATTGATAAAGGAGGGATCATTGGCTTGGATCCATCAGAGATTTCCAAACGTCCGAAGGTTCGCTTGGCAACGGCGACGATTCGCTTCGTTGAGCAGGAGCTCGGACATCATCGGACGCAAACCTTTCAAGAAGAGTATTTAGCCTTCCCAAAGAAACAACGGCGCAAATTGTGAGGAGAAATGCCTGTGGGATCAGCTGCGCCCGATCATACTGTAGCCTACGAAACGGTTCTTTAGAGGGACGCTTTCCAGGCACTTCGTGCTGGGCTACGATCAGCCTGTCCCTCCGGGACGAAAACCATTCACTCATCGAAGGGCCTCGCATTAAGTTAGCGCATGTGGGTTGAAGTCCGGGCTATGGGGCGCGGATCTCATGCGTTGGTGTAGTTACCAGGCTTAGCTGCCCAACATGGTAATGCAAGGGTCCGCTTATGCGCCATGTCAGGCGCAGGAAAAGCGCGTGATTTTCTGCCGCCCCTTCAGGGCGGACGCCAATGGAAAAGCTAACCCAGGCTAAAAGCCTGGGCTATGTTCTCTAGCCCCTTCGGGGCGCGGATCTCCCTGGTTTCGGGCGACCTTTTCTACATGGAAGATGCAGGCGCGTCCTGGGTACTATGACCATTGCTGTAATTACCCGCCTTAGTGCCCAACATGCTAAGTGCAAGGGCCCGCTTATGCGCATGAACGGCGCTTGATTTTCTGCCGCCCCTTCAGGGCGGACGCCAATCGAAGCTAATCCAGGCTAAAGCCTGGGCTATGTTCTCCAGCCCCAATTCGGGGCGGGGATCTCACGCTGGTTTCGGCCGCCTTTCTTTACATGAAAGATGCAGGCTGCGTCCTGTACGTATGACCATTGCTGTAATTACCGCTTAGTGCCCAACATGCTAAGGCAAGGGCCCGCTTATGCGCATGAAAGGCGCGTGATTTTCTGCCGCCCCTTCAGGGCGGACGGCCAATGGAAAAGCTAACCCAGGCTAAAGCCTGGGCTATGTTCTCTAGCCCCTTCGGGGCGGGGATCTCCTGGTTCTGAGCGCCTTTTCTACATGGAAGATGCAGGCGCGTTTCGTACATGATGACCGTTGCTGTGATTATGAGCTTAGTGCCCAACATGCTAATGCAACGGTCCGTTTATGCGCATTAAAGGCGCGTGATTTTCTGCCGCCCCTTCAGGGCGGACGCCATGGAAAAGCTAGCCCAGGCTAAAGCCTGGGCTATGTTCTCTAGCCCCTTCAGGGCGGGGTTCTCCTGGTTTTGGGCGCCTTTTCTACATGGAAGATGCAGGCGGTCTACGCACAATGATGACCTTGCTGTAATTACCAGCCTTAGTGCCCAACATGCTAAGGCAAGGGTCCGCTTATGCGCATGAAAGGCGGGTGATTTTCTGCCGCCCCTTCAGGACGGACACGATGAAAAAGCTAACCCAGGCTAAAGCCTGGGCTATGTTCTCTAGCCCCTTCGGGGCGCGGATCTTCCGGTCATGGCGCAGAGTCTCATACAACTCTGCGCCGCTTAATGTGAGCGCCGGCTTTAACCGGCGCTCTCTGAGCTATGAAGGTGCGTTTGAGCGCGCTGACGCGCAGGAAAAAAAGCGGGACGCATTTTGTACTTTTTAGCGGCCTGATTTGGTGGTGAGTTGCTTTTCAGCTTCTAACCAGTCCTGCTCCTCATATCCTGGAAGCTGACCCCGCTCCAGATAAAGTTCGTAGGCTCTCGCGGCGATTTCCTCTTGCGTTACTCTGGGCCTCTCAACGGATGGCGATTCCGGTTCGGCCCAGGTAGCGAACGCGGATTCGTTGCTGTTTGGTCCGGAAGTTTGATCGGGACTGCTCCGACGCTTAAAGCTTCCGTTGTTGCTCCCATGGCGTACGGGCAGGGTGATCTTTTTCAATCGGGGCGAATTCTTTGTTATCATCGAGAGTAGATTCACCCAGAACTTCGCTCTCTTTGTGCGCAGGAAGTTCGATGGGAGACTCTTGAACGATTAAAGGTTCTGATTGCTCCTCTGGCGTATGGGCGGACCAATCTTTTTCGGTCGGAGCAATTTCTTTTTTGCTATGAAGAGTTGATTCCTCTAGAACGATCACCCTCTGTATTCGCGAGGCGATTGATTGGAGACTCACGGACGCTTAAAGGTTCTGATTGTTCCGGTGCCGTTTGAGCAGGCCAATCTTTTTCGATCGGAGCAACTTTATTATTCTCGTCGAGGGTAGATTCATGGAGAATGGCGCTATTTTTATTCGAAAAGCCGCTCTCTTCATCGGCGAAGTCAGCTTGATCCTTATTGGTTAGCTAGAATCCAGGCTTGTGGTGGTGCCAATCGTGCCTCTCCAGCCGTTTGTTTCGCTGCCTTTCTCTTCGATAAAGTCTCGGAACCGTTTTAAATCTGATTCCACGCGTCCGGAGGGAATTCCTAGTACATCGCCAGCTTTTTCCAGGATGCCTTCGGGTTCATACTGGATCGTCAGAGTGATTCGTGTTGTTTGGGGATTCAGCGACTCAAAATTGACCTCGCCCGAATTTGGAGTTCCATCAATACTTTGCCAGGCAATCTTGGCGTCTGGAATCTGCTCTGTAATTTCAGCCTCCCATTCTTTGTCCCGCCCACCAATGTTAACTCTCCAAAGAAGACGACTCGGGCCATCTTGTCGCACCTCGTTCACCCCTTCCATGAAGCTCGGGAATTCTTCAAACTGGGTCCACTGATTGTAAACCGCGCTCAGCGGTGCGTTGACTTCTATCGCGTGTGTTGTTGATCCCATATCCTTTTAGGCCTTTACCTCGTTCATTTCGCTATCGTTCGTTCGCGATGGGCAAATTGGTTTGCTTCAATTTGCAGCGGGGAAGTCGGGCGTAGCGGGTCAGGAGCAGGGCGCGTTTTGTGCGGAGGAAGGGGACTGTTGGTGTGGTGGTGCCGGTGCCCGGATGAGGTTCCTTAACCAGCAACGATCAATGATCGAGGACGAAGGACGGCGACAAGGACAAGTGTAGGGGGGGACGAGGTGGGCAGGCGCTTTGCTAGTTTGCTCGAGGGCTCGAGGTGCGGGAGGCAAAGCGGGACGCATTGCGTACTTGGTCGGGACAAGGTTACATTTGGATGGCCCAATAAACCAAAAATCGGCTAACGAGGTGGGGGCCCTTCCTGGTTTGCTCGATTTGAGGAGGCAAAGCGGGACGCATTGCGTACGTAGTAGTCAATGAGGCCTCAAAAAGCGACGATCACGAAGGACGACGACGATTGGGCGGAAATGCAAGCTCCTCTAGCTGTTGGAGAAATACGAAACCCGGCATGGGGAATTTCGCATTGATCAGTTTGAGGACTTCGGAGCAAACTTCGTCCATCGAGATATCGAAGACTTCGCTGATGGCGTGCAACTCGGCCAGTTGGTCAGGGGTCGCGGCAAGCAGCACTTCGTTCAGTTGTTGATTGGAATATTTCATCGACCGTTTCAGTTATTCGAAGTAAATCGGTTCCCGGGAGCCAAACTTGAGTCAGAATTCGGTAGATCGTGGCCGATGAATGGAACAGGGCGGCTAACCGGGCCGGGCCGTATCAGGACAGCTGCCCAGTTGCTCAAGCCGGGGAGATGGCACTTTTTGAAACTGCAAAGGGAAATGTTCCCGAGAGCTCAAGTCAAGAGGTCAGTGAGCGCTTTTTGCAGTTCGGGGAAACGGAAATGGAAACCGGTTTGCAATGCTTTTTCCGGGATGATCCGTTGGCTGTCGAGAACCAGGGAACCTTCATTAGCGGGGAGCATTCGAAGGGCAAATTCAGGCGCGGTGAGGAAGGTGGGACGTCCCAGCGTTTTACCCATCATTTTGGTAAACTCTTCGTTGCGAACGGGATTTGGCGAGGCGCCGTTGAGCGGGCCGCGAACGGATTCCGTTTCCAGAGCATGAAGAAAAAGGGCCGCCACATCGGCGAGATGGATCCAGGGCATCCATTGTTTGCCGGATCCGAGATTGCCCCCAATTCCCATTAGGAAAATGGTTTTCATCAAAGGGATCGCTCCGCCATCCTTGCCCAGCACCAGAGCAACTCGGACCGGGACGTAACGAACTCCTGCGAATTCGGCTTTTGAGCCCTCGGCTTCCCACACAGTGGCAACTTCGGCCAGGAAACCGGTGGAACCTGTCGAGCTCTCCTCCGTCAAGGTTTCTTCACCGCGGTTTCCGTAAATTCCTGCCCCCGAGGCGCTGACCAGGACTAACGGTTTGTTCGGTGCCTGGCTAATCGCATCAACGATCCACCTGGTGCCATCGATGCGGCTGCGCAGGATCTTGTCTCGTTTCTGCTTAGTCCAAAGACCGAGAATAGATTCGCCAGCCAAGTGAATGATTCCTTCGATCCCGCGCAAATCGATTTCCGGCGAAAACGATCGAACCGCTTCACAGCCAGGAATTGAGTTCGACGTCTGTCTGGAAAACGGGGTGACGCGATGACCGCGAGTGAGAGCGTTCTGAATGATTTGCCGGCCGAGAAAGCCAGACGCCCCGGTTATTCCAATATGCATCGACACTTAAATAGCTCGGCGCAGGAGGAGCGACAACTCCCCAACAAGTTTTGTTGCGGGTTGTGGGCAGGGGAGGTGGGGAAGGTGAGGAGTACTGGGGGGAAGGAGAGGGGGAGTATTGAGGGATTGGTGTTGGGCTGGGGCTGAGATCGGCGAGGTTTGCCAAAGAGCGATGTGGCAGCTTGTGCTCGATCTGGTGGAGGAACTTTCTGAGGTAAAGCGGGACGCATTACGTACTCTTTAATCGGGGAAGGATCGGTGGAGCCAGTTGAGGGGGAAACGGTTGCCGGGGCAATCGGTGGGGCGAGGATTAATTTCTTTGTGTCCTCGGACGATGGAATATCGACCGTCGACTTTGCCGACCCGCCGTCGGAGATAGCGGATCAATTCGTCGAGGGCTTCGTATTCCGCCTTGGTCGGGAGGTCCCGGTTGAAGTCGCCCACCAGGCAAATGCCGATTGAAATGTAGTTGAGATAATCACTGTGGACGTGTCCACCGTTCAATTGCCGAGCCCAGCGGTTCCCGATCTCGACCTGACCATTCCCGGAGGAGGTGCCGTTGCCGATGACAAAGTGGTAGGCCAGACCGTTGGGCATCCGACGCACATAGCGATGGTAATAATCGAAAATCCGGGCGTTACCCTGCCGAGTCCCGCTGTTATGAACGATGATGTATTTCCATCGGTTGTGAGCCACCCGGGCGTCATCAATTGCTTTGCGGACCGCTGGGGTGAGATATTGCCAACGGACACCGCCACCGCCGGGAGCGGGGACCAAGTCTTTTTCTGATTCGGCGCCGGATTTTTGGATGACGATCGAGGAGTCATCGTCGTCCTGTTTGCCAAAGAAGAACCAGCGTCTCTTTTTCTTGGGGGTTGGGGTGGCAGTCTCTTTTTCGACCGAAGGCGTTGATTCGATCTGAGCCCTGGTGGGATCGGGTTGAGGCGTCGGGGTTGGCTTGGTTTCTTCTTCAGTTGGCGTGGGGGACGGGCGTGCAGTGGGAGTGGACAGAACGGCTTTGGGCGCCGTGGGCTCCGGGGTGGTGGCGCGGAGAGGCTGTCTGGGCGGGGAAGACGCGGGGCTGGGAGTTGGTTTTGGCGAGGGAGTCGGGCTGGCGACAATCTCCATCTTCTGACGACTCTTCAAAAACAGGTCTCGGAGATGCTTTTCTTCTTCGGTTTGTTGCGTGATGCCCCGATTTGCGCTGAGGGCCAACAAAAACAGCACGAATAAAAGAGAAGTCTTCAGCCAGCGCGTACGAAGATTTATGGCCCAGCGTTTATGAAATTCCAATCGTTACTCCTTCAGTGTATCCGCTCGACAGAATAATCACTGGCCTTCTTTTTTCATCTCCCGATGCCCAGGCGCTGGCATTTTCAAATTCGCTGGCAGGTGTAGTTTGTATCGTTTAACCTCAACGCGTTATTCCGTATCTAAGCAAATTCCAGCGCGGGAACGCAAACGGGTCCGTAAATTTTTTCCAGATTGATGAAGAAAATCCTGATCTTTACCGCTGGTTTCGGTGAGGGACACAACACGGCGGCCCGCAATGTCCGTGACGCTCTGGAGCATATCGCACCAGGTGAAGCCAAGGTCGTCGTCCTCGATCTTTTTGACACCTGTTACGGTAAGCTGAACGATTGGGTTCGAAAAGCTTACATTACAGCGATTAATCGAACGCCCAGAGTTTGGGGGAAGATTTATAACGTCATCGACGGGACGCAATTCGTAGAATCGAATATGGCGATTCTGACGAAAATGAAGCGTGCGATGGTCGAGGTGCTGGCGGATCTGGAACCCGACGTCGTGGTCTCAACCTACCCAATTTATAACTACGTTATCGATGCCATTTATGCGGAGGGACGGCCCAAGAGTTTCTCGCAGATCACGGTGATCACTGATTCGATCACGGTAAATTCCATCTGGTACCGATGCATCAGTGACTATTTCCTGGTCGCCAACGAGGATACGGCAAATGTCTTACGCAATGCAGGAGTTCCCGAACCGCAGATACGGATTTTCGGGTTTCCGGTTACTTACCGATTCGCGGAAATGCCCGACAATCGTTATCGCGACGGGAACAAAGGTCCGCGGCGCGTTCTGTACCTGATCAACTCCGGAAAGAAAGAGGCCCCGGCACTAGTGCGTCGTCTCTGTAAACGAACTGATCTTCAACTGACGATCACCGTAGGGCGCGATCGAACCCTTCGCAGAGAGATCGAAAGTGAGATCAAATCACCGGTGCATCCGGTGGAGATCCTCGGCTGGTCCAATCGGATGCCCGAGTTGTTAATGAGTCATCACTTAGTCATCACCAAAGCAGGAGGAGCTACGGTGCAAGAAGCGATCGCAGCTCGAACTCCAGTGATCATTAGCCAAGTGGTACCCGGACAGGAAGAGGGAAACGCGCGCTTAATCGTCGAGAATGAATGTGGCTGCCTGGCGCCTGACCCGGAAGCAATATTAGGAGCGCTCGATAGTGCATTCCGTCAAGGCGAAAAACGATTGCAGAGCTGGGTAGCAAACATTTCGAAGTTAAGTAAGCCGGACGCATCGCTGCAGATAGCCCACTTCCTCCTGGAGCTAGCTTCTCCCGAAAACGCACCTCCGAAAAGAATGCCCTATTTTGTTCGGGACCCGTCCGAAGGCCAAGATGGCCAATCGATCCTGCTCCGCGATCTGCACACCCATTGCGCTTTTTTCGAGGGGAAGTTAACGGTGCGCGAATTGGTCAATTTCTATCGACAACGTAGCTTTGATGCGCTGGGTGTCGCAGAGCACCTCTGCGCAAAGAATCTGCGAAAGAAATGGCCGCGTTCCCGGCGGACCGCATGAAGTTGCCTGATGGAGATCGAGGCGTTGATCTTCGACATCGGGAATGTCCTGGTGCGATTCGATTGGCAGATCTTTCACGGCCAACTCAGGTCCGGGTGCCCGAATTCCAAGGTTAATTTGGAAAGGGAATTCAGGAAGCTAATGCTGGGCTTGGAGATTGGAAAAATGAGTGGGGAGAGTTTTGCGCGCGCAGCCGTTCGCCTGATCGAATATCAAGGAGATGAGGAGCAATTCGTGACGATTTGGAATGGAATTTTCGCTTCTAATCCTCCGATGGAACGGACCGTCATCGGTTTGAAAAAACGATTCCCGCTATTTTTGCTCTCCAACACTTCAGATCTTCATCTGGATTATTTAAAGCTGAATTTTGAAGTGTTACAGCATTTCGTGGATGGCGTTTATTCTTTTGAGGCCAGATGTGCCAAGCCGGGTCGGAAAATCTATGAGACGGCGATCCGCCGATTTGGATTAAAGCCGGAGAAGACGATTTATATCGACGACCTGCCGCCCAATGTCCGAGCCGCTTCCGAGCTCGGCTTTAAAGCGATTCTTTATGACTTAACCAAGCATTCCGAGTTCGAGAGTCGTCTCGCAGAACTTGGAGTTTAGTGAAGAGAGAGAATGGATTTTAACCACAGATTTCACAGATGACACAGATTAAGAAAATAGGTTTAGCGTTTGGGCGGGCGACGGTTTGGGAGGAGAGGGCGCCGGCTAACAAAAGAAGAGTCGGGGAGGTACGTGCTGGGAGTAGGTCAGCGATTCTGGAGAGCGAATTGAGATAGCTCGTTGGCTTTTTTGTTCAGATAATCAGCGAACCGCTGCTCCTCTTCGGGGTTGAGTTCGCCGGAAAGCTTATCGCTCTTGGATTGCAGTTCCTGGGCGCGTTGAATGACGGTTCGGTATTTTGTCACATCACCCTGCTTCATCGCTTGGTAAGCGGTTTTGAAGTCGGTGATGTAGTCATCATAACTCTGTAAATATTCGTTGGCAGATTTGCTGCTTAACAATGGGCGAGTGTCCGATTTCGAAGCCGACGGGGGAGGGGTTGGCGACGGAGAGACGGCATCCGGAGTAGTGGCTGGAGCCTCAGGCGAAGCCGTTGGACTTGCTTCGGGGGTAGCGGTCGGAGCGGCGGCGTCCGGAGTGGGTGTCGGAGAGGCGGTTTCGGGAGTCGTTGTAGGGGCGGGAGCTTCCGGCGTCGCCGTCGGAGCGGCGGCTTCTGGGGTGGGAGTCGGAGAGGCGGCTTCTGGGGTGGCGGTGGGAGCAGCGGCTTCCGGCGTCGCCGTTGGAGCGGCCATTCCCGGGTTCACTGTCGGAGTTACGGCGTCCGGAGTCGGTGTGGGAGCGGCGCCTTCAGGCGTCGCTATGGGGGCTAGGCTCGGGTCGCTGCTGGAGCGGCGGCTTCCGGGCTTGGGGTGGGAGCTATGGCTTCAGGAGTGGGTGTCGGAGTGGCTGCCTCTGGCGTTGTTGTGGCGGCTGGCGATGGGGCAGGAGTTGCCGTGGTCACCGGTGTAGACGTAGGCGTGGCCGTGGATTCTGGCGTAGGGGAACTTGCGGGTTGACCGCCACGGGCGCAGGAGGTTGCTGCTCACATCCGACAACGAGAAAAGTGGTCACGGCTAGGGCAACAACGAAACATTTCTTCATGCCAGTAAATACCGACGCACGATCAGAGGAGATATTCAAGGTCGGATCAAAGGGGCGGGGAACTCTCGGGCATAATGCATGATTCTGGGAGTTTTTATCCGATATATGAAGATAGGGTCAGATCTGAGATTGCGTATTGAGCAACGGTTAGGAGCCTATTTCGCCCTGAGCAGGCAATGAATACCTCTGAATGGCGCTTCCTTCTGTGGGATGTTCTTTGCCCCGAAGAAGGGGCTATATCCCTCAGCCCAGGGTTTCAACGCTGGGAATCGTCATCCCAGATGACGCGCCCTGAATGGGCGCCAGAAAGAGAGTCCCAACAAAGCGGAAATCCAATGGTCCAATTGTAGGACGTCTCAACTGCCCACTCTGGCTTTTTGCGTCTCAGTAGGTGCAAATTCATCTGGTAGCCACATCTCTCGCCCCTTCAGGGCGATCCGTTTATTTTTGACGGTTCCCAGGGTTGAAACCCTGGGCTGAGTGCTGTAGCCCCTTCGGGGCAGGCTTTAATCCGCAGCCCTCAGGTTGAACCGGGCTGAAAGCCCACTTGGTAGGCAAAAAACACCCAAACACTTCTTATCTTCTCGCCATTTAGACCTGACCCTTCCCGCTTTACCGCGAGAGGTCGGTTTGGCTGAGGATGCTAAAGCCTTCGCCGGCCAGGACGGACCAGCCGCACTCCAGGTCATCCAGGTGGAGCGCCATGGCCGATCGGCCGTGGGGGCGGATGAGGATCGGATAGCAGACCTGGATGTTGACTTCGGCCATGAGCAATCCTTGCAGCATACGCCGCAGATCCGTGGCGACTTCTTTCATCTCGACGACCAAAATATCGGAGATGCTGTAGGCAATTTCGTGCAGATCGAAGAGGCTTTCGACGGCTTCCGGATCACTGGCGATGATCCGAACCAGGGCCGAATCGGTGGAATCCTGCGAATTCAGGGCCAGGACATGAACCTCGTTGGCATTGAGGAGCTTCACCACTTCCAGCAGTGCTCCTACCTTATTTTGGAGGAAGACCGAGAACTGTTTAACCGTCGGTCCTGACGTCTTTTCCTTAACCCTGGGCGCATCCGTTGGCATGAAGTTGGCCAGAAGAGTTCATTTATAGGAGTAAATCAAGCAAAAGCTGACTGGCTGGCCTTCCTCCAATGCCACTTTCACATAGTACAAGCCACTGACGTCGGGGCTGAAACCGGCGGCCGCCCTGGGTCCGGCCTGGTACGGCATGTAAGTCACCGGCTTTCCTGAATCGTCAAATAGGGAGACCTGCAGCTTATCCGTCTTTTGGCCGGTGGAGGCGGTGAACCAGTAGGCGTTGCCGCTGTAAAGGTTGACCGCAACAATCTGGGAATGGTCCTTCGAGATTTGCCCGAGAAAATTGCCATCCCGGATTTTGAACCCATCATTTTGGAAGGCCCCGGCCAAATCTATCACGTCACTGCGAGCGGTCACCTGGTCGTCGGTTTCCGCCGCAACGACTTTAAAAGTCATGACCAGGCAGGTGAGCAAGGTAGCGAGAGTAAAACGGATCATTCCGGAGCTCCGATTTCTTTAGTTAACTTTGAGGCCGCGAGATGCAAGTCCTTGACTTCACCTTCAGTGGGCACGTGGTCGGCTGGAAAGGAGACCATCTTTTGAATTCCGTCGAGATCCCGATTCACGTTTTGAACCAGCGGATCCTTCTGAATTTTACCCGGCAGACCATTTAGTTTGTTTTTTAGAAAACTGACCAGTGCGGGTTGGCGCAACAGCTTGGCATCTTCCGCATTATAATTCTGGAGGACGAGACCAGTAACTACTTCGGTCCCTCGAATCCAACCTCCGATACTCACCAAGGTGATAAGATCGGTATCGCGATTTTCCTCCAGCGCTTTTTTGACTTCGTTCTGGGTGGCTTCCAATTCCTCGTTTAATTGATCCCAAGCATCGGTTTCAGCGAACTGGGTGATGCTGGCGCTGCGGGCCAGGACACTTTGGGAAACGCTGAGTTTTTTGGCGATCGCCAGAACATCTTTACCCACGTTTTTAACCTGCTGACCGTCATGGGCTTCCACGGCGATATAACCGTCGGCAATCAACGTCCCGAGGTTGAGGGCCATTTGGGCCCGGTCAGTTGATTTGATCGAAACTGGCGGCCGATACTGAGAAGTCCAATTTGGTTTACCTCCTTTTTCGATCGCTTTAAAAAATTCACCTGGAGTGGGGATCGTCAGAGCATCTACTGACGCGGCGTTTTTCAGTTCGTCGGCGGAGAGCGGGGTTGCCGCGGCCGTGGTGGCGGGAGCCGGTTGTTGGTCAGCCGACGCGGAGAAGGCTGACATCAATGCGATTACGCTCAATCCGAGCCATTTCCGCAATAGGGGCATATGCTGGCAGTTTACCAATTGAAGGTCTCGTGTCCAGTCTGGCGTCTTTGAACTGCGACTGCCGAGGTAACAAATTTTAACTTGTCGAAATAAGCTTGTCCCTCGATGGTGGGTGCTCTGATGAAGGTGCACGTGGTCGTGATGCCAAAGCGAAGTGTTTTGGATCCTCAGGGGGTCGCGGTGAAGAATGCGCTGAAGGATCTTGGCCTGGAAACGGTGGACTCCGTGCGCGTAGGCAAGCTTTTGGAGTTGGAATTCAAGACCCCTCCCGATGAAGCGCAGTTGGAAGAGGCGTGCCGGGATCTTCTCTCAAATCCGGTGATCGAAGACTACACCATCCAGCGCCCTTGAAGGACCGAGATAAACGAATGAAGATCGCGGTGGTTCAGTTTCCTGGCTCCAACTGCGACCAGGACTGCTTGCGAGCCTTGACGGAGGGACTGCACGTTCAGGCTGAATATCTCTGGCACAAGGAAACTTCAGTCTCGGGCTTTGACGCCGTGGTGTTGCCGGGGGGATTTTCTTATGGCGACTATCTTCGCTGCGGAGCGATCGCTCGTTTTTCACCGATCATGAAAGCGGTGGTCCTGGCTGCCAACGAAGGCATGCCGGTGATTGGCATTTGCAACGGCTTCCAGATTCTATGCGAGACCGGCTTGTTACCTGGCGCGCTGATCCGGAATCAATCGCTGCATTTCGTCTGTAAACCTGTTTGGTTGCGGGTCGAAACCAACGAGACACCTTTTACTGGGCAGTTGGACGGAGAAAAAATTCTGAGGATGCCCGTCGCGCACGGGGAAGGTTCTTATTTCGCCGATGAAGAAACCTTGATGGCGTTGGAATCAAAAAGACGGGTCGTTTTTCGTTATACGGACGCTTTGGGGAAGGCAACCGCCGAGGCGAATCCAAACGGATCGATGCACAATATCGCAGGCATCTGTAACGAAGCCCGGAATGTAGTGGGAATGATGCCGCATCCTGATCGGGCCTGGGACCACAAGCTTGGCAGCGAGGACGGGAAATTGCTTTTCGCCTCGCTGGTCGAATCCGTGGAATCGGTGGTCGCGAGATAAATGGTTACCGAGATTACGCCCGCGTTAGTCCGTGCTCATGGATTAACGGAAGAAGAGTACGGACGGATCAAGGCGATTCTGGGCCGCGAGCCGAATTTCACTGAACTGGGCGTTTTCTCCGTGATGTGGAGCGAGCATTGTTCCTACAAGAACACGCGCCTCGAGCTCAAAAAATTTCCGACTACCGGGCCGGAAGTTCTGGTGAAAGCCGGAGAAGAGAATGCGGGGGTGATCGATATCGGGGATGGTTGGGCGGTTGCTTTCAAGATGGAAAGTCACAATCATCCGAGCGCCATTGAGCCTTTTCAAGGTGCGGCGACCGGAGTCGGGGGGATTATCCGGGACATTTTCACCATGGGCGCCCGACCGATATTTTTTCTGAACTCGCTCCGATTCGGCCCCATCGAGGGGACAACTCCCGCCGCTAAAAACAATCGGCGACTTTTTGCCGAAGTGGTCTCCGGAATTTCTCATTATGGGAATTGCGTAGGGGTCCCCACGATTGGGGGCGAGGTCTACTTTGATGAGTCGTACGAAGGGAATCCCCTGGTGAACGTCCTCTGCCTGGGAATTCTTCGGCATGAACAGATTGCTCGGGGAGCGGCCAAAGGAGTTGGGAATCCGGTGTTTTATGTCGGGTCAGAGACCGGGCGGGATGGCTTGGCGGGAGCGGCCTTTGCGTCGCGCGATTTGACGGAGGAGTCGAAGCAGGATCGACCGGCGGTCCAGGTGGGCGATCCATTTAAAGGCAAGCTTTTGCTGGAAGCATGTCTGGAGCTGCTGGCCAGTGGTTGCGTGGCCGGGATTCAGGACATGGGAGCCGCGGGATTGACTTGCTCCACCTGCGAGACGGCGAGCCGAGGCGGGACGGGAGTGCAGATCGATCTGGCGTTGGTGCCGCAAAGAGAGCCCGGGATGACGCCCTATGAAATTCTCCTCAGCGAATCACAGGAACGAATGTTGATCATCGTGGAGCGAGGTCGGGAGGCCACGGTAAAGGAGATTTTTGATAAATGGGATTTGCCCTATGCCCACGTGGGTGAAGTGACCGACGACGGGGTGATGCGAGTGTTAAATCACGGACGTGTGGTAGTGGAAATTCCTGCCGCCAAGCTGGCCGATGATGCGCCGGTGTATGAGCGCGAGGCGGTTGCTTCTCCGCCCCGCCCTGAACTGCGCATCGAAGACGTTCCGCCGGCGGATCTGCACGAAAGCTTGATCCGACTGTTGGCTCATCCGACGATCGCCTCCAAAAATTGGGTCTACCGCCAATATGATCATACCGTGCGGGCAGGAACGGTGGTTCCGCCAGGGTCGGATGCCGCCGTTTTTTATGTTCGGGAAGCGGACAAATTTCTGGCGGCCACCACCGATTGCAACAGTCTTTACTGCAAATTGAATCCGCGGGAGGGAGCCCGGATTGCGGTCGCCGAAGCGGCCAGGAACCTGGTCTGCTCAGGGGCCAAACCTCTGGCCGTCACCGACAACCTGAATTTTGGAAACCCCTATCATCCGGAAAATTTCTGGCAGCTTCGTGAAGCTGTCGAAGGGCTGGCCGAAGCTTGCATCAGGTTCGGCACGCCCGTGACGGGAGGCAATGTCAGTTTGTACAATCAAAATCCAGCCGGCGCGATCGATCCCACTCCAACGGTGGGAATGGTCGGGTTAATCGGTCAGGAGCGATGGATTACACGCCAATATTTCCGGGATTCCTCGGATCTCATTTACCTGATTGGCCCGGTCGGTCAGGAACTGGGAGGCAGCCAGTACATGGCGATCATCCATGGTCAAAAGGACTTCATGCCTCCTCGATTGAGTTATGATCTCGAGTTGGGCGTCCAAGTCGGTGGTACTGGCCTTGATCCAGCAGGGTTGGGTGAAAAGTGCGCATGATTGTTCGGAAGGCGGCTTCGGAGTGGCGATGGCCGAATGTTGCATTTCCGGAGACCAAAGGATCGGTGCTTCGGTGGACTTTGGCCACTGGCCGGAGCGTCTGGATCAGATCCTTTTTAATGAATCTCAATCGAGAGTGATCCTGACGGTCGGACCGGAAAATGCCGAAGCGGCCGAAGCAGTGTGCACCGCGGCCGAGATACCTTTTAGCCGAATAGGGGAAGTGGGTGGGTCTGATCTAACAATCTCCACACAGCGAGAAAGCCTGAGGTGGGGTGTAGCTGAACTTTACCAAGCATGGTACGCTTCGATCGAGCGTGCCATGAGTTCTCAATAAATGTGAATACTTCCTCTAAGCCACGACACGAGTGCGGTGTTTTTGCGGTCTATGGCCATCCGGATGCTGCTCTACTGACTTATTACGGGCTCTTTGCCCTGCAACATCGAGGCCAGGAAAGCGCCGGAATCGTCACCGCGGCAGGATCGAACCAGCCGTTTAATATTCACCGGGGCATGGGCCTGGTTTCCCAGGTGTTCCAGGAAAAGGACCTGCAGCAACTGCGGATCGGAACGCGATCGATCGGTCACGTCCGGTATTCGACGAGCGGATCGAGCACGTTGAAAAATGCGCAACCGCTGGTGGTCGATTGCGCCCGCGGCCAATTGGCGATCGCTCATAACGGGAATTTGGTGAACGCCGCAGTGTTGCGGGAAGAACTGGAATCGAATGGCTCGATTTTTCAGACCACGGTGGATAGCGAGATCATTCTGCATCTGCTGGCCCGGCCGACCGGAAAGAAAAACGTTCTGAGTGCATTGCGGATGGTCGAAGGGGCGTTCTCGTTCGTGTTGATGGGCGAGCAAGAAATCATCGGGGTGCGCGATCCTTTCGGATTTCGGCCGCTGGTGTTGGGTAAGCTGGAAGACGCCTTTATCCTGGCGTCCGAAACCTGTGCTCTGGATCTAGTCCACGCCGAGTATATCCGGGAGATTGAGCCCGGAGAGGTCGTGATTATCAATGACGACGGCATAAGGTCGGAGTGGCCGTTTAAAGAGGAGCGCAAAGCCTTCTGCATTTTCGAGTACGTCTATTTTGCGCGTCCCGACAGCCTGATCAACGACCGGAACGTGAGCAAAGCGCGGGTAGCGATGGGGGTTGAACTTGCCAAATTGCATCCCGTCGAGGCGGATATCGTGGTGCCGGTTCCCGATTCGGGAAACTATGCGGCGCTGGGATTCAGTCATGAGCTGGATATTCCGTATGAACATGCGTTTGTGCGAAATCACTATATCGGACGCACCTTTCTGCAGCCGACGCAGCTGATCCGCGATTTCAATGTGCGAGTGAAGCTGAACCTGATCAAAGAACTGGTGAAAGGTAAACGAGTGGTGGTGGTGGACGATTCGGTAGTTCGCGGCACCACGGCGAGAGCGCGGGTGGTGAACTTGCGCGAAGCCGGCGCCAAGGAGGTTCATTTGCGAATCAGTTGTCCACCACACAAATTCGCCTGCTATTACGGCATTGACTTTCCCGACCCGAAAAACTTGTTGGCCAACCAGTTCAAGGCGGCGGAGATGGCGGATTATTTAGGGGTCGATTCGATCGGCTATCTGGATATCGACGGGATGGTCCGGGCGACGGGATTGCCGAAGAACGAATTTTGTCTGGCCTGTTTCAATGGGCAGTACCCCGTTCCCATCGATCGTGAGTTGGACAAATTCATTATCGAGCGTCGCAGTGCGCGTTCGCGGGCCTTGAGTGAGCCCGTTCCAGAACCCGAGCTATTTGTCGGATTGAAATGAGTAAAGCCGAGAAGCGTAAAGCGTACGCCTCGGCTGGTGTCGATATCGATCTCGGCAACCGGGTTAAAAAAGGACTCCAGGAGAAAGGTTCGGACCACCTTTGGCCCGGAAGTGCTTGGTCGCATCGGTGGCTTTGGCGGGCTATTCAAAGCAGATTTCAAGCGACTAAAAGAGCCGGTCTTGGTCTCGAGCATCGATGGGGTCGGAACGAAGCTCAAAGTCGCGATTGCCCTGGGCAAGCACACGACTGTGGGGCAGGACCTGGTAAACCATTGCATCAATGATATTGCGGTGACCGGTGCGCGCCCGCTGTTTTTCCTCGATTATATTGGCGCTGAACGTCTGGATCCCTTGGTTTTCAACCAATTGATTTCCGGGTTCGTCAAAGCATGCAAAGAGGGCGGTTGTGCCTTGATCGGAGGTGAGACCGCGCAACTTCCGGATCTGTACCATTCCGGAGAATACGATTTGGCAGGTTGCATCATCGGTGTCGTGGATCGGGCACGGATTTTGGATGGCAGCCGGATCGTACCGTCGGACGTCTTGATCGGCCTGCCGTCCAACGGATTGCACACCAATGGGTACACCCTGGCTCGAAAGGTTCTATTGGAGCACTTGCACCTTGAGCTACTCCACAAAGTGGATGGTTTGGTAAAACCGCTCGGCGAGGAGCTTCTCCGGGTCCATCGGAATTATCAGCCCCTGATGGCCTCGATTCTGCCCGGACGCATCAAGGGAGCCGCGCATATTACAGGTGGCGGTTTGGTCGACAATTTGCCGCGCATCCTGCCGGCTCGATGCGACGCGGTGGTCCATACCGCTTCGTGGAAGATCCCGCCGATCTTCCGGCTAATTCAACATGGCGGCGACGTTTCGCGCGAAGAGATGTTCCAAGTCTTTAACATGGGGATCGGCATGGTTCTGGTCGTCTCCGAACGGCATGCCGCCGAAGTCCTCTCGCAAACAAGAGGAAAGGTGATTGGACAAATCGCTGCAGGTTCTGGCAAGGTTCTCCTCGAGTAGAGTCTGCTCAATTTAGGATGTGGAAAAAACTACTGGCTCGAGGGCGGCGGGTCTGGGGGGTGAGCCTCGGGGCCGGGCTCCTGGGAGCGTTCGTTTTAACGTTGCGCTACGCGTTAAGGCCGAGTGCCAAACCGAAGCTACCGGACGCGATCTCGCCGGCGATTTTTGCTACCCGGATCTTTTATACCAGTCGCGGACAACTTGTCTACCATGAGTCGGGGCAAGGTGGCCCCCTGGTTTTTGTGCATGGCGTTTATGTGGGGGCCTCATCCTACGAATGGTCGAAGGTTTACCCGCATTTCGCGGGAACGCATCAAGTGTTGGCGGTAGACATGCTTGGGTTCGGGGAATCTGAGCGACCTGATGTGCCGTTGACTGCGACCGACCACGTTCAGGCGCTTTTTGAGTTTATTCGGGCGAAATCTGGCGGAGAGAGAGCGTCGATCATTGCCAGCGGCTTGGGAGCTGGGTTTGCGACGGTGCTGGCCGCACAGCATCCAGACCTGGTTAAACGATTGATTCTCTTGATGCCGGTCGGCCGGGCGGAATTCGGACGGCGACGTTTGCCGAGGCGCCACGCTTTGTTCTCCCGGATCCCGCTGGCGAACCGGACGTTTTATCGGCGCTACCTTTCTACGAGAATTCAGATCCGCGCCTGGCTGAAGAGTTTCGGGTTTATCGACTCTGAGAAAATTACCGATGAGATGGTCGAAGTGCTGACCAATTGCGCCCAACAATTCGGAGCCGATCGGGCGATTTTTCAGTGGCTAGCGCGAAGATACGATGTGGATCTGGAAAAAAGACTGGGGGAATTGTCGCAACCGGTCACGCTGGTCTGGGGGGAATTGGCCGTCAATCCGCCGCTAGAATCCGGGTACCGCCTGCAACCGGTTGCTAAACAAGGAAGTTTGGTTGTCCTGCCGGCCTTAGGCGTGCTCGCGGCCCTGGAATCGCCGATGCAGGTAGCTGAGGCGCTGGTCAAGGAACTCGATTCGACGATCCACATCTACAAAGCAGGGTGAGGAGAGTGTGGCCTTGCGCCTGGGTTATTGGCGTCCGCGCAAGAGAGTTGCGAACTTGGAGATCGGAGACGCTTGGAGTTACCGAGCGTTTCGACGTTTTAGTTCGCGCGTGAAGGCGCTTCGCGTACTGGTGATCAGGTTTCGAAGACCCTCCGGGCTAATGCAGCTCCCACCGAAGGTAATGGCGGTTTGTTGTTCGAGAAGATCGGAAGTAGCAACGGTGATCGAGTAAATCGTCCCATATTTCGCGACCAGCCTTTCGACGATATCGTCCGCGGTATGGCCCGTATTTGAATAGAAGACCTGAATTCCGCCCGGTTCATTCTCTTGCGTAATGACGGGCCCCCTTCCGTCGAATACCAGGACGACCGTGGTTCCACTCAGATCCTGATATTCGGTCAAAATTTTGGTCAATCGATCTCGAGCCGAAGCAGTTCTGGATTCGTGCAGCGCCCGGAGCTCGGGCCAAGCAAAAATAATGCTATGGCCGTCGACGATTAAGACCTGGGCACTCATCCGCAGGGACCTTACGCCGGGAACAAGGGTAGAGCCAACGGTGTACGTAAAGCGTCCCGCTTTACCTCTTCCGGAACGCAGTAAACCGTAACCGGCTAGCCATCCGAGGGTTGTTTGCTGCTGCGTCCCTGAAGCAAGCCGGGACGGCTTGCTTACAGTAGGTAAGGCGTCTCGCCTTACTTCTTCGGCTGCCGAGTCCCAGAGCCGTAACCCTGGCCCATACCCTCTCGTCCTGCACCGCTTTTTCTGCGGACGGTCCGGATATTGGTGAATCCAAGGTTTGTTGGGGGACAGGTCAAATGTCGCCATCTTGACATACGATCATACCGTACCCTACGGGACGGTTCTTTCGAGGGGTGCTGTCCCAGGCACTTCGTGCCAGGCTACGATCGGGTTGTCCCTCTGGGACAGGATGCGTTTGTTTACCGGCATCCCTAATCCCCAATGGGCGGTGCAACGGTTGTTCCGAAAGTATCATTGGACCCGTCCCCAAAAAGCGGCGTCGGTTGGGAAGCTAAAGTCTGTTGCGAAATGTCCCAGAGGGGACAGTGCGATCGTAGCCTGGCACGAAGTGCCTGGAACAAGCCCCCACAAAAAAGGCCGTCCCGAAGGGTACGGTGTGATCCGTGCAGGTGTGCGCACCGGTTTCGATGATTGGAGAGACGCTACCCTCTGGGATTAGCTGCCTGTCCCAGGACTTCGTGCCAGGACGGTCTGTCCCTCCGGGACAGGATGAACGTTTGTCCCGACATCCTTCCCTGGGCGGTGCTGAACGGTTGTTCCGAAAGTAGCATTGGACCCGTCGCGGCGTCGGTTGGGGAGCTAAATCTGTTGCGAAACGTCCCGGAGGGACAGTGCGATCGTAGCCTGGCACGAAGTGCCTGGAACAAGCCCCCACAAAAAGGCCGTCCCGAAGGGTACGGTGTGATCGTTTGATCCGTGCAGGTGTGCGCACCGGTTTCGATGATTGGAGAAATAGCCTCTGGATTAGCTGCCCCGATCATACCGTACCCTACGGGGTTCCTTCGAGGGGTGCTGTCCAGGCACTTGTGCCAGGCTACGATCGGGTTGTCCCTTCGGGACAGGATGCGTTGTTGAGCGGCATCCTAATTCCCAATGGGTCGGTGCAACAGTAAACCGATCACGTACCTTGGGACATGTCCCTTCTCTCTTGGAGCAACGCGCTTTGAGCAGCAACGGTCAAAGATCGATGACGAGAACGAGAACGAGCACGATTTGGGGCTTTGCGGTAACCCCAATTGGAGGATTGGAAATCCAGAGACCAAAGGCTATGGGGATTAAAGAAAATGGTAACGGACGATCAGGAAGGAGAGATAGGCGGCTAATTCGGCGGGGAAGGAGGCCACGTTTAGAGGGGCGGTCTGATCAACGATGGAGAAGGTCAGCCTGGCGGCGAGATAGACAACAGCGAATGAAAGCACGGGTCCGCGCAGACCGAGGAAGATATCGTGGTTAGTTGGAAACTTTGACCCGCTAAAGACGACGACGGTGCTGGCGATGAGCCACAGAAGGCCCAGAA
This sequence comes from uncultured Verrucomicrobiae bacterium, assembly GCA_963808535.1. Taxonomy (GTDB): domain Bacteria; phylum Verrucomicrobiota; class Verrucomicrobiia; order Chthoniobacterales; family JAFAMB01; genus JAFAMB01. Next base: position 129,916 of record CAWEGF010000018.1, on the reverse strand, counting down.
CCAATAACCAACGATGTTCTTTGCTCGGTCTAAGAAGGGGGGCAATGAAGCTGACCAACGTGCCGAAGGTCAGTAGTCGTACGGCTTCCAGGAGATAGAACTGCCGGAGGATGGAGTACTTGAGCAGGATTGAAAAAATCAGACAGGCGGCTCCCGGAATACTCGAGACAGGACGTGAGGTGAAACGTTTCCGGTAACCGAAGGCGATATCACAGACCTGGCAGAAAGCGATTTCCGGCTTGAACCCTCTCAACCAGCTGACGGCGATCAATCCCGGAACGACGGCCACATCCATCGGCAAGTAGAGGGTAGCCAGAGGGATGTAAAAACTGATGCCCAGCAGCGCCGAGAGAAGCCCAATCACCGGCAGCCAGGCCAAGGTGGCCGCGTCGATTGGATGAGAGACGGCTCGGCCGATGCGTAATACGGTAAAGTGATGTACGGCGGAGAGAAAAGACTCCACGCAAAGTCCGCTCGTTAAGCCGCCAGAACTTCAGCCGAGGGCACTCCTCGCAGTTCGTAAACCCGAAGGATAGTATCTTCGATCAAATTGTTGGGACACGAGGCGCCAGCCGTGATGCCGATGACAGTCGGACCGCTGGGGAGCCAGTTTTCGGTCACGATCTCTCGCTTTTCGTGAAGGTTATAATGCGTGATGCGGTTCGCCGATTCCAGTTTGCTGGCGCTACGGACGAAATAAGTGGGAAGTTTGCCTTCTCCCATTTCCGCAAGATGCGAGGTATTGGAGCTATTGTAACCACCGACCACCAGCAGCAGATCCATTCTCTCTTGCAAAAGCCCGTTCAACGCATCCTGCCGTTCCTGGGTGGCGCCACAAATAGTATCGAAAAATCGGAAGCTCTTGGAACCCCGTTCCGGGCCATCGCGGTCGAGAATGGCAGCTCGAATCCTTCTTTGGACCTCTTCCGTTTCGCCGCGAAGCATGGTGGTCTGGTTGGCAACTCCAACGGCGTCCAGATGGGCATCCGGATCGAACCCGGGTGAATAAGCGTCTTTGAAGCGCTCCAAGAATTCGGCTTTGTTTCCGCCGTGCCGGATATAATCGCAGACGTAATCGGTGTCCTTGAGGGTTAGGACGATCAGGTAATGACCCCGTCCTAGTCCCAGGGCGCGAGAAGCGGTGGCCTTGGTTTCTTCGTGCTCCGCTTTCCCGTGGATGATCGAGGTCACCTGTTCTACGGCATTCTGACGAACGCGTTTCCAGACACTCATCACGTCGCCGCAGGTGGTATCGACGATCTGACAGCCGCGATCCTGGATCTTCTTCAGGGTGATCAGGTCGGTTCCGAAAGCCGGCACGATCACGACATCCTCGGCGGTGAGTTCATCAATCTCGGCTTCGCGTCCGTTGCCGAGCAAGTTCTTAATCCCCAGAGCCGCGATTTGCTCGTTGACCAAGGGGTTATGAATGATCTCGCCCAAGATAAAGACCCGCAATCCAGAGAAAACCTTGCGGGCCGCGTAGGCCAGATCAATTGCTCTTTCCACGCCGTAACAAAAGCCAAACTGCTTGGCCAACCGCACCGTGGTGTTACGAACGGTTAAAATGCCGCCATTCGCGCGAATGCGTTCGACCACCACGCTACGGTAATGGGCCTCAACCTGCTCCTGCACCTTCGCCATGACGTCAGGTGTTCGGAGATTGATTTTTTTCGGTTTGATTAAGGCAGGCGTAGACTCTGCAGACATTTCAAAAGATAGCCGAATCTCTAGCGGTGCACTGAGTTTTATTGGTCCTGCAGCAGAGGTCCCTGAGGCGGAGCGAAAACGGCATCTGAAACCATGTAAGCCGCCGGCGGGTCCGGATCGGAGTAGTCCGAAGGACGGGGGGCGCTTTTCCCGATGGTCTGATCTTCAGGTTGGGTAAAAGCAATGTTGACCGGTGTTCCAGTACGAACCAGGGCGAAGAACTTAGGGGCGGCATTGGGGTGGAGCCGAAGGCAACCGTGGGAATGGGGAATCGGCCAGACCGCGCCTTGATGAAAACCGTAAGCCGGCTTGAATTCCACCCAATAGGCCATCGGGTAGCCGACATAATGATAACCGGAGCCTGGAGAATGATCGCTGGTCCCTGGCCGAACGTCATTACCCCTGGCCCAAAAGCCATAGGTCATGGAGCGTTTCCGACGGATCTTGTCGGTGACATGATAGGACCCGGTCGGCGTGGTAGCGCCGGCTTTGCCGATGGTGGTGGGGGTAACAAGTAACGGGCGGTTTCCCTCCATCACATAAACCATGCGGTTTTGGAGTGACACCTTCACCCGAACATTGCCCGGATCTCTAGGCTTGTAAGCGGCCACTTCGTACTTTCTGGAGAGCGAAGTGGTCAGGGTCTCACAGCCTGTGAGAAATGCGAATGCGATAGCTGTACCGATAAATAGGGCTCGAACGTAATAGATTCTCATACGGACGGTCAATCAGTCGTCTATTTAGCTTCTTAGTGAGAAATTGCAAACTAGTAAAAAAACAACTCTTGGAAACTGGCGGAGACTAAAAATCATGCGGATAGCGCCTTGACCAAAGGAGGAAAGGCGAGAGGATCCGGCTTCATTCTCGCTCCCTTTGCCATCTGGCATGTTCGCGGATTTGCTCGCTCAGGGCCTTGGCCTTTTCCGGGTTTTCGTGGCTCTCGATTTCCAGATCGAATTGCGTCGAGCGGTTCGCGTAAAACGGATATTTGCGTTCGGAGATAGAAGGCTTGTAGCGCCAGTGTTTGTAAGCCCAAAGCCAGTGATCCGGGTTTTCGCGAATAATGGGCTCAAATTGGTTCCAGCAGGCCTGGGTGGTCTCTTGGTAACTATTGCTGGCCGGGAATCGGAGCCAAGGCAGAATACGGACCAGGTAACCGCCGTCTCCTCGCGGTAATGTGACCCAAGGCACGATGGGAAATCCGGTTCGCTGATGCAGAAAAGCGTGGATTTGAGTTACCCGCATCTTGAGTCCGAAGGTCTCAATGAGAACAGCTGAATCCCGGAGCTTCAGGGTCAGGTCGGTAAACAGGAAGACCGATTCGCCGGACCGGAGAGCTTTTAACAGTCGGACGACGGCATTATCGGGGACGATGATTTTGTGACCAGTAGATTCCCGCAATTGCCGGAAGATCGGCGTCAAACGTTCGTTTTTGAAGGGTTGCGAGATGATGACGAGGGGTCGACCCTTGAGCCCGATAAATGTGCCGGCCAATTCCACGTTCCCGAAATGCGGAGTGATGGCGATGAAGGGGACCTCGGATTCCACGAGTTCCCGAAGCCTTTCTGGATCTTCAAAAGAGATGTATTTGTCAACGTTCCCGCTGGTCAGTCGACCGATGGTGAAGAGCTCGAGAAAATTTCTGCCAAAGACTTGCAACGATCGTCTGGCGATCCGGCGACGTTGCGGGACCGTGAACGCGGAGCCAAAAGCCACGTCGAGATTGGCTAGGGCGACCGCCCTTCCTTTCGAATCTCCCCAGAAGACGAGAGATCCGGCGAAGTCACCGAGTTTTTGCACAACGGTGAACGGCAAGCTCCCAATGAGCCGACCGAAAAGGCTGACAAAGAACCACTCGATCCAATAGCGAAGACGTTTCATTCTCTGGGAGTCAGTTTTTCCGGCTGGCGATCTCTCGAAGCTCTTCGGGAGGTGATCAGCATGGCATAATTCGATCCCAAGGCAAACCGTCGTCAGGGTGCCCGCTCTGAGGGAGGGTGTTACGTTATTCGGTGCAAACGTCTTGAATAGGATGGAATGGCGCCGAGATAAAATTTGTAAAGATTTGCGTTTTTGCATTATGGTTTTCTTTTGGGGAGAGCTGATCAGTTCTTTAGCGAGGCCATACGCGTAACGGTCGCAGAAACGTCCCAGTGTGCCCGAAGGGGCTATGGCCCTCAGCCCAGGGTTTCAACCCTGGGAATATTCAAGAAAAAGACTTAGCCCTGAAAGGGCGGCAGATTCGGGTGTCGCCATAGCAGAGATTCGGACGATCAATCCCTTTTGTCGGGAATAGGAGAATAGGCGTGAGGTTGGTTCGGATGATCTGCCGCCCTTTCAGGGCGAAACGTTAAATTGGATGATACCCAGGGTTAAAACCCTGGGCTAACGGCTGATAGCCCCTTCTTCGGGGCAAAAACCAGTTCAACCCCCTTTATCTCAGTGCCACTCTGGAAATGAGAAAAGGGGTCGCGTCTTAAACAAAACAAAAGACAAAGGAAACTAGCCCACCAATTTTGCTGGGGAGAAGAGCGGTTTGGCGCGTATCGGTTGGAGGACTTTGAAATGCCTTGGACATTTATGTGTTGTATAGGACGCAACCCCTTTCCCCTTTCTCGGCTTTGAAGAACAATATCTTTTGGGTTGATCGCGCAGCGGTGTTCAGGCGTCCCTTGGGACGCGGCCCATGTGGTCCCAAACCCGGCGATAAATCGCCGGGCTACTATCATGTGTCCCTCCGGGACCGACCCTTCGGGCCGCGGGCCGGCGGTGTCACTCCGGGTCGCAGACCTCAGGTGGGTCTCGGACTGGGAATATTCAAAAAAAGCTTAGCCCTGAAAGGGCGGCAAATTCGGGTGTCGCCATAGCAGAAATTCGGACGATCAATCCCGTTTGTCGGGGATAGGAAAATAGGTGTGAGGTTGGTTCGCATGATCTGCTGCCCTTTCAGGGCGAAACGTTAAATTGGATGGTACCCAGGGTTAAAACCCTAGGCTAACGGCTACTGCCCCTTCTTCGGGGCAAAAACCAGTCCGACTCCCTTTATCTCAGTGATCAACGATGGAGAAGGTCAGCCTCGCGGCGAGATAGACGACAGCGAATGAAAGCACCGGTCCGCGCAAACCGAGGAAGATATCGTGGTTGGTTGGAAACTTTGAGCCGCTAAAGACGACGACGGTGCTGGCGACGAGCCAAAGAAGGCCCAGAACCAGTAACCAACGATGTTCTTTGCTCGGTCTAAGAAGGGGGGCGATGAAGCTGACCAACGTGCCGAAGGTCAGTAGTCGTACGGCTTCCAGGAGATAGAACTGCCGGAGGACAGAATACTTGAGCAGGATTGAAAAAATCAGACAGGCGGCTCCCGGAATACTCGAGACAGGACGTGAGGTGAAACGTTTCCGGTAACCGAAGGCGATATCACAGACCTGGCAGAAAGCGATTTCCGGCTTGAACCCTCTCAACCAGCTGACGGCGATCAATCCCGGAACGACGGCCACGTCCATTGGCAAGTAGAGGGTAGCCAGAGGTATGTAAAAACTGATTCCCAGCAGCGCCGAGAGAAGCCCAATCACCGGCAGCCACGCCAAGGTGGCCGCGTCGATCGGATGAGAGACGGCTCGGCTGATGCGCAATACGGTAAAATGATGTACGGCGGCGAGAAAAGACCCCACGCAAAGTCCGCTCGTTAAGCCGCCAGAACTTCAGCCGAGGGCACTCCTCGCAGTTCGTAAACCCGAAGGATAGTATCTTCGATCAAATTGTTGGGACACGAGGCGCCAGCCGTGATGCCGATGACAGTCGGACCGTTGGGGAGCCAGTTTTCGGTCACGATTTCTCGCTTTTCGTGAAGGTTATAATGCGTGATGCGGTTCGCCGATTCCAGTTTGCTGGCGCTACGGACGAAATAAGTAGGAAGTTTCCCTTCTCCCATTTCCGCAAGATGCGAGGTATTGGAGCTGTTGTAACCACCGACCACCAGCAACAAATCCATTTTCTCTTGCAAGAGCCCGTTCAACGCATCCTGCCGTTCCTGGGTTGCGCCACAAATGGTGTCGAAAAATCGGAAGCTCTTGGAGCCCCGTTCCGGGCCATCGCGGTCTAGAATCGCAGCTCGAATCCTTCGTTGGACCTCTTCAGTTTCGCCGCGAAGCATGGTGGTCTGGTTGGCAACTCCAACCGCATCCAGATGGGCATCCGGATCGAACCCGGGTGAATAAGCGTCTTTAAAGCGCTCCAAGAATTCAGCTTTGTTTCCGCCGTGCCGGATGTAATCGCAGACGTAATCGGTGTCCTTGAGGGTTAGGACGATCAGGTAATGACCCCGTCCTAGTCCTAGGGCGCGAGAAGCGGTGGCTTTGGTTTCTTCGTGCTCCGCTTTCCCGTGGATAATCGAGGTCACCTGTTCTACAGCATTCTGACGAACGCGTTTCCAGACACTCATTACATCGCCGCAGGTGGTATCGACAATCTGACAGCCGCGATCCTGGATCTTCTTTAGGGTGATCAGATCCGTTCCGAAAGCCGGCACGATGACGACATCCTCGGCGGTGAGTTCATCGATCTCGGCTTCACGCCCGTTGCCGAGCAAGTTCTTAATCCCCAGAGCCGCGATTTGCTCGTTGACCAAGGGGTTATGAATGATCTCGCCCAAGATAAAGACCCGCAATCCCGCGAAGACCTTGCGGGCCGCATAGGCCAGATCAATCGCTCTTTCTACGCCGTAACAAAAGCCAAACTGCTTTGCCAACCGCACCGTGGTGTTACGAACGGTTAAAATACCGCCATTCGCGCGAATGCGTTCGACCACCACGCTACGGTAATGGGCCTCAACCTGCTCCTGCACCTTCGCCATAACGTCAGGTGTTCGGAGATTGATTTTTTTCGGTTTGATTAGGGCAGGCGTAGACTCTGCAGACATTTCAAAAGATAGCCGGATCTCCAGCGGTGCGCTGAGTTTTATTGGTCCTGCAGAAGAGGTCCCTGGGGCGGAGCGAAAACGGCATCTGAAACCATGTAAGCCGCCGGCGGGTCCGGATCGGAGTAGTCCGAAGGACGTGGGGCGCTTTTCCCGATGGTCTGATCTTCAGGTTGGGTAAAAGCAATGTTGACCGGTGTTCCAGTACGAACCAGGGCGAAGAACTTAGGGGCGGCATTGGGGTGAAGCCGAAGGCAACCGTGTGAATGGGGAATCGGCCAGACCGCGCCTTGATGAAAACCGTAAGCCGGCTTGAATTCTACCCAATAGGCCATCGGGTAGCCGACATAATGATAACCGGAACCTGGAGAATGATCGCTGGTCCCTGGTCGAACGTCATTACCCCTGGCCCAAAAGCCATAGGTCATGGAGCGTTTCCGACGGATCTTGTCGGTGACATGATAGGACCCGGTCGGCGTGGTAGCGCCTGCTTTGCCGATGGTGGTGGGGGTAACAAGCAACGGGCGGTTTCCCTCCATCACGTAAACCATGCGGTTTTGCAGTGACACCTTTACCCGAACATTGCCCGGATCTCTAGGCTTGTAAGCGGCCACTTCGTACTTCCTGGAGAGAGAAGTGGTCAGGGTCTCACAACCCGTGAGAAAACCGAATGCGATAGCTGTACCGACAAATAGGGCTCGAGCGTAATAGATTCTCATACGGACGGTCAATCAGTCGTCTATTTAGCTTCTTAGTGAGAAATTGCAAACGAGTAAAAAAACAACTCTTGGAAACCGGCGGAGTCTAAAAATCGTGCGGAAGCGCCTTGACCAAAGGAGGAAAGGCGGGAGGATTCCGCTTCAATCTCGCTCCCTTTGCCATCTGGCATGTTCGCGGATTTGCTCGCTGAGGGCCTTGGCTTTTTCCGGGTTTTCGTGGCTCTCGATTTCCAGATCGAATTGAGTCGAGCGATTCGCGTAAAACGGGTATTTGCGTTCTGAGATGGAAGGCTTGTAGCGCCAGTGTTTGTAAGCCCAAAGCCAGTGATCCGGGTTTTCCCGAATAATGGGCTCAAATTGGTTCCAGCAGGCTTGGGTTGTCTCTTGGTAACTATTGCTGGCCGGAAAACGGAGCCAAGGCAAAATCCGGACCAGGTAGCCGCCGTCTCCTCGCGGCAATGTGACCCAAGGAACGATGGGAAATCCGGTTCGCTGATGCAGAAAAGCGTGGATTTGAGTTACCCGCATCTTGAGACCGAAGGTCTCGATGAGAACAGCTGAATCCCGGAGCTTCAGGGTCAAGTCGGTAAACAGGAAGACCGATTCGCCGGACCGAAGAGCTTTTAACAGACGGACGACGGCATTATCGGGGACGATGATTTTGTGACCAGTAGATTCCCGCAATTGCCGGAAAATCGGCGTCAAACGCTCGTTTTTGAATGGTTGCGAGATGATGACGAGGGGTCGACCCTTGAGCCCGATAAATGTGCCGGCCAGTTCCACATTACCGAAATGCGGAGTGATGGCGATGAAGGGGACCTCGGACTCCACGAGTTCCCGAAGCCTTTCTGGATCTTCAAAAGAGATGTATTTGTCAACGTTCCCGCTGGTCAATCGACCGATCGTGAAGAGCTCGAGAAAATTTCTGCCAAAGACTTGCAACGATCGTCTGGCGATCCGGCGACGTTGCGGAACGGTCAGCACGGGACCAAAAGCTACCTCGAGATTGGCTAAAGCTACGGCCCGTCCTTTCGAATCTCCCCAGAAGACGAGAGATCCGGCGAGGTCACCGAGTTTTTGCACAGCGGTGAATGGCAAGCTCCGAATGAGCCGACCAAAAAGGCTGACAAAGAACCACTCGATCCAATAGCGAAGGCGTTTCATTCTCTAGGAGTCAGTTTTCCGGCTGGCGATCTCTCGAAGCTTTTCGGGAGGTGATCAGCATGGCATAATTCGATCCTAAGGCAAACCGTCGTCAGGATACCCTGAGGGAGGGTGTTACCCCTGAAAGGGCGCCGCCCTCCGGACCAAGCCATGCTGGAAGAGAATTGTAGGTGGGTTTCCGGAACGACAAGCTATGCCTAGAAAGAAGGCATCAATGGAACGTGTCCCACGCCCTGGCGCAATGTAGGATAGGCTTCCAGCCTGTCTCTCCGAAGCGCGGACGAACTATCGAGAATCGAGAATCCGATCTTTCGCCATAAGTATCGCAGACAATTATCGCCAAGGAGAAAAGGGGTCGCGTCTATAGGGCCTGTTGCCCGAACATGATGTGCGCTAGTCGATAAGTGCCAGAGGTTGGCGTGTTAGCTCAGTGCGAGGGGCAATGGCTCAGTGGAGAAAAGATAAAGAGCATTTGCAGCGTCGCAGTCGGACCATGAAAGACGATAAGTCGAAGCTTCCAAAGCCTTTCCGGGCAGATTTTGGGTCATGACGACCAGTTTTCTTAGGTTTTGAATGGTCGCAATCAAGAGGTCCTGGATCGATTGTTTGATCAACCCTCGCCAGCGAGCGCGTTTGAAGCCATGTCGGTTGGCAGCGTCGGCAAAACTGCGTTCCACTAGATGCTGCCGGGGTTTGCGATCAAGCTTGGCACTCTTTGTCTTGGCTTGTCGACGCGCTCGATCCAAGAGGGCTTGATCGCGGTGACGTTTAAGGCTGCGGCCCGTTGGATCGGGTGCAGAACTCTCGCAAATGGCAACTCAGACAAACTCCTCTCTTGGTCACGTACTCCCAGGTCAGGCGCACCGAATGCAGCCGCCTGGGCCTCATCACTTGACCAGCCGGGCACAAATAGGTGTCACTCTGGGCTCGGTAGAGGAACTGCGATTCCGGATAGATCTCCTCTCGCTTCCCATTCCCAGCGCGGCTAGCCGAGAGATCGGCCATATGGGTGCGGAGCTTGCGGTTCTGACAGGCGAGATAGTTTTCGACCGTCCCATATTTGCAATCGGCAATGATGGTTTTGGCTGCGATCCCAGCGTTAAACTGGTGTTGATCAATCAAGCCCAGGAGCTCATGAGCTTCATTGACTATTCCGGTGGTGGTCTTGAGCGCGGTGACAATGCCCCGAGCGTCATCGATCACTCGGTGGTTCTTGTATCGAGGCCGAGCTCTTAGCCCCTGCTGCCGCGTGAGGGTGGCTTCCGGATCAGTGCTGCTTTGAAACTTTTCGTTCGTGGTCTTTGGAGAGTCTGGTCTGGGGGGATTGGGTTTTTGATCCTCATCGGTTTGGCTCTTGGGGTGCTCGACTTCGTCGAGCTTGTGAGTTTCTTCAAGACAAGCCTCTCGGATCTGAGCCAGGCTGGCGGCATCCAACTCGCGGATCGAGTTGAGCGACGCATCAGCGTCGACCAAGCTACTGTCGAGGTGAATCTTGCTGCCCTCCACCAGTCCGGCGCTCACACACTGTGCCACCACCCGACTGAAGAGGGAAACGAACACCTCTTGACCCCATCGTTTCCTCGCTTTGCTCAAGACGCTGTGATTGGGAATCACATCGTCCAAGCCGTACCCCAGAAACCACATGTAATCGAGCCGTTCTGGGATGATCCGCATTAGTTCGCGCTCGCTGCGCACGTTGTCTAGAAACAACAGCAGCATCATTTTGAGGATCACCGCTGGATCTTCGGAAACATTGCCTTTGGTTCCGTAGCAGTTCGCTACTTCCTCCCGGACGAAATCAAGCTTGAGCAACTCATTGAATTTGCGCAGCGGATGATCGCTCCGCACTCGTTTATCCAGGTTGACGCGGTAACTCCAAAGCTGTTTTTGCCGATCTCGGCTCCCCATCATATTGAAGCGCGATTTTACCAGATAAGTAACTGTTATAGCTACATTTATTTTGACATTATTTCGGCAACAGCCCCTATACAAAAGACAAAGGAAACTAGCCCGCCAATTTTGCTGGGGAGAAGAGCGGTTTGGCACGTATCGGTTGGAGGACTTTGAAATGCCTTGGCCATTTATGTGTTTTGTATAAGACGCGACCCCTCCGTTTGCAACGGGCCCCAATAGCGAAGGCGTTTCATTCTCTAGGAGTCAGTTTTCCGGCTGACGATCTCTCGAAGCTCTTCGGGAGGTGATCAGCATGGCATAATTCGATCCCAAGGCAAACCGTCAGGATGCCCTGAGGGAGGGTGTTACCCCTGAAAGGACGCCGCCCTCCGGACCAACGCCAAGGAGAAAAGGGTCGCGTCTACAAAAGACAAAGGAACCGCCAATTTTGCCGAGCGAAAGGGCGGTTTGGCGTGCATCGGTTGGAGGACTTTGAAATGCCTGGCCATTTATGTGTTTTGTATAGACGCGACTCCATTCCCGTTTGCCTCCCCTCCACAAAAGACAAAGGAACCGCCAATTTTGCCGAGGGAAAGGGCGGTTTGGCGTGCATCGGTTGGAGGACTTTGAAATGCCTTGGCCATTTATGTGTTTTGTATATAGACGCGACCCCTCCCTCTAACGCTTTGAGACCGGGCCGCTTTCAATACTTTTTCGCTGATTTTCGATACATCTCCCGGAAGGGGTGTTCGTCCAGAAGGTTTGGTTCGATCCCGCCAAACTTTTGACCGTCGTAGATCTGAATTCCGACGTAATAATAAAGTGGACAAATGGGCGTTCCCTGGTTGAGGAGAATATCTTCTGCTCGCTGAAAGATCTGTAAGCGCTTGGTGTTGTCCGGTTCCAACGCCGCGGCGGCCACCAAATCGTCGTAATCTTTATTGCGCCAACCGGTTCGATTATTTCCACCACCGGACAGGAAGCAATCAATGAAGGTATTCGGGTCGTTGTAATCGCCCACCCAACTGGACCGGGCGAAATCATAGTCAAGGCGGCTCAGGGAATTGAGATAGACTTTCCACTCTTGTTTTTGCAGTTCGATATGAACGCCTAGCGCGTCGGTCAGCATGTTTTGGATTTCAACGGCGATGTCTTCGTTCAGTTTCTTATTGTCGTAAAGGTAAGTTACCGTGGGAAATCCTTTGCCGTCCGGGTACCCGGCTTCGGCCAGAAGATGACGCGCTTCCTGGACGTTGCGACCGAACATTTTAGGAGGTTGGTATCCGCCGGCCGCCCCCGGCGGGGTAAAGGAATAGGCTGGAGGTTCGCCGGCTTGAGTGATTTTCTGCACGATGCGTTCTCGGTCGATGGCCATCGCAAACGCCTGGCGCACCCGCACGTCGGCGAGCGGTTTTCTGGTTACATTGAATCGGATGAAATAATTACCCAGAAAAGGCGCGGCGTGAAAATCGGGACGCGTTTTCAAGTCCGGGATCAGGGACGGAGGAGTGAGGCCTTTATCGAGAATCAGATCGGCCACTTTGGACGCATAAAAATTGTAGGCGGTAATGGAATTGTCGATCGGCAAGGCATCGATCGTATTCAATTTCACGTTGACGGCATCCCAATAGTGAGGGTTCTTAATTAACCGGATCCGGTAGTTTAACCGCCACTCTTTCAACAGGAACGGGCCGTTATTCACCAATTTGTCGGGCTTAATCCAGTCATCTCCATATTTTTCCACCGTGGGGAGGTGCACTGGAAGCAGCGTTGCGAAGGAGCAGAGATCAAGAAAATAGGGAACCGGAGTTTCGAGTTCGACTCGAAAGGTCCGCTCATCGATGGCCTTGATCCCGACCGTGTCGAAATCTTTGAGGGTACCTTCGTTCAGCGCTTCCGCATTTTTGATGTGGTAGAGCAGGTAAGCGTATTCTGAGGCAGTTTCGGGCAACAAAATCCTTTTCCAGGATTGGACGAAGTCGTTTGCCGTGACGGGATCGCCGTTGCTCCATTTCGCATTGGCGCGAAGGTGGAAGGTATAGGTTTTGCCATCGTTCGAAAGATCCCAGCGCTCGGCGATGCCCGGCTGAGGTTTTCCAAAACGGTCGAAATGTAGAAGTCCTTCGAAGATCGCATAGCAAATGCGGCCTTCGAGTTGGCCGGTCACGACCGCGGGATCGATGGATTCCGGTTCGGCGCCGTTGAGGATGACAAGGTCGGCACGCGGATCTCCGGAACCACAGCCAACCAGGAGCCAGAGGAGCAGCACGCCGATTCCGCCAGTCAGAAGTTGGCAGGTCGAGTTGACCCGCTTCTTTCCGGGAGTAGCCGAGCGGAGGGGTGTCTTCTATTCATCACTATCCTCAACCAGCAGCCCTCCACCCGTCTTTACGAGACAGAGAATCTAAGGCTTTGGCGAAACTGACGGGGCGGGAGAAGGTGGCTCAGGACTTTGGGCGGCGGTTGCTGAGGGTTCCGGCGCAGGAGTTGAAGAAGAAGCCGGGGTGGCAGAAGGAGCGGTCGAGGCAGCCGGTGTCGCGGAAGACTCGGGGCTGGCAGAAGCAACTGGAGTCGAAGAAGCCGCCGGAGCGGCCGAAGCCGAGACGGTAGCCGATGGCTGAGGCGATGTCGCGACCGACGGAGAAGTCGCGGCTGTTGGAGTGGGTAAAACCGCCGTTTTGCGGACCTCGTTTTCAAGAACCCCGACTCGATGCTGCATGCTCTGCCTGGCCGTTAGTACAGTCAGCAGCAGAGTAACTCCGAAGAAAATACATCCCAGGTAAACCGTGGCTTTAGTCAACACCGTGGCGGTCTGAGCACCGAAAATATTTTCCGTCATGCTGCTGCCGAAGGCTGCTCCCAATCCTTCGTTTTTCGGTCGCTGCATCAGCACGACAAGAATCAGCAGCGTGCAAACGATCACCAGGATCGAAAGCATAATCGGAATGAGAATACTCAGCCACATAAGGGCGGGAATATGGAGTGCGAGCCCTCTGTTGTAAAGTGGTTGCGGAAGGAACGGACAGGAGCGGAGTCGGTAGACAGGAAATCAAGAATAGCGGAAGTTCAAAGTTATTGGCCGCCGAGGCGCCACCGGCAAGGTAACCGTAAGGGTAATTGAACCTCTGGATATTCCGTGCTTTCGTTGGCGCCATGCTTCGCCTTTTAATCCCATTGGTAATGATTGCAACCGTGGCTCTATCGGGGCCGATCGACTATCCGAAAGCCGATAAAGGCGACGTCATTGATGACTATTTCGGGACCAAAGTGCGAGATCCGTATCGCTGGTTGGAAGATCCGGATTCTCCGGCCACTGTGGCGTGGGTAAAGGCAGAGAACATTCTAACCGCCGCCTACATGGAGAAGTTACCTGACCGCGCTGGCTTCCGCGAAGAATTGACGAAGCTTTTGAATACTCCACGCTTTACGGTACCGAGCTGGCAGGGCCATCGTTACCTCTATCGAAAGAATGAGGGGCTTCAGAACCAGGGCGTAATCTATACCCTGCAAAAACTGAGCGATGAACCACAGGTGTTGTTGGATCCCAATCAGCTCGCGAGCGACGGCACCGTCGCGGTGACGAGCACTGCGGTGAGCGATGATGGCCGATCTGTTGGCGTACGGGGTCGCGGCTAGCGGTTCGGATTGGAACGAGATTCGAGTTCGGGATATTGATGGCCACCAAGATCTGCCGGACGTCATCAAATGGGTCAAATTCTCCGGTCCAAGCTGGACCAAGGATAACAAAGGGTTTTTCTATGCGAGATTCCCGGAACCGGATCAGGCGGTAAATCAGACTTTCGCTAAACTCGCGTATCAGAAGTTGTATTATCACCGGCTGGGAGAGACTGAAGACAAAGACCAAATGGTCTATGAGCGGCCGGAAGATCCCGATTTAGCCTTTGACACGGATGTTTCGCACGAGGGTCGATTTCTTTTGATGGTGGTCAATAAAGGGACTGAACAGCGAGATCTGGTGTACTTTAAGGACCTCGGGGATCCTTCGGCACCGAAGATCGACTCTCCTTTCCAACCAATTGTCGACAAGTTCGAAGCGGACTTCAAAATCGCAGGCTTGGTCGGCAACCGGTTGTTTCTGCTGACCGATCTCGATGCTCCGAGATACAAGATCGTTGAGATTGATCTCACGAATCCTAGCCGGGATCACTGGAAAGAAGTCGTTCCCCAATCGAAGGACCTGTTGGAGGATGCCGCGCTGGTCGGTGGCAAGCTGGTTGTTAAATACCTTGTCGACGCCAAAAATCAGTTGTTGGTCTTCAATCTGGACGGAAAGAGGGAAAGCGAAATCGCTCTTCCGGCGCTGGGAACGGTAGACGGTCTTTCAGGCAATCCGGATCGGTCGGAACTTTTTTATTCGTTTGCCTCCTTTCTTTACCCAACGGCAATTTATCGCTACGACGTCAGTACCGGCCAAAACGCGGTGTTTCAAAAAACAAACGTCGATTTTGATCCGGATCGCTACGAAACGAAACAGATTTTCTACCCATCGAAAGATGGCACGAAAATTCCGATGTTTATTGTCTGTAAGAAGGGGCTGGAACTCGACGGAAACAATCCAGTTTACCTGACCGCATACGGCGGGTTCAACATCTCGATGACCCCTTCATTTTCGGCGATGTATGCGACCTGGATCGAGAAGGGCGGCGTCTTTGCACTTCCTAATTTGCGCGGCGGAGGAGAATATGGCCGGGAGTGGCATGAGGCAGGCATCAAGGAACATAAGCAAAACGTGTTTGATGATTTCATTGGTGCCGCGCAAGCCTTGATCGATGGGAAATATACCAACGCCAAAAAGATCGCTATCGTGGGAGGCTCCAACGGAGGTTTGCTGATCGGAGCGGCGATCACCCAGCGGCCCGATCTTTTCGGGGCGGCAGTCGCGGCGGTGGGGGTTCTCGATATGCTGAGGTTCCAAAAATTTACGATCGGATGGGCGTGGCAATCGGACTACGGATCTTCTGATACCAAGGAAGGGTTTCAGTATCTGATCAAGTATTCGCCGCTGCAAAACGTCAAAGCAGGAACCTGCTATCCACCCACGCTAGTGACCACGGGTGATCATGATGACAGAGTGGTCCCTGGTCACTCGTTCAAGTTCGCGGCAACTTTGCAAGCTGCCCAGGGGTGCTCAAATCCCGCCCTGATCCGCATTGAGACTAAGGCTGGACACGGGTCTGGTAAGCCGATCAGCAAAATCATCGAGGAAGAATCTGACATCCTGGGGTTTATGTGGAACGCCGTGACGAGGAGCGGGGATTAGGAGGGGGCGAGAGGGTGGAGAGGGGTGAGACGAGATTGATGATTGGGGGGAAGGGCTGGAGAAGTTTGCTCTACATCTCTGCCTCGGGGAACGCTGGGGCCGGAGGAGTAAGGCGGGACGCCTTACCTAGTGTGCCCGACATGGGCCCAATGTAGTCAAATGAAAGGAATTGACCGGAAGCAGTGATAACAACCGTAGCGAAAAGGCAAGGCACAGGCCGCGAGGCACTGAGCTGAAAGAAGCCATAGCAAAGACACGATCGTAGGAACACGAACGGGCAGTGAGGCCGCTTGCGGGCGAAGAGTATGCTAGGGAATACGAAATCCAACCGTCACCGAAAGACGCAAGAGGTAGAGCCCGACGACACGGGTCGAAACATTGGACACCTTACTCGGGGAGATCTGCCGTGCGAGAGCTCGGCAGAAGTCAGCAGAGGCCGTAGTAGTGAAGAAAGCCGGTGAAAGCCGGACGGAGCGAAGGGCCGAAGAACCAAGAGACAGACCAACTGAAAGAACTCTGGCAAAGCGGAGCGAGAAGCTTCCCGAAACAGTCCAGGAGCGAGCCAAGAGCACACTTCCGAGACCGGTCAGCACGGGGAGAGTAAAGCAGTGGACCTGCTTGAAGGAACCGAGCGATGGGAAGCGAGCCCGCACCAGGCGAGATACAGTGCAGAGGTGCTGAATGAAGTGACCATGGAAGAAGTGCTAGCGGCTTCACCCTGGCAGGACGCAGTGGGTTAACCCCCACTGCCGGGTTCAACCGCCGGATGCGGAAAACCGCATGTCCGGTGGTGTGGGAGGGTCACGGCGCGCAATCGTCGTGACCCGACCCGATCGTAGGCAAGCCGTCCCGGCTTGCGGGTTCAGGAAACGGTCTATTGGACGAGCGATACCTCTGGGGGTTAGCTGCGCCCGATCATACCGTGCCTACGGGATGGCTCTTTGGAGGGGGCTTTCCCAGGCACTTCGTGCCAGGATGCGATCGGGTTGTCCCTCGGGGACAAGATGCTTTGTTTTTGTTGTTTGGCGGCATCCGAATGCTAAGGCCTATGGCGAGATGTCCGGATGGACGGTACGATCGTAGCCTGGCACGAAGTGCCTGGGAAAGCGTCACCCGAAAAGCCGTCCCGGCTTGCTCTGGTGGGCTCGAGGGCTAATAGAATTGGCGGATTTCGTCCAGCATCCGGCGGACGTGGGCGTAATCACGACGGGGTTTGAGGATGTGGTAACTCTTCCAGGGATCGCCCCATTGCAATATCTGGATAGTGACTTGGCGAACGCCCCAGTTATTCATTTCCGCCCACGAGGGACAATAGAGGTCGATGGTGTTTCTTCCGGATAAAGCCCAGCCGTAATCGTCGACTTCGTAGATTTGACCGGTGGCCAGGATGAGGAATCTCGTACCGACCGGCCACCGGGACCAGTCGCCGGCGGCGCTGCGGACAGACCCGGATTCGAGAGTGCTGCCAACAGCACTGGATTTACCGTAACGACGGTGATCGCTCTCCGTATCGGTATAGGCGGTGGTTCGCACTTTCATGAACTGACTGCGCGACAACGGAGGTTCATATTCTGGAAGCGAGCGTCCGGCGCAGCCAAGAAAGAGGATCGACAGAGTCGCGCACGCGACCAGGCGAACAATGCGAAACTTCATGCGCGCCGATAATATCGGGATCGGAAAAAGATTGAACTAATTTTATCCGGAATTCCGCCGTGGTTGCGCGGAACGCGAAACTGGAATAAACACGCGGGTTATGCTGCAGCGTTGGATTTTGCTATTGATGCTTGGCTGGTGGAGCGGCTGGACGAGTTGTGAGCAAGTCTCGGCTCGCGATTTGGAAGTACGCCGCGCCGTCCCGGTCGAAACGGCTGTGCCCGTGGTTCCGGTGCTATCAACGAACCCTCTGACTCCTGCGGATACTCTGGGAACGGGTTCCGATGTGGTCGTGGCGCGGACTCCCTCCTCGATGTCGGCTTTGCTGGTTTATCCTGCCGGCGCGCCGCGGACCATTGCGAGTTCTGCGATCATGATTGATGCGAAGGGCGGAGAAGTCCTTTTCTTTAAAAACCCTGATGTCCAACGCCCGGTGGCTAGCACCCAAAAGCTTCTTACCGCCCTCTTGGTGGCAGAACATGGCGGATTGGATAATAGCGTTCGAGTAGCTGCTGAGGATTGCGCGGTGGAACCAACGAAGCTGGGGTTCAGGCCGGGAGAGATCTATACCAAAAGACAACTCCTGGCGGCGATGCTGGTCCACAGTTGTAATGACGTGGCAGTCTGCCTGGCCAGAAATGACGCCGGCAACATTGCTTCTTTTGCGCGCCTGATGAACGCCAAGGCAGCGCAATTGGGAGCGGCGAACAGCCATTTCGTGAACCCAAACGGTTTACCTAAGCAGAATCAGTTCTCGACCGCGCGCGACATGGCGCGGATTGCCTTTGCCGTCTATCACAATCCAACTCTCCGTGAGTTCGTACGATTGCCAGGGCTGATGTTCACTTATAGTTCGGGTCGGCAGAAGTTTCTGGAGCCAACTAACAGGCTGGTGATGCGTTCTTCCATATTTACCGGGATGAAAACCGGGTACACGGAGGCGAGCGGTCGATGCCTGGTTTCCAGCGCATCGGAAGGCGGCAGGGACATCATCCTGGTTCAACTTGGTGGAACGCACCACATGTTGTTCGATGACGCCCAGAGACTTCTGCTCTGGGGACTGGATCAAAGAACCAGCTCCCCATTTAAGAACATGTTTTCAACGGGCTATCAACGCCCTATTTCGAAACCTCGAGCGGTGTTGTAAAACTGTGACCGCGTGATCGGAGGTTGGCCGCTCGCAAAATCAGAGGCTGGTAGGCAGGCTAACGGCCCAACGAAACCTGGATCCTGAGTGTTTTAAAGACTCTGATCTAACACCGCCTCGGGTCTCCCCACTTTGGCATAGTCCATTCCGGCTGCGCTGGCAGCCTCAAAACCGGCGATGCTGTCTTCGAGAACCAGGCAGTCAGATGGCTGAACGCCCATCCGGCGCGCGGCTTCGAGAAACATATCAGGGAAGGGCTTGCCTCGTTTGACTTGTTCGGACGTGACGATGACCGGGAAAAAGTCCTTGAATCCGATTACCTCGAGGGTTCTGGTGACGACGGGAAGGACACCTCCGGAAGCTATTGAGACCTTGGCAAAGACCGAGACTTGTCGCGCGAATTCCGCCACTTCCGGAATGGGCTGAATCTTAGCAATTCGTTCGACGTAAAGATGCTCCTTTTCAAAAGCCACAATTTCCGGGTCGAGGGTCGAACCGAATCGTTCGTTCAGATGTTCGACCATCTTATTGCTGGGCCATCCTCCCAGAGCATAGAAGATTTCTTCCGGCATTTGTCCCCCGTATTTCTCCACGGTGTCGGCCCAGGCGTGATAGTGATTTGGCATCGAATTGGCCAAGGTGCCATCGCAGTCAAAGATGTATCCGGCGTAGCGTTTTTCGGGCGGAGTAAATACGGTCATAAAATAAGCCGGGGGATACTTGCACGGGTCCCGAGAGATCACAACTGGTTCCGAGAAAAGCGATAAGCGCTGGATTTTTATTGATTTTGGAAACTTTCCCGGGATGATTCCTCTCCCTTATTATGCGTCACACGATATCTGTACTGGTGGAAAACAAGTTCGGCGTTCTTGCTCGGATCGCCGGCATGTTCAGTGGGCGGGGGTTCAACATCGACAGTCTGAATGTTGCCCCAACCAATGACCCTTCGGCTTCCAGAATGACGATCGTAGTACGCGGGGATGACACGGTTCTCGAGCAGGTGACAAAACAGTTGAACAAGCTGGTGGACGTAATCGAGATCCAGGATTTTCGGGACGGAGATTATGTCGATCGCGAGTTGGTGATGCTGCGAGTGAATGCCGATTCCGCAAATCGATCAGAAGTAATGCAGATCTGCGATATTTTCCGGGCCAAAATTGTCGACGTTCAGCCAAAGCGTCTAGCGATCGAGATCACCGGAAATGAAAGCAAGATCAACAAATTCCTGAAGCTAATGGAGAACTTCGGAATCAGCGACTTGACCCGCACGGGCAAGGTCGCCATGGCCCGAGTCGAATAAGTTCCCCCTTTTCAAATCAAATTAAATTATGCCAGCAAAAGTTTATACAGATAAGGACGCCGACGTCGCACACCTCAATGGAAAGATGTGTGCCGTGATCGGATTTGGATCCCAGGGGCACGCGCACGCCCTCAATCTTAAAGACAGTGGGGTACAAGTAGTGGTCGGTTTGTACAAAGGGAGCAAATCTGTCGCGGCAGCCGAAGAACATGGTTTTCCCGTCCTGGAAGTTGCTGAAGCCGCAAAAAAGGCCGACATCATTTTCTTTGCGACTCCTGATTTGAAGAGCGCGGCGATCTATGAAAGCGAAGTGGCTCCCCATTTGAAGAAGGGAAAAGCGCTCTTGTTCAGTCACGGTTTTGCGGTGCATTTCAAAACGATTGAACCGCCGAAAGAAGTCGACGTCATCATGGTGGCGCCGAAAGGCCCTGGGCACATTGTGCGCCGGCAATATCTGGAAGGAAAAGGCGTTCCGGCGCTGATCGCGGTTTACCAAAATCCGTCCAAGCAGGCCAAAAAATTGGCGTTAGCCTGGGCGAAAGGGATTGGCGCCACCCGTGCAGGGGTGCTGGAAACGACGTTCAAAGAGGAAACTGAGACCGACCTTTTCGGCGAGCAGACGGTCCTATGTGGCGGGCTGACTGCCCTGGTGCAAAACGGTTACGAGACCCTGGTCGAAGCCGGTTATCAGCCGGAGATGGCTTATTTCGAATGTTTGCACGAACTGAAATTGATCGTCGATTTAATGTACGAATCGGGGATCGCGGGCATGCGATTCTCCATCTCCGAAACCGCCAAATGGGGGGATGTCTCAGTGGGTCCGAAGGTGATCGATAGCTCGGTAAAAAAGAAGATGCAGAAGGCTCTGAAGGAAATTCAGAACGGGAAATTCGCGAAAGGCTGGATCGAGGAATACGCGGCCGGTTTACCGAACTACAAAAGACTTCTCAAAGAGGGGGAGAAACATTCGATCGAGAAGACCGGCGAGCGGCTACGGGGCTTGATGCCTTGGATTCAGAAGAAAAATATCAAGGGCGCCCAAGCGTCTTATTGATCGAGAGATTAGGTGACCACCGGTCGCGCCGTGGTCTCCGGTTCGAAAGGCGGAGGGGGAGTAACCACAGATTACACAGATTTTTTGGGTAATGCTGAGGACTGTGAGTCTGTAGTTTGGCCGGA
This sequence comes from uncultured Verrucomicrobiae bacterium, assembly GCA_963808535.1. GTDB lineage: Bacteria > Verrucomicrobiota > Verrucomicrobiia > Chthoniobacterales > JAFAMB01 > JAFAMB01. The sequence goes on along the minus strand of CAWEGF010000018.1, from coordinate 108,955 downwards.
AGGCCACGCCCCGGAGGGGCATGAAAACTTAGCCCATAAGCCCTTCGATGGGCGAATGGCTTGTCCCGGAGGGACAGGCTGATCGTAGCCAGGCACGAAGTGCCTGGGAAAGCGTCCCTCGAAAGAACCGTCCCGTAGGGTACGGTATGATCGGGCGCAACTGATGCCTCAGGTATTTCTCGTCGAAATGTGCGCCGTGTTTCTTTAGGAAGGCGAAATACTCTTCTTGAAAGGTTTTTACCGGCGCTGAATACGCCATCGCCCGTTCCCAATTTATTCTGCTTAGCGATACCGCATTTGAAATTTCCTCCCTCCAATCTTCGAATCGGTGCAGCACATCTGCACGAATCATACCGTACCCTACTGGACGGCTCTTTGGGGTGGTGCTGTCCCAGGCACTTCGTGCCAGGCTACGATCATGCTGTCCCTCTGGGGACGGAATAGATTCCGCGCCGAGGCTTTGATTAAGTCAGCGCTTATGGGCTTTTAGCCTGGGTTTGGCAATATTCATGGGCCGGCCTGAAGGGGCCGCAGATATGAAAGCGTCGATTGGCCCTAACAACGCCGATAAGGTCGGAAAGCGATTGGCGTGTTCTAGAGGCATAATTGGCAGGTTCTAGATACTGAAGCTCGACTCAGCCGCATCAGAGATTCTCTGGCCCCTTCAGGGCCAACGCGTTTTTTATTGGAAACCCAGGCTAAAGCCTGGTCTATGTTTTCTTGCCCCTTTGGGGCGTCGCAATCCCGCTGTCACCCAAAGTCGGAGGATGCTAGCCTAAGCTTTTATTTCAAAGCAAAACTCATCCTCAGGCTCTTAGGTGTTCTTGTTCTCGATCTGTGAGCTTTTGGTGAAATCGAGGCGTTTCCCCCATCCAGAAATCGATAACGAGGACACGATTGAAGACCGCTAGAAATCCAGGTGATTCCAGTAGGTGACCTTGTCCTGGTGGCTGGCGACGAATTTTACGGCGCCGTCCTGGGAGACGACAATGGCCAGGCAAGGGGCGTACTCGCGGCAGAGTCGGTAGGCGGTGCGATGCCGAGTGCCGGCGCTATCCATGGACTCCAAAATGCAATCCTGCGCTTCGATGTCGAGGGCGCGATAGACCATTTCGTCCTCGAAACTGGGAGCCTGAATCTCCACGCCAAAGCCAAACAAGGTGAATCGATGGTCGACCAACAGGCAGCCGTCCACCGCCGTGAGGTCCGAAAGCCAGAGGGACAACTCCACAAAGCGTTGGCTAAAGGTGTAAGGAAATTCTTCGTACCAGGCTAGATACTCGTCCCAACCGGCCGAGGCAACTCCTTTGGCCACGGCAAAATGAGCCAGACGCCGGGTGACTTCCTCTAGAATGAAGGCGAAGGGCGAGGCGGTGCAGTTTTCTTCGATCCGGTACTTGGCGCGCAGGGGGCCGCCCGGTTTCAGAAGATCGCCCATCAGGAATTTTGGCGCGAAGACAATGGTGCCGCCATGTCTGGAATTGCGAATCTCCCGGATGACTCTGCGCATGAACGCGACACCGATTTGTTCCGCTAGATCGTCACGAATAGCTACTGAGGCCGGCAGGCCATCGACCGCTTCGCCAGTGAAACCGGCACCGATGGTTCGATAGCGTTGGAGGAACCATGAAGAGGCAAATAGATCGAAACCGTGCCCTTCTACCTGGCCGTTGAGCAAGGTCACGATCCGATCAGAACCGTGGTGAATTACCAGGTTTCCCGGCCCTCTGACATGGATGATGAGCCAATTTGGAATCGGGTGATTGATGGCGTCGATCGCAACCGTCAGGTCCCTGGACCAGGCACCAGTGTGGATCATTCCCGAAATATAAAATCCGTCTTGGGGAGACCATTCGACCGCGATCATCGATCGATAAAATCCGGTCGCCGGACCCAGACGGCGGATTTCCTGTTCACCGAATTTACGGCGTTTCGCGAAGCGGACAGCGTGAAACCCAATGCTGGCCAGGCCGACGGGTTCAAGTTGTTGGCGCCCCAGCAGGGCGATCCGGCATTCGACGGGGCGACCCTCTTCCATGAGGAGGCTCGCCTGATAAGCGACGCTGAGGAAAGAATTCAGCTGATCAGCTGAATCAAGAAGGGTCGCTGCCCCGGTAGCCCGCATCCAGAGCGACCAGATCTGTTCCGAAAGTTCGCGGGGATAAGAATGGGCGGCTAAATCAATAGTTGACACTGCTTAGACTGTTTCGTCGAAGAACCATTATTTGCATACGGTTTTTATGCGAGTATTTCGCGGAGCTGGCCGATCCTTTTTTGGAAAAGCTTCATGGCGTTTTCGATTGGCTCTGGGGATTCCATATCGACGCCGGCGTCTCGCAAGGTGTCGATGGGGAATTTAACTCCGCCGGATTTCAGGAAGCTCAGATACGCTTCAACCTCTGAGGCGCCCCCTTGCAGAACTCGATCGGCTAAGGACATCGCGGCAGAGATTCCGGTGGCGTATTTATAGACGTAAAAGGCCGAGTAGAAATGGGGGATTCTAAGACATTCGATGCTGAGTTCCTCATCGATAGCGAATCGCGGCCCGAAATAGGCCTCCAGAAGGTCGCGGTAAACTTTGGAGAACACGTTGAGGGTAAGAGGTCCGCCATTTTCCTCGATTTCGTGTACCTGTTTCTCGAACTCGGCGAACATGGTCTGGCGAAAGAGGACCTGGCGAACATCTTCGATCTGACGATCGATAAGGTAAGCCCGCATGATCGGGTCCGAGGCTCGTTCAAGAAGATGATGGGTGAGCAACTCTTCATTGAAAGTCGAGGCTACTTCCGCCAGAAAGATCGGATAGCCGTAGTCCTGAAAGAGTTGGTGTTTCTGGGCAAACCAGGAATGCATGGAATGCCCTGCTTCGTGGGCCAGGGTGAAGACATCCGAGAACACGTCTGGTTTGTAGTTCATCAGGATATAGGGAGGATTCCCATAACTGGAGGAAGAGAATGCTCCGCTCCTTTTTCCTTTTGTTTCGTAGCGATCAACCCATCGAGACCGTAATCCGTTTCTGAGCGTCTCGACATATTCGGTGCCGAGAGGATGCAGGGCTTCAACGACGAGATCGATCGCCTGGTCAAAATTGAAGTCAGTCTGAATCTTTGGAACCAGCGGCACGAAGGTGTCGTACTGATGAATATCGTCCAGCTTCAAGAGTTCCCGGCGTAGATCGTAATACTCGTGAAGAACCGGGAGATTTTTTCGAACCGTGCCAACGAGATTGTCGTAGACCGTTACTGGAATATTGTCCCCGAAGAGCGAGGCGTGTCGGGCGGACGGGTAATTGCGAATCTTGGCCGAAAAAACGTCGGCTCGGACCGAAGAAGCGAGCGCGGAGGCCAGGCTGAATTTGTGATCCTCGAACTCCTGGTAAAATTGGTGGAAGGCTCTTCGTCGCAAATCCCGATCCGGTTTGTGGAGAAACGATAAATAAGTGCTCTGCGAAAGGGCGATTTCCTGACCGTCGCTGGTCGTCAAGAGACCAAACTTCATGTCGACATTGGTCAGCTGCGAGAAGGTATCCGAGTGTCCGCGAATAACGGTCGCTCCAAGAGTCAGAAGCCGTTCCTCGGGTTCGGAGAGAGTGTGAGGCTTGTATCGGCGTAGCCTGGAGAGAGAAATCTTCCAATCCGCCAGCTTCGGATCTTCCAGAAAACGCGAAAATTGTTCGTCTGGAATGGCTTGGATTTCCGGATTGATGTAGGACCCCGCCTCGCGAACCTTGGTCAGCAGGTTGGTCAATTCAGCGCGACGAGAGAGATTTATATCGTCAGAACTGTCTTCGGAATTTTTGAGCGAGGCGTAGTGGCCGAGTCGTTCGGTGATTTGTTCCAGGCGGTTGTCGCACTCCAGACAGGCGAGCAGCGTGTCGGCCGATTCTGCCAGACGACCTTTGAACTCCGCGATCATTGGATAGGTGTCTCGCAGTTCGGTCAAAGATCTGCGGTAATCATCTTCTAGTGCGTACAGGTGAGTCAGGTCCCAAGTGTCTGCTTCAGGGATCTCGGCGCGGGTCGGGATTTGGATGGCGGTCGTCATAGTGGAGACGAAGGAGGACGGTATTTCGGGTTGTTCAGGAACGTGGATGGGCTTCGTCGTAGGCCTTTTTCACGCGCTCCATCGTGACATGGGTGTAAATCTGCGTCGTCGACAAGTTAACGTGGCCGAGCAATGTCTGGACGCTTCGCAGATCGGCCCCGTTATCCAAAAGATGGGTGGCAAAGCTATGACGAAGCTTGTGTGGGCTGACGCGCAGTTGGATAGAGGTCTGAGCCAAATGCTTTTTCATCATCAGCCAGATGGATCGCGTTGACATTCGCTTCTTCAATTTGCTGAGAAATAACGGACCGGATTGCACCTTCGTCTCAAAGCGGTATTGCTGGATCGCCTTCAAAGCCACCTGTCCGACGGGAACGACGCGTTCTTTCCGGCCTTTCCCCAGGACGCGAACCGTTTCGCTGAAGGTATCGACATCGGCGACATTGAGAGCGGCCAATTCGCTCAAGCGAAGACCGCTGCTGTAAAAAAGTTCCATCATCGCGGTGTCGCGAGCCGCCGCCCAGGCTGGGGCCTGAGCTTGCCGCAAGTTTTTATTTGGCGCGGTCAAGAGCTCGTCGATCTGCGAAATCGAAAGAACAATCGGCAGCTTTTTCTCCATTTTTGGCAGTTGGACTTCCCTTAACGGGTTGTCGCGAAAACCCTCCCTTTCCACCAGGTATTTGTAGAAACTGCGAAGGGCGGCAAAGGTCAGGCGGACATACGACCTGGCCATGTCCTTTTTCATACAGTCGAGAAGGAAAGCGCGGAATTGTTGCGCCGTGCAAGTCGTCCACGAAATCTTGTCGCCGCTGAAATTCTTAAATTTGTCCAGGGCGTGACGATAGGCGATAACCGTTCGCGGCGAGGCGTTTCGCTCGACGTCGAGATACTCAAGGTAGCGCTCTAGAAGCCGGTCCTTTTTTGGGTAGGCCATGCGCGGAAAGAGTACACCACGCGTTCTAAGTCAGAAAGCCGAGAAACGTTCGGCGATGCTCTCGTTCGTCAGAGAGAAGATCAATCACTAGATCTTGGGTCACAAAATCATATCCATCGCTCAAAGTAAGGATTTTTTGGTATTGGCTGATCGACGCTTCGGTGGCGCTGATGACTCCCTTGATCACGGCCACCATGTCTGCGCTGTCTATCGGCGGTTGCAACACTTGCTGATCGCGCGGCAACTCCAGTGAACCCGGAAGCCGGGCGCCCAAGACATTGATTCGTTTGGCCAGACGCCGCGCGTGTTTCAGCTTGAGGGCGACCTCTTCTTCAAGCGATTTCCTGACGCCTTCGGCGTTTGCTCCCTCCAGGTCGATCGAGTTGGCGAGGTAGTTCTGTAAAGTTTCCAACTCGATCGCGTAGGACCTCTTCAGTTCGGCAATGATCTCCTTCGTTTTATCCACCGAAAGCAGTTCAGATGCCTCGAATTGGTCCGCTTCAATGATTGAAATATCGAAATCCCCGCTAACGCCTTTCGCCCATTGGCGTGCCTAAATATTCAGGTTGGGCCGTGGCACCGACGTCTCCGTAACGAGCGGTGTCCCGTCGCAGGGAAAGGACGGCCGACCTCGTTTCCACGCCATCCGGTGAGACAGCAACGATGGGAATTTCGAAATCGTCGTCCGGGAATTTGAAATGATACCGGAACGTTCCATCTGGCTGAAGCTGGACCGGTCTTCCGGCGATAGTGACTTTCGCTTGCGGATCGGTTCCACCGTAGAAGATCACCTCCGCGTTGACGTGCATGAAAAACTCACGTTCTGGTTGCCCGAAAGGCTGTCCGCTCCAGCTTGCTCCGATTCCACTATAGAGGCTGCTTTCGGAAACCAACTCGCCCCAACTTGAAAGACCAAATTCCAAACCGCTCCAGCTCGAAGGGCCGAACTCCAAGCCGCCCCAACTGGAAAGAAGGCCGCTCGACAATTGTTCGGACCCGAACGAGAACGAGCTAACATTGTAAGATCCGAAGGCTGTTTCCCAACTCGAGAGCATCTCGCTGCTGAGACTATATGAGCTCAGGAGACTTCCCCAGCTCGAGGTGATCTCGCCAAGACCGGTTTCCCAACTGGCCAGCATCTCGCTGCTTACCCCGTAAGAACTCAAGGTCGATTCCCATTTAGCGAAGATCTCGCTGACGCCGCTCTGCCAACTGGCCAGCGATTCACTGCTTAGACCGTAGGAGGTGACCGCGCTGGTGAAGCTGGAGGCAATTTCACCCAATCCAGCATGCCAGCTGGCGAGTACTTCGCTGCCAAGTCCCAGTGAACTCAACGCCTTTTCCCAATTTAAGAGGATCGCCCGAACTCCGGCTTGCCAACTGGCCAGCGTTTCGCTGCCGCCCGCCAAAACTTCGGAGGAGAGGCCTCCAGTTGCGAAGAGAGACCCCGCTTGGGAGGAGAGCCCCCGATTTCAGACGAAAGGCCGCCGAGTTGTGAGGAAGCTCCTCCGAGCTCAGAACCGCCGAAGCTGCTGACTCCTCCACTCGCTAGTTCCTGATGTAAGAACTCCCGGATCGACGAGCTGAACAGACTTGACTCTCCTGGCGCCAACAAAGCGGCCAACCGGCCTTTGGCCAGAAGTTCACTGGCAGATTCCGAATCCAAACGGCCGCCCAACTCGGTATGGAGAAATTGCAGCACGTCCTGCGAACTCATGGAGAAGAGGCGATCGAGAAACCCTTTTCCGAGCAGGGTTTCCAGCACTTTGATTTGCTCACCGTCCCAATTTGAACTGCCGCCTTGTTCCCCGATGGCGGACTGTTGCAAACGGGCCAACGTTTCCGTTAACGGCTGGCCTTCTGAGCGAGCAGCGGACACGACATCGAGCAGGAAATTGAAGCTAAGATGGAACGGCACCGTAGCAAACTGGGTATCCCAATTCGGACTAATCGACTCGGGCGGTGTTTGCGTTGGTCCCGCCTTCCCAACGATGTTCCAGACGTCCTTAACATCACGGAATCCGAACACCACGCGGTATTCGGATCCAGCCGATTCGACCGGGATATACCAGTTGCGTGCGATATCATTAATCTCCACGGTCGATTCGAGTTCGGCATTTCGATAGACTTGGATAAACAACTTTCGCGAGGCTGGGAATTTCGCGTAATCAAAGTCCCAATAGGTGAACAACCAATGGGGATCACGTGCGATTAAAAACATCTCGCCATATCCGCTTGGCAACGGTCCCAAATCTTCAAACTTCAGCTTGTCGGCGGGGCCAACGGGAGCCTTACTTTTGGATTCCGGGCCCTGAGTTTTCTCGGACGGGACCGGATCAGGTATAGTTCGGAAGCCACTCTTTTTTTTGGAAGATTCTTTGCTCATTTTCAAACCCTCAGGCGCGCGCCGGGGGCCTCGCACCCGCCAATGGTGGGCGAATTTTTGTGAAATGCAAATTCTATTTCGGGGGGACCAAAGCGAGGTTTGGCCGGCCCCCGGCGCCCGGCCGGGGTGAACAAAGTCCCCGTCAAATGCTAGCGATTTATCCCGGATTCATCCAGGGCTTCCCTGATGGAAGATTCTCGCGTCACTAAGCCTGCAAGGTAGCCATTCTTCCGGGGAAGAACCACTGAATCCGTGATGTTAGAAGGGGCGTCAAGGCGCGAGAAAATGGCAAAAGAAATCCGGGAGCGCGGTACTGATTTCTCACCGTAACCGCCCGGTTTGTTGCTGGACCAGAATCGAATCGTCTCCACGCCGTTGGTAGTAGCTCGGCCCAGATAAATCACGGAATGCCCGTGCTCACGCGACCCGACAGCATCGGTCCAAAAGATCTTCATGAAATCACCTGGCTTCGCTTCGTCGAAGGAGGTGAAATTATGACCAATCCGCAGTTCATGAAACAGACAGGCGGTGCCAGGACCGTTGGCGTTCCATCGACCCCAGACCCCGACTCCATCTGGTTGCCCTTTAATCGCCAGCGATTCTGCCAAGGATGGACCGACCGATGATTCAGGGAGCAGCTTTTGGATCGCGCGCATGAAGACGAGATAGGTGGCCCCGGAACAGTAGGTGGACGGGGCAGCCGCCGGTTTCACGTCTAGTTTGCCTCCGCTCACTTGGACGGCAGATTGAAGATCGTGGGTGGCAGAAGAAGTCGCCGAGTAGCCGCCTCCTTTGGGCATGGTAACTAGAAGCGAGACAATGAGATTGTTGGCATCGTTTCTTGAACCCGGCTCACCTTGCGCCAAGAGCGGTGAACAAGACAAAAGGACCAAGCCAAGAACGACCCGCAGAGCGATCATAGAAAAATATCGAGACATTTGCGGGCTCGTTCCAATGGGTCGGAAAGTTCAGTGAAGGCCGCAAAATCGCCTCGAAGCGCTTCCAGCGAGTATTTCTCGACTTCGATCTCTTTGCGCGAGCGGTAGCCGCGCCGGCGTAAAATGTCAGTAAAGGGATTCCGGCCTTGATAGGAATACTGCAACTGAAGCGCCGCAATGACGAAGGCCAGAATCCGCGCCGCTCTGTTTTTATTGTTCAGGAGGATCACTACCAATGAGACGATCGTCAAGGCGGCTCCTCCTCGATAAACGAAGGCCTCGAGAGGTATTTCCTGGTCGAGTTCGGCAATTCGTCTACTGACGAGCTCAGCGGGCCGATGTGAATAGTACTGAATGCTCCGTGCAGTGTCGCGGTTGATCTCTTTTCGAGGTTTTAGGCTCACCTTCGGCGGACTTGGTGGCGGTTTTCTTGCAGGGATGGTGAGTTCGCCCTCCACGTGCCCGGTCTCATGGTGGACTCGGAGGCAAACTTCATTCTGAAATTGGGCCGAGCGAAGCGCTGCCTCAATCGCCTCGATCTTGGAAGGAAACGAAGATTCTCTGGAGGCGGAACGAAACCACCACTTGGAGTCGGCAAATACTATATCGAAAACGATATCCGGCATATACCTGAGCAAGTTGGATCAGGAAATGCCACTGGCAACTAAAAGCGTTCGGCGTTCGGCGTTTGGCGACGGTACGTAATGCGTCCCGCTTTACCTCTTCGAAGCTGCGAGAAATACCCAGGGGACTTTAATCGTTGGCCAAAACTGAAAGGTTCTTCCGCTTACCGCCGAGCGTGTGAACGTTATTGACGGGAAAGGAGCGTGCGGTTTGGCTCCGTTTCTAAAGAGGTAAAGCGGGACGCATTACGTACTTGAGACGCTGAACGCTGAACGGTGAACGCTTTTTCTTGCGGTCGAGGTTTTACTCAGCTAGTGTTCGGCTGAACATCTATATGGCTGAACTTACCGCCCGCCAGCAGGAAGTCCTCGATTTCATTCGGCGACAACAACAGTTAACCGGTTTTCCCCCTTCCAGTCGCGAGATTCAGACTCACTTCGGATTTCAAAGTCAGACCGCGGCGATGAATCATCTGCGTGCTCTGCAACGAAAAGGGGTAATCAACCGGACCCCAGGAAAGGCGCGTTCTGCGGTCGACCCTAGTTTTCGGTTTTTGCCTGGATTACGCCCGATCCCGCTTTTGGGCCAGATTCCAGCGGGCCTGCCAACCGAGACTTCGGAATGGAGAGGTTCCGAGTTGGGAGTTGATCTCGCGGCGTTTGGGGTTGAGAGCCGGGCGGAAGTGTTTGCCGTCAAGGTACGGGGAGATTCGATGATTGGCGCTCAGATCGCGGATGGCGATACCGTGCTACTGCAGAAGAGGGGCCCGAAAAATGGAGAAATCGTGGCGGCGCTGATAGACGGAGAATCGACTTTGAAACGCTATCTGCTGGATCATGGAGAGCCTTTTCTAAAAGCAGAGAACCCGCTGTATCCAGATCTTCTTCCGGCCGCAGAACTGGTCGTTCAAGGAGTAATGATCGGCCTGTTGCGGAGAGTGTCTTAGATCGTTTGAACTCTGCATTGGCATGATCTTGGGTCATTGGCGGAAATAATCGTCAGCCCGCGTTTGAGCCGTTTCGCGCCACCATAATGATGCAGACCGGACTCGCGTCGACAGGCTGAATAGGGGAAGTTGTCGGCTCATGAAAGTAGTGATCGTGGGATCCGGAATCGCTGGGGCCAGCGCGGCATTTCATCTTACCCAATTAGGGGCTGAAGTTTGCCTGGTCGATAACAACGCACCCGGGCGAGCAACGCTGGCGGGTGCTGGGATTGTCTGCCCCTGGCTTTCACAGAATCAGGATCCGCGCTATCTGACTCTCGCCTTCGCGGCAGTGAAATATTACCCGGAACTTGCCGCCAGGTTGACTGCCCTGGGCGAAAGCGGATTTGGTTACGATGTAGTGGGCGGCTTGGTGGTTGGCCACTCGGTCGAACAACTCGATCCGGTCGTCCGGCGATTGCTAACCCATTTGGAACAAGACAATAAAGAGGTAGGCGACGTGCGACTGCTGGAAGCCGGCGGTCCAAAAGAATTGTTTCCCTACCTTGCGGCCGATCTGGCCGGCGTTTATTTGAGTGGTGCCGCCCGGGTGTCTGGGGAAAGCTTGCGACTCGGGCTGCTCAAAGCAGCGCGAAAGGCGGGCGCCAGGGAGATTTCCGGGGTGGCAGAGTTGCGCCGTTCAAACGGTAGCGTGACTGGTGTTGAGGTCGGCGGGAACTTCGTCGGCGCGGATTCAGTGATCGTGGCGGCGGGCGCGTGGTCAGCCGAGCTCTGCAAATCGATCGAGATCGATGTGGCAATCGAACCGCAGCGCGGCCAGATTCTGCATTTGAAAGTCCCTGAGACAAATACGGAAACCTGGCCGGTCATCGTCCCGGTCCTGACCGATTATTATATGCTCGGGTTTAGCGACTCTCGAATTGTGGTGGGAGCGACGCGAGAAAACGGTTGTGGATTCGACTTTCGTCCGACGGCCGGCGGAGTGGCAAAAGTTCTCCAAGAGGGATTGGGCATGGCGCCCGGGTTAAAGGAGGCCACGATCGAGGAAATTAGAGTCGGATTTCGGCCCATGAGCAGGGACGGGTTGCCGTTACTTGGCCGGCCCGCGGCGATCAACGGGTTGATTTTGGCCACTGGACTGGGGCGATATGGACTGACGTTAGGGCCATATATAGGTTTGTTGGCCGCACGATTAGCTGTCGGAGAGACGCTTTCGCCAGAGTTCGCGTGCTTCACGCCCGACCGACCGACAGCTGAACGACGATCTGCCAGCGTAGGTGTTTGAAATGAAGCAATGGGCTGGAGCAAAAGCATTTTGCGGGTTGACTTGAAGGAGACCGTATTGCGACGATCGTCGATGCGATTATGAAAATTTTCACGGTCTTCCTCGCTCTCATTCTGGTGCGTACGGCGATTGCCGAGGAGAACGTATTCGGTTACCGGGACGTGGTTCAGAAAGCCGAAGCCCTCTCCAAACAGCCGTTTGCGATCCAGAACCAGGAGCTTTCCCCTGATCTTCAGAACTTGGATTACGATCTTTATCGTCGGATCCGTTTCTTGCCGGAACGATCGGTGTGGCGGGATTCACCCTACCGGCTCGGCTTTTTTCATCCGGGATATTATTTCAAGCGGCGGGCCTTGTTTGAAGAGATTGAGAAAGACCGCCTTCGGGATATCCCATTTTCGCCTGAATATTTTTACTATGACAAGACGCTCAATTTCAGCGGCCACGAGGCGTTTGTCGGATTCAAGGCGTATGTCCCCTCGAATCAGCCGGGCATTCAGGATGAGTTCATGTCGTTCCTCGGGGCCAGCTACTTTCGAGCGATCGCCAAAGGTTTGCATTGGGGACTTTCTTCCCGCGGCTTAGCGGTCAATACCGGTATCAATGGACCCGAAGAATTCCCTGATTTTCGCGAATTCTGGATGCGGAAGCCCAAACCCACGGATGACTTCCTGGAGTTTTATGCCCTGCTGGACAGTGAAAGCGTGACTGGCGGCTATCAGTTTGTGGTGCGCTACGGGGCGATCACGACAATGGATATCAAGGCGACCATCTTCATGCGGAAGAAAGTTGAGGTGCTGGTCTTTTCACCTCTTACCAGCATGTTCTATTTCGGCGGCAATACGGTGAGCAAACCGACCTTGAAACCGGATTATCAGCCAACAGGCAAAACCGAGTTTTCAATGAACAAAACGGACTTTCATCGGCGCGAGTTCCGCCCACAGGTCCATGATTCGGATGGGCTGTTATTGGAAACTTCCTCCGGCGAAAAGCTTTGGGCGCCGTTAAGTAATCCTCGAGTCGGTAAGTGTGCGTCTGTTTTCCAACGTGCTTTCGTATTCCATGGTCCAGCGGGATCGGAATTTGAATGATTATCTCGATCGCGAAGCGGAGTACCATCTGCGGCCGACGGTCACGGTGATCCCAAAAAGCGATTTCGGATCAGCGTTTGTCCGATTGCTGGAATTGCCAAGTAGTGACGAATATTCCGATAACATCGTCGCTGGTTGGCAACCGCAGACTACGCCGGAGCCGGGGGCAAGTTTGGAATTTGCTTATCAATTGAAATGGCGCGGAGACGAACCGGATACCAACCAATTTCGGGTTTTATCGACGACCGTCCGACCGAGTCCCGGATCCAACGAGACCCACTTTGCCATCGAATACGGGAAACCCGAGAGTGGCGAAACAATCCCAGTGGCCGAATTGCGCCCGTATGTCCTGGCGGGTCAAGGAGCCCAGGTCAAAGATGTCCAATTTACCCCGACCGACCGCGGTTGGTTGGTCGGCTTCACCGTCTTCGCCCCTAATTTTACCCAACCAATGGATATCAGCTGTGTTATATTGCGCCGAGACACATTTTGCTCGGAAAAATGGCAATATCTCCTGAATATATAGCTTTGCTTCGAATCGGGATTGGTTCTTCCCCGGAATGGAAAGAGGCTTGGGAACGCATCAACGACTATCTCGATGCGCTCAGAACTCCTGATACCGTGGATCGGGAGCTGATCCTGCTATCGAGCTTCGAAAGGGCGATTGTCCGCAAGCGGGACCAACCATTTACTCCCGCTACCGAATTAGCATTCGAGGAAGCGCAAAAAACTCTCGATTTCGCTCTCCGGCATTTGATCGACGAAGGGGTTTCGGAGGATCGACGTTCGGTGGAGCAACGGGTTCGGCTCTATTTGACTGAAAGCGTTGACGGAAACTTCCTTGGCCAGCCCGGTGAGATGTCAGACGAAGTAAGGAACGCCCTGCGGGAGGTTCGGCTGCAAGCCGCGCCAAATCTGCAAGTCGCGAGTATCACAGCTCGTCCGCTGGAGTTTTCGTGGCTCGGAAAGTGGTTTATTTCTTTCGCGGACAAGCTTTCACCGTTAGGTGCAAATCGCATTGTTGGCTGGGTGATCGGGCTGGCTATTCTTGGGCTCTTGGTCTTAGGGAGTCTTTACACATCGTGATTTTTCGGCAACCGTTTGTATCGTCGCGCACGAACAAGCGGGTGTGCTCGAAAAGAGGGTGACTCGGAATTTTGGTCAGGCTTATGAGTGAAAACCAAAGGTCGGGGAAGATCGTCGAATTGATCGGTTCTGAGACCGTTAAGGAAGCATTCCATAAAAAGGTCGGGACATCGTCGTTGGGGAGTAGCCCTGGTGACTCTCGGCATTTCTCTCCTTGGTTTGTGGCTGATGATAGACATTGTCGGAGCCAGGGGGTGGACACCCCTTGAGGTACTGGAAGTCGGGTTGTTCGGAATTTTATTTGCCAATTTGGCCTTTGGATTTACCCAGGCTTTTCTTGGATTTCTGGTTCTGGCGGAGGGACACGAACCGCTTAAAATCACCAATACGCTAGATCCGACTACCCCTTTGGCCTCCACGGCGATTGTGATGCCGGTTTTTAATGAGGGCGCCGAGACCGTGTTCGGGAATGTCCAAGCTCTTTATCAGTCGATTCAACAAAGGCATGAGCTTGATTCCTACGACTTCTATATTTTAAGCGATTCAACCGATCCGGCGAAGGCGGTCGAAGAAGAGTTGGCTTGGTCAGACATCTGCCGACAGACGAACGGATTCGGGAAAATACATTATCGTCGGCGAAAGCTTCCGGTGAATCGAAAAAGCGGCAACATCGCGGATTTCTGCCGTCGTTGGGGTCACCGTCATCGGTATATGGTCGTCTTGGACGCTGATAGCCTGATGACTGGCGCCGCGGTTTCCTCTTTGGTTCGGCTGATGGAGACCAATCCGCGGGCTGGAATCATTCAAACGATGCCACGCCTGGTCAAGACGGAGACGTTGTTTGGCCGGATTCAACAGTTTGCCTCCAGGGTTTATAGCCCGATTTTTGCTGCCGGTTTGAACTTCTGGCAGCAGGGCGCTGGGAATTATTGGGGTCACAATGCGATCATCCGAGTTTCGCCTTTCCTGGCCAGTTGCGCTCTCCCGGGCTTACCCGGAAAGGAGCCGCTTGGCGGGAGGATTCTGAGCCATGATTTCGTCGAAGCGGCTCTAATGCGAAATGCGGGATGGGAAGTTTGGTTCGCCTACGACCTGGAGGGAAGCTATGAAGGGTTGCCTCCAAATCTGACCGAATACGTTAAGAGAGACCGGCGTTGGTGCCAGGGAAATTTGCAACATCTGTGGTTTTTGCTGGCGCAGAATATTCGCGCGATTAGCCGTATCCATTTAATCCAGGGCATCCTGGCCTACGCTTCCGCTCCCTTGCTGGTCTTGTTTGTTCTTTTTGGCGGGTTACAAGCCGCCATTGATCGACTCCATGAAAAAGTTGGGACGTTCTCGGCTGCCTCGGCCAGCGTGCTATTTCTAATGACCGTTATCTTGTTGTTTGGCCCGAAGGTTCTTAGTTTGTTGCATCTTTTCGCCCGGCCCAAGGCGATCGAATCATTCGGAGGTCCAGTCCGACTGCTGGTAAGTGCCGTTTTGGAGACTTTGTTTTCGATCCTGACCGCTCCGGTCATGGTTTGGTTTCATACCAGATTTGTTCTCCGGAATATCGCGGGCCAGACAGTTACCTGGCATACCCAGACCCGTGACGGCGGGGCGGCGCTCGGCTGGCTGCAAATACTCCGCGAATATTGGCCCTTGCCGATCGCGGGAGTCGGGCTCGGCGCGGCGGCCTGGTGGATCGCGCCCAGCTACCTGGCCTGGCTCTCCCCGATGCTCATTGGTTTGTTGCTCGCAATTCCAGTCGCTAAGATCAGTGGCCGGGTTGACCTCTTTCGTAAATTGTTTCTGACTCCAGAAGAACTTGATCCTCCGCAAGAGCTCTCGGCGCGATTTCAGTTGCAGCTCCGGGACGGCGACCAGTTTGTCCACGCAGTTCTGGATCCCTTTTACAATGCCGTGCACGTCGCTTTGCAACGCTCGCGGGATGGTGGTTCTCCGGCGGTCGATGGGTACGTCGCCTCGTTGGCGACCAAACTTTTTAAGGACGGTCCGGAGTCATTGACCTCCCAGCAAAAGCGCGCCCTTCTGGCAGATGGTGAAACATTGGTTTATATGCACAATCTGATCTGGAAGACGCCTTCGGAGATGATGAACCCGGCCTGGGCTCGGGCGCTGGCGCAGTATCGATCGTTATGGCGCCGGAGTCGGCCAAAACCGGAATCGCCGGAAACCAATCCGACAGAAACTGAACCGGCAGCGGCGTGATTTTCGATGGTCGATCGCGTGGGACGGTGCAATGAGCAGCCCAAACTCCCTCGATTAACTCGGCGGCACAAATAGGCAACGGCTTTCCCATCAAGTTGCAACGGACGTGCTTGGCTTTCTTCCACGGCAGGCGAGAAACTGCTTCTCGACAAACCAGCGAAGAACGCCTTTCTTAAATGCTTCGCAATGAAACGACTCATCGGCGGAGGGCTGGTCTTACTGCTCGTTGCGATCGGGATATTCCTCTGGCAGCAAAGCCGATTTAGCTTGCTGGCAGGTCAGATTGCCCCAGCTGGATGCTTGGTCTATATCGAGTTACCCAATTTGGACCAGACGGCCAAGCGTTGGCCCGATGCAGCTCGTTTGTCGGATTTTGAATGAACGGTCAGTGCAGCATTTTCTGAAGCAGCCGCTTGCCAAAGGCTCACCGAATTATCAGAACGCTTGGGAATCGCTCGCGACCTTGCGCTGTCGGTCGCTTTTTTTTGGAATGACGGAGCCCGCCCGTGGTCGATGGATCTGCGGACTGCAAACCTCGGCGGATCAGACAACCTCACGACGCGAGATCGCCAATCTATCGAAAGCCCTTTTCGGACAGACCGTTGAAGAGGTCGACAATCTGGAGCACGAGAGGAAGGAGGGAGGAGCCATTGGTCACGGGGTAGCGCAGATCTATTGCGCTCGCGCCGGTTCCTGGGTCTTGTTGAGCAAGAGCACGGAACTCCTGGTCGAGGCCCTTCGGAATTCCAAAGCGCCAGGCGGTGGATTGCAGTCGCTGAAACTGTTTCAAGATTGTCGAGCCAACGTTCCGGCAGATTACGATCTTCTTTCCTTCGTCCAAGGTGGGCCTTCGCTGGATCCTTCCGTCGGGTTGCATTGGGGTTTCCATGAACAAAGAACTCAGGGAAATGTTCGGGCGGTATTAGCGGCTACGACCATCGTTGGAGCACGGTTGCGAGATACGGTCTTTACCTTGACTGCTGGACCCCCAACCGGTCGTCCCCTCGATCGTAAAGGATTTGCGATGACCAGCCCATCGACCATTGGGTACCTTGCTACGCAGGTCGGTTTTTCAGAAATTTGGCGATGGTGCGGCCAGCTCTCAGAGCAATCTCAGTTGGCCGAGACCATTCGTAATTACATGGGGCAAGCGCAGTCGTTCGGGATCGACCCGCAAGACCTCGATAACTTGGTTTCTGGCGCCGAGGTCATCCTTGATCGTGATCCTAAATCAGATTCTCTGAATGCCGCTTTTTCGCTCCAGGTTGCCGATCCAGCGAAGTTTCAGCGGTTGATGGAACAGGTGGTGGCAGAGAAATTTCCGGACAATACCAAAAAGATTTTGATCGACTCGGTTCCCGCCTATTCGATGGAGGTGAACGAGAGAGTCTCAATTGTCTTTGGTCTGGTGGGTGGACAAATCCTGGTCTCAGGAAGTCAATCGAACTTCGGAGAGCTGGTACGTCGGTTGCGAAATCAGGCTCCCGGATTGGAAACGGATGGCCAATTCCAAGGCATCACGAAGTTGGTGGGTCAGCCGGACGATTTGTTTGCTTATCTGGACGCCAAATCAGGTTTCGAAAGGTTCTACGAGGCATCCAGACCGATGTTGGTTTTCGGTATCCTTCTAATGCCGGCCCTAAACCGATACGTCGATGCGATGGCCCTTCCGGAAACGGAGGATATCAGCAAACATCTGAGTCCGATCGTACTGTCCAGACATCGGGTGGCCAATGGTTTCGTCGACGAATCAGTCGGGCCGATTACCGCCTATGATGCCCTGGTGCTCCTGTTGGGCGGAGCCATGGCGATGGGGCTGGGAGATCACTAGTGTACCAGTGTACCAATCACGAATGGCGTGAAGATAAGGGCTGTTTTGTCCGGGACGGTTCTCTTTGGGGGCGCTGTTCCCGGCACTTCGTGCCAGGCTGCGATCGGCGTGTCCCTCCGGGACAGTCTGTCGTTGTTTGCGGTATCTGAATCTTCTTCGTGTCGTCTTTCGTGCCAGGGTCGATCACACCGTTCCTCCGGGACATTTCGCAACGGGCTCTGGCGCTCTGGCTAGGCCCGTTCGCGAAGGGGCGATAGATCGCTCCAAATTCTGCTTAACTTCGCGCCAGTCACTGACTTGGTGCACTAGTCGGCGCAAATGTTTGAAACGAGGGGTCACCCGGAATAAGCTCGGTCCATCGACACATCCATGGAGGCCAAGATTGCTGAAAATCTGCATTCCGTTCTGGCGAGTATTGCCGAATCAGAGCGGATGTCGGGTCGTCCCGCCGGAAGCGTCGAGCTCTTGGCAGTTAGCAAAACACATCCTGCAGAGGTAATTCGGGAGGCGGTAAACGCAGGTCAGGTATTGTTCGGAGAGAACAGGATTCAAGAAGCGAAAGCGAAGATTCCCGACCTGCCAGCAAAACTGCGCTGGCACTTGATCGGACACCTGCAAAGCAACAAGATTCGTCAAGCCTTGCCGCTTTTTGAAATGATTCATGGTGTCGATTCTGTTGATCTCCTGGATGACATTCAGCGAATTGCCGGAGATCTCGGTCTTTTTCCGCGAGTCCTGCTGCAGGTCAACGTGGCGGGGGAATCCTCAAAATTTGGATTTAAGCCCGATCGGCTAATGTCGGAGGTCGAACGGGTAACTCGCGCTGACCGAGTTCAGGTGGAGGGATTGATGACCATTCCGCCGTTGGCTTCCAATCCCGAAAATTCGAGAAAATATTTTGTTCAACTGCGGCAGCTCCGTGATCGTTTGGAAAAAGAATTTCGGTTTCCTCTTCCTCAACTATCGATGGGGATGAGCGGGGATTACCGAATTGCGGTCGAGGAGGGTGCAACGCTGGTTCGCGTGGGGACGGCGATCTTTGGTGAGCGTCGAGCGAAATGATACGGAGCAATCAAGCGGCGAGACGGGTGGCCGCCATTTTGGGTTTTTGCGGTGTTCTGTTTGGCGCGTTTGGGGCGCATCTTCTCCGTGGGCTCCTGGATAAATCAGGAATGACACAGGTCTGGCAGACGGGGGTGTTTTATCATCTAACGCACGCGATAGTCCTTCTCATGGTGAGCGGATGGCGGCCACTCCCCCGAGCCGCCGTTAACCTGATGGTCAGCGGCGTGATCGTGTTCAGCGGATCCCTCTATGTCCTGGCGCTGACCAATATCAAGTGGCTCGGGGCAATTACCCCGCTGGGCGGTCTGGCGTTGTTAGCCGGCTGGGCACTTCTAGCTTGGGCAAAGAGGGAGGGGGATTGAAGAAGGAGTTGCAGGAGTTACAGGAGTTCAGGAGTTGCAGAATGGGGATCGGAATGACAGGAGACAGGAGACAGGCTGGCTTGGTCGAAAATTGCAAGCTTTTGCTTAGTTTATTTGTTTATTTTGGCTTTGCTGACACTGAGAACTGGCACTGGCAACTCTTTTTCAGGACCTCTCATTTTTTAGGCGGGACGGCGGAAAACAGGAAGACGAGGCCCTCCTGCAAGGTGGGATGAGTGAAGATGGCATCTCGCAAGCCGGTGTAAGGCAAGCCCGAAATCATTGCGACTTGAACGGTGGCCATAATTTCCCCGGCGCCGACGCCGCAGACGGTGAATCCGAGAATGCGATCGCTCTCCGTATCGATCAGCGCTTTCATGAAGCCGCTCATCTCGGAAAGGGTGCGAGTCCGTAGGATGGCCGCCATCGGGATTTTCGCCAACCGGTAGGCAATACCACGATTTTTAGCTTCTGACTCGCTGAGACCGATCCGGGCGAACTCAGGGTCGGTGAACAGACAGAAAGGAACCTGTCGTCCGGTAGTTACCCGATGACCTCCGGCCAGATTGCTCCGGACGGTGCGAAAGTCGTCGTAAGCAATATGAGTGAAGTGTGGGCTGCCCGCGCAGTCACCCACGGCCCAAACGTCGGGTGCGGTCGTCTGAAGGCGCTCGTTAACTTTGACGAAACCGCGGTCAGTGATTTCGACTCCAGCCAATTCCAGGCCGATACCGTTGGTATTGGGGGTGCGACCGCTGGCGACCAAAAGGTCAGTTCCTTCAAGAATTAACTCTGATCCGGTATGAGTTCCGTGCAGTTTGATGGACTGGCCCGATTTCCCTTCGACGTTGGTGATTGCCGCACCGGTGACAACTTGAATTCCCTCTTCCCGGCAAAGGTCGCCGAGTACCTGCGAGACATCCTCGTCTTCCCGATGAGCAAGACGATCGTTGCGTTCGACGATCGTCACGCGGCTGCCGAAGCGGCGCATCGCCTGAGCTAGTTCGAGTCCGATATAGCCCCCTCCTAAAACCAGTAGATGATCAGGGATATAATCCAGCTCCAGAAGTTCAATATGAGTGAGGGGAGCCGCTTCGAGCAGTCCTGGGATCGGCTCAATCGTCGCGCGGGAGCCGGTGCTGATAACGACGTTGTCCCCGCGCAGGACGCGGGTTTCCCCGTCAGATAGTTCGACCTCGATGGTTTTTCGTCCGACGAAACGCCCGGAGCCCATGACAATCTCGGCGCCGCTCGTTTTGAAGTTTTTCAAGTGCAGGGTGACCAGATCATCGACCATCTTGCGTTTTCGATCGCGAACGCCCGACATATGGATCTGAGTATTGTCCTTGGTGATCCCGAACTCCGTGCTTCTCCAGAAATACGAAGCCACCTTGGCGCTGTGAATGATATTCTTGCTCGGGAGACAGGCGATGTTCGGGCAAGAGCCTCCGACGTATTTTCGTTCGATAACGACCGCGCTCTTTCCCTCCTTGGCCAATGTCCAGGCGAGATATTTGCCTGCTTCGCCGCTGCCTAGCACAACGATGTCGTATTTTTCAGGACTCGAAATCTGGTCATTCATATGGATTGAAGTTGTCGGCTCGAATGTTCGAAAGCTGCTGTCTCCCTGGCGTGAAATTTCGCAGGCGGTAGCGGCTTGCCAAACGAGACGCAAAATAAATCAATCAGGTCCGCGAAACCAGCCCAAGAGAGGGAACTCCGACGTTTCTTTTGGGTCGGCTTTGGCGGCAAATCATTTCTTCCAGTCTGTCTCTCCGAACCATCGAGAATCCGATCTTTCGCCATAAGTATAGCAAACAATTTATCGATCAAAGAGGACGACCTTGCCCCGGGAGGGGATCGTCCTGTGGACCCGAGACAGGCTGAAAGCCTATCCTAGTGTGCCCGACATGGGCCCAATGTAGTCAAATGAAAGGAATTGACCGGAAGCAGTGATAACAACCGTAGCGAAAAGGCAAGGCACAGGCCGCGAGGCACTGAGCTGAAAGAAGCCATAGCAAAGACACGATCGTAGGAACACGAACGGGCAGTGAGGCCGCTTGCGGGCGAAGAGTATGCTAGGGAATACGAAATCCAACCGTCACCGAAAGACGCAAGAGGTAGAGCCCGACGACACGGGTCGAAACATTGGACACCTTACTCGGGGAGATCTGCCGGGCGAGAGCTCGGCAGAAGTCAGCAGAGGCCGTAGTAGTGAAGAAAGCCGGTGAAAGCCGGACGGAGCGAAGGGCCGAAGAACCAAGAGACAGACCAACTGAAAGAACTCTGGCAAAGCGGAGCGAGAAGCTTCCCGAAACAGTCCAGGAGCGAGCCAAGAGCACACTTCCGAGACCGGTCAGCACGGGGAGAGTAAAGCAGTGGACCTGCTTGAAGGAACCGAGCGATGGGAAGCGAGCCCGCACCAGGCGAGATACAGTGCAGAGGTGCTGAATGAAGTGACCATGGAAGAAGTGCTAGCGGCTTCACCCTGGCAGGACGCAGTGGGTTAACCCCCACTGCCGGGTTCAACCGCCGGATGCGGAAAACCGCATGTCCGGTGGTGTGGGAGGGTCACGGCGCGCAATCGTCGTGACCCGACCCGATCATTGCTTTCCAGAGCGTCGAGCGATGACGCAAGGCTGCCCTGGCGTTTATCCCCGACTTTGTCCACATCAAACTGTCTTTAGATGTCCAGCAGTCCAAGATTGAACCCTGAGCTAGAGGACTCACCACCGCTTAGGGGTGGAAACCTAGAAAGCGGCATCAATTGGAACGTATCCCCGACCCCACCGCAAAGACGCCTTGGCGCAAGGTAGGATAGGCTTCCAGCCTGTCTCTCCGAACCACGGGACGAGCAAATCATTTTAGCTTTTTGTCCGCCTCGGCGACATACCGGCGATCTTCTGCATTGGTCGGTTTGAGCTGTTTGACCTTCAGCCATTCAACTCTGGCTTCCTTCGTCTTTCCCATTGAATCCAAGGCCTGCGCATACTCGGCATGGTAAATAATTCGCTCGGGCGCCGCGGCGATCGCCTTCTGAAAATAGTCCACGGCCTTTTCTTTGGAAGCCGGAGGAAGCTGCCCGTACAAAGTCTGGGCGAAGGCTTTGAGAATAGGGTTCAAGGTGGCCATCTCGAAATTCCAACGAGCGAGGATGAGCAAAGCGAGATCGTTTCTGGGATTCAGTTCGACCGCCTTTTCAGCCTCTGCCTTCACGACTCTGGAATATTCCATCTTCGTTTTGTTGTCGGTGAAATCGGTCATCTTTCCGTAGGCGATGGATAGACAGACATGGGCGTCGGAGTTTTCCGGTGCTTGATGGACAGCTTTCCTGGCGTATTCCAGGCACAACTTGGCAAAGGCCAATTTTTGTGATTGATCTTTCGTTGCATCGATCTTGTCGGAATAGTCCTGTGACAATTTGATGAGCAGGTTGGGATTGTCCGGACTGATTTTTTCTGCTTGTTTCAGGACTTCGATTGCTTCATCGCTCCGTTCTTGTGCATCCAGAGCATCGGCCTTACGGATTAGCGCCGAGACATCCTGGCTGTAGGCAACGGAAGCTAAAAAAACCGAACAAATTACCGCGGGGACGGAGAAAATTTGCATAAGCCAATGATGAAGGCTGGAGAGCCTTTTGCAAGACGACCCGATGCGACGCGTAGGTCGAGTGCAGAATCCCGTTGACAGGTGAGGGGCGTAATCATAGGTTCCGGGCTCTTTTCGAAAGATCTTCATGAGGACATTTTCAGCCAAGTCGAGTGGTATAGACCGGAAATGGTACATCGTTGACGCAAAGGACCGTCCGCTTGGCCGAGTTGCGGTGACGGTGGCAAATCTCCTTCGCGGCAAGGGAAAAACCATCTATACGCCCCACATCGACACCGGTGATTTCGTAGTGGTCATCAATGCGGAAAAGGTTCGTCTGACCGGTAAAAAGGAAGTCCAAAAGACATTTACCAGTTTTTCCGGATTTGTCGGTGGCCATAAATCAGAGACCGCTGGACGACGCCGAGATCGGCGCCCGGAACTGTTAATCGAACATGCGGTCAAGGGGATGATTCCTCACAACCGACTTGGTCGGGCGGTTTACACCAAACTGAAGGTCTATAAAGGCGAACAGCATCCGCACGAAGCTCAGCAACCCATCCCCGTTCCCTAATTCTATTCTTTAATATGTCAGAGGTATTTGCCGCTACAGGTCGCCGCAAGACAGCAGTTGCGCAGGTTCGTCTTGCTCGTGGGACGGGAAAAATAGTCGTCAATGGCCGGCCGCTGGAGGAATACTTCGCGACGCCATCGCTTCAGTTTACGGTGCTTAAACCTTTTGAGGTCACCAAGACCAGCAATTCGTTTGACGTCAAAGTGAAGACGACGGGTGGCGGGATTACTGGGCAAGCCGGAGCTATTCGCCTGGCCATTTCTCGTGCTCTCTTAGCTCATGACACCACGATGCGCCCGGTATTGAAGGAGGAAGGCCTCTTGACTCGCGACCCCAGAATGAAAGAGCGCAAAAAATCGGGTCAACCCGGCGCCCGTAAACGATTCCAGTTCTCCAAGAGATAAGATTACTGGACGTAGAGCAGGGCGGGCGAGCCGATTGCCCCACCGGAGGCACAACGAGTGCGGGTGAGGAAATCGGAGTGGGTAGACGTTTGGTTGCTCGAATCATCTGGCCCTTCCCGAGGTCTGCGTCACTGCCCGTCAAAATACTACCCTCATTCGGGTTCTCTTCTCGCTTCTCTGCGGGCTCCCGGTTGCTTTTCAATGTCTGAGTCGGTAGCTTAGCCGCACTGATGTCTTGCTCGAAAATCGATCCGTCATTGCACCAGTCTAAAAAGCCGGAGTGGATCAAGGTGCGGTTACCGTCCAGTCCGGTCTTTTTTTCCACCAAGGCCCTGATTTCGGACCTTCGGCTGCACACCGTTTGTGAATCGGCGCAGTGCCCGAATCGTTGGGAATGCTGGAGCCAGGGTACCGCCACCTTCATGATTGCCGGGGAGAGATGCACCCGGGCATGCGGTTTTTGCGCGGTTAGCACCGCTAAGCCATTCGCCCTGGAAGCGGACGAACCCACACGGGTGGCGGAAGCGATCCGACGCATGAAGCTGAAGCACGTGGTGATTACGGCTGTTGCGCGGGATGATCTCTCAGATGGAGGAGCAAACCATTTTGCGGAAACGATCCGAGCCATTCGGGAATTGGATCCGGATATCGTGATTGAAGTTTTGACCCCGGATTTCAACGGGAAAGAGAACGCTCTTCGACTCGTCTTGCAGGCCCAACCCGACATCTTCAATCATAATTTGGAGACCGTTGAGCGTTTGACGCCCGTGGTACGGTCGCGGGCTAAGTATCGTCTCTCCCTGGAGGTGCTCCGAGCAGCGAAGGAGTTGGACGCTGGTGTCGTGACCAAAAGTGGAATCATGTTGGGGTTGGGGGAGACTGAGCCGGAGCTGTTTCGAGCGATGGATGATTTACGCGAAGCGAATGTTCAGGTGCTAACTCTGGGCCAATACCTGAGGCCGACTCCGAATCATCTCCCAGTGGTGGAGTATATTCGCCCCGAACGGTTCGAACTTTATAAACAGGTCGCCGAACAGAAAGGCTTTGATTACGTGGCTTCCGGTCCGCTGGTCCGGAGTTCTTATCATGCCGCGGACTACCATCCGGCTCGCCGGCGCGCAGCATAGATTCAACGCGGTTCTTTTTCCGAGTGGAACCGACAGCAATGACGCGCGTTGAAAGAGGTCATCACTCAGTGAGCCGAAACGTTGGCCGGCGGTTTCGGGTTGGAGAATTCTTTCTTCAGCATCTCGATGATGGCGGCGTTCCCGATTTGCCGTTTCTCCTGCATGTCATGCACGAGTTGTTCCTCCAAACGGCGTCGTTCCTGGAGGTAACGTTTGTGAAACAGGGCGCGTTGCTCGTCGTTCAGTTGCAACCCCGACTTTTGATAGGCTTCGCTGATTGAAGCATCCTGCTTTTGCCGCTGCACGCGCTCTCTCTGGCGCAGCACTTCTTTCTCGTCCTGGCTGAGATCCTGCCAACGATGAAAATTTTGCAATATTCTCTCCTGCTGCTCCGCGGAAAGCTGCTCGAAGTTTTTGCGCAAGAGCTCAAACCGGCTGGCGCTGGTGGAGGCGGACGGGCTGGTCAGCGGGGTAGCACTGGAGGTTGGTGAGGAGGATACAGATACGACCTGCGCCTGACTCTCCGTGATCGCGAAACCCGCGAGAATCAATGCGACGAAGAATCTAACCATACGGAAGATTCCTCGGAGGAGAGCGCAGTATCCAGGTCGGCTATCAACTCGAGGTCGCTTGGCTCAGTCCCCATCGCTGCTCCTGTGTGACTTTTACCGGTTTGGACTCAATTTTGTGTTCGACGCGCACGCTGAAGACGGTCAAAAAGACGGCCAGCGCGCCAGCGAGCGCACCGGGCAACCCAAACCGCAACCAGTTCGCCCAGAACATCCTGCGATCCTCTTTCAGCTTTCTGACAGAAGCAACGACCTTGGCAGCGAAAAACGGTGAAGGTTCATCGACCTTCGCCTTTTCAAGCAAGCACCAAAGTTGATCGCGTTCTGGATCGTTCATCGCGTTGAATTGAACACCACAGACTGCCTAAAGTTTCAATCGGACCAAGCAGCTGCCTCTTTAATCCGAAAGCCAAAGAATAAGTACAACGCGGCGACCACGTCCTCAAGGACGTTTTAGCGTTCAGCGTTCAGCGTTCAGCGTTCAGCGTTCAGCGTTCAGCGTTCAGCGTTCAGCGTTCAGCGTTCAGCGTTCAGCGTTCAGCGTTCAGCGTTCAGCGTTCAGCGTTCAGCGTTCAGCGTTCAGCGTTCAGCGTTCAGCGTCTTTGGCATTTGCAAGAGAAAAAGCTTTTGGGATCAACAGAATCGCCGGGTTTCGAAGAGCGAGCGAGAAGCTGTTTCCGCCAGCCGCTGAACGCTGAACGCTGAACGTCGAACGCTCCTCACTCCCCAGCTTCGAGGAAGCCTTCGAGTTGCCGGATTCGCGTTGGGTGACGCATCTTTGCGGAGAGCTTTCGCTTCGATCTGGCGGATGCGTTCGCGGGTGACCCGGAATTGACGGCCTACTTCCTCGAGAGTTCTGCTGTAGCCGTCGACCAAGCCAAACCGCTGTTCGAGAACCTGCCTTTCACGCTCGGTCAAAGTATCCAGGACGTCCCGAATCTTCTCCCGAAGCAGGACGATGGCGGTCATGTCGCTGGGATTTTCAGCACCCTTGTCTTCGATAAAGTCACCGAAGCTGGTGTCGTCGCTATCGCCGACCGGGCTCTGAAGGGAGATTGGTTGCTGGGCCATCTTGAGGACGGCTCGCACGCGCTCGACAGGTAACTGAATTTCTTCAGCGACCTCTTCCGGGCTGGGTTCTCTCCCGTATTCCTGGACCAACTGCTTCTGCACGCGCATCAGCTTGTTGATCGTTTCGATCATGTGCACCGGGATACGAATGGTCCGGGCTTGATCCGCGATCGACCGGGTAATCGCCTGGCGAATCCACCAAGTAGCGTAGGTAGAAAATTTATAGCCGCGTCGATATTCGAATTTTTCGACGGCTTTCATCAACCCCATGTTGCCTTCCTGGATCAGGTCGAGAAAGGAAAGCCCACGGTTGGTGTATTTCTTGGCGATCGAAATGACCAACCGGAGATTGGCTTCGACCATTTCTGTCTTAGCTCGCAGGGCGCGCTTGAGCCAATCTTTCAAGTCGCCATGCTGACGAATGTAATCGTCGGGCTTCAGCCAGATCTTATATTCCAGTTCACGCAAACGGCTGCGATAGTCGGGTAATCGCTCACGAGCAGTCGTGGATCCCTGCTCGGTCCGGTTGATCTCGTTCTGCAAATTATTGAGGATGCGCAGGTAGTCGTCCGCCAATTGGACAAACTCTTCGGTGACCTTTTGCTTGAAGTAGAACCGCGGGTAGAGCTTCATCAATCCGGTATGCGCCTTTTGAAAGTCTGTTTTGACGGAGGCCTCTTTGCCGGCCTCACGGGCTTCCACCAGCTTGCGGTAGAGGGCCGCGACTTCACCGGTACTCCGTTCAATTTGCGAACAAAGCTTCGGCAGCCCTTTCATGTAACGCTCGCGACTCTCGATTTTCTTATCGAGGATAACCCGATCGAAGCGTTCTCTTCCTTCAATTAACTTCTGGGCCAGATCCAGGTGTGATTTCGAAGTAAAACCGAACCGGTTGATGAATCTTTGCACCATCAATTCGGCGTCCTCGATCCGCTTCGAGATTTCGACTTCCTGCTCCCGCGTCAGCAAGGGGACCTGCCCCATCTGCTTCAGATACATCCGGACCGGATCATCGAGGATATCGAGCTTTTGGTCTTTCTCCTCTTCCTCGTCGTCGGCGTCTTTTTTGCCGTCCTTATAACGATCGACTTCGGAGGCGTCGATGATATCAACTTCCATCGACCGGAGCCGGTTGATGAGCTGCTCCATTTCCTCCGGATCAGCCATGTTCTCCGGTAGAGCTTCATTGATGTCATCGTAAGTGACGTAGCCCTGTTCTTTGGCTAACTTCACCATGTCCCGGACCCGTTCCTGCAGGTCAAGGGCCGGATCGGCAATGAGCTTGGTCGCTAAACTGGTATGCCCGTTGGTGGAGACTACGGCAACTGGTAGTTCCTGAGAGGACTCCGCGCTAACCTTGTCTTTTGTCGCAAGCTGAGAAATCTTTCTCACGGCAAAGGCGGTTTTCTTGCTGAGTCCCTTAGGTTTCTTGTCCTCGGTAGTGGTTTTTGCTTTGGCACTCTTCGATTTGGATGAATTTTGAGAAGTAAGCTTTGCCATAACCACGTACGAATACTGTCGCTGCGGCTCCGACAGGGGGGGATGAGAAATGATTGTTATCGGATTGATCCACGTTGCTCACGGTTCCCGGCTCGGAAGTCGCGAAATATCTGTGAACCGAGATTCGAGGTCAAGGACTTCTTTGAGTTCCTCGTTGGCCTGTCGCTGAATAGCCGGATCTTCGCCCGCCAGTCGAAGAATGGTGGCTACCTGTCGCTTCCGGCGTTTCAGCTCGAGGCCGACCAGTTCTTGCCAGAACAAGGGGCCCATTTTTTCGTTCAACTCTTTGTTGGCCAGGAGAATAGATAAGATCGCCGCTTCCGATTTTTGCAGCGAACCGAAGAAAGCAGCAATCCCGGACGGCTCTTCTGGTTCCAGGGCCGACTCAAAAATCTTCGCCAGCAGTTCAGCGCCGTCGACATGTTGCAAGACCGATTTCCAAGGTTGTCGCCGGATTTCGCGCAAAAAATTGGGAATAACCAGGGCGGCTTTGCAAATAACTGCCAATCTGTGCCTCGGCATCGCCAACTGAGGAGCATTCGCCTGTTCTTCCCCAAGCCCCTTTTCCAGACTTGGCTTCGGCGCTGAGAGCACCATCTGCTGCATGGTCTCCCGCGGAATGGTCAGGCGAGAGGCCAGCCGGCTAATCAGGGTATCCCGCAGCATCGGATCTGGCACCACGCTGATAAACTGAGACATCTTTCTCGCGAACGCCACCCGCCCGGCAGTGGTTTTCAATTCTGGAGCGGTCGATTTCCGGTTGATCTGGAAATCGAAGAAATCCTCGGCAGATTCCACCCGGCTCCGAAAGGCCTCAGTTCCCGATTTGCGAATGAGCGAATCTGGATCTTCTCCCGGGGGCATTTCGCCAATTCTCACTTGAAGACCGGCGCCGAAAAGAACCTCCAGGGCGCGCTCAGCCGCTTTCTGACCGGCGGCGTCCGCGTCAAAGAATAGAATGACTTCGTCTGCGAAGCGGCGCAGCAAAGTGGCGTGCCGGGCCGTTAAAGCGGTGCCCTGCGGAGCGACGACATTTTGGATCCCGGCTTCGAAGGTGGTAATGAGATCGAGTTGACCTTCCAACACGACTACTTGCCGCGCATTGGCAATGGAGCGTTTTGACTGATGCAGGCCAAACAAGAGGTTACCTTTTGAAAACAGCGGGGTTTCCGGTGAATTCACATATTTACCGCCCGAGGCTTTTGGATCCAGAATCCGTCCACTGAAAGCGACGACTTCACCAAAATCATTGTGGATCGGGAACATTAAGCGATCGCGAAATCGATCGTAGAAGCGCGAGCGTGGGTTCCCCTCCTCGCGAAGCTTTACCAGGCCGCTCTCGATCAGTTCCTCTTTGACGAAACCCGCAGCGGTCGCCCATTGCACGAGCGAGTCCCAGGTATTCGGTGCATAACCGAGTTGCCAGCGTTTGGCCGTCTCGATGTTGATCGCCCGATTCTGCAAATAGGCCCTGGCATGCGCCGCTGCCTTGGTGCGCAGCAAATTGCTGTGGAACCAGGCCGATGCTTCAAAGTGGAGCCGAAGCAAGCGTTTGCGCAGACTCTGTTTGCCTTCTTCTTCAGCGCTGAGTTCAGCTTCGATGATGGCAATGCCGGCCCGGGACGCCAGGCGACGCACCGATTCCGGAAAATCGATATTTTCGTACTGCATCAGAAACTGGAAGACCGCTCCGCCGGCACCACATCCATGGCAATAGTACGATTGCTTGGAGGGATTAACGTAAAAAGAGGGTGTTTTCTCCTGGTGGAACGGACAAATGGCTCGGAATTCTGTTCCCGCCCGCTTGAGAGGGAAATAGGCGCCGATCACCGCCACGATATCCGAGGCGGCAGCTACCTGTTCAACGGTTTCCTGAGCGATTCGAGGCATAGCGGAATGAGCGTTTATTAGCCGCCGCCGACCATGCGCACGATCTCGACGGTGTCAGACTCGTCGAGCGTGGTCGCCTGAAAATCGGTGCGTGGTATAGCATGGCCGTTCAGTTCAACTAAAACCAGTTTCTCTGCCAAGTGCAGCGAAGTAAGGAGATCCGAGAGAGTCGTGCCGGCTTGGAGATCGCGCGCCTGTCCGTTCAGCATAAGTTTCATAGGGAAAGAATGGCTGAATCCCAATCTTTCCAAACGGGTTCCAGACCGTTCGCGCGAAGTGAGGCCGCGACCTCGTCTGGGGATCGGCTGTCCTCGACTTCAAATTGACCGCCTGCTTTCGAATCGGCGCCACACGTTGATTGGGTCACCCGTCCTTTGACAGTTAGATGGAGCGACTGCGTCCCCTGACCAGTATAGCCACCCGGTTCGGTTCGGCTGCCGGCACTCATCATGGTGACTCCAATCGGCATCAGAGCATCTCTGAAGCCTGATGATTCCCGGGTGCTCAGAACGATGCCCAACTGGGGAAAGGTGATCCTGAGCGCGCACAACACCTGAATGAGATCCCGATCCGCGAACGAATAATGAGGACGAAAGCCACCCGCCGCCGGGCGGAGTCTTGGCAAACTGACGGTTAAGTGCGAGCGCCAGCATTTTTTGAGCAGATACTCGACATGCTCAGCCAAGGCGATTGCTTCGGACCGCCATTCCGCGAGTCCGAACAGCGGTGCGATCCCAATGCGCCGGAAGCCGGCCGCGTAGCCACGTTCCGGAGTTTCCAATCGCCAATCGAAATCTTTTTTTGGTCCGGCCGTGTGAACGGCGGCATAAGCCGCGCGGTCATACGTTTCCTGGTAGACGACCAAGCCTTCCGCGCCCGCTGAAACCAGTGGTTGATAATCACCGATCTCCATCGGCGCCACTTCAATCGAGACGGATGGGACAAAGGAAACCAGTCTTCGGACCACGTCCAGAAGGTAGCCGTTCGAGACAAATTTCGGATGTTCACCGGAGACCAGCAGGATATTGCGAAACCCTTGGTCAACCAGGTACCTCGCCTCGGCTTCCACTTGATCGGTGGACAGTGTCACTCGCAAAATCGGGTTGTCCCTCGAGAAACCGCAATACTGGCAATTGTTGATGCATTCGTTCGACAGATAAAGCGGCGCAAACAGGCGCATCGTCCGGCCGAAAAACCGTCGGGTGACCGCTTGTGATTGTTGAGTCAATCGGGCCAATTGCTCATCCGGCATCGGCTCGAGCAAGGCACTAAATTGTTTTATGGTTCGACTCCTGGGGCGGTCGGGAAAGCGAAATAGCCGGGCAAACGTCATTCCGGGAAAAGAGTGTTGAGGGTCGTTGAAACTACACGCTAACCTCATGCGGCACCGGGCACAAGTTGGCCCGAGGAAACGCGCTATCCGGCGTTCGAGATCTTCATCGTATAATTCGGAAATCGGCTTTTCAGTTCTGAAAGTGTTTTGGTCGCTTGGGGTTCGTTCCCGGCCTTTTGGAATGCCTCGTACGCGTGCTCCAAGGCGCGGGGAGTGACTTCCGGGTCTTCGTACAAGAGAGCCACGCTCATGTAAGAACGCGCCGCATTTTCGTAATTGCCCCGTGCCGAGGCCACGTCGCCGATTAACATTCTAGCCTCGGCATTGAGCCGACCTTCCGGTTGCAGCGACAAGGCTTGCTCAGCGGACTTGTTGGCGCCATCCAGATCTTTGCTGCCAAGTTGGGCGCTGCTCAAGACCAGGAAACCTTGTGCCCGATCCGCCGGATCAGTTGCCAGTTCAAGATAGTGACCTATCGCCGCGTTGGCGTCTGGATATTCTTTCAGATCGATCAACGATTTGGCGTAATTCAGCCAGATCCCCTTGTCGACCTTGTCCGGTTCGGTGTTTTTGGTCATCAGACCATAATATTTCGCTGCCTGCGTAAAATTGTTGTCGTTGTAAAACTCCGAACCTAGCCAGCGACAGACGTCGAGCACCATGGAGACTCGCTGAGGGTCTTTCTGGATAAATCCGTCGACCTCCTGCGCCGCATCGGTTTTTTTATGCAGATTTTGGTAGCACAAAATCAGCCGGAGGGTGGTCTTCTCCGCGAACTCGTCGGGATTGAGCTCCCGCGCCTTGGACAAGGGGGCGACCGCCTCCTCGTAACGCTTTGCTTCGAAGGCCGACCAACCGATCCAGTAGTTGGCTTGGGCCGCTCCGCTGCTGTTCGGATAAGCCTTTAGCAGCTGACGAAACGTAACGGTCATTTGCGGGTAATCCGCCTGTTGACCTAAAGTCAGCCCTTTCTGCAGAAGCGCGGTTTCGGTTTCTGCCGAGGCCGGATAATCAGCGATGATCTTGTTAAAATCGTTCAAGGCGGCCGGGGAGATTCTTCGCTTCCTGGAAAAGGAGGGCTCTCTTCAACAACGCCTTCGAAGTCATTCGGTGCTTTGGAAATTTGTCGATCAAACCGGTGAAGGCGTGGATGGCCGACTGGTTGTCGTTTAGTTGGAGAAACGAAAAACCGGCGGCGTAGTAACAATCGGCTTTGTAGAGATCGGCGAGCGATGAATTGGTAAGTTCCAGGTAAAGGCGCGCTGCTGGTTCGAAGCGCTTCTGCTGAAAGAGCGTCTGCGCCTTCAGAAGCTTCGCCTTGTCGGCTCGATCACGGTTCGGCCCGGTGGCCAGGTAGGAGTCGACCTCCGCGACCAGTGATGGATCTTTTGTCGCGTCCAAGGAAACCAGTCGTTGATAGCGCGCATCGTATGCTTCAGGGGTGTTGGAGTAGATGCGGATCAACTGATTATAGAGCTCAAGCGCCTTCTGCTGTTTTCCTAATTGGCGATAGGAGTTCGCCACCAGAAGCATCACGCTGGGCCGGGTTTCGTCTCCCGGGGTATTGGTGCTTTTCGCGTACGAGTCGAGAACTTGGGAGAATTTGTCTCCTTCGTACTCCAGTTTCATCTGTTCCAATTCGGCAATCTGTTTCCATTTTCCCTCGGCATTTAAGGCGATTGCAGCCTTGAAGAGTTGATCGGCTTTGTCCTTTTGCTTGAGATCGGCAGCAAGAATTCCGGCGCGGGTCAGTGCTTCGGCCCTTACTACCGGTTTGGCAGCGTCAATTCCCAGTTGATTGAAAAGGTCGAAGGCCTGTTGCTTTTGACCATTTTCGAGTGCGAAGTAGGCCAAGGATAGGCGGGCAGCGTCGCGGTAGGGATTCTTGCCAGAAAAGTTCGCGACGTCCGTGTAGACAGCTGCCGCATCGGCCTTCTTCCCGGTCAATTCCAGGCACTTTGCTTGATAATATCTGGCCGTTAGTTTGATCTCCGGAGATTTCGCATTGGCAAACGCCTTTTCATAAAGCGGAGCCGCTTCCTGAAAGTTCTTTCTGTCGAATGCTCTGGAACCCAACCGGAAAGCCGCGCTACCGACAAATTCGCCGGAGCCCACTTCATCAACCAACAGGCGATAAGTATTGAGCGCGGGCTCTTCCTGGCCAAGTTTCGCATAGCAATCTGCCAAACGATACATGGCGGATGGCCGCCCGGAATCACCGGGGAATTGGCCTAGGTACTTTTCGTACTCAGGAACGGCCAGATCGTAGAGCTTACGGATGTAGAGGCCGTCGGCGATGGCCAGTTCAGCCTTGGCTGGATCGCCGCTCTGCGCATCGGTTCCTTGACCGGGCGTCAACCGGATCACGTCCTGATCCGCATCAGCATCTTTGGGTTTCGAATCGGGTTCGGCAGGGCTACCGGCAGAGACCCTGACGTCCTTGGGGCTTTCGGTGGGACGACGAGGTTCGAGACTTTGCGCCGAAGGCATTCTCTCGTCCAGAATCGATGGCTGGCCCGTAGTTTGGTCAGGATAAACTGGCTGCGCGCGCGGAACCGGCGAGGGAGAGGGCGCGACCGGAATGGCCCGCCGAACTTCCTGGCTCAGCAGATTCGACGCAAAACAAATGCTGCAGGTCAGTAGTTGCCAAGGACGCAATCTCATCGTTCAGATTTACCCGTTGCAAAGGCAACGTTCCAGATGTCTGCCTGCCGACAAATATCAAGCACATCGACGATATGCTTGTAGTTGACCGCCTGATCACCGCGCACGATGACCGCCTGATCTGGATAGAGTTGGGAAAGTTTTTTCAGTAGCTCCAGCAGTTCGGACGAACTTTTTGACTGGCGATTGACGATCACCGTTCCATTGGCCGCAATGTTGATCACTACCTGGCCAACATAAGGTTGCGCTTCGTTGGCTTTGCTTGCCGTCGGCACTCGAACGTCCAGTTCATTCTCGCTGAGGGCAAAATTCCAGGTAACGATGAAAAAGACCAGAATGACCAAAAGAATATCGACCATCGGCGCGATCAAAAACCCCAATACTCTGGGTTCCGCGTGTTTACGAAAATTCATTGGTCAGCTTAGATCCCGTCGCTATCCAGCACTCGAGACCGTTCCGGTCGGCGGACTTGGTTCTGAGAGGTGATGATGTTCACTATATGAGCAGTGGCCGATTCCAGATCTGCGATCATGGAGGCCACTTTGCCGCGAAAGATGGCGTAGAACGCCATGGCGACAATTCCAATCACCAACCCCGATGCGGTGGCCACCAGGGCTTCTGACACGCCATGGGCGAGCAGCATTGGACGGGGTTGCGAGGTGTTGCTGGCGAGAACCCCGAAAGATTTAATAATCCCGAAAACCGTTCCCAGAAGTCCGAGCATCGGGGAAAGCGTCGCAATATCTGCCAGGTACACGATGCGGTGATTCAGGCTGCTGGAGACTCGAGACCCTTCTGTTTCGGCCACCTCACGGATTGCTTCCGGAGAGGCGCTCGGGTTTTTGGTCGCGAAATCCAGCGTGCGGGCAGTGATTCGGGCCACCGCTTCGGAGTGCCGGTTGGAAACCGCGATCAATCCCAGGTAGTCGCGTTTTCGCAGGAGGGCTTCCGCGGTATCCATATATCGTCGGGTCACTACGGTTCCTCGCCGCAGGCTGAACAGGCACGCAAAGATCAGAGAGAGCGTGATAACCGAGGTCAAAATCAACGGCACCATGACCCAGCCGCCCGATTTCAATAGCTGTAGCAACGTCGCCTGCGGAGAGCCAGGGGTCGGTGCTACTTCAACCGCCTGTGCCAGCAGCGGGACGATGACTAGGACAAACCAATTCATTCCTATTAGCTCCCTATTTAAATGCACGTGATGGCGAAGTGCAAACTCGTTCATTCAACCCGGGACCAGGGCGCATTTCAAGCGTATCTCGATTTTCGTTTTTACTCGTCATCAGCTACGGGTGATTCGAGGTTGCAATGCAACGCAGCAAATGGCTGGCCGTCCGATATCCACTGGAGCTTTTGCGAACCCGGGCGTACCGTTGCCGGCATGGAGGGGCTCTTCCTCGGAGATAAGCCAGACCCGAACAAGAAATTACGCGAAGTTCCACATAAGCCGGGCGTTTACATGATGAAGGACCGCCTCAAGCGCGTCATCTACGTCGGCAAGGCCCGGGATCTACGCAAACGGCTTAGTCATTATTTTATGCCGTCGCGCCGGATGACCGCAGATCTGAAGACGCGCGCTTTGCTTGATAGCATTTGGGATTTCGATGTTCACCTGGTTCGAAATGAGCCCGAGGCGCTGCTCCTTGAAGGCAAGTTGATTAAGGAGTTTCGCCCGAAGTACAACATCTCTTTCCGGGATGATAAGCGTTTTTTGTTGGTGAAGGTGAATCTTTCGGATCCTATCCCTCGATTTCAATTGAGCCGTTTGAAGATGGAAGATGGATACCGGTATTTCGGGCCGTTTGCCCATGCCGGCGCCTTGCGTAGCACCCTGAGATGGATGAAAAAACGGTTTGGGATCCGGTCTTGCCGGGTGTTTGAGCCGGGCGAATTAGACTACAAGCGGTGCATGGATCACATCATCAAAAACTGCTCTGCACCCTGCATCCGACGAGTAACACTCGATGATTATAAAACCCGTGTCCTCGCCGCCTGCGAGTTTCTCGAAGGTCAGAGTCACGAGATGCTCAAACAAATCGAGGAGCAGATGAAAAAGGCGGCGGAAAACCTTGAATTTGAGAAGGCGGCCGAGATGCGCAATATGCTGGACGATCTTCGCCGCACGACCAGGCCAACTCGTCGCTTCACCCGCGGCTCGTTGCCGACCTCGATCGATCCAATCGGGGATCTTCAGGCCTTGGCGGATGCGCTTCTCTTGCCGAATGCCCCGACCGTCATGGAGTGTTTTGATATATCCAATATCTCCACCACCCATATTGTGGCTTCGATGGTCAGCTTTCGGAACGGCGTGCCGGACAAGTCCAACTATCGACGGTATCGCATCAGAACGGTGGCCGGGCAGGATGACTTTGCCAGTATGGCGGAGGTGGTTCGCCGCCGCTATTCGCGCGTGCTTTTGGAAAACAGAAGTGTCGCGCCGGAAATAGCCGAATTTAGTCAGGAGCCAGTAGACGAATCAATCGCCAGGATCCAGACGACGGCTCCGGAGCGGATGGTCCGTTTACCGGATTTGATTATCGTCGACGGCGGCAAAGGCCAGCTCAGTTCTGCCTGCAAGGAGTTGCAGCGTCTGGGCCTCCAGAATGTTCCGATCATCGGACTGGCGAAAGAATTTGAGGAAATATATCGCCCGGGCAGACCGCTGCCATTGCAGCTGCCTGATGATTCGGGTGCGTTGCAGGTTCTGCAGCGAATCCGGGACGAGGCGCACCGGTTTGCGAATGGATATCATCAGCTATTGATGAAGAAACGCATCGCTGAAAGCATTTTGGACGACTGCCCCGGCATCAGCGAGAACCGCAAGCAGGCGTTGTTGAAGCGGTTTGGTTCAGTGGAACGACTTCGGAAAGCTTCGGTGGCGGAGATCGAACAGGTGGATGGCATCAGCGGCAAATTGGCCGAAGTCATTTTTCAATTCCTCCAGAGGTAAGCTCCTCGCGAAGCGCGAGCCTGGGATGCAGAAACTCCTTGCGCGTATTCGGTGCGGGTGTTGAGTTTACGCTCTTCATGTGTAGCCGCTTGATATTTGGAACGTGCGTCGCGGTGCTCTGGCAGATTTCAAGCGGGTGGTCGCAGGAAGCGACTCCGGCCAGCCCAACGCATATGACGCCCAGCTGGGAGACGCAGCGCCAGGCTGCCACCTACGCTTTGAACATCCCCGCGCCTAGGGGCCAGATCACGGATCGGAACGGAGTTCCCCTGGCTCAAACCCGGGTCAGCTACAATCTGAGCGTCGTTTTCCCGACTCCTTTTGATTTTACCGACCGCCAGGTCCTTGACTTTGTGAGCCGGGCAGTTAGTTCCGCCCGTGGATTAACTCTGCGCCCGATTGGCTTTTCGGAAGATGGCGTCGTCCAGCATTATCGGAATCGAGGTGCGATTCCGTTCGACATTGCTACTGATCTGTCGAATGACGAAGTGCAAAAAGCACAAGGTAAGGTGCCCCCTGGTCTAATCCTGCGGGCGATTTATGTCCGCACCTACCCGCAAGGATCTCTGGCCGGGCAAGTCGTCGGATATACCGGACGGACGAGCCGGGAGAGCACCCGGACCCTCCAAAATAACGAGCCTCTTTGGCCGGAAAGTGAAGGTCGAGAGGGGCTTGAACAATCATTCGACGACCAGCTGCGTGGTAAACCAGGCCAGTTCAATCTCACTTTTGACAAGGACGGGAACAAATCGGGTGAACGGATCGCCGTTCCGCCGGAGCCAGGATACAACGTGGTCACCACGCTTGATTCTGATATGCAGCGACTGGCCGAAAAGATCCTGCAGAAAAGAGCCAAACGAGGTGCCATCGTCGTGATGGATCCCGCTACCGGGGACGTCCTGGCGCTGGCTTCCTGGCCGACGATCGATCCGAACGATTTTGTTCCCACCATCTCGGAAGAGAAATTCAAAAAGATCACCAACGATCCAAATATTCCGATGCTTCCACGGGCGTATCGTTCTGCCTATCCTCCGGGATCAACGTTCAAGACGTTCGTCGGAGTAGCGGGATTCGAGACGCATGCGATCACTCCCAATGATGAATTCGATTGTTCAGCTTCTTTTGAAGTCGGCAACGTCGTCTTCAGGAACTGGAAGAAAGAAGACGCCGGCGATCTGAATTTTCGGCAAGCCCTTACGCAGTCCTGCAATACCTGGTTTTACCAAGCCGGTCAAAAAATCGGCTCTCGCGCGCTGGTGAGCTGGGCCAAGCGATTTGGACTCGGTGCGCGCACTGGGATCCTCTTAAACGGGGAAGCCGATGGCAGGATCCCCACGGATGATTACATGGAACAGACTTACCACCGGCATATCCTTGGGGGTGACTTGGCTAACCTCTCGATTGGTCAAGGGGACATTCTGATTTCCCCTTTGCAAATGGCCCAGGCGATGGGTGCCATCGCCAATGGTGGGGTAGTTTATCAAGCTAGAATAGTACGGCAGGTACAGACCCTGAATAACGAAGTGGTCTACGTGTATAGTCCTCGAGCCAAAGATATTCTTAAGCTAAGCCCCGTGACCATGGAGCAATTGCGTAAAGGCATGATCGACGTGGTTTCGAGTGGCAACGGGACGGGCGGGGCGGCCGAAGTAAAGAACGTTAAGGTGGCCGGAAAAACCGGAACTGCGCAATGGGGCCCGAAAAAGAAAGAGCGAACCGCTGCCTGGTTCGCCGGATTCGCGCCGGCCGACGGATCTCCCAAGTACGCTTTCGCTGCCCTCTACGAAGGCGCTCCCGGTGAAATGGCGCATGGCGGCACCGTCGCCGCCCCGATGATCGGCGACTTACTGCGCGAACTCTTCAAAGGCGAAGCGCCGGCCAAGAAAGCTACCCAACAGGATGATTCCGACGATTCGGACGATGACTCTTCTTCTAAGGGTCAGGATCAGAGCAATTAGCGCTCAGTTCCGGTTGGCGCTCTAGATTACTGCTGCTTCTGGGTTGCTACATTCTAGATCTCTTCAGGGCACACTTTTATCCGCGTTATTTGCGGTGCCGTCCCTGAAGCCCTGAAAGCAAGCCGGGACGCCCTGCCATGTAGGTAAGGCGTCCCGCCTTACTTCTTCGGCTGCAGAGTCTCGGAGCAGTAATATCGGACCATACCTTTAGCCCTCCGTCGCTTTTTTGGGGACAGGTCAGATATCGGCGGACTCACGGACTCTGGCTTCAGGCCTGCAGGCAATTCAAAGGATTTAAGATGGCCAACATTTGACCTGTCCCCAAAAGGAACGGTCCCGAAGCTCCACCCCAAAGTGCGAAATCGAGAACGAGAACGACGACGAGAACGATTGGGTGATTGGGTCCCAAACACCTGTCCCCAACAAACCTTGGACTCACCGATATCCGGACCTGTCCGCAGAAAAGCGGCGAAGGACGAGAGGGCATGGTCCAGGGTTACTGCTCTGGGACTCGGCCGCCGAAGAAGTAAGGCGGGACGCCTTACCTAGTGTGCCCGACATGGGCCCAATGTAGTCAAATGAAAGGAATTGACCGGAAGCAGTGATAACAACCGTAGCGAAAAGGCAAGGCACAGGCCGCGAGGCACTGAGCTGAAAGAAGCCATAGCAAAGACACGATCGTAGGAACACGAACGGGCAGTGAGGCCGCTTGCGGGCGAAGAGTATGCTAGGGAATACGAAATCCAACCGTCACCGAAAGACGCAAGAGGTAGAGCCCGACGACACGGGTCGAAACATTGGACACCTTACTCGGGGAGATCTGCCGGGCGAGAGCTCGGCAGAAGTCAGCAGAGGCCGTAGTAGTGAAGAAAGCCGGTGAAAGCCGGACGGAGCGAAGGGCCGAAGAACCAAGAGACAGACCAACTGAAAGAACTCTGGCAAAGCGGAGCGAGAAGCTTCCCGAAACAGTCCAGGAGCGAGCCAAGAGCACACTTCCGAGACCGGTCAGCACGGGGAGAGTAAAGCAGTGGACCTGCTTGAAGGAACCGAGCGATGGGAAGCGAGCCCGCACCAGGCGAGATACAGTGCAGAGGTGCTGAATGAAGTGACCATGGAAGAAGTGCTAGCGGCTTCACCCTGGCAGGACGCAGTGGGTTAACCCCCACTGCCGGGTTCAACCGCCGGATGCGGAAAACCGCATGTCCGGTGGTGTGGGAGGGTCACGGCGCGCAATCGTCGTGACCCGACCCGATCAGTAGGCAGGCCGTCCCGGCTTGCTTCAGGGACGCAGCAGCAAACAACCCTAGGAGGTGCTGTAAAAATCGGGGACAGGTCCAATGATACGTTCGGAACAACCCTCGTCGGGGCGTTCGTAGGAATCTAGCGGCATGAAATACAAGAGCGGCCAATCAAGGATGGGCCAACATTTGACCTGTCCCAAAAGGAACCGATATCCGGACCTGTCCGCAGAAAAGCGGCGAAGGACGAAAGGGCATGGTCCTGGGTTACTGCGTTACTGCTCTGGCACTCGGCCGCCGAAGAAGTAAGGCGAGACGCCTTACCTACAGTAGGCAGGCCGTCCCGGCTTGCTTCAGGGACGCAGCAGCAAACAACCCTAGGAGGTGCTGTAAAAATTGGGGACAGGTCCAATGATACATTCGGAACAACCCTCGTCGGGGCGTTCGTAGGAATCTAGCGGCATGAAATACAAGAGGAGCGAACCAAGGATGGGTCAACATTTGGGGACGGGTCCAATGATACGGTCGGAACAACCCTCGTCGGGGCGTTCGCAGGGAATCTAGCGGCATGAAATACAAGAGCGGGCCATCAAGAATGGGCCAACATATGACCTGTCCCCAAACGGAACGGTCCCGAAAACTCCACCCCGAAGTGGGAAATCGAGAACGAGAAACACGACGAGAACTGGAACGGTTGGGTGTCCCAAATACCCGCGATTCCAGGGAGAGAGCGCCGGTTTCTCATCGATTAGAAATGGGTTGCAGGCCGTTGCCTTTGCGTTGAGGCTGGTCGCCACCACCATGAAACGGATTCGAATTACTCTCGTGGCTCTGTTGATGTGTTCGGCATTTGCTTCTTATGCCGAGGACGCCAAACCGAGTCCTTCCCCCTCTAATAGTCCCCCCGCAACGTCAGCTTTTAAGGAGGAAAAAGATAAGGTCAGTTATAGTTTGGGCGTCGATATCGGGCGGACGCTGCAAAAGTTTCAACTCGACCTCAATGAAGCGGCGCTCTCTCAAGGGATTGCGCGATGTCCTGGGCAGCAAACCGATGGCGATGACTGATCAGGAATTGCAAGAGACCCTGGCCGCCTTCCAACAAAAGATGATGGCGAAGCAGCAGGAGGCGATGTCCAAGAAGCAGGACGAAATGAAAGTAGTCGCGGAGAAAAACAAGGTCGACGGCAAAAAATTTCTGGATGAGAACGCCAAAAAGGCCGGTGTGAAAACGACGGCCAGCGGACTTCAATACAAAGTGATCAAAGAGGGCTCCGGAGACAAACCGACGGACGCCGATGTTGTGGAAACCAATTATCGGGGGACGACGATCGACGGGAAAGAATTCGACAGTTCCGCGAAGCACGGGAGCTCATTCAGCTTCCCAGTCAACGGCGTGATCAAAGGTTGGTCAGAAGCGCTGAAAATGATGCCGATCGGCTCAAAATGGGAACTTTATGTTCCTTCGGATCTCGCTTACGGAGATGAAGGCGCGGGCGAAGATATTGCTCCCGGGTCCACGCTGGTTTTTCAGGTGGAGCTTCTAAGCATTAAGAAAAATGCTGCCAACGCGACTCCTGCCCCGAATGCTCAGCCGGAGAACGGCGCCGACAAGAAGCCGGCCGGATCTTAGCGGAACGCATCGCCGGACGTAGTTGTCCCACTGCTTGGTTCTTACCGCCGCAAAGTGATCTTTGCGGCGGAATTCTTTTACGGACGACCAATAAGCAAAGCCAAAGCGGAACGCTCACTCCGCCTAGGCTGACTTTCGATTCTGAATGTGCAGCTCCCGGAGTTGCTTCTCGGGGACTTCACTCGGCGCATCCATCATCAAATCGAAGCCGCGACTGTTTTTTGGAAACGCGATCACCTCTCTGATATTTGACGTTCCGGTGATCAACATCACCAGGCGGTCAACTCCGATGGCAATCCCGCCATGCGGCGGAGCCCCAAAGGTAAAGGCCTTCAAAAGGTGCCCGAACAATTTTTGTTGTTGTTCGACACTGATCCCGAGAACCTCAAACATTTTGGCCTGCAGATCTGGTTCGTGAATTCGGATGCTGCCACCGCCGATTTCGACCCCGTTCAGAACCACATCGTACGCCTCGGCGCGGACCGTTCCGTATTCTCCAGCCTCCAGGAGCGGGAGATCTTCCGTTTTCGGACGGGTAAAAGGATGATGCATCGCGCTCCATTTGCTTTCCGCAGGGTCAAAGGCCAGCAAAGGGAAATCGAAGACCCAGAGGAATTGTAATTCGTTGGAATCTTTTACCAGTTTCTGGATCTCCGCGACTTTTAGCCGGATTCGCCCGAGCACTGTGCAGACGACCTCCCAACGATCCGCTCCAAAGAGAAGCAGGTCGCCTTCCTCAAAGTTCATCTTTTCTTTCAGCGCCTCTTTTTCCGCGGTGGAGAAAAACTTGACGATGGGCGATTTCCATTCGCCTCCCTCCGCTTTAATGAACGCCAACCCCTTCGCTCCCGATTCTTTGGCCAGGGTCGTTAAATCTTCAATCTGGCCGGTGGTAATTTTGGCGAAACCCTTAGCATTGATGCATTTCACCACGCCGCCGTTGTCCAAGGTTCCGCGGAATACTTTGAACTGCGATCCGGCAAAAAGGTCGCTCAAGTCCACGAGCTCCATAGCAAAACGCAGATCCGGTTTGTCGATCCCAAACCGGTTCATCGCTTCTTGATAGGTCAGGCGAAGAAAAGGGATGGGAACTTCTACGCCCCTGGTCGCCCGGAATATCTCCCGCAAAAGACCCTCGATCAGTCGAACAATATCTTCCCGCTCGATGAAGGATGCTTCGAGGTCGATCTGGGTCAATTCGGTGATTCGATCAGCGCGGGGGTCTTCGTCGCGAAAGCATTTCGCGATTTGAAAATATTTCTCAATCCCGCCGACCATCAGCAATTGCTTATATTGCTGGGGCGACTGCGAAAGGGCGTAGTAATGATGAGGAATCAAGCGGCTCGGAACCAAAAACTCCCGAGCCCCTTCCGGAGTACTTTTTGAGAGGATTGGAGTCTCGATCTCTAGAAATCCATTCCGGTCCAGGTACTCTCGGGTGACCTTGGCCACCTGGTGGCGGGCTTTCAGATTTCGCACCAGGGAAGGTCGGCGCAAGTCCAAGTAGCGGTGGGCCAGCCGGATATCTTCGTTACCGACCTCTGAATCCAACGGGAAAGGGAGAATTTCGGATCGGTTCAGAATGCTCAAGGAAGCAGCAACTACTTCGATTTCGCCCGTGGCAAGCTTCAGGTTTTGCGTTCCGTCGACCCGGCGAGTGACTTTCCCGGTAACTTGGACCACATCCTCATTTCGCAGCGTGTGCGCCAGGGCGGTCGCGTCCGGACTTTCTTCGGGACGAAATACCACCTGGGTTAGCCCTTCGCGATCTCTCAGATCAACAAAAATTACGCCCCCGTGATCCCGGGCGGAATCAACCCAGCCGGCAAGGGTGACTTCCCGGCCGAGGTCGCTGGTCCTGAGTTCGTTGCAATGATTAGTGCGGTACATAATTCCGATGGTTGAAGAAGCTCATTTGCGCCCCAAGACGAGATAGAGATCTTCCTGTGACATAATCTCTTCGGTGCGTTCCGCCAAAAGCTTGAGCCGCACCTGCGGCCACTCTTGACCGATGACCACCGCATATTTGGCGCCCACAGTTTCTGCCTGTTGAAATTGGCGTCCCACTTTGACCGGTTGAAGGCAATAATCGGCAGTTAGGCCGGACTGACGAAGAGTATTGGTCAAGGCAATCGCCTCCGGGCGCCGTGTTTCGTCGGCAATGACAATGAACGCGCCGACCGGTGCGTGGAGAGCCTCGTCGATCCGTTTGCGCGTGTGCTCCAGTTCTTGCAGAAGATTGGAGAATGTCACGTCTCCGATCGCGAACCCAGCGGCAGGGAGATCCGTCTGGCCTTCGCTGATCAATGAGATCAGGTTGTTGTACCGGCCACCTCCGGCGAGAGCCCGATTTTCCTTCTGGCGATCAAAAATCTCGAAAACAAGTCCGGTGTAGTAATCAAGACCGCGAACGATCGTGAGATCAAGTTCGACAAAATTATCCAGGCCGCGCCACTGCAGTTCGCGAAACAAGTCGGCGAAACCGGGCACCGATTCAGCCGGGGTAGCGATAAACTCGCGAATTTCGGCGAGGTCGATCTTGAACGATT
Organism: uncultured Verrucomicrobiae bacterium; assembly: GCA_963808535.1. GTDB lineage: Bacteria > Verrucomicrobiota > Verrucomicrobiia > Chthoniobacterales > JAFAMB01 > JAFAMB01. The sequence goes on along the minus strand of CAWEGF010000018.1, from coordinate 65,101 downwards.
CCAGTTTTTTGCTGGAGACCGCTTCCGGATCTCGCTCGAGTTTATCGATAATGGAGAGAAACTCGGACAACCGGTCGATTGGTTCCTGATGCGTGACCAGAAACTCAGCCCAGAGATTGCGATTATTGACTCGCACGTAAAAATCTTCAGGAGTTAACCCAAAAACTCGATGCAGGGCGATGGCGAGTCCGATCAATTCGGCGTCGGCGGCCGGGGAGTCATCCCCAAGAATGTCGCAATTTATCTGATAGAACTCCCGAAGTCTGCCTTTCTGCGGTTTTTCAAACCGGTAAAAGGGCGAGATGCTGAACCATTTGATAGGCTTCCTAAAATCCCGCGCTCGAGCCGCGACCAGGCGGGCCAAAGTCGGGGTCATTTCCGGTCTCATACAGACGTCCCGTTCTCCCTGGTCGACAAAACGGAACAGCTGCGTTTTCAGCTCCTCTCCACTCTTTTTTTTGTACAACTCGATCGATTCCAAAGTGGGCCCGTCATATTCCTGAAAGCCAAAGGATCTCGCTACGCGACGCCAATGGTCGAAGACGTAGTTCCGGAGGGCGCATTCTTCCGGATAAAAATCACGGAATCCAGGTAGGCGTTGCATAGAAAGAGTCCGAAAGGATGCATTCAACACGGCGAAAAGCAAACGTTTCGGATCGATCTGACTCCCGGTCCCGGGAAAATCAGTACTTAAGCAATGAAACTCTCGTTGGCACTGGACGATTTTTAGTGCCATGTTGCCGACCCGATGAATCCCCCTTTGCTAAAGCTGGTTATCCTGGCAGAACGACTTGCGGTATGTCGACTGGAGGCCGCGGCTCCAATTCCAGAATGGGCCACTGGTGAATCCTTTCTGTCGATCAGTCGAACCCGGGATGAACTTTCGGTCATTTGTGAGGAACACTTTGTTCCCGCCGGTGCCCAAGCGAGCCGAGGGTGGCGAGGATTCAAGATCGTGGGACCTCTGGATCTGGATCTCGTTGGAAGCTTGGTCTCGGTAGCAGTGCCACTCGCTCAATCCAACATCGGTATTTTGCCGATTGGGACCTTTGAAACCGACTACGTTCTAGTGCGCGATCGCCAGTTGGCAGACGCGATCAAGGCCTTACGGTTTGCCGGCTTCGAAGTCGTCGAAAAGTGAGTTCGAAAACTCCTTAGATTTTCTTTTCGTAACAAACCGCAGAGCGATCGTTTTCGAAGGGCGGAAAATTAGGAATTCGGTAAAAGCCTGCCTTGCCATAGAGGGCGATTGATTCCGGCTGTTTGTCACCCGTCTCGAGCCGCATCGCATCATAGTCGAACTCGCGAGCCAGGCGTTCGAGTTCCTCCAGGATCATCGTCGCGATACCGAGACCTCGTTTTTCCTTGGCGACGAACATCCGTTTAACCTCCACACTATATTCGTCTATCGGCACCAGTGCTCCGCATCCGACGGCTTCACCATCTTGACGGGCGACCAGAAAGACACTTTTTGGAGCCGCAACCAGATGAGGATCGAAGGTCCCAACATCGGCCGGCGGGGAATCGTAACGCTTTTTGACCTCATCGACGAATGCGGAAAGCAGTCGCGACACATCTGGGGAACTGGGGTCTTCTTTCGCTATCGTAATCATCTCATCTCGGCGATTTAGTCCACTTTGGCGCAATAACCGCGCCCAAGGCCACGCTAAATTTTGCGGAAAAGCATTTTCGTCTATCTGAGGTAAGCGGAGAAGAGGTTAACCACAGATTTCGCAGATTACACAGATTAGGAAATGGGTTTGGTTTTGGGACGGTGGCGGCCCAGCCGCTAAAACGCATTGGGGAAGAAGTTGCAGGAGTTCAGGAGTTGCAGAATAAAGCCCTTTCGGATCGCGTATGCCAAAACAAACCCTACCTGCGGATGGAGTGAATACGCTAAGAGATTAAGCACAGATTTCAGAAAACGCAGGCAAAAGAGCTGGCTGGAGGTGCCAAACCGGGCAGTCGCCGCCTGACATTGGTATGCTTCAGCCTTGTTCTCCGAAAGCGGTTGGATCAGTATTGACAAATGGGCGGACTTTCAAAACGAACGAAGATTGTGGCGACAATAGGGCCGGCGAGCGATAGCGAAGAAATGCTGCGCCGATTGATTGATTCAGGGATGGATGTGGCTCGGTTGAACTTTTCTCATCGCGCAGCCGAGGTGGCCAAGCCTTTGGTAGAACGGATCCGTAAGGTGGCCGATGAAATGGGAGTATTTGTCGGTATTCTCGGGGATTTGCGCGGTCCCAGAATTCGGGTTGGCGAAATGGAGAATGGCAGCATTGAGCTGGAACGGGGCAAAAAGGTCATTCTGACTTCGGAGAATATCATCGGGACGCCGGCTAGAATGGCGGTCAGTTTCAAAGGGTTGCACCGGGATGTGGCGGCGGGTTCCATTGTGCTGCTGGACGACGGAAACATTGAGCTTCAAGTGCAGGAGATCAAGGCGGCAGGAGACGTGGTCTGCGACATTGTTCGAGGTGGCGAACTGAAGAGCAATAAAGGGGTCAATCTCAAGAATCGGTTAGTCTCTTTACCATCGCTGACCACGAAAGATTACCAGGACTTGGATTTTGCAGTTTCCGAGGAGCTCGATTTTCTGGCGCTCTCCTTCGTCCAATCATCCTCGGATGTCCGATTTCTGAAGCAAGCGCTGGCCGAACGAGGGGCCTCTATTCCGGTCATCGCCAAAATCGAGCGAAAGAACGCCCTCGACGACATCGAGAACATAGTTCGTGAATGTTACGGTGTAATGGTGGCGCGAGGAGATCTTGCTCTCGAAATGAGTTTTGAAGATGTGCCGATCGCGCAAAAGCGGATCATCACGGTTTGTCGCAATCAGGGTATCACGGTGATCACCGCCACCCAGATGCTGGAGTCGATGATCAATTTCCACAAGCCGACCCGGGCGGAGGCGGCCGACATTGCTAATGCGATTCTGGATGGTACCGATGCTGTCATGCTCTCTGCCGAGTCGGCGGTCGGCCGGTTCCCGGTCGAAGCTGTCGCCACCATGGCAACGATCGCTGCCCGGGCTGAACAGTCGTGGATCACCGGAGAACTCCCCATTCCGCCCTCCATTCCGGACCGGGCAGATCTGGAGGCAGCTGTCGGTCACGCGGCACACGCCATTGCCAACTCCGTTACCGCTAAAGCGATCGTCTCGGCGACTACGTCGGGAGGGACGCCTCGTCGGGTCTCCTGCCATCGACCTAAAATGCCAATTCTCGCGCTCTGTTCTTCAAAGGACGTTTGCCGCAGACTAACTTTGAGCTGGGGAGTGAGGCCGATGCTCTATGAACCGGTGATGGGAACCGCTCACTTGGTCCGATTGAGCGTCGACGCCGCGACTAAGGTTCTCAATGCCAAACCGGAGGACGTGCTGACCATCGTCGCAGGCACGCCTTACAATATGCCGGGCAAAACAAACCTGATTAAGGTCGAAAAGATTTTTGACGCTCTGAGAACAGATCAGGGTGAAGCGGGCGAATAGGTGAGAGGGATTGAGCCTTTTAGGGGGCCTTATCGGCACTGGATGGAGTCTTGGCATTGGTTGACTTCTCCGAACGATTATCGGAAACCGTGAGGCTTTTCCCAACCATTCCCATCACTCCTTCAAATGCTTCCTCGGAAATTCCGTGGGAAACCTTGACCCGAAAACGGCGCCACAAGAAATCTTCCATCGGCATCCATTTGCCGTTGAAGTTGACCCTTTGAGTCCAGGCACAGATTGTGATGATGCTCTGCAACTGTCGAATTCGTAAAATCAATACTCCCGCATAAATCACCACCGTCGCGCTAAGAAACAGAAGGCCGGTCGATACTGCGTCGCTGGTATCAAGCTTCGTTTCGTTGGCGCGTTTGCGGTCGGTGAGCATCCCGTCTTCGGCCAACTGCATTTCGGCGATGATCGATCGAATCTGGTCGATGATCGAGGTTTGTCCGTTTCCGTTGGCCAGCTGAAGCGCCTTGTCGTCTTGTCCGGACTTTTTGAGCGAAGTTACTTCGCGGTATTGCGCCAATTTTGCTTCTACCAGCGGACGTAGTCGGTGCCACCGTTCCAACTGGGCGGGGCGATTCGCGTACAAGGTGTTGAGATAATTGAGACGGACAGAGGTGTCGTCATAAGAGAATTGATGGGCTCGAAGGTACGCTTGATCGTCGGTCAGCAGAAAACCAGTCTCTCCGACCTGCAGTTCATCCAGATCATCGCGCAACCCATTGAGTCGCTCCCGGTCTTCGTAGCTTTGCTTTAGAAGGTTGATCGCCTCGCGATGATCCGCATAAACCTTCTTGGAGACGACAAATAAAATGCTGCCCAGCAAAAGGGGCCCAATAATCAGCAAAATCTTAAGATTTTGCTGGTTCCGCTTTAGAGCATGGCCGTTCATGGAGATTACTTGTCGGCGTCCACGGCACGCGCGATGGTCAGCGAGGATTCAGCAAAGGTTTGATGCTCGCGCAAAATCAAATTCGAGGGCTGCCGGCTTTCATCCCACGGATTCGGCTCTTCATGTTAAATATTGAGGAATTGAAATCTTGAGCTCGTCAGGTCAATGTTGCTCTCAAGATTAGGCTGCAAATGTGATTATAGCTTTTGCAGGTAACTGTTGCGCTAACTGGCATTCTGGTCCACCAAAAAGCAGATGCGATCGGGTAATATAGCTTTTTCGAAGGTGGCCCAAGCTTCCTCCAGGCCGTCGAGGAGCTGGCGCAAATTCGGCATTTTGATCCTGTTGGGAATCGTCGGAGTCGCCGTTATCTTCGGCGCCTGGGAATACTACGCCGGGATCAGAAAAATCCCTTCAGCCGGAGGGCTCTACTTTTTCTCGAAACTGGTACTTCCAGTCCAAAGATTTGCCCAAAACGACCCAAAATGGGGAGACGACCAGTTGGGGCCGGATGAGTCCTCGACGGTGGGCGGAGAGGGCTGTGCCGTTAGTTCGGCGGCCATGGTCCTGGCTTTCTATGGGCAGGACATCGATCCGGGGCGCTTGAACCTCTTTCTGACCAATAACCAGGGCTATACCCCGCAGGGTTGGTTGTATTGGGAAAAGGCGGCCGATTATCAGCCGGGCTTGGCGAGACATGTCTACGAAGATTTGCCCTCCTATTTATTGATCGATTCCAATCTCCAGCGTGGGAATCCGGTGATCGTTCGCATCCATTTACCGAACGGTATTACGCACTTCGTGGTCATCGTCGGAAAAGCCGGATTTGACTATCTGATTCAGGACCCGGCTTCCGGAGGAACCAACGGCGTTTACCCGCTGCGGAGATTGGCCCCTGAAATCGAAGCTCTCAGATTCTATCAAAAATTAACGTCGTCATTTCCGCTGATTCCCAGACCAGGGTGCAACGGTGAAAGGGTTTCGCTATGCTGACCGCACCACGCCAGTCTGCGATCGTGGCTGTGATTGCTGCCCTTCCGGATTTTAACCAGCTCCTAGCCTGGTCAGCGAAGCATATCGACTTGTGCGAATTGCGCATCGATCGGTTATACGGCTCTTCGGCAAATCTGGAGGCTTTGTCCTCCAAGATTTCCATCCCAAAGATCGCCACCGTGCGGGATCCCAGCGAAGGTGGGGCGAACGGTCTCCCGGAGGCAACTCGCCTTGAATTATTCGAACGCTGGCTGCCCCACTGCGACTTGGTCGACATTGAGCTCAGCAATCTGAGCCGGTTTTCGGCGTTTATTGAGCAGGCGGAATCGGAGGGGAAAGAAATCATTTTTTCCTTTCACGACTTTGAAAAGACGCCTTCGTTAGAAGTACTCCAAGGGATGCTCGATCATTGCTGCCTAAGGGAAAATCAAATCTTTAAAGTAGCGACTAATGTTGAGCATTGGTCGGACGTGGAAACACTGGTTCACCTGATCGAACGCAATCCGGAAGCCCGTGTCGCGGCGATGGGGATGGGAAAATTTGGTAAATTATCGAGATTGGTTTTGGCCCGATTGGGCTCGTGTCTGACCTACGGTTCGATCGGGGAGAGCGTGGTTCCGGGCCAGTGGCCGGTCAGCGAGCTTGCTCGATTGCTCTCGGAGCTCTGAGCAAGGGGGTGGCTGAGAGGTCGGAGCGCGGAGGAAAGTATGACCCCTCCAAGAACGGAGAACAGGAAGTTAGGCTTTAAAAAACTAAATTCCGAAACCGCGGTCTCTTCCGTGTCTTTCGCCTTCGCGCCCACGAACTATTAGCCGCCAGGACCTACTTTGCAGCCGAGATGACAATTTGAAATTAAACGCTAATTTGCCGGCGGTGTACGTATCGCTCCTCAAATCGAAGATTCATCGAGCCGTGGTGACCGCGGCGGAGGTGAACTACGAAAGTAGTTTGACCATTTCCGCCGACCTCGCCGAACTGGTTGAACTCGAAGAGTACGAACGAATCCTGGTTGGAAATATAGAGAACGGCGAAAGATTTGAGACCTACGTCGTTTATGGAGTTCGTGGTCACGGCACGATCGCACTGAACGGAGCTTCTGCCCATCTGGGAAAGCTGGGAGATTTCTTAACGATCATGAGTTTTGGACTATTTGATCCAGTTGAAGCCGGAACGCATCGACCGAAGGTGATCATTCTTGGTGAGAAGAATGAGGTGGTTCGTCAGAAGTGAAGGGCACGGAGGGGGAGGGAGAACACGGAGGGGAGGGAATTACCACAGAGACACAGAGGACACGGAGTTTCGGAAAAAATTTAATAGTCGGATGGCAGATCCAGAATCCGTCCGGGCGCCGACGCATAACTGATAGCGAGGGAACCGGCAATAAAAACGGGTCACAATTAGGAGCCCCAAATTAATTCCCTCCTCTCCGTCTTCTCTCTCCCCCTCCGTGCTCTCCACAAACTTCGGCCACACTGGCTAATCCTTACTTGGTGATTCTCCGGTTGAACGTTTGGAGGGCAGGACGCGTCCAATCTTGCCAAGTTCGACTATGAGAATTTTGCCCCTTTTGATTTTCGTTTTTTCCTGGACGGGAATGTGGGGTTCTCTTTATGGCCAAACGACCACCGCGGTGAGCTCGACGGTATCCGGAGTTACCGTTTATCCCAATCGAGCGCGCATCACGCGGACTGGGAATGTGAACCTGCCAATCGGCCAGACGGTGCTCCAGTTTTCGGGCCTGCCCGCCGCCTTGGAAGAGGGGTCGGTGATCGTGAGCGCTCAATCAGAGGCGGCCGTGAGCATCGAGGGTATCGATCTTCGCGAAGAGTTCCTGGCGTCAAGCGCAATGCCAAAGACGCAGGATCTGGAGCGGCAATTGGAGCAGCTTCAAGACCAAAAAAAGTCGCTCCAATCAGAGAAAAGCGTGGCGGAAGAGAAGCGGAATTTTTTTCGCAATCTGAGCGCGGGTCTCGGCAAGGGAGAGAAGGAGACAACTAACCTCGACGATGTGCGGAAGCTCTACACCTTCTACGGCGAAGAAGTCTCCAACTTGGCGGAAAACATTCTTTCCCTGGATCGTGCTGAGGCGAAACTCGAACCGGAGATAAACCGGATAAAAAGAGAACTTGAGGCGCTCAAAAATGCGGGACAGAAATCGGAACGTACTCTCCTGGTAAGTGTAAATGCCGCGGCGGCGGCCAAAGCCGATTTTACGGTCCGATATTTAATCGGGAATGCTTATTGGAATCCGATTTACGACGCCCGAGTCGATTCCAGGCACGGGTAAAGTAGAACTCCTTTACAATGCTCTCGTCCGGCAAGAGACCGGGGAGGATTGGAATAACGTGCGACTTGTTCTCTCGACGGCCCAACCTGGTCGCAATGGAAGAATGCCTGAATTATCACCCGATTTTGTCGATTTCAAAGCACCTGAACCGGTTGCTTTGCCGAAAGACGAGATTGCTGCGAGCCCGCCGGTGCCGGCTCCCGGCGAGCAATTTCGATCGAAAACGCTATCGGTCGAGAGCACCGATGCTCAGGCCGAGGTGCAAAAAAATGGCTTAGCCGTGGCCTATCAGGTCGAATTGCCCGTGACTATTCCCGCTGACGGGCAAACTCATCGCACCAACGTTTCACTGTTGCATCTGACGGGAAGTCCCGAATACGTGACGACGCCTAAACTCGATTCGGAGGTCTTTCTCAAGTTGCATCTGGTCAATACGAGTGAGGCTTTGCTGCTGCCGGGTCCGGTTAGTGTTTTTCGGGACGCTGAATTTACCGGGACAATCCAAATGGATTTGGTGCCGTCCGGCTCCGATTTTGACCTTTACGTTGGCAAGGATGATTCGATCAAGGTTGAACGAAACGAGTTGGTCAATAAGCGATCCGAAACCGGATTGCTCAACCGAAGGACGGTGGTGGATCGCAAATACCAGACCTCGCTGCAAAATTTTCGGTCCAATCCGATCAAGATTCTGATCTATGACCAACTGCCGGTCTCCAGGAACGCTGATATCGTCGTCAGCCAAGGGGTGTTCTCCGATCAGCCAACTGCCTTTGAAAAGGATTCGGGCAAGCTTAGCTGGAATATCGTCCTGCCGCCGAAGGTCAAAAAAGTGATAGAGTATAGTTATTCGATCGAATGGCCCAAGGGTAAGGAAATCATGAGTGGGCTTTGAGGAGTTGTCAGTGGTCAGTGGTCAGTTCTCAGTGGAGCCATCGGGGAAATAGCCCCTTTGTTTCGTGCCCCGCAGGGGCTTCAGAACTCAGCCCAAGGTTTCAACCCTGGGAATCGTCCACCAAAAGCGACGCGCCCTGAAGGGGCGCCAGATCGAACGTCCTAACAAGATCGAAGCGGGGTGCGGATGTCCAATGTCGCACGTCCCAATTGCGCACTCTGACTTTTGCGCGGCAATGGGTGCGAGCTTCATCTGGTACCGGCATCTATCGCCCCTTCAGGGCGAACCGCTTATTTTGAGGGTTCCCAGGGTAGAAACCTTGGGCTGAGTTCTGTAGCCCCTGCGGGGCAGGCCCCTCGGTCCATAGAAAGGGACTAACCGAGGGTTGAAGGTTCCTTTTGAAGGAGTTCCTCTCGACTGATACTTGCGATTTTCCTTACGCCTTAAAAAACAGCGCAGCAAATGCTCCATCAAGATGGTCGTGGATGGGCATCGATGATTTGGATTCGGCGAATCGAAGCTCCGGAACCTCTCGATCGATATAGTCGACGACTCTTTCGTTTTCTTCCGGTTCGATGCTGCAAGTGCTGTAAACCATCCGTCCGCCGGATTTCAGAAACTGAATGGTCGCTTTGACGATCCGGCCTTGAAGATGTTGCATCCGTGGAAAGTCTTGCGGAGTCAAACGCCATCTGACATCCGTGCGTCTCCGGATGACGCCGGTGTTGGTGCAAGGAACATCGACGAGGATCGCATCGAATGTTCCAGGCTTGAAAGGAGAAGCATGTTGAAGCCAATCGGTCAGAACGATAGTGCAGTTGGTGACTCCAAGGCGGATCAGGTTTTGCTCGAGTCGTGAGAGTCGGATCTTGTCGTAGTCACAGGCTACAAGGCTTCCTTGATTCTCCATTTTTTGCGCCATGTATCCCGCTTTACCGCCGGGCGCCGCACAGGCATCGAGGACCACTTCACCTGGTTTTGGATCCAATAAATCGCAGGCGACGAGCGTGCTAGGGTCCTGAACATAAGCAACTCCAGAGGAAATCCAGGATAAGGGTAAATGATCAACCTCCAGGCAGTCAGGATGAACGTCGACTACTTTCGCTTCCGGGAAACTTTCATTCAGCTCTCCAGGCGTGACCCGAAGCTGGTTGGCACGCACATAAATTTTAGCGGGCTCATTGTTCCAGGCGCAAAGTTCTTCAGCCAGCTTACCGCCGTGTCGAGATTCCCATTTCTGCCAAAGAAATTCGGGGTGCGAATAGCGGATATGAGCCGGGGCATCCTGTAAGCGTTGCAGAATATTGTCTTTTTCAGCGATTGTTCTCCGAAGGATGGCATTGACCAAAGTCCTGGCAGGTCCGGCGATATTGACGGTCTCATACACGGCGGCGTGATCTGGGATCCGCATTTTGTAGAGCTGATAGACGCCCAGCCTCAGCACCTGGCGGGTCGCCATATCGAGGCCAGACGGCCGGAACCGCTGAATAATGAAATCGAGATAAGACCGGTTCCGAATGACCCCGTAGAAGGTCTCGGTGACAAAAGACTTGTTGACGGTGTTCAACCCGGATCGCTGCAACGTTTGATGGAGAACCTCGTCAGCAAATTCTCGACCACTTTCCCAACGCTGAAGCGCCTTTAAGCAACAGAGGCGCGGATTTTTACCTGCCATATAACCTCTCCAGCGTCCCGCGAGACTGTACACTGGAGGTGAAATAAGGTGCGGGACAACCAAAAGCTTTCCACAATTTAGCCGAAATTCTAGTGAATTCGCGCCGGACCCGTGACGTTGTTGGATCAAGAAGACGATCCAAAGAACACAGTTCGTCCCGTGGGTCCAGATGTGGAGATCCGCTCGGACTGCAATGCCTGGATGCGCCGGATTAGTCATCGCCTTTTGCCATCGGGCAAAGGCGGATCAATGCGTGTTTGCGCGTCCGATGCCGAAATAGCGAAATCCTAGTTCAATCATCGTTCTCGGGTCGAAAAGATTACGCCCATCAAAAACGATTGGCGTATGCATGCGCTTTCGGACCTCAACAAAGTCGATGCTTTGAAACTCGCTCCATTCGGTAGCCAAAATGAGGGCTTCGGCATTGTCGGCGGCCTCCATCGCAGAGTTCGTCAGGATTGCACCCTGGCACAGATTTAACTCGGTGACTTTCTCGAGCCCCTTTGGATCGTAGGCTTGGACGATCGCCCCTTCTTGTAACAATTGGTTGACCAACTCGATCGCGACGGAGCTGCGGACATCGTCGGTATCCGGTTTGAAAGTAAGGCCCCAAACGGCGATCCGTTTATCCTTTAGCACCCAAAGAGTATCGCGAATCTTCTTCAAGAATCGCTCCAGCTGCAATTGGTTGACCCGTTGCACTTCCTTCAACAGGGTAAAGGGCAGTCCTAGTTGTTCACTGATCGCGATAAAAGCAGCCAGATCCTTTGGGAAGACAAGATCCGCCGTACCCAAGGCCGGCATTCAAAAAACTGCGGCCAATTCGCTTGTCAGCGCCGATCCCATCGGCCACGCGCTCGACGTCCGCACCGCTCGCCTCGCAAATCGCGGAAATCGCATTGATATAAGAAATTTTCAGGGCCAGGAACGAATTTGCCGCATGTTTGATCAACTCGGCGCTGTTCACGTCGGTAACCATGATTGGCGCCATGAAGGGTTCGTAAACCTTCTGCATCAGGGCTAGCGCGCGGTCGCTGTTCGACCCGATGACCACCCGATCCGGATTCATCAGATCGGCGACGGCACAACCCTCACGGAGGAATTCAGGATTACTCACGACATCGAATTCGACCCCGGCTTTGTTGTATCGGCGAATTGTTTCCGCAACTTTTTCGCCGGTCTTGACCGGGACGGTACTCTTGTCAACGATTACCCGGTAGTCTTTGAGGACTTCCGCAATCTCGCGGGCGACTTTCTCAATGTAGGTGAGGTCTACGCTGCCATCGGGCTGAGGCGGGGTCGGGACGGCGATGAAGACCACTTGAGAATTCTCGACTCCCTCGGCGATGCTGCTCGTAAATCGCAGCCGGCGAGCCGAAACATTGCGATGAACGACCTCCTCGAGGCCGGGCTCGTAAATGGGAATATAGCCGCGTTGAAGGCTATCGACCTTTCTCTGGTCGTTATCGACGCAGATGACACTATGGCCGACATCCGCGAAACAAGCGCCCGTAACAAGACCGACATATCCGGAGCCAACGATCGCAATATCCATTCTACACTTTTATCGAAACGAGCCTTCCACATATCCTCTTCCGGCGCTTTGTCCAGCAGAAGGTGATTCGCGCCCGGCATATTTTCGGGCCGCTGGCCTTCCGCTAGAGAGGTCCGGGACGCCGATTTCTCACTCCCCGATGGCGTTGCCAACATTGAGGTTAAGCGGCACTCCGAAGCGGGGTAGATCCTTCAGGGTGAACGATAATACGACCGAAATCTGGCGCTTGCCTGAACCGTTATTGGTGATATTCAAGCCAAATGCCCCGACCCAGCTGCTCAAATCGCGATGTACAGAGTAGGTTTGCTGATTTAGCAGGCCGGTCTTGAACTCGTAATCTTCGTAAATACTGAAGGCCCAGTTGTCGTTGAGCCGCAGGTAAGTATAAAATGAGAGTTCACTGCTATCCTGATAATAAGGGTTGCTCTGCAGGTATTGATGGCCGACCCGGAATTCCAGACTCGGGTTCACCATATAGTCCAGGGAGGTATTAACCTCCCAAAATCCCTTATCCAGAAGAGGAACTTGCGAATCAACCAATAGATAAAGCCATGGCACCGGTTGAAAACGGACCTGGTTAAACACGTTGGAAAAAAGCTCTTTCGCTGGGGCGACCGCGTTTGCACGGGAAACGCTGGTCGTCGTCGCTGGGACGACTTGGGCGAGCGGGTTATCGAAGTCGACGTCAAAATAAGTATTAACGTCGAGCCAGTTCAGGGTCGACGAATTCCGGCGCGTCTCCAACCGATTGTGCATCCCAAGACGTAGAATGGTCCACCTATCGAGTGAGTCGATCGAAAGGTATTGCGGAAAATCGATCGATTGCAGTCTCGTACTCGGCACGTATTGGTCAAAAGGAAGGATTTCGTTGGGAGGAACGGTCGGTTGAGAAACCCAGGAAAAATCTGCGTATGGTTGGAAGACGTGGCGCAGTCCGTCCAGTCCAAGCCATCTCGCTTGTACTCCTTCAAAAACTTTCGATAATTTGAAGGAGGCGTCTATTCCGGCGTTCATGGCGAACCTTACCTGGGCGCCTTGTTCAGATAACAGTCCTTGGGGGATCGGGTTGCTCGGATCGGATTCAGTGAAGCTGCCCGTCGTGCTGTAATAGGTTCCCCGGACGCCGACGCTTGGAACGATCGAGAGCCAACCAAAATAGGTCTTGGGAAACACCAACTGATGGAAAGTGTCGAAGCGGAAAGTGCTGTAATCGGGGTTTAACGAACCAGACTGCAGATCGATGGAGGCGTTGCCGGTTTGTGCCGCGAAGGCGCGATGGAGCCAGGCTGCGCCCGTCGTCGCTTCATAGAAGATCGGTCCGTTAAACAGTGGCGTTCGCGCGACCTCCCAGCTGAGTTCGGGCAATCGTTCGACGGTTTCCTGGAAGTTGTTCAGTTGCACCCGAGCTTGGGCGGTCAACGTGTAGGCTTCACCGCGTTTGACCAATTCGAAATAGGTATCCGGCTGCGGATCGTAGGCAAAAATGTTGGGGTAGAAATCCTGCAGAAAGTACTGGTCGCTCATCTTGTTGAAATCAACGACCGCCGAAATATCGTCTGTGATGTAAGTCCTGGATTGATACAGAAGGCGATATCTTCCGGAACCGATAGGTGCACGGCCCAGGGAGGTCTCATTGATGTTGGGCTCTTGGTCGAACATGCCATAGAGGCGGATGTGTCCGTAAGTCTCCCGGTCTTCGCGAAAATGGTAGTTAGAATCCAGGCCGAGTGCCGGACCCCTGGAAGACCGCAAATCGAGGTGAACGGTCCCGCTCACGTTGGTGGCGATGGGAAAGGTTATCGAGGTCAGCAAATAGCCTCCCCAGGTCGAATTGTAGCCGGGATCCAGGTTATAACTGAATTGATCGTTCAAAGATTGGTAAATGTAAGGAAACCAGAACACGGGGGTTCGTCCCACAAAGAGCGTCACGTTCGAGAGGATGATCCGGTCATTGGAATAGATACGGATGGTCCGAGCCCGCAGTTGATAATCTGGTTTCGACGTATCACTGGTCGTGATGAGGCCGTTCAGGACCGTGTACTCATTTTCCTTAACCGAAATGACAGTATCGCCGACCACCTGAAACGGCTGTTTCGGGCCTCCGAAGTCGCTCATTTTAAGCGCTTTGGTCTGCAGATTGTAAATGGCGCGATCTGCGACGAAGGCGTATTTGTCGCGGAACAAGCGAACGTTGTGCCGCAACACAATATCGTGCGTGGTCGGGTTGTATTCGGCATAGTCACAGTAAATGGTGACATCAGCGTAACGGACCACCACGTCGCCTTCCGCGATAGCTATCCCGCCTTCGAACCGGGTTTGTTGCGAGTTGATTTCGACTGGGATGGCCCCGCCCTTTGCTCCTTCGGTCTGGAGTGGCAGGAGAGGATTGAAGCCCGAATCTTTTCCCTTGGGGGTGTCAGGAGTGACAATTGAAGCCGGCGCTGGGGAGGTCGGCGTCTCTTGAGCAGAGAGATTCGACGACAGCAAAATCGCGAAAAGCAGACCGAGGATCCAGAGCCTGATGAGGGTTTGTAAAGGCGACAAAACAGGAGAGAGGCCAACATTTGGCGTCTTGAAATGCAAGGAAAAATCCCCTTCTTGCGCCGGTCGCCGATACCCGGGAGCAGGGGTCGCAGGCTGGCGCTTCGACGAAGGTAGGTTCCGCGAACATTAAGCTTCCCCGAGGACCTAGTCCGAGTACCCGTTTGGATGTGCCGCATGCCACTGCCAGGCACTTTCGACGATCGCCTCAATACCCGCGAACTGTGGATTCCAATTGAGCTCTTGTTTCGCTTTTTCCGAGGAGGCCACCAAGCGGGGAGGATCGCCCGGGCGCCTGGCTTTTTCGATCGCCGGAATGCTTTGCCCTGACACTTTGCGGCAGGTCTTCAGGACTTCTTTCACCGATGTTCCGCCACCGCTTCCCAGGTTGAAGGAGTCACTTTTCTCAGCTGAGAGGGCCAGGATATGAGCTGAAGCCAGATCCAGGACATGAACGTAACCCGATTTACGATGACCTTCTGTCAGGTTGTCGAAAACGATGACCTCATTGCCTCGGTCGAGCAGTTGTTCAACACAGATGCTTCCGACATATCCAGCGCCCCCTGTCACGAATACCTTCACGGGCTAATACGTGGTTTCGATCTGCTTTTGGATATTTTTTACCATCTGTCTCGCATACCAACTTTGCTGGCGCGGTCTAAGGACCTCCAGGCTTTTTTCGTAGGATCCCTTCTCCAAAACTTCAATTTTCACCCTTCTCGCGCCCCATTCATTCATCATTCGACGCGATGTGACATACAAATCGATGGTATCCGTGCCAACCAACGCCGGCCCGTAATCATCGACTACGTAGGTCTGATCGTTACCCACCACCCGGAATTTTGTGCCCATCGGGAAATGTGACCAATCAGCGGCCGCACTGTTGATGCTGCCCGACTTTAGGCACGTTCCGATGGCGTTTTTCACGCCATTAGATCGATGTCCGGCTTCGGAGTCGGTGTAAGCAGTAGTTTTGACGACTTTCTGGGCGTGAATTCCATCTTGGCTCCGACCTCCATTCGTTTTGCTGTTTTCGGTATTCGCGGCGCAACCCGCCAGAAGAATTGTCAGCCCGAGCAGGAAGTATCGCAGGGCGGTGGCCATTAAGGTGCCGTATTTAAACGACCCGCTGAGAATGATCAAACAAAAAGGGGAATCCCTCGGAGGCTGGAGAATGGAGAGTAGGAGCACGGATTTTCCCTTATCCTTCCTCGCCGCCAGAAGTGGCTTCCTTTACTTCACCCCAGCGCACCATCGGGCAAATTCCGCGTTTCGAAGTCGCAACGAATTCCCAGAATAATGAAACCTCTTTTGACCATGGGCGTCGGCGGGATTCTTCCTGAGCTTGGCCGATATTTAGTCCGCTGCTGTAGAGAAGAGCGAATGCTTCTTTCACTTCCTTTCGCAATGCCGGGCCATATCCTGCGCGACGCAGTCCGATGATGTTTATGCCGGCGATACCGTCCTTGCCGGCAGCGATGGAAAATGGAGGTACATCCTTGCCAATACCAGAGATTCCTTGCATCAGTGAAATTGCGCCCATCCTGGCGAATTGGTGGACGACGCTCCCGCCCCCAATGAAAACCCGGTCATGAATTTCCGCATAACCACCCAGCAGGACGTTGTTGGCCAGAATGACATTATCCCCTAGGCGAACGTTGTGTCCCAGGTGGACGCCGACCATCAGCAGATTATTGGAGCCGATTCGGGTATTGGTGTTCTCTTTTGTGCCACGATGGATGGTACAGTTTTCCCGGATGACATTGTTCTCGCCAATTTCCACCCCGGAGTTCGCCTTCGGATTATAGCTGAGATCCTGGGGGAAAGAACCGATCACGCTCCCGTACCCGACCCGATTATTTTTGCCCATCAGGACGGACCCGGTAATTACGGCATGCCCCTGAATCTCCGTCCCGGAAGAAATCCGAACCAGGCCTTCGATCAAAACGTAGGGGCCAACAACCACATCGGAATCAATCTGAGCTTTCGGATCAATGACCGCCGTCGGGTGAATCATCCCGAGTTTTTATCATAGAAAGTACGGTGTTTGTCGATCCAGGAAGAGACAGAGGCTTTAAGCCGGCCGGTTAGGCGTAACGGTTGGCTGGTTCACAGCGATCCTGCTCCAGGGGAGGCCGCAGCGTGGGATCGGAAAACGAGAACGAAGGACGACGACGAAGGACGATAAAAATGAAGCTTGGACTTCTTATCGCGGCTTAGAGGGAGGAAGACATCGCACAGGGGGGTTCCGAGAACGCTAAAAGGCTTTTGAAAAGGAACGGTTTTTGAAGGGAGTAGGTCAGATACCAAAGGAATCGAGAGAAAGAAGCCGGGAAAACAAATTTTCTGGAAAACCCACGGCTTGATAGGTTGATAGTGAGAAGTGCGGCAGCGCGAACGGCGAAGTGAGTTAGGCGAATGGTATGGCCAGGACCCGGCAAAGAAGGTGAGTATGGCGAAAAGGTTGATCGTGCAAACCCTCGTCTCGTTTGGCGTCATTGGCTTGTTTCTCTTCGTGGCGGCTGGGACGGTCGCTTGGCCGGCCGGCTGGGTTTTTCTTTTCGAAATGATCGTTCTATCCATCGTCGGCGGACTCTGGTTGGTCCGTCGCGATCCCGCTCTCGTTCAGGAACGGCTTGCGCCTCCCATCCAGAAGGGTCAACCAACGGCAGACAAGATTTTGCTTCAGGTGATTATCCTGGTGTTTCTTGGTGCGATCGTATTTATGGCGCTCGACGCTGTTCGGTTTGCCTGGTCGGCCGTCCCATTCTGGGTGCAGGCGGTTGGGGAGCTGGTACTGCTTCTATCGATGTGGATTAGTTTCCAAACGCTAGGCGAGAACAGCTTCGCGGCGCCCGTCGTCAAAATTCAAGAAAGTCGTGGGCAGACGGTCATTAGCAGCGGCCCCTACCGACATGTCCGACATCCCATGTATGCAGGAGTCCTGATGTTTATGGTCGGCACTTCGCTGCTGCTGGGCTCCTGGTGGGGGCTCATCGCAACGCCAGTGCTCGGACTCCTGCTCGCGGTTCGTATTCAAATTGAGGAAAAAGCGCTTCGTACGGGATTGAAAGGTTACGAGGATTACGCCAGGCGGGTCCGTTACCGGCTGATCCCGCTGATCTGGTAGCTTGCCTAATCTACCCGGGACTGACTAAATCGGGACGGTTTACAACGTACGTAATGCGTCCCGCTTTACCTCTCCCCGGGGACAACCGGGACGGTTTACAACGTAGGTAATGCGTCCCGCTTTATCTCTTCGCGGGACCGGGTTAACCGGAACGGTTTACCAGTGCGGGGATAGCGCAATATCAACGTTTTCGCTTGGGTTGGGGATTTCAGCCGTCGAACAACTAGGCTACGGGGCGGGAACTCGGGCAAGGGAAAAGTAGGTAAACCGTCCCGGATTACTCGGTTCGGAAGAGGTAAAGCGGGACGCATTACGTACTTACTCAGGCTTCTACTGCAGCGTGTGCGGCGGAGGGCAGATCGCGGCCTCTACTTTTCGGAATCAAAAATATTAGGCCGGCGGCAGCGCCAAGCAGCACGAGGTTTATCATAGAGGAAGCGACAAAACCGTGCGCGTAGTCGGCCGGGGTGGCTCCATTTTTTGGGATCATTCCAAAAACGACGGCCCCGATGAGAGCGATACCGACGGAGTTCGCTAATTGCGGCATCGTCGAGGTCACACCGGAAGCTGCACCCGCGTCTTGATGGGGAATGCCGCTCAGTACCGTGTTGTAGAGTGGTGAGGTAACGATTCCGCGGCCGATCCCATAGATAAAACAAGCCAAAACGAAGCTAGCAGTCAGATGCCCGGGAGCAGGAGCCGCCAGCGATGCTAGGGAGACGATCCCGATCACCAGGATGGCCACTCCGAGATGAAGCGAACGACGCCCGAGATATCCGTTGATCTTACCCGAGACGGCCGAACCGAGAAGGAAGGCGAACGAAAATGGCACTAAGGCGAAGCCGGCGTGCATCGGATTCAGACCGAGGCTGAATTGAAGATACAAGCTTAGGACCAGAATCATGGAGGAGTGACCGGCGAAATAGATACAGGTCACCAGAAGCCCAACGACAAAACCCTTGTCTCGAAACAACCGCGGTTCGATGAGAGGAGAACGATTATTCGCGGATTGGCGGCGTTCGAAAATCCAGAAGGCCCATAAGACAGGGAACGAGGCGAGGAGAGAAATCCAGGCCCAGAGAGGCCATCCACGCTCCTGCCCTTCCATGAAGGGATAAGAAAACAGACCAAGGCCAACGGTCAGAATGGCCACCCCCCCAAGATCCAGTTTTGGGGCTGCCGCGGCACGCGATTCCTTGAGCACAAGAGAGGCGCTCATGATGGTCAGGATGCCGATCGGCAGATTAATGAGGAAGATCGGGCGCCAGCCCATTTGAAACAAATTGGCCTGGATCAGAAAGCCTCCGAGCAGTTGCCCCACGATCGAGCCGAAACCGATCATGGCGCCGTACAGACTGAAGGCGATCCGCTTTGATGACCCGCTAAAATTGACCTGAATAAATGAAAGCGCCTGTGGAAACATGGCGGCCGCCGCGCAACCTTGGACGAGTCTCCAGAAAATTAACCAACCTGCGGTGGGTGCCAGTCCGCAGAAGCTGAAGTCAAAGTGAAACCGGCCATTCC
This sequence comes from uncultured Verrucomicrobiae bacterium, assembly GCA_963808535.1. Lineage (GTDB taxonomy): Bacteria > Verrucomicrobiota > Verrucomicrobiia > Chthoniobacterales > JAFAMB01 > JAFAMB01. Next base: position 46,110 of record CAWEGF010000018.1, on the reverse strand, counting down.
GAAAATGAAGGTCAACTTTCTTCCGTAAATGTCCCCGAGGCGCCCACCCGTTATCAAGCAGACGGCATAGGTCAATCCATAGCCGGCAATGACCAGCTCGATTTCGCTGAAGGAAGCGCCCAAAGAAATACGAATGGATGGAACCCCAATATTGGCGATAAAGAAGTCGATAACGCCCAAAAATGGTCCGATCAGGATGATCGCCAGGGCGATCCATTTGTTCGCGGGTTCGGTTTTCGACGGCGCGCGGCGCAGTTGAGAAAGGGTGCCAGTTTCAGGTTCGAATCGTTTCAAGGAAAGCGTCGCGACCCCCGAATTGGAAGGAGCGGTCAGCGCCGCGATCGATGGTTTCATAGTGATGAGCAGTGTAACCAGCTTTTAATGATAAGAAAAATAGCTTGTTATGCTTGCTGCGATCTGTATCTCTGATAGGTAAGCAAAGTGTTTGAGCTATGGAATTTCGTCATTTGCGTTACTTCGTGGCCGTCGCAGAGGAACTGAGTTTTACCCGCGCGGCCGCGGTTTTGCATGTCGCACAGTCCGCGGTCAGCGCGCAAATCCGGTTACTGGAGGAGTCCGTTGGGGTGACCTTGCTGGAGCGGAATAGCCGGAAGGTGGAGTTGACGGGGGCAGGTCGCTCGTTTTTGCAGGGTGCCAAAAAAGTCCTGTTCGATCTGGAGGAGGTTGCCAAACAGGCTCGTAGAATTGGTCGGGCCGAAACAGGTCATTTAGCCATCGGGTTCATTGGAGCCCAGAGCCACGAGTGGATGCCATTGGTTCTGCGGCGTTTCCGGCAGAAGTATCCCGACGTGGAAGTCACTTTGACGGAGATGGTTCCCTCCGCACAGTTGGAGGCTCTGTTAACTCACCGGTTAGACCTTGGGGTGGTGGGTGCCATCGACGGAAAGCCGCCGTCCGGTCTGCAAGTGGAATGCATCGTTCAAGAAGAACCCTTGGTTGGTGTTCCAAGCGATCACGCACTGGCCAATCTGCCATTTGTCCGGCTCCCCCAATTGAAAGGAGAAGGCTTTATTCTCACGTCGCGGGAAAATGCGCCCAGTTACCGTTCATGGCTCGGGCGAATCTGCCATCGGGCCGGATTTACACCGAAAGTAGTGCAAGAAGTCGATCGCGCGAGAACCGCCGTCCAATACGTGGCCGCCGGCTTTGGGATTTCGATTTTTGGGGAGCACATCTGCCGGCAACCAGCGCCTGGCGTCAAATTCATCCCCCTGCGCCCGTCCGGGCAAAGGATTCGCTATGGGGTAGCTTGGCGGAAAGTAGCCTTTTGAGCCCTTGGTTCATCGATTCATTGAGTACACGAAGGAACAGTTGGGATCTTCCTACCGCAGCGATCAGGAGGAAAAAGCGGTCGGGCCGCCGGAAGCGTAGGAGAGGAGTTGCAGGAGTTCAGGAGTTGCAGGATTAAGAATAAAAAATCCGGAATTCCGAATTCATTCTTAATTCTGTAACTCCTGCAACTCCTGAACTCCTGCAACTCCTCTCCTCAATGTTAAGTGAGGATGGCCGCTTCTTTGAAACTGAAATAGCCGGGACGATCTGGTTGTGGAGAACCAACAATCAGGTGATCTAAAAACTGGATTTGCAACAGGCGAGCGCATTCGGAGACCCGGCGGGTCAGGCGGAGGTCGACGTCGCTTGGGGTAGGATCACCGGAGGGATGGTTATGGACCAGGACAAAGGCGTAAGCCGAATGGCTGATCGCAGGTTTAAAAATTTCGCGCGGGTGAGCCAGGCTTTCATTCAACGTTCCCTTGGAAACCTCGCTGATGGCAATCAAGCGGAAACGGGTATTCAGCAAGACCACGCGAAGGGATTCCCGGTCGAGTTGGCGCATTTCGGCTCCGAGCAATTGATAGACCGCCTCAGGATGATCGAGCGGCTCAGAAATTACTTGTTCGGCGGCCAACCTGGTTCCCAGTCCGAAGGCGGCCGCCAAATGCAAGGCCTTGATGGAACCGATCCCCTTAAAGCCGGAGAGCTCGGCGATGGGACAACGAGACAGATGGGAGAGACTCCCATATTTTTGCAGAAGCTTCTCGGCCAGTTCGACCACATTGCAACCCCGCACGCCCGTCCGCAGAAGAATCGCCAGGATCTCGGCATCGGTCAGAGAATCAACGCCACGCTGAAGAAGTTTTTCGCGTGGCTTCTCTTGATCCGGTAATTCACTGATGGTCAGCCCGCGCATGCGCTGACAAACATGCGCGAAAACTGTTAGGCAGCAACGGCAAACTGGCCAACGATATTCGAGAGGAAATCGCCGATATCCTGCATCGCCAGCGAATATTTATTGACCGGCATCTTCTGGAGTTCCGACTGCGCTTCTTCCACCAATCGTTTGGTGGTCTCGACCGCTCGGCGGAGCGCGCCTCGCCGGACCACTTCTTCAGCCAGACCGTCCAACTCGTCCGCATTGACGCGGAGCAGGACTTCGCTGAAACGATGGCGCTCGTCCGGATCCACCATTTGGAGAAGGTAAAGGACCGGAAGAGTGAGCTTCCCTTTCCGGAGATCGGAGCCCAATGTTTTACCGGCTTTTTCTTCCGTACCGGCAATATCCAGGCAATCGTCGTAAATCTGATAAGCCGTTCCGAGCTTGAGGCCGTAGGCCTTCATGGCGGTGATTACTTCCGGACTGGCTTCGCTGATAAAGGCTCCAAGCTCGGTGGCCACGGCGAACAACGCGGCGGTTTTCATTTCGATGACCTGAAAATAGTCGTCGATGGTCAGGTTCAGATCGAACCGTCGCTGGGTCTGGATAATTTCCCCGGAACAAACGTCTTTGGCAGCATGAGCAATCCGTCGACAGATGGCATTGTTCGGAAAGGCGGCCGCAAGTTGAAGAGCATGAGCGAAGAGACAATCCCCGAGCAGGACCGCTAAGGTGTTACCCCACTTCGCATTGACGGTCGGTTGGTCGCGCCGAATGTCGGCTCCGTCCATAATGTCGTCATGCACCAAGGTGGCCAAATGGATGAGCTCCACAATAACGGCCAAGTCGACGTGACTGGTGCAGACCGTACCGGTCGCGGCACCGGACAGCAAGGTGACGATCGGGCGAAGGCGTTTGCCGCTGCTGCCACAGGCGTACTGGAAATAGCCCTCGATGGCCGGGTCAAAAGCTTTGGCTTGCTCGCGAATTCGCTCTTCGACGGTATAGAGGTGTGGGTTGATCAGCTCGACGGCTCGCTGCAACTTGGCTGCGCCCAGGCCTTGAAGAGCTAACTTTGTGAAAAGTTTCACAAGGCGATCGTAGTTTGATTTGTCAACATCGTCAATTTTGGCCAGCCAGTTCCGGGTGCCAAGATCTCGTTTATCATGGTGGGGCGGAGCCGCAACCAGAATCGTACGGGTAAACGGCAATCAGCAAGCGAACAGGCGCTAGCGAACTACCGCGGAGTGAACATCGAGGTGGCTTAGATGGTGGTCCGAAGCACTGTGGCCGCGCCGGCCTGAGGCGTGATCTCGGCCTGATGGCTGCCAGCGGGAACCAGGAAGAGGTCTCCTGGGCGGAAAAAGCGGGTGCCGAATGAGACGGTGCCGGCAACTACTTGAAAAACCGCAAATTTGGGCTCGAGGTTGGCCTGGCGGCTTTGATTCAAGAACCACCGCTCAACGTGAAACCAATCGCAAGTAACCAGAGTCTCGCTGTCGGATTTGTCCAGAGCCGGCTCAAAGTCATCGAAATTGATGCACTTGAGGGATTCTTCAATATGGAGTTGTCTGGGTTCACCGTCGGTGCCGACGCGGTTCCAATCGAACACGCGGTAAGTGGTGTCGCTATTCTGCTGAATCTCGAACATGACATTACCGGCACCGATGGCGTGCAGTCGGCCGCCGGGAATAAAAATGTAACTGTCTGGTTTGGTCGGAATCCGATGCAAAAGATCCAAGACTTTACCACTGGTCAGGGCCGCTTCGAAATCGGCTCGAGGAACTCCATTTTTGAGACCGACGTACACCCCGGCCTCTTCATCGGTGGTCACGAAGTACCAGAATTCGGTCTTTGATTCAGCGAGCTCGCTGACGGTTCCCGGCAATCCCGGATGAACCTGCAGCGAAAGGGTTTCAGAGGCATCCAGGATTTTTATAAGAATCGGAAAACGCTCGGAATCGTAGCCGGCACCGAAAATCTCTAGCCCGAAAGTTAGTCCAGATTTCGTGAAGAGAAATCCCGCGAAATCTGCCCTCGGAAACGATGCTCTGGACATCTGCGCGATCAACCAGTTCCCAGGATTCACCGATCCGATCAGTGCCGGGCAGGGCGCGATCGAAATAGGTTTGAAGTTTGCGACCGCCCCATATTCGTTCCATGTATAGCGGATGAAAAGTGAGGCTTTCGGCTGGCATAGTCGCTGGTGGATGTAACAAGGGTGGGACGCTATTTCTCTCGGGCAACTCTGTCAAATACAACTAACAGGCCTGAAAAATCGATGCCGCCATAACGTTTTTCAGAAAAGTAAGGCCCGGCGGCCCGCAAATAGAGCGGTTATAGATTGAAAGGCCACCGCGAGGAATTACACTGGGAGCTGACATGCCGCAGTCGCGAAAGCATAACGCGTGGAATGAAGTAATGGGTCTGGTGTTGCTCGGCGTCGGGACGGTTTTATTCCTGGCGTTGATTTCCTATACCCCAAAGGATGTTCCATCCTGGGTCTGGTTTAGCTCGATCAGTCCGCCTAACAGTCCAGCGCAAAACTTTATTGGTCCGACCGGAGCGGTCGTCGCCGGATTTCTTTACCTGACGCTCGGGAGCGCGTCCTATCTGATCTCGACCATTTTTTTAGGGTTTGGTGGGGCAAAGCTCTTTGTGCCGGGTTTTCGGATCTTGAGACGTTTACCGTGGGCCGTGGTGTTTGTCATCAGCGGAGCGGCGGTGGCGCATTTGCAGCCTTGGTTTTTGCACACCTGGAGACGTGATTTCAATATCATGGGACCGGGCGGCTGGAGTGGCTACTGGCTAGGTGCCATGCTTTTAAATATGCTTGGACAAGTCGGGTCCATCATTTCGCTTTCGGTGGTCTACCTCATTAGCCTCATCTGGTTGACCGGGATTCGACCGGTCTATCTAGTTAAGCATTCGGTCCAGGGGACCAAAGAATTTTTCCGCCGAATGATCCAGGAAAGAGAGCGGCGACGGCTGCAGGCCTCTAATGAGAGAGAACGCCTGGATGCCAACCAGAAAAAGATCGAACGGGAAATTCGCAAGCATGAGAAGGAACTGAAGAAAAAAGGGATTCTGCCTGAAGAGCCGGAACCTGATCGGGTTGCTTATCCGGAACCGAAGATTATCGATTCCTCGGCGGCTATTCCGGATCGATCAAAGCCATCTCTCGCAGATTTGAAAGGCAAAGGGCGCGAGAAGGACCAACTCCTGGCCACTGCGGGACAGCATATTGAGAACTACGTGCTTCCTTCGGTAGATCTTTTGGAACCCATAGATTTGGAGGGCCGAAAAGCAGCCGATCCTTCCGAGTTGAAGCTGATTCAGCATGTCCTGATCGATACCTTGAAGCAATTCAATATCGATGCCAGCCCGGGAGACATTACGAGGGGACCGACGATCACCAGGTACGAAGTTTACCCCGCTCGAGGAGTGCGAGTGGATAAAATTTCGAGCTTGGAGCGCGACTTGGCACGGGCCACCAGGGCGGAACGTATTAACATTCTGGCCCCGATTCCCGGAAAGGATACGGTCGGAATCGAAATTGCGAATTCGAAAAAGGTCAAGGTCACCCTGAGGGAGATCCTGGAATCGGATGATTGGTCGCAAACGAAACATCGAATTCCGATTGTTCTGGGGAAAGATGTTTACGGAAAAATCATTCTAGGTGACATGGCGCAAATGCCCCACGGACTGGTGGCTGGAACCACCGGCAGCGGCAAGAGCGTCTGCATCAACGCCATCATTGCCAGTATCTTATTCAAGTTCAGCCCGGAAGATCTGCGCTTTGTCATGATCGATCCAAAAGTCGTTGAGATGCAGATGTACAACGCACTTCCGCATCTGGTGATGCCGGTGGTAACCGATCCGAAGAAAGTGTTGTGGGCGCTCCGGTGGGTCGTGAACGAAATGGAAAATCGTTACAAGATATTTGCCAAGGTCGGGGTTCGCAATGTGACCGGTTTTAACGCCCGCCCGAAACCGAAATCGCAGCGGGAATTGGATCTCGAGAACGAGACTGAAGAGTCGGAAGAAACAGACGACACCTTAAAGCAATCGGAGGCGGCGCCGATCACGGTGGCGAGGGATGACGACCTGATTATCCCGGAACGGATGCCCTACATCGTGGTTATTATCGACGAATTGGCGGACCTCATGCAAACCGCGCCGGCTGACGTGGAGAGCGCGATTGCCCGAATAACGCAGATGGCCCGAGCAGCAGGAATCCACATGATCGTAGCGACGCAGACGCCGCGGGCCGATATTGTGACTGGAGTCATCAAAGCAAATATTCCGACTCGGATTGCTTTCCAGGTCGCCTCTGCGCTGGACAGCAGGGTGATCCTGGACGAAAACGGTGCCGAACGTCTGTTAGGTCAGGGAGATATGTTCTACCGGCCGCCAGGCACGTCGCGGCTGGTTCGGTCGCAAGGTGTTCTCGTAACCGACGAAGAGATTCGGCAACTGGTGGAGTTTGTTTCAGGCCAAGGCTCTCCATCATTTGATCCGGCCATCCAGAATCAGCTCGAATCATCCGGCCAAGCGGAAGAAGACGTTACCGAAGAAGATGAGATCCTGGTTGAGAAATGCCTGGAAATTATTCGTCAGGAGAAGCGGGCTTCCACTTCCATGCTGCAACGCCGGTTGCGGCTCGGTTACACCCGCGCGGCCCGGGTGGTTGATATTCTCGAACGGAGAGGCATTTTGGGCCCTGGGGACGGTGCAAAACCTCGAGAGATATTAGTGGACCTGGACGCTCTGGTGTAAAAGTCCTCAATCAGGCTGAAAGTTTCCGCTGATTAAATTGCACGACGTGGGTTTAATATGAGTCTGTAGAAATGGTGGAATCGGTTGGAAGGAAATTACAGCAGGCCCGGCTCGCCAGAAAGCTCGAGATCGAGGATGTCGCCGAGCTGACGAAGATTCGGCCCGATCGCATTATCGATCTGGAGGCGGGTGAATATTCTCATTTTCCGAACCTGACCTACGCAAAAAGCTTTCTGGCCAAGTACGCCAGGTTTCTCGGCCTCGATATCCAGGAAGAGCTGGATAAGTTTCAGATCTCCTCCGGAATCTCAATGGGGGATTATCAGTATTTGAGTTCGCTGCAAACCCAAAGCCAGGGGCATCAGCGCTGGGCGCAAAGAATCCAACCTAAAGGCTTTCGCGTTCCACCGGTGGTGGTGGCGGTGCTAATTTTGATTGTTCTGGTCGGGGTTCCAGTATTTTCGTACTTGGCACTTAATATCCCGCGGGTGGCCGGAACGCATTTTGGCGAATCCGCCCGCTAAGGCCGATCAGTCGGTCGCGGAGCCGGCCAAGCCAGGCGATCCGGCGACACCGGAATCCAATTCCGTAAAATCCTTGGCGGCACAATCTCCTGCCCCTCAGAGCACTGAAACCGCCTCCCAGCCGCTGGAGGTGAAAACAGATGCGACGCCGCCGCGGACTGAAAGTGGGATCGAAGTCCGGCGGGCACAGCCGGCGGGGGCCTCTCAATCTGCGAGCCCAGCTGACTCCCCGGCCCGGGCAGGTCTCGCGACTCTGCCGGAAAAGAAGTTAGAGGTTCGCGTCACCAGACGAACTTACGTCAAGGTGACGAAGGATGAAGAGGGGACCCAACCGGTATTCGAGGGAATCGCAGCGCCCGATGGCCGGCCGATCATCGTTGAAGGAAAGCGATTCTGGGTCCATAGCCTGGACAAAGGGGCCGTGGAGGTGCGAGAGGATGGCCAGCTTGTTCCACGTAACTCCGGTGATATAGTGATCGATTGATCGAATGGGTTTTACTGAATCTTATAGTCGTCCGTTGTCTGCTGCCGATATCTTGCGTCAACCACCTGCCGTGAAGGTGGGGATGATCAGTCTTGGCTGCGCGAAAAATCTGGTCGACGCCGAGGTAATGCTGGGAGATATCGTGGCGCAAGGAATGGAGGTGACGGCCAACTCGGAAGAGGCGGATGTCCTGATCGTCAATACTTGCGCTTTTATCGATTCCGCCAAAGAGGAGTCGATCGAGGCGATCTTAGACGCTCATCAAGCGCGTGGTTTGCGAAAGCGCCCAGGCCAGAAACTCGTCGTGAGCGGTTGCATGTCGCAAAGATTTTCGGCCGAACTGGCGAGCGAAATTCCGGAGGTCGATGCCTTCATGGGACTGGACCAAATTTCCCAAGCCGGGGAAATCGTTCGGAAAGTGATGGGACGGCAGGCGAACGGGGCGGGGCCGATGAACTTTGTGACCCCCAAGTCCCGATACGTCCCGGATTACACCACGCCGCGGTTCCGATTGACGCCTTCGCACTTTGCCTATCTGAAGATTGCCGAGGGATGTAATCATCCCTGCAGTTTCTGTGTGATTCCCCAAATGCGCGGAAGACATCGAAGCAGATCGATCGAATCGGTTGAGGCCGAGATTCGCCATCTCGTCGCGGAAGGCGTCAAAGAGATCAACCTGATCAGCCAGGATACCACCTATTATGGGATGGATCTCTGGAATCAGAAAGCCGGACCCCGGCAGCCGGTGGATTCTGCCCGCGGTCCGACATTGACCCGCTTGCTGGAACGGATTGAGGGGATTCCGGGAGATTTCTGGGTGCGACTTCTTTACACTCATCCGGCCCACTGGAGTGTGGAACTGATGGAAGCGATCGCTGCCAGTTCGAAGGTCGTAAAATATGTCGATATGCCCTTGCAGCATATTGACGAGGAGATGCTTCTTCTGATGCGGCGAGAAACATCGCGAAAGCATATCGAGGACCTGATTCAGGCGCTCCGGGCGACCATCCCGGGGATCAATTTGCGGACGACATTTATCGTTGGATTTCCCGGAGAGACCGAGAGGCATTTTGAATCGTTGCTCGGTTTTATTGAGCAGACGCGATTCGAACGTCTGGGGATATTCACCTACTCTCAGGAACAAGGTTCACGAGCCGCCAAAATGGAAGGACAAGTTTCCGCGGCGACCAAGAACGCGCGTTATCGGCGCGCGATGCGGCTCCAGCAAAGGATTGCGGGCCAATTGGCGGAAGCGATGGTCGGCAGAGAAATAAAGGCGCTGGTCGAACAGCCGTTGATTGCTAGAAGCGCCGGAGATGCGCCGGAAGTGGATACCAGGGTGTTGTTAACCAGCAACGGCCCGGTAGGAGAATTTGTTAAGGTTCGGATTACCGGCACTCAGGTGTATGATCTTCGGGGCGAAATTTGCGGTCGAGGAGAGAGCGGGGACTCAGGAGCAACCGACGGGCAAGCGCGTGTGGAGGTTGGAGAAGAAAGTCACGTGGGGTAGGAGCGGTAAGAGAAGTTGCAGGAGTTCAGGAGTTGCAGGAGTTACAGAATGAAGAAATCGGACGGGCCTCATCCGGCCCTGATTTCTGAAACCGCGGCGTTTTCAGAGAAGTGGTAAGGAATTCAGGAGTTCGCGACAGCTGTTTGCGGACCTTTGGCTGGAACCTTGTGGGGTCGAACCCTGGAACCGATCATCGAGTCGAACGTTAGCGCCTTGCTGAGGACCCGATCAACAGCTAGATACTCAGAAAGAAAATCGCCCTACCGGACCTGGGTTCAGGTGGTAGGGCGAGATGTAAAATTTTGAGCCACGATCTGTGGCTCGGTTTCAGGACCCTGTTATTCGCCGGGGGTCGGGGTGGAAACCGGGCCGGGAGTCGGTGTCGTTTCTACAGGAGTAGGTGTGGCGACTGGCGTGCTTTCGGGCGTTGGCGCCGGTGTAGGTGAAGGCGTGCTTACGGGAGTCGCGGAAGGAGATGGGCTTGGGCTTGCTTTTGCCGCGGCGTGCTTGGTTTGGGCATGATGCTTTTTAGTCACGCCGTTGCCAGCCTTTTCAAGGGTGCTCCCGGTTTTCGACAACCCTTTACCGACGGTTCTTTCGGTGGCCTGAGCACCATGTTTAACGGTTTGACCGGTGGCACTTGCCGCATGTTCCACGGTTTTGCCAGTCTTGGTCGCCGCTTTCTCCACGGTTTTGCCAGTTTTCTCCACTGGACCCTGATCTTCCGCCCGCACCGCAAGAGATGCGCCCAACGACAGAACAATAATTAATGCGAAATGTCTCATAGTAATCTCCGCGTTAGTTCGTATCGGCAGATAATACCGGCTGTATCTGCCTGAACAAGAACAGCAAAGAATATTTTGCGTAGAAGGAAAATGAGTCGGAGAAGGGTGTCTTTCGTTTGAATGGATGTCCCGAGGACAGGACGTAGCCTGGCAGAAGTGCCTGGAAAGTGCCACCCCGACAAGGCCGTCCCGTAGGGTACGGTGGACGGTATCTCACAGGTTCAGGAAATGGCTATTGCGAAGGATACCTTGGGATTAACTGCGCGACATACCGACCCTACGGGACGGTTCCTTCGTGGGGGGCGTTCAGGACTTCGTGCCAGGCTACGATGGGTTGTCCCTCCGGGACGGGCAACAGAGGGGATTCCGGTGACAGACCCCATAGTTTGGATTTGGCGACGGATTGGCAAGGCCTCGGTGGGGACATATCCGGGCAGACCCTTGTTGAGGGACTCCGAATGTCTGCTTCGCGGCTAGGACAGACTCTTGTCGGAGTGTTGGACTTGTTCGAGTCGCTCGTGTTGGAGATCCCGGTTGGGGACAGGCCTGGGCTCCGAGGATGGGGACAGACCCCGTCGTGAGGGTTGGAGGGCGCACTATGTGGGCGAAGCGTCCAAGAACCCGTTCGGATTTCCCAGGCACTTCGTGCCAGCCTCGGTTGGGGAGGGGTGCTCCGGTGCTCCCAACCCAAGGCGACGTGGTAATCGACTTGTAGCCCGGGATATTGAAAATCCAAGGTTCCGAATTTAGCTAAAGCCCTACCAGAACGCCCATTTCTATTTGTTTGCACAGGGGCGCTTCCGGTCGGATATTCGCGGTCAGGCTAGTGACCAAAGTACCCTTTTTCGACCTCAAGAAGCAGTTTGTTCCTCTGCGAGAGGAAATTCTTAACGAGATTGCCAGTGTTTGCGATGCGCAGACCTTTATCCTCGGTGCCAAAGTAGAAAAGTTCGAGCAGGCGATCGCGGAGCTGTGTGGAGGGAGGCACGCGATCGGAGTTTCGTCCGGGACCGATGCCGAGCTTTTGATTTTGATGGCTCTGGGAATCGGACCTGGCGACGCGGTAGTTACCACACCGTTTACCTTTTTCTCCACGGCAGGCTGTATTGCCCGGTTGGGAGCGACGCCAGTTTTTGTCGATATTGATCCTGGGACTTTCAGTTTGTCCCCCGAACAACTGGAGCTTTTCTTTGCCACACAATGCACTTTCGACGGAGGCATCCTTTGGACGAGGGAGGGGCTACGGGTCAAAGCTGTCGTCCCGGTTCATCTCTTTGGTCTCTGTTGTCCGATGGACGAAATTCAGGCCATTTGCGCCCGCTATCAGTTGCCGGTGATCGAAGATGCCGCTCAAGCGATTGGTACGGACTATCCATCATCGGAAGGGATCAAGCATGCCGGCGCGATCGGAGAATTTGGTTACTTCAGCTTTTATCCGACCAAGAACCTTGGGGCTTTTGGAGATGCCGGAATGGCGATCGCGAAAGACGATCTAATGGGGCATCGGATGAAAGTTCTTCGTAACCACGGGATGGAGCCGAAATATTACCACGAGGCAGTGGGTGGAAATTTTCGCCTCGATGCCTTGCAAGCGGCAATCCTTTTAAAAAAGTTGCCGTATCTTGCGGAGTGGTCCCGTAGGAGGTGGGCGATAGCGCAATATTACCGAAAAGAGTTCGCGAATATTAGCCCGGAAATCCGCTTACCTGAAGAACCTTACGCCCAAGTGCTTGGCGAGCGAGGACACACCTATCACCAGTTTGTGGTTCGGACGACCAGGCGCGACGAATTGCGAGAGCACTTGAGTGGCTGTGGAATCGGGACCGAGATTTATTACCCTGTTCCCTTAAATCGTCAGAGATGCTTTTCCCACTTTGCAACCAGTTGGTGCCCTGAATCTGAGGCCGCGGTCCAGGAGGTTTTGGCGCTGCCGATCTTTCCGGAGTTAACCGACGGCGAGGTCGAAATGGTGGCCAGCGCGGTCATCGCATTCTTTAAGAAATAGCTAATGTTTGATATCAAAGATAGACCGAAGCAGGTCGAAAGAGCGATGTTAGTCGGCGTCTACAAAGAGCCGGAGCAAAAAGAGGAATTTGAAAGCCTTCTGGCGGAACTGGATTCCCTGGTCGACACCTTGGAGATCCCGGTCATCGAACGTTTGCTGGTTAGAGTGCAAGAGCGGAACGCCAGATATTTCGTCGGTACTGGGAAGGCGGCGGAGATTTTCGAACGCGCGAAGCAATTGGAAATAGATGTAATCATTTTCGACAATGGGCTTAGCCCGGCCCAGCAACGCAACTGGGAAGCGCTGACCGGAATGGCCGTCATTGATCGCGAAGAAGTGATTCTCGATATCTTCGGCCGAAGGGCCCGGACCAAAGAGGCGCGTTTGCAGGTGGATCTGGCTCGAATGGAATACTCGCTGCCGCGACTGACCCGAGCATGGGGTCATCTCAGCCGTCAAGGAGGAGGTTTGGGAGGGAAAGGGGAAGGTGAAACCCAGCTGGAGACCGACCGCCGGTTGGTTCGCGCGCAAATTGACCGGCTAAAAAGCGATCTTAAACTCGTCCGGCTCCGTCGGGCGACCCAGCGTAAGCAACGTGAACGTCTGCCCTTGCCAAGTGCCGCGATCGTTGGTTACACCAATGTCGGTAAGTCGGCTCTTTTGAAGAAGTTGACGGGAGCGCACGTCCTGGTTGAAGACAAGCTGTTTGCGACCCTCGATACAACGACGCGCCGCGTGATTCTGCCCTCCGGCCAGAGCTTGCTGTTAACGGATACGGTTGGGTTTGTCCGGAATCTGCCCCACCGCCTGATCGAAGCATTCAAAGCTACGCTTGAAGAGGCGGTATTGTCGGATTTCTTGATCCACGTCCTCGATGCCAGCCATCCGCGCGTGTTCGATTTTTACCAAACTACCATGGGGGTACTCGGGGAACTGGGTGCTGACGAGAAGCGAATGATCACGGTGCTGAACAAGGTCGATCTGGTAAAAGACGAATCGACATTGCACACTTTGCGGCTGCACTTTCCCGATGGACTTTTTGCTTCAGTTCGGACGGGAGAAGGTCTGCAGGAACTCCTGCACCGGATGGCGGATCTGCTGGCGGACCGGGTGTCGAAAGTAGAACTGGCCCTGCCTCTTGACCGGACGGATCTTCTTTCACTCCTGCACCGGACGAGTCTGGTGATCGACGTTGGCTATGAGGACTCCCACGTCAATGTGGTGGCTTTGGTATCGGCGAAGGTCTTTGCGCGAGTGGAGCCGTTTCTGATCAGACGCGACCCAGAGTTGCAGCCAGCTTAGTCAGAGGCGGCAGTTTTCATTGCGGCGAAGGGATCGCCTCGGCGGCAGGAGTGGCCGTTGGGGAGGGAGAGGGCAAAGCTGGGGAGGGGGCAGCACTGTTTAAATTGGAAGTCATCTTGGCCTTCGCCTGGTCGACCTTCGAAGTGAGCGACGAGTTTTGCGGATCCAAGGCCAGGCCTTTTTGCCAATAGCTCAGAGCTTGCGCGCCATTACCGAGCGACCGGTAAGTATCTCCGATGTGCTCGTAGACCACGGGGTCTGGGGGATTGATCAGATCAGCGGCATGCAAAAGTTCGGTCAGAGCCCTGTTGAAATCTCCCTTCTTGAAATAAAACCACCCGAGGCTATCGAGATAAGCCCCGTTTTCGGGTTCGATTCCCAAAGCCTTTTTTATCATCAAACCGGCTTCGTCCAGGTTTAAATTTCGTTCGACCCACATGTACCCCAAATAGTTGTAAGCCTGCGCGGCTTTAGAGGGGTCAAGTTCAATCGACTTTTGCAGCAGGGTGGCTGCCTTGTCGATGAGCCCGGCCTGTTCCGCCGCGATTCCGTAATTGAAGTAGAAGCTTCCATCGAGAAGCTCTTCCTGGCTCGACTTGGCTTCCTGCAGGGCTGCTTCGAAAATCGGGAGAGCTTCGGAGAAACGCTTGGCAGTGGAGAGAACGATACCGAGGCTGTAAGTGATTTGGGGGATGGGGAAACGGCGTCTGGCTTCTTCCAAGGTGCCAATGGCCCGATCGTACTGTTTCAGCTCGAGTTCGACGCCGGCGGTGTGGAGGTAGTTCTCCGGCTGGTTAGGGGCGAGCAAGAGCGCCTGCTCGTAATTTGCCAGGGCACGCTCCTTGTTTCCGGCCTCTTCGTATAGACGAGCCAGAAATTCGTAGATCTCGAATTTCAGCGGATTCGCTTTTACCATCTCCTCCAAGCTCCGGATGGCCTGGTCCCTTTGTCCGGTCTTGAGAAAACTTTGCGCCAACTTGTAACGCACATCGGCGTTGTCTTTATTCAATTCGAGAGTTCGAAGATAAAAAGGGATCGCGCTGGCTACTTGATCGATCAGGACATAATCATCGGCGATCCTGGCGAAGATGGTTCCATCGTTGACCGTGTAATCCGCGGCTTTTTTCAGCAAAGGAGCCACCGCGGCCACCCGTTGGGCAGGAAAATTATCTTGATTATTGCTGTACAACCGGATGGTCAGATCAACCAGGCTGAGCCAGAAATTTGGGTCTTTGCTGTCCAGTTTTTGCGCTTTGATCAGGGTCGTTTCGGCTTCCTTCTTTTGCTTCAACGCCAGGTAGACTTCGAAAAGCGTTTGGTATCCGGTAAAATTGTTCGGATCAACTTCGACGGCTTGTTCGGCGTACTTGACCGCCAACTCAGGCTTTTTCAGTACCTTCAGATAGAAGTACGCCAGGTTGAGATAAGCCAAAGGCTCGCGCGGACGCGCTTTTGCCAGGTCTTTGAGGACATCAATCCCGTTCGCCACGTCGCCTCGCTTTGCGTAATCGTGAGCGATCCGGACCGCTAATTGCGGATTGCCGCCCGGGTCAAGTTGCAGAGAGCGACTGTAGGCGATCAAGAGCCTCCTCGTAGTCCCCCTCTTCTTCCAGGAGAAGGCCCTCCATGTAAGAGGCTTGAGCGTCCGCCTTCTTCTCGACGCTCTTGGATAACTGCTGCTCCGGCGTCGCCGGACGGATATCCGAATAGAAGGTGTCTTCCAGGCTTCGATACCTGGGAACAGTTTCCACCTTGGACGCCACTACGACAGAGAGCTCCGGCTCGGCTTCTCCTGTCGTTACAAAGGCGCCCAGTGATGTGCCAACACTTGCTCCGGCGTACAGAAGCAGGCGTGCCGGCCTCCAGGTACTCATGAAGCTAATCTAGGACTCAGGACTTGTATCGCAAACGCTTCTTGTGACGGTTTTCCTTCATCCGTTTGCGGCGTTTATGCTTGGCGATTTTCGCTTTTCTTCTCTTTTTCAGTGAACCCATATTTTAACTGTTCAACGCTGGTAATCAGTCCCCGGACCAGCAACCGGTGGTGAATTGATACCTAATAAACAACTTTATTCAACGGATACTCAATTATCCCTTCGGCTCCCAAGTCTTTCAGTTCCGGGATAATTTCGCGAACGACTTTCTCGTCGATCACGGTTTCGATCGCGACCCAGCCCGGTTGAGTAAGGTGAGCTACCGTCGGATTTCGAAGCGCTGGGAGCTTTTCCAGGAGACTCTTCAGCTTGTATTCTTCGAGGTTCATTTTGAGCCCAACCTTGTCGCGGGCGTTGAGCGCCCCTTTCAATAGCAAGACCAGCCGTTGGATCTTATTTTTTTTCCAAGCGTCTCTCATCGATTCCTTGATTGCCGATTATTTGGGGATACGATTCGGTGACGACTTCGACGATGCGCAGGTTGTTGGCGGCCAAAGAAGTGCCGGTTTCCGTGATTTCGACGATCGCGTCCACCAGTTCAGGAACCTTCACTTCAGTCGATCCCCAACTGAATTCCACTTTGGCCTTGACCCCTCTGGAGTCTAGAAATCTGGTAGTCAATCCAACCGCCTCGGTGGCAATCCGCTTCCCCTCGAGGTCTTTTACTGCCTGGATAGAGGAATTCCGCGGCACGACCAACACCCAGCGGGTCGGGCCTGAAGTCGCCTTGCTGTATTCGAGCTTTTCGATCAACTCGACGTCGGAGTTGTTCTCTTCGATCCAATCCTTGCCCGTAATGCCGCAATCCAAGAATCCGTGCTCGACATACCGGCTGATTTCCTGGGCTCGTAACAGCCTGATTTCCAGCTCCGGATCGTCAACCGCGGGCTTGTAAGACCTTTTGGAGCCCGTAATCTGATAGCCGGCCTTCGCGAAGAGATCGAGGGTCGACTCTTGCAAGCTACCGGAAGGCAATCCTATTCGGAGGCACGGTTGATTCATGGGCATTCGGAAAAGGGCCGTTTACTTACGCCCATAGGAGATTTCTGACCAGTAAAAACTTCTCTGGATTTCTCTCTTTTTTTAAGGTCAGTTCGTTCAGGCGTTGTTTACGCACCCACCAATAGATCGTTCGTAAAAGGAATATCCCAATGGCATTAGACACAAAAATTCTCTCTCAGGCCGCCACTGATGCGCGTGGCTTGGCCATGGACGCTGTTCAGGCAGCAGCTTCCGGTCACCTTGGTTTGCCGCTTGGTGCGGCCGAGGTTGGAGCGGTCCTGTTTGGACAGGCGCTCAGTTATTACCCGGAAGACCCGACTTGGATCAACCGTGACCGCTTCGTCCTGTCCGCCGGACATGGGAGCATGTTCCTCTACGGTTGGCTACACCTTGCCGGCTACGATGTGTCGATTGAAGACATCAAGAATTTCCGCCAGCTTCATAGCAAAACTCCCGGACATCCGGAATTCGGCGATACTCCGGGAGTTGAGGCCACCACCGGTCCCTTGGGTCAAGGAGTGGGAAACGCTGTCGGGATGGCCGTGGCGTCCAAGATGGCCGAGGCGCGATTTAACACCAAAGAGCACGCCATCTTTAACCACAAGATCGTCTGTCTGGCCGGTGATGGCTGTCTGCAGGAAGGCATCGCCTCTGAAGCCGCGGCGTTTGGCGGGTTTCAGAAACTGGACAATCTGATTTTGATCTATGATTCAAATGACGTGACGCTCGACGCGATGGCCAAAATGTCCCAGAGCGAAGATACCGCCGAACGCTTTCGGGCCTATGGATACGACGTCCATACCGTCAATGGCAATGATCTCGAAGCGTTCTACGATACTTTCGAGGCGGCGAAACATGCCACCACCGGAAAGCCACAGTTTATTATCTCGCGGACTTTGATCGGGAAAGGCATCCCGGAGATGGCCGGTACGCAAAAAGCTCACGGAGAAGCCGGCGTGAAATTTGTCGACGCCGACCGCAAGAATCTCGGTTTGCCGGCCGAGAAGTTTTATGTCTCGAAGGAGGTCTACGAGTATTTCGCCGGCCATCGAGAGGTGCTCAAGAAGAGCTATCTCGAGTGGCAGGAAAAATACAGTGCCTGGAAAAAAGCGAATTCTGACTTGGCGACCCTTTTGGAGCATGGAATCCACCATGAAGTCCCGAAAGACCTGTCTTCGCGGATCCCTGCTTTCCCGCAAGACAGCAAGATCGCAACTCGCAAGGCCGGGAGTGATGTTTTACAGCCGGTGGCAGAGGCGTTGCCCCTGGTTATCGGCGGAAGTGCCGATCTGTACGGCTCGACCTTGAATTACATCAATAGCGATAAGGATTTCAATCCCGAGAACCGGGCCGGGCGGAACATTCGATTTGGCATTCGCGAGCATGGGATGTGCGCCATTATGAACGGGATTGCCTATCACGGCATTTTCAAGCCTTCCGGGGCCACGTTTCTGGTGTTTGCCGATTATTGCCGGCCTTCGATCCGGCTCGCCTCGCTAGCCAAGCTCCCGGTGGTTTATATCTTTACCCACGATTCTGTCGGGGTGGGCGAGGATGGTCCGACTCATCAACCGGTTGAAACAGTCAGCGGGCTTCGAGTTATTCCCAACCTGGACGTCATTCGACCAGGCGACCCCGAGGAAACGGCAGGGGCATTTGTGGCGGCATTTTCCCGGACCGACGGACCAACGCTAATCGCTTTGACGCGCCAGGCCATTCCCATTCAGAACGAAGTGCCGGTCGAAGTGCAGGCGCGAAGGAGTGCAGAAGGGAGCGTACGTGGCCAAGAAAGAGACCGGCAAGCTCGAGACCATTCTTCTGGCGACCGGGAGTGAACTTCAGCATGCCTTTAACGCTGCCAAACAGCTGGGCGACGGTGTTCGCGTGGTTTCGGTGCCTTGTACGGAACGATTCCTGCGCCAGGATCAGAGCTACCAAGATGAAGTCTTACCGCCATCCTGCCGGAAACGGGTCGCGATAGAGGCCGGAGTCACTGTCCTCTGGCACCAATTCGTCGGTCTGGACGGTAAAGTGGTCGGCATTGATCGCTTCGGAATGAGCGGTCCCGGAGGGAAAGTAATGACCGAGCTAGGAATGACCGCAGAAAAACTGGTCGAAGCGGTTAAAAGCCTGGCGGCGTGACCAGTTTCTGACTTCACGGGACGCCCTCTGGCGTCCCGTGTCCGGAGCAGTTTCGTCAGGGCCGGGAAACAGAAAAAGGGATAAACCCCTTGCGAATTCCCTATTTGTATATAGAGAAGTATTCAATGGTCTCTGCTCTTTCTTTTACCTCTTCTGAAGTCACCGCCTTGGCTCAGGAGTTCGAATCGGCTTCGGCGACCGAGATTTTAAAGTGGACTTACGAGCAGTTCGGAAGTTCTGCGGCGATCGGGACGAGTTTTCAGGGCGCCGGATTGGTCACCATTCATCATGCTGTCGCTGCCGGGCTGCCCCTGCCGGTTTTCACGATCGACACGGGAGTACTTTTTCCTGAGACGCTGGAATTGAAGAGTCGGCTGGAAGATTATTTTGGATTGGTGATCGAGGCGCTGGTTCCTGAGCGCACGATGGAACAGCAGGCCCAGGATATCGCTCCGGAACTCTGGTTGAGTAATCCCGATCTTTGTTGCACTCTGCGAAAGGTTGAGCCGTTACAAAAGAAGCTCAATCAGCTCGACGCCTGGATTGCGGGATTGCGCCGCGAGCAGTCGGCCGGTAGGGCGGATGTTCAAATTCTGGAACTTTATGAGTTCGACCGGTTGCGGGAGAAGAACATCTTGAAGGTTAATCCGTTAGCCCGCTGGTCCCGCGATCAAGTGTGGGCTTACATCCGGCAGCACGGAATTCCGTATAATCCGTTGATGGATCGGGGATTTCGGAGTATCGGCTGCTACCCATGTACCAGCGTGGTGATCTCGGGGCAAGACGAGCGCGCCGGACGCTGGACTGGATTCGATAAGAACGAATGTGGAATTCACACATTTTTAGGGGATAAGATCTAGGCAATGGAATCCAGGTACGAACACCTCGATGTGCTCGAGAATCAGAGCATTTACATCTTGCGGGAGGCTTATCGTAAATTTAAGCGGTTGGCGATGCTCTGGAGCATCGGCAAAGACTCCTGCGTGATGCTTTGGTTGTTGAGAAAAGCGTTTTTCGGTCATGTGCCGATTCCTTGTGTGCACGTGGACACCAGCTATAAAATTCCGGAAATGATTACGTTTCGGGATCGGCTGGCCAAAGAATGGGGACTCAATTTAGTGGTTGGCCAGAATCGCGAAGTATTGGCTCGCGGAGAGACTTTTCCCAACGGTCGGATTACCCGGGTGGAATGCTGTAGCCTGCTGAAAAAAGATGCCCTCCAATCCATTATTGAGGAAAAAGATTATCAGGCCGTGATTGTTGGTATCCGGCGGGATGAGGAAGGAACTCGCGCGAAGGAACGGTATTTTTCGCCGCGAGACAAAAATTTCGAGTGGAACTTCAAGGATCAGCCTCCGGAGTTATGGGATCAGTTTAAGACCGATTTTGATCCGGGAACCCACATTCGGATCCATCCGTTGCTCAACTGGACGGAGGTCAACGTTTGGGAATATATCGATCGAGAAAATATACCGGTGGTTGGACTTTACCTGTCCAGAAATGGGATGCGTTACCGGAGTTTGGGTTGCGCGCCCTGCACGAAACCGATCCAGTCGGAGGCTCGGAACGTTCCCGAAATTATCGAAGAGCTGCGAAATACCAGAGTTTCAGAGCGCAGTACCCGGGCTCAGGACCAGGAGTCTGAGGACGCCTTTGAGCGGCTGCGATCGAGCGGATACATGTGAGAACGCCAGACCTAGCGCCGAGTACCGACGCTCACGCGCTCCGGATTGTCATTGTTGGCCACGTCGATCATGGAAAATCGACCTTGGTAGGCCGGCTTTTACATGACACGGGCTCCCTCCCGGAAGGTAAATTCGAACAGATTCAGGCCGTTTGCCGACGGCGGGGAATGCCATTCGAATGGGCCTTTCTGATGGATGCTCTGCAGGCGGAGCGGGATCAGAACATTACCATCGATGTTTCCCAGATCTGGTTCCATTCGGAGACTCGTTCTTACGTGATTATCGATGCCCCTGGGCATAAAGAATTCCTGAAGAACATGGTCACCGGCGCGGCCAGCGCTTCTGCGGCGCTGTTGTTGATTGCGGCCAACGAGGGCGTCCAGGAGCAGAGTAAACGGCACGCCTATCTCCTGAGCATGCTGGGGGTCGATCAGGTCATCGTCTTGATCAACAAGATGGATTTGGTGGATTATTCCGAAGCGGTTTTTCAGGAAATCGAAAATGAGTACCGTGATTTTCTCGAGAAGCTCGGCGTCCGCCCGATCAGATTTATTCCCATCTCGGCTCGGGATGGGCTGAACCTGGTTGAACCATCGAAAGGCGTAGCGACGTGGTATAGCGGTCCAACCCTTCTGAAGGCCCTTGATCGGCTTCCAGCGCCGAGCTCAGAAGCGGACGGTCCACTCCGGTTTGCGGTCCAGGATGTCTATCGGTTTGACGAACGCAGAATCATTGCCGGAAGGATCGAGTCGGGCACGATGCGAGTTGGCGACTTAATTGCTTTTTCGCCGCACAACAAAACTTCCAGCGTCGCTTCGATCGAACGATGGAACGCCCCGCTGAGGGATTTTGCCTCGGCTGGAGAGTCCATCGGACTCATCTTGAGTGATCAAATATTTGTCGAACGGGGTCATATCGGATCGCACGACACCGAAACTCCGATCGAAGCGAAACGCTTTCGCGCGCGTATTTTTTGGATGGGTGACAGACCGTTCTCCCTTGGCAAGCGGTACAAGGTTAAACTGCTGACTCAAGAGATGGAGTGCCAGCTGGTGTCGATTGACCGGGTGATTGATGCGACTTCCCTCGATACCTTTTCAGGAGTGCGGCTCTCGGTGGTTAAGAATGAAGTGGCTGAAGTCACGATTCAAGCGCGCTCACCGCTGGTCATGGACAACCATGACAAGGTTGACACTTCGGGTCGTTTTGTGGTGGTGGACGAACAGGATGTCGCGGGAGGCGGGATCATTTTCGGAGGGACCTACATTGAACGCGAGCGTATCCAGAGCACCAATCTCTTTTGGTCGGAAGGCCGGATCGATCAAAGAGCCCGGACTGAGCGGAACGGTCATCGTGGAATGGTAATATGGCTAACTGGTTTATCCGGTTCCGGAAAGTCGACTTTGGCTCGGGCGCTGGAAACGAATCTGTTCACTCGGCACATGCAAGTGACCGTCCTGGATGGGGACAACATGCGCCACGGATTGAATGCCAACCTGGGTTTTTCTCCGGACGACCGGGTGGAAAACATTCGCCGGGTGGCGGAAGTGGCGAAGCTAATGGCAGATGCCGGGCTGGTGGTCATCACTTCGTTGATCTCGCCTTACCGGGTGGATCGAGGGCGCGCGCGGAACGTTATTCAGAGCGATGGCGCCGAGTTCATCGAAGTCCATGTTGCCGCGCCTCTGCAAGTGTGCGAATTGCGCGATCCGAAGAGCCTTTACAAACGTGCCCGGGCGGGTGAGATAAAGAACTTCACCGGGATTGACGCCCCTTACGAGGAACCTGAGAATCCGGAAATCACAATTCATACCGATCGCGAATCAGTGAAGGAATCTGTCGGACGGTTATTGGACTTTTTGATTCCCAGGTTGCAGTTGGATCTTGTGGAGTACGAAATCTGACGATCCCGGCTATGCCAACTATTCATGGTCGGGAAGTACATCTTGGTTTTGTTAATCGCCTTTCCATTCGCGATTCGAACCGACGGCCAAGAACTGCTTCCTCAACGGAACCAGGATCCACCCCAACCTAGCTGGGTATCCAAGCTTGACTCAGGTCTTTATAGCCTGGCCTGGTCTCCCAACAGTCAGTTTCTCGCCATCGGCGGGCGAGGCACAATTTATATCTGTGCCGCCCCAACTTTTGCGGTCGAACAAACATTGGACACCGGGCAAGAGGAGATCTGGGGTTTGGCCTGGTCCCCGGACGGGACGTTATTGGCCTGTGCCGGGAAGGACGGCACCGTTCAGATCTGGCAGGGCGGTACTCTGCAAAAAAAACTGTTCCAAGGCGGATGGATATTAGATCTCGACTGGAATCCGGACGGGACCTCGCTGATGGCGGTTGATTACACCGGACTCGCTAAAGAATGGGATGTGCAGGGTTATCTGCGCTCTTCGATTCAGCTTGATGGCGACGGTCTGGGCGTCGATTGGTCGCCGAAGGGACGCTTATTTGCCGTGACGACAGGCCAAGGCGGCAGTCGGATACTTCTCTTTGATGCGCAATCCGGAGTTTTGCGCTGGCGCCGGCAGGATGTGCTGCCAAACTATGCGGCTCCGTTCGGGTACGGCCTGGACGAGGTGAACGGGGTACGTTACTCGCCCAGCGGCAAGTGGATGGCCACGGCTCACCAGGATGGCCGGGTCATGGTCCATGCTGCAGAAACGGGCGAGCCGGTTTTTGCTGCCCAACTGCATCTCTCCGGGGTTGGAGGAGCCAGGCGAGTAGCCTGGTCGTCGAAAGGAGACTGGATTGTCTCGTGTGGCGAGGATGGGCGCGTCGACTGCGTGCCCTTTCCGCAGGGAAAAAGCCAGGTTTGGTTACTGACGGCCGACAAAGCAGTTTGGTCGGTTGGTTGGTCTCCGGATAATAAGTGGATCGCGGCGGTCGGAGAGGAAGGACGCGCTTGGGTCTGGTCAACTGATTTCCTGCATTCGTTGCCCGGGAGCAAAGACACCGGGAACGGCCCCGTAAGGTCACACTCTGAGCGTGCCAAACCCACTCCGTCCCCGAAAGGTCGCTCTCGCGAAAAATTTCGGCCTTTTCACTGGCTCCGCAAAAAATCAGAGGACGGTAGCCGCCAATAAGGACGGGGGAGCCTCTTGAGAGACAGAGTCGACCCAGCGGTGGTGTTCGCGGATAAGGTCGACTAGACGATCGACAGCTTCGGCCTCTGGAATATTGAATTTCACCGGCTTTTTGCCGACGTAAAGATTCACCTTCCCGGGGGCACCTCCCACATAGCCGAAATCGGCATCAGCCATCTCGCCGGGTCCATTTACGATGCAACCCATGATAGCGATTTTCACCCCTTTTAGGTGGTTGGTGGCGGACCTGATCCGAGCGGTGGTCTTCTGCAGGTCAAACAGGGTCCGTCCGCAAGACGGACAGGCTACGTAGTCCGTTTTGAAGATGCGGGCGCCGGCGGCCTGCAAAATGTTATAGGCTAGTCGAAGTGATTGCCCTGGGGCCAACTCTCCTTGTACCAGGATGGCGTCACCAATTCCGTCGCAGAGCAACGCACCGAGATTCGTCGCCGATTCGATAAGCGTCATCAGAAAATCGCGGTTTTGATCGATCGAAGGGAAGAAGGTGTCCTTTAATAAAATCGGATGACGCGCCTCCAAGGCGCTGGCCAGTAAACGATAAGCTGTGATCACCGGCAAATTGACGTCATCCCTGATGGTCACCAAGGTAGTTTCAACCGAGGAATTCAGTCCGGCAATCGCTTCGGAATCGGTCGGATCCACCGCTGTCACATTTGCTGATTCCAGGATGCCTTCGGGTTGGAAATCTCCCATTTTGTTGAGCTTATGGGCGACGCCATTGAAAGTTTGCTGGCGAACCAGTACCCGAATGGTCTCTTCGCCGCCGATCCCGACTCCGTTAGCGACGATTTTCGTCGTGGCCCGTTTTTCGTAGGCGAAGGGATTGAAAGAGAGAGGGCGATCGAATCGAACTCCAGAGTCCTGAACCTTGCTGCGTTGGTTGTACTCGGCCACGAGAGCTTGGGCGACAGGGATTTCATGAACACTATCTTCCGTCAACGAAACGCGGACCGTGTCGCCGATGCCATCGGCCAACAGCGACCCAATTCCGATCGCGCTCTTAATTCGACCATCTTCCCCATCACCGGCTTCAGTCACTCCGAGATGAACCGGATAATTCCAATCGGGACCGGCTTGGGCCAACCGGGCAACCAATAACCGGTAAGCGGCGATCATGACCTTGGGATTACTCGCCTTCATGGAAAAGATGAAGGCGTGGAATTGGAGATCCCGCGCGATCCGGGCAAATTCCAGGGCGCTCTCGACCATCCCCAATGGGGTGTCCCCATAACGATTCATGATCCGGTCGCTCAGGGAACCGTGATTGGTCCCGATCCGGAGGCTGATGCCACGTTCCTGGGAAAGTCGTACCAAGGGTGCAAATCGCTCACGAATCCGGTCTAACTCGGCCAGATATTGTTCGTCGTTGTATTCTTTTACTGCGAACTTTTTGGAATCGGCATAATTCCCAGGATTAATCCGGACCTTCTCGACCCAGCGAGCCGCTTCCATGGCGGCTTCCGGCTTGAAATGAATGTCAGCGACGAGCGGAACATCACAACCCCGCTCCAGTAATCCCTTTTTGATGGATTGAAGATTCTGCGCGTCTTTAACGGTTGGCGCGGTGATCCGAACGATCTCGCACCCAACGGCTGCCAGTTCCATGGTCTGCCGAATACAGGCTTCGGTGTCCATCGTATCGCAGGTGATCATTGATTGCACCCGGATCGGATGATCTCCTCCCACCCCCACTTTCCCGACCATGACCTCGCGGGTTAATCGGCGGCGGTAGTTAAAGGGATCTGAGCAAAATGGAGCAGGGCTCATTGATTTTCGGGTGGAGCTGGCCTGGCCGGCACGCTGAATTTCGCTTTATGGTTAGAATTCCAGGGTAGATCTTGCGCGTCGTAAAACGAGACGTAGAGCATAAATCCAATTAACAGAAGAGCGCAGGCGCTTTGAATGACCTCCAGGACACGGATATTGATCGGCCGGCGCCGGATTCCTTCGATCAACGCCAATACAATGTGCCCTCCGTCCAAGACGGGGATGGGCAGCAGATTGATCATCGCCAGGTTGACGTTGAAAACCACGCTGAACCAGAGTGCGAGCTGCCAGCCAAAATCGCTGTCAAACAGACGATAGTAGGTCTGCATGATCATGATCGGGCCGCTCATGTGTTGAAGTTTGATGTCGGACTGCGGCGATAAAAGTGCGCCGAGCGTATTACCGATGGTTTCCACGGCCGCGTAGATTTGTTCCATCGGAGAAATATGAACCACGGTCATCGTTCCGCCTCCGTCCCAGACGATTCCATCCGAGTCCCCGGCAAAGCCGATGCCAATGATCGGTTTCTCTTGGCCGTCGGGCGTGGCTGGGAGAAGCCGCACCGTCCGGTCTCCAGAACCGTTGCTGACCACCAAGGAGAAAGCGACTTTTGGATTAGTCTCGACCCGTTTGATAATTTCCGTGGGGTCGTAAATCGGGACGTCGTCCAAAGCGAGGATATGATCCCCGGCCTGGAGTCCCGCCACGTCGGCCGGACTATTCTTGATAACCGCAGAAACCGTCGGTCGCGACGGGGCCATCGTCAGTTCAATCGTTTTACCATCCCGTAAGATGGTCAATGGTAAGGACTTCCCGGGATTTGACTGTTCCCATTCGAGAAGGTGCTGCGGGTGGTAAAGTCTCTCCCCGCCGACGGCAACGATCTCGTCGTTTGGCTTGATGCCGGCTTGCGCGGCGACTGAGCCCTCCGCGACCTTGAACACGATGGGCGTTATTGCTGGAGCAATCCCGACCTGGCGAAGCGATCGCCTTTCCCAGCCACGGGTTTCCGGACGCGTATAACTAGAAACGAGCGTCAAGGTTTTATCTCCCCGCCGAATCTTGAAAGGAATCGTTTCTCCTTCGCTCCGGACCACGTACCAAGTGATGCTGTCTACCATCCCGGCAAAACGTGAGACCGGGTGGTTGTCTACTTCGAGGATGACATCCCCGGGCTGAAAACCAGCTTTGGCGGCTGGTTCTCCGGGCGCCACGTAGCCGACGGTCGTGGTGGCATCGGCTTGCGCGGTCGGCTTACCAACGGCCCAGACAATCACTGCAAATACCAAGGCCAACAAAAAGCTGAAAAAAGGTCCGGCGAAAGCCACAATGATTTTGTCCAGCGGACTAACGGGAGCCAGATCTTCTCGGGCTGTCCCGGATTTCCCTTCGACACTCTCCATTGGGGCCATCTGCGGCAGGAGGACAAAACCTCCGGCCGGAATCCAACCGAGACTGTATTCGACCCCTTTGACGGTTTTTTTCCAGATTGGACGTCCAAACCAGATCCCGAATTTGTCCACGTGCAACCCCCGCCAGCGAGCCGCCAGGAAATGCCCCAGCTCATGGACGATGATGAGGAGGTTAAAAATTAATAGGACCTCAGCAATCGTGAGGATGACACGAAAGATGTTCAAAATCATAAACTAGCGATTAAACTAAAGCACTGCGTACGAACTCCCGGGCTTCTTTGTCTGCTCGCATTATATCATCCAGGGTCGGTCTCGCCAAATTTGAGTGATGGTCCATTGCGTTTTGCACTAGGCGCCAGATCTCCGCGAAGGGAATCTGGTCGTCCAGAAAAGCTTGGACTGCAACTTCGTTAGCAGCGTTCAAAACTGCCGGAAGGACACCCCCGGCTTCACCGGCTCGTCGCGCCAGATTCAAGGCGGGAAAGGCAGTGTACCTGGGTTCTTCGAACTCGAGTTTTCCAATTTCCGCTAAGCGGAGCGGCTTTAAGCTGGTGGGTATTCGGTCTGGCCAGGTCACGGCGTATTGGATCGGGAAACACATATCAGAATGGCTCATCTGCGCAAGGATCGAGCCGTCCACAAATTCGACCATCGAATGAACAATGCTTTGTGGATGAATCACCACCTGCACCCTGCTCATCGGCACGTCGAAGAGCCAACGGGCCTCAATCATCTCGAGTCCTTTGTTGAAAAGGGTAGCTGAATCAATGGTGATTTTTTGGCCCATGATCCAAGTGGGATGCCGGAGAGCCTCTGACTTGGTGACAGTTTCCAACCGCTCAGCCGGCAATTGACGAAACGGACCCCCAGAGGCCGTCAAGATGAGATTTTGGATCTCTTCGCTCCGTTTAGCTTCCAGGCATTGAAAGATGGCGTTGTGCTCGCTGTCGACCGGCAGAATGGCCACCTTCTTTGCTCGGGCGTGGCTCATGACAATCTCGCCAGCCATGACCAGGATTTCCTTGCTGGCGATCGCCAAATCTTTCCCGCAGTCGATCGCCGCCAAGGCCGGGCGAAGTCCCGCGATGCCAACGATGGCCACGAGAACCATGTCGGCGCTGGGGAGACTTGATAGTTCAATCAGCCCATCTGGACCCGTGAATATCTTTGGTTTGTAAGTCAAAGCCGACCGCAATTCCTCCAGGCAAGTAGGATCCACCAGACAAAGCGCTTCCGGCTTAAAGAGGTTGGCACTTTCCGCCAATTTTTTGGCGCTCCGGTGAGCAGCCATCCCGACGATCTCCATCCGATTCGGCATGGCCGCCGCAATCTTCATGGCGCTCGTTCCGATCGATCCCGTCGACCCGAGGAGGATAACCCGGCGTTTTCTCATCGAACTAAAAATCGCAGGTAGAAAAACAGTAAAGGGGCAGTAAATAGCAAGCTATCAATCAGGTCCAGCATTCCCCCGATCCCGGGCAACAATGCTCCCGAGTCTTTCACTCCGGTGCTTCGCTTGATGATTGATTCTCCCAGGTCTCCCACCACCCCCGTGAACCCGATCAGGACGCCGAGGATGGCCCCGTGAAAAAAGTTTAACCAAGCCAGGTGATGAGGCATCAAAAAGATCATCAGGCAACTGGCGGTGACCGCAAAAACCAGGGAGGCGGCAAATCCCTCCCAGGTTTTGGACGGGCTGATGTGCTGCATCATTTGGTGCCGCCCGATCCGGCTGCCCACCAAGTAGGCGCCCATATCCGCGAATTTCGTCACCACGACCAGGTAAAGCACGTAGAATTGGCCCAGGGTATTTCCCTGGGCTGTCCTGGGAATCACATAAACGATCTTGGTCATGAAATTGAATAACCAAGCCACGTACAACAGGCCAAATAACGTATAGGCCATCGTCTCGAGCGGGGCCGTTTTTCCACTCGGGCGAAACATCTGACGGGCAAAGACCCCAAACAGGAACACCAGCAGAACAATATTCTCGAAATCGTAGGCGGCAGTCTGGCTGTAGGTGCGGAGGGCGAAGAAACTACCAATGAAAGAGGCAGCGCCGCACGCCATCCCAAACGCGGTAAAACACCGGGTCCCCGATTGTTCTATCATCCGGAAATATTCCCAAAGTCCGGCCAATCCGAGCGAACCGATCAGCAGCAAAAAAACCATCTCGTTGCCGGAGAATATCGCTGCCAACGCGATGGCCCACATCGCTACTGCGCTGATCAATCGCCGGTAGAATCGACTCATCGCAAGGAAATGCGCAAAACCGCCTCAACCAAGCTGACGCTTGATGGCGCCAATGGCGTCGTCGAGGCTCACGATCCGCTCCCTCAACGGCTCGTGGCGTTTGGATTCAGTTTCGCAGAAGCTTTCCAGCGGAGAGAAGGTCAAACCGACTTCGTGATAAAACGCCTCAATGGCGTGTTTCAGTTGAGATTCCACAGCTCGGGTCAGATCCCGCCGTTTGATGTTCATCTCAGCCCGATACTGGTGCAGGATCTTTCTGCGACGCCAAACGGCATAAAGGGTGCCGGTCAGCGCCGCCAAGCCGGCGACGGTGCCGGTGACGTCCAGTAGCGCGGTGTGGGTCAAAGCGGCGATGATGGTGGCTATTCCGCCCGCGGCCGCCACCCCCGTCGGCACTCGCAACCAGCGAGTGGTTTCACCAAACAAACTTTGCAACTGTTCTTTGATCTTGGCGTCGGACATTTGCTCCAGCAAGGTGAGTTGAAGCCGCTGCAGCACCTCTTGTCGCTGGGTCAGAAACCCCGGCATCACGGCCCGGACTTGTTTCTTGGTTTCCGGATTAAACTGGACGCTCACTTTGTCCTGAAGATCTTGCCACATCGACCGGAGGTCCGATTCCAGCAGGCTGAGAGCATGTTCGATTTTGCTCTGGACTTCTTTTTTGACCTCGGTTTCGACCTTATCCTGAAAGTCTTTTTCCCATCGGGCCCCTGAAAAAACCATTTTGAAGGTCTGTCCGATGGTTAGTCGTTCCTCTAAAATCTTTTCACCGCGCTCGCGGCATGCGTCATACGCTTGTTCAATCTCCCGGATAAATCCTCCCACTTGCCGTTGGGTTTGAACCTTCCGCGACTCAAAACTGCTCCGGATGGAGGCCAGTTTCTCCTGGTCTGATTTTAGCATCTCCAACGACCCCTGCAGACGTGCCCGCAAACCGCCAGTCAGAACTTGCGCCGTTTGCGCGACCGAACGCAACTTGCCCCCGCGTTTTGCGCTTTGGGAAACGGTTTCGGTAATCCAATCTTCCAACTCGCCGAAACGGCTCTCTTTCCACAACTTGTCCCGGTCCACGTCTGGCGAGGTTTTCGCCAGGAAGGCTTTCTTGGCGGAGACGGAGAAGATTGGACAGCTAGCTCCGAGAATTTGCAAGACCGTCTGATCGAGATGTTTGGCCACGATCTCGACTTCGTGTGGGTCCCTGAGATCGGCCTGCTGGACCACGAATACGATGTTTTTCTTCCATTGTTGCCCGATCAATCGCAAAAAATCCCAAGCTGAGGCCGCCCACGGATTCGTGACCGCGAAAACAAACACGATCAGATCCGCCATCGGAACAAAGTTTTCGGTTATTTCCTGGTGGTTCGCGACAATCGTATTTGTCCCGGGAGTATCGACGATGTTGAAGTCTTTGAGAAAGTCGATGTTCCGATGGAGGGCGGTGATTTGATCAGAAATCTGAACGTCATAGTCCGTTTCCCCATATTTGAACTCGTAAATCCGGTCGGTCGCCGGCAGGACATCCACTTTGCAAAAATCGCGACCAAAAAGAGCGTTGAGCAGGGACGATTTACCAGCTTTGACCTCGCCCACCACCACGAACAGGAATGGTTGGCCAAGGTTCGTCACCAGGTTTTGCAGGTTGCGCAGAGTGTCGTCCGGCGCCCCGATTTGATGCGCGAGACCGATTAAAGACCCGAGGGTAGTCCCGAGTTTAGAACGAAGTTCGAGGTATTTCTCAGCGACCATGATCGGCGCGTTCGCCTACAGATGCCCTCCGGCTGGAGTGGGCGTGCCGCTGGGACCGGAACTTTTTTCGGGGTTTAGTCGGCGGTGAGTTTCCCGCCTCAGCGGGTGCGCCGCCCTTCCGGGTTTTTGCCGAGCGCGGCCGTTGCTGCTCTGGCGTTGCGCTGGGAGGCGGCTTCGGCTGATTCATCGCGATCAACTGGGTCACCGTGACGAATTTATAGCCCTTGGAAATTAATCCGTCCAGCGTGGCCGGCATCGCATCGATGGTTTGCTTGTGAATATCGTGCGAGAGAATGATTGCTCCGGGTCGGACCTGGCTCAAAATGCGTTGGGTGATGACCGAGGCTCCCGGCCGTTTCCAATCCAGCGGATCCACCGACCAAAGAATGATATTCAGGCCGAACTGGTTCTCTATCCATTCCCGTTGTCGAGCCGTAATCGCGCCGTAGGGTGGGCGAAGTAGGGTCGGAGTATATCCACTGGCGTCTTTTATCGCATCCTGAGTCTTGGTGATCTCCGCGGTTACCCGGTCGTCGGAGAGTTTGGAGAGTTGGGGATGAGTCCACGAGTGATTCCCAATTTCGTGCCCTTCCGCGAGAATCCGGCGAACCAGATCTGGATTCGCGGCGGCGTTTTCACCGATCAAAAAGAAGGTGGCTTTGATATTGCGCTGCTTCAACATCTCCAATAAACGGGGAGTATTCTCGGAGCTGGGGCCATCGTCGAAAGTCATCGCGATATAAGGCTGATCGACCCGCACCTGAGAGTAGGTAGCCAGCTTAGCCGGAGATGGAGACGGGCTGGGAGTCGTATTGGAGTCCTGGGCCCCAGCAGCCAGAACGGTTAAAAATAGGGGGAGTAGTCCAGCTCCAAAACGCATACTTTTACAAAAACCGCTTAAGAATAATTTCCAGTTTTTTCACCGTCGCTTCCGGCCAAAGCTTGCGATCGGTTACCAAGGCGAAATCGAGAACCCGATGTTCCGGCCAGTTCGCTTCCCGAGGAATTTTTTCGATGACCTTTGGTAGGATCTTTCGAGCCGCTTCCGCGTTTGCCACCAAGTGCCCAATCACCGTTTGAGCGCTTACTGGTTCATCCTCTGTTTTCCAACAGTCGTAATCGGTTACGAAATTGATCGAGGCAAGCGAAATCTCGGCTTCGCGCGCCAGCTTGGCTTCGGGGAGATTTGTCATCCCGATGATATCGAAACCCATTCTGCGATGAAATTCCGATTCCGCGCGGGTGGAGAACGCCGGTCCATCCATGTTCACGTAGGTTCCTCCATTGTGAACGGTATAACCCAGGTTTGAGGCCTCCTGGCTGATGATCGCTCTCAGATCCGCGCTCACTGGATCAGAAAATCCGATGTGGGCCACGATCCCGTTTCCGAAAAAGGTCCACTCCGACCGGCGGCTAGTCCGATCAAAGAATTGTGCGGGGAGCACAATGTCTCTCGGCCGATACTGCTCCTGCAGGCTGCCCACGGCGCCGACGCTGAAGATCCAGCGAACGTTTAGCGATCTGAGAGCGAAAATGTTCGCCCGGTGGTTCAACTCCGTCGGCAGCAGTCGATGCCCGCGGGCGTGCCTCGGTAAAAAATAGACCCGGCGACCATGAAGATAACCAGAGACAATAGAGTCGGAGGGCAGACCGAAAGGCGTTTCGACGATCAACTCTTCTGGCTCTTCCAAGCCTTCAATCCGATACAAGCCGCTGCCGCCTATTACCCCGATTGCGGGAGTTCCATCGCTCATGCTGGCGAACTTTAGGGGGTGAATCAAGAAGTTGCCAGTGCCAGTTGTCAGTTGTCAGTGAGCTGGTCCCCTCGAAGTGAGCATCAAGCTTCATGAGAGAGCCGTCTGCTCCTGAGAACTGACACTGGCAACTTTTCCTGTGAGATGATTGACCGAGCAAGTGACTCTCTCATAAAAACTGGGTGCTCACCTCGAGGGGACCAGCTCACTGACAACTGATAACTGACACTGACAACTGGCACTGTACTAATTCCGACTCAGTTGATCGCCCGTCTGGATCAGTTGATCGATTTTCTGATCTAACTTTCCGGCAGAAACATCGGTGCTCACTAAGTCTCCTCGTTGATCGATCAACCACATTTCCGGAATCGCGCGGACGCCGTATTTCGTCGCAAACTCGTTCCCCCATCCCTGCCCGTCGAAATACTGGGGCCAAGGGATTAATTTTCTAGCAACAAAATTGGAGAGAGCTTGAGCGTCTTTATCGAGCGATATCCCAATGACGGCGAACCCTTTGTCTTTGTACTTCTGATAAATTTGGCGAATGGCGGGCATGTCGCGAAGACAGTCAGGGCACCAAGTAGCCCAGAAATCGATCAGGACGATCTTGCCGCGCAAGCCCTGAAGATCGATCGCGGAGCCGTCCACGGCCGTGAATTGAAGATTCACCGGTTTGCCGACCATCTGCCTCCTTCAGCAGACGGAGCTTCGCCGCGTCTGCCAGTTTTGCATCGGACGCTTGGGTTAGCTCTTGTAAGAGAGCTCTCCCTTTTTCCGGTTCGAAGCGGAGCATCAAATCCACCCTTGCCAATTGGAAGGAAATGAGTGTTTCCCCCGGGTTCTTCCGAACCAGGTCAGCGAGGCGATCCTCGATTTCAACGGCTACTCCGGAGGTGGTGATCACCTCGGGTTGATCCAACCACTGAGCAAGAATAGTTCGCTGAATTTGAAATCGTAGATTTGCGGGCCATGCCCCATTATCGACGATGGTGGCGGCGTCTTTTTCGTTCTGTCGCAGGAGAGTGACCCGTTGTTCGGCAAGATCCGGGTAATTCGTCGTTTGAATTCTCCACAGCATCGCCTCTGCTTGATGAGCATCGTTTGGAAACTGTTTCACGAATTCCGCAGCAGCGTCGTGCAGCGCTTTTTCCCTCCCGGAATAGAACTCGACCGCATTGGTTCCAATCGGCACTTTTTCGTTCGCGCGCTCGCGAAGTCCTTGCAGGCGCGACCATGCTGCATCGGGAGCCTCTCCAGCGCTTGAGGCCGAGGCTAAAATCTGAACCAGAATCCACAGCAGGGCGAGCGAACGCATGAGGCACCACTAACTCGCGCCAAGCTCCGGTCAAGTGCAAGGCGCCAGTCCCTGGATCCAGGTCACCTCAAATCCCTCACTCAGGCTAGTGATCATCAAGCCGTCAAAGCGCGAGATCCAGCTGATTCGGCAAAACCCGGCGAAATGCTGCGGTGCTAAGATCGGTCCGCGTCCGGTTCAAGTCTGCCCGTCGGCAGCTAACCTGAAACATATCGTCGATCTGTTGCGCAAAGGGTCCCTCACCGCGCATTCGAGAACCAAAATCGGTGTTATTCAATTTTCCGTTCCGCATGGAACGAATTCGACCTAAAACTTTCTCTTGGCGTTCTGGAAAATGATTCTCGAGCCAAGCCACAAAAACGGGTGCCACCGTCAGCGGGAGTCGAATGATGGTGTAAGAAGCGAACTGCGCGCCGGCCTTGGCCGCCGCCGCCGTGATAGTTGGAATTTCGTGGTCGTTGATACCGGGAATGATGGGAGCAACGTTGACTCCGACCGGAATCCCAGCTTGGTGCAGTACGGCAACGGCCTCGAGTCGCTGAGAAGGACTCGACGCGCGCGGCTCCAGGATCCGAGCCAGCTTCGGATCGAGTGTGGTGATCGATAACGTGACGGCGGCGGCGTTTACTCTGGCCAATTCCCTCAGATGGTCCGCATCTCGGGTGACCAAATGGTTCTTGGTAATGATCCCGACCGGATTGCGAAATTCTGCCAGGACCTGCAAACAGGACCGCGTTATTTGCAGTTTTCGTTCGATCGGCTGGTAAGCATCGGTAACTCCGCTCAGGGCCAGATGCTGCGGTTTCCACGAGCGTTTTCCCAACTCGGTGAACAAAAGTTCGGCCGCGTTTGGTTTCACTAGAATGCGACTTTCAAAGTCGATCCCGGCGGAAAATCCCAAGTATTCGTGAGTCGGTCTGGCGTAACAGTATGCGCAGCCGTGCTCACACCCCCGGTATGGATTTATGCTGGCATCAAAGCCAACGTCAGGACTGTTGTTGTAAGAAATGATACTCTGGGAATCGTCCCGCAAAAATTGGGTACGGACCGTTTTCGATTCCACGTCCGGTTCACACCAATCCTCCAGTTCATAATGCAACGCTTCAAACCGATTGGCCGGGTTGATGTTTGCGCCCCGGCCCCGCGTCGCTTTCTTCATCGGATCGCTTGCCATGGAAAGGAATGCATATACTCATTTGAACACTTAGCAATCGAAAGTTTGCTCCCTGCACGTGCGGCACCTGGGATGGGCAAATCTTCGCGTGGAGCGACCGATCCTGAAAAATCTAACGCGTCGCGATGATTTCGGACCTGGCGGATGGCGAAACGTCCCGTGGGCGGACGACCATGATTCCGGCAAACTTACGATATCGGTAAAGGTAGCTATGAAGGGGCACGTCGACAATCACTCTTCCGGGCGTCCTTCGAGGCGTGCATGAAGCGCAAAACACCCGCCCGATCGCGATAGGCCAAACCGACATGTTCGGTGAAACCTTCCGGCCCATTTCCACTGATACAGATAACGTCGCCGTCCTGAATTCTGGATTCGATTCCCGGGACCTCTCTTTTCGGGATATGGTAGATGGTGCGGCTTGAGATCCGGTCTTCGATCTGCCGCATCTCCGGCACCAACTCAGGATTGTTGCGCAGGTATCGCGAGTCGCGCCAATCCTTACTCATCTCGTTGAGATAACGTCCACGCATCGGAACGCCTCCCAGCGACCGTGTTAAATTCGTCACCAAGCCCCGACGCTCGTTGTCATAGATCCAATCCTCGAGATAGTGCAGCCTTGAGGTGTACTTTCCGTTGCACTGGCCGCCGCGGTAACGATCGAGTTCAATCATCGCCAGGAGATCGGCTGGCGAATAACTACCCGTTTTAAGCTCCAGCATCCGCGCGAACCCGAGCGAGATTTCGAAATAGGTCCAACAATCTACGCCGCGTAAGTTAACTGACGGCGATTCTGTCCGGTTATCGATTTCCAGCGTATAGTTGGCGTACGGAGTTCCCAAAAGGGCCAACCCGACCGCTGCTGTCCGTTGGCCGATCGGCAACGCTCGCCAATTTTCGCTCCCCGCTTTCTGCACCAACTCGGCAAACGCGGATTCGCCCTTGAACACTTGGGCATAGGGCAATTCGACTGCTCCACGCGACTCAACCAAAGAGCTCCACCTCAGGATCAGGAGAGCGAACAGAACTGCCGGACGAATCACGCGGCACCTTCGGCTGACTCGCCGGGATTTACCAGAGAAAACCTTGGTTCGACCCATTTTCCGAGCAACTCTCCAGAACCTGGTCTTCTTCGCTGAGGTCGTATCTCCATGGCTGACAGGTCAACGATTGACGGGGCGCCTGATTTGCAGGAGAGACCTGACCCGGATAAAATAGGTTTTATGACTATCCAGGAAGAGATCGATACCGACCTGAAAGACGCCATGCGTTCCAGGGACGCTGAACGGCTGGCAGTCTTGCGGATGGTAAAATCTGCCCTGACAAATGCCGCAATCGAGAAACGTGGAGCGACCAGTGGACTGGCGGATGCCGAAGCGCTCACCGTCATTAGAAAACAAGTTAAACAACGGCAGGATTCCATCGAGAGCTTCGAAAAAGGAGGGCGCCCGGAGCTGGCGGCCAAGGAACGTAAAGAGATAGAGTTCTTAAGGGAATATCTTCCGAAGCCCCTTGGAGAAGATGAAATCGAGGAGCTGGTAAAACACGCCATCGCGGAAGTCGGGGCCACCTCTAAAGCGCAAATGGGGGCGGTGATGAAGATTGTCACCGAAAAAGCGGCGGGGCGAGTCGAGGGGAAAAAGCTCAGCCAAGCCGTTCAGAAAGCGCTCGGATGAATTAGTTGTCAGTGTCAGTTGTCGGTTGCCAGTACGGAACCTCTCAATGAAGCCTTCTGAGAACGATGTCTCGCTATCCTGACATGAACGAACTGTCACCGACTGGTCAGATTCGAGTACAGGAGTATCGATGAAACCGCTGGTCCCCCACTGACAACTGAGAACTGACACTGGCAACTGTCTCCACTGACACTGACAACTTCTTCCTATGGTTTCCGCGATTATTGTAGCGGCTGGCAGCAGTCAGCGGATGGGTTTTGATAAATTATGGAGTCTTCTGGGCGATAAGCCAGTGGTGGCCCATTCGATTGACCGATTCCAGCGATGCGATGAAATTGACGAAGTGATTCTGGTCGTTCGGGACGATCGCCGTCCCGAGTTTCAAAAGCTGGTGGAGGATTCGGGATTTACCAAAGTTTCGCGTTTGGTCGCCGGTGGATCCGAAAGACATGTCTCAGTTTGGAATGGTATTTCTCAATTGGCGGGATCCTGCGAGATCGTCGCGGTTCACGATGCGGCCCGACCGCTGGTCTCTTCGGAGCTGATCCGTCAGAGCGTCAGCTTGGCCAGAGACTGCGGGGCGGTCTCTCTCGCCGCTCCAGTCGTGGAAACCATTAAAAGGGCGAATTCCCAGCAGCAAGTGAATGGCAGCGTGGACCGTTCTGCGCTGTGGGCGATGCAGACTCCGCAAGTGTTTCGCTTCGACTGGTTGCTTGAGGCTTACAAACGAATTATTGACTCTGGGCGCTCCGTCACCGATGAGGTTTCAGCGCTGCAGGAAGCAGGGTACCCTGTTCGTTTGCTGCAGAATACTGATTGGAATGTTAAGATTACTTTTCCCAGAGATTTGGCTTTAGCGGAAAAAATGATGAATATAAGGGAGGTTAATTCTTAGTTTTGGATATGCCCACGTCTTAACCTGATTCTTTAAACTTGGCCTGAATGTAGAATGCAGTACCGGACAACGAGTTTGGAAAACGGAGTTAGGATCGCCACGCGCGAGATGCCCGAGATGAAAAGTGTCAGCGTCGGTCTCTGGATCGCGGTGGGCGGCCGACATGAACCGGAAGAGTTCTGTGGAATTTCGCATTTCCTGGAACATCTCCTTTTCAAAGGCACCGCCAAAAGAACGGGGCGGGATATCACCGAGGAAGTCGAAGGGCTTGGAGGTTTCGTCAACGCTTTCACGACGGAAGATCACACCTGTCTTTACGCCAAAGCCGCTGCTCAGCACATGCCTACTCTGGCCAATGTGCTCTGTGACATGTACGTCAACTCCCTCTTCGCGGAGCAGGAAATCGAGCGGGAGAGAGACGTCATTCGTGAAGAGATCCTCATGTACAAGGATCAGCCGGGACAGTTTTCTCAGGAATTGCTGACCGAGGCCATGTGGCCACGGCACGCTTTGGGTCGTCCGCTCACCGGTTCGGTGGAATCAATTTCCAGGATTAAGCGAGAGCATTTGCTGAAATTTATCGCCGAAAACTATAACGGCCTCAGCACCGTGGTGACTGTCGCGGGCCGTTGTAACCACGACGAAGTCGTCAAGAGCTTCCGCAGTAAGTTGAAAAAATTGCCTCGCGGACGGGCTCCGGCCTTTCAGCGCTGGAACGAAGTAAAGCGGGAGCAGCGTGTTTTGGTCGCCAAAGACGAGACGGAACAGACTCATTTGGCGTTGGGCTATCATGCCATGAGCCGAACAGATGACCGCCGGCACGCCATGAAACTCTTGAGTGTGATTCTCGGGGAGAACATGAGTTCGCGTCTGTTTCAGCAGCTCAGGGAACGGTACGCCTTCTGTTACTCTGTCCACAGCGGCACCTTGGTTCTGGAGGACTCCGGCCTGGTCAGTATTTGCGTAGGACTGGAACCGGCAAAGCTTCGCAGTGCTTTGCGCGCCATTCACCGGGAACTCGGCAAACTCCTCCACAAACCGCCGAGTAAAAAGGAGCTTCGCCAAGCTCAGGAATACACCATCGGTCAGAATGAACTAGGTCTGGAAAGCACGACCAATCAGATCATGTGGATGGGAGAATCGTTGATTGCTTACGATAAAGTCGTGGATCCTGAAGAAGTTCAGGCCAAGTTTAAGGAGGTCACCTCCGAACAGATCCAAGAGGTGGCAAATCTTTGTTTCGCTCCACAGCGAATGGGGCTTGGAGTGGTTGGACCTGTCGAGAGCTCCAAAGTGGAGCGTTGGATCACAGATATCGGATTTTAAGTCCCGCCTGAACGGTGGAAAAGGAGCGTCCGGTTTGTCGAGGTGGGAAAAGCTACCTTGAAGGGCAAACTTAAAACTCCAAGACATGTCGTTGCGCGGCTTTTCGATCCGCACTAGGCTTGAAGGTTTCGAGGAATTTCATGAACGTTGAAGTTGAAAATTTGCCAAATTGTATTGCCTCTTTGCATATCGAATTGCCGCCGGATTTGGTTACCAAGGAATGGAACGTAGTGGTTAAAGAATTTCGGCAGGCCGCTCGCATTCCGGGATTTCGCCAGGGCAAGGCCCCGCAGAATGTGGTCGAAGCAAAATTCCGCAAGGAGATCCAGGAGGAACTGACCAAAAAACTGGTGACCGAAACCACTCGTGAAGCGATTCGCGAGAAAGGCCTCAAAGTATTGTCGATTTCTGAAGTCGAAGCTGTCGAGTTCACCCCCGAAAAAAGCCTGCGGTTCACCGCGACCTTAATCACCTCTCCCGAATTCGAACTTCCGGAGTACAAAGGAATCACCGTGAAGGTGCCGCCGAATGAGGTCACCGAGCAGGACCTGGAGGCGGCTCTGCACACCCTGCAAGAACGCCACGCCACTTTTTCGGATGTGGAAGGGCGCGCTCTGGAAATGCATGATTATGCCGTGATTGATTATGCGGCGACCTTGGACGGAAGCCCTTTACTGGAGGTCGAGCCGAAAGCCCCCAAAATGCTAGCGGGCGGTACCGACTTCTGGATCAAGTTGGACGAAAACACGTTATTGAAAGGTTTCAGCGATCAGTTGGTCGGGATGCAAACGACTGAACAGCGGGAGTTCGATCTTTCAATTCCGGATGACTATCCGGGCCCCGAACTGGCCAAGCGGACGTTACACTTTACGGTCACTCTGAAAGGCCTCAAGAGCATGCATCTCCCGGAACTCAGCGACGAATTGGCCACCCAGGTCGCCGAGGGATTTACGCTGGAAAAATTGAAAGAGGCGTTAAAAGAACAATTGGTCGCCGATAAGCAGACTAAGCGAGATTCGCTCCTGCGAAAGCAAGTCATCGATTATCTCGCCTCCCATGTGGAGTGTGAGTTGCCTCAAAGTTTCGTCAAGGATGAGACTCGCCGGATCATGTCCGAGATAGTGCAGCATAATCAGATGCGAGGGATCAGCGAAGACGTTCTCAGGGAAAACCAGAAAGATATAATCAGCGCCGCGGCTCGCAACGCCCGTGACCGGTTGAAGGCTAACTTCATCCTGATCAGAATCGCCGAAAAAGAAGGGATTGAGGTGACTCCGCAGGAACTCCGGGAACGAGTGCGGATGCTGGCCAATCAATATCGGGTGAAGTTCGAAAAAATGATGTCGGACCTAGAAAGTAAGCAAGCTTTGGGGGAGGTCCGCGAAGAGGTGAAGATCGTCAAGGTTCTTGATTTCCTAACTTCGAATGCTAACGTCGAAATCACTCCCGAAGAAGTCGTGAACAGCTGATTAAAAGGCTCTAAAAAAATGTCCAGCACCACCTATAAATCGCCGCAGTCCCTACTCGTTCCGATGGTCATTGAACAAACCGGAAGAGGCGAACGGAGTTACGACATCTATAGCCGGCTACTGAAGGATCGAATCGTCTTCATTGGCACCGCGATCGATGATCATGTCGCAAATCTAGTCGTCGCGCAGATGCTTTTTCTCCAGATGGAAGATCCCAAGAGGGACATCAATATCTACATTAATTCACCGGGCGGATCGGTGACGGCCGGTCTGGCGATCTACGATACGATGCAGTATGTCACCTGTGATGTAGCGACTTAT
Organism: uncultured Verrucomicrobiae bacterium; assembly: GCA_963808535.1. Taxonomy (GTDB): domain Bacteria; phylum Verrucomicrobiota; class Verrucomicrobiia; order Chthoniobacterales; family JAFAMB01; genus JAFAMB01. Next base: position 5,564 of record CAWEGF010000018.1, on the reverse strand, counting down.
TGCATTGGCGTAGCGGCCAGCATGGGGGCAATTCTTTTGACCGCCGGCACCAAAGGTAAGCGGTACGCTTTGCCCAACTCCGATATCATGATCCACCAGGTCTCTGGAGGTGCTCAAGGGACCGCCAGTGACGTTGAACGTACGGTGGAGTATATGTACAAGCTGAAAAAACGGTTGATCAGCATTCTCGCGCACCATACCGGCAAAACGGATGAACAGATTCAAAGTGATTCTGATCGTGACTATTGGATCACTGCGCAGCAGGCCAAGGATTATGGGCTGGTCGACGAAGTGGTGAAATCCAGAAAAGATGTCCTGCCGGAACAGTTACCGGCGGCGACCGAAAGCTCATTGCCCGCTTAAGGCTTTATCTAACTGGACGAAGTTAATATTTAGACGGATAAACGATAAAATATGGCTCGCGCATCTAACCTCACCATGTGCTCTTTCTGCGGAAAAAGCCATGCGGAGGTACGCAAGCTGATTGCCGGTCCGGGCGTCTATATTTGTGACAATTGCATCAATGTTTGTAAAGGCATCCTGGACAAGGAGCTAAACGAGGACGCCAGACGCCAAACGACTAGTCTTCGAGTACCCAAACCGGCAGAAATCCGGCGGCAACTCGATCAGTATGTCGTCGGTCAGGAGGCGGCGAAAAAGGTTCTGGCGGTTGCCGTTCACAACCATTTCAAGCGGATCTTGCAGGCTAACGGAACTAAAGATCTGTCGATGGATCCCTACGCAGATGTAGAGATCGAGAAGAGCAACATCCTTCTAATCGGCCCGACCGGTTCGGGCAAAACGCTTTTGGCTCGGACCCTGGCCCGGATCCTGGACGTCCCGTTTTGTATTGCGGATGCCACCACACTGACTGAGGCCGGATATGTTGGTGAAGATGTTGAGAACATTATTTTGCGTCTGTTGCAAAATGCTGACTATGACGTGAAACGCGCCGAGATCGGCATCGTTTATATTGACGAAATCGACAAAATCGGGCGCAAAACCGATAACGTCAGTATCACCCGGGATGTTTCGGGTGAGGGTGTCCAGCAAGCGCTCCTCAAGATTCTGGAGGGCAGTAGCTGCAATGTTCCACCGCAAGGTGGACGCAAACACCCGCATCAGGAATATATCCAGGTCAACACGGAAAAAATTCTTTTCGTCTGCGGCGGTGCTTTCGTCGGACTCGAAAAAATAATCGGCCGGCGGTTGGGCAACAAAGTTCTTGGATTCCGTAATGCCGAGACGGTGGAAGACGAAAGTAAATCAGAAGAAACGCTGAAAAACACCGAACCGGAAGACCTGCTTTCGTTCGGAATGATTCCCGAATTTATCGGGCGTCTGCCGATCGTCACCGCACTCGACGCCTTAACTGAAGACGAGTTGATGCTGATTTTGACCGAGACGCGGAACGCCATGGTCAAACAGTATACGAAGCTGCTGGCCATGGAGGGGGTAAATCTGGTGGTAACCCGTGACGCTTTGCGCGCTTTGGCGCACCAAGCGGTTACCAAGGGTACTGGGGCGCGTGCTTTGCGTTCGATGTTCGAGAAGATCATGCTCGACGTCATGTATGAGGTACCGAGCCGGGAAGACATCGCCGATGTCGTGATCAATCGGGCCGTTGTCGAGGGCAAACGAGCACCCTTGATCAGAAAAAAACAGGACAAGGACGCGGCCTGACCGCCGTCTCCGGTCTGGTTTTAAGGTAGGTTACTCGCTTTGGAAGCGGTCGGTTCCCGCTTCGAGCGTTCTTCCGGTCGGCATCGTTTTCTGCCGACCCTTCAGGGCGGTCGACGATATAAAAACTAACCCAGGCTGAAGCCTGGGCTATGCTTTCATGGCCCTTCAGGCCGAGCCCCTTTGGGACGGAAACCCCTCAAAATAAGCGTTTACCCGCCTCGTGGAGGATGAAAACTTAGCGCGGGGTAAAGCCCATAAGCGCTAACTACGCGAACCTGGGTGGGCCAATGGCTTTGTCCCGGAGGGACAGCTGATCGTAGCCAGGCACGAAGTGCCTGGATTCATGCGGAAATGGCCCCGTCCCAGCGGGACGGCTGAACCTCTTTAGATTAGTCGCCGACATAGGCAGACTTCGAACGTCCCTCCGGGACAAAAGCCATGACGAAGGACCGAGAGAGGCGACTTCCGGACGGGTCTCGTATCTACCGTTTTCTTGGGAGGCGACTTTGCTGATTGGTTTCTCGCACACGACAAAACGTGTGTTAAGGTGCTGCTCCGATGAAGCGCAAAGTTCTGTATGGCTTCTTGAGCCTTTTGCTGGTTTTTAATCTGGTCGTCGGCTTGAAGGTGTTGACCTCGAAAGCCGCCGCTGATTCGGATGACGCAGGCTACGAAAACCTGACCGTTTTCACCAGGGCGCTTCAGTTGATTCGCCAAGACTACGTAGATGCGAACAAGATTGCCTACCGGGACCTAACCTATTCAGCCCTGCGGGGAATGCTGGGGAGCCTGGATCCGCATAGCCAGTTCATGGAACCGACCGACTTCCGGGATATGCAGAACGAGACCCGGAGCGAGTTTGGTGGACTCGGGATAGTTGTCTCAACCAAAGATGGTGTTCTGACGGTGGTCTCCCCGATGGAAGATAGCCCGGGATTCCGTGCTGGCATTTCGCCCGGCGATCAGATTCTGCGAATCAACGGCACTACCACGGAGAAGATGAGTCTTCAGGATGCGATCAATCTGTTGCGCGGAGAGCCCGGTCAGAAAGCGACCCTCACCATTTTTCGACCGTCTAGCAAAGAGACCAAAGACTACGTTCTGCAGCGAGAAATTATCAAGGTGGCCAGCGTTAAAGACGCCAAGATTCTTGATCAATCGTTGACCGGGAATTTTAAAATTGGTTACGTGCGGATCACCCAATTCAACGAGCCGACCGCTCAGGAATTGGATCAGAAATTGAATGAACTGCAGAGCCAGGGAATGCAGGCGCTGGTGGTTGATTTGCGCTACAATCCAGGAGGCTTGCTCAATAGTGCAGTGGATGTCTGCGGTTTATTCCTTCCGCCCAAAACGATGGTCGTTTACACCGAGGGGCGTGATGTCTCGCAGCGACGAGAGTATTATACTAGCAAGAACGAAAAGTCGCGACCTAGCTTTCCGGTGGTCTTACTGGTCAATAGCGGCAGCGCCAGCGGAGCGGAGATCGTGGCCGGCGCCCTGAAGGACTTGAATCGCGCGATTTTGGTGGGTGAAACTACCTTCGGAAAAGGCTCTGTGCAGAGTGTGATCCAGTTGCCGGACGGCGCTGCGCTGAGGTTGACCACGGCGAAATATTATACGCCTAGCAAACAGGTTATTCACGAGAAGGGGATCACCCCTAATATCAAAGCGGCGCTCACTGCAGACCAGGAGCGGGCTTTACTTTTGCGCCATCGGGACGGGCTTCTCAGTCCAGGTGAGCAGACCTTTGTCAACGAGCAAAAGGATCCTCAGCTGGATCGTGCTGTCGATGCTCTGAAGGGGGCCATGATTTACAATCAGAACGACAAACCGCCCCAGGCGACCCAGCAGTGAGTCGATCGTTGGTTTTGGCCATTGAGACTTCCTGCGACGAGACGGCGGTGGCGTTATTGCGAGCTCCCCGGGAAATTCTGGCCTCCGAAATCGCTAGCCAGATAGACTTGCACAAGATGTACGGGGGGGTCGTTCCGGAAGTCGCTTCCAGGAATCATCTGCCGAGAATCGCTCCCCTCATCGAGTCTGCCCTGCGGAGTTCTGGTTGCTCCCTGCCCGAGATTGACTGCGTCGCGGCTACCCGCGGACCGGGGCTCCTTACCTCTCTGCTCGTCGGCTATAGCGCCGCAAAAGGTCTGGCCATTGGCTTGGGAAAGCCGTTTATCGGCGTCAATCATCTGGAAGGGCATTTGTTGTCACCTTTTCTCCTGGGAACCGATCGGCCTTCCGCTTCTGTGGGCCTGATCGTGAGCGGCGGCCATACCATGCTGGTCCATTTGACCGGCGTTGGCTCTTATGACCTTCTCGGAAGAACCCTCGACGACGCCGCTGGTGAGGCATTCGACAAGGTGGCTAAACTCCTCGATTTGCCTTATCCGGGCGGCCCGGAGATTGATCGCCTCGCTAAGATTGGAGATCCGAAAAAATTCGATCTCCCGCGAAGCATGTTGAACAGCGGAGATCTTAATTTCAGCTTCAGCGGATTGAAAACCGCGGTTCGCTATCTTTTACCAAAGCTGGACGGTGACTTTCGTGCCGACCTTTGTGCCTCTTTCCAGGAAGCCGTGGTTGAAGTCCTGGTCCAGAAGACCATTCGTGCGGCCCAGAAGTCAGGTGTGAAGTTAATTACCGTCAGCGGAGGCGTCAGCGCAAATTCCCGGCTCCGCGCAAAAATGAACGAGGCCACCGCCGTCGCTGGATTGGAATTGAAGCTGGCCAGCCCAGCTCTGAGCACCGATAACGCAGCGATGATCGCTTACGCCGCTTCTGAGCGCTACTTGCTTGGATACCGATCCGATTTTCGCGAGGACGCGGATCCGAATCTGAGGCTGATTTGAGGCAGGGGACGAAGAGAAACAGGAGTTGCAGGAGTTCAGGAGTTGCAGAATGGACCGGTCATCGTGAGTTCTTGAGAGCTGTTTTCTGGACAGTCTCGCGGACCCTGCTTACAGGTGTTTAGTGACACTCCTTCTGATCGACGGCCATTACTACGTCTATCGTTCCTATCACGCGATCCAGTCCCTGACCAACTCGCGCGGTGAACCTACTAACGCGATTTTTGGTTTCGTGAAAACCGTCCGAAAAATGTTGAAGGACCTTCGGCCTGACCTCGCGGCCATTTTCTGGGACGAGGGTCTTCCCGAAAAACGCGTGAAGTTGCAGCCTGGATACAAACAGCAGCGCGCGGCGATGCCGGACAAAATGATCCCGCAAGTGGACTTTATCCAGGAGTTTTGCGCGCCGATGGGGTTTGTTTCGATCGCCAAACCAAATACCGAAGCCGACGATTTAATGGCTTGCTATGTGGTCGCAGCAGAAAGCCAGAAGTATCAGTCGATTTTGGCCACCAACGATAAAGACCTCTATCAACTGGTGAACGATTCGGTCAAAGTCTATTCCACCAATAAAAGTGATCTCAAAAACCCGAAAGATCCGCATGCCCTTCTTGGAGTTCCGGAAGTAACCGGCAAATGGGGGGTACCTCCGGAGTCAATTGGCGAGATCCTTGCTCTGACCGGCGATAGCGTTGACAACATACCGGGCATAGATGGAATCGGACAAAAAACCGCTGCCAACCTGATTCGAGAGTTTCGAACCATTGAACAACTCTTCCAGAACCTCAGCCAGGTTTCTAACCTGAAGCTTCGGGAAAAATTGGCGACCAACCGTGAAAGAATTGACCAGAACCGGCAGATGGTGCGGTTGGAGCTGGATCACGAACTGCCAGTTCCGCTTACCCAATTGAAGATTCGGCCTGACTATTCGGCTTATCTCGACGGGTTGAGAAAATGCGAATTCAAAACCCTGTTAGCGGAAGTTGAAGAAGAAGCGAAACAGCAATCGCCCCCGCAGGGCGAACTGTT
>CAWEGF010000017.1:0-46709 GCA_963808535.1 uncultured Verrucomicrobiae bacterium | reverse complement strand
ACGATGTCTGTATTGTCGGAAGTGGTCCAGCGGGGATCACTCTGGCCCGTGAAATTTCCCGCGCCGGACTTCGCGTCTGCCTTTTGGAATCCGGCGGACAAAAATCAATGGAGAAGTCCGAGGACCTCAACTCGGGTGCCGTAGATTCAGTTCACGGTTATGAGGAACAAACGTTGCTGAACGGGCGTTGTCGGCGATTTGGTGGCACATCCAATCTTTGGAATCACAAGGTACGTGGTGGATCCGCCGCCTACATCCGCTATGTGCCACTGGATGAAATCGACTTCGAGCGGCGCGATTGGGTGCCGGAAAGCGGCTGGCCTTTCAGTCGTCGCGAGATCCAGTCTTTTTACGAGCTAGCTCAGCAGGTCTGCGGCCTCGGGAAACTGGATTTTCCAGCTTTTGAATCTAATACAAAAGAGAGCCAACTCTGGCAGACGGATAAAATCGAATCGGTTTTCTCTCAATTCGGTTCCTCAGAAATTTTTCTGCAACAACATCGGCGGGAACTCTATAGCGATGAGCGGGTAACTGTTATTTTGCAGGCCGTATTGCTGCGGCTGCAAATGGATCCGCTTTCACGTGGAATCACCTCGGTGCAGGCTAGCCTTCCCGGCGGAAGAGAGTTCCAAGTCAAGGCCAAAGTTTTTGTGCTCGCCGCCGGCGGCTTGGAGAATCCGCGAATTTTGTTACTGCAGGACAATTTGCAGCCCGGCGGCTTAGGCAACCAACATGATATGGTCGGACGCTGTTTCATGGATCACCCTCAGGTGAAATTAGGAACGCTGACCCCGTCATCCAGTGTCGTTTTCGGACGAGCCAGATTCTATGATCAGCACGAAGTCGGCGGGCAATCGACGATGTTCAAGTTACACATCCGCCCAGAAGTGATGCGTCGGGAGAAAATGCTGAATCTTTGCGCGGTACTGGTGCCGTATTTCAAGGATCTCCGAAGCGGCGGTACGGCGGTACTGCACCAGCTCCTGTTCCGAGGTCCGCGCTTTCTCTTGCGACATCGTTCTGCCAAACTTGGCTCAGCCCAAATCGGGCCTGAACCGTCCCGATCGCTCCGACAGCGGTTGCTCGAAGATTACTATTCAGAGGGTTGTTGCGGATGGTCGAAATTAAGTGGGTTCGAACACCGCTTCGCTCAATTTGGGATTCGGTCTCTCGTCGAGCAAGCACCGGATCGCTCAAACCGAATTGTGTTGCAGGAGCAAACCGATGCTTACGGCCAACGAAAAATCAAGGTGCTCTGGCGGTGGAATGAATTGGATCTGCGCAGCATCCGACAGGCGCAAAAAATTTTCGGCGAAGAGCTGGAGGCCGCCGGGATTGGAAATTTCATCCCCGCGGAGGAGAATGGCCGGCTCCCGACCCCGGCAATTCAGCAGCCCGCATCATTTCCTCGGAACCACCCGCATGCACCAAAATCCACGGAACGGCGTGGTGGACGCTGACTGCCGGGTTCATGGCGTACCTAATCTCTTCATTTCCGGCAGCTCAGTTTTTCCGACCGGTGGTTTTGCGAATCCAACCCTGACTGTGGTTGCCCTGGCCCTCCGGCTCGCCAATCATCTCCGGTCCGAACTTGGCTCGAGCCTAAATATCCAGACCAACCCAGCGTCTACGCGAACGATCGGTACGGTGGTCAGTTGATGGCACGCTTTTGTCGCACAGAGCTTGCATGCAGGCTAATTCCGGCTCATTCTCGGGCCTATGGCCGACCATCGTTCTGCGGATATCCGCAACTTTGCCATTGTCGGGCATGCATCGTGCGGAAAAACGATCCTGAGTGAGGCGATGCTGGCCTGCAGCGGTACGATCAACCGCATGGGAAGGATCGTGGACGGGACTACCGTTTCCGACTATCACGTCAGCGAAAAGCAACGGCAAATCTCCACCCAGACTTCGCTTCTGCATGCGGCATGGATGGACAAAAAGTTCAACATCCTGGACACCCCAGGCTATCTCGATTTCATGAGCGAGGCGTTGGCGGCCTTGCACGTGGCTGATTTTGCACTGGTGGTGGTCCATGCTCAGCATGGCATCAGCGTTGGGACTGAACGAGTTTCGAATTTTATCGATCAGTGCGGCATTCCCAGGATCATCGTGATCAACGCGATGGACAAACAGAACGTGAACTTTGAGAAAGTTCTAGCCGATGCCCGAACGCATTATGGTCCGCGGGTGTTTCCGCTCAATGTGCCGGTCAATCCTGGTCCGGACTTCAACCAGGTGCTGGATGTTCTTCGCAACGATGTCGTCACCTATGAGACAACGGGTCGTGGACGGTACCGCGAGGAGGCAGCGGTTGGCCCCTGGAAAGATTATGCCCTTAGACTCCACCGCGAGTTAATAGAACTGATCGCGGAATCCGACGACGCGTTGCTGACGAAGTTTTTCGACCAAGGGGGACTTTCGGAAGATGAATTCCGAAATGGCATCCATGCGGCGGTCCAAAAACAACATTTCATCCCCCTCTTCTGCATTTCGGCTGAGACTGACGTCGGCGTGGCACGGTTGATGGATTTCATCGCCAAGTATGGCTCCTCACCAGTTGACCGGGCCAAGGTGGCCGCGCTCGACGGCCAGGGAAACGGAACTGAAGTCACGCTGACCAGCGCAGAACCGGTGGCCCAGGTGTTCAAAACCATGAACGAAGAGCATTTCGGTGAGCTCTCCTTTTTTCGAGTCTACTCCGGGACAGTCAGAACCGGGATGGAGCTGTATAACAGCACCCGAGGGATTACGGAACGCATTGGCCAGATCTATATGCTTAACGGACGCGACCGCTCTGCCATCGGCCAGTTGGCTTCCGGCGACATCGGGGCCACCGTAAAGCTCAAGGGCACGCACACCGGCAACACTTTGTGCCAAGCAAACCGGTCGGTGACGCTGCCAATCCCTGGTTATCCCAAACCTGCTCTCCGTGCCGCGCTCCAACCCAGGACGAGAGGCCAGGAAGACAAAATTGCCGCTGGACTTGCCACCCTGCACGATGAGGATCCGGCGTTTCAATTCATGGCGGATCCCGAGCTTCACCAAACGATCGTTGCGGCGCAGGGTGAACTCCATCTTGACGTCGTCGCGGAGCGCCTTCGCCGACGGTTCAATGTCCACTTCGACCTGGTTGAGCCGCGGGTTCGCTTTCGCGAGACCATTAAAATGAGCGCCGAGGCGGATTATCGCCACAAAAAGCAATCCGGCGGGGCAGGACAGTTTGCGGAGGTCTTGTTGCGAATTGCCCCCGGGCCGCGCGATTCGGGCATCGAATTCAGCGAGTCGCTTTCCGGTCAATGCGTAGACCGTGTTTTCGTCCCTTCCGTTGAACGCGGAGTCCAACATGCTTGCTCAGAGGGAATTCTGGCCGGCTACCGGGTGGTGGATGTGGAGGTTAATTTTTACGACGGTAAAATGCACCCGGTGGATTCGAACGATATCTCGTTTCAGGTGGCAGGTTATTGGGCGTTCAAGCAGGCGTTTCTTAAGGCTCGGCCCTGTTTGCTTGAGCCGATCCATTCTCTCGAAATTCGGGTCCCGGAGGATTGTGTTGGGAAGGTCATCGGCGACTTGTCCAGCCGCCGGGGCAGAATTGTCGGGATGGACTCGGGAAGCAGCCTCGAAGTGGTCTTTGCTCTTGCTCCGGCGCGGGAACTTTATCGCTACGCGAGCCAGCTTCGCTCGTTGACCGGGGGGCGCGGATTGCATACCGAGGAGTTCAGCCACTATGAGGAACTGCCGCCCGAATTGGAGCTGCAGGTCATCGAGTCGTCGAAAAAATCACCTTCGCACCACTAGGGTCTGTCAGTGGATCCGATTCTTACCTAATATTGTTCGAAAAGAGACACTTCGTCGTACTCTCAATTTCCTATTCCTCTCCTCCGCTACTAACAACTGACATGAAACTCCCAGAAGACTTTCAATTCGACTTCAAGCAAAAACGCGTTCTCGTCACCGGCGCCGGTAAAGGGATTGGTCGTGAAATCGCCGTTATGTTGTCCCGCTTCAACGCGCAAGTGGTGGCTCTCAGCCGGACGAACCAAGATCTGCAGAATTTACGGGAAGAAATTAAGTGCGAGACGATAGTCGCTGATTTAGGTGACCCCAACGCCGCCAGGCTCGCCGCCGAGCAGGCCGGGAAAATTGATCTCCTGGTCAACAACGCTGCAATTTCCATCCTGGAGCCTTTTCTAAAAACAACGGTGGAAGCCTGGGATAAAACGATGGGGATCAATCTACGGGCTGTCATGATTGTCTCCCAGGTCATCGCCAAGCAAATGATCGAACGAGGAGTGGCGGGTTCAATCGTAAACGTATCCAGTATGGCTTCTTTCCAAGCCCTGCCTGATCATGCCGCCTACTGCGCCTCCAAAGCCGGTTTGGATCAGTTTACCGCAGTGATGGCAGTAGAACTCGGGCGCCATGGGATCCGGGTCAACTCCGTCAACCCAACCGTTGTTCTGACCGAGATGGGAAAACGCGCTTGGAGCGATCCCGTCAAAGGAGGACCAATGTTGGCTAGAATTCCCTTAGGCCGATTTGCCGAGTGTGAAGATATTGCTTCGGTGGTCTGTTTTCTTCTGACCGACGGAGCAGCGATGTTGAATGGCCTGGCTCTCCGAATCGACGGCGGATTCTTAGTCAGTTAGGATACCTCCGTTAGAGACGAAGCGGATAAAGTGGCTCGATTTAATTTGAGCCATTTTCTCCTTCCGATCTGAAGCTGGAATTTCTATTGTCCGCTGCGTTGCCGATATTTCCTGGACTGGTCCGGATCTATCGTCCGCAGGCGTTTAAGCAAATTGTTGGTGTCGGGCTTGGCAACGTTTGGTGTTTTCGGTCCTCCGTCGTCTCCGCCCTTCCGTTCCCAAGGACTTTCAACCGGAGATCTCTGCATTTGTTCTGGCATATTGAGAATTCATAGCAAGAAACGAGCCAGCCCCAAATAGCTAACCTAGACGCTTTCCTGCCTGAATATCACCCTTCCTGACGAAAAATTTGCACCCCTTTCGACGGGCAAGCTCTTTTCCAATACAGGAATACCTGACCTTTCTAAAGCGGCATGACCGTTTCAACCTTCACCCCTTAGGCTTTATAAATGGAGCGAGGGGCCTGCCCCGCAGGGGCTAGAGAACTCAGCCCAGGGTTTCAACCCTGGAATCCTCAAAAATAAACAATTCGCCCTGAAGAAGGGGCGGGAGATGCGGGTACCAGATGAAGCTCCCACCTATTGCTACCCAAAGTCAGAGTGCGCAATTGGGAGGTGCTACAATTGGAGATCGGACCCCGCTTCCGTCCTGTTAGGACGTTCGATCTGGCGCCCCTTCAGGGCGCGTCGCTCTTGGTGGACGATCCCAGGGTTGAAACCCTGGGCTGAATGGCGCTAAGTTAAGGGTAGTTTGGGATGTTTTTGCCCTGAAGAATCTTGCTCACGCCCTCCCTAGAAGCCGTTGGAACCGTCTGCAAGCCCGTCCCGGAGGGACAGACCGATCGTAGCCTGGCACGAAGTGCCTGGGAGAGCACCACCCCAAAAGAACCGTCCCATAGGGTACGGTATGATCGGGCGCAGCTAATGACGTTCTCGATCGATTCGTGCTTACACCTGAAAGAATCACACCGTACCCTACGGGACGGATCTTTTGGGGTGGTACTCTCCCAGGCACTTCGTGCCAGGCTACGATCGCATCGTCCCTCCGGGACTTTTCAAACTTTCAAACAAGCTTTAGCTAGGGAAGAGAACTTGAAATTTGAGCGGGATTTTGCAGAGAAGCCAGGGCAAAATAAATCGCCTACGTCCTCCTTATCTTCGCGCCATTCAACCCTGGGCTGAATTCTCATGCCCCTTCGGCTTCGGGGCGAAGAACCTTCCGGAACATGGCTTAACTTAGCGCCATTCAACCCTGGCTGAATTCTGTAGCCCCTGCGGGGCAGGCTCTTGGTTTTATATATAGAGCCCATCCCAAATTCTCCTTATCTTCGCGCCATTCAACCCTGGGTTTCAACCCTGGGAATCCTCAAAAATAAACGATTCACCCTGAAGAAGGGGCGAGAGATGCGGGTACCAGATGAAGCTCCCGCCTATTGCTACCCAAAGTCAGAGTGCGCAATTGATCGGACCCCGCTTCCGTCTGGTTAGGACGTTCGATCTGGCGCCCTTCATCAGGGCGCGTCGCTCTTGGTGGACGATTCCCAGGGTTGAAACCCTCTGGGCTGAGTTCTATTGCCCCTGCGGGGCACAAAACAAAGACCTCAGCCCAAGGATTGTGGCCTCCAGCCCAGAAAATGTCCAAACTATAGAGCATCGCGAGGCGGTGCTCGTCTCGCCTCGCGGTTAAGGTGCTATTAGCCGTTTTGATTTTTTGCTTTGTAAGCCCGTCCGGAATCGCTGCCGGGCCCAACCCGGAAGAACCGGGTTATTGAATGATCGCCGGTGCAGGCGTCGATCCGACCGGTTCAAGCGCAGAGGTGCTGCCGGTTCTGGCCGCACGCAACCTGGCTCGTCGTTCCTCCTTGATGGAGGCCAGCTTTTGCTGTTGCTCCACGGTAAGAACCCCTTGGAGGTCACCGTCATATTTTTGGCGCACGGCGGACATCTTCTGGCGTTTCGTCCGAGAATCGAGCGAGGCATCCATTTTGATGGCCTGCAAATCGTTCACGTAGGCGTCGATGATCGGTCTAACTTTGGTGGCCTGGTCATCGGTCAACGCCACGTCTTTACGCAGGCGGGTCAATTTAGCTCGCTTAATCGATTCCGGATTGACATTCCGTTTTGGTCTAGCGGGCGGGGCAGCCTGAGCAGCCACTGGTGATTGAGCCGTGGCCAACGTGGATTGAGCGAAGGCCTCGCTCCCAGGAACCGAGATGGCAAATATTAGAACTGAATATATTAATGTTGTTATTTTCATCACGGGAACTAAAAACATATTATCTTAGTGTTGTAAACTAAAATCTTTGCGACGTTCGAAGGCGCAGAGACTAAGGCGGGACGCCTTACCTACTATAGGCTAGCCGTCCCGGCTGGCTTGGCCCCGAAGGGGTTGATGCCACGGAGAGGTTCACATCTAAACATTCACATTCGCCGGGCGGCGATCTGCGTCCCGGGGAGAGTAAGGCGGGACGCCTTACCTACTGTAGCCAGCAGTCCCGGCTGGCTTGGCCCCGAAGCCGAAGGGGTTGATGCCACGCAGAGGGTCACATCTAGATATTCAACATTCGCCCGCCGGCGATCTGCGTCCCGGGGAGAGTAAGGCGGGACGCCTTACCTACTGTAGCCAGCCGTCCCGGCTGGCTTGGTCCTTGGGGGGAGCCCCCCTTAATCCCCCCACTGGCGTTTGAGGTTCTCTTTGGCGCCATCGCGCCGAGAGTCAAAGTCATCTTTAAGACGCTGGAGGCGTTTTAACTCTGCCCTGAGCTCTTCTTTCCGCCATCCTTCGGATCGGTCCTTTTCGTCTTCCAGCGCATCAATTTGACGATCCAACGCTTTTTCTTTGGCGTCCCATTGCATGTCGAATTGATCAAACGCGGCGTCACGCCGTCGTTTGTAGGCTTCATCTTTCCGACTGGATCCTCCGCGAAATCCGAACATGGCCAGAGGGGCGAAACCAGCAGGATGACTTCGCCGGGAAGCCCAGTAAGTCCGCCCAGGCTGCGGATAACCGTACACGTGGACTGGCGTTCCGACGGTCGCCGCCTTGAAAAATTCTATGGCGGATTGTTCAGGCATCCTGATGCAGCCGTGAGAATCCGGGTAACCCGGAAGAAAGCCGGCGTGCAAACCGATGGCCGGCTGAAACTGCACGTAATACCGCATCGGGGCATTGACGAACTCCAATCCAGGCGGGACTTTTTTGTCCACATCAGCATCCGGAACCACGATCTGTTTCGTGGCCGGATCACCGAAGAAGCCGTAAAAGCTTGAGGCATGATTCATGTCCTTGTCGGTCACCCGGAAGTTTCCGGTGGGCGTCTCGTGCCCCGGTCGCCCGGAACAAATTGGGGCGCTGAGAATTACGCGGCCATGATCCGTCAAATAGGCTTCCTGGTTGGTCAAGTCGATCTCCAGAACGCGCTCGGCGAAACAGGAGATCGCCCAGGTAAAAAGGATTCCGCCAAAAACTAGAAATTGTTTCATCCAGTTGCCAATGGGATTGATAGTCGATTTTATTCACAAAATCGATGCCAATCGATTCACCGAAAAAAACAAGGCGCCCGGAGTCTCCAATCTGGAGAGAAACCGGTCGGAGCCAGCTATCCAGGAAAACTAGAAAGCCCGGCCGAGAATGAACACCGCTCGGCCAGGCTCCCACGAAATTCCTGGGCTGAAACATCAACCTCGTCACCATTCGGGCGACGCCAAAATTGGCAAAGTCTTCCTATTTCGCCTTCAATTCTTCGAGCAATTCCCGCTCTGCGGCGACCCAATCTGAGGTTTCATCCCCGGCTATGCCAAGGGTCCTCCGACGCTCGCCAATAAAGTAAGCGCGCAATGCGACCTGTTCGTTGCTGGGTCGCGCCGTCACCTTTTTCGATGACTTGCTTTTGGCGGGCGCGACGTTTCCAGTGGAATTCGACCCGGACTTTCCTGAGGCCGATTTTTTGGTGGAAACAGTTGAAGATGCGATGTGTTGAGAACGTGCAGCGTTCATAATTTTTAATATTTGATTAACGTTACTGTTGAGGTGACAAAGAGTCATTTCTTCTCTGGGTAGCCATTAGGACTTCCGGAGCATTTCGGCTCTCGACCAGGGTTGGCGAGCTTTCCGATAGAGGACTGAGAATTCGAAGGTCTCCCCGACACTGGCCATGACCGAACCGTCTCTACGGACGTCAGATTCCACGATACAGAGTCACTCCGTCCCCCACCTCCTGTGCGCATATATGGGGTTACTTTCATAACCGCGCACAACATATAGTGGTCTCTCCCCTTGAAATCAAAGGAAAAAGATTTCTATGTTTTCCACCTAAGGGCTTGAAGCATTTGAATGTCCATTAGGATCAGATCGTATAAGGCCTCTGGACAGCGTGACCCAGATCGGGAACGAACAACGACGACGATAAGTTAGTGGCTAGGGGGGTGGGATTTACCAGGCGTCAGGAGGAGATCTCCCAACAAGAAGGCAACGGAGTTCGCAGCAAGGCGAGCAAGAACACTAAAACGATCAATCCGATTGCCAGGACCAACCAGGCAAAATGGATCGTTATCAAGCGTGGCTGGGTTAACATCTGCTCCCAAGGAAACATCCGACCGCCATATTTCTCCAGATTCAGGGGGTCCGATGGACCGGCTTTTCTCCTCCTCAGAGCCCGGCTCGAAAGAAAGCTGGCAGTCTTGACAAACCGATCCTTCCCCACAAAATTTTGCACCACAGATTCCGCAAAGGATGATCAACCGCTCCTGGTTCATGCGTGACAATGTTCCGGTCATCGGTTATAGGCAAATGAGAGCAACCTTTCCTCCACAACCTTCCAGGTTTCTTACACCTTTTTGGTTGTGGGGTTCATATTCCCTGGAACCGTCGGAAGTTGACTGCTAGAGTTTGGCCCCGAACGGGAATCGCTGGGGCTAACATCAATTGCAGGTTTCAGAGGATGGCAGAATCGCTGGAGTTCGAGCACTATCAACTTCTGACAAATTCAGACGGCTCTCTCATGGAACTAGGGCGCGGCGCCATGGGAGTGACCTACAAGGCTTTTGACACCAATTTGTATTGTTACGTCGCGCTAAAAGTCATCACCGCCAGCCTCCTGGACAGTGAAAACGCGGCGGAACGCTTTCTGCGCGAGGCCAGGGTGGCGGCCAGGTTGCGACATCGAAACGTGGCTTCGGTTTTCCATTTGGGCAAGCACGGCGAGAGCTATTTCTACGCCATGGAATTTATCGACGGCGAGACGGTTTTTTCCAAGATAAAACGAGAAGGGCCGCTGGACTGTCTGTTTGCACTCGATATCGCTCAACAAGTCGCTTGCGCACTGATCGCCGCGGAAGAACAACAGCTGGTGCACCGGGACATCAAGCCGTCGAATCTGATGCTGGTTCGCGAGAGCGATGGCGAAATCCTGGCCAAGGTCATCGATTTCGGCTTGGTGAAGTCGGCGGTGGCAGAATCAAGCGCCGCGGGTCATTTGACGGTGCGCGGGTTTGTCGGGACGCCCTACTTCGCCAGTCCTGAACAGCTCGATCGACAACCGGAAGACGCCCGCTCGGATATTTATTCCCTTGGCGTTACCCTTTGGTACATGCTCACCGGAAAACCGACCTTCATGGGGTCGATGGCGAGCGTCATCGCCCAGCATCTAGAAAAAACGCCGCCTTTCGATTCCCTGGCGATTTTACCAACTCAAGTGGTAGGCGTGCTGCGGAGGATGCTCGAAAAAGACAAGTCGAAACGAATCCAGACGCCTGGGGAAGTCCGCTCGGAATTAAAATCCTGCATCGAGAGCTTGTCCGCCTCGCGGCCTGCAGCCCGGCTGGAAGCCAAGACCGCTGAAGCTTTTGAAACGATCGAGCTAAACAGTGGTGAATCCATGGAGCTGAGACCGGAGCCGGGCTCACTGCTTAAGAACCGCTATCGACTGATCGACGATGTGAACCCGGCCAATCCCGGTCACGTTTTTCACGCGGAAGATACGCTGACCCGGATGCGCGTCACCGTACGGATCTTTGTGGCCGACCCGGCGATTCTGGCAGAAATCCATGAAGAAGCTATCCGGGTCAAAGACAAGTCCCATCCAAATTTCGTTGAACTCTTCGCGGTTGAACGAGAGCGGAACATCAGTTTCATCGTCCTTGAATGGCTTGAGGGATTTCCATTGGTCGATTTGTTGCGAGCACGGCGAGCTCTGACCCTGCGTGAAATGTTGATGCTACTTCAGCAGATTGCACCGGCGGTCGACGCCGCACGGATGGCTAAGCTGAGTCTGGAGATGAAGTTGCGCGACATCTTCCTGCATTTCCCCGAAAGCTTCGCCGAGCCAGTGGCGAGCATTGTCTTGCGATGCCCGTTAGACGAATGGCCGGCCTTTGTCGTTAAGATGAGCCCACTGGAAAGGGTAAAAATCCTGGAGGCTTCCGCGGGTTCGTCCGCCGAGCAGACGATCATCTCTGACTTGAAGCCGCAGCGGGATGTCGTGCAACTAGGCATCCTTTCGTATGAATTGTTAGGAGGCAAACTGGGCGGCTTTGCTCCGCTGGCGCATGTGTCGGAGAAAGGCAATGAAATCCTCAAGCAATGCCTCACGCCCGATCGAAGCTTTTCTACCGCGGCCGAGTTTTACGATGCGCTGCGATTAATTGCCAATGGGAAACCGGAGCCAGCGGTTAGCGTTCAAGCGGCCGCAACCAGAGCGGCAAACGCCTACTCACCAACCGACGCCCGCCGATTCGAACACCGGCGCTCTTCCGATACAGAAACGTACCGGCGACCAGCCCCGTTCCTGCTTCGTCGAACCTTTTCTGGCCGATCACAGGAGTCTTGATGATCTTGCTACTGGCTCTCGGAGCCGTTTGGCTTTTTCTTCCGATCATCCTGACCCAAACGTCAAACCAACAGCCGCCAGTTGTCGCTGAAACGCACCCGCAAAAAACGAATTCACCGCTAAGTCCTCATCCCCCGCCCCAGCCGGGTAAACCGTGGACTAACAGTTTGGAGATGAGCTTCCTGCCGATCGGGGATCTCTACATTTCGGAATGGCAGACGCGCAAACGTGACTTCGAGGCATTCGTCCAGGCGACAGGTTACGATGCGGTCGGGGGGATGTCGTCGGCCGTCACGCAAAACGGCTTCAAACTCAATGAAATGAGCTGGAAGGCTCCTGGATTTAAGCAGGCTCCTGACCATCCGGTGGTGGGCGTCAGCTGGGAAGACGCCAATCAATTCTGCGCCTGGCTCACCAAAAAGGAACGAAGTGAGGGAGCCTTGGGAATGTTTCAGAGCTACCGGCTGCCGACTGACCGGGAATGGAGCCGGGCAGCGGGCCTTGAACATGAGCCGGGAAACTCCCCCAAAGATCGTAGTGGGCGAAGCAAAGTCCTGTATCCTTGGGGTGAGACATTTCCGCCTCCAAACGACAGCGGCAATTATGCCGGCAGTGAATCGCGGGTAGACACCCCGGGTTCTTGGAGCGTAATTCCTGGATTTCACGATGCGTTCCCTCGGACTGCTCCAGTTTCAGCCTTCAAGGCGAATGCACGCGGCTTTTGCTGCATCGGTGGAAATGTCTGGGAATGGTGTATGGATAAATTCGAAAATACCTTGAATTGGCGAACGCTCCGGGGAGGTTCCTGGGCGACGTCACGCCCCGAAGAAATTCTTTTGTCTTATCGACGAGGCTACGGGCCACTTTTCCGTTCCGATGATATTGGTTTCCGTTGCGTCATCTCCACTGACGGAGCTCACGAATGAAACTGCTCAAATTCAATCTGATTTTCATCCCTTTTCTCGCCCTCGGCCTGGGTCTGGTCGGTTATATCGCGCGAAAAATGTTGCTCGATGACGCGCAGCAACATGTCATTCAAAACGCGCGCATCATTATGGAAACGATGCTCTCCAGCCGTACCTACACGACCAAACAGGTGGCCCCGCTGCTGCAGCAAAAGAATTTCAAACTGCAAACCGCGATCGAGGAATTTCAAAAGACGATCGACCAAATCCCGAAGACCTTGGATCCGAACGCCACGAAAGATATTCGTGGAAGCAAAAAAGACGGCTACATCCTCGGGCAGCAGCATGCTCTCCAGGCTCAACAACAGTTTTTGGATTCTGTAAAAAACCGGCCAGGAGAGTTGCTGGACTCGGAGTTTCATCCGCAGTCTGTTCCGGCCTTTGCCGCCACCGAAATATTTGGCTATCTACGGGAAAAGTTTCCCGACTATTTCTACAAGGAAGCCACCCTCAACCCGACTAACCCGCGCAATCGCGCCACGGATTGGGAAAGCGACGTGGTAAATCAATTCCGTGGTAATCCGACCCAGACAGAGTTCATTAACACCCGCGAATCGCCCACCGGCACCGCGCTTTTCCTGGCCCGGCCGATCAAGGTGAACAATGTCAGCTGCCTGGAATGCCACACCACCGCGGATAAAGCCCCGGTCGAGATGATTAAGCTTTACGGAAATGATAATGGGTTCGGCTGGAAACTCGATGACGTGATCGGAGCTCAAATTGTCTCCGTGCCGGTGTCTGTGCCTGTCCATATTGCGGAAAACGCCTTTCGGACAATTATCACGTGGCTTGGGGGCGCCTTTGCCGGCATCCTTCTGATCGCCAATGTCGGAGTGGCCGCCGTGACCAGGCAGCGGCGAGGAGAGTGATGGTGGTAGTGGCAGCAACGCATTGCTCCATTACTCCACCAATCCGTTACTCCAGCACTCCACTCCTCCATTACTCCAACGCCCCCTTTCTCCTCTCTCCCCGCGCTCTCGCTACCCCGATGGTGGTACAAGCGAAGCCACGAACTACAGTGCGTGACGTTCGCGTCCGTTTTAGAATTAGGCGGGCCGCGTTCGCTGAAAAATGAGAAGGATAGACATTTTTGTATCTTCGCCGGCTGACGTGCAAAGGGAGCGCAGCGTTGTTGAGCGGCTAATTGAAGCGATTGCCCTGGAACACGATGTTCCCGTCGCCATTTCCTACGCAAACCGACTCCGGAAACCAAAGCTGTTGAGCCAATATGCCGTGGCTCCCGCGAATGGGCACCAACCAGACGCCTCCTTGCTCTGTCCCTGTTTTTGGGAATACCAGGATACTAACGAAGAACCCGAATACCACGAGCAGGTACCAAATACTGGACAATACGATCTGGTGGTCTGCATCTTATGGTCCCGGCTCGGCACCAGGGTTTCCCCCGCTTTTGTCATGCCGGATGGACAGCCACCCTCTTCTGCTACCGAGTACGAAATTGGTTGGCTGCTGGATCAAAAAAAGCGCACTCCGGGTTTTCCCGAGTTGCGCGTCTACCGGAACCTATCAATCCCCGTCGTCCCGCTGGAGCCTAAAAAAGAGCGGCAAAGCTCTTACCAGCAGTGGGATTCCGTGCAGGAGTTTTTCTCCATCTGGACAAGCAAAAGCGCCTTTCAAGAAGCCTGCAGCGAGTATCGGGATCTCCGGGAGTTCGAAAACCTGTTTCGAAAACATTTTCAGGAGTTTGTTACTAAGCAGCTGAATAGAACCATAGTCCCAAGGAAACCGGCCTCGAATCTGCGTCACCGGGAGGTGAACCCGTTTCGCGGTCTCCAGTTCTTCAATTTCGAGGACGCCACCTTCTTCCACGGGAGGACAAAAGCGATCGGCGAAGTGCTCGATATTCTCAACCATCAGGCCAACGCGGGCCGGCCATTTGTCCTGATTCTAGGCCCGAATGGATCTGGAAAAAGTTCCCTGGTCCGAGCCGGAGTTCTTCCGTTTTTGACAGAAATAGGATCACCGCTCGGTCCTTGGCGTCGAGCAATAACTCGGCCGGGAACGACCGGTTCCCGGGAGGATCCCTTCCATCGACTGGCCATCGCCTTGTTAGCCGAAACCGCTCTGCCAGAGCTGAAACAGGCCGGGACCCCAGACCCGGAGACGCATCTGGCGTCAGAGCTGTTGGAAAACCCGCAGCAGGTTGCTGAACGCATTTTGCAAGTGCTGGATTGCGCCGGCGGTCAGGAACCAGCCTGGACTACCAATGAGGTGAGGAATCACTTCGAGAACCCCGGAAGCATTGGCGGGGTCGAGCTGGTAAGAAATCGCAGATTGACGCCCGTCAAGCCGGTGGCGCACCTAGCTTTGGTGGTCGATCCCCTGGAGGAGCTTTTCACGGAAAACTTTCCTCCGGATCTTCAACGAGGCTATATTGCGGCTCTCGGGGTTTTGGTTCGGACCGGTCGGGTGTTTGCCATCGCGACTCTGCAAAGTGATGATTATTCTGCTTATCAACAATTTCCTGAACTTATCGACCTCACTGGTTCCATCGGGAAATATGATCTGAGACTTCCCACTCCAGAAGAGATCGGAGACATGATCCGGGAACCGGCCAAGGCGGTCGGTCTTCGCTTTGAGCAAGATCACACCAATGGTCGCGGTCTTGATAAGGCCATCCTGGAGGCTGCTTTGTCCTCTCCTGAGCCGCTTCCATTACTCCAGCACTTGCTCTCGGAGCTGTATCGGAAACAGGCGGTCCGCGGAGATGGTTTGTTCAAATGGTCCGACTACCTTGAAGGTGGCGGATTCGAGCGCGCATTGGCCAAGCACGCGGAAACCCTCTTCACCACGCTCAGGAGCGATGCCCAAGGGGTTTTCGATTTCGTGATGCGGCAACTGATTGGTTTCGGAAACAATGCGCAAGGCATTCGCCGCACGGTTCTCTACCATGATATTGTCGCGCCAGCCGGACTTGATCGACGGCAAAAAGAGGCCGCCCAAAATTTTGTCGATTCTTTCATCAAAGAGGGACTGTTTTATGCCGAGCCAGGTGGCACGCCGGAAAGTCTCATTTGCCTCAGCCAACAGACCCTTCTTCGGCGATGGCCCCGGGTTCGTCAGTGGCTGGCCGAACAACAGGCGTTTCTTCGGATGCGCGATCGACTAGACTCCAGCTTGGGCCTTTGGATGCACCGAAACCAGCGCGATGATGATCTACTCGGGTCGTCGCTTGGCGTTGCCGACGCCGAAAATTTACTAAGACACTTTCGCTCCTCGCTCAACAAAACTCAGACTGAGTACCTCGAAAAGATCCTCAGGGCGGAAAAACGTAAGCGGTGCAGTCGTCGTGGCACCTGGATGGCCGCGGGAACCGTCTTCGTCCTCCTAGCCGTTTTGGGAGCGATTGAATGGTACAACCTCAAGACCCAAAAGAACGGGATGGAGGAACTCGCACGCCTCGAAGGCCAAATTGTCGCGTTGGCCAACGAAAACCGAAATGGCCAGAAGATGGGCTCCCACAAATCATGGGTGAAAGATAGCTCGCAAACAGTCATCACGAAAGACACCGACCAGCCCCGAAGCACCGACTCTGTCCCAAAGCCAGCCCAGAGAAATCTAAGTGCTCCCCTAGCCACCGGCCAATCAATCGCGATAAAAAACGGATCCAAGGACGGCGGTCCGCAGACTGCTCAGATCCAGAAAGCGCCGGCTGATCAACCGGGCGCGAATGATCGCCCCGAAGGGACTCCCGGCCCAAAAAATGAGCTCTCTCCGCGTGATGACGAGCAGTCGAAGGCGGCCCAAAATGATCAGAACGAGAATGGCGAATCCCCGGCAAATCCTGCCGTAGCCGGCCTCGCTGAAGCGAATCCAGCCGATGGAAACACCGACGGTGTTAGCGATGAACAACAACTTAAGAACTTCGTTGCCGATTATCTGCAGACGGTGGCTAGCGACGACGTTTCTTCGCAAGAACGATTTTTCGCCCGGCGGGTCGCTTACTTCGATCAGGGAGTCATCTCGCTCCGCCGCGTTCAGGCCGCCAAGGAGAACTATAACCATGCATGGCCAACCAGGGAATGGAAGCCTCGCGGAGATGCTGAAGTTCACGAGACCAGCAACTCGAGATTGTATGAGATTGTTCAACCCTACACTTGGACAGCGTCCGATGGTTCGCGGCTCGATCAGGGAAGCGGTACCCTCTTCATACGCGTCTACAAGACTGCCAAAGGGGACCTACACATCGTTCATATCGAACGGCGCGATTGAGTCGGGAGATTGAACCGATGCGAAGAAACTTAACCACAGATTTCACAGATTACACAGATTAGGAAATGGGGTTGGCGTTCGGGCAGGTGGCGGTCTACCAACGAGCGAGGCTTCGTCTTAGCCGACTCTGTCGTAAGAGAAAATTTTCTAACCACAGATTCCTTGAGGCAGAACGTGTTAAAAGTGCGTCTTACCCGGCCAAATCGTCACCTACCCAAAAGCCAACCCCATTTCATAATCTGTGTAATCTGTGAAATCTGTGGTTAAACTCTTCTCCTCTTCCCATCTCAAGCTCTGGTTAAACCTCTTCTCCCCTTCCCATCTCCCCTAGGATCGAAAAGAGATAGGCATGCAAAATCTCTCCTTGAAGGATTAGCCGGTTAGGGAGCCGGATCTCACGGGAGGCGCCGATTTTTTCCGCCACGGCTTGACCTGCAAAATTGGTTTCGGCGGCGATGATCTCGAGACGAATCAAATGGAGAGGCCCCAGGCCGAACGAGGTAAGCGCTCTAGCGGCCGCCGTGGCGGCGCCCTTTTTTGTTTGTGAGGTGCGGACCCAATAATAAAGGTTGCCCTGACAATTCCTGGATTCAATCCGGTCGATTCCGCACCCTCCTACCAAATCACCATTGACCGCCTCGGTAATCGCAAAATCGTAAGATCGCCTTTCGGACCTTTCCCTTTCCCTGGCTTGGAGCCAACGCCGGGAATCTTCCATGGAATATTCCGGATAATACCACGACACGAAGCGGATAAGTTCATGTCGCGACTCGTAAACTGCTTCAAACAACACTTCGGTAAAAGTGACGTCGAAGGGAACCAGTCGATAGTTTTCTCCGGCCGCCAGTACGAGGGAGCGGTAGTCGTTGGTCATTTCAGAATCCTAGCGCGCACAGGGTCTTTGGCGACATTATGCGACGCAGATTAAAGATGCGTCTTACCCGGCCCAAATCGTCACCTGCCCAAAAGCCAACCCATTTCCTAATCTGTGTAATCTGTGAAATCTGTGGTTAAACCTCTCCTCTTTCTCTTCTCTCAAGCCCCGAGATAGAGCTTCCGAATATGATCGTCGTTTAGAAGATCAGCAGACTTGCCGGCCAGAGCGATCCGGCCGGTTTCCAGCGCATAAGCCCGGTTAGAGATTTTGAGTGCCATGCGTGAGTTCTGTTCGACCAGGATGACGCTGATGCCTTCGTCGCGATTTATTTCCACCACGGCCCGCGCGATATCGCGCACCACCATCGGAGCGAGCCCCAGCGATGGTTCATCCAGCAGGAGCAATTTCGGGCGCGCCATTAACGCGCGGCTGATCACGACCATCTGCTGTTCCCCGCCCGAAAGGCTGCCGGCCTGTTGCTTCAGTCGCTCTTTCACTCTCGGAAATCGTTGAAAGATTCTCTCCAGATCCTTTTTTATTTCGACCTGGTCGCGACGCAGGTAGGCTCCCATCAAAAGATTGTCCTTAACTGACATGTACGGATAGACATGTCGCCCTTCCGGCACCATCGAGATACCAAGCGCGACTACCGCAGCCGGCTCGAGCCTGTCGATGCGCTGGCCATTAAACCAGATTTCTCCGGAGGACGGTCTGGCCAGCGCGGTGATCGCCCGCAGGGTCGAAGTTTTGCCGGCGCCGTTCGCCCCAATGAGAGCAACGATCTCTCCTTGCTCGAGTTGCAAGGTGACGTTTTCCAGAGCCTGGACCTTATCGTAATGAACGCTGATGTTCTTGAGTTCGAAATACATGGATCAGTGCCCAACCTCTTCGTCGGCTTGGCCTAAGTAGGCGCCAATCACCGCTTCATTTTGCTGGACCTCCAAAGGAGTCCCCTCGGCGATCTTGGTGCCAAAATTCAAGACCACAATTCGGTCACTGATCCGCATGACCGCCGACATATCATGCTCGACTAAAACAACCGTTACCCCGCGATCGCGGATGCCGCGAACCAGTTTCACCGCGGCTTCGGTTTCTTCGATGTTCATCCCGGAGAACGGTTCGTCGAGCAGAAGCACTTTAGGCTCGGCCGCCATGGCGACCGCGATCCCCAGCGCTCGCAAGTGGCCGTGCGGAAGGTTGCGCGCGACCATTTGTTTGACGGCGCCTAACCCAAGATAATCGAGGATCTCACTGGCACTTTTGCGAAAACGTTCCTCGTCAGCACGCGCCGTGGCACTGGAGAAATAGACACCAAAACTCGAGGCCCGAGATCGCAATTGGTGGGCGACAATCACGTTCTGCAGTGCCGTCATTTCTTTAAAGATGGTAGTCTCCTGAAAAGTCCGCACCACGCCACGTCGAGCCACCTCATGGGCAGGCAGGCCGGTGATCGTTTGTCCGTCGAAGCTAACGCGACCCGAGGTCGGAACGACGAAGGAGCTTATCAGTTTGAACAAGGTACTTTTTCCGGCGCCATTCGGTCCGATCACCGACAAGATCGCACCTTTTTCCACGGAAAAACTGACGCTATTGACCGCGGTCAGACCGCCAAAACGCTTGGTAATGCCCTGCACGTCAAGTAACGCCACGGTCACCCCTTTCCTTTACTGACCTGACGCAGGCCAAGACTTAAGATGCCGTTCGGCAGCCAAAGCATGCAAACGATCATCAAGACCCCATAAATGAGCGCCTGATAATCCTGGACCGAGTGCAATAGCTCGAAAGCAATGACCAGCAGGAACGCCCCAACCACCGGACCGAAAATGTAGGAGAGACCGCCTAAAAAGCAGTAGAGCATGAAATTGACCGAGTCCGCGATGGTGTAGGTGGCGGGGTAGATATTCTGATGAAAAACGGAAAAAAATGCGCCCCCTATTCCCCCCATAAAACAACAAACGGCAAAAGCGATGACCCGATATTTTGCCACATTGATACCGATAGAGGTCGCCAGATCTTCGTTTTGACGAAGCGATCGAAACACCCATCCGAGGCGACTGGTCGATAGCCGCCATACCCCGACCAATCCGAGCACCAATAGGACGCAGGCCAAGAAATAAAAAGGGAGCGGATCGGCCCCGCTGAATTCCGGGACGATCGTCAGAGCGAAAATCTTGATGGCCCCAGGCCTTGGAATATTAACAATCCCGGTTGCGCCCTTCGTGAGATCGCCGCCGTTAAGCGCGAGAAGGCGGATCGCCTCGGTCAGGCTGAGCGTTGTCATGGCAAAGTAGACCCCTTTCAACCGGAGTACCGGCCAACCGATAAGAGCGCCCAGCGCCGAAGAAACTAATCCGGACAAAGGCAGGCACAGCCAGAAAGAAACCCCGTAACGAGTCGCCAGAATGGCACTGGCGTAACCCCCGACTAAGGCGAAGGCACCCTGGGCTAGATTCATCCTGCCAATCGAAAAAGTAATCCAAACACCCAAGCTGATGAACGACAAAATCGCCGCATTTGTCAGGACCGTAATGAAATAGGGCGAACGGCCCAGCAAGATCGGGACAGCGACGAACAAGGCTAATACCAGGAGAGCGAACCGTAACTTCTGACCTCCCGTCAGAGCTCCGTTCTCACTTCCGGACGATGCGCCAACACTGCCCGTGCGCTCGGCTTCCTGCTCGACTTCTATCCCCATGGCTTACCCAGCAGGCCTTGCGGCCGGAGCAGTAAAAAAATAATTAGTCCGGTAAAGATCAGCAGATAGGTAATCGAGCCGGGCAAAAGCGCATAACCGATCGCTTCGACGAACCCCAGTACGATGGCCCCCAGGATAGCGCCGGGAACGACCCCTGCGCCGCCAATCATGATCATGATAAAAGCCTTGATGGAGTAAACGTTCCCGACACCGGAGTTAACCCCGAAAACGGTGACCAGAAGTCCGCCCGCCAAACCGGCCAGGGCGGCTCCAAGCGCAAATCCATACGCGGCAACCCGGTCGACATTCACGCCCATCAAATGGGTAACCTCACGATCCTGCGCCAAGGCGCGCATCGCGCGTCCGAGTTTGGTGTATTGAACAAAGAGCAGAAGCCCGATGATCAGGACCAGAGCTAATACCATGACCAGCAATCGACCGGCCGGCAAGTAGGCGGTGCCGATCCGAAAAACCCCGGTCACGACAGGTGGAACACCTCGCTGTTTTTCTCCAAAAATAGATAGCGCCAGGTTCTCCAGCAGTAACGCCGTACCCACGGCGAGCAACATGGAGTTTTCTTCCCGGGTGGCCATTCTCCGCATCCGCCGGAAAAAGAAAGTCTCAAAAGACCAGCCAATCGCTCCTAACACGATCACGACCGCCAACAGGCTGACGAAATAGTTAATTTTAAATATCCCGTAGAGATAGTAGACGACGAATCCACCGATCATGAACATTTGCCCATGGGCAAAATTTAAAATGTTCATAATGCTGAAAATCAACGTGATCCCGAGGGCGATTAACGCATAGTTGACAGCCAGGACGACGCCATTAATGAGCACCTGTTCCAAGACTCGGACCTTCCTGATTGGTTATTGAGTTTCCGCTCCAGCCCGGTCTCTTCTTCTAGTCGACCATCACTCGACGCTGCCCACAAAAAGGGTTTGAAACTTGCCGTCGCTGACTTGGTTGACGACCATCGGCACTCCGATTTGGCGCGGCTGAGAGAAGTAGGCCGTACCGACAAATTTCAACTCTTTGTCCTCTTTGAGAAACGGATTTTTGATACTGAAATCGGTCATCGCTTTCTTAAAAAGGTCGACGTTGTTGATCGCCTCCGGACCTGCCTTCTTCAGAGTCGCAAGGATGATTTCGAGGGCGTAAACTTTGGTCCCAGCTTCGTCGTTCCATTCACCCGCGACTTTTTTATAGCGATCGGCGAACTTTTCCATTTGCTCACTGCGGATCTCTGGAGTGCTGGCGCCGCCCACGCAGATAAACCCGTCAGCGGCACCTCCCGCGACTTCGTTCAGGATTTTGATGTCTTGGGCAGTCTCAGTTTCCAGAGTTCCTTTGAAACCAAGTTCCCGCGCCGACTTGATGAGCAAGGGCGCATCGGCCGGCGCCACACCCGAAAGCACAATTAAGTCTGCACCTTTATCCACTACCCGAGACATCACGGGAAAAAAATCCGTAGTCCCCGGCTCGTAAGTATCGTCGGACGACTTGATCTCCAAACCAAGCTTCTTGGCCGCTTGCACGCCTTCATCCCGCTGATTAAGGGGATCGGACTCGTTGCGCGCGACGAAGCTAACCGATTTCACGCCTTTCTTATCGATTAAATATTTGTAGATGATGGGCCCAGCCTGGTAGGAAGCGATCATTCCGAGGATCGCATTGCCGTGTGGCGGCGAATAGAGCGTTTTCTGAAAGGCATACGGAAAATAGATCGCTCCGGAGGCTTCAGCCACCGGTTGCACGCTGGCCGCCGTCGTATCGACGTTCGGTCCAATGATGTAGTGGATGCCGTCTTGTTTAGTCAGGCGCTCGGCACCCGAGACCGCAAGCTTCGGATCGTTCTTATCATCGATCGGCACAATTTCGATCTTGTATTTCTTGCCTCCGATTTCGAATCCCCCTTGCTCGTTGTAAAGCTGAGCCGAGGTCTCGGCGCAGTATTTGTTGACCAGTCCCCAGGAAGCGGCGGAGCCGCTCATGACTCCAAGGACTCCGATTTTCAAGATTTCCTGTGCTGAAACAGGACTGCTCAACGAAACTGTTCCGAGGATAAAAGCTGCTACTCCAAACAGGAGATTACGACGAAAAAGCTTGGGTGTGCTCATATTTTCCTTTATTTTCCCCCGCTCGCGTGACCGGCGCCAGGAGGAGGCGTCGCCGCGGTTGCGATGCAAAAACGTTATCTATGATCGTCCTCCGATCGGCAAGCAAGAATCGTCATCGGGAGTTCGATTTTCGGGAGTGATCAGCAATTCACCAACAATCGTTTTCTTGTGCAGAGCCAGGCAATCATTCATCGTTTAATCCATCGAGCAAGGTATGAATATCCTGGTGACCGGCGCAGCCGGAATGATCGGCCGTAAATTTTGCGAGGCGCTGGCCAAACGCGGAAGCATCGGAAACAAACCAATAACCCAGTTAACGATGGCCGATGCCATCACTCCTACGGCTCCGGCCGGAGCGCCTTTCGAGGTAAATGCTTTGTCGGCTGATATTACCGATTCGCGGGCGGCAGAATCTTTCATCGCCGACCGACCGGAAATGATTTATCACCTCGCCGCAGTGGTTTCGGGGGAGGCGGAGGCTGATTTGGAAAAGGGCTACCGGGTAAACCTCAGCGGTACCCAACAACTTTTTGAGGCAGTTCGGCGGGCCGGTTATCGGCCACGAGTAATCTTCGCCAGTTCGATTGCCGTGTACGGAACTCCCTTTCCCGATCCAATACCCGAGGATTACGCCCTGAGGCCGCTCACCTCCTATGGCACTCAGAAGGCGATCGGAGAATTGCTCTTGGGGGATCTCAGCCGCCGCGGTTTCTTTGACGGCATCGGGATCCGGTTTCCCACCATTTGTGTGCGACCAGGTAAACCGAACAAGGCGGCCTCTGGATTTTTCTCAAGCATTATTCGCGAGCCGATCAATGGCCAAAAAGCGGTCTTGCCGGTCGGCGAGGATGTCAGGCACTGGTTCGCCTCTCCGCGCGCGGCAGCCAATTTCTTGCTTCACGCCGGAGCGATGGAACTGGAACAACTTGGTTCACGGCGAACACTCAACATGCCTGGGCTCTCGGCGACGGTTGGAGAAATGATTTCGAGCCTGGAAAAGGTCGCGGGCGCCGAATGTACCGCCTTGATCCAGCGTCAGCCCGATTCCACGATTCAAAAAATCGTGGACGGGTGGCCACAGCGCTTGGACGCTTCGCGGGCAGAAGCTCTCGGCTTCCGGGCTGAGAGCAACTTTCAGGAAATTATCGAGGCTTATATCGAAGACGAATGCGGCGGAAAACTTCCGTTTCCTCGAGGTGACCGGAGGAGTTAGTGGAAGGTTTATCGATCGTCGCGCTCCTGCACGGACCGGATAGGCCAGGGCTGGTAGCGCGAGTAGCAGGTTGGATTTTCGAGCAAGGCGGCAATATCCTGCACGCCGACCAGCACCGGGATGCCGAAGAGAACGTTTTCTTTCAAAGAGTGGAGTGGACGCAGCCGGAACGCGCCCTGGAAGTCCCGCAAATCGCGGCCGCCTTCAGAATGATGGCCCAGGTTGAACTCGGTATGGATTGCCAAATAACGGTCTCAAATCAAAGAACCCGAGTGGGGTTGTTAGTTTCCAAGATTCCCCATTGTTTACAGGACATTGCTTTGCGCTTTCGGCGAGGTGAAATGCGCGGCGAGTTAGTTTGCGTAATCTCGAACCATCCGGACCTGGGTGAGTTTTGTCGGTCCATGGATCTGCCTTTCCACTATGTCGACCTGGAGAGCGATCATAGGGAGGGTGAAAAAATTCAGTTATCGATCTTCAAAAAATACCAGGTCGATTTGATCGTTCTCGCGCGCTACATGCAAATCCTGAGCGACCGATTCCTCGTCGAGGCTGGCGTGCCGATCATCAATATTCATCACAGTTTTTTGCCGGCTTTCGCCGGCGGGAGGCCTTATCATCAAGCGTATGCGCGGGGCGTGAAGGTGATAGGTGCGACGGCTCACTATGTTTCGGCGGCCCTGGATCAGGGTCCGATCATGGCGCAAGATGTCGTCCAGATCAGTCACCGGCACACGGTGGAGGATCTGATCCGCAAGGGACGCGATCTGGAGCAGAACGTTTTCGCGCAAGCGGTGCGCACCCACTTAGAACACCGTGTCCTGGTGTACAAGAACAAGACGGTGGTATTTGACTAAGCGCCTTTACTGATAACTGCAGGCTTGCTCGGTCTTCGGATCGAAGACGTGAATTAACTCGCTCGCCACCGTGAGGCTAAGGTTTTCCCCCGCTTCCCTCCCCCACTGTTCGTTGATTTGGGCGATGATTTTCTTTTCCTGACCGATGTTGATCTGGAGAATCGTCGTCGCCCCTTGCGGTTCCACCGCTTCGACGATCCCTTTGATGACATTCCTGCTCGCGTGGTTTGGATTTCTCTCGATCACCAGATGCTCGGGACGAATTCCCACCCAAGCATCACTGAGACCGTTCCGGGCAACCGCCGCCGCTCGCTCCGGCGGCAGAACCAAGGCCACATTCTCCCCGGAGGAAACGGTTCCGTCTTCGTCAATTTTGGCTCGCAGAAAATTCATCGAAGGGCTGCCGATGAAACCGGCGACGTAAAGATTGATCGGCGCGTTATACAGTTCCTTGGGAGTCCCCACCTGCTGCACCAGTCCTTTTGACATCACGACGATCCGGTCGCCCATGCTGAGCGCCTCGACCTGATCATGGGTGACATAAAAGGTGGTCACCCCCAGACGTCGTTGCAGTTTGATGATCTCGGCCCGCATCTCGACCCGCAACTTGGCATCGATGTTCGAAAGGGGCTCGTCCATCAGGAAGACTTTGGGTTCTCTGACGATGGCCCGTCCGAGCGCGACCCGCTGACGCTCTCCTCCAGAAAGTTCCTTCGGCTTGCGCTCCAGCAAATGCTCAATGTCCAGAATCTTCGCCGCCGAACGCACCTTTTCGGCCACTTGTTCCTTGGGAACTTTCCGAAGTCGAAGGCCGAATGACAGGTTGCCAAAGACGTTCAAATGCGGGAACAAGGCGTAGTTTTGGAAGACCATCGCCACATCGCGTTCCCGAGGAATCATTCCGACCACGTCTTTCCCGCCAATCTTGATCTCACCTTCGGTCACGGTTTCTAAACCGGCGATCATCCTCATGGTCGTGGTTTTGCCACAACCGGAAGGCCCGACCAGGACCACAAATTCGCCGTCCTTGGTGGTCAGGTTGAAATCCCGCAAGGCCAGTACCTCGCCGTACTTTTTGGAGACTTTGGAGAGTTCGACTATCGCCACGTTTGCTCCCCGAGTGTCATTTGTTGCCCAGTGATGGCCAAAGTGCCTAACAAAAATCTCGTTTGAAACATAATTTAAAAAAGTTCATCCTTTTACCGCGCCAAATGAGAGCCCGCGGGCCAGATAACGCTGCACAAAGAACGACATGATGACTGGCGGCGCGATCGCCAGGATGGTGTTTACCCCGGCGGAACTGAAATCGACGCCTCTCGTGCTGCGAGACGCCAAGATGAGCGTGGGCATCGTGGCGGCGTGTTGCGAGGTCACGGCCGAAGCGAAAAGCGCCTCATTCCAACAGAAGGCAAAGACGATAAAAGCGGTCACAATCAGACCATCGAGAGAGAGTGGCAACGCAATCATCCAGAAAATTTGCCACAAGGAAGCTCCCTCCATCCGGGCCGCCTCTTCCACCTCCTTGCTGACGTCCCGGAAGATATCTCGCATGATCACCACGCAGAAAGCCAGATTGAATGTCGAATAGAGCAGGATGAGCCCCGTCCAGGTGTCAATCAAGCCGATCTCTGCCAGCAGAATGTAGAAAGGAGATAGCACCACGACTGGCGGCATGACCCGCTGGGAGAGGAACCAGAGGGTGATGTCCTTGCTTTTCATTCTCTTGAATTCGAAGCGGGCGAGACTATACGCCGCTGGTGTCCCAACCAACAAAACTAAAACCGTCGTACCGACACCAACCAATGTACTGCTGAACAAGCAGTTGAGAGTTTGCGGGTCGCCCAGGACCTCCTTCCAGGAGTCGAGAGTCGGCGTAAATTGCAGAAACGGGATGAGCGCGCCCCGCTTAAAGACATCGCTGTGAGTTTTAATCGAGTTGCCGATCGCCCATAGAAACGGAATCACTACCCAGCACAAGGCCAGACAGACGATCACCATCGCCACCAGTTTCGAAGCCCATTTCGAATTACGCCAAAGCAGATTTTCCATGCGAAGCAGTGGTCGAACTAGTTCATGCGTTTCCGCATCTGTTTAAAGAAAAAGGTGATCACGATGGAGACGATAATCAGATAAAGGATACCCATCGCTGACCCGCGGCCAAAATCGGTAAACTGAATGGTGGTCAGGTCCGCCATCACACTGAAAAGCTGCGTACTGGTCCCGGGTCCGCCGCTGGTCAAAGCGTACGGCAAGCCAAATGCTTTGAAACCTTCTAGCACGCGTAAGAGAATGGCGATGGTTAGTACCGGCCAGGCCAAGGGGATCGCCACATGACGGAACACCTGCCAATGGCTGGAAGCTTCCAGCATGGCGGCATCGAAAATGTCATTGGGAATCGCTCCCAACGTGGCCAAGGACATCAAAAACACGAACGGAGTCCAAATCCAGATATCCAGGATCATCGCGGCGGTCAGCCCTCCCGCGGCTGTCGATAGCCATTCGAGGTGAATTCCAAGAGCGCCCAGGATGGTGCTGTACAACCCGCCTTGGTCGGTAAAAAGTGTCACCCCTAGATACCCAATCGCGACCTCCATCGTAAAGAGTGGAGCCGTTAAAATCGGCCGAAAATATTTATTTCCCGGCACCCCGATGGTGATAATCCAAGCGAGCACAAATCCGAGACAGACTTCGATCGGCACCGTCACCAAAACGTAGATGAGGGTGATAAAGAGGGAGTACCAAAAAGCGCCATCCGTCAGCAACCGGGCGTAGTTAGTAAATCCGACCCAAGCGGTGATCCCTTCGCCGAGCGCATAGTTGGCAAAGCTGTAGCGAATCGCCGCGAGGATCGGGATGAAAGTCAGTCCCACGATCCAAAGAACTGCGGGAGCGAGCAAGGCGTACTTGAATCCTCTTTCCGCCTTGCTCTGAACTAATTCGTTCACCTCCATGGGAGCAATCCAATAGCGGCCATTAACTTATGGCCGCTGTCCGTCAGGCAAACGATTCCTCATAGAGTTTCTTTTGTTTGTCGCGACCGTACCGCTCAGTGATCCGCTCCCAAGCCTGGGCGCAATCGTCCAGCGCGGCTTTCGGCTGAGTTTGTCCGGCCAGAACCGCGGAAAGTCGAACATCGAGCTCATGCCAATATTCGGCGGCGCCTGGAATTCGCAGGTAAGTCTCCTGCACCGGGAGTGCCAGATTCTGGTAATAGGCATCCAGATAGCGTTTTGCTTCGTCACCGTCCCATCCCTGTTCCACCCACTCCTGGGCGTTCCCGGTGCCCACCGGCGGGAAGTACTCAAATTTCATCCCCGGTTGCACACCAGTAAACCCGTGCGTGCAATTGTACAAAGCATTCTTCTTCGTGGCCATGAAAGCCAGGAAGTCGTAGGTCGGGTCTTTTTTCTTTGAGAAACGGGAAATGACGCAATGCCAAGATCCACCATTTACGTTGCCGCAAGAGTTAAGATCGAACTTATCCCATTTACTCTTAATCGGGTCGTATGCCTCGGTGGTACCCGGAATAATGGTGGCACCTACCTTGCCCTTGACCTTCGATTCTTTGGGATCCTGAGCGAAAGTCGGAAGATCGCCCCAAGTTGGTTCCATCACCGCATTTCCGGCGAGGAACAGGTTCCAGCCTTGTCCCAGTGTCCAACTGATCGCTTCTTTCGGTCCGCAGGCGAGATATTTGACGTAGTCCTCCAAAGCCCGCTGATGGCCCTCGGAGTTGATCAGTGGTTTCATAGTCTCCGGATTGAACCAGAAGTATTTGTTGTTCGGCGAACAGACGTAAGGGGCTGCCAAGGTCAAGAAATGGAAAAAGCCTTGTTCGTTGACTTTGGCATGTAAGGCGATCCCCCAGTCATTCTGACCGTCTCCGTTCCAATCCCATCCAGTATAAAAATTGGCCACGTCATACATTTCTTTAGTGGTCTTGGGCGGATTCGGGAAGTCGTAGCCGACCTTATCCTTGAATTTTTGCTGGTTTTCCGGTTTATCGAAAACGTCCCTGCGGTAGTAAAGGATCTGGCAGTCAGAATCGAACAGGACTCCGTAAACTTTGCCCTGCCAGCTATAAAGCGTCTTCATCGCTGGGATGAAGTCATCTGGATTCCAGTAGGGGTATTTTGGTTCTTTCAGGTACGGCGCGATGTCGATGATATAGGGTTCCTTCGGAACGAAAAAGTCACCATAGAACCACGCACCCGTCATGTAAGCGTCGTACCGGTGGGTGGTCTGCAGGTCTGAGAAGATCTGCTGGTGCAGAGTGTCGATCGGAACTTCTGCCACGTTTACCTTACCGCCGGTTTCCTCCTCCCATTTGGGTACCCAATATTTGAGGCCGTCCCCGACCGTCGCCTTCAACACCAGGATATTGATCGTCTGGCCCTTGTAAGGTTTCGTCTTCAGAAACTCGATCCGTTCCTTGGTGATTGGCGCCTCATTCGGATAATCTGGCGAAGAGTCGAGTAAGTTTCCCTCCGCTGCGTAAGCTCTTAAACTGA
The DNA here is from genome assembly GCA_963808535.1 of uncultured Verrucomicrobiae bacterium. Classification (GTDB taxonomy): domain Bacteria; phylum Verrucomicrobiota; class Verrucomicrobiia; order Chthoniobacterales; family JAFAMB01; genus JAFAMB01. The sequence continues at coordinate 17,760 of CAWEGF010000017.1, read as the reverse complement.
CAATTCGGCTCAATAAGGCCGCCGAAATTCCCAGTTTGGCTGCTTGCCCAATAAAGTGCCGCCGGCTGATTCTGCCGGCCAAAAAGCCGGCAGATAATTTCTCGAATTCGTTTTTTGATTGGTCTTGGGACATAAGTTATACGGTTTTTCCCAAGCAACTGTTCCAGCGGATCTCGCGCAGTTGGCAATCTGCGGCCACTCAAACGGATCAAAACTATTCGAGCGGGATGGAAGAGTAGACTGGGGGGGTTGGCGTAACCTTAGAAAACACCGTCTTCGTCGTCAAGCGGCGTGAGCCATTTTCTTCAACCGGCGAAAAAAGTGAACGTCAATGTTTACTTTGGGCGTTCAGCGTTCGGCGTTCAGCGTTTGGTGGGTGCAAAGCGTAAATGCGAATTTAGCTAACCAAACTAGCCGTGTAAATAATATTTGGGCGAATGGCCTTTTGTCCCGGAGGGGACAGGCTGATCGTAGCCAGGCACGAAGTGCCTGGGAAAGCGTCCCTCCAAAGAACCGTCCCGTAGGGTACGGTATGATCGGGTGCAGCTGATAATGAAGCGTACCTGCGAGAGACGCTGAATACGCCATCGCGCGTTGCCGATTTATTCTGCTCAGCGATACCGCAGATTCGAAAATTTCCTCACTCCAATCTTTGAATCGGTGCGCATACCTGCATCATACCGTACCCTACGGGACGGCTATTTTGGGGTGGCGTTGTCCCAGGCACTTCGTGCCAGGCTACGATCATTCTGTCCCGCTGGGACGAAATAGATTCCGGGCGGAGGCTTTGGATGAGGTAGCGCTTATGCGGGTCGAAGCTTGGGCTGGCTCTCCTGCCCCTTCGGACAACCATCTCGCGGGATCCGGGCGGCCTTTAGGTCTGCAGTAAAATAAATTGCGAGCCCTTACGCCGCCAAAACGCCAACCCCATCTCCTAATCTGTGTAATCTGTGAAATCTGCGGTTAAGTCTCCCCTCAGATCTCAATTCGGCTCAGGTCTAGATATTCCGATCGCCTCCGAGCTCCGCTGAAGCCCGGTGCGAAAGCGAAATATCTAAATCCGGCCCGAAAGACGAGGCGCCTGGGGGGAACGATATTGATCACGCTGACTCATAGTTTAACCCGTTTAAGAGGCAACTTGAGTGATCAGCGATCCACGGCGATTTGAGGGCCGGTTCGATGAAGTGTCCTCCGACTCATACGAGCGCTCTAGCGCTCGTAAATCGAAGGGTAAAAACTCGGCCGGTTCTGGGACGAAACTTTCGTCCTGCTTGTACCCTCCTCGGGCGGCGATTAATGCGAATATTAACGGTTCCATAGATCCTCTTTATTAAGTTAAGACTCAATTTGAGAACCGAGAAGCGAGTCACCTGTCTTAGGATAGGATCTTCCCTTCCGATTTCTCTCAGCATCCCGGATTTTACGCTCCTACTCGAAGCGCCCTCCTGAATGCTCAGAAAAACTTCATTGGAACTGCCCTTACCTTAGCCCACTAAACCGGTCTGTCAACTTGCGTGATCATTCCGTAAGTTCAAGTGTCCTAAGTACATCTCTTTAAGGGATTTAAGTCATATATTTTTCTTCGCAATGAGCACAGGCTTTAAGGCCGGTCGAGTCAGAAAGACAGCCAGGAGGATATCATCCGGAGCGTCATGAAGTACGGCCGAAATTCCAGGTGACTATTCCGTCTTTGTGATCTTTGCGATGTCTGGGTGGAATATCAGATGCAGATCGCTGCTGCTTTTCTACTTCACCGCTCCGGCTGTAATTCCACGAATCAGTTGTCGCGAGAAAACGAGATACAGAAAAACCGGAGGGAGAATGGCCAGGGTCAGAGCGGCCAGTACCGCATTGTAATCATTTACGAACTCACCCAGAAAAGCTTGAGCTCCCAAAACCAGCGTTTTGGTCGCCTCGCCGGAGGCCAGAATGAGGGGGAACCAGAGATCATTCCAAATCGGGATCATCGAAATAGCGAGGACTGAACCGAGCGCGGGCCTGACCAGGGGAAGAATCAGCCAGTAAATATGATATTCACTGGCCCCGTCAATCCGGGCGGCGTCAGTGAGATCCTTCGGCAATTGCCGCATGAAAACTGTCAGCACAAACACCGCCAGGGGAATTCCCTGGGCCGTATAGACCAGAATCAACGACCAGAGCGTATTGACCAGGTGCAGATCCACCATCAGTCGCAGAAGGCCCACGGTGCCGAGGCGAATTGGCACCATGATGCCGATCGCCAGATAAAGGCCGGTCAATGAATTGAGCCTGAATTTATATTCCGCCAAGGCGAACGCCGCCATGGAACCGACGAACAGGATCAAGATTAACGAGCCCCCGGTAACCAGGAAACTGTTCAGGAAAAAGAGATCGAAACGTGCCGTGGTCCAAAGCGTTTTATAGCCATCGAGGGTAAAGGTTTCGGCGCTCGGCAAAACGAAAGGCGCCGCGAAAATCGTCAACCTATCCTTAAACGAGTTCAGGATGATCAATAGCACCGGGAACAGCGCCAACACTGAATAAGCTGAGAGAGCACCATGGGCGGCGATGACTTTAAAGGATCTGGCAAATCGTTTTTCCATCGTGCGATCTGGGTCTGGCTATTTAATAACGGATCTGCTGCAACCGGCGCTGCCAACCAAAAAGATAGACCAACACTCCTGCCAGGATGATGACCAGCATAGTGCCGGCGACGGCCGACCCCATGTAAGGATCCGCAGGCTGAAGTTGATAGCCGAAAAAAGTGCGGAAGAAAAACGTCCCGAGAATATCAGAAGCGAAATTTGGTCCCGCCAAAGCACCCTGGGTCGCGTAGATGAGCTCGAAAGCGTTGAAGTTGCCGACAAACGTCAGCACTGAGACGATACCGACTGTGGGCAAGATCAAGGGAAATTGGATGCCCCAAAAAATCTTCCATGTTCCTGCACCGTCTACTCTGGCTGCTTCTAAAAACTCTTCTGGAATACGGATTAGAGCAGCCAGGAAAAGCATCATCGGGATACCGACGTTTTGCCAGACCGAGATCAGTGAAAGCGTGATGAGAGCCGTCGATTCGAGACCCAGCCAGGGACTATCAAGACTAACCATCCCGATCGATTGCAAAATGCTGCGGGAAATACCCCAAGCCGGGTTCAAAATCAGTTTCCAGACGAACCCGATAATCACCACCGACAAAATAGTCGGGGTGAAAATGATCGTTCGATAGATCCACGCTCCTCGGATTCGGGTCCCTAACAGAACGGCCAGGAGCAGCCCCACTGGGTTCTGGACCACCATGTGGATCAAAAAGAAAAGGGCGTTATTGCGAAGAGCATTCCAAAATGGATTGGCCCACTTTTCCTCGCTGAACAGCGCTTGATAATTTGCCGCCCCGACAAAGTGAGGCCCACCGGTCGCTCCTTTGTTGTTCATCGAAAGCCAAAGGGAGTCGACCAGCGGATAGATCATGAACGCCGTGTAAATCAGTACTGCCGGGCCCAGGAAAACCAGAATATGAAACGGAAAGGAACGGCGTTTCATTTGGGGAAGGAGTTGCTGAAGGCAGGAGTTGCAGGAGTTCAGGAGTTGCAGAATAGGAGCGATGTTCCGCCTGTAGCTGGGGAGTCATCATGGGGAATTGACGGCTCGCTTCTGCAGTTCCTGATCTCCTGCCAATGCCTCGAATGGAGGAAGTTTCGTCCGAGATGTTTATTGGATGAGTTCCCCACTACTCAAAATACCGTTGCCCCATTCTGCAACTCCTGAACTCCTGTAACTCCTGCAACTCCTCCCCTACGGCTTGTACCAGGATGCCAGATTCTTTTGCACCATCTCAGCCGCCTGTTTAGGCGTTTCGGTCCCATTCAGGATCTGGGCGCAGGCATTCCAAAGGTCATTCTCATTGTTGGGGTTAGCGTTCCGGGAAAGGATTTGGTAGGAGCAACGAAAAGAGGCCTTGTTTTCTTTGCGCCAGTTTACAAATTCCTGCGCCACCGGGTCATCGAGCTTGTATTCCCCGTTAGCGAGCGGGAAAAAACCAGGTAGAGCATTGGCGTAGAGTTGGGCAAACTCCGCCGAAGCAATCCAGGAAAGTAAGGTTTTGGCAGCCTCTTTATTTTTGCTCGCCGCATTAAGTCCCAAAGCGATGTCTGGATGGTCGTCGATCACCGCCTCGGTTTTGCCCTCGAAGGCGTACGGTTTAAAAGCGCCCAAATCCAATTTAGGATTCATCTGGCGGAACACGCCGATATCCCAGGAACCGGCCGGATAGATGGCTCCCCTTCCTTGGGCAAAGAGGTTTTGCGAATCGGGATAAGCCAGTGCTTGGTAACCTGGCGGCAGATAGGGCTTCCACTTTGCCAGGGCTTCAAAGGCTGCTAGGAAACCACCATCACTATACTTGGCCTCCCCTTTAATGAGAGCTTTGCGCCCCGTTTCACCGTCCCAGAGAGTCGGGCCAATGTTCTGGTAACCCATGGTCGCCGATTCCCATTGGTCTTTGGTGCCCATGACTAACGGGATGTATTTTCCATTCGCCTTGATCTTCTCCAGCACCGCTAAAAACTCCTTCTCGGTTCCGGGAACAGTGAGGCCCAATTCCTTGAAGATCGCTTTGTTATAGAAAAAACCGTGGATCACCGAAGCCATTGGGACGGCAAACGTCGTCTTCCCATCGTCGGTTGACCAAGCGGCTTTCGCGACCTCGGAAAAATTCTCCATCCCTGGCAAATCGTTGAGCGCGACCAGTTCGCCTTCGTTGTAAATCCCCAGGGACTTGTCAAAAGGACGGCAGGCCACCAGATCGCCCGCGGTGCCCGCTTTGAGCTTGGCGTCCAGGACGGCGTTGTACTCCGTCGGAGCGGTGGGTGAAAAAACCACTCCGATTTCCGGATGTTTCTTGACGAAGGCAGGGATGATGGTGTCCCGCCAGATTTTCAAGTCGTCATTGCGCCAGCTTTCAATCGTCAGTTGGGCTTTGCCCTCCGCCCAAACGCTGCCTACGCCGGCCAGAAAGGCCAGCCCGAACAGAAACGTCACAAATCTTTTCGCCATGGGACCTGCGATTCTAGGGAACCATCCGCCCCAAAACAATCACCAAATTGCCAAGATCGATCCAGAAGCTGAAGGATTCAGAAGCTGGAACACGCCACCCCTCGGACCGGCAAACAATCACTCGCAGCTTGCCGCCGGCCACCTGTCCCAGCTTCATACTTTTCAAAAATCGAAGCCCTCTCCGCCTACCTTACGCTCCGCGCCAGCGCCCGCCGAAGGCCAAACGTCAAGCGTTGAACGCCGAACGCTGAACGCTGAACGTTGAGCCCTCAGGGGCGAAGTTCTTCCAGAGCCCGTTTGGTGGATTCGAGGATTTCGGTCAAACGCTTTTCACGTTCGGGGTCACCGGCTGCCCATTTTGCCGCTTTGAACGTCGCTTTCACCAGGGAACCCAGCGGACGAAAAAAGGTGAATGATTCCGGCCCTGCCGATTGCCCCCAATTTTCCCAACGCTTGGCGCGTTCCCAGATTCGATCGACCGTTTCCTTTTCGCGATCGAGCTCGTTTATTCCTTCCGGCGTCAATCGATAAGTTCGGCGACCGTCCTGAGTGTCCGATTGGACGAGGCCTTCATCTTCAAGTTGTTGTAAAGTCGGGTAAACAGTCCCAGCACTGGCCCGGTACATCCCCCCCGACCGCTCGGTCAGGTCCTTGATCAATTGATAGCCATGTTTAGGTCCCTCTGACCAGCAGGGACAAGATGGCTAGGCGGACTTCGCCGAACTCAAAAAATCGGCCTCGCGGACCGCCGGCAAAACCGGAAAACGGTCCCCAGTCCTCCCATGGACCCCAACCGCCTTTGCCATGCGGTTTCCAATGTCTGCCCATACAATCCCGGTCAGCGAAGCCTCGCCCGTGGCGTCCGTGATGAAAGTTGGCTGGACCATACCAATCTTGAGCTTCTGGAGAAGTGGCGCGCCATTGGTGGCAGCCCGACAACAAGTAATACCAAAACGGTTTCATAAGTAGAGAGTTATATCGTTCGATATATCTAACGTAGAGTTTTGGAGGTGTCAAACCGACTTTGCTGGAAAGCTTTTACCAGCGAGACAAACTCGGACGGCTCCTAACGGAAATCGCCCAGGAAATGGACGAATACTCGCCCCAGTACTCGTAGAAAAGACTTCACTTTATGGCACCAAACCTGCCCTCAAGGCTATACGAAAAACGCCATGTCTAGGCGCATTTTCGTTTCGCTCGCCTGTATTCTTCCCTGTCTGTTGCTCAGCGCCTGGCCGCTCAGTCAAGCGCTCCATTACCGGATCTCCAGCGACCCTGCTCTAAAGGGCAAAGGTAAAGATGGAAAATGCATCGATTATGCCATCGCCCTGTCGTCCCGACTGGCTTCCAGCGGAATCCATGGCCAACTTATCTTCTATCGATGGCATATCCAAAACACCTCCACGGCCGGCAGCCATGTCTTCGTCTTGTATCACCTCTCTGACGGCACCAAATGGATTGTCGATAATGAGCTTCCACATCCCAAAACTGTCCCGGTGAACTCCAGTCCGATGCAGCTCGTCTATCTACTGAGCGGTTCAGATGCCGCCGCCCCGGTAGACGTCAAACTGGAAGAAGGACTGAACCAGCTAAGCTTTTTCTGAGGACTCCTTCCGCAGGGCAGCTTAAGTAACAGGGTGGCCCGCAGCATTATCCATCTGGACATGGATTGTTTCTATGCCGCCATCGAGGTGCGCGATAACCCCGAATTAGCGGGTCAACCCGTAGCGGTGGGCGGCGCACGGGACCGACGAGGCGTCTTGACCACCTGCAACTACGAGGCACGCAAATTCGGTGTCCGGTCGGCGATGCCAACCTTTCAAGCGCTACAACGTTGTCCGGAGTTGGTGGTGATGCCGACTCGGTTCGAAGTGTATCGGCGTGAATCGGAGAAAGATCCGCAAAATCCTCTTTCGATTTACCTCGCTGGTTGAACCACTTTCCCTCGACGAAGCCTTCCTTGATGTTTCCATGCGCGAGGAAGACCCGGCAGCGCTGGCTGAGCATATCCGTGGACTGATTTATCAAGATACCGCTTTGACCGCTTCAGCTGGAATCGCCCCGAACAAAATGTTGGCCAAGATCGCCAGCGATTGGAACAAACCGAACGGCCAATTCGAAATCCGCCAAGAGGAGATCTCCGAATTCATGGAACAGCTCCCAGTTCAGAAGCTCTGGGGGATCGGTGCCAAGTCCGCCGAGAAATTCCGACGTCTCGGCATTCGACTTGTGGTGAACTTCAGAGATGTTCGAGGATCCAATTGCACGAATGGTTTGGCAAATTCGGACTGGAGCTTTTCCTGCTCTGCCGGGGCGATGATCGACGAGAGGTCACCCCGGACCGGGAACGGAAATCTTTGAGCACCGAACGAACGTTTACCGTCGACCTCACGTCGGTAGCGCAATGCGAATCACGGGTGCCGGAACTTTTCGAGGAAATGATGGCCGACTTAAAAAAGACCGGCGCCGAAACGCAAATCAGGTCCTTGTTGGTAAAGATCCGATTCGCTGATTTCACCAGGACCACTGTGGAAAAGGCCGGATTGCCTTTAAATATTGAAAGCTTCCTCCAGTTATTGCGGGTCGGCTTGGCTCGCAAGGCGTTGGGAGTCCGACTCCTGGGCTTGGGAGTCCGTTTCCAGGAAGAATCGCCCGGGAGCACGTCGCAGCTGGAGCTGTTTTAAATGCACCCATGCCCGTTTACCGTTGTCCTGACTGCACCCTGCACTCGCTGAACGCTGAACGCTGAACGCCGAACGATGGATCAACAGTTTATCGCGGCCCCAGTTTCGAGATGAAATCATAGGGATAGGGGAGGGCAATCTCGCTCGCGGCATCGAGTTTCGAAACCAAGTCCGGCGACAACGCCCATCCAGTCGCTCCGAGATTACTTTCGAGCTGTTGGATCCGGCGCGTCCCGATAATCGGCGCGGTAACCCCGGGCTTTTGCAACAGCCAATTAATGGCCACTTGCGCTGGCGATCGATCGACCAAAGCAGAGACCTCATGCAGACCGTCCAAAGTTCGCCAAGTCTGCTCGTTGTTGTAGGCACTCCACTTTTCGCCCCAATCTTTTTTTTCGGCCAGCTCAATGCGTGATCCCTCCGGGGGCGCACTCATCCCGCGTTTGAACTTCCCGGAAAGCCAGCCACCTCGCAGCGGACTCCAGGGAATGACTCCCAACCCTTCCCGCAAGCTGACCGGAATCAACTCCCATTCGGTGCTCCGGCATAAAAGATTGTATTGCGGTTGCAGGCAGACAAAACCTTCCCACCCATTCTCGCGGCTTAGATCGATGGCTCGTTGCAATTGCCAACCGGTGAAATTGCTTACTCCCAAATATCGAACCACTCCTTTTCTGATGAGCTCATTCAAAGTCGACAAGGGTTTCCTCCCAAGGGCGTTTTCTCATCCCAGCAATGAACTTGGTAGAGATCGATATAATCAGTCTGCAACCGCCGCAGGCTGGCTTCGACCGAATGCAAAATATGTTTTCGACTTAGACCAACATCGTTCGGTCCGCTCCCCATCGGAAACCGAACTTTGGTCGCGATGACGAGATCGTTTCGGGGCTGTTTCTTCAACCAGCGCCCGACAATTTCTTCTGAAATGCCCGTCGAATAGACATTGGCCGTATCGATGAAATTGCCGCCAGCCGCGACAAAACGGTCCATCATTTGAAAGCTCTCCTCCTCTGTCGCTTCGTTTTCCCTCCCAAAAGTCATCGCTCCCAGACAAAGTTCACTGACCTTCAAGCCAGTCTTTCCAAGGTGTCGGTAGTTCATAGGCTAAGGATCCAACGAAGACACCATTCAGGAAACAAAAAATCAGGAATTGCATTGAAAGCAGGAGTTGCAGGAGTTCAGGAGTTACAGGAGTTGCAGAATTTGAGAGCTCATGATAACTGGGAGCCCAACTTTCCGAAAATACAACCAGGCGAGAAGATCAAAGATCCTTCGTTTCAGGATAAAGTGCCGCCCGCTGTCTAACAGGCCATTCTGCAACTCCTGAACTCCTGTAACTCCTGGCTTCGATAAACCATCTTGCAGACTTGTACTCTCAGGTAGAACCTTGGCCTGATGAACTCGCCGTACCAGTTCGCTCCTCGGGCTCGCCTGCTGGAGTTTATGCGACAAGCGGGCAATCCGAACTTGATCAATCTGGCGGCGGGACTTCCTTCTGTGGATTGTGTGCCCAAGGCGGCCCTGAAACGAGCTTTCGATGCGGCGTTCAGCGAGGAACCGGATGTCGCCCTGGGATATCATACGCCTGATGGTGATTATGCCCTGCGCGGACAGCTTGCCGAACGCTTTTCGCGGCGAGGAATCTCGGTCACTCCGGAAGAAATGGTGATCACCACCGGATGCACCCAGGCGTTGCACGGAATGATCAGACTCGCGGCCCAACCCGGCGACGTCGTCGCTTGTGAAGCGCCGGCTTACTACGCGACTCTCGAAATCCTCGGCGATATCGGTATTCGGGTTTTACCCATCCCAGTGCATGATTCGCACGGCGTCGATCTCGATTTGGTTTCCACCTTGTTTGAGCGCTTCCGTCCGAAATTATTCGTGATTTGTTCCACGCTCTCAAATCCTTCCGGAGCCACGATGCCCAATGAGGCTCGTCGTTCCCTGCTCGAGATTTGTCGCGTCACTCAGACCCGCATTCTGGAAGATGAGATTTATGGAGACCTGTCAGAGATCAACGGACTGCTGCCGATTCGATCGTATGACGACGGGAGCCTGGTCTCGTATGTCATGAGCTTTTCGAAAACTGTGGCCCCTGGTATCCGCGTCGGAGCGTGCATTCCAGGAGGCAACACGGATCGATTTGCCCAGCTGAAATGCCAGCAGGATATGCATTCAGCCACGCTGTGCGAAGTGGCCTTTCGAAAATTTTTGCAAAGTACGGATCTTGACTCGCACCTGACGTATCTGAAAGCGTTGAACCGGCAACGCCGCGAAACCGCCAGGGAACTGATTGAAAAGTATTTTCCGGACGAAACCATCGTTTGGATCCCGGAAGGTGGTTTTTTGCTTTGGGTGGAAGTTCCCTCGACCATCGACATCGAGGCGGCGTACCAGGCCGCGCTCTTAAAAAATGTCGCGTTCAGTCGTGGAACAGCTTTTTTCACCAACCCGGAAGCGAAAGTCAGCTCGATGCGAATCAATTGTTCGCGCCCGACCGTGGACGAACTAACCCAAGGACTCGAGATACTTGGGGGGATCCTTTCGCAACGACTATGAATCGACATTTCAATTTCCACGGTGTGTTTCTCCTGGTCGTCGGAATTCTCGCCGTGATGTACAACCCGCATACCGGCACATTTGGTTTTAATCCGGAGGCAAAATCAGGGCTGATCGTGAGCGGCGCCTTTGCCTTGATTTCCTTTTTTTGGGCTTTCATCTATTCCAGGCAAGCGCATCGAGTGGCCGTGATCGGGGGATTTATTACTACCATCCTGCTTTTCGCTGGCACGGTCCCACGAGCGTTCGGCGCTTGGATCGGTTACGCCGGAGGCGACACGGCTAAATGGTTTGGCGGCATCACCATTTCTCTGGTCATTATCGGGTCGATCCCCCTTTTCGTTTCACTCTGCCAAAATCTTCGTACCACTTCGTGAAGGTTTGAGGCTCTCTAGCAAAACATGCACTGAGGCCCGGTATCGGCCGTTTGTTCCAAACAACACTGCAGATTGCTCGGGCCAGGTCTGGCGGTTTCAGCCCCTTGAGTGGAAACTGCTCAGGATTTGCCAGCTAGGCAGGCAATTCATTTGCACACAAAGAAGAATCTGCATGTCTTCTTTCAGCGATGTTCAACCCTGCCTCTTTCCTTTTGGCGACCAAAAAACCCCCGCTTTGTCTGCTGTTGGCAACCATTCTCGTCCTTTTCGCCGCGATTTCGGTTCGAGCCGAGACTTCTCTTGCCCCCTTGGGCCTGGAAAACAATCCTCTCTGGCTGCGCTACCCGGCCATTTCACCGGACGGGAAGACCATCGCTTTCAGTTTTCGGGGGCACATCTTCACTGTGCCGACAGCCGGCGGCTTGGCAGTTCCATTGACTGCAGGTCCCGCGCATGATTCGTCTCCGGTCTGGTCGCCCGATGGCCAACTCATCGCCTTTGCCTCTGACCGATACGGTCATTTTGATGTTTTCCTGACCAGCGCACGAGGAGGTGTGGCCAGGCGGTTGACCACTTACTCGACAGACGCCCTACCGGACAGTTTCACCCCAGACGGACAATTTGTTCTGTTCAATGCCTATCGTATGGGCTCGGCTCAGAGCTCTTTGTTTCCGATCAAGATCTTCCCGCAACTCTATAAAGTTTCGATTCAGGGTGGACGCGCCGCGGAGATGCTTTTAACGACTCCCGCCTTGCACGCCCAGTACGACCGGGCTGAAAACCGGATCCTCTACGAAGATTTGAAAGGCTACGAAGATCCTTGGCGAAAGCACGAGACGTTTTCCGTGGCTCACGATATCTGGCTTTACGATGCGCGGACTGGCGGCCATACCAAACTCTCCAGTTTTCAGGGCGAAAATCGAAACCCCGTTTGGTCCCCGGACGAAAAAAACATCTATTACCTGACCGAACAAAGCGGATCGTTTAATGTTTGGCATCTCCCTTTGACGGACGGTCAACCGGGTCTAGCTCAGCCACTCACCAACTTCCAAGGGAATCCTGTCCGGTTTCTCAGCATGGCCAACAACGGCCAGCTCTGTTTTGGGTACGATGGCGAGATTTACGTCCTCCCGTACGGAGCAGCGGAACCGCAGAAGGTGACCGTCCAAATTGGTTTGAGCGACAGTACCGCTTCGACTCAGAGCAGAACTTACAGCGATAATGTTACCGAGTTTGCCCTGAGCCCTAACGGGAAAGAATTTGCCTTCATCGTTCGAGGTGATATCTACGTGGCCTCCGTTGACCAGGGCGAGACTAAACGCCTTACCAACACCGCCGGGCAAGAACGCAATCTTTCCTTCAGTCCAGACGGCCGGCGGATCATCTTTGCCGCCGAGTACAGCAAACCTTGGGGGCTTTACGAAGCGGCCATCGCTCAACCGAAAGAAAAAGAACCCTACTTTTTCAATTCGACGGTCATCGACATCCATCCAGTCCTGGAAAACGACCAGGAAAATTTCCAGCCCAAGTATTCACCGGATGGCCAAGAGGTCGCGTATCTGGAGAACCGCACCACGCTGAAAGTCTTGAATCTGGAGACCAAGCAAGCCCGCCTCGTCCTTCCAGGAGACCTGAACTATTCCTATCGGGACGGGGACCAATGGTTTGACTGGTCTCCTGATGGAAAATGGTTTCTGGTCAGTTTTCTCACCCCGGAACGTTTAGCCTCCCAAGCCGGGGTCGTCGACGCCGGAGGCCAACAACAGTTGATCGATCTCACTAAAAGCGGATACGACAATGATCATCCGCGCTGGATGATGGATGGCAAATCGATGATCTGGTGGTCAGACAAATTTGGCCTCCACGGCGATGGCTTCTCCTCCAAAAACCAGCAGGATATCTACGAGATGTTTTTTTCCCAAGAAGCCTATGACCAGTCCAAACTCTCCAAAGTGGAGTACGACGTTTTGAAGGAGTCGGAAGCCGAAGAGAAAAAGAAGAAAGACGCCGAGAAAAAGGACCAGAAAACGGAAGTCGACGCTAACCTGGCGAAAAAGAGCGAACCGAAGGTTATCGATCTAACTAACATCGAGGACCGGGTTAATCGACTGACTCTCGGTTCCACCGAAATATTAGATGGTCTTTTGACGGCGGACGGCGAGACGCTCCTCTACCTGGCCAAGAGCGATAAAGGCTACGAGTTATGGTCTTTGAAGCCGCGTGAAAACGAATTGAAGCGGCTATGGGAAAGCGAAGCACCGAAATCGTCTCCCCGCGAAGGTTCCACGCATGCCATGATCCAGCTCGATAAGGACAGCAAAAATGTTTTCGTACTGGCAGCTGGAAGAATCACCAAAGTCGGCGTCACCGACGGCAAAGCCGAGCCTGTAAAATTCGGCGCCTTCAAGGAATTCGATGGCGCGGCGGAGCGCGCCAGCCTGTTCGAACATATCTGGCGTGAGGTCCGGGAAAAATTTTACGTCAAAGACATGAATGGGGTGGACTGGGACTACTACAAAACGGTCTACCAGAAATTCCTCCCTTATCTCTCGGATGACCGCGATTTTTCTGAAATGGCGAGTGAAATGCTGGGCGAATTGAATGCCAGCCATACCGGGTGCAAGCTCTTCTCTGAGTCACAAAATGCCGACGCCACTGCGGTTCTCGGCGCCTTCTTCGACAGCAGCTATAAAGGGACCGGCGTCAGAATCCAGGAGGTCATCGACAAAGGTCCCTTGGTCACCGCCTCGGCTCGGGTTCAGGCGGGAATGATCATCGAGAAGATCAATGGGAAGACGATCGATCCGGGGATGGATTTCAGTCCGCTTCTGAACCACCAGGCCGGCCAGCAGACCTTATTAAGCATTTTCGACGTGGCGAACAATTCCCGGTTCGATGTCACTATTAAGCCGATCAGTACGGCGGACCAGGATGAACTTTTGTATCAACGCTGGGTAAGGCAACGGCGGGAACTGGTGGATAAACTGAGTGATGGCGCCGTGGGCTACCTGCACGTCCGGGCAATGACGGACGAGAGTTATCGAGAGGCCTATTCCGAAGCCTTGGGTCGCGACAGCAAGAAAAAAGCGTTGATTGTCGACACCCGGTATAATGGCGGCGGGTATCTTCACGACGTCCTGGCCACCTTTCTGAGCGGGAAACCTTATCTTGAGTTTCTCCCACGCGGACAGAGCCTGGGCTGGGAACCGAATGAAAAATGGCATCGAAAGAGTGTCGTCCTGGCCGGCGAAAGCAATTATTCCGACGCCTACACCTTTCCTTGGCTTTACCAACATTTCGGCCTGGGAAAACTAATCGGCATGCCGATCCCGGGCACCGGGACCTACGTTTGGTGGGAGACCCTGCAAAATCCAAGACTAACCCTCGGCATCCCGGAGATCGGAGCCCGGGATGAAAAGGGTCAACTGATGGAAAAAACGCAAGTAGAACCGGACATCAAAGTCCGCAACGATCAAAGGAGCATCGCAGAAGGCCAGGATCAACAACTCGAAAAAGCCGTGTCCGTCCTGATGCAGGAATAGGACTATTTATTTGCAACAAAGAGGAATCTGCATGTGTTCTTTTACCGATGTCAGAACCTGCTTTTTTTCTTCCGGCGATCAGAAGAGCTCTCATTCGATTCGCGATAACCATCCTTGTTCTAAGTTCACTCGTTTCTACATTACCGGCCTCAGCCGAAAACCCTCTCCCCGACCTGGGCGTTGAGAACAATCCTCTCTGGCTCCGCTATCCGGCCATTTCGCCGGATGGAAAGACGATCGCTTTCAGTTTTCGCGGGCACATTTTCACGGTTCCGGCGGCCGGCGGCCTCGCGGTTGCCTTGACCGCCGGTCCGGCCCATGATTCATCGCCGGTCTGGTCCCCGGATGGCAAACTCATCGCCTTTGCCTCCGATCGATACGGTCATTACGACGTTTTCGTGACTAGCTCCCAAGGCGGCAGAGCCAGACGACTGACTACCTACTCCACGGACGCAGTGCCGACCAGTTTCACCCCGGATGGACAATCCGTCCTGTTCGCTGCGTATCGGATGGGTTCGGTTCAGAGCTCCCTCTTCCCGGTCAGGGTTTTGCCGCAACTCTACATGGTATCGATTCAAGGCGGACGCGCCGCAGAGATGCTTTTAACTACGCCGGCCTTGCACGCCCAGTACGATCATGACAAGACCCGGATCCTGTACGAAGACGTCAAAGGCTACGAAGATCCCTGGCGAAAGCATGAAACGTTTTCCGTCGCCCGTGACATCTGGATGTACAATGCCAGGACGGGCGAACACACGAAATTATCGAGTTATCAGGGCGAAAACCGGAACCCAGTCTGGTCGCCCGACGAAAGCGCGATCTACTATCTGAACGAACAAAGCGGATCGTTTAACGTCTGGCGTCTTTCGTTGGCGGACGGTCAGCCTGCAAGCTCCCAACAGCTGACCAAGTTCCAAAAGAATCCGGTTCGCTTTCTCAGCGTGGCGAACAACGGCACGCTCTGTTTCGGATACGATGGCGAGGTTTACACCCTTCCAACCGGGGCAACTCAACGAGAAAAAGTGAGTATTCAAATCGGACTGAGTGACAGCGCCGCTGCCACCCAGCTCAGACCCTACACCGACAATGTTACTGAGATGGCGCTCAGCCCCAATGGCAAGGAATTTGCCTTAGTCGTCCGGGGCGACATATACGTCGCTTCCGTGGACCAGGGACAAACCAAACGGATCACCAATACGCCCGGACAAGAGCGCTCCATTTCCTTCAGCCCGGATGGCCGCCGCCTGGTCTTTGCGGCGGAATACGGCAAGCCTTGGGCCCTCTATGAAGCGTCGATTGCCCAACCAAAAGAGAAAGAGCCTTATTTTTTCAATTCAACTGTCGTCGACGTCCATCCCATCCTGGAAAACGAGCAGGAGAATTTCCAGCCGAGATATTCCCCGGACGGAAAAGAAGTCGCCTACCTGGAGAACCGCACCACGCTGAAGGTCTTGAACCTCGAAACCAAACAGACCCGGTTGATCCTTTCCGGGACATTGAACTATTCCTACGAGGACGGTGACCAATGGTTTGACTGGTCTCCAGACGGAAAATGGTTTCTCGCCAGCTTTCTGACTCCCCAGCGCTGGGCTTCCCAGGCGGGACTCGTCGATGCCGGGGGGCAACAACAACTCACGGACCTTACCAAAAGCGGATACGACAATGTTCGCCCGCATTGGATGATGGACGGAAAAACGATGATTTGGTGGTCGGACAAGTTCGGTCTTCACGGGGATGGGGGCTCCGCAAAAAAACAGCAGGATATCTATGAAATGTTCTTCACCCAGGAAGCCTATGACAAATCCAAGCTCTCCAGAGCTGAATACAACATTTTAACGGACTCGGAAGCAGAGCAGAAGAAAAAGAAAGACGCTGAGAAAAAGGATCAGAACAAAGAAACCGAGCCGGATACCCAGAAAAAGACCGAATCAGTTGCCATCGACCTTAATAACATCGAAGACCGAATTATCCGCCTCACGCTGGGCTCGGCTCAGATCGCGGATGGTATTTTGACGCCGGACGGCGAAACGCTCCTCTACTTGGTCAAGAGCGAGAAAGGATACGAGTTATGGTCGCTGAAATCGCGCGAAAGCGAATTGAAACGGCTGTGGGATACCGAAGCACCAAAACCATCACCTTACAGTGACAACGACCCGTCCACGATCCACCTCGATAAGGATGGTAAGTACGCTTTTATTCTCGCTGGTGGGAGGATCACCAAGGTAGGCGTCGCGGACGGCAAAGCCGAGCCCGCCAAATTCAACGCCCTCAAGGAACTGGATGGAGCTGCGGAACGGGCATCCATGTTTGAGCATATCTGGCGTCAGATGAGTGAAAAATTTTACCTCCAAGACATGAATGGGGTCGACTGGGATTACTACAAAGCGGTCTACCAAAAATTCCTCCCCTACATTTCGGACGACCGGGATTTCTCAGAGATGACCAGTGAGATGCTGGGGGAATTGAACGCCAGTCACACCGGGTGCAAGCTTTTGCCGGAAACGCAAAACGCCGATGCGACCGCCGTGTTGGGCGCCTTCTTCGATCCTGATTACAAAGGGCCCGGCCTGAAAATCGAAGAAATCATCGAGAAAGGTCCGTTGGTCACCGCTTCTGCTCCGATCCAGGCGGGAATGATCATTGAGAAGATCAACGGGGTAACCATCGATCCGGGGATGGACGTCAGCCCGCTCCTCAATCATCGGGCAGGACAACCGACTCTGTTGAGCATTTTTGATGCGGCAAAGAATCTCCGGTTCGACGTCACGGTGAAGCCGATCAGCACGGCGGATCAGGACGAACTCCTGTACCAGCGCTGGGTAAAACGCCGGCGTGACCTAGTCGATAAACTGAGCAACGGCACGGTAGGGTACGTGCACGTCCGCGGGATGAGTGACGAGAGTTTTCGGGAAACCTACTCCGAAGCCCTGGGTCGGGAGAGTACCAAGAAGGCTTTGATCGTTGATACGCGGTTCAATGGGGGTGGTAACCTTCACGACGCCCTGGCCACGTTTCTGAGCGGCAAACCCTACCTTGAATTTCTTCCCCGCGGGCAGAGCATCGGCTGGGAACCGAACGAAAGATGGCACCGGAAAAGCGTGGTTTTGACCGGCGAGAGCAACTACTCCGACGCCCATTTGTTTCCCTGGATTTACCAACATTTCGGGATCGGCAAGCTGGTCGGCATGCCCGTCCCAGGCACCGGCACCGCCGTCTGGTGGGAACTTCTCCAGAATCCAAGATTGATCTTCGGTATTCCCGAAGTCGGCTTCCGCGACGAAAAGGGTCAATTCATGGAAAGGACCCAAGTGGAGCCGGACATCAAAGTACTCAACGACGCCAAGAGCACCGGAGAAGGGAAGGATCCACAAATCGAAAAAGCGGTCGAGTTCCTGATGCAAGATTGAGCGGCCCAAGAGCCCGCAGATTCCCAGATCATTTTTTGATTGAAGGGTATGGCATTCGGTTCTAGCTTCGCGTTCCTCAGATTGGAGTCATAGCTCAACTGGTTAGAGCGCTGCCCTGTCACGGCAGAGGTTGCGGGTTCGAGCCCCGTTGACTCCG
>CAWEGF010000016.1:0-133923 GCA_963808535.1 uncultured Verrucomicrobiae bacterium | reverse complement strand
GTGTTTCTTTGAAAGTTCTCCATGGGAATCCCGAGTCAGGAGCCTCCGTGGTCCTGAGGAAGCTGGAACCAAA
Source organism: uncultured Verrucomicrobiae bacterium (assembly GCA_963808535.1). GTDB lineage: Bacteria > Verrucomicrobiota > Verrucomicrobiia > Chthoniobacterales > JAFAMB01 > JAFAMB01. The sequence continues at coordinate 133,850 of CAWEGF010000016.1, read as the reverse complement.
CGCCCTTATCCCGAAGCATTTTCACGCGGAGGCACACGAGACAGTTTATGTTCTTGAGGGTGATTTCATTGAAGATCAAAAGTCATACGGCGCAGGGCACGTCTTTTTTGCCAACGAGGGGTTTTCGCATGGCCCTCACACCACTACGAAAGGTTGTCTTGTCTTGACCGTCTTCTCAGCCAAGCTCGATGTCCACGTCGTTAACTAACCGTGATCCCCGTAATCTTCGCCGCCCGATTTCTTGCTGTAATTCAGTCCGTACGATGAAGATTGCCCTGACCATTACGGCGCTCCTTTTCGCAATTGTCCTAACAAACCAACCAGTTGTCGCTCAGGAGCATGTGGATGTACCGCTCCGGCGTACGATCCTCCTCCACCGGCTTCTCATCACCGCGAGGCTCAGCCTGATCAACCGTCGCGCGCTTCTAATCAGGCAAAATCGGCCCCGAAGGCTTCCAAGAAGGCTCCTTCACCTCCCGACGCGCACCGTGTCCAAACTACGCGCCACACTCCTAGTACGCGCCATGCCCAACGCTCTCATCACTCTCAAAGCTCCCATCACACCCAACGCCCGCGGCATAGTTCTCCTCGCCAACGCCATCATCATCGACGCCAGGCTCGACATCGGAGCCACAGCTTTTTCCATTGGCCTTGGGAACACCGTAAATGATCTCGCTGATCGGTTATCTCCCATCCAAAGGGAAATTTCGGCCGGGCAATTATGTCTCCCGACTCCGACACGCACCATTTGGGAAGATCACAATGGAAACAGCGTCCGCCAAACAGGAGGCTGCGATAAAAAGCTGCCCGGAAAAACGCCTGTCCGCATCGAGGGCATTTCCAGTTTGCCAGCCACGCGGCAATGAAAAAGTAGATGACAAAGGTTAAGGCAAAGAAAAACCCTGGAACAAAAAAGGCGAACCGGATCTCGAGCATGGAGGCGAAGAAGAAAAATAGACACCACCATCCGGCGCCGCCGATAAACGCCCAGGCCTTGGCATATTCCCGATCCACCCATGAGGCCACGAGGTCCGTCTGCCGCCTTTTTGCAATTTGAACGCCTTCATCTCAAACGCAGTTTAAACCGATACCTTCAAGCTTTCTGCAGACTTCGGCAGTAATTGCGCTCAGGCGTCCAAGGCATGCCAGACTCCTTGATCAAGAGCTGGAACCGTTGTTTCCCTGAAAGGGGCTGGCTTCGTTTAAGCTCTGCAATTCAGCATCGCTAAGCCGGACATCGCCAACGCGCAACAAATCAGGAAGCTGGTCTGTTGTACGGGCGCTGGCAATCGGGGCCACTACAGTCGGTTGGGCCGATAACCAGGCCAGCGCGATCGTCGCCACCGCGGCCTTGCGTGAAGTCGCGATTTCATCCAAGGCGGCCAGGACCTTGATTCCTTTCTCATTCAAGTATGCGCCGGCACTTTGGGCCCGCTGGCTCTGAACTTTTTGGCCTGGGCGGTATTTGCCGGTCAGAAAACCGGAGGCCAGCGAGAAATACGGAATTGATGAAAGCTGTTTGCTCGCCACCAAGTTAGCAAGTTCACCTTCGTATAAATGTCGTTCCATCAGGTTGTAATGCTGTTGCAGGGCAACGTATTTGGCGAATCCTTCTCGATCTGAGACCTCCAGTGCTTTGGCCAGCCTCGGAGCTGTGTAATTGGAGGCAGCAATATAACGGACTTTGCCCTCGCGGACCAGCGCATCAAAAGCGCCTAGCGTCTCTTCCAGAGGCGTCTTTTCGTCGTCCGCGTGCGCGTAATAGAGATCAATATATTCGGTGCCCAAACGCTTCAGTGAATTTTCTGCCGCGGCCCGAATGGTCTTGGCCGAGAGGCCTTCAAATTGAGGGTGTTTTCCCACCTTGGTCGCGACGATTGTTTGATCGCGCCTTCCCCGGTTGGTCATCCATTTCCCAAGAATGGTTTCCGACTCTCCGCCTGAATTGCCAGGCGCCCGGGCAGAATAAACGTCTGCCGTATCGACAAAATTCCCTCCCGCCGATGCGTACCCGTCGAGGACGGCAAATGACTCTTCTTCGTTTGAAGTCCACCCAAAAACATTCCCTCCGAGCGCAATTGGATAAACATCCAGATCCGTTGAGTTGATTTTCGCCATCCCCGAAGCTATTGAACCCTCCCCGGTTGTCGAGTCAGTCCGAAGATGATGGCTCGCGGCAGACCCTGAAATAGCAGATTCCCGGGAAGATCCCTTTTAGTGCGCTTGGTGCACTAGGCCAAGGCCGCGTCCACGGCGACGGGAAAGATCGCGGTAACTTCGCCTTCCAATCGCAGAGAAACGCATGGCTGCCCGTCTTGATCTGTCGCGCCGCGATTGATAATGACATAGGGAATACCGCGAGTCGCCGCCAGCAACGGAAAGGAGGCAGCGGGATGAACCGAAAGCGTGGAACCCAGCGAAATGACGAGATCTGTACCTTGCGCGGCGGCTTCCGCTCGTTCCAAAACGAGTGGATCGAGGCTCTGCCCAAAGCTAATGGTGGCAGGTTTCAGGTAACCGCCACAGGTACAAAGCGGCGGACGTCGATGCATTCGAAAGGCCTCGAAGAAGGGCTCTGGATCGCCTCGCCAAAGACAAGTTTGACATTCCACCAGCAAGTTGGTGCCGTGGAGTTCGATCAAATGCTGGCGAGCAGAGCCGGCCAAGGCGTGCAATCCGTCGATGTTCTGGGTGAGTACGGCGATAATTTTATCCGCCTTCTCCAGTTTTACGATTGCGTGGTGCACTGAATTCGGCCGGGCGGCGCAAAACGCCGGCCAAGCCTCCAGTTTATAGTCCCAATGTTCGATGCGAGCGGCTTCTGACGCCATGAAGTCCTGGTAATAGACAGGTTGCCGCCTGGTCCAAACACCATGCGGTCCCCTGAAATCCGGGATACCGCTGCCTGTTGAAATTCCCGCGCCGGTAAAGATCAGGATCCGACGCGCCTTTCGGATGTACTCGACAAGCCGTTCCCGCTCTGCAGTCATCTTAAGCGGCAAAAATACGAACCGGAACCCAGGAAAATCTTTGTTGCCTCACGGCGCTGGATTATTGAGAGAGGTGCGGAAAATTTTAAGATCCTTCTCGACGATTTCGGGAGACTGGCGTCCATAATCGGCACTCAGATAATCTGGAAGGATGGCCACATCATTTTTGGGATCGGTGGTTCCGAGGCTGAACGAAACACCCGGGAAGATCTGGACCGGTTGATACGACTCGATCCGCTTTTTGTGTGCCTCTGCTTTCAGTTCATCCTGCCGTTGCACTTCTTTCTCGGCGAAAGTTTCTGCTCGGGAGCGTTCGGGTTCAGTGTTGAACTCCCCCTTTTGTTCGCCAATGACGGTCAAGGCAGGAAGTTCAATCGCCTTGGTCAGGTTTTTGGAATATTTCTCGCGATCGGCCGGCTTGAGTTCGGAAAGCGAAAACTGGAATTCGCCTTCTTTGCTCTGGATCAAGACCGCAGAAGAGCTGCGACTCAATACCTGGATATCATGAAAGGTTTTGCCTGCCGTCGTCGTGAGATCTTCAGCCCCGACAAAAACTGAGCTCATCGCGCACAAAAAGACCAGGAAGACATTCCGCAGCCCGACTCTTGAGGTCCGCCCGAGATCGAAGTTGCATTGGTTTTTGAGCACGTTGCTGAGCCTAAGCGCGAATCGAACTGCGAACCAGTTAAAATCTGCTTCGGCCTTGGAACCGGTAGCGAAGAGGTAAAGCGGGGCGCTTTAGGTACATCGTAGGCCAGCCGTCCCGGCTTGCTCCCTTGCGGCAACACTGGGCTGCATCGATGCGGAATTAAGGCTTCGGCCGCGGCCTGAAGGGCCATGAAAGCATAGCCCAGGCTTTAGCCTGGGGTTTATATCCCACCGGATCCGCCCTGAAGGGTCGGCAGAAAAGCGTGTGAGGCCACAGCGAGGGATTCCGGTGCCCTCCTCATCACAAGGTGCAATAAAATGGGTTTCTCGGGTAGATCGGGGTTTTTATCCTCGTTTATAGCGTCCCGCCCTGATCAAGGAGCATCGGAATCCCGTAGTGTTGTAATACGCTTTTCTGCCGCCCCTTCAGGGCGGATCCGTTGGAAATATAAACCCCTGGCTAAAGCCTGGGCTTCTATGAAGCCGACTTTGTCAAGACCCGCGGTTAACCTTTTTTTATTTCTTTTTTGGTTCATTTTGACCGATATCTGACAACAACTAACCTGTCGGACTTTGGTGCTTGATTATTGCGGCGGCGGTTACGCCGCAATAATCAAACGCCAAAGCCAGTTACTGTTTTTCAGCGCGCACTCTAGTTGGATCAAGGCGAGCAACGGAATAAATGGCAGGGGCCCGCCGTAGGCGGGAAGGATGCCGTTTATGCCGGCTGTGAGCTTGAACCAACTAGAGTGCGCGCTTCAGCGCTGGGTTTTGCTAAGGGGAGTTTTTCTGGATGGTTTTTCTTTCGGGGTTCGCCTGGTTCTGCAGTTCAATCTTTTGGCCCTCTGCAACGTCTGCTGTCCGACGCGAGCTGCGTGCTCGGTTTAAGCTTCTATCCGCTGGAGCAGGCTCCAAACATGGTGATTTATGCAATGAGCAAATCAGGGACAGCAACGAGCGGTTTAATCTATGTTTGCGGGTTTTTGAGGCCCAAGCCCAGGACAAACGCGCGCCGTTGCTGCCAAAACATTCCTCTGCGAACTAGCGGCTTAAAGGGGTGAACATTCGGCGGCTTGGCTCCTATTCCTTCGAGGTGTCGTGCATAATTAATTGCAGTTTTTCCGGCGTGGTTTGTCCGATCGACAAACGCCATAAATCAATCGCTAAACGCCGAGCGGCTTGGACCACCAGGCGTTTTCTGGCTCGTTTGCTTTTCACCAGGCCCGATGCCAGGCGACGCACCGGGGGATACTGCGGCTGCCAGATCATCAGGCGCCAAACCATCTCCACCAGGGTCCAACGCACGATCCCGATCCCACAGCGGTTGATCGAGCCTTCTTTGCCCCGACCATCGCTTTGATGAATCCCAGGACATAAACCCGTCATGCTGGCCACTTGGCGCCGATTGGTAAAACGCGCGAACCCCCTCATCTCGTATTCGAGGATCGCGGCGCTATAAGCTCCGACCCCTTTGGGGAGAATCGCCGGCGCCAACGCCGCAATCCGTTCCCGCAACTGGTTTTGCTCCTCCTCAAAGCTCAATATTTTCTTTCGCCATCCGACCAACTGTTCCTTGATCCAATCCTTCAGTCGAGGATCGCCCAGGACTTCTAGCCACACCTTTTCCTTCCACCACCGACCTAGCACTTGGATGCCTTGGGTGCACAGCAAGCCTTTGCCGCGCGCCTCACAGCGGCCCCGGTCGGCCATAATCTGACGATGATAGCGGCCCAGGCCTCGCTTCTGTTCTTGTTCTTCGGTTGGTACCTAGACCAGACTTAAGGCCCTGTCCTGGCCCCGTAGATACCGATCCAGGCTGTCGCACAACTCCCCGGCATCGCGTTTATCAGTCTTTTGCTTCTTCCCTCCTTGACCCATCGCTTTGGCGACCACCACCAGGTTCTGGACCCCCAACTTCACCAGCTCGCGGTGGAGCCAGTAACCGCAGGCTCCGGCTTCGTAACAGCTGGTGATTTCCCAGCCTTCTGCCAGTTTCTGGCGCACCCAGTTCAGAAAAACCACGTGAGTCATTTTCCCTGCCGATTTGATCCGCCCTCCATCCTCCTGCATGGCCACCGTGACCTGTCGATAATGGTCATCGAGGCCCAAATTCAGGACCCCTTTGACATCCTTGAACAAATTTTCTCCGCTGATATCGTTTCTTGTTAGTTGACTATTCATAAGAGCCGACAATTTAACAGCGAGTGCTGTTGGTTGTCGGCTCATATCATCTATGCTGTCATGGCCCTTCAGGCCGCGGACGTGCTCCTCGTGGTCGCCGCGTTTTTTCTGCCACCCGTTCAACACCTCCAACCCGGCGGACCGGGCGTTTTTCCAACAAAGGCGCTCCGAGCTTACGCCTTATGAGCTTCAGAACGATATCAAAATAGATAGTTCCAGCTTTAAAACCTCCAGCCGCCCTATCTTCTCTTGGGTCGCGAGCGAAGAGGTAAAGTGGGACGCTTTACGTACCCGTGGGCCAGCCGTCCCGGCTTTATCCCCAGGGCCAACACTGGGCTGCACCGATGCGAAATTAAGGCTTCGGCCGCGGCGGATGTACTCCTCGTGGTTGCGACGTTTGGTTCGCGAAACTCGCCAATGCAGCCAAGGCAAACCTGAAAGAGAATTGTCAGATGACCTTCAAGTCTCGAATCACGGCTAAAAAGACCGACCTTACCAAAATGCGTGTCGACGCTATCGTCAATGCAGCAAACGTCTCTTTGCTTGGCGGGGGCGGAGTGGACGGTGCGATTCATCGGGCAGCGGGGCCGGAATTATTGGAAGAATGCCGAACCTTGAACGGCTGCGAAACTGGGGCGGCCAAAGTCACCAAGGGGTATCGATTACCGGCGAAGTGGGTCATTCATACCGTGGGACCGGTCTGGCACGGGGGAAAACACCATGAGCCTGAACTGCTAGCGAGCTGTTATAGATCGTGTTTCGCCAGAGCATCTGAACACCAGGTCCGCAGCATTGCTTTTCCGGCGATCAGTTGCGGGGTGTTCGGGTATCCGATCGATCAAGCGACGGACATCGCCGTTCGCGAAACAGTAGCTTTCTTGAGATCGAATCTATCCCTGGAAACCGTCTATTTCGCCTGTTTTGGAGAAGAGGTCTACTCCGCCTACGCTTCGCGTTTAGATCAACTTGACGGATTAATCGTGATCCCGCGATGAAGAAGAAACGGCCAAACGATTAATTTTTCTTAGTCGACCTTCCCCAATCTTGGCTCGGTATCCTGCGGGCTTGGTCAAGCGATAATCTCTTCCTGTCCTTCTTCTCCCCTGGGTTTACAGGCGATCCCGGCTGTTGTAACGAGTGCTTATGGATAGCTCCAATACCTTGCCCCCAGGTGAACCAGCAAGTTTAGGAATTTTGCCTGACCGATTGGAACGGCTCCATCAACGGATTCAGCAATTCGTCGATGATGGTCAGCACGCTGGTATCAGCTTGCTCTTAGTCCGGAACGGACAGATCGCAGACACTTTTGCGACCGGGTTTCGGAACCGGGAGCTGAGCCTTCCGATGTCGCGCGACACTATCGTCCGGATCTATTCGATGACCAAGATCGTGGTCAGCGTGGCGGCTTTGACTCTTCTGGAAGAAGGAAAATTGGGATTGCACGACCAAGTGGCGGATTACCTCCCGGCGTTTCGCGATCTGCAAGTACTGGTGGGCGGAACGGCGGAAAACCCACAACTTGTTCCTGCCGACAAAGCGCTAACCATTCAGCATTTGTTCACGCATACCTCTGGGATTATTTACGATGCTCCCGGCGAGGTGATGGGCGAATTTTATCGACCTCTGACCGAGGGAGATAGCGAATCGTTGGAAAAATTAGTGGACTGTCTGGCACGACTCCCCCTGAAATGGCAGCCCGGATCACGGTTTGAATATGGGTTTTCTACCGATGTTCTTGGCCGGGTGATCGAAGTGATCACCGGTCGACGCCTCGACGAATATCTGCAGTCACGTATTCTGGAACCGCTAGGGATGGTCGATACCGCTTATACGGTGACAGATCTCCGCCGGGAACGGCTGGCCAAAGTGTACGAACATGGCAAGGGGGGCGCCTTAAGACCGGTCGTGTCCCTCCGGGGAGAAATCGCCGAGGGGCAAAGAAGTTTTCCGGGAGGAGGTTCCGGGTTATTCTGTACGCTTGATGATTATGCTCGCTTTGGTCAGATGCTCTGCAACGGAGGCGAATTGGCCGGAACGAGAATTATTGGACGTAAAACTTGGGAACTGATGACTGCCAACCATCTCACGGGCTTGGCTGATTCATTCCATAATTTAAGCGTGGGGGAAGGTTTCGGCCTTGGGGTCGCGGTGCGGTTGGACAATGGATTGGCCGGGAGGCTTGGCTCCATCGGTTCGTTCGGTTGGGCCGGGATGGCCACGACCTATTGTTGGATCGATCCTCGGGAAAAATTGGTGGCCCTCTGTTTCGCTCAACATCTTCCCTGTGATGAGCACGGCCTATTTCACCGTTTCACGAACCTTTTCTACCAGGCGCTGGCTTAATGGGGTCGGTGAAGAGGAGATCGGTGTTAACTCTGGGTTAGCCCGCTACATGCCTGACCGGTTTTTTAGGATAACCCCGGCCAAAGCCCGGCTAGAGCCTGGGCTAAGTTAGTTTGTTTTGACCCATAAGCGCTAAGCTTAATGCGAGCGCCCTTCGATAGGCCGAATGGTTTTGTCCCGGAGGGAGCAACAGAACGTCAGCCCAGGCACGCAGTGCCTGGGAAAGCGTCCCCCAATACGACGCGTCCTGTAGGGTACGGTATGATCGAACGAAGCTAATCCCATAGGTATTTCTCGTCGATTTCCATTGTCTACAAGTCTTCAAGTTGGTGCGCACATCTTTTCGAATCATACGCGTACCCTACGGTGACGGAGTCTATCGCGGTAGCCGCATGTCTCAGCCCCTTCATGCCAGGCTACGATCATGCTGTCTCTCTTGACGAAATACAGTCCGCGCCGAGGCTTTGATTAAGCTACCGCTTACTGAGGTCTTTAGCGCCTTTATCTCAAAAAACATGTCAGCCCTGTAGGTCGGGCAAGAGAACCCTTTTCGCCTCGAATTTTAGTCTCAAGCGCCACTCCGCTGTTCGCCCTTCGGTGAGTCACCGCGGCCCAGCTAATACTTTCTGCGTGCCAGTGGCGGCGGGGTTTCGATGTTTTCCAGATCGATACCGTTTTCCTGAAGAGTCCGCAGAATGTTGTCCAGTAGCAGCGGGAGGGCGTCGACATTGTTTTCCCGATTCAAAGTCTGGATATTCACAATCTGTTCGCGGACTTTGAGGGTGAGAAAAGATTTGTATTGATCGACCGGATCAGTCATCGGTGCACCGGAATCGGCTTTTCGACTGACTGCCTGATCAAAATTATCGCTGGCCAGATCGCTCAAGGTTTCGCGCAATGCGGCGACCGTCTCCGTTAACCTCTGGTTTTCTTCCCGCAACTTTGCCGCTTCCCTGTTGGTCTCGACCGTCTGCACTTCCCCCTGCCTTGCGGGTTGATGGGATTGACGGAGTTGATTCCTGGCGCTCTGCAACTCTTCTCGAAGGTCGTCGAATTGTGCCTGAAGCTGTTTCAGAAGTTCCGGAACTTCCACACTCGATTTTTGATGGTGCGGCGGGGGTTTCTCCAATCTTTGGCGATGCGATTTCTCGTGGCGATTTTCGCCCGGCGCAGGCGCTTGAGGCTTGCCTTGTTGATGTTGTGGACGGCGACGATTGTGTTGTTGCGAATGTTGAACCGGCTCCTGAGGGGCGAAAGATTGAGGAGGTGGCTCCGGCGCCGGAGAAGCGGGGTTTTCGTCGATCGGCTTTGACCGATTTTGCCTGAAGAATCTCCTTCAGTGCGGGTGGCCAATCCTCTTCGGAGAGCTGTTTCTGCCAGCGAGGACTCCATTTTCTAAAAATCTTGCCCAGGTCCTGCTGAAGATGTTCAGGGATCGTGCTGAGCGGTTGAAACGGTTTGGCCCATTGGATAACCGCCACGGTCGCTGGCGGGTTGGCGCCCGCCGCACATTCCATTGCGGTCAGTGCCACCAGCTGCGCTTCCGCCGGCTTAAGACTCTTCAGGTCGAGCTGCAACAGCCAAGGCTTATTCTTCCCAATCAGGACGCTATAAAATATCTGGCGGTCTTTTGGGTCCAACCCGGTTTCGGTACGCAGACTTTCGAGAGTAGCAACGATCAACTTGAGTGCTGCGGCAGAATCCAGCTTATGCAGGCCACGCGCGATGCTTAGGCGCATTCGTCGTGAGGCCTCCGAGGCCAGCGGCTTCAGAGCCGCGAAGAAGCTGCGCTGTTTGGCGGGAGTAAGTTGTGGCCAAGCCTCCAAGGCGCCATTGACGGGAACAAACCATGGCAAATCGCCCAGCAATTCCATCGCGCTCGACAGGGGTTTGCCCCCGGACATGACCAATTCCTTAAACAGAGAAGCTCCCTTTTGTTCGTCAGGCGCAGAAAGGCGTCCAGTGCGGGAATTCTCAATGATAACCCGCAGTTCATCGATGAGAGGTTGGAAGTTTTTCGCCATAGGAATCGCAGTCTGAATGAGCCACCGCTAAGGCAGGAGTCGGTTCGCTTTCTTCTGTGCAAGTGCCGTCATCACTTTCTCACTACTCTCGATGGAATGAAATCCTGGCATTTTGCTGAGCCAGCGATAGACCGGTTCAGCCAAGTCGGGAGGAATCGCGGGAGCTAGTTGGCTGAGGATTTCCAATTCTTTGACCGTCGCTTCGGCAACTTCCTCGATCAGGCTTTGCCCGGCAGGCACCGGAGGCACCCCGGCACAGGACGCTTTCTTGTAAATCTCCATGCTGTTCAGACAAAGCGTCCGGGTACGCGGATAAAAGCTCATCATGAGATTCCAAGGATCCACTCCCTGGTCTCCGCCTCGACGGAAGTCGGTGCGTAAAAGGAGCGAAGGGATGTCGGCGAATTTCGCAAACATAAATTCAGCCACCGTTCCCGAATCCAGTTCCGGGCCGTCGAAATTGAAAAGGGCCAGGTCACAACTGATCAACGTAACGATGTCTTTGTCGCGGATATCCTGAGCGCTCATTTCCCGGTCTTCCAGCGATTGCGGAAGGACACAAGTGAATTTCAGATTTGAGACCTTCGCGATCGCATCTGCCAAGGCCGCATTGCCCACCAGGTGTTTTGAAGAAAATAGCTCGCCGGCAAAATAAACCAAAAACATGCAGCATTCGGGTCGGGCGCAAGCATTCAGCCTGGCAGGGAATTAATCAAGCGGATTCCTGACGTATCTCCATTGGACGATTTTTAGAACAGCAGTTAATAGCTCTCCCATGAGAGCGGACGAAATGCCGAGACCAAAAGGCAAATCCAAGACCAAGTCCCACCTTTTTATCGCTCTTCTGCTCTCTGTTCATTTAGCGATTTGTTTTCTCGTGCTAGGCAAAAATGTCAGCCATTCCAACACCAGCGAACGGCTGGTTTCCAGCGATTCGGTCCATTACGTGGAGATCGCGCGCGCTTTCACCCAGGGTGATTTTTCGATGCAATACGTCAAGGAACGGCCGCATCGCCAACCGCTTTATCCGGCCTTACTCGCGATTGCTATGAAGCTCGGGGATGGCAATCGGTTTATGCTTGGGGCGGTCAATATTTTCGTCGCCTCCGCATCGATCCTCTTGATCTATATCTTCACCCTGGCGCTCTTCAAACATCGGTTCGCCGCGACCTTCAGTGCAGTAGCTCTGGCGGCCAATCCGTTTATTGATCGCGAAATCACCGCTCGTCTCCTGACGGAACCGCTTCATTTGTTGCTAACGATTTGCGCGATTTTCACTTTTATCAGATATCTCCAGCGAGGAACGGCCGGTGGCTTTTTGGCTGCGCAGGTTTCCTCGGCCTCGATTATCTAACCCGACCAAATGGTTTGATTATGGCCGCTGCCGCCATCGGCACCCTGGCCATAAGCGATGTGCTGAAATTTTGGCAGGCGACCAAGGGTCGGCCCCCGTTTTCCGGCTGGCTCTGGAAACACCTCGGAATCTACCTGGTCGCCGTGGCCATCTTCCTGGCTGTTTCGACTCCCAGCTGGGTTCCCCGATTGATCTATTTCGGCAGCCCTTTTCATCATGGATATCTCGAAAATTACATGTGGGTTGATACCTATAAGGAGGGACATGTCGGTGAAAGTTATGCCACTTACACGTGGCGGGATTATTTCGCGAATCATCACCTTCGGGACGTAGTGTCGCGGTTAGTCCACGGTTTCCGAAATATCTATTTTCGCGTTCCGATCATGATGGAGAGGGTTCCGTTGCTTTTTTTGCTTAGTATCGGCGGGGTTTGGATCGCCTTCCGGGTGGCCGCTAAGGAATACCGGTTTCTATGCTTGTTCCTGGTTCTGCAAATGCAGCCCTTGGTTTGGACCAATTTGTCCAATCCAACCGCCCGCGTACCTTATGGCTCGATGCTTCCGTTCGAGCTTTTCCTGGCCGCTTTATTTTTGGCTTGGGCCTCCGAACAACCACGGATCCGATCGTGGTTCGGTGAGCGGTTCGTGTTCAGGACCAAGCGCTCGCAGGTAGGTGACGCCCTAAGAGTTAAATTGCTGGCCCAGCAACTCAAGAGCCTCTTGCCTTTCATCGCTGAGTACGAAAGGCGGATCGCTGAACTCTTCGGCTCTCATCCCGATCGCTTCCTCTTTGACAATTTGCCCGGAGCCGGCCCTGCACTGGCCTCGCGATTGTTGACGGCCTCGGCACCGACCGCGACCGGTTCAAAGTGGCCGGCGACTTGTTGAGTTTGAGCGGCATCGGCCCCGTGCGCATCGCCAGTGGAAAAAAGACCAGCGTCCAATGCCGCCGTGCCTGCCCAAAGTTCTTGCGCCAAAGCTTCCATGAGTTCGGTCAATGCTCCATCCGTTACTGCCCTTGGGCCCAGGCGTGTTACCAAGCCCAACGCGCTCGCGGCAAAGGTCATCATGCCGCGGTGCGCGCCGTGAGCTTCAAATGGATCCGCATCCTCTTCGCTTGTTGGAAACAGCGCACCCCCTAGATGTCTCGTTCTCGATCTTTTTCTGCGACTTAGGTGATTCAGGAGTTCTCGGAGCGCGGATCTCAGCTTTGCTTTCAGCGCTTATTTTCGATGGCTTACTACCTTGGCGGTCAGATATTTCAAAGGCGCCGGGTTAAACCTGAGAAGTCTCAGGAATTGGTTTGAAATCCTGGGATGCAAGACCGCCAGTCTGGCCAGTTGATTCACCCAAAGCCGGTGACGATACACTTTCTGATGTTCCCTGGCGTAGACGGTGGCAGGATCCGAAGAATTGGTGGCAGCGCTGAAAATGGCATCCGCGGCCAGCATGCCGCTTTGAAGGGCATAAAGGATTCCTTCACCGGTCAAAGGTTCGACCACACGAGCGGCATCGCCGATGTACAACAAGTTCCGGTGCGAGGTTTGTATGGGATCCCTGGTCAATGGAGTGATCGATTGCCAGCGGTTTTCGGAGGTAAGTCCGAATTTCTCAGTCGCATCCTGGCGAAATCGTTCTGCATGTTTCGGTCGGCACACCAGGCATAAGTTTGTCTGGCCTTCTCCGATCGTCGCCAAACCCAGGTAGCCATACCGGCACAACTGAAGCGTGATATGCGGCTCGGTGGCAGTCGAGAAATGAGTCTGCAAGGCCACTCGGTCAGTGTGGGTCTTGGGATAATCGGTCAACAGGCGGGCGACGGAAGAATTGCGTCCGTCCGCTGCGATCAGGAATTTGGCTTGGACCGTTTCGACGTTGGTTGTGACCTTCCAGGCCAGAACCGTTTTGAACCTTGAGCACCGGATTTCCGAAGCGGACTTCGGCACCGGCCGAGACGGCATGTTCGACGAGGGTCTGGTCGAACAACTTGCGGCGGATCCCGCGTTCTCCCCTGGCTTCGTTTGGAAGTTCAAAGCGAATGGAGTGTCCTTCCAAATCAAGAAACTCGACCCATTGCAGTCTAGCGGCAGGAAGTCGATCGATTTGGTCGCTAACGCCCAGGCGATCCAGGATTTTCCACGCGCCGGGGTTCAGGCAATCACCGCAAACTTTCTCCCTGGGAAACTGGGTTCGTTCGAGGACCAAAGTCGACAATCCAGTCCGCGCGGTCAGAGCGGCGGCGGTGGCTCCGGCGGGGCCGGCGCCAATGACCAGAACGTCGAAATCGGTCATACAAAGAGCTCGGCGATGGCGTCAGCGACCATCCGGCCCTTGGTGGTCAATCGAAGGTGCGAATTCTTTGCTTCGAGATAACCCTCGTTGCGGAGGGCGTCCAGTTCCCTGGTCCAACCTTGCATCGTCGATTCCAGGACTCCGGTCGACGTCCGCAACCCGAACGCGATCTCCTCGGACTTTCGGATCTGTCCGGTGATTTCTTCCCTGAGACTGACTGGTTCTATTCCCGCTTCGAGCTGTTCGATATAGCGGCTGGTGTCTGGCGTATTCTGCCACCGTTGTTTCCCGATGGTGGAAAAAGCACTCGGACCTAAACCGAGGTAATCTCGGCCGCGCCAGTAAGCGAGATTGTGCAGGCATTCATAACCTGGATTTGCGTAGTTGGAGATTTCGTACTGCTGATAGCCGCTGCTTTCCAGGAGTTCCATCGTCAGTTCAAAGAATTTGGCATCTAGTTCGGTGTTTTGCGAAAGCTCGCCTCGTTGATGCCGTCGAAAAAACTCGGTATCCTCTTCGTAGGTCAGGCAGTAAGCGGATATGTGCTCGGGAGCCAGGTCGATGGTTTTGCGCAGACTTTGCTCCCAAATTTCCGTCGATTGGCCCGGAATGCCGAAGATCAGATCCAGATTTAAGTTGTTAAATCCAGCCTCTCTCAAAATCTGGAATGATCGCTCGGCCTGTTCGGCAGAATGAACGCGACCGAGTCGATTCAGCAACTCGGGATCCCAGGACTGCACCCCCATGCTAATGCGGTTTACTCCGAATTGGCGGAGCATTTGAGCCTTTTCCAGGGATACGGTGGCCGGGTTCATCTCCAAGGTCCATTCGCGTAGCCCGCTCAAATCGAGCCGCCGGCGAAGTCCGGTCAGAAGAAACTCGAGTTGCTTCACCGAAAGAGCGGAAGGGGTTCCTCCTCCAAAAAAGATGGTTTCGATCCGGCAGGGTGGAACTTCCAACAGCCGCCGGTCAAGATCGAGCAAGACCGCATCGAGGAAAGCCTGTGTTTTGTTGCGGTCGGAAGCTTCCTTGTAGAAGCTGCAATAGGGACAAACCTTGGGACAGAACGGGATGTGAACGTAGAGATGATGCAATTCCAATGTTTGCTCAATTCCGTTTTGGATTTGCATAAACCTGACTATAATCCAGCCTCGTGTTCCGAGCTGTCGTGACGTTAATGATTTGTGGCCTGGTTTCCAGTCCGATCTGGTCTTGTGGACAGGAGCCGCAGTCTTCTCAGACCTCGGCCGTTCCTCCGGCAGCCGATCAGGCCACTGACGTACCACAGCCTACACCAGTTCCTGCTCGTTCGTACGTTTATCGAATTGAGAATTCGGACGCGATTACCGACTACGAAACCAACTCCGCGGTCGTTCGCCGGATGGTAGACGATCTCGTAATGGTCGCGACAGGGCAACCGAGCGTGGCGGCCGCCTGGGGATCTCTGGTCAAGCCGTCCGATGTCGTGGGGATTAAAGTTTGCACCAATGGTGCGCCGCTTTTCAGCTCTCACCCGGCGGTAGTCAACGCCATTGTCGCCGGGTTGGCAGAGGCAGGCGTGCCAGCTCAGAATATTGTGGTCTGGGATCGGGAAGAACACCTTTTGAAAGTGGCGGGATTTCGCTCCAGGAATGCCGGCTACCGTCTAATGTGGACTGAAGGCAACTATGATCCCAAAGCGGTTATCACCGCACCGCTGAGCGGAAAGCTGATTTTCGGAGATCTTCTTTTTATGGCCAAAGATCCCGGATACCTTGCGGGGAGAGCCGAGAGGGGGCCGGTTGGAACTGACAAAAAGCAATTGCGAAGAACCGCTGACAACATCAGCGACGAGAGTCATCTCAGCAGCGTCTTGACGCGCGTCGTGACCAAGGTGATCAACGTGCCGGTTTTGTCCGATAACCTTTACTGTGGTCTGTCGGGAGCCTTGTTCAACATGACGATCCAGAACCTCGATAACTGGCGTCGTCTCATCCAGGATCCGGTCAACGGCGATCCTTCCATTCCCGAAGCCTACGCGGACCCTCGGATCGCAGATAAGGTGGTGTTCCAAATCATGGACGGTCTAATCGCTCTGTACGCTGGTGCCCCGATCGGCGATGCCAACTACGCGATTCACTATGGAACTTTGTATGCCAGCAAGGATCCTGTGGCCATGGATGCAGTCGCGCTGAGGAAAATCGACGAATGGCGTCTTCGGGCGCAAATGGATCCCGCCTCAAAAACGGCAAAGTATCTTCAGACCGCGTTCAGTTACGGGTTAGGGAACGCCGATCTTAATAAGATCGAGGTGGTCGATGTCCGGTGAAGCGGAGTTGTTTCGTCTTCTTAAAGGGGTCTCTCGTTCTTTCTACCTCAGTCTGCGATTCCTTCCGAAACGGATTCGGACGGCCATCGCGTTGGCGTATTTACTGGCCCGAACATCTGACACCATCGCGGACACCAATCAGCTTCCGCCGGTGGATCGAATCGACTTTTTGCAGCGATTTCTGCGATCCATTTCTACGGGGGATCTGAGAGAGCCACTGGATTTGGGAGCCTGTTTAGCGGCGCAGGCGGAGGGTCCGGAAAAAGTGCTGGTGGCGCGGACTAATGCCGTGCTGTCCTGGCTGGCAAAGATTCCGCCGGCCCACCGGGAACTTGTCGTCGAAGTCTTAACGAAAATTATCCGGGGCCAGACTCTCGACATCGAAAGATTTGAGTCCAAACCGGGGATCACCGGATTAATTAATGACTCCGAGCTCGAAGAATATACCTACCTGGTAGCGGGTTGCGTCGGCGAGTTCTGGACCAAGATTTGCCTATTGGAATGGCCGGACTACGCCCGGCTACCGCCGAAGGAAATGCTGAGCTTGGGAAAAGATTTTGGCCAGGGTCTGCAACTGATCAACATCCTGCGGGACTTTCCCCTCGATCTTCAGGCTGGGAGATCCTACCTCCCGGTATCCAATCCTGAAGGGATTGTTTTGATGCCTGTGGTTCGTCCGGAATGGGAACGATGGCGGCAGCGGGCTTTCGGTTACCTGGAAGAGGCATGGAAATACGTGACTGCCGTCAGACCTTGGCGAGTTCGTTTCGCCTGTGCCGTTCCGGTATTTATCGGGGTGCGTACCTTGATTTTATTGGGCGACGCTCCCGAAAATCATCCGGGAATCAAAGTGTCTCGAAAAGAGGTTCGGCGCTTAATGGCTTGGGCGGCCGGGGTGGCTTTGTTCCGATTTTTGGAGCCGGTAGCCCATCGAAAGATCTTTCCGCCGGGAGATTAAAGGCTGGGAAGGGGAGGAATTTTTAACCACAGATTTCACAGATTACACAGATTATGAAATGGGGTTGGCGTTTGGGCGCGTGACGATTTGCCGGCGGAAGAGGCTTTGTCTCAGCCGAACGTCGTAAGAGAGGGCTTTTTGGACACATCCTTCTGGAGGACAGAGTTTGTTAAAAGGTGCGCCTTACCCGGCTAAATCGTCACCCGCCCAAACGCCAACCCTATTCCTTAATCTGTGTAATCTGTGAAATCTGTGGTTAAAAAGTTCCTCCGCTCCAGCTTCAATCTCTATCCTGCCTTTAATCTCTATCTGGAGCGGAAGACGCCGATGGTGGTTAGAAAGTCGATGGCCCGCTGCAAGACCAGATCTTTGAAATGTTGTTCCTTAGGTTTTCCATTGGCGTGGTCCGCTTCGTAGGCGTCCAGATCCGGGTTTTTCCCGGCAACGAGCGCGGCCTCGTTGGTGTGGGGCCGTTCTTCGTCAGAAATGTAATCCGAAACTCCATTCTGGTCCGCAAGGGTTAGAACGGCATCCTGTTTCTGCTTTGGGAACGGCACCGCGATGTCCGGGATCAGGCCATCAGGGAAAATGGTCGGGCCACCGGGAATCACCAGTTCCTTGGTCGCGACCGTCAAGATGAGGTTATCACCGATGGGGTATTGTGCGTACTCGACGGCGTGACCGGAAGTCCTTTGACCGATCACCAGCGCGTGTAACTGCTCCCGAAGAGTGCCGGCAATCGCTTCCGCTGTCCCGGCGTTTTCCAGGCTGACCAATACGGCCAACGGTCCTGTGAAGAGCGGATCTGCGGATGAAGTGAAAGCTTCCGTCGCTCCTCCTTTAGGTTCCACCAGATTGAACAACACTTTTCCCTTAGCCACAAAGCGACTCAGGATATCCGCGGCCAATTGAAAATCGCTGCCGGGCTGCATCGTTCGCAGATCAAGAATTAATCCTGTCACTCCGCGGTTCCGAAAATTGTTAAGGGTTTCGTCAAGGAGGGGCAAACCGTTCTTATTGAAAGTTCCGAGACGTAGGTAGCCGAACTGTGTTTGGATCAGTTCCGATTTAAAAGGACGGTTCGGAACGGGGGCGATGATTTGACCTTTTGCCTGGAGGCTGGCGCCCGGTCCAAGCCTTGAAAGCAGACCTTCGACGGCGGCCTGGTTGATTTCCTGGTTGGTCAGAGCATTGGAGTCGACATAACTGGAACGGAGTTGCTCGATCACTTGTTGAAGACCCGCTTGGTCTAACTGACTGACTAGATCCCGAAGAGGTTTTGCCGTCCCGGGAGTCGCTGAGGCGGTCGGACTGGTCTGCGGGGACGCCGTGGGCACTTGCTGGGCAAAGACGAATCGAGCAGAGAAAAGAAGTAGATAACAAATGAGAGTACGCTTGGACATCCGGTCGATCGTTTGATGTTAAATGGGCCCAATGTCGCGGCGGAAGTACCTGCCGTCGAACTCGATCTTCTCGACTGCCTCGTAGGCTCGACGTTTAGCCGCCGGTAATGAGTCGCCCACCGCGGTCACGCCTAATACTCGGCCGCCCGAAGTAAGGACCTGGTTTTCCCGCTGGCAGGTACCGGCATGGAAAACCATGACATTGTCCATCTGGTTAACCTGTCCGAGTCCGAAAATTGTTTTTGCAGTTTGGTAATTGCCTGGATAGCCACCGGACGCCATGACCACGCAGACCGCCGGACGTGGGTCCCATTCCGCCGTAACCGCATCGAGTCGCTCATTGATTGTGGCTTCGAGAAGATCAACCAGGTCAGTCTCCAGGCGAGGCAACAGGACCTGAGTTTCAGGATCCCCAAACCGGCAATTGAACTCCAGCACCCGCAGCCCATCCTTGGTTAACATCAGCCCGGGGAACAGCAATCCCCGAAACTGGAGGCGGTCTTTTTGGATCCCACGAATAAAGGGTTCCAGGATTTTTTCCCGAATCTCGGATAAAAGTGCGGCGTCCAGCTGTTGGGCAGGGCTGAAAGCGCCCATTCCTCCGGTGTTCGGACCTCTGTTCCCGTCATAGAGTTGCTTATGGTCTTGTGCCGTGGGGAAGAGTAGGTAAGACCGACCATCCACCAGCGCATGGACTGAGCACTCGACACCAGAAAGGAATTCTTCGATCACGATTTTTCGACCGGCGTCTCCGAACCGACGGCGTTCAATCATGTCATCGATGGCAGTTTCGGCTTCGCTTCGATCCTGAGCAATCACGACTCCTTTCCCCAAGGCTAATCCATCTGCCTTCACCGCCAGAGGAAATCCGTACTCCACCAGCGCGGACTTGGCGTCCTGCGAGGATTCGAATTCGCCGAATCGTGCCGTTGGAATTCCGTGGCGAACCATGAAGTGTTTAGCAAAACTTTTTGACGATTCCAGCTGGGCCGCTTTTTTGCCGGGTCCAAAGATCGGCAAGCCGGCGTTCTCAAAAAGATCGACGATTCCGGCCGCCAGAACATCATCTGGGCCTACTACGGTAAGATCTACTGACTCGCGACGGGCGAAGTTCAGCAGCGCATCAAGCTGAGAAGATTTAATCTCAACGTTCTGGCCAACCTCACTGGTTCCGGCGTTTCCGGGAGCGATGAAAACCTGCTTAACCCGAGGTGACTGTCGAAGCTTCCAGGCAAGGGCATGTTCCCGGCCCCCGCTGCCGATCACCAGAACATTCATCGATGAGCCCTTCACCGAAAAGACGGTACGTAGACTGTCGTGGTCGAAGGTAACTGTGAAACGGTGAGGGTAAACCGATTTCCTCTGATATGAACCACGTTCGCCGCGCGGGAGGACCATTCACCCATCATCGGGACAATTATCCTGGGGCGAATTCTTTCGACGGTCAGGCGGCGTTTATCTTCGGTGAAGTTTTTCGAACCGCCCACCGGCAGAAAAAGCACGTCCACCCGGCCAATATTCAATGCTTCCGAAGGGGTGACGGCGTCTTCGATATCGCCTAGATCGCAGAACCGGATGCCATCCATCGCCCAGGTATAGGCGACATTCAGTTTGGAAGGGTGCCACCAGATTTTCCGAGCTGGTCTGAACCCCGCGCACCAAGACTCCACTTGCCCGGTTCACTCCGCCAGCCATGGAGCTTCGAAAGATGATCGGTGAACCACTGACCAGATCTGTGTAGTTTGAGTTTTCGTCTTCATGGGTTACCAGGACGATGTCTGCGGTGACGGATGCGGCTTTCCCGGCGGCGTGCGGGTTGAACGGATCCGTGACAATCGTCAGGCCGATCGACGAAGTAACTCGAAAGCAACCATGGCCCAACCACTCAATGGTGACCTCGCGGGGTCCGATGTCGGACGCTTCATGGCGTTTGTGTCGCGACCAGCAGCCGGCTAAGAGAAAGACTGCTAACAGGAGGGAAATGCTTCGATACATGCTTTGGGGTGGTTATTTCCGCGGTGGAAGGCCAGAGTGACACATCGCGATCCAACGTTCAAGAGCCCGTTATGACTCAACCTCCAGGGTGGCTGATCCGGTTCCATCACCAGCGGTGAGTGGGGGAGCGGCTAGGTCGGGTGGTACGCTAAGACCAGAAATGACGTAAGGCAGACGTTTCTCCGCGCGTGGTGGTCCAACGAAAAGCGTCGTTAATCGCCTGAGTAACGTATTTTTTGGCAATGGCAATGGCTTCTTTCAGTGGTCGACCGAGCGCCAGGTTCGCCGCGATGGCCGCGGAATACGTACAGCCTGTCCCGTGCGTGGAAACGCCTTTGCGAAATGGTTCGGAGTACTCAAGCACGCCGTCGGAATCGACCAACACGTCGACTGCCCTGGTTGATTGCAGGTGGCCGCCCTTCAGCAGGATCGGGACTTGATATAGCTGATAAAGTTCGTTGGCCGCCTCCCGCATTCGAGAGAAAGAGTCCAGTTTGCTCCCCAGGATGGTCGATGCTTCATCCAGGTTTGGGGTAATAAGATTCGCCAGCGGAAACATGCGCGACTTATAACGTTCAATCGCGTCCGGTCGCACCAGTGGATCACCTGAGGTTGCAACCATGACGGGATCGATAACCAGGTAGGGTCGCTGGCTGGTCGGGATGGCCTCGTACGTTTCACAAACCAAGTCGATGATTTCCCGGCTGTAGAGCATTCCAGTCTTGATGGCCAAAACCGGGAAATGAGCGAGGCTCAGGTTAAGCTGATCCCGGACAATAGTTTGCTCGATTGGCTGTATCGAAAGCACCTTTCCAGGCACTTCGGCGACCACACAGGTGACCACTGTTTCGGCATACACTTTGAAGTGAGTAAAAGTTTTCAGATCCGCCTGGATTCCAGCGCCACTAGAATTGTCCGATCCGGCAATGCTGACGGCCACCGGGGTTTCCATAGAAAAAGACTTTTCACTGAACATGGCGCATTGTAGTGGGTGAGCTCGGTGTTTCGGGAACTAACCAATCTTCGCGTGATCATCGACAAAGTTGTTTATGTGTCGACGCTCGAAGCGCCTCCGGACCGGCCTTACCCGTTTTCTTACTTTATCACGATCGACAATCAATCGGGGGAAACGGTTACGATTAGAGGCCGGAAATGGGTAATTACTGATCAAGCCGGCCAGAAGATAGTGGTCGAGGGAGACGGTGTTCGCGGAGAATATCCGCGCTTGCGTTCGGGGGAACGGTTCTCCTACAACAGCTATCACGTCATTGGTTCGGATAGCGTGGCAGAAGGTGCTTTCATCGGTCTGACGGATGCGGGGGTTCCGTTTGTGGTGCGGATCCCTCAATTTAAGATGGATGTGCCGAAGGCCTTTTAGGTCGCACCCAACAAAAAATCAGGACCAGAATTTCCCTCCGGCCAGATGGGGCAACGAAGTGGGTTCTAAAGCCGAAGAGATCCGAACGGGCTTCGTGAAAAGCGTAGCAAACCAATTGGCAAAGTGGGATTCAGGGGCCATTAACAACTTCTTAAAATCCCCAATATGATTCAGCTATTTGACTCCGTTTACCTTTTGGATGGGACCGTAGGGAAACGACCGATCTATCTTCCTTTGCTCATTGGCGAGTGGGGCAGTGTGCTCCTCGATACCGGTTGCTCCTATCACGTGAACGAAATGATTTTGCCGGCGCTGGAACAATTGCAAATTCGACCAGAGCATCTGCGCTATATCATAAACACCCATCCAGATTCCGATCATGTCGGTGGGAATGCGGCCATGAAGCAATGGGCTCCGCAGTCAATTCTCTGTTGTGGCGACGCGGATCGCTCGCAGGTCGAGGATCCCGAGACGCTTTTCGCCACCAGGTACAATGCCTACCGGCCGCATGGTGTTTTTTATTCCGAGGAGGTCAAAGCGGGAATTATGAAGGACCTGGGAGGGCCGCAGCCGGTTGAACTGACGTTTCGAGGAGGGGAACGCCTTCGCCTTGGACCTGATTGGGAGCTGGAAGTCCTCTCCCTTCCAGGACATAGCAAAGGACATCTCGGGATCCTTGATCGCCGGCACCGCGTGCTCTTTGGTGGCGATGCCATCCAGGGGGCCGTTTACCTCGGGATCGACGGTTTGCCGGCTTTGTGCCCAACTTATCTCTATCCGGAGACTTACCTTCTGACCAACCAGTTCATCGAACACTTGGATATCGATCTCTATGTCAGCTGCCATTGGCCATTGAAAAAAGGGAGTGAGATTGCTGAGTTTTGCCGGGAGACCCGGGAATTTGTTGAACGAGCCGAAATTTTGGTGCGGTCGGCTGAAACAGACAACTTGGGTGAATTATGTGATCAGCTAGGACCCCAGCTCGGACAATGGCCGGAGCCCGTTAACCGGGAGCTAGCCTTCGCCTTGGCTGGCCACTTGAAGTTGCAATAACCTCTGCGGCTGATTCCGATGAAGATCACGAACGTCCGCACAGTGGTGGTAAACGCAGAAATGCGAAACTGGGTTTTTTGCAAGATTGAAACGGATCAGCCCGGTTTGTTCGGCTGGGGAGAAGGTTCGCTGGAGTGGAAAACCCGCGCTGTCGTCGGAGTCATTGAAGATTTGGCTCCGATGATTATCGGGGAAAACCCTTCGCGGATCGAACATCTTTACCAGAAGTTGTATCGACAATCCTTCTGGCGCCTTGGAGTGATTGGGATGAGCGGTATCTCCGCGATCGAACAGGCACTTTGGGATATCAAAGGTAAGGTTCTTGGCGTCCCGGTCTTCGACCTTCTGGGCGGACAGGTTCGGGATAAAGTCCGAATGTATACCCACCTGGGTGGTGGCGATATGCGATCGGTCTACGAGACTTTTGAGGTCGGACCGCTGGTCGATCTCGCCTTGAAGGTAATCGGGAACGGCTATAGCGCGATAAAGGTGGTGTTCGTTCCCTATTCTGAGCCTCTGGAAGGAATCGGGAAAATCAAGCGGTTCGCCACCCTGATGCAAAAGCTGCGCGAAGCGGTGGGGGACGCCATTGATATCATGATCGATTTTCATGGTCGGACCTACCCGGCGACGGCGATTCAATACATCCAGGCCGTGCAAGAGTTTTTCCCCTACTTTTGCGAAGAGCCTGTCCCGCCCGAAAACGTTGAGGCGCTTCTGGAAGTGCGCCAAGCGGTGCAAGTTCCCATTGCCACTGGGGAACGACTGGTCGGGCGCCATCAGTTCCGACCGATTTTCGAGCAGCGGGCCTGCCATGTCATCCAGCCTGATCTCTGCCATTGCGGCGGCCTCCTGGAGGCCAAAAAGATCGCCGCCATGGCGGAGACCTACCAGATGGGAGTCGCCCCACATAATCCGCTGGGACCGGTCGCGAATGCCGTGGCTCTTCATTTTGCGCTCTCCACGCCCAACTTTTTGATCCAGGAAGATATGTTGTCGGACGTTCCATGGCGTTGGGATGTTGTCCGAAGTGAGCTCAGCACCGAAAATGGCTATTGGCTTCCGACGACGGCCCCCGGACTGGGTATTGAGGTGGACGAAGAACAGGCCAAGAAGCATCCTTTCCAACAGGAAGTGATGCATTCGACCACCATTCGAGCAAAGGATGGAGCGATTTTGGATTGGTAGGGATTCCGTCCGGGATTGGTGTCAGACAACCGGGACAGAATAAAAGTCGACACTGGTCGTTAAGGGGTCCCGGGCACCGCTTTATCTGCAGACCACCACGTCCATCTTCACATCGTGAGGCTCATGCGGAATCTCTGCCAGAAATTGAAAATCAAAACAAACTCCCACCTTGAAGGTAGTCCCAGGGATCCCGGAGAGAAATCGGTCGTAATATCCTGACCCACGGCCGAGTCGCCATCCTTCAGAAGTGAAAGCCAGGCCGGGCACGATGATGAGGTCCAACTGCTCAAGGCTCGGACCTGGATTTGGTGCGCGGATCCCAAATTGTCCGGGAAGGAGTTCCGAGAGAGCAGAGACCGGGCGAAACGAGAGGGTGTCTGCCTTCACAACGTGGATAGCTGACTACATGCTGCTCCCAGCGGGGCGACCTCCCACAGGATGTCCAGGTCAGGTTCGGTCAGTGTTGGCGCGAACAAAGCGATGCTCTTTCTGCCGGAAAGGAGAGGGAGGATAGATTTACAGATCTGCCGAGATTGCCGCTGTCTCTCGGTGGACGACAACTGCTTAAGTCGTTCACGCATGGCATTCCGTAAGAGAGATTTATCAGGAAACTGCGATCTGGGATTTGCCATCGGGTCACAATTCAATAATGACTTGGTTGTCGTGTCGAATATCTCAAGGAATCAAGGGCATCGCGTCGGTTTAAAACCCGGCAAGGGTTGGCTGCGGCGAAATTTTATTACCGAAGTTTATCTTCCTTCTCTTTTTACACGACGAAAAGGGGTGGCGCATCGGCCGGAATTTCCTGAGCTTGGACCCGACCAGATCTGTTTGACCTGGATTGGTCATGCCTCGTTTCTCATCAGTTGGCGCGGCCTGAACATTCTGGTGGATCCGATGTGGGCGCTCTGGCTGAAAGTCATTAAGCGGCTTCGGCGTCCGGGTCTACCGTTGCATCATCTTCCCGCGATTGATCTCGTTCTGGTCACCCACGCTCATTTCGATCATCTGGATAGACGTACTCTTCGACGGATCTCGGCCTTTCAGCCCATCATTGTTCCGAACGGTGTTGGCAACTTGGTACAAGACTTGGGATTTAATCGAGTCCACGAGCTGGATTGGTGGCAGACCCTGAATATCGGTGAAATTGGGGTGACCCTGACTCCCTGCCATCATTGGGGAGCCCGGGTTCTTCATGACAGTCACCGGGGGTTTGGCGGATTTCACCTGAGGCTCGGTAACCGGACAATCTTTCACTGTGGGGATAGCGCCTATTTCTCGGGGTTCGCGGAAATAGGGCAACGGTTACCGACGGAGATCGCCTTGTTGCCGATCGGCGCCTACGATCCGCCGACCCGGCGAGAAGTCCACATGAATCCCGAGCAAGCCGTCCAGGCTTTCACGGAGTTGAACGCGCGGATCATGGTTCCGATGCATTACGGATCGTTCCGATTGAGCTTTGAGCCTCCAGACGAACCTCTAAACCGGTTGCGCGCCGCCATCGACCGTCATCAGATGAGTGAAAGAGTGGTGGTCATGGAGGAAGGGGTTCCGGGGCTTTTTTAGGATGGAACGCAAGAGTAATGGCCTCGCTCGACCTCTCTTGGGACCCGTGTACGTAAACCGTCCGGGTTTACTACGGGTGCCGAAGAAGGCAAAGCGGGACGCATTGCGTACTTAACTATCGCTTTGAGCGGGAGAGAACGCTGGTCTTGACCTCTTCCTGGATGGCGGCCACTTCAGTCGGTTCACGGTTGCAGAGGACCGCGGCGATAAGCGTCTCTCCTCGGCGATAGCGGGCGACAAAATTTCTCTTCTCTCTGCTGCCTTGAATATCAGCCATCAGGTGGGGCATGCTGAAATCGCCGACAAAATCGAAATGCATTCCCAGAACCTGGCTGGACCAAGCCGGGACGCATTCAAACTTCTGGCGTTTGCGCCCGCTCAAATTGGCTCCCGCGGTAAGACCTTGCAGGCGGGCCATTTCAACGTTCGCGATGCGTTTCGCTCCTCCGTAAATGCGATCGGGATAAAGCGCGATGTCTCCCACCGCATAAATCCCTTTTTCGTCCGTTTCCAGGTATTCGTTAACCGGGCAGCCACTTGGGCTGCTTAGTGGGGTATTGGCCACCAGTTGCAGATTGGGTTCGGTGCCAATTGCCACCACTGCCAGCCCGGCCGGAAATCGCATCCCGCTCTTGGTCTGGATGTTTTTGATGACGGTCTTTCCTTCGAAGCCGTTCAGATTTTCATTGAGCAACAACTGAATCCCGGCTTCCACGTAAGAGTCGGTTAACCATTGGGCAGTCTCTGGGTCGAGCAATTCTTGCCAGATAACTTTGTCCCGGCTTAACAGGCTCAGCTTAGCCCCGGAATTGGCTAAAGAGGAAGAGACTTCAGCGCCGATATACCCTGATCCCACGACAACGACGTGTTTTTCGCTCAGAAGAATCTCCCGGATGGCCAAGGCGTCCCGGAAGCTTCTGAGATAGACCACATTGCCCAGGTTTGCCCCCGCCACCTGAGGACGTCTGGCCCGGCTGCCCGTGGCCAAGCAAGCTTTGCGAAACTCGATGGTCTGACCGTTCTCGAGGACTGCCAGATGCCGTTCAATGTTGAACTCGCGCACGTAAGTCCCAAGCCTTACTTCGATCCCTCTCTTCTTGTACCAGTCCTCCGGTTTTTCAACCATCGCGTCCAAAGTGATACCGGCCTCCTTGAGGAACCCCTTCGACAGAGGTGGTCTTTGATAGGGAAGGTGTGGCTCGTTACTGACGAGGGTCACTGAACCTTTGGGGTCATATTGGCGCAGTGAGTCGCAGACGCTGGCCCCACCCACGCCGCCTCCGACGATCAGATAATCACGTTGGATCATGCTTGAACCGCCATTATATGGAGGCGTTGCGACTTTCCCGAAGAAAAATCTCTTGGGGTCACATCTAAATATTCAACATTCGTAGATTCAGGCTAGGGTTTTAACCAAGTTTTAACCTTGGGAACCAACCGCCAAGCGACTAGCCCTGAATGGGGGGCGTCTGCCTTCTGGCGCCCCTTCAAGGCGTGCCGCAATATTACGCCACACCCAGGGGTAAACCCTGGGCCTCTATGTTCTCTAGCCCCTTCGGCTTCGGGGCGTCGGATCCTTAGGCTCATAGATAGAAACTTGCGCGACCTTCTGGCATCGCGCGAGGCGGTGCGATCTGTGCCCCGAAGGGGCATCAAAGCCCAGGGTCTATCCCACAGGCGCTTAATGCGAGGCCCTTCGATGGGCGAATGGCTTTCGTCCCCAGAGGGACGGTGCGATCGTAGCTTGGCACGAAGTGCCTGGGACCAGCGCCACCCAGAAGAGCCGTCCCGTAGGGTACGGTATGATCCGCGAAGGCCTGCGCACCGATTCGATGATTGGAACGACGAAATTTTGATACGCGGCACACATCTTCGACGAGAAATACCCCTGGGTTTAGCTGTGCCCGATCATACCGTACCCTACGGGACGGTTCTCTCGGTGGACGATTTCCCAGGCACTTCGTGCCAGGCTACGATCATGCTGTCCCTCTGGGACGTAATACATTCTCAGCGCCGAGGCTTAGTTAAGTTAGCGCTTATGGGTTAAACCCTGGGTTGAACCCTGGGTTTGTGTTTTATTGCCTCGTGCCCTGAATGGGCGCCAGGTGGAACGTCCTAACAAGGCGAAAAGCCCCGTGGTTCAATGGTAAAACGTCTTCATTGCTAAATTTTGCGCGGCAATGGGAACCCATCCATTTGGGACTGACCCCGACACTAACTCGGGAGCGCGAATCGGGATCCGAACCTCTCCTGCAAGCGGAGCCGGATCTGGGTAAACTCTTCGCGACCGATAAAATCAGGATAATTCAGAACGCCTCCCCGGGCTGCCGGGTAGCTCCATCCTAGCACCGAAGCTAAGTCCGCCATTCCGGCGTCTTCAATGATGCCTTCCCGGATGGCGTGTTGGGCCTCGATGGTCTGAATGATGAACAATCGCTGTTCGATTTCCTCCGGCGTAGTTTGGCCTGTTTCCGGCGAAAAGAGATCGCGAGATAGAGCTGAGTCGACCCGTTCCTGGCGAGAGTTGTATTCGTAAATGCCGGCTCCGGTTTTTCTTCCCAAACGTGATCTGGTGATGAATTCGCGCAAGATGTTGAGCGAGTCTGGGGCCTCTTTCGCCGCGCCTCGCCCGTGTTTGGCCAAGCTTTCGAAAATGTCGGCTAACAAGTCGAGGGACATCAGATCGATCACGGTCAGAGGTCCCAAGATCATGCCGGCATTTTGAGCAACGTTATCGATCATCCAGGGGGAAATCCCATCGCGCATCATAAATAAGGCTTCCTGAAGATAAGCGGCCACGACTCTGCTGGTAAAAAATCCCGGACCATCTCGAACCACGATCGGGGTCTTGGCCAGCCCCGTGGCCAGTAACACGGCCCGGTCAACGGTTTCCGGAGAAGTCTTTTCTCCTATGACAACCTCGAGAAGTTCCATCCGATCCACTGGAGCAAAGAAGTGGGTACCAATAAATCGTTCCGGATAGCGGCAAGCTAAGGCGAGATCCGAGATCGGAATGGTCGTGGTGTTAGAAGCGATGATCGCTGACGGAGCAGCGAGCGCCGCGATCTTCGCGATTTGGGCCTTCTTCAAATCCACGCGCTCAAAAACCGCTTCGACGATAAAGTCGCAATGTGCGAAGCCGACCATCTCTGAGGACCAACTGACCCGGTTTAGCAAATCCGTCGAGGTCTCCTGTTTCAAGAAGCCGGAACTGGCGTCATGTTGGGCGATCTTTTTCATCCGATGAAGAGATCGCTCGGAAGCCTCTGGCGAAACATCGACGACCAGAACCTCGTAACCCGCTCGAGCAGCGGTGTAGGCGATCCCGGTGCCCATCAATCCGGCCCCCAGTACCCCGATTCGTTGCCTCGAAACATGCTGATTTGCTACCCGGTGCATGGCGCGTTGCCTGATGGCGTGCAGGGTTCTCACCCGGTTGATGGTCGAGCGCGAACGCCGCACCGCTGACCACTGCTCCCCTTCGAGGCGAATTCCAGCGTCCATTGATCGTTCCAGTCCATCCTGTAGACATTTCAGGATGGCGGTGGGAGCTGCTTCTTCAGGGGAGATGCGGCGGCGAAGCTTCAAATATATTTTCTCCAGGAGTTGGCGATTCGCCGATCGTTGAGAATAAGTTGGGGAAAGCTCCTGGGGCCCTCGATCCCACGGTTGGACCGGCTTAGGATTAGCCACCGCCCATTCCGCGGCGATCTCGAGCAGGTTGCGATCCGCGACCTCCAATAGTCCCGAGGTCGCGACCTCCGAGACATTCACTTTGTCGGTTTCTAATAATAGGCGTGCCGCCCACTCGATACCGCAGAGTCTGGGAAGGCGTTGGGTTGCTCCGAGGACTGGCATCAGGCCGTATTTGAGCCAAGGAAAATCCAACTTGCTCGCTCCGTCGCTAGCAAACCGGGCATGGCACCCCAAAGCCAGCTCGAGCTGAAGTCCTCCTATCGATCCGTAAATGAGAGCCGCGGCAGCCTTTGGGCCCTGCTCCATTTGTCGAATCAATTTTCGTAGACGATCAATCAACGGATCTTGGTTCAGAATCTGATCGACCTCGGCCTCGTCCGCGCCCGGGCGGCTATGAAATTCGATGAACAAAGCAGTGATCGCCGGATCGGAAAGCGCTGCCTCAATGCGATCAGCGATCTGCGAATCAAGAGGACTTGGACAGAAAATACGAACGTGGCTCTCAGGCTTCATACGCGTTGAAGGACGGTCGCGACCCCCATCCCTAACCCTGTGCACATAGTGACGACGCCATGTTCAACGCCCCGATTTCGCATTTGATGAACCAGCGTACCGGTCAGTGCCGCTCCGGTCGCCCCGACGGGGTGACCCATGGCTATGGCGCCGCCAGCTAGATTGATTCTTTCGAGCGGCACGTTCGTCTTATCCATGAAGTATAAAACGACGGAGGCGAAGGCCTCGTTAACCTCGAAGAGATCGACATCGCCGGCCACCAATCCGGCGCGTTGGAGCGCTTTACCGGCCGCCGCCGCGGGCGCGGTCAGCATGATGCAAGGATCATCCGCGGCGCTCGCCGTCGAGACAATTTTCGCCAAGGGCCGCAGTCCCAGTTCCTCTCCGGTTCGTCTGTTCCCGATCAGGACGACAGCGGCGCCGTCCGCAATCCCGGAAGAATTTCCGGCATGGTGAACGTGACGAATTCGGGAAATCCCGGGATATCGGAGCCGGAGATAGTCACGATAATCTTCTCCGATCCGCTCAAAGGCCGGCGCTAGCTTTCCGAGGCTTTCAGCGGTTACGTGGTCGCGCAACAGTTCGTCCCGGGCGAGGATGGGATCGCCATTCTCGTGGTGGAGCGGGGGAACTAAATCGGTAAAAAAGCCTTTTCGCCAAGCGTCGGCAGCGAGTTGTTGGGATCTCGCGCCCAAGGCATCTACGTCGTTCCGGCTGTAGCCTTGCAAAGTCGCAATCAGATCGGCGGAAAGTCCCTGGGGAATCTGGACGTTGGCGTCTTTGAACGTCACGTCAGAGATCATCGGTCCCCCGGCCCCAAAGATGGAAAAGAGCGAGAGCATTTCTACTCCGCCCGCGATGATTAAGTCTGCTTGGCCTGACATCACTTTGGCCGCGGCGGTGTTGACGGCGTCCAAACCGGATCCGCAGAATCGAGAGACCATGAAACCGGGTGTTGTCACCCGATACCCGGCTTGCAGGGCGCTCGACCGGGCAAGATTTCCGCCTTGATCATTATACTGTTCGCAACAGCCGAGTATTACTTCATCGGTCGCCTGTTGGACCGGCGGATATCTCCGGGCGAGTTCGCGCAAAAGGGAGGCGACGAGGCTCACTGGAGTCTGAGTATGAAGTTTTCCGGTGGCTTTTCCGCGCCCGAGCGGTGTTCGAACGGCATCAAAAATAAAGACTTCGGCGAGGGAAGACATAACGAGTAACAGCAATTCTATATTACTCTTTTTCGCCGAATAGCCAGCGACGGAACCGTTGCGCCGCGAGACTGCTTTCGTTATCTCTTTGGAGACCAAATGAAGAAATACCGTATTGCGACAATTCAGGGAGACGGGATAGGTCAGGAGGTAGTACCCGAGGGGATTCGGGTGCTTGACGCGGCGATCAGGAAAGCCGGCAGTCAATTGGAGTGGCAACAATTCCCCTGGAGTTGTGCCTACTACAAAGAAACCGGTCGGATGATGCCAGAGGATGGTCTCGACCAGATCCGGCACCATGACTCCATATTTCTGGGTGCGGTCGGATTCCCAGGAGTTCCAGATCACGTCTCGCTTTGGGGGCTGTTGATTCCGATTCGACGAGTCTTCGAGCAATACGCCAATGTGCGTCCGGTGAAGTTGCTGCGAGGAATCCAATCTCCGTTACGGAACCGGGACTATGGCGATATCGATTTCATTATTGTGCGCGAGAATAACGAAGGAGAATATTCGGCGGTGGGCGGACGAATGTTTGAGGGGACCGAGTTCGAGTTTGCCACCCAACAATCAGTTTTCACCCGTCGCGGGATCGATCGGATTGTCCGATGCGCCTTCGAGATGGCCTCCAAACGGAGTAAAAAAGCAGGTGACTTCGGCCACTAAATCAAACGGGATTACGATCACCATGCCGTTCTGGGATGAGCGATTCAAGGTGATCAGCGCTGAATATCCGCAGATAAAGAGCAACCGGTTTCATATCGATATCTTGACCGCTCACTTCGTTTTGCATCCGGACTGGTTTGATGTCGTGGTGGCCTCAAATCTTTTTGGAGACATCCTTTCGGACCTCGGACCGGCGTGCACCGGCACGATCGGGATTGCTCCCTCGGCGAACCTGAATCCGGAACGCGTCTTTCCTTCGATGTTCGAGCCGGTACACGGTTCCGCCCCGGATATTGCGGGGCAAGGGATCGCCAACCCGATCGGGCAAATCTGGTCCGGGGCCATGATGCTTGAACATCTCGGCGAGCCTGATGCGGCCGGAGCTATCGTGGAAGCGATTGAAAAGGTTCTTGAAAAGGGGCCTAAAACACGGGATCTGGGCGGGTCCGCCTCGACGGAGGAAGTGGGGAAAGCGATTGCGGCGGCCGTCTAGGCAGCGGTCAGAACCTCAATCCGGCAACCCCGATTTGATCGGCCATAGTCTACCGGGGCGAGCCTTGAATTGGCCTTGACACGGCTCGTCCACTGTGGCTGATTGCACGCTCCGCGCGAGCCAGAATTGCCGTTGGTCCCTGGGTTGCGGCCGCTTGGCCTGCAATCGCACGCGCCAGGGGAAACCCGGCTAAGAAAAAATCAAGATGCATATGCCCGTTCGTTTAGGTCGTTTCGAGATGCCCAAGAGCCTCAGCAAAGAAGAGGCCACCGCAACCGAAACTTACACCAAATTCACTGCAGAACCCTTTGAGGCCGGATACGGCCACACCGTCGGCAACTCACTGCGTCGCGTGCTGCTTTCCTCTCTGGAAGGCGCAGCGATCACCTCCGTCCGCATCACTGGCGCGCAGCATGAGTTTGCGTCATTGCCAGGAGTTGTTGAGGACGTGACCGACATGATCCTCAACCTGAAAAAGATCAAATTCAAGGCTGTCGACCACGAGCCGAGGACCGTCACGATCAATGTCAACAAAGAGGGGGCGGTCACGGCTGGCGATATCCAGACCATCCAGGGTATCGACGTATTGAATACCGAGCAGATCATTTGCACCCTTGATAAGCGGCAGAAGTTTGAGGCTGAGTTCGATGTCCGGGTGGGCCGCGGATTTTTCACCGGAGACGAGAACAAACGTGCTGATATGCCGATTGGGGTTATCCCAATCGATTCGATTTTTTCACCGGTCCTCCGGGTGAAGTATAGCGTTGAGAACACCCGGGTCGGCCAACGAACCGACTACGACAAGCTGGTTCTGGAAATCTGGACGGATGGACGGATTACCCCGGACGAAGCGCTTCTGCAAGCCTCGGCCATTCTGCGTCATCACTTGGATGTGTTTGTGAACTACGACGACAGCCAAGTCGAGTTCGACGAGACGCCGGAGGAAGTCAGCCAGGAGAATACGCGTCTCAAGAAGCTTTTGAACATGAGCGTCAACGAGATCGAACTATCGGTCCGGGCGGCAAACTGCTTGAACAACGCCAATATCACCACGGTCGGACAGTTGGCGATGAAGACCGAAGCAGAGATGCTCAAATATCGGAATTTCGGAAAGAAGTCCCTGAACGAGATCAAAGAAAAATTGCAACAGCTTGGTCTCAGTCTCGGGATGAAGTTTGAATCGGGATTGGTAGAGCCTCCGATGGGTGTGGAACGGAGCGATGAAAGTAAACTGGTTTCTCTCTAAGAATTTATGCGTCATCTGAAGAAGACGATTAAACTGGGTCGTAAATCCGAGCATCGGAATCTTTTGCTGGCGAACCAGGTTTGCAGCCTTATCGAGCACAATCGAATCAAGACGACCTTGGCTAAGGCCAAAGCCGTCCGGCCGTTTGCCGAAAGAATGGTTACCTTGGGCAAAAGGGGTGATATCCATGCCCGCCGGGTAGCCTTTTCCTTTCTGCGCCAGAAAGATGCGGTGCAGAGATTATTTGCCGAATTGGCTCCTCGCACCGCCGCTCGTCAGGGCGGCTATTGCCGGATCGTGAAGCTCGGTCCCAGACAAAGCGATTCTGCGTTAATGGCCTACATTGAGTTCGTCGATCTGCCAGGTGCAGAACCGACACCGGAGCCAGAGGCCAAGAAGGAAGCCAAGGCAAAAAGAGAGCCAAAGGCGAAGGCAGAAGCCAAGGCAAAGACCGAAACGAAGTAGAGACTGTCAGCTCAGGACTTCGAAAGCCTTCTTCAAGTTGTTTGGCCTGAAAATCAGGACGCCTTTTTCCGCGTTGGGCGCGGTCGCCAGGTAGGCGTACTCAATATTAATTTTCTCCGCGGCGAGCTTTTTCGCGATCGCGGAGAGCGTCCCTGGCTTGTTGTCGTGCTCCAACATTAACACATCGTTTTCGATCACCAGGGTTCCATGTTCCTCGAAAATCGAGAGCGCCTTTTTATGGTCGCTCACGACCATCCGTACCACCGCGTGATCCACGGTGTCCGAGATCGTTAAACCGAAGATATTGATGTCTTCCGCCGCCAAGGCATCGCAGACGGAGGCGAGGGTGCCGGGCTTGTTAGCTAGGAACAGGGAAAGTTGAGTCGTTATTTCCATATCCTAGCTCTTGGTGGCGGGCGTCTCTTCCGCAGCTGGTTCTGAGGTCAAGGCCGGTTTGGGAACGGCCGGAATATGAATCGGTCGGATCTTCCAGAATTTTGGCTCGTAGCGCTGCCAGTCTCCCAGAATTTCTTTGGCCCGATCACTCTCGGTCCGCTCCAGATGTTTGTAGACAAGCTTCTTCACCGTGACGATATCCGACTCGGCTTCGAGTCGTTCAATGGTCACCAGCTCGGGATTTACGTTAGCCGGAAACGAGTCGTCCAGATCCAGCACATAGGCGAGTCCTCCGGTCATGCCGGCTCCAAAGTTTTTCCCGGTATTTCCGAGCACTAACAAGATGCCTCCGGTCATGTATTCGCTGCCGTGATCACCCACACCCTCGATCACCGCAGTCACACCGGAGTTCCGCACGCAGAAACGTTCACCGGCCCGGCCGGCGGCGAAAAACTCTCCGCCCGTTGCTCCATATAGGCACGTATTGCCAACGATAGAATTCTCGTGGGCAACATATTTTCGATCGGTGGGCGGTTTGACGACAATTTCTCCGCCTCCCATGCCCTTGCCGACGTAATCATTCGCTTCCCCGGTCAACGTGATTTTAACCCCAGGGCTGAGAAATGCTCCGAGGCTTTGACCTGCGCTGCCGCGGAGTTCCAGCTCGATCGTTCCTTCCGGCAGGCCTTGCTCACCCCAAAGGTAGCCAATCTCTCCCGAAAGCTTGGTTCCCACTGCACGATTGGTGTTCTTGACCCGGTAAGAGAGAGTGATCGGCAATTGGTCGTTTACCGCTTCGCGCGCATCCTGCAGAATCGAATCATCGAGACGCCTACCGGGTTGAGGATCGTTGCGCTCCCAAGTGTTATGCCGAGGCTGTGAATCATCGTCTTTGGCCACGTTGACCAGCAATCGACTCAGATTGACTTTGTTGGCCTTCCAGTGGTCCTGGATATAGCGTTGTCGCAAATATTCAACCCGTCCGACCAGTTCGTTGAAAGTGGGTAGACCCATTTCCGCCATGATTCTGCGAACCTCTTCGGCGACGCCGTTGAAGTAGTTCACGACGTATTCGGGCTTGCCTTTGAATTTTGCCCGCAGGCGCTCGTCCTGGGTCGCCACTCCAACGGGGCAGGTGTTGAGGTGACATTGGCGCACGTATACGCAACCGGAAGCGATTAGAGCGGTAGTCCCAAAATTGAATTCTTCGGCTCCCAGTAATGCCGCAAAGATTATGTCTTCGCCGGTCCGGAGCCCGCCATCGGTGCGGAGAATAATCCGGTTACGCAAACCATTCAGCATCAGGACCTGATGCGCTTCTGAGATGCCCAATTCCCAAGCACTTCCAGCATTCTTGATGGAACTAAGCGGCGACGCTCCCGTTCCTCCTTCGTGACCGCTGATCAAGATGATATCGGCGTGGGCTTTGGCAACTCCGGCGGCAATCGTTCCGACGCCAGCTTCCGCTACCAGTTTCACGCAGATTTTCGCTCGCGGATTAACCTGTTTCAGATCGTAAATCAACTGCGCAAGATCCTCGATCGAATAGATATCGTGATGCGGGGGCGGCGAGATCAAGGCCACTCCGGGTGTGCTTTTACGCAGTCGGGCAATCAATTCCGTGACCTTATGACCGGGCAACTGCCCGCCCTCGCCCGGCTTAGCGCCTTGCGCCATCTTGATCTCGATCTCTTTCGCGCTGGCCAGATAAGCGGCCGTAACTCCAAACCGGCCAGCAGCGATTTGCTTGATCGCACTATTTGGCCAGTCCCCATTTTTGCGGCGATGAAATCGTTGCGGATCTTCGCCTCCTTCACCCGAGTTTGATTTTCCCCCGATCTGATTCATCGCGATGGCGAGGCACTCGTGTGCTTCTGGACTGAGCGCGCCGAGGGACATGCCCGCGGTGGTGAATCGTCGTCGGATCTCCTCGATCGGTTCTACTTCCTCGAGCGGGATCGGTGGCTTACCGGTCGGAATTCGCTCCAACAAATCTCGGAGCGTGTTAGGCCGGACCGCCTTCACCGCATCGACGTAGGTTTTGTAATCCGCTTCCTTGTTGGATTTAACGAAGGCGTGAAAACTTTTGATTACCGGAGGCGTAACCGCATGCTGCTCGCCCGATCGGCGGAAACGGTAGTATCCCGGGTCACCCAGTTCGAGAAGCTTGTTTTCTTCTGGCAGGGCCTTCGCATAGGCTAACCGGTGCCTGGTCAAGGCCTCCATGGCAATCTCTCTGAAACCGATGCCTTCAATTTTGGAGGGCGTCCCGGCAAAACATTTTTCGGTCAGCTCAGAACTGATGCCGATCGCTTCGAAAATCTGGGCGCCTCGGTAGCTGCCGACCACCGAAATCCCCATTTTGGACATAATTTTCAGCAGACCCTTTTCAATCGCCGCCTTATAGTTGCTGACGCTCTTTTCGTAGGTGGCAGTTTCCCCGAGTTTGCCCTTTTCCAGCAGTTCCCGAATGGTTCCATAGGCCACGTACGGGCAAATCGCGCTTGCCCCGTACCCGATCAAGCACGCGATCTGATGGACATCCCGAGCTTCGCCGGTTTCGCAAATTAAGCTGCACTTCATCCGTTTGCCGATCCGGGTCAGGTGATGATGCACCGCTCCGGTCGCGAGCAGCATTGGGATGGCGATATGATCGTGATCGACTCCTCGATCCGAAAGAACAATCAGCCGCGCCGAATCATCGACGGCGCGTTCAGCTTCCGCGCAAATCCGATCGATCGCTTTTTCAATGCCCTCTTCGCCTTCTGCAACATCCCAAAGAACGGAGATGGTCGCGGATTTGTGCTCCGGATCCGGGATCGCTTTCAAGGCGTCGAGTTCATGCGACAACAATACCGGCGATTCGGAGTGGACCATTTTGGCATGTTCCGCGGTCGCCCCGAGCAGATTGCGACGCCAGCCCATGAGCGTGATCAGGGACATGACAAGCTTTTCGCGAATCGGATCAATCGGCGGATTAGTGACCTGCGCGAAGAGCTGCTTAAAGTAGGTATAAAGTAACCTCGGCTGCAAAGAGAGAACCGCCAGCGGCGTGTCATCGCCCATCGATCCCAGCGCTTCTAGGCCATCCTTGGCCATCGGCTTGAGAACCATGTCTAGCTCCTCAGTGGTGTATCCGAACGCGACTTGCTGCTGGGTTAATTCCAGGAGATCAAACTCTTCGGCAGGTGCCGGAACCGATTTATCGGCGATTTCCTGCAGCCGCAGCAAATGGGTATTGATCCATTCCAGGTAGGGCTTTTCGGCCGACAGCTGCTTCTTTATTTCAGCATCGCGTAACAGTTTCCCGGCCTGGGTGTCGACCGCAATCATTTCGCCAGGTGCCAGTCGTCCTTTTTCGATCACCTTCGCATCATCGATATCGTTGCAGCCTACCTCCGACCCGAGACTCACCAGTCCGTCTTCAGTAATTTTGTATCGGGCCGGTCGGAGCCCATTTCGATCGAGACAGGCTGCGACAACCACTCCATTGCTGAAAACCAGCCCGGCCGGACCGTCCCACGGCTCAGTGAAACACCGGTGATATTCGTAGTAAGCTTTCAGTTCCGGCGCCATTTTCTCGTCGGCCCGCCACGCTGGAGGCACCAGCATGGTCATGGCATGCAGAATGTCGCGTCCGGACAACATCAGCACTTCCATGGCATTGTCTAAACTGGCAGAATCCGATCCTCCGGGCTGGATGATCGGTTTCAAGAGGTCGATATCTTTGCCCCACACTTCTGCCATCAACTCCGACTCGCGGGCGTGCATCCAATTGCGGTTGCCACGAATGGTGTTGATTTCACCATTATGGGCTAGCACGCGGAACGGCTGGCTGAGAGGCCAAGTCGGAAAGGTATTGGTGCTATAGCGTTCGTGGTAAAGGCAAATCGCGGTCTCGTACTCCGGATTAGCGAGATCTCGATAAAACTTCTCGAGAGTCACCGCCGTCAGCAATCCTTTGTAAACAATCACTCGATGGGAAAACGAAGTGATATAGAAATTTTTTATGTTATCGATATGCGCCCGGGCCTCGATTTCGTTTCGAGCCAGGAACAGCCGGCGCTCATACTCATCATCGCTCATCCCGGCGGGTCTTCCGATCAGCACCTGCTCGATCCGCGGCATGGTGAGTTGACCCTTTTCGCCGAGGACCAAAACATTGAGCGGAACTTCGCGCCAGCCGAATTGGAAGAGTTCACGGTGCTCTAAAACTTCTTCGATGACGGCCTTAGCTCGTGCTTGCGCATAGGCGTTGTCGTGCGGCAAAAAGACAAATCCGACTCCCAAGTCCGAATCGTTGTAGAGAGTATGGCCGAGCTTAGTGACCTCTTTACGAAAGAGTTTGTACGGAATTTGGGTCATCACACCCGAGCCGTCTCCAGTTTTCGCGTCCGCGTCCATCGCCCCACGGTGAGCCATGTTGCACTTCGAAGTGAGACCGTGTCTTAATACCCGATGGGATCGCTCCCCGTTGATCGCGGCAACAAAACCTACTCCACACGAATCGTGTTCCTCTTCCGGTCGATAAAGCGAGTCCGGGAGCCCTTTGAGCGCTAACGTAATTTCGTGATTCATGGCGAAAAACTTGCTGACCTTAAGACTTCAGATGAGTGATTCAAGACGAAATTCCATGGTGTACCGACGAATTTTTGTCGCCCGAAGCAACTTTCTGGAATAATTGTGCGCTCTGTCACTCAGAACTAATGCAAAGAGCCGGTTCGGGAGGATGGCCCTAGCTTCCCTTTCGAACATGGTTGGGGGGATACTGCCATGAGAATTCTAGATGAGCAAGAAAAGGCGATCATCCGTCATCTGATTCGCGATCCGCGCGAATCGGACAACGGAGTCGGAGAACTAACAGGGGTAAATGTCC
This sequence comes from uncultured Verrucomicrobiae bacterium, assembly GCA_963808535.1. Taxonomy (GTDB): domain Bacteria; phylum Verrucomicrobiota; class Verrucomicrobiia; order Chthoniobacterales; family JAFAMB01; genus JAFAMB01. The sequence goes on along the minus strand of CAWEGF010000016.1, from coordinate 94,614 downwards.
GCACGGTTAGCCGCAAACGGCAACGCCTGGAGCAGGAGGGTATTTTATCGTATTACGCGAACATCGACCTTTCCGCGGCCGGCGCTCAGCAGTTTACGGCTCGCCACCTTTATATTATCAAGTTCGGCGTAGGAATTACCTACAAACAACTGGTTGATGATATAAAAATGGAGCCGAGCAACACGGTGTTCACCGAGCGGGTCTTTGAAAGTCATATTGCGGAAATCGACGGGAAGGTTGCCCTCTTGCTCTATATCGATGGCGATAGCGACGTCGATATCGTGCAGCGCATGCATGAGGAATTGATCCCGACGCTTCTGGAAAACCATGGGAAGGATTTGATCGAAGAAATCTCCACCGTGCGCATCCTTTCACCTGTTCGCGTAATGCGGAACTACTTACCGCTGGTCAATATGAAGAATGGCCTCATGAAGGCTGACTGGCCCGACGAAGCGATCTATGTCGGCCGCTAAGTAAAAGCCAGGACAACGGCCTGACAGGGCAAGGGAAAATGGCGCTAGGAATAAGCCATGCGTTCCGTCTCGGCGCGCACTTGCTGGACAATCTGAGCCGGCGCCAAATGGGGTAAGATCAAGGTCGCTATCAACAATGGACCGACAATGGCCTCCGCGCCATCCAAGGCCAGATCCCCGGCGGCGCCAATAAAAGGCAGAAGGGCGGCCACGACGCCCTCGACCGGAAGTTGCAGCAACTCGATGGCGCCCACACTGGCTGCGCCTATCCCGAGGGCGATCAATTTAGTCCGGATGGGAACCCGGCGGTCGCGGAGCAGAGCATAACCGAGTCTCATGTTCATAAGGAAGAATGTGCATCCTTTCCCCAAAAGCACAAGAGGCCCGAGGTCAAGGTCCTGGTCCGACCTGACCCCAATTGGTGGGCGCCAGTTTGGACTTTTTCAAGACTTCTTCCGGTCAATCAATCGCTTCCTTTTGCGAGAGCTAAGAGGGACTTAAAAATCGTGGCTTAAGGCGCTGGTCCCAAGACCAGTCCCGGAGGGACGGTACGATCGTCGCCTGGCACGAAGTGCCTGGGACAGCGTCCCCCGCAAAAGGCCGTCCCGTAAGGTACGGGGTGACGGTATCTCGTAGGTTCCAGGAAACGGTCTATGACGAGAACTACCTCTGAGACCAGTTGCGCCCAGATCATACCGTACCCTACGGGCCAGTTCTTTGGAGGGTGGCCGCAATCTGTCGATGGACCGTGATGGCGCCCCAGGTACTTGGCCCCCCTCAACCACGGGGTCTGTCCCCAATGGAAAGAGGCCAGGTAAAAGACCGTCCGGACTTTTGGTGCCTTAATAGGGTCTGATCCCATGCTCGGAGTCCAGGGTCTGTCCCCAACCGGGATTTCCAACAACAAGGGAGTCCAACCAGTCGAACACTCCGACGAGGGTCTGTCCCTAACCGCGAAGCAGACATTCGAAATCGCCCAACAAGGGGTCTGCCCGGGGTCTGTCCCCAACCGAGATGGCTGGCGCAAATCCTTCAATCCTTCACCCAATCCCAGTCTGTCCCCAACCGGAATCATGCGGTTAGTCGGACAGTCGGATGGGTACCTCGTGCCAGGCTACGATCGGGTTGTCGCTCCGGGACAGTAGCTGTGTTTAGCGGCATCCGAATGCTAGCTAAAGTCTGTGGTGAAATGGTCCCGGAGGGACGGTACGATCGTAGCCTGGCACGAAGTGCCTGGAAAAAGCGCCACCCCGAGAAGGCCGTCCCGTAGGGTACGGTGTGAGGATATCTCGCAGGTTCAGGAAACGGTCCCTGACGACGAGAAATACCTCTGGGACCAGCTGCGCCCCGATCATACCGTACCCTACGGGACGGTTCTTTGGAGGGCGCTTTCCCAGGCACTTCGTGCCCCCTCCAACCCTCAACCACAGGGTCAACCACAGGGTCTGTCCCCAACCGGGATCTCCAACTACAGGGGGAGTCCAACCAGTCCAACACTCCGACGAGGGTTGTTCCTAACCGTGAACCAGACATTCGGGATCCCCCAACAAGTGGTCTGCCCGGGGTCTGTCCCCAACCGAGGTGGCTGGCGCAATCCGTCACCAAATCCCCAACTGTGGGGTCTGTCCCCAACCGGAATCATGCGGTTAGTCGGACAGTCGGATGGGTACCTCGTGCCAGGCTACGATCGGGTTGTCGTTCCGGGACAGTAGCTGTGTTTAGCGGCATCCGAATGCTAGCTAAAGTCTGTGGTGAATGGTCCCGGAGCAACGGTACGATCGTCGCCTGGCACGAAGTGCCTGGAAAAGCGCCACCCCGAGAAGGCCGTCCCGCAGGGTACGGTGTGAGGATATCTCGCAGGTTCAGGAAACGGTCCCTGACGACGAGAATACCTCTGGGACCAGCTGCGCCCCGAGATCATACCGTACCTACGGGACGGTTCTTTGGAGGGCGCTTTCCCAGGCACTTCCGTGCCCCCTCCAACCCTCAACCACAGGGTCTGTCCCCAACCGGGATCTCCAACAACAGGGGGAGTCCAACAGTCCAACCAATCCAACACTCCGACAAGAGTCTGTCCCTAACGCGAAACAGACATTCGGAATCGCCCAACAAGGGTTCTGCCCCGGGGTCTGTCCCCAACCGAGGTGGCTGGCGCAAATCCGTCGCAAATCCCCAACTATGGGTCTGTCCCCAACCGGAATCGTCCCCAACCGGAATCATCTCGCAGGTTCAGGAAATGGTCTATGACGACGAGAAATACCTCTGGGACTAAGTGCACCCCGATCATACCGTACCCTACGGGACGGTTCTTTTGTGAGGCGCTTTCCCAGGCACTTCGTGCCAGGCTACGATCGCACTGTCCCGCAGGGACAATATGCTGCAGTTGAGCGTTGAGCGGCATCCGAACCAGGGACTCTAGCCGGCCTAATGGCTTCTTACTGACTACTGGCCACTGCCACTGACACCGACACTGACCACTTCTCTTCTCACTTCTCGTGCCGACTTCCGGCTAGCGTCACTTCGACCTCGACAGTTTTGTCGACCCGCAGGACAAGATTACTCGGGTCCTTCATTCCCCAAGCGACATAGGGCACGACAAACTTCGCGGTGGCGGTCACCAGGCCATTTTCTATTTTGACCCGGACGGGGATCGTCAGGGCGTGCTCGCCGCCATGAAGGTGCAGTGAGCCATGGACTTCGAGTGCAGATTCGCCGCTCGAAGCAAGTCGGCCGGTTACACGGTCCGGAGAGAAGATTGCCTCAGGAAAGCGTTCGGACTCCAAAACGCTTTCGTGCATTTGGCGGTCGCGCGCGTTATCGCCGGTTTTTGCGCTTTTCACATCGACGGCGATTTGACCGCTGGCTTGGCCAGAAGCCGGATCGAAACGGACGTTCCCACTCTTGACTCTGAAAGTTCCGTGTACGGTGTGCAGCACTGCGCCCAAAGTAAAATGGACGGCACTCTTGGCGGGATCCACTTCGACCTGCACTGGACCAGCGGAAACAGGCGCATTTTCCGTCGCCATTAAAGGGCTAGAGAAACAGATCAACAGCAAGGCTAATAAACGGGCAATCATGGAAGAAGTGGTCAGTGTCAGTGGTCAGTTGTCAGTGGAAGAGGCTCTCATCTTCGGGTTCCCTGTGCCCCGTGCTCATCGATTTTTCCGCGTCTTCGGTCTTACAGCGGTCTGATGGCTATAACTAAAAACGGACCACTAACTTGGCAACTTCCTAAGACAGATGGTCGAGGAACTCTACGCTCCGGGACTCATACCATGGCCGGATGGGGTATAGCGAATTGATAAATCCGACGTGGCCGCCCCATTCCGGCGCTTCCAGGAACAAAAAAGGATTCTTTTCGGCTTCTGGGTAAGGAAAAGATTCCTGGGTCAGAAAAGGATCGTCTTGCGCATTCAGGAGGAGAGCCGGGACCTTGATCCCACTCAGGTACTGTTTCGAACTCGATCTCTCCCAGTAATCCGTGGCATCGCGAAAACCGTGGATCGGCGCGGTATACAAATTGTCGAATTCCCGCAATGTCTGAATCAGGTGCCTGGAACTGGATTGCAGCCGGTCCGGGAAGCGTCGCGCTTTCGCCTCGACTTTCGGTAGTAGCCTACTGAGAAACCGTCGAAGATAAAGACGGTTGCCCCAACGGCCATCAATGGCGATGGCACTAGTCGTGAGATCGATCGGTGCCGAAACCGCGATCCCGGCGATCACCGCCGGATGGCAGGCCCCCTCGCCGAGATATTTCAGGGTCATATTTCCACCGAGGCTGAATCCGATCAGGGCGATCTGCGAATACCTCGCCGCGGCTAAGGTGATCACGGTTCCTAGATCGCCCGTTTCCCCGCTGTGATAAGATCGCAGGAGACGATTTGCTTCGTCTCCGCATCCACGGAAATTCCAAGCCAGAACATCCCATCCGGCTGTCCGAAGCCGGGCAGCTATTCCGCGGATAGAGTGGTCTTCAGAAGATCCCTCTAAGCCGTGAGAAAGTACGGCTAACCTCTCTCCGCCCGATCCACCCCAATCAAGATCCAGAAAATCGCCGTCTGGAAGTTCTAGTCGCTCCCTTCGAAATACTCCCGGGAGTCTTCGTCGCAAAAGCGGAGGAAGAATTGTTTGCAGATGTCCGTTGCGAAGGAAAGCAGGTGGTTCAAAGAGGGAGGGGACGACGGGCATCAGTTATAAAAAGAAGTCAAAGTCACTATTCGGTGCTGAGCCGGGATAGGATTCAGTTTCTGGATACCATGCAACTGACCACTGACCCCCGCCGATTGGCAACTGATGACTTGCTACTTCTTCAAACAGGGGAACAAAACCAGAGTTTGTTCCCTTCGCTATCTAGAAAACTGCCGACGTAGAATTCGTCGTAGGCTTGGACGGGGTCAGAAATCGTGACGTTGCGAGCCCGGAGCGCTTCTTCGGTTGCCGGCGCATGATCGGTAGCAATGGTGATGCGCGGATTCGGTGCCGGCGTGGGTGGAGCATACCAGCCCTCCTTTAACATCAAGATAGTTTCGCCTAGCAAATATCCGACTTGCTCTGCTCCCTCATAAGCCGGCGGCAAGTTCAAAGTTTCTCCGTAAAATCTGTTGGCCCGGGCCAGATCGATAACTGACCAGGCGATAACCTTGATCCGCTGAAAACCGAGAGGGAGATCTTCCATAATCCATGTACCGCAGATGTGCTAATTTTCTGATCGGTCTTTGCCGCTTGGCCCAGTGTTCGTTTCCGGAAGTCTCGCCTTCCGCGACTCGAGCAACCCACGACAGATAAAGGCATTGAATTCCGCATTGCGGCGAACTCCGGAGACCTTTCGCAGATAATGATGAAACTCGGCGGGATCGAGCGCTGCATGTTCAACGGTGGTAAAGGCCAGACTATCCTCGGAACAGCCGGCGTGTATTCTACGCCAGCTGAAAACGTAAAGGTTTCGTAACGCCGCGCCTGCGGGTTCCAAGGGCAAAGAGAGAAGTTCCCGCAGGCTGGCCTTGGTAAACCAGAGTGGTTCGTACCCGTTTCCCAACAAGTGGCGGATCAGCAGTTCTTGTCGTCGTTGATAAGCCTTGCCCAGAAACTTCTTCCGCACCGCGCTGAGATCGTCGTCGGTTTCGCCGGGGAAAGCGTCGCGAAAGTCTTGCCTGAGCGCCACCCCGCGATTGACTAGATCGGCACTGAAATGGTCGAGTAACTCAACCCTGACACTCCGAACCCAGGGAATATCCGTCACCGCATCCCGCATATCGCTGGCCATCAGGAAGGCAAAGTTTGGGGCGCACCAATAGGTCGGCAATCTGAACTCGATCCGAACGCTACTCTCGGACTGGACTTCCACCAGAGTGATGAATTCCAGGGAGGTCACGGACTCATCAAGCTCCGGATCGGTCACGGTATCAAGTGCCGACCAAATCTGTTGGGTCTGATTGCCGTTGGTCATCGATTCCAAGGTCTCTGGAGGTGAGGACTAGGCGAGCGCCGGAGCTTTCTCCACTTTTTCCGGGACCTCGAGGCCAAGCTTTCGGCGTCGTTCGGTCACGTCAATATTATATAATCGAGCGGCGTTCTCTCCCATGATCTTTCTTCTGATATCCAGAGTGAGGGTTTGACCGGTTTCTGCGGCCACGTCGGCTGGCAACTCGTAATTCATTAACGCCTCCACGATCCACTTTGGGCTCCAGATCCCGTAGTCGCTGCCGTAGACAATCCGGTCGGGTCCTAGCCAAAATAACAATTCACCAAGTATTTCTCCGAAATAGTGAGGCCGCTTGTGGATCAGTGCCGAGACGACGGCGAGACCGGCATAAACGTTCGGTTCCTGGGCGGCAATGTAACAAAAGTCTTCCAACCTGGGCAGACCGACATGCTCAACGATAAAGTTGAGGTCCGTAAATGCGGTCGCTGCTTCGTCCACGTCTCCCACGTCAAAAGCGTCTTTATTCAGCGGTCGAATCGTCGGGCCTTTGTGCACGTGGATATTCTTAATCCCCAGTTCCCGACATTTTTCCAAGTATCGATAGGCCCAAGGATCGCTTAATTTCCATCCCTTGGAATCTCCGTGCCATTCGGCGGTGTAAAGCTTTACTCCCTGCCAGTTGTAGACTTTGGCGTCTCTTTCCAGAAGTTCCAAACCGTTCTCCCCGTTGCGCGGATCCCAAAATCCGTTTGCGATGATGCGATCCGGATGTTGCCGTCGGAAGGCCTCATTTCTCTGGAGATTGGAAAATCCATGATGATAGAAGTCGCCCAGATATTGGGGATTAAAAATCGCGACGTCGGCATACCCTTCTTCGAACACATCCTTGACATAATCTTCCTCGGTATAGCGTTCGAATTTCTCTTTTGGCCAAATATAATCATCCGGGCCCAAATGATGATAATCGTAAAAGCAGTCAATGAACTGCTTTCCGTGAATGTTCTTTTGATTGGCGGGACTGCCGTCCCACAAGTGGGTGTGGGCATCGACCACAAAGATCTTCTCTCCGGATTTGGTAGTGTACATAGTGCCTGGTTCTCTTGAGTTACTTACGAAGGTATCAAAACCGCTCTCCCTTTGACCTTGCCGTTGTTGAGGTCGTGCAGCGCCTGATTAGCTTCCTCGAGTTTGTAATATTTGGTGGCTAAATGAACTTTGCCCCGGTTAGCCAACTCCATTAGTTCAACCAGTTCTCCATAATTCCCAACCAGGTTCCCGATGATTCTCCGCTCCGTGGTGATCATATCGAGCGCGGAAATCCTGATCTCGCCGCCGTAACCGACAATATAATAAGCCCCATTGTTTCGGGTCATCGCCAACCCTTTTTCGATGGAGTTTCCTTCCCCGACAAAATCAATGACCGCTTCGGCGCCTTTTCCATCGGTTATCGCCCGGACCGCTTCGACTTGGTTTTCATCGGCCTTGATGACGTGATGAGCGCCGCACTCTTTGGCCAGCGCCAAGGCAATTTCAGACCGATCTAGAGCGATAATGTCTGCCCCACAGAGAGCGCTCAGTACTTGAATTCCGATATGGCCCAGTCCGCCTACGCCGATCACCACGACGCGTTGCCCGGGCAAAAGGTGCTGAGCCGCCTTCTTAGCGACATGATAGGCCGTTAAACCAGCGTCTGCCTGCGGAGCGACATCCTTGGGGGCCAAGGTCTGTGGCAATTTGATCAACGAGCTCGCGCCGGTCCGCAATAGTTCAGCATAGCCCCCGTTAGTATTGATCCCGGGGAACTCGCTGCCGTCGACATGCATATCATGACCTCGTCGAGCCTCCAGCGCATGGCAGTTTGAAATCAAAGGATGGCAGATCACGGCGTCTCCTTTTTTAAAGCCCTCCACCCCTTTGCCCACTTCTTCGACCCATCCGGCGTTTTCGTGTCCCATGACGTAGGGCAATTTTACCTCAACTTTCTGGCGCCAGATGCCCTCGATGACGTGAAGGTCGGTGCGGCAAACACCCGCTCCGCCAATGCGAACGATCACATCGGTGCTTTTCTCTAAATGCGGTTCTTCGACCTCCTCCAACGTAACGAATTCCTGATTCGTCAGCGAAGTATCATACTGATGAAGTACAGCGGCTTTCATAGATTGTGACTCGGTCAAAAAAATTGGAATGAGCAGAGCGGACCCGATGGTCCAGGTTGCGCCGGAGTCTGATGGATTCGGGGGGACATAGAATCGGCAAAATCAGTATGGCACGATCTCAAGAAGTTGCCAAGAGTTGCCAGTGTCAGTTCTCAGTTGTCAGTGAAGAAACACGGCGGGCATTTTCGAGAACGCCTTTGGCCTTAAATGGGGGGGTATCGCTAAGCAGAATGGAATGATCCCTAAATGCATTAGCGGCGTGTCAGACCGTGTTCGTTTCCTTCTGCGTTCCTGAAGTAACAGGGCGCACATTTCGACGAAAAATACCTCCGGGGATTAGCTGCACCCGATCATACCGTGCCCTACGGGACGGTTCTTTTTGGGGTGGCGTTGTTCCAGGCACTTCGTGCCAGGCTACGATCGGTTGTCCCTCCGGGACACAAAATCCGACGTCCCCAACTGGCAACTGAGAACCGACACGTGCCAGGCTACGGTCGGTTGTTGCTCCGGGACACAAAATCCGATGTCCCCAACTGGCAACTGAGAACCGACACTGGCAACTTCAGAAACATGCCGCACCTTTCGACGAAAACTGGTTCGGAGAGACAGGCTGGAAGCCTATCCTAGTGTGCCCGACATGGGCCCAATGTAGTCAAATGAAAGGAATTGACCGGAAGCAGTGATAACAACCGTAGCGAAAAGGCAAGGCACAGGCCGCGAGGCACTGAGCTGAAAGAAGCCATAGCAAAGACACGATCGTAGGAACACGAACGGGCAGTGAGGCCGCTTGCGGGCGAAGAGTATGCTAGGGAATACGAAATCCAACCGTCACCGAAAGACGCAAGAGGTAGAGCCCGACGACACGGGTCGAAACATTGGACACCTTACTCGGGGAGATCTGCCGGGCGAGAGCTCGGCAGAAGTCAGCAGAGGCCGTAGTAGTGAAGAAAGCCGGTGAAAGCCGGACGGAGCGAAGGGCCGAAGAACCAAGAGACAGACCAACTGAAAGAACTCTGGCAAAGCGGAGCGAGAAGCTTCCCGAAACAGTCCAGGAGCGAGCCAAGAGCACACTTCCGAGACCGGTCAGCACGGGGAGAGTAAAGCAGTGGACCTGCTTGAAGGAACCGAGCGATGGGAAGCGAGCCCGCACCAGGCGAGATACAGTGCAGAGGTGCTGAATGAAGTGACCATGGAAGAAGTGCTAGCGGCTTCACCCTGGCAGGACGCAGTGGGTTAACCCCCACTGCCGGGTTCAACCGCCGGATGCGGAAAACCGCATGTCCGGTGGTGTGGGAGGGTCACGGCGCGCAATCGTCGTGACCCGACCCGATCATTGCGCCAAGGCGTCTTTGCGGTGGGGGCGGGGACACGTTCCAACGATGCCTCTTTCTACCTTGTCGTTCCGGAAATTCACCTACATCTTTCTTCTAGCCTGGCTTGGCCCGAAGGGCGGTGCCCTTTCAGGGGGAGTGGTGTGATGGAGCGGTTCGGGGGTTGAACCCCCGGCGCCCAGACACTTCGTGCCTGGCTACGATCGGCGTGTCCCTCCGGGACAGTATGTGATCAGCGTCATCCCAATCCTTCGTCGTGTTTGTCAGGATGGAAAAGGGGTTCTGGAATTAAAGTCAGAAAGAAAGCTTAATCGAGCCACTCGAGTCTTCGCTGGCAACTGACCACTGACACCGACAACTTCTTAAACTTCCTACGCCGCTTCCGCCGGGGCGGGAAGCTCTTTTTCCGCGGTCGCAACCAAGGAACTGATGCCGCGTACCGCTTCGTCGAGATTGGTGTAAACGATGCTGCCAGAAGACTCTTTAATTTTGCGCACCGAGCGCGAGGCATTTTCTCTTGGCAAGCTCCAAAGGCCCACAAAAATCAGGGCATCGGGAAGTAACAGCTGGATGGAGTGAGCCATTTTGCCGACGGTAATGGCCGACCTTGACTCGACGGCGGAAAGCACGATCGCCCTGGCTCCCAATTCCTTCAATCGCTCGACCTTCTCTGCTCTGAGAGTACGCCAGGAAAGTAAGTTAACCCCAATCCCTCCGGCCTCCAAAAGACGAACCAGAATTTTGCCCACTACCTCGTCACCCTCGCCAAGGAAAGGCACTACCACGACTTCCGGATTATCGATGCTCGATTCCGCCGGTGAAACTGCATCTGACGGTCCTGGGACCGTCAATTCATCGATCAGTTCCCGCATCTGTTCATAGATCCGAGCTTTCGTTTGATGGGCGGTGGTACCCGGAAAAAGATCGTTTTCGATCGCCCGAATGGCTGGCACGATCACTTCTTCGGCGATTTCCAGGGTCAGCTCCGTTCCGGCCTGTTCGTGGATCAGAGCCTTGGCTTCCGAAAGCCGGCTTTCAGTAAGGAATCGGATCAATTTTGTTTCCATGGGGGTGGGAGGATCCGCGGCCAGCAAAACGCTGAAAACATGGAAAGCTGGAAAATAGCGACCCAGCGCTACCAGTGAAGCCGTGAGCGGCGTCGCCAGCAAGAGCCCGATTGGACCCCAAAGCCAGGTCCAAAACAGTGCCGAAACGATTACCGCCAGAGGGGACATCCCGGCGCTTCCGCCTAAGACGATAGGTTCGACCACATTGTTGGTGAACACTTCGAGAAAGCAGTAAAGGCCCAGCGTCAATATTGGCTCCTTCCAGGTCGTCGAGATGGCGATCGATAGAACCAAGGGAAAAAAGGCCGATATCCACAAACCAACGTAGGGGAGAAATCGCAACACCAGGGTTAGAACAGCCCAAAGAAAGGCATTGGGAATACCGATTAAGGACAGCCCAATCCCCAGTACCACCGCATAAACGCCGTTCACCGCCAGCTGCCCTAAAAGAAAGCCGCTGATGCGGATCCCGGCTTCGTCGATGGCGAGGGTCGTAGTGGCCAAGCGAGAGTGTCCGATTAATCGAAGGAATCGATCACGAAAACGCTTTCGCTCGAGCAGGATGAACACCACCAGCACCACGATCACCGCGAACTCCGCGACCGGACCGATGATCGGCGCCACACTGTTTTTGACCAGCGTCAAGGCACTGTCCGCACCGCTCACGACTTGCACCTTTGTTGGCTCCGATTCATGGGCCGTACCGGCGGCGGGGGCGGTGATTTTGCCGAGATCAGCGGTCAGCGAGCCGATGTTACTAAAGGCTAAACTGAGCGGGCCGGAAGGCCCTTTTTGGACGGCCGCCCACTTGGCGTGAATATTATCGCGGTATTTTGGAATGGCATTTACCAAATCCAGGCTCTCCATGGAGATGGTCGTGCAGAGCACTCCCAAAAGAGCGAAGGCGAACGTGGCCACGCTCAGAACAGCTAACACTGGGTGAAATCCCCATCTTTCAAGCCGAGTGACGACCGGAGCTAGCAGGAAGCTAATTATGACTGCTAAAACAATAGGCAGCAAAAACTCTTTGGCCCAAGTGAAGCTGAAGAGAACCAGCACCAAGTACCCCAGGCCGATGAGCTTTCCGGATTCGAACGACTTCTTGGACTCTGATTTTTCCGGCATGTGGATTGGTGCCTCGAGTCTGGTCCCCATCCCAGGCTGGCGCAAATGAATTCGCGGCTGCTGTCCCTTGTGGATCCTCCAATCGTGCTCGTTGTCGTTCTCGTGCTCGATCACCACCCCATTTTTCCGCTGGGTGGCCTCAACTTCCCCACGGCGGATCCACGCTTTTATCCCAGCAACGGCAAAAGCTCGATAACGAGAACGAGCACGAGCACGATCGAAGAAACGCTAGTACTTGTGTTGTACTGACTGGCGTGGGTTCTCCTCCAATCGTTCTCGATTTCTGACGATTGGATGGGGCGGCCTGCAGGCGATCGCCAATCGGAGGCAAGCCGTAGATTATAATGGGCCGTGGGGCGAAATTCCTACCACTGGCACTAACACCCCCCGCGCCTACACAAATACCGAGGCCGCTCGTTTCAGGCCTGATTGGGCAGCGATCTTATTTACATGGTCGTTGCGAACGATATAACGGTCTTTGCCGTAGATGAGATAGTTTTCCCGCTGATCGTCCGGCGTAAAGTTGACGGTCAGAACGTTGGCGCCGGCGTCTAGTCCGGCAGATTGCCCTCCGCTGCACCGGGATTCCAGCGCGCTAACGCTGGGAATCAGCCAGCGAGGATTCATCAGGCGGGCGAGGGCGATGAAGTTCAGAGTAACATTAACGTCCCCCGGCGGTTGGTGGGCCAGCGGGGTATCGGGCGCTGGAATAAAGGGCGAAGCGCTGACCATATGCGCTCCAAGCTCGCGGGCCAATAATAAGTCGTCGGCCAGGCTCTCGATGGTTTGGCCGGGCAATCCGACGATCGTCCCGGTGCCTACTTTGTAGCCGGTGCGGACCAGGGTTCGCAGACCCTCAATTCGGGTGACAAACGACGACTGCCGTAGCTTCTCGTTAAGCTCCGGATCACTGGTTTCGTGCTTCAGAATATAGCTGGTGGCACCTTGCTTTTTGAGGAAGACGTATTCCTCTTCGCTCTTGTTCCCCAAGCAGAGCAAAAGCTCAACCGCTCCGTCGAAAATCGCCCGAATCTTGGGGAGGGCGTTTCCTACGATTTCCGTTGTCTTTTTGACTTCGCCAGCCTGCAAAAAGACGATGTTGATCCCAGCCTCTTTGATTCGGGCCGCCGTCTCGAGGATTTGTGCTTCGCTCAGCTCAAAAATGGTGTTGCGACGAGTGTTGTCCCGTCGCATCGGGCAAAATTCGCAGTTAACCCGGCAAAGGTTAGTAACCTCCATCAATCCTCGGACAATGACACGATCGCCGAAAGCGGTTCGCCGGGCTTGCCGAGCAGCGGCAAACAGTCTCTGTTGTTGATGATCTTTTACCTGAAGCCAAGCTCTCAGGGTGGCCCGATTCCAAGAGCCAGGAGTTAGCGATGAAGGAAGATCGTTCGCACCGCTCTTCTCGGCTATCGGTACCAAGGCATTACCGTTGGCGGCAGATTCATTCCTCATTGACTGAACGCCTGCGTCTCGCCCTGCTTCATTGCCTAGGCCACGGCAGCCATCGGTTCCACCGCATGAGGGTCGGTGTCGTGATACGGATTAAGCGGCCCACTCGCATATTCTTCGCGAAGGTGCGGGATATAATCCGGATGATGAAATTGATGAGCAACTTCGTCAGCGAAGAAGGTTCCGAGTTCGGTCAAACCAAGATTGCGGTCGGTCTCCTGCAGTAATCCGTAGGATTTTAATCGTTCAATCTTTGGTCTGAACAGTTCGTTCAGGGATTCTCCGCCGGTCAGCCGTTGGAAGGTCTTTTTGTAAACGTCTCGATTCTTCAGCGGCAGGACGATCGACCAGCGGATCTGCTGATCTGGGTTGCGCACCAGGCCGCGATTTAACGGCAAGCGCCCTTCTTCAATCGCTTGATAGTACTCACCAAAGTTTTGCGTATTCAAAATGAATCGATCGCGCAAGCTGCTGAACGCGGTCAGTCCAAATCCGACTTCATCGTACAGCATGCAACATTGGTTATGCGCATAGCAGGAATAGTGCTTCCGTTCTTTGGTATAAACCCGGCGTAAATTTTCCCGGTAACCATTTTCGGCCAGAATATCGATCGCGAATTGTTTCATCATGATCGCCTCGTCGTGGCTGGGAACTCTGTCCGGCCGCTTCTCGATCAGTTTTTTGACGGGCGCCTGGTAATCTCCGTAGGACTCCACTTTCAGTCGGTAGAGTTGAATTTCCTCGGTTCCCAAGGTGACTGCTTCGCGCATGCTGGCGACCCAACTGGCCAGCGTTTCTCCAGGATGCCCAAAGATGAACTCAATATTAGTCTGGTAGCCAAGGTTTTGACTGTTTTCGATCGCTTCCAAGGCGACAGATTTGTCGTGCGGCCGATTCATAATATCGAGAACCGTCGGGTCTAGAGACTGGATACCCAGGGTCAGGCGATCGGAACCAAAATCCCGGAGAATTCGGAGCCGCTCCAGTCCTTCCGCTCCCACCAGGGTGGAGGGATCGACATCCCAATTGAATTGCTCGCACTCCGATAGATCCAGGCGGCGGGTAAAGAAGTTCAGAAAATGAGTTAACTGCTGCGGGCTTAGGTAGGAAGGAGTTCCCCCTCCGATGAGGATGGAGCGAACCTTGATCCGGTCGATCCCCAAGCGTCGCATGTAGATGTCCATCTCCTTTTCCATGGCCGCCAGATATTGATCCATCTCAGCCTGTTTTTTGCCGAGCATGACCGGATAATGGCAAAAGACACATCGCTGTTTGCAGAATGGAATATGGGCGTAGACGTCCAATTTCCCGTCCTGAGGTAAAGTGTAAGTCTCAAACAAGGCGTCTTCATCCACCTGATCGTACATCGTGATGGGGGGATAATGGACCGACGGGAAAAACTCTCCGCTGCGACAGATCAATCCCTCTTCGCGAAACCGGTTGAAATCAGCCACTCGATTGAGAGCGTTCTGCATCAGGCTATCGGAGACGCTGACGTCGTACCCGGCGTGGTTATTCATAAGGCAAGAATTAGGCGTAACTGGCAAAGTGGAGACGAGACCCCGAGGGATTAAATGCGTTTCCTAAATTGAGGTCAAGCGAACAATCTGATAATTGGACCGGCTGAGTTCAGCTATTCAAAGCGAGCAAAAGAGCACCAGGAAAGGCCACCGCCGCGCCACTCCAGGCCAAAGCAACTGGACGTTCTCGCAGCCAGAATACTGATAAAGGTAAAGCGAAGAGCGGTTCTGTGGCCAGCAAGGTATTGGCCACGGAGACGTCAAGCCGTTTAACCGAAAACAAAGCTAGCCAAAATCCTCCAAACGTCACGATCGCTACGGCGAGCGCGAAGCGCCATTTCAAACCGCCGCGTCGAAGCGGTTCCAACCAGTCCTTAATCTCTCGTCTGGCCAGGGCCACGATAAGCATCCCGACAAAACCGGCAGCCATCCGCAGAAACGTCGCCTGCAAAGCGGGCAGGGCACCGAGACCAATTTTGGCGATGATCACGGAACCTCCCATCGAGAGGATTGAGAGCAGGCCGAAGAAAAGTCCGGTGGAGGCCTTTTTTGGACCTTTACTCTTCCGCAGGTCAGCTCCGAGGGTGAGGGCGACGCCAGATAAAATTAAGGCGATTCCCAGCCAGGAGATCGGGCTCGGCATCTCGCCAAGAAATAGAATGGCCATGATCAGGGTCATTCCGGGCGCCACCATCATTAAAATTACTAACTGGTGGACCGGCAGACGCCGCAAGGCGGCAAAGAAGAAGGTATCACCCGCGGCGATGCCGATCAGACCGCTCAGAATCAACCAGCCAAGCGACGAGGCGGGAACGCTCGCCCACCCGACAAAGATCAATACGAAGGCCAAAAGAAGCACGCTCATCAGGCTCTTGACCAGCGTCATGGCCGATGCTGAGAAGTTTTCTCCGATCCCTTTGAAAAGGATCGTCCCGACCGCCCATGAAGCGGCAGAAGTCAGCGCTGCTCCAACCCCAACGGCGTGCTCACTGGCATGGGTGGGGTCCAGGATCTGGCTCGAGATCACGTTCGCTTCTTAAAGACCAAAACGTAGCGCTGAGGAATAAACTGGTACTGTTCAGTCAGATCAAAACCGTAATAGTAAAGCTGTCCGATGACGAGTTCCTTCGCAATGTGGGGACCGTGATAGGGCAGCTGTCCATCTTGCACGACAGCGTTGTCAACGATCACCAAACGACCATCCGGTTTCAAAGCCTCCTTAAGACTGGTCACAAACCGGTCTTTCACCTCTTCGGTCGAGGTCGTGTAGATAATGTGATAAAGCGAACACATGAAGACCAGGTCGGCGCTGGCCGGATCCAGACCTACGGCGTCGGCTCGATCCTTAATGGTCTCCACATTTGGAATGTTTAATTTTTGGCAGACGTTTTGTACGTAATCGAGGTGGTTTTGCACGGTGTCGATCGCATACACTTTCCCGGTGGTCCCGGTTAGTTCGGCGAACTTGAAAGTATAGTAACCCGGTCCGCTCCCGACGTCGGCGATCGCGGTGCCCGGTTTGATCTTCAGGCATTCAATGACTTTGCTGGTCTTCTCCCACTCTTCGCGACGGGGATTGTTAAACAAAATAAAATCCTCCAGAAAGCTGAGGCGATCCTTGCCGTCGTCGTTTCCAGAATCAGCAAATTTATTTAGTTTGTACTTTCGGCCGAGATATTCTTTTAGGTTTGCGTAGTCGTTCCCGGCAAAGAAATCGAAAAAACTGCGATGAAAAGGATCGGCAAGTTGGGTTCGCCGATCGTCGTCGCGTGCCTAGCAGGTAGTCGCAAAACCACTCCAGCGCGGTGTACTCGCCTCCGTAATGCTCCTTTGGAATGATCGCGTGGTAAACGACCTTGGCCTTCCCCGCCTCTGCCGGATCCTGCTTTTCTAAAGCATTGAGCAAGTACCGTCCGGCCAAAGTCCCTTGTTCGGTGATGGTGAACGAATCGATGCTCCCTAAATGCACCAAAGAAACTTTGGAGGAAATCGGGGCCGAATCTCCTGGTTTGAAAGAAGAATCGTCAGTGGCCGGAGCGACCGGGATGACGCTCCAAATGGCCGCCAGCAAGCATAAATTGGTTAGTCTTCGCGGATAGAACATGTGGCAATGGTAGCTGGGAAGATCCGCGTACTATCCGCAGCGCTTACTCTTGGCAACAAAAAGATGTCAAAACTGGTAGCCGATCTGGCTGGGATCCGATTGGAAAATCGGGTCAGGGTCGGGCAAATGATCCAGACTCTACTGGCTTCCAATCAGCGAGGCCGATGTTCTCGAAGACTCAGTGTCCGACGACGTCGCTTCGCTCCAAAGTGAAAGGCGCGCCGCGCAACTTGTCCAATTTCTGTTTCTGATCAGGAGTCAAAGCGCCGAGATACTGTTCCTGCGCTTGATTGTTGATCTTGTCGGCGGTGCGGATATTGGCTCCTAACATCATTTGATTTTGCGCCGGACCGCCGTTGCTCGGCATGCCGCTAAGGCTACTGCGGAGCATTGCATTGGTTTGGGCTTGGAGCTTTTGGATTTTCGCCGATTCTTCCGGAGTTACCCCAACTTGTTTGGCCACTTCTTTATCCTGGAGAGCTTCGGCGCCGTTGACCTGGAGCAAAATCTGTTTCAGTCGGTTCAATTGATCGGCGTTCAGAATGGTGGAGACTTCTTGCCGGGAAGATTCGATTAGCTTGTCTCCCGCCTCGCGGACTTCCTGTGCTTTGCCGACCTTTTGCTGGCCGCTTAAGGAATCCAGCTGCACATTGCCCAGCTTTGACGCCGCCTCCCGATCGTATTTATCAGCCACCTTGGCAAGTTTGGTGCTCTGCTCGTCGGTAATCTTCAGTTCCTGTTTTACCTTCGCCGTCTGCAGCAAATGCAGAGGATCGGTTCCATAACGGCTGGATCCTGGCAAACCGACCATCGATGGTGGAGGGGGGCCGGCCTGTTCTTTGGATTGGATTTGGCCGTTAGCGAAAGGGGTCAAACTCAGCGCGGTGGCGAGTACCAGGAACGTCTTGGAGTTTTGAATATTCATCTAGTCAAAGGACGCGGAATATTTCGTTCCGCGGCGGAGTTCGGAAAATATTAGACAGCGACAAGATACTCTCTATCGAGAGCGGGCTGGGATGTCAATCCTCTGCGGCCCATCCGAAATAGAATATTCAAATTCGTCAGAAGCCTAAGAATAGCAGGGTCAGAAACAATTTAGCATCTCGCAGAATGGGATTGTTCTAGCACTGGGTGGTGCTCGGGTTGGTCATTGGTCGCTTTCCTTCCTGGTGCTCGCCTTTCGCCCTTGGATCTTTGTAAAGCGGACGCTTACGTAATTGGAGGACAAAGTAGGTAAACCGTCTCGGTTTACTGGTTTCGGAGGTAAAGCGGGACGCATTATGTACCCCGAGGCGGCCTCTTGGAAGTAATGGAAATGCCGCGCGAGCGCTTCTCGTGCGGCATTTCTCAGTATGAGTTGTATTAGACAGGTCGACTAAGCCACCTTTTTAGTGACCTTTTTCTACCGTCACCGGACCCACCCGGATGAATTCATGATTGTGATGGTGGGTGTGCCAGTAACCGCGCTCGCCGTGCCAATAACCGTAGTGCTGATGATGCCAGTACTCGTCATTCCAATTGTGGTCCGACCGGTCATCATCCGCCATGGCCGATAAGGAACTGCCAATGAATCCGGCGACAGCCAGCGTTAAAAGTAACTTCTTCATATGGAAAAAGAGACGCTTGGGAAAAAAGCCTTATTCGGAATCGCCCAACTCCCTAGGCCACGTTAAGGGAACTCCCTTAGGGCTCTTTTCTCTGTCCGGAATCGGATTCTCAGGGCATCAGCGGGGAGCGACGAACTCGCGGAGGAGGCGACATACTACTGCTAGCGCAGAAGCTGGGGGGAGTGCTATTGGTTAAAAAATGTTTTTCATTTTAATCTCCGCAGCGCGCGAGAGGGATCCCCATGGCTGACCCAATTACTAAACCGCCACCCACCGCGCCCGCTCCCGCCGACCGGGTGGCTGAATCGCGTTTGGCACCGCAGATGGCGATGATGGCGCGGACTTTCTGGGCTTCTCCGGAACGGAACAAAGTACTTTTGCTTGGGGTGGGGCTGGTGGTCGTGATCGGCGTTTCGGCCTTCGGTCAAGTCAGGTTGAACGCCTGGAATCAGCCTTTCTACGATGCCCTCTCGCATAAGAACCTGAACGGCTTCCTGCGTCAGTTGATGGTTTTCGGAGTAATTGCCGGCGCACTTTTGATTCTCAATGTGGCGCAGGCCTGGCTCAACCAGATGACCAAGGTCAGGCTGCGCGAAGGTCTGGTGCGCGATTTGATCAATGAATGGCTCAAACCCCGGCGGGCTTTTCATCTGGTCAATGCCGGCGAGATGGGGACCAATCCCGATCAGCGCATTCATGAGGATGCCCGACACTTGACCGAGCTATCAACGGACCTGGGGGTTGGACTTCTACAAGCTTCGCTGCTTCTCGGCAGCTTCATTGGCGTGCTCTGGATCCTTTCGCAAAACGTGACCTTCCATCTGAGTGGGCACAGCTTTGCCGTGCCCGGCTATATGGTCTGGTGTGCCCTGATTTACGCCGGCACCGCTTCGTGGCTCAGTTGGCGGGTCGGGAGCCCCTTGATCAACCTGAACTCCGAGCGCTACTCCCGGGAAGCCGATCTCCGTTTCGCCCTGGTGCGCCTCAACGAACACACTGACAGCATCACTCTTTCCGGCGGCGAAGAGGACGAGAAAAAACGTCTGAACATTGAACTCGAACGCGTTCTCGACATCATGCGGCGGATCGTCAGCGCGACCACGCGCCTGACCTGGATCACGGCCGGGTACGGTTGGTTCACGCTAATCGCTCCGATCCTGGTGGCGGCTCCGGGATATTTCGGGGGCGACCTTACCTTCGGCGGATTGATGATGGTGGTAGGCGCCTTTATTCAAGTGCAGGGGTCGCTGCGGTGGTTTATCGACAATTTTAGCACTCTCGCGGATTGGCGTGCCACTTTGCTGCGCATCGCCAGTTTCCGGGAGACGGTCTTGACGATGGACGGCCTGGGTGCCACTAGCAACCGGATCGAATTCGAACAAGCGAAGGGCGGCAAGTTCATTTTCGAGCATCTGGAGGTCGCTACCCCCACAGGTTGCACCTCGCTGACTGAGCAGCATGTCGAGATCGCCCCGGGCGAACATGTTCTCATCGTAGGCGAACCCGGGACCGGCAAGACCATGCTGTTCCGGGCCATCGCAGGCTTGTGGCCTTGGGGTGGAGGCCGAATCGGGTTGCCTTCGGCCGAGGAAGTGATGTTCATGCCGCGCCAGCCTTATGTGCCACTCGGCACGTTGCGCGCGGCGCTGGCGTACCCCTCAGTAGAGACCGCTTTCAAAGACGAGGAGCTGATTGAGGTGTTGAAATCCGCCAGCCTGGAACACCTCTCCTCTTCGCTCGATCGCACCGCCCGCTGGGACCGGGAACTAACCGATGACGAACAGCAGTATCTGGTTTTCGCCCGTATCGTTTTGCACAAACCTCGCTGGGTCGTCATTGATGAAGTCCTCGACGCTCTGGACGACGATGCGCGCGATCGCGTCATCAGCCTCTTCAACGCCGGCCTCAAGGATGCTGCCATCATAAATATTGGACGGCCCGAGACTCAACACCGCTTTTTTGAACGGGTCCTTCATCTGATCAAGGATCCGCGCGGAGTTTGTTTTGTACCCGCTCTCGACCCGGTGGTCCCGGCCTCGGACGCGAACTTGGTGAAGACCACTTAGGGGAACAGGAGACAGGAGTCAGGAGTTTTCGCCAGAGTTGGAGATGGCCAGCATTTTCCGGCGGTTGTCAGTTCGAACGATGGATTTTAACTTCGACGCTTCCTCACTGCCATTACCACTCCTTCCCGCCTGCCAACGTTCCATGACGGCTTGCAGATCCGGGAACCGGACCGGTTTGCCGAGGTAATCGTCCATGCCGGCGGCCAAACATTTCTCGCGGTCTCCTTCCATGGCGTTCGCCGTGATAGCAACGATATAAACGGGCGGTTTCCCATCGGAGCCCGGAACGGAGCTTTGCTCTTTGGTTCGGATCGCTTGGGTGGTTTCGTAACCGTCCATTTCCGGCATCTGGCAGTCCATAAAAACAATGTCGTAAAAAGCGGCATTCAGGGTCTCCAGGGCGGCCAGGCCGTCTGCCGCTATGTCCGTCTCATGGCCAAGTTTTCGGAGTAGACCCACGGCAATCAGTTGATTGATATGGTTGTCTTCGACCAGGAGGATGCGCGGCTTGGTGGGGGCCGGATCCGTGGACGGTATCGTGCCCGGCAGATTCGGCTAAGTCAGATTTCGGGAGTGGTTGGCGGGGCGGGCGTTGGTTCGCGGTATTTGCTAAACAGTCCAAGAGGCGCGACTGCTTGATTGGCTTGACCAGGTAGGTGTCGATCTTGGCTTGCCTCAGTTCTGCGGTGTTGAATGCTTGTCCCAGCGAGGTCAGGGCGACCAGTCGGATCCCGTCGATCAGGAAATCGGCCTTGATGGTGCGGGCCAAAGCTAGTCCGTCCATCCCGGGCATCTCGAGATCGAGCAACGCAATATCGTAGGGTTTTCCCTGTTGTGCGGCGGCTTGCAACTTGAGCAAAGCTTCCGGCCCGCTAGCGGCGCCGACTACTGACATCTTCCAGGTCAGAATATTACGGCAAAGTATCTCTCGATTGGTGGCATTATCATCGACCACTAATACTCGCAAAGGCGCGAGATGGCGTTCCTCCGTTTTGGTGTGGTCGGCGGCCTGTTTCTCTATCCGTGCCGTGAACCAGAAGGTCGAACCGCTACCCGGGGTGCTCTCCAAACCAACTTCTCCCTTCATCATTTCCACCAGCCGTTTCGAGATGGTTAGCCCTAAACCGCTACCACCATATTTTCGGGAGGTAGAATCATCAGCCTGATTAAAAGCCTCGAAAAGTCGTGCTTGCGCCTCGGGCGATATGCCGATGCCGGTGTCAAGAATCTGAAACTTCAACAGGATATCTGTCGCCGATTCACTCTCTTTGCTCACCGAGACGACGACCTCGCCCTCTTTGGTAAATTTGATGGCGTTGCCAATCAGATTGGTGAGAATTTGCCGCAGCCGGCCAGGATCTCCACGCAAGCGGGTGGGAATGTCGAACGGGACGGAGTTAACCAATTCAACCCCTTTATTGAACGCACTTGAGGCCACGATATCGAGAGTGCTTTCGATCGTTTGGACGAGATCAAAATCGATGACTTCGATGGTCATTTTGCCGGCTTCGATCTTGGAGAGGTCGAGGATATCGTTAATGATCGCGAGAAGGTTTTGGGCGCTGACCCGAATCGCTTCGGCAAATTCCCGTGGTTGAGCGGCCAGGTCCCCGTCCAGCAGCAATTCGGTCATCCCGATGACCCCGTTCATCGGTGTTCGGATCTCATGGCTCATCCTGGCGAGAAAGTCACTTTTAGCCCGCGCGGCTCCTTCCGCGGCTTCCTTCGCTAACTTCAGATTCTGGACCGCGTGCTTGGTGGAGGTGATATCCCATCCCATGCCTTGGGTGGCGACGACTTGGCCGCCTGGTTCGAGCACTGGAAGCTCGATGATGCGGCTCCATCGCTGCTCGCCGTCGGAATTCAGCCAAACTTCCTCCCTTTCAAGCGGCCGGCCTTTTTCGATCAGGACTCTATCGATCTCATGATACATCTGCGCCAGTTCAGGGGGATCGATGTCGAAATTGGTCTTGCCGAGAATCTCAGCCGGCGGTCTGTTTTTGACCTCGCAAAAGCGCTTGTTAGCAAATATAAAACGGCCGTTGGTGTCCTTTCTAAAAATGTTCACTGGAAGGTTTTCGACGAGCGATTGGAGAAATGTTTCCGAGGTCGTGAGCGCACGCCGCCAGTCGTTTGAGCTCCCGGTTTGCCACCTGTTGTTCCTGCATTAACCGTCGGGCTGTTTGCCTCCCTGATTCGGCATCCGCTTTGGCTAGTTCGATGGCCAGGACTCGATCCCGGATGGCCCGTGAGATTAGCCACGCCAAGACCCAAAAGAGAATCAAGCAGCCGCCTCCAAAAAACAGCATTTGTTGCCAGTTCGACGCCACCGTTCGCTCCATCTCCATCGCGAGGGCTTCGGATCGAACCTGAGCCGATTCTGCGAACGCCGCGACGGCCGCATCGATATCGTGGGAAACCAATCCCAGGTTGTCTTTGAGCTTCTCGTGCTCCCGTCGCAACAGCAGGGTATCCCGCCACAAAGTATAAAGACCGCCGGGCGCAGGAAGGATTCGCTGATGTTGCTCGTCGACGGTGAACCCTTTGCCGAAGAGGGCGATCTTCAAATCCTGCAATAATTCAGCTTGATAGGTTATCCTGTCCAAGGCCGGCCCAAGCTGGTTGTCCTTCAGGTTGGCAAGATTATCGAAGTCTTCTTCGCCATTGAACAATTCAACAATCCGGGCCAGGTCAGCCAAATCGATCTTGAATTCGCTTAATCCATGGCTGTCTTGCCTCGCTTGTTCAGTGAGAGTCAGCGCCAGGCGCGCGGCCTGTTCGCTTTGGGACGTCCGCCAGTGCTTGAACTGAATCGCCTCTCGCAATCGCCTTCGGCCCTCCTCCAGTTCCGCTTCGTTGCGCAGCGCAGTGACATAGGCGCGCACCTGGGTTCGTTGCTGCGCCAGATTCTCCACGTCAATATCGTATTGGGTACGCCAGGCCACAGCCTGTTCTTCCACCTTCGCCAAGTTATTTGCCACCTCGGCCAGGCGTTTGAGGGCCAGTAAGGCGGATGGATCGTCTGTCGACTGTGATAGTTCGCGCGCGGCCTGCGCCAAACCCCTGACGGCAGTTGATTTTTCGGTGAAAGAGGTGTCTTCATCGAGCGCGGCTTGTATTTCTTTCTGGGCCTCCCGTGCCTGCCGCAGTATTTCCCGTGCGGGTTGCTTTAGATGCTCCTGTTGCTCCTGAAGCCGCACGCGGCTGGTCCGTATCGATCGAAGTTGCAAACCACTTTGACCGATCATTACCGCAACCATGACAAACCCGAGAGCCCCCAGAAGTCGCACCATCCAAAAAATGGGTTGCACTGGTTGGCTCGTTTTCATGGAGTTGCTTTGGTCTTCACCAAATCTGCAATGGCAGACCATTGAAACGGCGCGAAAATGCCCTGTTCCAGAAGAGTGGGCCATACTCGATGGCTCGCTTGGTGTTCCGCCGAACTTAAAAAAAGCGGTTCCCCGAGACCGATATCAAATTGACCCATGCCCTCCAGCGCATCGATGACCGTTTCGCGCGTCGGCGGCCCTGGAATTTTTTCCAGCGCCAGCGTCAGGATCCGGGCCGCAATGTATCCCTCAAGATCGCCAAAACCCGCCGCCGCCCATGGATCCATCGCCTTCAAATCAGCTCGGTATTCTCGAACCAGCGGGAGGGTTTCGTCCCAGGGATCCGGCACCACTTGGGTAACGATAATGCGAGCGGCGGTGTGGCCGACTGCATTAGCGAGCGCCCTGCTACCGACAAAGGAAACGCTCAAAAACAACGGACTCAGCTCTGCTTCCTGGCACAGCCTGATAAACTTGGCACACGGCGCATACGCCCCAATCATAACGATCGCTCTGGGCGGGCTTTCCGCCCACAGAAGACTCGCTACTGCGCCCTCTACGGCGAGCGTGTTACGCTCGTAACCGACATGCAAAATCGTTTTCGGGTTGCTCAAACCGTGACGCTCCAGGGCGGTCATTCCCAATTTAAAGCCGGCATCGCCGTAACTATCTCGTTGCGTGAAAAAGGCGATTTCCTCGGGTTTCAATCCGGCGGTATCGATCAGCGCGTCGAGCATCGCGGCGATTTCCTCGGCATAGCTGGCGCGGAAATTGATCACGTAGCGGTCGGAGGGAGAATTGCGTAGAACGGGACCTCCCGAGAAAGCCGCGAAGAGCAGCGTTTTCTCTTCGTTAACCAACGGCACGGCGATCATGGCGGTTGGAGTTCCGACGTTGCCGATCAAGGCGAGAACATTATCCTTCTCAATCAGTTGCCGGACATTGGGATCGGTACGCGCCGGTTCATAGCCGTCATCGAAGCGCGATGAGCCGCAGCGAGCGTCCGTTCACTCCACCGTTGCGGTTTGCTCGCTCCAGACCGGCCAGAATGCCTCGCTGCATGTCTTTTCCAAGTTCCCCAGCGCTGCCGGTTAAGGCGGCAGACATTCCAAGGACATTTTCGGCCGCCGCCTCGGCGCCCGAGACCTGCATAACCTGGCTTCCGGCTGCCAACAAAAAGATCAATCATCTCCATCCGCTCTTTACGCCCTCGGAACGACGGGACAACCACCTCGAAACCTCAAAACGCCCTCGCGCCAGGCATAGGGTCATAACTGAGGCTGAACGATAAGCAGATCTAGACAAAATAAGGTCGCTTATAACTATCACATTTTATCATAATTACCATTCATTTCGTATTTATGAGTAGGTTTCTTCGGTGAGCCCAAACCTTTCTTTCCTTCTCTAAATCGTAGTGTTTGACATGTAACCCATAAACACCATAATTCCGATTACTCGGATCAAACCTTTGCGAGACGGTTTCCATACTTTTGGTAAGATTTTGGTGGTGGCAGCGCTTTTTCCCTCTTTAGCGATCACCGCGCAAGAAAAGGGCGGATGGGAATACGACTCACTCTCCGCCAACGCGGGTCCCGATCAAACCCGACGCCCAATTGGTCTACGCAGTCCTCAAAAAATGCTCGACCAATGGAACGCCCACGATATCGACGGACTCCTGGAGGCTTACTGGAAATCACCGGAACTCTTGGTGGTGATTGATTCGGAGGAAATCAACGGTTGGCAGCAACTGCACGACTCCTACTTCAAAGGATATCCGGACCGCACGGCCATGGGATTCATCGAAATTGGTCGAGTGCAGGTAAGGCTCTTGAGTTCGGATCTGGCGCTGGTTCTAAGTCGATGGACGATTAACTTCCCCAGTCCCAAAGAGAAAGTGGTCGGCAATACCACCATGAATCTGCAAAAATTTGCCGACGGCTGGAAAATCGTCGCTTCCCACTTCAGTACCACTGAGATGTGACCCGAATGTTGGGGGTGGCGCTCTCCCAGGCACTTCGTGCCAGGCTACGATCGCATCGTTCCTCCGCGACATTTCAAACCAGCTTTAGCTAGGGAATGAGAAGACCCGATTTTTAAAATCCGGACTCCGTGCCCTCTGTGTCTCTGTGGTAAAATATTCTTCTCTGCGCCCTCTTCCCCCTCTGTGCTCTCCTCTCCCTCTGAGGCCTTAGTAAGGCACTAGGGTGGCCTTCATGACGAAGGTATTGTACGGGCCGAACATCGACATGACGAAGTAGAGTGTTTTGCCGTTGTCCTTTAGAAACGAAGGAGTCAAAAAGGCGCCGTAAAGTTGCGGATATTCGGCTGCTCGGGCCACCATGTACGGTGGACTCCATGGTCCCCAGGGGTTTTCCGCTTCACGGAGTTCGATCGAGGTGGTTTTTTCGTTTAGGTAGGTATAAAGCCATCGCTGAATTCCCGGATTCCAGAGGATGGAGCCCTCACCGACGGGAGCGGGGATGATTTCGATGGCCTTCCCTGGATCGGCCGTCCAGCGATGGTCGCTATCGAAGTACTCCCAAGCATTGATATCCAGAACATTTTCTTTCCTGACTCGGGCCAGGCGAACGCCGCCGAATCTTCCACACGGGGTACCCATCGCGTAGACGTAGGCGCCTTGTTCGTTGCCGCGGCCTGATTCGTGGGTCAACGCCAGCATGTTGAAATTCGAATCGCTTCCTCCGAACTGCAGATCAGCCTGTTTCCAGGTTTTGCCCAGATCGTCGGAGTAAATAAACTTCGAATAGTTACAATTCCAGACCCCGCCCGCGCTGCTGAATCCATGGACCGACATGTAATGGAGATAAATCCGATCTCCGACACTGACCATGGCGGTCGGGATTTTCGTCTGTTCACCATCTTTCCCCGTAAATGCCGGCTGGTGGGCGCCCTCGGCTACGGCGATTGCCTTACCATCCGGGCCTCGAAGCCATTCCTCGAGGACCAATTTTTTTGCCGGGTCGTGATCGGTCGTGGAAGCAAAAACATTGGAGCGCCAATTGGGGCCGCCAACGCCACCGCAATAATCGCCGTCGTAGCCAAAAGTGTCTCCGAAAGCGAAGAAAATTCTATTTCCGATCTCCGTCATCGTCCCGAGATCGGTGCCGCAGATATCGAGCGACTTCATGTCGGTGGCAGAATCGCTCCCGGTCAAAGCACTGACCTTCTCAACGTGGATTTCTTTGATCGTCGGTTTCACCGGTCGGCGGGGATCATCCGAAGAGCTTTCATCTGCTAACGCAGCCATCCAAGCGTCTAGGAGGCTCAGAAGCATGAGCATGGTCGAGGCAACCGATCGCAGTCTTTTCATGGGTTGGTTCCAGAATTAAAACGCCAGGGGTCTTTTTGCCAGCGTGCTCGAAAAAAATCGGTACCTTCTACCACTCGCACTATCACCACCACTCATCCCCGTTGACCACCGCCATTTTTTACCGTTGTCTTGGCTGACGGGACCGCTTAGGCTCCCCAAGTTGTAATCGTTTCTTTACCCCCCTAAATAAATCCTGATCCTCGTTCATTTGAACGGGACCAAGCCATGAAAACGCTTCTCTTAACTCTCATTGCGCCTCTCGCACTCCTCACCCAATCCGTGAGTATCACTCGGGCTGCCGACACCTACGAACCCGACTGTTTCAAACCGTACGCCGCCGACACCAAAACGCTTCAGTTTCCCGCCAAAAAACCTCCTTATCGCGTGGCTCTGGCCAACGGATTTGTCGGAAATACCTGGCGCATCGAGATGATCAAATGCCTCCAGGCGTATGCGGAAGACCCAGAAATCAAGCCCTTCATCAAAGAACTAAAAATTGTCAGCACGGGCACGGACGTGGCTGCCCAGATCGGAGCGATCGATAATTTCATTAACGCCGGGTACGACGTCATTTTGATCAACGCCGTCAGTTCCACCGCTTTGAAACCGATCGTTGAACGAGCGAAGCGCGCTGGCGTGTTGTTAATCTCTTTCGATAACACGATCGACAGCGACCAGGTCATCGCGGTGAACGAAGATCAGCACGAGATCGGGAACCTGATGGCCAAGTGGCTCTTAAAAGAAATGGGCACCAAGGGCAACGTGATCGAGGTCCGAGGGGTCGCCGGCAATCCGGTGGACCTGGATCGACACAAGGGTTTGCATGAGCTCTTGGATAAAGAGAAAGAGATCAAGGTCGTGGAAGTGGTGGGAAACTGGGATGACGGGACGGCGCAAAAAGCGGTCGCCGATGCGATTGCGGTCAACGGAAAGTTTGACGGCATGTCATGTCAAGGTGGCACCACCGGCGCAGTCCGGGCTTTAATTGATGGTAAAAATCCATTCATCCCGGTCGCCGGCGAGGCGGAAAACGGATTCCGCAAGTTAATTGCCGAGCATGCCAAGGAAGGCCTGAAAGGCTGGTCCTACGGTCAATCCCCGGCCTTGGTAGCCATCTCGCTCAAGGCGGCCATCGCCGCTCTGCAAGGCAGCAAGTTGCCCCAGTCAATTTCCGCCCCGATCCCGTATGTTGACTACTCCAACATGAAACCCGGGGTAGACTTTTTCCCCGACCTTTCAGACGACTTTTTTGTCGCCAGCGGCTTCCCACAATGCGGCATTGCTCTCGATGCCGGCAAGCTCATGAACGCGGCGAAGACGAGTGATTGATCCCGTGATTCCGGGAAACGCCAAATCTAGCCAATCCGCTCATTGATGTCTGAACCGATAAGTCATCCCTTCCTCAGGCTAGAAGGGGTTACCAAGCGGTACGGTGGCGTCACGGCCCTGGCAAATGTTGATTTCGCGTGCTCGCTGGGCACCATTCATGCCGTAGTCGGCGAAAATGGTGCCGGCAAAAGTTCGTTGATGAAGATTATCGCCGGGGTAGTCCGGCCCGATGAGGGCCGGATGCACCTGGACGAGACGCTGGTTCACTTCTCTTCCCCTGCCGATGCTTCCCGGCATGGAATCGCCTGTATTTTTCAAGAGCTTTCTTTGCTGCCCGATCTTTCGGTCTCCGATAATATTTCGATCGCCAGTCCTCCGAAGCGGTTTGGACTGATCGATCGGCGCCGACAACGGGAACGGGCCCGGGATATCCTGCGCCAGATAGGTTGCCCGGACATTCATCCATCGGAACGCGTCAAGGACCTCCCTTTGTCGCGCCAACAAATGGTGGAGATTGCCAAAGCGTTAGTTCGGGAACCTCGCCTCATTATTATGGATGAGGCCACCTCTGCCCTGACGGCGAAGGACGTGGATCAACTCTATCAAGTTATCCGTCAACTCCGGGATCGAGGGCTCGCCATCTTATACATCTCCCATCGAATGCATGAGATTGCTGCCCTGGCTGATACCTGCTCGGTCTTCAGAAACGGACGACATATTGATACCTTTCCCATGGCGACCCGGACCACGGCGGAAATTGTCCCCCTGATGATTGGGCGCGACGTGAACCGGGCTTACCCGCCCAAGCCACCTTCGAATGGAAACCCCGACCACCCGGGGGAAGGTTCAGAGCCGAAGTCAAATTCTCCGGTCCCGGCTCTCGAGGTGACTAACCTGACTTGGGAACCTGTCCTGAATGGAATTTCCCTGGCCGTTGCCAAAGGGGAGATCGTTGGCTTGGGAGGTCTGGATGGCCAGGGACAAAGCGAATTGCTATTGGCGCTCTTCGGGGTTCTTCGGGGAATCAATGGACAGGTTTTGATCAACGGTCAGCCGTCTTCCATCAATCATCCCAGGCAGGCGAAAGCCTCCAATGTTCGGATGGCTTTGATCCCGGAAGATCGCAAAACTCAAGGGTTACTTCTGGCGATGTCGATCCGGGACAATCTGGTGCTGGCGGCTGCTTCGGATTTGAGCAATCACGGAGTGATCGATTCGGCCAAGGAACGAACCGCGATCAACGAGGCGGTGGAAAAACTGCAGATCAAACTAAACGACCTCGATGCCCCGGTACGCACTCTTTCGGGAGGGAATCAACAGAAAGTCGTGATCGGGAAGTGGTTGATGAAAGAGCCCCGGATCCTGCTTTTAAACGATCCAACGCGCGGCATTGATGTCGGAACAAAACAAGAAATGTATCGACTGATGCGCGGTCTGGCCGAGACGGGGATCGCGATCTTGTTTTACTCCACGGATTACGAAGAGCTGATCGGAATTTGTGACCGGGTGGTGGTTTGTTATGGAGGCAAGCTGATCCGGGAACTTAAAGGTCCAGACCTGAACGAACACAACCTGATCACCGCTGCCCTCAATCTCAGCGAAGAGTTTGTTAAATCGGGGCCAGCGGGTGCCATTAACGAGCGCGGAAGCGGCAAACAGTCGAAATGGCAAGCGGTTCGCCGGTTCTGGCGGTGGAACGTGGGCCCATTGACCGCTCTTCTGGTCTTCGCGGTGATGTTCTTGCTGTTTTCCGTCAAACAGCAAAATGGCCTCTCGATTAACGTATTGACTTCGTTGTCGAATAAAGGGGTCGTCCTGGCTTTGGTGGCGATGGCTCAGACGTTAGTCATTTTGACGGGCGGATTTGACTTGTCCGCAGGGATGATTCTAACCATGGCTTCCTGCCTGGCTTCGGTAATCGTCAACGGCTCTCCCGGTCAGATCGCCTTGGGGGTCATCGGGGTCTTGGCGAGCGGGTTGGCGGCCGGGGCCATCAACGCGTCGATCGTCGTTTTCGGCCGTATTCAGCCGATTATCGCCACCTTAGCGACGGGGGCGATTTATTTCGGGATCGCGCTTTTGCTCCGTCCCAGTCCCGGCGGTGAGGTGAGTGAAGATCTAAGCAATGCCTTAACTTACGACCTCGGGGGAATACCCACCACCTGCCTACTGCTGGTTGGCTTCCTGGCTTTTGTCTGGTGGCCCTTTCGCAATTCAGTGGTCGGACGGAGTTGTTACGCGGTGGGATCAGCCGAAGGTGCTGCCTACATGTCGGGTCTGGCCATTGGCCGCTCCAGGTTTGCCGCCTATTCTCTGGCCGGCTTGTTGGCCGCCGCCGGTGGTTTGGTGCTTTCGCTGATCTCAATGTCCGGGGAGGCGAGTGCTAGCCAAGGCGGATTCTATACCCTGAACTCCATTGCCGCGGTGGCCATCGGTGGGACTTCGCTCTTTGGCGGCTCGGGAGGGATGATCGGCTCCATTCTCGGCGCCTTTATTCTGCGGACGATTAGCGACCTCTTGTTTGTCTTCAACGCTCCCGCCCTCTGGCAACCGCTCTTTCAAGGATTCATTTTACTCGGCGCGGTTTGTTTGGGCGGGTTGCGCGTTCTCCGGAACAAGAATCAGATGGACGTTTTTTTATGAAGCGAATTCTGTCGAAGACCAATCAGCCAATCTTCATCGCGGGCATCTGCATTTTGGTGATTTTGGCGATCGGTGCGGCGATTAACCCCAATTTCGTCTCGGTCAATTATCTGTTGCTGCAACTGGAGGTGGCGTCGTTCCTGGGGATCGTCGCCGCGGGAGCGATGTTAGTGATCTTGCTCGGTCACATCGATCTTTCGATTCCATGGACCATCACTTTGGGCGGCATGATGTCGACTGCGGTCGCTCACGCACCGCAGACGTCCGGCCTGTTGACGTTACCGGTGGGACTAGGATGTGGAATGTTGGTCGGATTGATCAACGGGTTCGGGGTCGCCTGGTTGAGGGTGCCGTCGATGATTTTTACCTTAGGGATGAACGCCGTTCTCCAGGGGCTGGTCGTCCTCTATACGGGCGGATCGGCTCCCGCCAGCCACGCGACGAAACTGATGTCCGCGATGGCCGTGGAGAGGACATTCGGCATTCCTAATTCCTTGTTCGTCTGGGGTTTCGTTTCATTACTGATTGCTTTTTTACTGCGAGCCACCCAGTTCGGTCGGTATATCTACGCGGTCGGCAATCGCGAACGGGCGGCCTTCCTTTCCGGGGTGCCGACCCGTTTGGTCATCGTCGTCTGTTTTGCGGTCAGCGGTCTGACGGCCGCCTTGGGCGGGATCATGCTCACTGGGTATTCCAGTAAAGCCTACCAAGGGATGGGCGATGCCTATTTGTTGCCATCAATTGCGGCGATCGTTTTGGGTGGAACCAGCGTCCTGGGAGGCAGCGGAAGTTATTTGGGAACCATCGTCGGCGTTCTGCTGATCGTCCTGCTGCAAAGCATGTTGTCGGTGCTTCAAATGCCGGAAGCCGGGCGGCAGGTTATTTACGGCGGAGTTCTTCTGGCCATGCTGCTGATTTACGGCCGCGGCGCCCGGCTGTCGGAATGAGGAGATGGGTGATGAGTGAGTGAGTGGTAGTTGAGAACCTAGTGAGCTGAGCTGTGTACGTCCCGGAGGGTACGGTATGATCGGGCGCAGCTAATCCCCAGAGTATTTCTCGTCGAAGATGTGGGCCGCGTATTCAAAATTTCGTCGCTCCAATCATCGAATCGGTGCGCAGGCCTGCGCGAATCCAGACCGTATCTTCGGACGGCTGTTTGCGTGACGCTGTCCCAGGCAGTCATGCCAGGCTTGATTATGAATGTTCAGGGACGCAACCAGTCCGCGGATAAATCGCCTGCCTACTATGTGGTCGTTCCTCCGGAATACATCATTATAGCGGAGCCTCGCTTGTTCCTAATACCACTACCACTCACACTATCACCTAATGTGGCAACATTAGGACGATCACGGCGCCGAAAATTGTTAGCAAAGTATTGGAGACGGCAAAACATACTGTGAAGCCGAGCGCCGGGACGCGGCTGTTGGCGGCGTCCTGAATAACGGCCAGTGCCACAGACGAAGCGCGGGCCCCGGCGCACGCGCCCAGCAAAACACCCGGATGCATCTTGAATAAATATTTGCCGATCAGGAGCGCAAATAACATTGGCACGATGGTTACAATAACGCCCGCAATAAAGAGGATGACTCCAGCCTCGCGCAGCCCTTGAACGAACTGTGGGCCAGCTTGGATCGCTACCACCGCCGCGAACATACTTAAGCCCACATTATTGAAGACCCAGAGAGCGGGTTCCGGGATGTTTCCAAAATTCGGGTGAAGTGACCGCAACCAGCCAAAGATCAGACCAGCCAAGAGCGTCCCTCCACTAGTGCCCAAACTGACCGGAATGTTACCCACGTGAATGCTGAGTAAGCCGATGATGGCGCCAAAAAAGATACCGATCCCGATGAGAATCACATTACTGGCGTTGCTCGGACGAATCGGGTAGCCGATGAACCGGGCGGCCTGTTCTACGTCGCGCTGGGAACCGCTGATGCGCAGAACGTCACCTTTCGATATTTTTGTTCCCGTGTTAAAGGGCAATGGGTGGCCGCCACGGCTTAATCCTTGGACAAAAATACCTCGAGACCGCTGTTCATTCCGCATTTCCGCGAATTCACCCAGCGTTTTCCCCACCACTTCTTGGCGGTTGATCATGACCTCCAGGGATTCGCTAGGATAATCCAGCAGAGCCGGATCAGCCACCTCCACCCCGAACTGATTGGCGTCGGCAATCAAAGTCTCGGTCCGTGAGGCGATCGCCAGAATATCATTCAGGCCGATTTTAGTCTCCGAAGTGGTCTCGACAATCCGGTTATTTTGCCGCAGTCGCTCAATAAAAAGTCGCTGGTTCGGAAACCGCGACTCGAACTCTGCCACGGTAATCCCAACAAAGGCAGGGTTGGTCACGCGATAGGCGCGAACGCTGATCGCATTATAGGCCGAGTGCACGGAGGGGTCCGGCTCGTTGCCGCCCATCTCGGATTCTAAAGCCTGACATTCGGCGACCAGGTTAATCCCAAGAATCTTTGGCCCGAGGACCGCCAGGAAAGCCGAAGCGCCGGCCGTACCAAAAATGTAAGTGATCGCAAAGGCGATCGACAGGTTGTTGACCTCTTGCTGCCTGAAAGCTGTTGATCCGCTAAATTGGCTAATCGCGTCTGTCGCCACCCCGAGCACTGAGGAAATCGTGCAAGCGCCGCCAAATACGCCCGCGCCGTAGCCAACTCCTAAACGCAAAATGCGGGCGGTAAGAAATGCCGTCCCCAGGCAAGCCACGAAACCAGCGTCGCGAAAAGCGCTTGCTTAATTCCTTCCTTCTTCAGGCCGTGAAAAAATTGCGGCCCCACTCCATAACCAACGGCAAAAAGAAAGAAGAGAAAAAAAATCGCCTTGATCGCCGGCGAGATTGGGATATCGGCCTGTCCGATGATTAGCCCGGTCAGTAACACTCCGGTCACTGAACCGATGGCGCATCCGCCGATTTTCAGTCGGCCCACGTAAAAGCCAATTGCTAAGGTCAAGAAAACCGCCAGTTCCGGGTACTGCCGTAGAAGATCGAAAAACGGTTCCATGGATCGGGGTTGAGCCTTCCTTGATCGTCGAGGACTTCGGCCAGTGCAAGCCTCCAATAATATTCACCGCCTTCAGGCGGTTCCCCTCCTTTTGGCCAAGCCTTGTGGAAAGGCTAAACGTTCCACCACTCTCACTTCCACTTCCGTCCCTACCAACAGCCTTTCGGCTTCAGAAAAAAAGACCCAACCAATCCCAATAACCCCGCGAGCACCGCCCCAGTGTTCCAGGGTTCCGGGAGAACATAGGGAGTAATGGTCATCGTGACCAGGGAGATTGCTCGAACCACCTGGTAACGCTCCGCATCGCCTTCAGCTAACATCTTTAGCTCGCGCACGGCAAAAAGACCGGCCCCGAAGCTCAAGAACATGATTAGGACTGAAAGAAAACTCATACCGAGTTATTGGCAGGCTTCCGTTGAAGATCAGAGGCCTGCGGAGGTCGGAAGGGGAGAATGGTGAACGGCCGGTCTTACTTGTCCCTGTTGACCTGCCGTCGCGTCCATAGGCGTAAACTGGTAAGCCGTTCTTGTTTCAGGCATTGGTTTCTGGCTGCGGCAGGGATTGATCCTCATCGACAAAAACGCTCAGAGCATGACTTTGGGTCGCCATCTGAAAAAACCTTTTATCTTCCAACGCATATTTAAGAAACAGGTCGCCCGCACCGATCGATATCAGCAGGCTAAAAGCCATGATGCCGGGAGCAAAGGCGCCTACTGCCCAGAAAGTCGGCACGATAAAAAATCCGCAGATCCCGCAGCCCATGAGGGCTAGAAGAAGGAAAGTCAATTGAAGTAACAGATGCTGGCACTTGGCGTCTTGGATTTTGTGAGTCCACAAGAGCCGCAAGGCGGCCGGAGTATTGACTAGATAACCAAGAGATCCTTTTTCTGGAGCGGAGACTGATTTAGCAGATAACATTAGGGGCAGGGCCTTGGAAGAACGAAGGACGTTGGTGCGGCTGTCGAGTTCCATAATGTTCTGCATACACCATAATTATCATAATGACCGTATGGTGTCAAATTCTTTCTCAGCCGGTTCATGGATGGTCATGAATTCGGGCACGCAGGGCGTCAAAGAGACGTGAAACGCTTTGTTTGTTGGCAAAATTCATCAGCAAAGCCGGAATGCCGCCCCCGCCATCGGTGAAAAGGGTGTAGGTCGCCCGCGTCTGTTTGCCAACCGGTTCCAGCAGCCAAGATCCTTCATTCGCCGTTACCCGTTTTACTCCGGGTTTCTCTGGTGGTCCATCGGTATTGGCCAATTCCCAACGGGAGTTGTAAATGGTCTGCCCATCAGGGCTCTTGGATAATTCCTCGTGCACTCGGATGGTGTAGTCCAGAGTCCCGACCAGCGGCGGCTTCAAGACCATGTAGCAGAGTTGAGCGTCTTGGGGCAGGAGACGTGATTCTGCCGTGTAAGGCATGAATTCCGAATATTTTCCGACGTCGGCCAATATTCCTCTCAAAACCGTGATCGGCGCATTAAATTCGCCAATGGCGCGGACCTCCTCAATCGCAGAGTCGGGCCGGTGCCGAATGTAAATAGAGAGATTTGAGTTCTTGCTGACTTCCTGCCATTCGGCAGCCTGCAGATTACCGACTAAAAACAGGCCAACCAAGAGTTGCCAGTTGAGTAATCGATTGGCTAACGCCCTCAGAAAGACCATTCCGAGAAGTTGTTCATTTTCCTTTGAGGTGTGCATTGACGGCAAATGCGATGGAGCTGCGCCCTTGAACAAGCGATTGAATCTCGCCGCAGTTCACTCGCCTATCCTATACTTTTATACTATGCGGAAGGGTTGGTTTTAGATATGGCGCAGAGTTTGGCTTCGTTGTCCATGATTAAGGACCAAAAACAGAACACCTCCACTTGGCTGGCCCTTAAAAACCGGGTCTTTGTCGGGCTGTGGATCGCCAGCCTGGTTTCTGGCTGTTGCGTTTCCGCCCACGACACGGCGGCTACCTGGCTGATGAACTCGCTGGGGGCTTCGCCCTTGCTCTTATCAATGATGGCCACCAGCGCTTCTTTGCCATTCTTTCTTTTCACCTTACCTGCCGGAGCCATCTGCGATTTGGTCAATCGGCGAAATCTTTTTATCGGGACCTATCTCTGGTTATCTGGCGCGGCTGCGTTGCTGGCGGTCTGCACCTGGCTGCATCTGGTTCATCCCTCTATCATTCTGCTGACGGTCTTCCTGCTGGGGATCGGCTTTGCTTTTAACGCTCCTGTTTGGGCGGCGATCATTCCCGACGTGGTCCGAAAAGAGGAACTGGCGTCGGCGATCACCTTAGGCGGCGTGCAGATGAACATGGGAGGAATTGTGGGTCCGGCGATTGGAGGATTTCTTCTCCCGCTGGCCGGGCCAACCCTGCTTTTTGCGCTCAACGCCCTGGCTTTTTTATTTGCGGCTTTGACGATTTCGCGCTGTTATCGCGAACAACGGCAGCCTCAGCCGCACCTGGAAAATCTCCTGGAATCGCTGGCCAGTGCGGCGCGATATGTGCGCTACACGCCGGGCATGCAGGTCATTCTGACCCGGGACCTGCTGTTCGGATTCTTTATTGCGGTAGTGCCAGCTTTGATGCCGGTGGTGGCCTTTCAACATTTGCATCTCGAAGCCAGGCAGCTCGGTCTAGTTTTCACCAGCTTGGGAATAGGATCCCTCCTCGGAGCGACTTTGGTCCTGCCTTACGCTCGGAGAAAGGCGACCCCAAACACCTTGACGATTCTGGCCAGTGCCATTCTGATCGCTGTTTTCGTCTTCATGGCCGTCGCCCCCAATCTCTGGATTTTCCTGCCCGTGGCCGCCTTGGCCGGCATCAGTTGGACGGTTTCGGCGTCGGAACTTTGGATTGCCGGCCAACGGGCGATGCCGGACTGGGCGCGCGGACGGATGAATGCCGTCCACATGGTAGCGTCTCAAGGGGGAGTTGCCCTTGGCGGTATTCTTTGGGGCTGGTCAGCGACTTCTCTCGGGCTGGGCAATACCCTGATCGGCGGCGCGCTTCTCCTGGCCGCTAGTCTGGCATTGGCGATCCCTCTTTCTATTAACTTCGCTCATTCCCTCAACTTTACCCCTTCGCCGCTAGAGAGCGCGCACGATTTCCCGTTGGCCCCGAAGCCCAATGATGGACCGGTCACGGTCACGGTGGAGTCCATTATTCGTCCGGAAGATCGGGAAGAATATCTTTCATTGACCGAGCAGCTCCGTTTGATCTTTCTTCGGAATGGCGCTCTTCTTTTCCGGGTCGAAGAAAACTTGGAAAATCCCGGGACCTTTCGGACGGAGATGCTGGTGGCTTCCTGGGGCGAGCACGTCAGGCAGCATGGCCGAACGACCAAAACGGAAACTGAGATTGCCGAGCGGGCTTGGAGCTTGCACGCCGGCCCCGGCGAACCGGTCGTGCGCCACTATATTAAGGCCAACCGGATGTCGACGCCTCTTGGTTTCGGTCAGTTCCGAAAGCAGAATGATTCCCGCTCAGCAAAATCGGCCCCAGACCTTGAAAGCGCCGCCGCCAAAAGTATGAAGTCCTCTCAGGTTCGGACGACCGGTCCGAACCTCAGTTCCAGCCCATAAGCGGTGAGACCAGGCGGCATTCCGCTCAAGAGCGTTTCTTCAGAAGGTGCGACCTAGCGACGCGGTCCTGAGAAAGGGCGGCCCCGCCCCCACGATCATCTTTTGGGCGAGCCTCATTCACTTTAAGTTTGCGGCCTCCCTTATCCTTTCCATCGAGCCCCTTGATCGCCGCATTACCTTCCGCGACATTTCCCATCGTCACGAAACCGAAACCGCGCGACTCGCCTGTTTCACGATCTGAAATCAGTTTGACTTCAGTAACCGTGCCGAACGGCTCGAAGAGTTCCCTCAGCGAGCGTTCTGTCATATCAAATGAGAAATTTCCTACGTAGAGCTTCATGATGATTGGATTTTTGGATCGATTGTCAGCTTTCGGGCTGTTGGCGAGTAGAGTTTCAAATCATCGATGAGGTTGCCCTGATGGACGATTGATCCCGCTATTGTCTCACTGTCGGCCCCAAAGCGCACGCGCGAAGTTGATGAACTTGCTTCAGGCGCTCGAATTATCTCAGGAGTCAGGGTGGGGATGTGCGGTATTTTGCAAGCGAACAATTGTTTAAATTGGTCGCACCGACGATTTCCCGCAAACAGCGTGACGATGTCTCTGCGCAAATCCGCACCCCGCAGGCGCATGAAAGTTTAGCCCAGGGTTGAATGGCGCGAGGACAAGGGCTGTTTTACGAATCGTCCCGGACGATGCGATCGTAGCCTTGGACGACGGGCCTGGGTCAGCGCCACCCCCGAATGAACCGTCCCGTAGGCTGCGGTGTGAACAAGGCGTCCCGCGGCCTGAAGGGCTACGCTTTCCTGGCCCCTCAGGCCTCGGGACATTCGTACCCTACGGGACGGTTCTTTGGAGGGACGCTTTCCCAGGTACTTCGTGCCAGGCTACAATCATGCTGTTCCTCTAGGGCGAAAAGATTCGGCGCCGAGGCTTTGATTAAGTTGCGCCTATGAGTTTACCCTGGGTTTGTTGTTTTAACCCCCCTTTAGGCCTGGACCGGAAGTCCTCATTTCCTTTGGACCAACAAGACCCCGATGATCAGGAGCCCGATGCCGGCCAGACGGACCGGGTTGAATGGTACTCTATCAACGCCGAACCACCCGAAGGTGTCGGTCAAATAGGAACCGACCATTTGACCAAGAACCGCCGCGCAGATGACAATCACCACCCCGACTTGGGGAACCGCGACGATTGATCCGAGAACGAAACTAACTCCCAGCGCCCCGCCCAGGTAAGCCCAGAGCGGGGCGGATTGCATCCCCCGAAAACCGTTCCCTGTCCCGCCAAAAGCGCCGGTTGCCATGATACACAGAAGAAGAATTCCGCCGGAGAGAAAGGAGATCGCCGCGCTGAGTACCGGCGACTCGACGGCCAGACGCAGGCGAGCATTGATCGGCCCCTGGATTGAAATAAAGAAGCCGGCAAAAACCATTACGATGATGGGCAGAAAGCGCATAGCGGTAAAGCGAGATTAGCAGGTTGAGAGGATGGAGCAGCTTGAACTTACCTTGCACCCGGCTGGCCAGGAAACATCAATCTCGCTGCTTATCTTGCGGCACCAGCTGAAAGAATTTTCGAGCTCCCATTGAGGCTGGGCGCGGAACCGCGGTTTTTCCAAGTATTTTGTTGAAAATATGGTATTAATACATAATATGGGAAATCTCCTCTCCTCCCTGCCTCTTTTCGCCTCTCCGCCATGAGTGTTGCCTTGCCACCTAATGAGGATGACCGACTTGAGGCCCTTTATCGCTTCGATATCCTCGATACCGCTCCTGAACAGGCTTTTGACGATATCACTCTTTTGGCTTCCCAGCTCTGCAGTACCAAGACTTCTACCATCAGCCTGATTGATCGCGATCGGCAATGGTTCAAATCAAAGGTCGGGACCACCATGAGCGAAACCTCTCGCGACGATGCTTTTTGCGCTCATGCCATCTTGCAACCGGAGAAGGTCTTGGTCGTGGAAGACGCCTTGGCTGACAAACGGTTTGCGGAGAACCCGTTTGTGACGGGAACTCCCAAGATAAGATTTTACGCCGGAGCGCCTCTCATTACCTCGGATGGTCACGCCTTGGGAACGCTTTGTGTCCTTGGCCCGGTCCCGCGGACGTTGAGCCCCGAGCAGAATTCCGGGTTACGGGCCCTCAGCCGGCAAGTTGTGGCCCAGCTCGAATTACGCCGGAGCTTGTCGGAACTGGCTTTGGCTCATAACGCGGCGTTGGAGGCCGCTCGTTCTAAAACGCAAATTCTGACCAACATGAGCCGCGAGGTCAGAACTCCGGTCAGCGGCGTTATCGGGATGGCTGACCTGCTGCTGGACACCGCGCTCAATCGGGAGCAGAGCGAATATGTCGAAGCGATCCGGCAGAGCGGCGATCAGCTGCTGATGATCATTAACGACATTCTCGATTTTTCGACAATCGACGCCGGCAAGTTAGCCTTTGAAACGCTCGACTTCGAGTTGGGCGACTTGGTGGAGAGTACTTTGGAATTGATGGCCGAGAAGGCGAAATCGAAGGGCCTGGAATTGCTGGGACTTCAGCATCATACGGTCTTCGCCAATCTCCGGGGCGATGCCAAGCGATTGCGGCAGATCCTGACGAACGTTCTCGACAACGCGATTAAGTTCACCAAACAAGGGGATGTCATTTTGCGAGTCTCGCAACAAGCCGAGACGGCCACCGAGGTGGTGCTCCGATTCGAGGTGCAAGACAACGGAATCGGAATCAGTCCAGAGGCGCAACTTCATCTCTTCGACGCCTTCAGGCAGGCCGATCGGTCGACCACTCGCAAATATAGCGGAACCGGTCTGGGATTGGCCATTGCCCGCCAATTGGTCGGGATGATGAAAGGCGACATTGGTGTCGAGAGCGAGTTGGGAAAAGGCTCCACCTTCTGGTTCACGGCCCATTTCGAGAAGCAAGCCAACGACTTGCCCGCAGACCAGAACCAGGAGTCTCTGGTCGGGCTTCGAGTCCTCATCGTCAATGATCATACCAGTACCCGGATCCTGCGGCTGCATCTAGCGAACCTGGGAATGCATTTCAACGCGGTCTCTGGCTGTCGGGAAGCGCTCGATTTACTGCGAGCCGAGGCTGCCAAAGGAGAGCCGTTCAGGCTGGCGATTCTCGATCTGATGGCTCCGGACATTGACGGCCTCAAGCTGGGCCGGTCTGTCAAGGAGGATGCAGCCTTGGTGGCCACCCGGCTGATCATGCTCAATTCCGCGGGACAACAAACTGACTTAGCCCTTTTGCGGGCCGCTGGGATCGGGGAATCGCTGGTCAAACCGATCAAGCAATCGCATCTACGGAATGCGCTCTCCAGGGTCTTGGGCAAGGCCGGTCCCAGACCGGTCGTCTCCACCGACCTTTCGATTCCTTTCATTCAAACTACCAGGCCCGCCATCCGCATCCTGGTTGCTGAGGATAACCTGATTAACCGGAAAGTCGCCATGAACAAACTACAGAAGTACGGCTATCAGGTGGACGCCGTCGCCGACGGAAATGCCGTGCTGGTGGCCCTTTCGAAGATCCCGTACGACATCGTTTTTATGGATTGTGAGATGCCGGAGATGGACGGACACGAAGCCACCTTGGCCATTCGCGCATTGGAAAGAAAGAGCGCTCCCGGGAAATCGCCGGTTTACATCGTCGCGCTGACTGCCAATGCCATGCATGGCGAGAAGGAAAAATGCCTGGCGATGGGAATGAACGACTATCTCCGCAAGCCAGTGCAGACTTCCGAATTTGAGGCGGTCCTCGAACGTTGGAAACAATCGGTGGCCGGCAAATCCGTCGACCGGCCTTTATTGATGGCCGCTTCTTAATCGACGGCAACTTCCCATGAATGCCAAAGACCGTTTCATAAAGCCGTCCTGCCGGCGCCGCCGAGAAAGTCGGATCAAGCGGGGAATTCCTGACGAAGGCGAGACCAGTAAGAAGCAGGAGGTAGAGAATCCGGCTTCGAAACACGGTTTGGGCGATCCGAGGTACGGGCGGCGAAAGCTGAGGCGCGGACTGAACAGGCCGAGGCCCGGACCGAACAAGCCGAGGCGCGAACCGAACAGGCTGAAGCGCGGATCGGACAATCCGAGGCCCGCATTGAACATGCCGAGGCGCGGACGAACAGGCCGAGGCCCGGACCGAGCAGGCCGAGGCGCGGACGGAACAAGCCGAGGTGCGCACGGAACGGGCCGAAGAGAAGACGGAACAAGCTGAGACGCGGGTGGAGCAAGTATTAGTGACTCAGAACTCGGCTATCGACGGATCTTCGAAGCGGCGAAGGACGGCATCATGATTGTCGATGTCGAAACCGGACGCATCAGCGATGTAAACCCTTTCCTGCTCGAACTTCTCGGACTTTCCCACCCTGAAATGGTTGGCAAAACCATCGGGGAACTCAATCCATTTAAGAATATTGAGTCCAATCTAGCCATGCTGGAGCGATTAAAGCAGCACGGCTACGGTCGGTATGAAGACCTGCTCTCGGAAAAAGACGGAGATCGGATATTGCCGTAGAGTTCGTCAGCAACGTCTATCAAGCCGGCGATCGGGAAATGATTCAATGCAACATCCGTGACATCACGGAGCGTAAGCGCGCGGAAGATGAGAAACGCCGTCTTAACGCGGAACTGGAGCAACGTGTCGCCGAACGCACGGAACAACTGGAAGCCTTCAGTTATTCCGTCTCGCACGATTTGCGTGCGCCTCTGCGTCATATTTTGGGTTTTGTGGAATTGCTGCAACGAGAGGCCGGACCGTCCCTTTCGGAAAAAAGTCTTCGGCATTTGGAAAGAATCGCCAATCGGGAAAACGGATGGGGGATCTAATCGATGATCTTCTCGCTTTCTCCCGCATCGGGCAGTCGGAGATAAAAAAGAAGGAGGTCGATCTTGATGAGTTGATTCGGGAGACGTTGAGCGATTTTCAGGCGGAGACCAAAGGGCGGGATATCGTCTGGACAATTCATGCCCTTCCGAAGGTCTGGGCTGACCCTGACTTGTTGCGTCTGGTCTTGGTCAATCTGATCTCCAATGCGGTAAAGTTCACGAGCGGCCGCCCCGAAGCCAGAATTGAAATCGGCTGTGCCCCTTCCGGAAACGGCGAAACGGCAGTTTCCATTCGCGACAACGGGGCTGGTTTCGATCCGAAATATATCGAAAAACTATTTGGGGTGTTCCAGCGGCTGCACAGCCAAGACGAGTTTGAAGGCACCGGTATCGGCTTGGCCAATGTCCAGCGGATCATTCGTCGGCATGGTGGCCGGGCCTGGGCGGAAGGCGTCGTGAATGCGGCGCGACATTTTACTTTTCGATTCCCAATCAAGGAAGCGAAAACCCACGAAATGACTAATGGGAAATGAAAAAATAAGGATGAAAAATATTCTGTTGGCGGAAGACGATCCGGGAGATGTGGAACTGACCTTGGCCGCGCTGGAGGAGAACCATCTGGCCAACAAGGTGGCTCGTGGTAAGACGGTGAGGAGGCCCTGGATTATCTCTATTGCCGGGGAAAATTTAAAACGCGCGCGGGAGGCAATCCCATTTTCGTGTTGCTCGATAACAAAATGCCGAAGGTCACCGGGCTGGAAGTGTTGAAGACCATCAGGGCGGATGAGGATTTGAGAACAATCCCTGTCGTCGTGCTCACCTCCTCGCGCGAAACGCCGGACTTGGTGGAGTTTTACAAACACGGCGTGAACGCCTATGTGGTGAAACCGGTGGATTTTTCCGAGTTTATGACGGCGGTCAAAGAACTCGGTGTCTTTTGGGCCGCGGTGAACGAGCCGCCGATTGAAGGGAAATAAGAAGAACTCGGTTTGCCAGCCGTAGCTTGTCCCCGGGAAAGAAAAAGGCTAAAAATGAAATCCCCGCTCCGCATCCTGCACCTGGAGGATGATCCAAATGATGCTTGCTCGTCGAATCCACCCTGGAAGCCGGGGGCATCCCCTGTGTGACCACCTGCGTGGAAAAACGGGATGATTTTGTCGCGGCCCTGGAACGCGGCGGCATTGACTTGATCATTTCGGATTTTTCGTTGCCCTCGTTCGATGGATTTTCCGCCATCGCCACCGTGCGCGCCGGATGGCCCGACCTGCCGGTCATTCTGGTTTCGGGGACGCTGGGCGAGGAACTCGCCATTGATTCGCTCAAGAGCGGCGCGACAGATTATGTTCTGAAGGAACATCTCTTCCGGCTTGCTCCAGCGGTCCGCCGCGCGATGCAGGAAGTCGAAGAACGCGACGAACGCCGGCGGCTGGAGGCGCATTTTATCGAAGCGCAAAAAATGGAAGTGATCGGCCAGCTGGTCAGCGGTGTGGCGCATGACTTCAATAACATTCTCGCGGTCATTATCGGTTATAGCGATTTGATCACCCTGACCTCGGCCCAGAGGGTCCGCTGCGCAAATATATCGAGGAGATTCGGCACGCTTCGGAACGTGCCGCCGGACTGACCCGGCAACTGCTGGTCTTCGGCCGCAAACAAACCGTGGTACCCGTCGTGCTCGACCTCAATGACGTGGTGATCGATCTGGAGAAAATGCTGCGGCGGCTCATCGACGCGAACATCGAAATGACGACCGTCGCGGAAAGAAAATCGGACACGTCAAGGCCGACCCCGGCTATGTGGGACAAGTGCTGATGAATCTGGTCGTCAACGCCCGCGATGCCATGCCCAATGGCGGCA
This sequence comes from uncultured Verrucomicrobiae bacterium, assembly GCA_963808535.1. Lineage (GTDB taxonomy): Bacteria > Verrucomicrobiota > Verrucomicrobiia > Chthoniobacterales > JAFAMB01 > JAFAMB01. Next base: position 50,370 of record CAWEGF010000016.1, on the reverse strand, counting down.
AGCTCATGATCGCAACCGACAACGTTAAACTCGATGAAGAGTATGCGCGCACACAGACGGGCGCGATCCCCGGCGACTACGTGATGCTCAGTGTCAGCGATACCGGCACCGGCATGACCGACGAAGTCAAAGCGCTTTTGTTTGAGGCGTTTTTCACGACGAAGCCTTTGGGCAAGGGTACCGGCTTAGGCTTAGCGACTTGCCAGACGATCGTTCATCAATCGGGCGGCCACATTGATGTTTCCAGTGAGGTTGGCAAAGGAACGACCTTCAAAATTTATTTTCCGCGCGTCGCGCAGCCGCTTGACGTCGCGGCCAGACCGGTTCGGTCCGGACCGTTGCCGCGCGGGAACGGAGACCTTGCTGGTGGTGGAAGATGAGCCATCCGTGAGGCATCTGGCTCGCAGCGTACTGGATAATCTTGGGTATGAAGTGCTGTCCGCCTCAAACGGACAGGATGCGTTGCACGTGGTGCGTGAGCACAAGGGATCACCGATTCGTTTGGTGATTACCGATGTCATCATGCCGCTGATGGGCGGCAAAGTCATGGCGGAGTGGCTGAAAGCCACCTATCCCGACCTTAAAATCCTCTTCACCTCCGGCTACACGGATGACGCCATCTCAAATCATGGGGTGCTCGAGACAGGAGTCGAGTTCCTGCCCAAGCCTTATACGCCGGCGACTCTCGCCCGTAAAGTGCGTCAGTTACTCGACGAGAAAAAGCAGTAAGCCAACCGGCCAAGCATGAAAATTAAAACAAAGATTCTTTGGACATTGCTCGGCATGTCCTTGCTTGTGGCTCTGGTGGGTGGCTTCGCGGTGAATCGGCTGCAAGCGGCCGCGACGGCAGCGTGACCGACGAAGCCCGGGATGTGGCCCGCGTGATGGGCTTTCTCCTCACGCCGGACTCTAACAAGTTCTCCGAGTCCGCCCAGCAAATTGTCGACAAGCTGCATCAGACTCAAGGGCGGGACGTGGTCCTGATGGATTCCAATCAAATGTCGTTGCCGACGCGGTTCCATCGAGTCGGAAACGTTTTACGGAAGGCCCGAGCGATGAAGTCGGGGCGACGATCAAGGATCGGCAGGTGCGCACCTTCGTCGAGGTGAGTCGGAGCACCCGGCCGGGAGTAAGGAGATCGTGGTGCCGGTCGAAGGTGAATCCGGAGAGATTGCTCGGAGCGGTGGTTCTGGAGTACACGCCGCTCTACAATGAATTGATGCGAGCGACCAGCAAGACGATCCGCCATCTGATTTTGCGGGATTGGCAGCGTCGCGGTCGCTTTGTTGCTTGCGCTCTATGTCGGCCGGTCGGTTGTCAGGCCTCTCCGGCAACTGACGAGCGTCGCACTGGATTTGCCGCCGGACGGACGGATTTGCCGATGCCGCGAGCCGGAGGGACGAGGTGGGTGAGTTGGTCACCGCCTTCAACGATATGGTGGAAAAGCGCCAGCGGGCCGAAGACGAACTTCGACGCCTGCGCGACGAACTGGAAATGCGTGTCGAGCGTCGCGGAACTGGCAAGAACCAATGTCGCGTTGCGGAAGGAAAACACGGAGAGAAAGCGAGCGGAAGAAACGTTGCGCGAAAGCGAGGAGAAATTCCGCCAATTGGCGGAAAACATCACCGACGTTTTCTGGATCACTTCGGCCGACTTGAAAACATTCCATTATGTCAGTCCGGGTTACGAACGATTTGGGGCCGTTCGACGGAGAGCCTGTACGCCGATCCGCACCAGTGGGCAGATGCCATTCTGCCAGAGGAACGCCAGCGTGTCTACGCCGTCTTTGCGACGCTAGTGGGAAATGTACCGAAGGTGAGTGTTGAATATCGAATCGCCCGTCCGGATGGCACAGTCCGCTGGGTTCATGACCGTGGTTTTCAAGTCCGGACGCCGCAGGCAAGCTGGTTCGCCTCACTGGTATTGCCAGCGACATTACGGAGCGCAAGCAGATCGAAGAGGCTTTGCGGCGGCAACAGACCGAGCTCCGGGTGCTCTTCGATTTGACGCCGGCGATGATCTGTTTCAAGGACACGAAAACCGCATCCTGCGAGTCAATCAACGGTTTGCGGAATTTATCGGGAAATCGTCGAGGAGATCGAAGGGAAAATCCATCGAAATTCAATCGGGAGAAGCGGCCAAGTTTTATGCGGATGATTTGGAGGTGATCCGTTCCGGAGTGCCCAAGCTGGGGATTATCGAGACGATCCGAGATCGGGAGGGACAGGATCTTTGGGTCCAGACGGATAAGGTTCCAGTCTGCGACAAGGACGGGAAGGTAATCGGCATTGTCGTCATGTGCCAGGACATCACGGAGCGCAAGAGAGCCGAGGAAACGCTGCGATTGCTCAATTCCGCCGTGCTTGCAATCCAGGGAGGCCATCCTGATCACCGATGCGGAACTCGATCTGCCGGGGCCGCGTATTGTCTTCGTCAATCCCGCCTTCACCAAAATGACCGGCTACACGGCGGAGGAAATCATTGGGAAAACACCCCGGATCTTGCAAGGGCCGCGCACGGACAAAACCGTCTTGAGTCGGCTCCGGCAAGACCTCGAGAGCGGGGAGGTGTTTGAGGGCGAAGCGATCAATTATCGCAAGGACGGCAACGAATTTGACTTGGAGTGGCAAATCGCGCCCATTCGCGATGCCGGCGGGACAATCACGCATTTTCTGGCCCTCCAGCGCGACATCACCGCGCGCAAACGGTTCGAAGCCCAATTGTTTCAATCCCAAAAAATGGAAACCGTCGGCAGGCTGGCGGGCGGGGTCGCGCACGAGTTCAACAGCATCCTGACGGCGATTATCGGCCAGAGCGAATTGCTGATCGGCGATCTTCCCGAGGGAGCGCCTCTGGCCAAAAACGCGACCGAAATCAGCAAAGCCGCCGGCCGTGCCGCCACCCTGACCCGGCAACTCCTGGCCTATGGCCGCAAACAATTTCTACAGCCGGAAACCCTCGATCTGAACCGGATCATCGCGAGTATGGATGGCGTGTTTCATCATCTCATGGGCGGTGACGTGGATACGCAGATCGTCTCCGGCGTCCGGCTTCAAGCAGTGAAGGCGGACGCCGGACAGATTGAACAGGTCATCATGAACATGGCCATGAACGCGCGGGACGCCATGCCCAATGGCGGCAAACTCACTTTGGAAACCGCGAACGTCTCGTTCGACGAGGAGAGTGTGGCTCGTTATCCGGAATTGAAGCCCGGGCGATTACGTGATGCTGGCGATCACGGACACCGGGATGGGGATGAGTGCGGAAGTGAAAGCGCGCGTATTCGAGCCGTTCTTTTCCACCAAAGAAGTTGGCCAGGGAACAGGTTTGGGATTGTCCACCTGTTACGGCATCATCAAACAAAGCGGCGGCCATATCAGCGTCTACAGCGAACTGGCTCGAGGTTCGACTTTCAAAATTTATCTGCCGCAAGTTGAACAGCGGACAAAACTCCTGGCCAGCGTTCTGACTCACCTGCTTTACCGCGCGGGACGGAAACTATTCTGCTGGTCGAGGACGATCCCGCCTTGCGCGAGATGGCGGCGACATTGTTAAGACGGCTGGGTTACACGGTTTTGCCGGCGGCCAATGGCATTGAAGCTTTGAGCCTGAAACAGCAGCGTGGCATCGGACACATTGATTTGTTGTTCACCGATGTCGTGATGCCGCATATGAGCGGCAAAGAATTGTCCGACCGGGTGCGGGCTTTGTATCCGCACACCAGAATTCTTTTCACCTCCGCCTACACCGAGAATGCCATCGTCCATCAGGGTGTGTTGGACAAGGGCTTGGCGCTTCTGCAAAAACCGTTCACGCCCCGCGCTCTGCGCACAAATTACGGGAAGTGCTGGATCAACCGAATCCTTCAGAGCTGATTTCCATTTAGTTGTCAGTTGTCAGTGTCAGTTACGGTGAAGCAAGGTGGGCCTGGAGAACAAATACAAAGGAGCGCCTCGTCTCCAGCCTTGGGGCTGTTATGCTCGTTCGCTGCCAGCTGGTTGCCCGGCCATGACCATGCAGCATCAGAACCTGATGCGCTTCTGAGATGCCCAATTCCGCATGAATTAGCCTGCTGTCAGCGCGACAAGGTGCCAAGCTTCTGCCATGATCCTTGATGTCTGATCGTCTCGAAAATGTCGCCGAGGTCACATGGCTCGAGGGTAATCGGCCATATTTCACCGCCTTTATCACTTGCCTGGGGTGCGTTGTGGTCTTGCTCGATATCTCTATCGTCAACGTCGCCCTGCAAAGGATTTCGGAAGGATTGGGCGGGAACGTCAGCGATCTGCAATGGATTGTCGATGCCTACACCTTGGCTTTCGCCAGTTTTCTTTTGACCGCCGGCACCGCCGGCGATCGTTATGGAAATAAGGCGGTCTTTGGCGCGGGATTCATCTTATTCACCTTGGCTTCGGTTTTCTGTGGCACCGCCAGCAGTTTGGCGGCGTTGATCGCGGCTCGGGTTCTGCAGGGGCTAGGTGCCGCGCTGATTATTCCTTGCTCGCTCACTCTCCTCAATCATGCCTTCGACGACCCGGTTCAACGAGCGAAAGCCTTTGGTTGGTGGGCCGGGAGCGGGGGAGTTTCCGTAGCAGCCGGCCCGCTGATCGGCGGTTTTCTGGTGCACATTTTTGGCTGGCGAAGCATTTTTTTCGTCAATCTGCCAATCGGCTTAGCTGCTCTGCTTTTGACGATCTTTTATATCCGGGAAGAGAAGCCGATCCGCGGCCGGAAAATTGACTTGGCAGGTCAGATTGTTAGCTTGCTCGCTTTAGCGTCTCTCACGACTGTCTTGATTGAAGGTGCGAAATGGGGGTGGCTTTCACCAGGGATCATGGGCTTGGTCGCTGCTTTCTTTCTGTTGTCGTTCCTCTTTTTCTTCATCGAGACTCGGCATTCCGATCCGATGCTTCCTTTGTCACTTTTCCATTCGGTATCTTTCTCGGTGGCCGCTTTGCTTGGCCTTCTGCTGAGTTTTTCGTTTTACGGATTGATCTTTACTTTGAGCCTCTATTTTCAACAGGTCCGTCATTACAGCCCGCTAAAGACCGGGCTCGCCTTTTTGCCCGTGACCGGTCTGCTGACCATCATGAACGTCTATGCCGGACGATTGGCGGCCAAACGAGGGATGCGTTTCCCAATCGTGGTCGGATTTTTGGTTGGAGCTATCGGATTTTTCTGGCTCGGATCAGCAACCAATGAAACGGCTGGCTATGCGAATATTTTGTTGCCGTTAGTGGGAATCGGAGCGGGAGTGCCCCTCATCCTTCCGCCGGTCACTTCGGTCCTCCTGGCTTCTGTCGACCGATCACAAGTTGGCCTGGCTTCGGCAACTCTTAACGCTAGTCGGCAGATTGGCGCGGCGGCCGGAGTTGCGGTCCTGGGTTCATTGCTAACCGCCTATCATACCTTCGTGGCTGGCTTCAGGGTCGCGATGATCGTCTCAGGAGGCATCTGTCTGATCGGCACTTTGCTGGCCGTGCGTTTCATCCCGCCTCAGACAGATAAAGGTTCTGATAACATCCTGCCATGATCCGTTGTAGTCTGTCGGCGGCTCATGAAGAATCCTAAGTTGGTCGCCCTTTTGCTACTGCTCCTGCCGGCTTCTTTTCTGGCTGGTCAAAATGAAGGAGCCGAAAAGACCAAGTTGCCCATCCAGGCCGCGATCGTTCACAACAAGTCTTTGGATCCACAATATGAGATCGGGAATGTCAGCGTGACCTACGCTGATCAGACCAAGGACCTTTGGACGGTCAAAGGGAACTGCGCCGAGCCTAAGGTTTCGCCCAAGGGCGCCGTCGGATGGGAGGTTTACAAGCTGAAAGCAGATGGAAAAACGTTGGAGACCTACAACGGACTTTATATCAATGATCATCTGAACGTTTGTCATCGGGGAAAAATGGTGGCCGAGATAAAGTCAGCTAAGGGCTTCATTGAGGGTTGGGATTTTACGAAAGATGGAGAGCGTCTGGTGATCAAATCGCGCGGAGCACACGGTCCAGCTACCATCGAGCTTTTTGCTCTTCGGAGCGGCCCGCCCGCTCAATCGGTTCAAGCTTACGAGAAAGACTTACCCGATTGGGCCCAGCCATTTGCCGATCACTAGAAGACAGGAGTTCAGGAGTTACAGGAGTTGCAGAATAAAAACGGCCTCCGGCCGTTTTCAGTCAGACGCTTGCACCCCGGCTGAGGCTAGCCGCTACTCGCCAAAAAACGGCTGAAGGCCGATTTTATTCTGCAACTCCTGAACTCCTGCAACTCCTTCCCCTCACGATTTCTTCAAGTCCGCGAGGTGTCGTTCCAGGCTGGAGAGCCCGTCGACGATCGAGGCGTAGAGCTGCTGTTCGACGACCGTTACATAGGGCATTGCGTCGCTGATGATTTCCGCCGCATCCTGGATGTGATGGAGCGCGCGCATCCGGGCCACCTCGGGCGGAAGGTGATCTGAAGTCGCAGAGCTGGATTCGGCTGTTTCCATCGGAGACGGGCGATCGTTTTGGCTAGGGAGAAATGGAGACTGGAAGCGCTTCACCTTGTGGGTGCCCTTCATTTGTTTGACGGCCTTTTTAAAGGAGCGGCAGCTATTTATTAATATCGGACGCTGGCGCCGTTTCTAAAGCGAAATAGCTTGACTATTCTCGGACAATAAGGCCCACGATCCGTTAGGGCTTACCTCAATCGCCGTGAGCGAGCGACAGCGCCTCGAACGGGTTTCATATCCCGAAGCAATCTCACGCCCTCAAGAATAGTATGGCAGAATTGCCTTCAACGGGACGACATTACCAAAACAGAAAAATCGAAAGTTGTTTAATAAATCAACCGATGATCAACCACAGATGCTGTTCCTAGGGCGAGAAATCTCGTGCGCCGCCGGTCGGAATCGGCAAGGTTTGCCACTCTGGGACCTGCCGGGAGCCGGCGCCCCGACCCATCGTCGGCATCTCGGGCTCGAGTCAACCCCGGAAAGCACTATTGACCGCCATTCCCGCAGAAGTAATTGCCGTCGATAGGAAGAGCGACCAGTTTCATGTCATTGTCCGGATTGCGATTTCGACGTATCGAGGCTCTTTCGACACCCTGGTTTTTGGCGCCAGCAAGCCGTTGTTCGGCTCCTGTCACGATGGTCGGCTTGATCTCATTTATCCCGAGGATCCCGGCTTTCAAGCAGGAGAAGAGTTTCCGCTCTGGACGATTCAATAAGGGGCCGACCTTTTGCTTGGAGTCTTTTTCGATTTCCCCGGTTACCCGCAATTTTTTACATCCAAAATGCGTCACAGAATCGATCAAGAATGATGTTTCCACTCCCACAAATTCCCGGCGCTCCGTTTCCTCCCGGCGATCCTCAACCAACCGCTCCCGGTCCGGTCCCTCCGCCGATCGAGCCACCTCCTGAGCCGCCGTTGCCTACTCCTCCGTCCCCAACGCCAAATCCTGTCCCGACGATTGAACCGTTGCCGGATCCGGCACAAATTTAGCGGCTTACCCGCTGGTTCGAAGACTTTCAATATCTTCGAGCATTCCGCTGAGGACGACTCGAACCGCCAATTCTCCTTTTTGTCGTGTCGCCAAAGTGGCATCGCCGTAGATGCCTGAGGCCGAAAAACTGCCGTTCCCGTCCGGATCGCGGGTTAGTCCCGCTCTGGTTCGAGGGATGGTAATCTTTTACTGCCTTCTTCATCTCAACACTCGTCGGGGCGATAAACAACATCATGGAAGTTTCGATCTCACCGGCATGAGTGCCGTGGTCTTCCTGTTTCGCTTTAGTCCTTACGAGTTCCATGAGTTTAGGGAGATCGGTGTATTTAAACTCGATCCCCTCATCGGCGAGTATCTTTGCCGATTCCTCTAGTGGTCCCATCGTAGAAATGCCGGTATTCAATGCGTAGAATTTGCGCGGACCCGGGCGAGACAAACTTCGGCAGATGTCCACCACCAAGTCTCGGGCGGTCTCCAATCGTAGCGAAATAGATCCGGGATATTCCGTAAATGCCGGATAATAATGACAATTGATGGTGGGCCCGATGACGACTTTGGCGCTCCTCAAAATTTCCTTCTTGAAATATTCGGCTAACAGCCAGTCGTTCTTTAGCTTGAGATGCGGTCCATGCTCTTTGCAGACCGCGCCAATCGGAATGACGATCACCGTGTCGATGCTCAGCACCTTCTCCGCTTCTTGCCAGGTAAGCTCTTCGAGTAAAAATCCTTTTTCGCCGGCCATCGGCTCGAGACCGTCAGTGCCAGTTGGAGAGGAATCCTTCATGTTGAGCAGGGACAAATTTCCTTCTCTACCACCATCACTAACACCACCACTCTCTTCAGGGCTATTATTCAAAGAATTTCTCGCGATCCGGCCGCAGATCGAGTTCCAAGGTCCATGCTGATTTATCCTGTTTGACTAACATCCAATAAGATTCCGCAATGGCCGCCGGATTCATCAGGGGTTCCCCGCTTTGCTCTTCCACGCTCGGTTCCATTTCGTTTTCGCGAATAACCCCATCGATGACGATATGTGCCACGTGGATGTCCTTTGGCCAAAGCTCCCTGGCCAAAGCCTGAACCAGCCCCCGCAGCGCAAATTTTGCGCTGCTGAAAGTGATAGCCGCTCCCCGAACCGATGATGTTGCGCCGGTGAACAGGAGGCACCCCCCTTTCTTCAGCAGCATCCCCGGAACAACCTCCTGCGAACAGAGAAAAGAACCTAACACCCCAACCCGCCAACCGCGTTCAAAGCTTTCCGAACTGATTTCGGTAAAGGCTTGTCCGAAAGGGCCACTCGCGCTCGCGTTATTGATCAAAAGATCGACCTCGCCGAGTTGCTCCCGAACCTGCCTGAATGCCGCGTTCACCTGATCGGCTTGGCCGATGTCTGTGGGGATGGCGAGAACTTCGGTTCCGAGCGCTCGAAGTTCCTCCGAAAAAGCCTCGAGAAAATCGTTGGACCTGGCCAACAAACCGAGTCGGCATCCTTCTTTTGCCAATTTACGTCCCAGCGATGCGCCCAGTCCTGGACCGACGCCCGCGATCACCGCCACCTCAGGGATAAAAGTCTTCATTCCAGAAGTAACTAGAGCCTTCCCGCTTTACCTCTGCAAAACAAAGTAAGCAGCCTGCTCGCTTTGCTCTCCGCCAACGTGGGAGGATTACAGGAGTTGCAGGAGTTACAGAATAAATTCGGAATCGTGTCCCAAGACTCGCATTTTCCGAAAATTAGATTCAAAAGCTCGAATGCACCACAACCTAAAAAGCTTGTGATCTCCGATTAGGACGGAGCTGGACTCTGTCGGCTGTGTCAGTTCAAAAGCGGCGTCCAGCCTTGAATCAAGGAATCCAGTTTAAATGAACCAGCACCAGAGCGGTTCCGGTTTTATTCTGCAACTCCTGAACTCCTGCTCCAATAGTAGTCCCCCCTTGACACCTCCAAAACTCTACGCTAATTTCGCCGCCACTATGCAACTTCTACCGCAGCGTCTATCGATTGCTAGCTTGGTAGCTGTAGCTATTCTCGTACGAGCGGCCTGATCGCGGTCTATCTCCGCGGCTAGGTCGAACGGACGCTCACCAGTCTTGAGCGGGCCGGTCATTTCTCCCTTACCATCACTATTCAAACTTCCAATCGAACTTATGTCTACCAATGATCATCGAATGTTCATGACCTTCCAGTCAGAAACCCAATTCAACCCCATTCCAAGTTCTGCGCCCAGCCAACCCGGCAAAGAACGGATTTTTCCAGCGGAACTATTGGATTCCGGTTTCGAATGGACGGAAATCCTGACCGCTGAATCGAAGCGTTAAACTTCCCGCCATAGTCGACCTGATGAACCCGGAAAGACCGGTTTCATTCCGTGGTTCCGATCACTGAAACCACCACCGATCGCTCTGAACCCTGCGCACGATGCTCGTATAAAAACAAGCCCTGCCAAGTACCTAGTCGCATTTGTCCTGCCACGATGGGAATCGATTCCGAGGTGCGGGTGAGTGCCATCCGGAGATGGCTGGGCATGTCGTCCGGGCCCTCCAAGGTGTGAGAAAAATAGCTTTCATTTTCCGGGACTAATCGGGCGAAAAATTTCTCCAGATCCCGACGGGCGGTCGGGTCGGCGTTTTCGAAAAGAAGCAAGCTGGCGCTGGTGTGTCTGAGAAACACATTCGCCAAACCGGTTTGCACCTGACTGACACCCACTAATTCCGCGACTTGGTCGGTGATTTCATAGGTACCTTTACCTTTGGTGCGAACAGCGAATTCGGCGTGATAGGCGGTGAACATAAAACGGATCGCAGAGGGCGACTATTCGGACGCGGAGGAGGGAGCCTGAACCTCAGCTAGACCCTCCGGAGTAAACTCGCGATCAGTATAAACCACCTCGTGCCGGATCCGGGAGCCATCGAGATCGGTCACTGAATCTGCCTGGAGACCGCGCACGGTTAGATCAGCAGGGATAGGTCGACCTTTATCGTCGGTCGCCACCCGGGTAGTTTCAATTCGTCGTGCCAGTTGCCCTGAGGGCAAATATTTTTCTACCCGAAGCGGAACGAGTCGCTGCGGATCTATCCAACTCCGCACGCGCGCGTAAGTGGAAACTTCGCTGGTGTCAGGTTTCGACTCCAGGATGAGGCAATTCACTCGGTTCAACACCTCGTTGCCAACGATGGCCTGATTTTTCCATCCGAAGAAATTCTCGATGACATCCTCGTATGAAAGATCACTGCCAAACAACGCATCGCCCATTTGCGAGGCTTTCAGAGGGCGCAGCTTGTCAGGCGGAGCGAATAGCGACCCGGCGGCTGGACTACCATCTGCCTGGTGCAAGAGAAAAGCCTCTCCCTTCCTTTCTTTGGGCCAGAGCACTTGATAAACAACATCGGTCACTGCTTTGGTGCGCCGTTTCTTGATCTGAAGTTGCAGGGTTACCTTTACGGTGTCGCCCGGCTGTTTCACTTCAAGGCGCAAACGCACGTAAGACGTGCCCTCTTGCAGGGCGGAAAGGCTGCCGGAAAGGTCCTTGGCAGACATGGTGGTCGGGTTTGGGTCGGCGGCGCTGGAAGAGGCGGACAGTGAGGCGAGGCTCAGAGCGGCGGCGGCAACCCGCAAAAATGCCAAGGATAGCAGTTTCATGATGTGTTTGAGGAGATGATTTATCCCTGCAAGGCCCGGCTGGGCATTAGGCGCGAGCTGCGCCATGCTGGATAGAGACCGCTGAGGACACCTACTCCGACGGCGATGGCTACCGAAATGGCCAGCAGGCTCAAACTCAGATCCGGCTCCAGGAGTCCGCGGACCGCCGGCGTCATTCCCAAGACCTGGACGCCTACGGCACCAATCAGTACGCCCGCCATCCCGCCCAGCAAGCCGAGCAAGGCGGACTCCCATAAGACCATGCGAATGATCCGTCCACGCTGCCAGCCGAGGGCCAGTAAGACGCATATCTCCTGCGTGCGTTCAAACACGGTCATGAGCATCGTGTTCATCACGCCCAGTACGCCGACCAGTACCGCCAGCAAAGAGGTACCCCAGCTCATGGCCTGGACCATGCGGTAGGCTTCGCTTTTAGTGATATGCTCGCCCGCCACTACGGCGCGACCTTCCGGAATCAGCTTGTCGATCTCCTCGCAGAGTGCCGTCACTTCTCGAGCACTCGTGGAGGGTGTGACGCGGATGTCGATGATGTTAATCTTGCCGGGGTTCCCGGTAATTTTCTGAAAGACCGGCAAAGCCAGAATAATCGAGCCGTTCTCCACCCAGGCATTACCGTCGACGATCCCCACCACGGACAATTCGTCAGTTTCAATCTGGATCTTATCACCCACCTTTTTCTTCAGCAGGTCCGCCGCGGTGCTGCCCAAGACCACCGCTGGCTCCGACCCGTCCCTGGGCATCCGTCCCGAAATCAATTTCAGATTGCTCCACGAGAATCCACCCCATTCGCGGGCGGACACCATGATCATCTGGGCGCTCTCGACGCTCATCAAGTCCACCAGTATTCCACAGGTGGCATCCACATGAGGGAGGTGAGTGATCCGGTCACGCACCGAGGCATCGAACGGTTTTGGGACCAGCGAGCTGCCCATATTGCTGACCACCACATCGGTCCCCCGCGCTTTCATCCCAGTCTCCCAACTTTTGCTAAACCCGCGTGAGATACCCACCAACGCCACCACGGCTCCGATCCCCACGGAGATGCCCAGAATTGTTAGCCCGGTTCGCACCGGACGACGAATTAGCCCCCGAGTCACCACAGTGAAAAAAGTCATATCAGGCCCGCCTTGATTGATTCCAGATCTGAGACGATGCGACCGTCCTTCATCTGGATAGTTCGCGAGGCTCGCTGAGCGATGCCCAAATCGTGCGTCACCAACACCAGCGTCATATTCTGTTCTCGGTGAAGTCGAATGATCAGTTCGAGGATGAGTTGCGCGTTCTCACTGTCGAGGTTGCCGGTCGGTTCGTCCGCCAGGAGGACCGCTGGGCCGTTGGCCAGGCTGCGGGCAATGGCTACGCGTTGCCTTTCGCCGCCCGACATCTTGGCCGGGAAATGGTTGAGGCGATGGGCTAATCCCACCGACTTAAGCAAGGTGACGGCTCGATCTCTCCGGCCGGAGCTGGGGAGGGGGCTCTCGAACATCGGCATTTGCACGTTCTCCAGCGCCGTAAAGGTGGGCAACAGGTGAAACGCCTGGAAAATGAAGCCAATCTCCAAGGCACGATATCTCGAGGGATCCTTCAGATCGGGAATGGAATTTCCGCGATAGAGCAAGGTTCCCTCGGCAGGCTGGTCCAAGGCACCCAGCATTTGCAGCAGCGTCGTTTTCCCACAACCGCTGGGACCGGTAATGGCTAGAAACTCGCCTTGGGCGACGCGAAAATTCACCCCCCGCAAAGCTTGCACTTGACCGTCGTCGAACCTTTTTGCGATCCCAATGGCCTCGAAAATGGATCCGTTCACTGGGACGTGGCTTTCAGCCACTGAGCTCCGGCCCGGGGGTTGCGCAGACTTCGGAAAAGATGCATCAAGGCGTGGCGATAGCTGGGAAAAGGCGATACTTCCCCGGGATTCTTCGGTTCAAGTTCCGCAGCGAGCTGCGGAAGTTCTGCGTGCGGCAGACCGGCATGCCGATGATGCACGCCGTGATACGGCTCATGGAGCAGAGTGAAGGCGACCACCCGGCCGAGCGGCCCCTCGGACACAATGCTCCGGGTCGAGCTGTTGACGGTGGAACCCGTGAGTCCGACATGCTCGATGTATTTGCGCCAGCTCTGCATGTTCGAGGCCAGAAACGCAGGTGCCAGGTACATCCAGATAAAATATTTCCAGACTCCCCACCACGCTACCCCCGCCAGCAGGCAAAACCAGACGCCGGCCGCCAAGCCGAACTCTGCCCAAATTCGCCGGCGCAGTTTCAGATTCCGAATTGGTGAACCGGCCCGAAGAAAGGTGCGGATGAACAAAAAAGGGGTGAAAAACAAACCCAAACTCAATTCGAGGATGGCCGCTAAGACCCTGGCCCAGCGTGGTGATCCGGGGATGACAAACGGCCATAGCTCGACGTCCCGTTCAGTGGCCAGATAGGCATGGTGCAATTGGTGTGCCGCCCGATAGAGGCTAAAGCTCATCAGGCTGAAGATACCGATAATAATGCCGTCGATTTCATTCAATCGCCGTGTCTTACGCAGCAGTCCGTGAGACGCCTCGTGGAAGCCGATTAACATCCCATGCATCAGATGGCTAGCCGTTAATACCAACGGTACAGCCAACCAGAATAGGCCAAAATACAGCGCCACTCCCAAGGCGCCTTGATTGAGAAAGAAAAGCGCTGCCAGGATTGGAAAAGCTGCCCGGCTGACCCAGTGGGGCCGTGACGCTTCCAGCAAGTTTTCTGTTGAGGGAATCGTGTTCATCGCGTTCAGACTATCAGGGCGGCGATCCGACTTTCCGGTGAGCGGCAACTCTCGGCAAGCACGGCTTGAAAGATGTACGACAAATTCTTTATTTCCGCCAGAGGGAATAGACTAAGCCGAGCCAGCCAAACCACCTCCAATCCATTTTCCATCACGGTAATTTCGCATCCGAGATGAAAACGCGCCGTGCCGGTCGAGCGCATTCTGAGCCGGGCCGACAACCCGTGGAGCGCGACGTCCGGAACAGGATGGTTCTGCAAGGCAAACCGCACCTCGAAAACGGGGTTGTGCCCTGGCGCCGATCGCTCCCCAAGCGCCGGGACCAGTTCAGCAAACGGCATGGCGTTGGCGAAGCAATCCATGGTTGCCTGATGCACCGAACTCAGGCTATCGGAGAACGGTCGGTCGACGTCGACCTGGCCGCGCAGCGGGACGATACCGGCAAAGTAGCCCATGGTTTCCCGCGCAGTTTGTTTGGTCCGATTCGCCACCGGGGTGCCGACCAGGATGTCGCTCTCGCCGGTCCACCGAAAAAGCGCGACCTGAAACGCCGTCAACAGAGTGCTGAAGAGGGTTGCTCCCGTGACCCGACCCAGTTCCCGCGCGGCGTTGGCCAGTTCGAGCGGGATCAATGAAACCCACCGGTGCGGGGCCCCGGATGCGGTCTCGGTTCCCTCCAGCGAGTTCCATAAGCGGCGGCTTCCCGCCAGGATCGGTTTCCAGAAGCTAGTCCGCCGCTCCAATTCCGCGGGCTGCCAGAACGCCCGTTCGGCGGTACCCCAACTGCTATAAGTGAGCGGAACCGGCGGGAGTTCCTCGCGCAGGTTCATCAGCCCCTGCACATAAGCGACACACAAATCCTGGACGAATACGCCCAGGGTCCAGCCATCGGCAATGGCATGGTGAATCGCGAAGACCAGAACGTGATCATCGGCACTCCTCCGGAGAACCTCGACCCGGTAAAGGGGACCCTGAATCGAGTCGAATGGCTCGTTGAAAATCTCGTTGGCCAGCTCTTCAACCGCGTCTTCACCTCCCTGGGCAGAGGAAAGCTCGCGGAAACGAAAGTTGGCTTCGCTGTTTTGGCGAATCATTTGCACTGGACGCTCTTTTCCCGGCAGGAATGAGAGGCGCAAAACCTCCTGTCGTTTCACCACTTGCTGAATTGCGGCCTCGCAGGCCTGCTGCGCGATGAGGCCCCGCAACTGAATGAGACAGCAAATGTGATTCGCGCTGTCCGTAACCTTCACCGGCGACACTTCCCATAGCTCCCGCTGCGGAAAGGTGAGTGGTTGAAGGCTCGCCTTGCCATCTGCCAGCCACTGCTTAAGAATGGTGCGCTTATCCGCGGGCATCTCGATTCAGATTTCGCTTAGCACACGTCACGTTTGGAGTTCGCAGGACCCTCCGTGGCCGCGTCATTGCCTAGCAGCCCTTCTATCTCCTCATCGGAAAGCGCTTCCAGGTTAACCTCGTCGGCAGACGTCGACTCCGGTAAGCTGGCGGGCTTGGTAACGGCACCGCCGACTCGCTTTGCGCCCATGTGTTCGGCGATTAACGCCACGATCTGGCCGACGGTTCGCGCCCTTAGCAAGCTGGCCTGCGGCAGCGCCACGCCGAGAGAGCCTTCGATCGAGTTTTCGATCTCGACGCCCATGAGTGAATCCAATCCTAAGTCCGTCAGCGGCTGGTCATCGCGCAGAGTCTCCGGTTTTACCCGCAGGACCGACCCGACGGCCTCGCGGACCGCTTGCCCGATTATTCCCTCCAGTTCTTCCGGAGCTGCCGATTCGATTTTCAGACGCAAGTCGCTGGTTGCACCGCCTGTCTCCTGGCCCTCAACGGCAGAGAAAATGTGCTCCAGCAAGGGATTCTCCTGCATGCCCCGGAAAAACTGTCGCCATTTGGTCCAGTCGACCCGAATAGCCATTACTTGCGTCGTCCGCGCCGTCAGCGCCGATTCCATCAATGTCATCACTTCCCGTGGAGTAAGCTCGGTGGTGCCTTGTCGGGCCAGAAACTCGGCCACCCGCTTGTTTCTGGCGACATAACCTTCGCCGCCAAGCACCCCCCAATTGATCGTCAGGGCCGGCAGACCCAGGGCGCGCCGATGGTGAGCCAGCGAATCGAGAAACGCATTGGCGGCGCCGTAGCTTCCCTGCGCCGGATTGCCAAAGATGCTCGAGACGGAAGAGAACATCACGAAGCAGTCCAGGTCGCAATCTCGGGTGGCCTCGTGCAGCAGCCATGCACCCTGCGCCTTTGGAGCCATCACCTTTCGGATTCGTTCCCGGGCCAGCGATACGAGTGGTGCATCGTCGATTACCATGGCCAGGTGGAACAAGCCGCGGAGAGGTTGGTCAGAAGACCGAATGTCGGCGGTCAGCCGAGCGACATCGCGAGGCGAACCAATATCCGCTCGCACCACCTTCACCTGGACACCTCGTTCGCGAAGGCCTTCGCACAAAAGTCTCCGCTTCGGGAGTCGCTGCCCCCGCTCCGACTGGTGAGCACCAGGTGACGGGCGCCTCCTTCCACCAGCCATTCCGCCACCACTTTCCCAAAGCCGCCAAACGCTCCCGTGATCAGGTAACAGCCTTCCGGCCTGATCGTGAAGGCTGGCTTGAATGGTTCTCCGCGTCGGGGAAGAAATACTTCCGGAAAGGCCACCACCACTTTGCCAATGTGTTTTCCCTGCGCCATCAGTCGGAACGCCGAGTCCACCCGGTTCGCGGGAAATGAACGGAACGGGAGCGGAGAGAGCGCCCCACTTTCGATCAATCCGGAGATTTCCTCCAGCATTTGCCGGGTCAAGGCCTCATCACCCGAAAACACGGCGTCCATGGCCACGACGTGGAACGACGAATTGCGGCGCAACGACCACAGCGGGATTCGGGCGTTCTGATAGATGTCGCGCTTGCCGATTTCGATGAAACGGCCGAATTCCGCGAGACAGGAAAGCCCCATCGGAATCGCTTCGGCGGCGAGCGCATTCAGCACGACATCCACGCCGCGCCTTCCAGTTAGTTCCAAAACGGCATCCGCAAAATCAGCACGGCGCGAATCGAGCACCTGTTTTACTCCCAACGTCTCCAGCAATGCGCGCTTGGTCTGGTTGCCGGCGGTGGCAATGACTTCTGCCCCCAGATAGTGGGCGATCTGGATGGCGGCCATCCCAACCCCGCCCGCTCCGGCGTGCACCAGGATACGCTCACCTTTTCGCATCCGGGCGACGTTCTGCAGGGCGTGCCAGGCAGTCATGAAAACTACCGGCAGCGTCGCCGCCTGCTCAAACGATAGTCCGTCAGGAATGCGCCGGATGTCGCCTCCTCGTGCCACCGTGGAGGAAGCAAGTCCGAACACGGCCAGGCCAAACACCTTGTCTCCCGGCGCCACATGATTTACTCCGGCTCCGACCGCCTTGACCACGCCGGCCACCTCGTCGCCGAAGATTCGAGCGTCCGGCGCTTCGCCGGGATAAAGTGCGAGCGCCTTGAGCACATCGCGGAAGTTCATTCCCGCTGCTTTCACTTCAATCAACACCTGGCCGCGCCTCGCACGCCGGTAAGGCGAAAGGCACGAAGCGCAGTGTATCGAGATGCCCCCGTTCGCGCGATTCGAGGCGAAGCGGCAGCTCAGGATCAAGCCATTCCTCTTGGCTAGGTCGACCACGCGCCAGGCGCTGAACGTAGCGGGCTTCGCCCCGGAAGGCAATTTCCCGCTCAGTGTCTTCGCGCAGCAACTCGCTCCACAGGAGCGACTGGTCCGAGATCGAGTCGTCCGGCGGCAGATCAATCACGCGTCCCGTGATATTTGGGTACTCATTCAGGATGACCCGGAGCAAGCCGACGAGTGGTGTTTGTTCAACTGCGACTCCATTCATCGCCCGGCCCGCCGGTTGCGCTCCTCGGGTCACTAAATCGAGGCGCGATTTTGTCGAGGGTTTGATCTCTTCGAGCGCTTGAATCAGGTGAAGCAAAGCGTCAGTGCCCATCAACTCGGCGTCTCCCGCGCCAGTTGGCCGCGGGGTGTCCAAACTCCATAGATAAACTAAGCGGACCGGCGGATCATCGAGGGCGCATGCGCGAAGGAGATTCTTCCAATCTTCGAGTACCTCTGCCCGCAGGGTGAAGCCGTCCTTTCCGTTCGCTAGCAAAGTGGGTATCGCGATGTGCGATCCGGCATCGGATGCCCGCTGGCGCGCAGTTGCTGAGGCCAACTTGTCACCCAGACCGGAAGTATCCGCGAAAATGAGCCACGACTTCTCCGCCGGTTCCTCCAGGAGGATCTCCTCCCCCGGAGGAGCCGCGACCGTCAAGTCGCGCCAGGGTTTGCGGGCCAGCAGACCAATTTGGCCTTCACCTTCCGGGCCCAACAGCCCTGGCAGCGAAGCTGTCTCTTCGAAACCCGGTCTCCCGCAAGATGACCTCCCACTGGGAACGGCTCAATAGTGGATGGTCCGGACGCAGATCACGATCTGTAAAACGCCACCAGCCGCTCATCAGTCCAAAAACGGCCTCCGTCCACAATTGGGGAATCGCCACATCCATGAAAACCAGGTTCCCGCCCGGTGCTAGCATTTCGTGGATATGTCGGAGCGTTGAGCGTAAATCGCTGACCGCATGAAGCACGTTGGTGCCAATAATGAAATCAAAGCCGCCAGCCTCGAAGCCCTGCTCCGTACCCGGTTTTTCCAGATCAAGAATTTTATATTCCACTCCGGGAAACCCCGCCAGCTTCTGCATGGCGCCGCTGAAAAATGCTGCGGAAACATCGCTGAAAACGTAGGAATGCAAATCGTGCTCGATGGCCGGCAGTACGTGCGAGCTCAGGCCGCCCGTTCCCGCTCCAACTTCCAGGATTCGCAGTCCGCGGCCCTCTGGCAGATGTTTGGCTGCTTCCTGAACGGTCGCGGCGATCGCCGCCAGCCAGTGGCTGGTATAGAGACCTTCGCCGTAAAATTGGTCCAAGTAGTTCCGCCGAAGCCCCGGCGAAAAGTACCTGCACCGCATCCTTCTCGCCGCGCAGGATGGGGCCGAGTTCAGCGCAATTCGCCGCGCAGAGCAGGCCTTCGGACAGATGTCCTGAATGGTTCGGAAATGAAATCAGCGCAGCATTTTCGGTGCGGAGTCCGCCGCGCTCGCCAGCAAAGGCGTGGGCCGATGACCGTCCGCGTTTCTTTCGAGCCATCCGCGTTTCGTGAGATTGGCGATCAGACGCTTGAAAACCGCCCGCATCGGCTCTGCCACCCGCAAGGTATCCGCCGTAAATTCATCGGCAGCTCCTGTGGTCGCGGCCATTTCCCGCAGCCCGCGGGCGAGTTGGACCGCCGCCAGTTCATCTCCAGCTGCCATCGCACTCTGAAGCTGAGTTCGGCCGCGTGTATCGATCACCTGGTCGAGGGCCGCTTGAGCTACGCCGTCGCAGACGGTCCAACGATACTGGCAGCTTGAGACGGCGGACGCGTTCTGGCAGGTGTTTGTTGCCACGCCAGATGGTAAAGAACATTTCGGCTTCCTCCCGCCGCATCTGTTCGACGCGCCCCGGAAACACTGACCGCGCGAAAACCGTCAATCAGCCACGCAGGGCTTTCCCGTGCCATCGTACATTTCGAGACTGCCTTCGACGCACTCGTCATCGCATTGCTGCACCGTTGTACGGACCAGGCTCGAAGCGCCAGGGGACCGCAAGAAAAGTATTTTGGCAAAGCGCACCGGAAGTCTCAGTCGCGACTTGTGATCCTCCACCGTCGCGGCTCCCGCGGAAAAGATTTGCAGCGCTCCATCGAATAGAACGGGATGCAATGGGTATTCGTTGCGCGCGGTGGTTAATTGCCTCCGACAAAGTGACCCTGCCCACAGATTCGCCATTCCCGGCCGAGAGTTCACGGATGGGTCGGAACTCTTCACCGTACCGAAGTCCCATGTCGCTCATCTGCCGGTAAAAATCCTCTACCTTGACCGGCTCGGTCCTGGCCGCATTTTTCCTTTTCCAGGTCGACGCAGCAAAGGCCGCCTCGGTCCGCTCCCCGCGCATCGAGCCCACCACATGCATTGACCACGCGGTGCCTTGGTCGAATTTGCTCTGGATGGAAAACGTGCGCTCCTCGGGTTCGTAGGAGAGCTCAAGATGCAACCCCGATACCGGATCCGGCAGGATGAGAGGTTTCCGAATTTGCAAAGTCCTCCACCACGAAAGGCCGGCCGTTGAACAATTGCACGCCTGCCTCCAGCACCATTTCCACAAATGCCGAGGCGGGAAACACGACGAGATTCTCGACCTTGTGATCCTTCAGGAAGCTCATGTGCCGGCCGTCGAGACGCGCGATCCAAGTGGGGATGGCTCGGGGCAGCCTGACTTCGAGCAATCCACGGCCACCCGCTCCCAAACGGCTTTCCCGCCATTCGCTTGCTTCATGCCACCAGCGGCTGTTGTCCCAAGCGTAGGTCGGGAGTGAAAGCAACCTTCGAGACGGCGTCATCCGCTCAAAATTCAATATTACGCCGCACCGGTGTAGTTCTAGCGCCGTCTCGAGAACGGATTCGTGTTCGCGTTCCCGGCGAGCGGATGAGATTACCGGCGCCTTGATCGCGCGCTCGTTAAGGCATTCCTTAATCGAATGAACCAGCGCAGGTTGCGCACCGATTTCCAGCCACACATCGATCCCGGTATCCATGATCGCTTGCACGGCTAGAGCAAATTGCACGGGTTGCCTTACTCCCTTTCCCCAGTGGGCGGCGTCACAGTTCCCGCCAGCGCTCTGTCGGCCCGTCACGGTGCTGAAAAACGGGATCGTTTCTGCCTTCGGCGTCAAATCTTCCAAGGCTTCTTCTAATGCCTCGGAAGCAGGCCGCATCAACGGGTGATGGAATGGGTGGTCGACTTGTACGAACCGGACGAAAACTCCGTCCAGTTCCAGTTCAGCCGCCATCGCTTTCAGCGAGAGCCGGGATCCGGCGATAGTCAATGAGCGAGGTCCATTGAATGCCGCGATTGTTGCGGTGCGGTCATGCCGGGCCATCAGCGCGCGGGCGGTTTCCTCGTCCAAACCGACGGCCAGCATCGTTCCCTCGCCTCGTGCACAATCGTCCATCAATCGAGCGCGCAAAACAATCACCCGAGCTGCTTCTTCCAGACTTAGTGCTCCAGCGACGCAAGCCGCCGCCACTTCGCCGACACTATGGCCAACGATGGCTGCCGGCTGAATGCCCCACGACTTCCACAGTTTCGCCAATGCGATTTGGATCGCGAAAATAGCGGGCTGGGCAATCTCCGTTCGATGAATTTGGGAAGATTCTTCCGGCCGGTTGAGCTCTTCCAGCAATGAAAAGGTGCCCCAAGGGCGCATCGCCGCATCGCAACGCTCGATAGTTTGTCGGAAGACAGGTTCGTGGTGATAGAGCTCACGGCCCATCCCCCACCATTGCGGACCCTGTCCGCTCATCACGAATGCGATGCGCGCCGAATCCGTACGCCGAGGTGTGAAGGCCATCCGGACCTTGGAACCTTTTTGACCCTCCGCATAGCCGTTGAGTTCGCCGATTACTTCGCCGATCGAGCTTGCGCGCCAGGGTCAGCCGATACGGATGGTGATTGCGCCGTGCTCCTAGCGTATAAGCCAGATCAGGCAAGATCGGCGAGCTACCGTTCGCGTTTGACCGCGCCTCCAGCCAGGCGCTCAGACGCAATGCCGAAGAACGTAGCGCTTCCTCCGATCGGCCAGAGAGCACCACTGGCCAGGCCCGGTTGGCATGAGCACCGAGATGCTCCGGCTGTGGACGTAGCGGTGCCTCCGTAAGAAGAACATGGGCGTTTGCGCCGCCAAATCCGAACGAATTGACCCCCACCACCCGGGCGCCATCCTTGGCTGGAAAGGCTTCCAGGGCGGTAGGTACCCGGAGCTTCAAAGCCTGGAAGTCGATGTTTGGATTAGGTGTTTCGAAGTGCAGGCTGGCTGGAATCCGTCGGTGCTTTAACACCAACAGCGCTTTGACCAGACCGGCAACACCGGCGGCGGTCTCCAGGTGTCCCAGATTTGTTTTCACCGAACCGATCAGCAGTGGGGCCTCCTCGGAACGGTCTTCGCACAAGGCTGCGGAGAGCGCGTGGGCCTCGATCGGATCGCCTACGGCGGTCCCGGTTCCATGGGCCTCGACAAATCCTATCTGAGAGGGAGCAACACCGGCATCCGCGCATGCCTCCCGCACTAGCCGAGCCTGCGCTTCCATGCTGGGAAGCGAAATCCCGTTGGTATGGCCATCTTGGTTAAGCGCGGTGCCGATGATCACCCCGTGAATCGGATCGCCGTCCGCCACTGCTCGGGAGAGGCGCTTGAGGAGCAACATACCCGCTCCTTCCCCGCGCACGAACCCATTCGCCGAGGCATCGAACGCTTTGCAACGGCCTTCTGGAGACAGCATCGAGGCCTGCGAAAAGCCAATGAATCCGCCCGGGGTAATAATCACCGTGACGCCTCCGGCTAACGCCGTGTCGCCACGTCCCGCGCGTATGTGTTCACAGGCAGCGTGCACCGCCGTCAGCGCCGACGAACATGCCGTATCCATCGCGACGCTTGGTCCCCGCAGGTTAAAACAATAAGAAATCCGGTTAGCGGCAATACTATGTGCGCAACCGGTGGGCGAATGCGGACCAATGCCGGAATGTTCCCAGGGAGTGCCCTGGATGCCTTGATATTCATTGTGAGAAATTCCCACGAACACGCCAAGGTCGGTCCCTCGCTCGAAATCGAGTACCAGGCCTGCATCCTCCATGGCCTCCCACGCCGTTTCCAGCAGCAGGCGATGTTGCGGATCCACATAAGGCGCTTCCCGTGGCGAGATGCCGAAAAACTGCGGATCGAACTGATCGATTCGATCCAGAAATCCCCCGCGTCGCGCAATTGACTTGCCAGGTAACCCCGGCTCCGCATCGAAAAATCGTTCGACATTCCAGCGGTCTGGCGGCACCTCGCTGATCGCTTCCCGCCCCTCCGCGAGCAACTTCCAAAATGATTCTGTGTCACTCACTCCCCCGGGGAAACGACAGCCGATACCGATGATTGCGATGCGATCCTTAAGCATAGAAATTAGAGCCGCTATAAGCAAGCCGAGGCTCTTAAGGGTAAATTCTGATCGTGACAAGTCAATTTAGTGCTGGCCAAGTTCAATTTTGTGCCGCCTTTGTAAAGCGCGTATTGAACACTTGCCAGCGCCGTGGTGGCGAGGCCATCGTACATTTCAAGATGGCCTTCAACACACTCGTCATCGCATTGCTGCACCGTCGTACGGACCAGGCTCGAGGCGCCGGGGGACCGCAAGAAAAGTATTTTGGCAAAGCGCACCGGAAGTCTCAGTCGCGACTTGTGATCCTCCACCGTCGCGGCTCCCGCGGAAAAGATTTGCAGCGCCCCATCGAATAGAACGGGATGCAATGGGTATTCGTTGGCGCGTTGGATAATTGCCTCGGACAACGTGACCCTGCCCGCCGATTCGCCGTTCCCGGCCGAGAGTTCACGGATCGGTCGGAACTCTTCACCGTACCGAAGTCCCATGTCGCTCATCTGGCGGTAAAAGTCCTCTACCTTGACCGGCTCGGTCCTGGCCGCATTTTTCCTTTTCCAGGTCGACGCAGCAAAGGCTGCCTCGGTCCGCTCCCCGCGCATCGAGCCCACCACATGCATTGACCACGCGGTGCCTTGATCAAACTTGCTCTGGATGGAAAACGTGCGCTCCTCGGGTTCGTAGGAGAGCTCAAGATGCAATCCCGACACCGGATCCGGCAGGATGAGAGGTTTCCGAATTTGAAAGTCCTCCACCACGAAAGGCCGGCCGTTGAACAATTGCACGCCCGCCTCCAGCACCATTTCCACAAATGCCGAAGCGGGAAACACCACGAGATTCTCGACCTTGTGATCCTTCAGAAAGCTCATGTGCCGGCCGTCGAGACGCGCGATCCAAGTGGGGATGGCTCGAGGCAGTCTGACTTCGAGCAATCCACGGCCACCCGCTCCCAAACGGCTTTCCCGCCATTCGCTTGCTTCATGCCACCAGCGGCTCTTGTCCCAAGCGTAGGTCGGGAGTGAGAGCAACCTTCGAGAGGGCGTCATCTTCTCAAAATTCAATGTTACGCCGCACCGGTGCAGTTCCAGCGCCGTCTCGAGAACGGATTCGTGTTCGCGCTCCCGGCGGGCGGATGAGATCACCGGCGCCTTGATCGCGCGCTCGTTAAGGCATTCTTTAATCGAATGAACCAGCGCCGGTTGCGCACCGATTTCCAGCCACACATCGATCCCGGTGTCCATGATCGCCTGCACGGCTAGAGCAAATTGCACGGGTTGCCTTACTCCTTTTCCCCAGTGGGCGGCGTCACACTTCCCGCCGGCGCTCTGTCGGCCCGTCACGGTGCTGAAAAACGGGATCGTTTCCGCCTTCGGTGTCAAATCTTCCAAGGCTTCTTCTAAGGCCTCGGAAGCAGGCCGCATCAACGGATGATGGAATGGGTGGTCGACTTGTACGAACCGGACAAAAACTCCGTCAAGTTCCAGTTCAGCCGCCATCGCTTTCAGCGAGAGCCGGGATCCGGCGATCGTCAATGAGCGAGGTCCATTGAATGCCGCGATCGTTGCGGTGCGGTCATGCCGGGCCATCAGCGCGCGGGCGGCTTCCTCGTCCAAACCGACGGCCAGCATCGTTCCCTGGCCTCGCGCACAATCGTCCATCAATCGAGCGCGCAGAACAATCACCCGAGCTGCTTCTTCCAGACTGAGTACTCCAGCGACGCAAGCCGCCGCCACTTCACCGACACTATGGCCGACGATGGCTGCCGGCTGAATGCCCCACGACTTCCACAGTTTCGCCAATGCGATCTGGATCGCGAAAATAGCAGGCTGGGCAATCTCCGTTCGATGAATTTGGGAAGATTCTTCCGGCCGGTTGAGCTCTTCCAGCAATGAAAAGGTGCCCCAGGGGCGCATCGCCGCATCGCAACGATCGATAGTCTGTCGGAAGACGGGTTCGTGGTGATAGAGCTCACGGCCCATCCCCCACCATTGCGGGCCCTGTCCGCTCATCACAAACGCGATGCGCGCCGAATCCGTACGCCGAGGAGTGAAGGCCGTCCGGACCTTGGAACCTTTTTGACCCTCCGCGTAGCCGTTGAGTTCGCCGATCACTTCGCCCATCGACCTGGCGGCCAGGGTCAGCCGATATGGATGGTGATTGCGCCGTGCTCCCAGCGTATAAGCGAGATCAGGCAAGATGGGCGAGCTACCGTTCGCGTTTGACCGCGCCTCCAGCCAGGCGCTCAGACGTAATGCCGAAGAACGTAGCGCTTCCTCCGATCGGCCAGAGAGCACCACTGGCCAGGCCCGGTTGGCATGAGTTCCGAGATGCTCCGGCTGTGGACGTAGCGGCGCCTCCGTAAGAAGAACATGGGCGTTGGCTCCGCCAAATCCGAACGAATTGACACCCACCACCCGGACGCCATCCTTGGCTGGAAAGGCTTCCAAGGCGGTAGGTACCCGGAGCTTCAAGGCCCGGAAGTCGATGTTTGGATTGGGTGTTTCGAAGTGCAGGCTGGCTGGAATCCGTCGGTGCTTTAGCACCAACAGCGCTTTGACCAGACCGGCAACACCGGCGGCGGTCTCCAGGTGTCCCAGATTTGTTTTCACCGAACCGATCAACAGTGGAGTTTCCTCGGAACGGTCTTCGCACAAGGCTGCGGCGAGCGCGTGGGCCTCGATCGGATCGCCTACGGCGGTCCCGGTTCCATGGGCCTCGACAAATCCTATCTGAGAGGGAGCAACACCGGCATCCGCGCATGCCTCGCGCACTAGTCGAGCCTGCGCTTCCATGCTGGGGAGCGAAATCCCGTTGGTATGGCCATCTTGGTTAAGCGCGGTGCCGATGATCACTCCGTGAATCGGATCGCCGTCCGCCACCGCTCGGGAGAGGCGTTTGAGGAGCAACATACCCGCTCCTTCCCCGCGCACGAACCCATTGGCCGAGGCATCGAACGCTTTGCAACGGCCTTCTGGAGACAGCATCGAGGCCTGCGAAAAGCCGATAAATCCGCCTGGGGTAATAATCACCGTGACGCCCCCGGCCAACGCCGTATCGCCACGTCCCGCGCGTATGTGTTCACAGGCGGCGTGTACCGCCGTCAGCGCCGACGAGCATGCCGTATCCATCGCCACGCTTGGTCCCCGCAGATTAAAACAATACGAAATCCGGTTAGCGGCAATACTGTGCGCACAGCCGGTGGGCGAATGCGGACCAATGCCGGAATGCTCCCAGGGAGTACCCTGGATCCCTTGATATTCATTGTGAGAAATTCCCACGAACACTCCAAGGTCGGTGCCTCGCTCGAAATCGAGTACCAGGCCGGCGTCTTCCATGGCCTCCCACGCCGTTTCCAGCAGCAGTCGGTGTTGCGGATCCACATAGGGCGCTTCCCGTGGCGAGATCCCGAAAAACTGCGGATCGAACTGATCGATTCGATCCAGAAATCCCCCGCGTCGCGCAATCGACTTGCCAGGTAACCCCGGCTCCGCATCGAAAAATCGTTCGACATTCCAGCGGTCGGGCGGCACCTCGCTGATCGCTTCCCGCCCCTCCGCGAGCAACTTCCAAAATGACTCTGTATCACTCACTCCGCCGGGGAAACGACAGCCGATACCGATGATTGCGATGCGATCCTTAAACATAGAAATTAGAGCCGCTATAACTAAGCGGAGGCTTTAAGGATAAATTCCGATCGTGACAAGTCAATTTAGTGCTGTCTAAGCTCAATTTTGTGCCGCCTTTTTGTAAAGCGCGTATTGAACACTTGCCAGCGCCTTGGTGGCGAGCAAAGAGTTAGCAACATCCACCGTCCGGGACATGCGCGACAGGCCTCAGCCCGGGAGCGCTTCCTCGAAGTGCCTGGAGCCTGCACGAAGTGCCTGAAAAGGCCCCTGAAGGAACTGTCCGTAGGGTACGGTATGATCGGGCGCAACTAGTCCAGAGGTATTTCTCGTCGCTCTAGACGTTTCCAGAATCTCCGAAATACCGTACCCTAACGGGACGGGATTTCGGGGCGGGCTGCCGCCCTTCGTGCCAGGCTAGGTCAGCTGTCCTCCGGGCAAGCATGATTGTGACCTGAAGGCTCCCAGAGCAAGCCGGGACGTTTGGCAAGTAGGCTTCCATCGAAATAACAGTTGTTTGGTGGCCAAGATCTGGACTAAAGGCTGACTAAGATGTGCGGCATCGCTGGTATCGTGGATCTGGCCGGAAACCGGGAGATAGAGAACGGCATCATTCAAAGGATGACGCAGGCAATATTTCATCGTGGCCCGGACGAGGAAGGATACTTTCAACGCCCAGGAGTGGTCTTGGGTTCCCGGCGGCTCAGCATCGTCGGCTTGGCGGATGGGCAGCAGCCAGTCGCGAACGAAGATCGAACCGTGTCGGTGGTCTTTAACGGAGAGTTCTTCGACTACCCTGAGAAACGGGCAGAACTGGAGGCGCGCGGACACCGTCTGGTCACTCATTGCGACACCGAAATTATCCCTCATCTTTGGGAAGAAACTCAGGAAGGCATGTTCGAGCGGCTCCGGGGCCAGTTTGCCCTGGCGTTATGGGACGAACGTCGGTCGCGATTGATGCTCGGTCGCGACCGTTTCGGCATCTGCCCGCTTTACTGGTCGCGTCAAGGCGACTGGCTTCTGTTCGCGTCAGAAATCAAAGCTCTCCTGGCTTCGGGCTTGGTCCCTGCCCGACCCGATCTGCGCGGAATTGATCACATTTTTACGTTTTCCGCGTTGCCAGGCCCAATCACCTGTTTCGAGGGCGTGCAACTTTTGCCGCCCGGGCATTTTCTGCAAATAACCCCAGCAAGCGGTCGAGGCGTCGCCTCGGCCATCAACGAACGGGCCTATTGGCAGATGGATTTCCCGGATCGCGGAGACGAGAACCCGGGGGACGACCCGCGCGCTCTGGTCGATCAATTCGAAAAATTAATGCTCCAGGCTGTCGAAGAGCGACTGCGGGCTGACGTGCCGGTGGGCGCTTATTTGTCGGGCGGCGTCGATTCCAGCATGATCACCGCTCTCGCCTGCCATTTGAAGGGTCCGGCGATTAACACCTACACCATTCGGGTGGACGATCCTGGGCTCGACGAACTGGATGCCGCCAATCTGGTGGCCAGGCACATCGGGACCAAGGCGCCGATCGTCCAGGAGTTCGGGGCTAACGACGCGCTCAACACCTATCCCCAGCTAATTCAGGCCGCAGAGGCGCCCGTGATCGATACCTCATGTGCCGCTCTTCTGCAGTTGGCACATCGCGTGCATGCCTGTGGTCAAAAGGTGGTTCTTACCGGGGAAGGGGCAGACGAGTGGCTGGTGGGCTATCCCTGGTACAAAGCGGCCAAACTCCTTGGCTTCCTCGATATCGTTCCTGGCCTCCCGCTTAGCGATCAGGTCCGCCGTGCCTATCTCCGGCTGCGCCAAGTGCCACAATATTCTCCTGAGTTTCGCCGCGGGGTGGAGGAGTCCGTTGGGGGACCGAATGCCTGGATTGACGCTTATGGCCTGCTCGGGCTCTCCAAACTTCGCTTCTACGCTCCGCCCATGCGCGAAGTTCTCGAGAAGTCTAATCCTTGGGCAGATCTGCAAATTCCGCTCGAACGTGCGAAACACTGGCACCCTTTAAATCGGGGAATCTGGGTGGCGGCCCGTGTCACCTTGGCCGGGCATCTCCTCCAGGCCAAAGGAGATCGAGTCTCCATGCATTCTTCCGTAGAGGTTCGCTATCCTTTTCTCGACGAGGAAGTATTCGATTTTTTGGCCAAACTGCACCCGCGTTGGAAACTGCGCGGTTTTCGGGACAAACATTTGCTCCGCTTGTTGGCGGAACGGTGGCTGCCCCCGTCCGTCTATCGGCGTCGCAAGGTAATCTTCCGGGCTCCGCTGGACAGCTTCCACATCGATCCAGAACCGGCCTTCGTCACCCAGCTTTTGAGCGAAGAATCCTTGCGACACACTGGCTATTTTGATGTCGCGGCGGTCCATCATTGGCGGCGGGCTTTTCGTCAGATGCCGGCCGGTTCCCTCCCGCGTCTTTCCGTTGAGCTGGGTTTGACGGCCGTCGTCGCCACCCAGCTTTGGCACCATATGTTCATCGGCGGCCATTTGGCAGAGGTGCCAACTTGGAGCGAAAGGTAGGGAGCAGGCAGTACAGGCAGAGCAGTTTTAGGAGTTTGCTGGCCAATTGGCAAGCTTTACTGATGGGGTCCGATTTCAGGTCTTGTATCTTTGGTTCGGCGGCTCTTCACTACCACTGTCACTGACACCACCACCTCTCCCCCCTCGGCAAAAAGTTTGTAAAAGATGAAAAAACGCCGCTGCCTCTTCGCCCCATGGATCCTGGCTGGTCTTTTGTTGACCGGTTATCTCAGTGGCTGTTCGATTTTACCGAGGCATGAGCCTAGTTCGCACCATCACGCCTTTATCGATTACTGGCCGGACGCCTCTGACAAATCGCGCTTGAGGCTAGCAGTCAAAGATAACATCGATATGAAAGGGGTCGTCACCAGCGCCGGCTCCGAATATATGTTGAAGCACAATGCACCGGCCGCTCGTGACGCCGATTGCCTTGCGATCGCCCGCCGACGAAACGTCCGGATCGTGGGAAAAACAAACCTGAGCGAGTTTGCCGTCGCTCCCTCCGGCGTGAACGATTATTTCGGAACCCCCAGAAACCCGTTCACCCGGAGACACAAACTCATTCCTGGAGGTTCGTCGAGCGGATCAGCGGTGGCGGTGGCAGACGGCTTTGCCGATGTTGCCTTCGGAACGGATACCGCGGGTTCCGTCCGCGTACCGGCCGCTTGCTGCGGCGTCGTCGGTTTGAAGACGACTTTTGGTCTCGTTTCCACCAAAGGGGTGTTCCCCATCGAAGCACGGCATCTCGATACCGTCGGGCCAATTGGTAAAGACGTGGCTCACGTGGTCCGAGGGATGGACCTTCTACAAGATGGCTTTGCGGCGCGATATCAAAGTGCGGTGGCTGCTAAACCTGCCGCCAGATCCATTAGAATCGGCCGACTTTATCTCACTGGCACCGATCCTCAGATCGACAAAGCGGTCGACGAAGCTCTTGCTCGCAGACATTTCCAAGTGATCCCCCTGGATCAAGGATTCAAAGCAAAGTGGGATCAGGCCAAGAAAGACGGAAATACGGTGGCCGCCGCCGGCGCGTGGATTAGCGATCGAGCATACCAATACAAGTCGGGCGTTGGGCTAAGAACGATGGCCGTCATTGTCTTAGGAAGAGTCTTGTATCCCGCCCAGTATCGAGGAGCTCTCCAGAGACGGATTCAGTGGCAGCGGGATCTTCGGCAAATCTTCAAAAAAGTGGATTTCATCGCTCTGCCAACCCTTCAGGGGTTGCCCCCGACGATCCCGTACGTCGGGAAAATAGCCCTTTTGGAAGCGAGAATGTTGATCATGCAGAATACGGTAGCCGTGAATCTGGCAGGAAACCCTGCTTTGGCCGTGCCGATTCCCTTGCCTAATAAGTCCATGCCGGTCACTAGCCTTCAGCTGGTCGGACCAAGGCTGAGCGAGGCAGCGCTGCTAAATGCCGGCCGTTTGATCGAGTCCGAAGCGTTCATCGCTCGATCAGCAGATGGCGCCGCCAGCTGCCAAACACTGCGCCATAAACGGGTGGGCGCGGGTCGTTTTTGCTTCGAGTTGCCGGTCGATGACAGCGGCACTATATTGCCACCCCGGATCGAATGGTCAGCCATGAATTCAGTTTCCTCCAGAGCCTTTCCGTTGATCGTGGCAACCCTGTTGCTCGCTTCCACGACGCTCCAGGCTGATCCAGCGGACGAGCTCATCGCCAAGGGGGATGCTTCCTATGCCAAGTTGCAGGCCGCCGAGGCCCTTAAATTTTATCTGCCTGCGGAAAAGCTGGCTCCCAACAACGTCCGCCTTCTGGTGCGCATCTCCCGGGAATACCGGCATTTGATGAGTGATAGCTCGAATCCCGGACAAAAAATGGTCCTCGGCACCACTGCGGTGGATTATGCGAAGCGGGCTGCCTCTCTCGATCCAAACGATCCGGAAGCCCAATTGGCTGTCGCGATTAGCTATGGAAAAGTGGAGCCTCTGCAAGGCAACCGCCAAAAGATCGAGACTTCGCGCATTATCAAAGTGGCGGCCGACAAGGTGGTCAAACTCGATCCGGACAACGATTTGGGTTGGCACGTGCTCGGTCGCTGGCATATGGCCCTGGCCGGTGTTAACTCCTTCGAACGGGCCTTGGCGCAACTAGCTTACGGCAAGCTGCCAGAGTCTACTTACGAAGAAGCCGCCCATTGCTTTGAGAAAGCGATCGCCCTTAATCCCAACCGCCTGATGCACTACATCGAACTGGGACGCGTTTACGCCCATATGGGGCGGACCGATGAGGCACGAACTCTCATTGGCAAGGGTTTGACGATGCGGGAAACGGAAAAAGACGATCCCGAAACGAAACGTCAAGGACAAGAGCTGCTGGCCACTCTGCCGTAAGGACGTTGTCAGTGTCAGTTGGCAGTTGTCAGTGAAGATAGGGAAAGCCCCTCGATTCTCTGAAAATCGTCCTTCGTCCTCGTTCTCGTCCTATCGCCTTTCTCTCCTTAACCGGATCCCTGACGCCTCCGAACCAGGTCTTCGATCGCCCGGACAAGTTCTCCGGGGTCAATCGGTTTGGAAATGTGCAACTGAAAGCCCGCCTGTGTAATGCGAGCGCTTTCGCTTCCTCGAGCAAACGCCGTCAGCGCGATCACCGGCACTTCTCCTCCTTGTTCAGTTCCTAGCGTTCGTAGCTCACCTAAGAATCTATAGCCATCCATTCCGGGCATTAAAATATCTGAAACCACAACGTCAGGCAGGAATGTTTTGATCAAGGCCAGGGCATTCTGACCAGACTCGCAAGTCGCCGTCAGAGCGCCGTCCCGTTTCAATACCGTCTCCAGCAAGAGACGGGCATCGGCGTTGTCGTCGACCACTACTATTTTCACTCCCTGCAATCGGTTATCCGGTCCGGAATCCGCAGTTGCTGACGAGGAGGAGACGAGGGGTTCGGCCGGTGGACTGATTAACCGGACCGTAGCGCCGTAGATCAGTGGGAATTTGACCGTAAAAGTAGCGCCCCGGCCTAACCCTTCACTGAAGGCGAAGATTTCGCCGCCCTGCAAATCTACTAGGTGCTTGCAAATCGCTAGGCCTAAACCTAATCCCCGCTGCCAACGCGCATTGTGATCGGCCTGGCTATAACTCTCGAAGAGATGAGGAAGAAATTCCGGGGCAATCCCCTGGCCGGTATCCGATACGATCACCTCGACGAATGGAAAGACTTTCCTGATCCGGATTTCCACTCCGCCTCCCGCTGGCGTGAACTTGATCGCGTTGTTTATCAAATTCGAAAATATTTGGGCCAACCGGGCGTTATCTCCAATGATTTTAACTTCGGGGTCTTCCTCTTCTATTAACGTCCTCAAGTCGACTTGCCGATCTATGGCCGTCGGGCGAATACTTTCTACTACCTCATCCAGGACAATAGATAAGTCGACCGGCGCCAAGTCGACCCGGGCATTCCCGGAAGCAATTCTGGAAAGATCCAGTAAATCGGTAATCAGTTCGGTCTGAATTCTAGCATTGCGCTCGATGATTTCCAATCCTTGCTCCACCAGCTCACTTTCCGCCAATGGTTGACGAATGAGACTCGTCCAACCGACAATCGCGTTGAGTGGGGTTCGCAGTTCGTGACTAAGCGTAGCGATGAATTGATCTTTTGATTTGCTCAGTTCCTCGGCTTTGAGCCGTGCTTGTTGTTCAGATAACAAAAGACGATCTCTTTCGGTTTCTGCTTTTTCCCGCGCGGTGACATCCAGGGCTGAAAGCACCATCGCTGGCTTCGAAGACTGCTTGAGGTTGACCGCGTAAATTAGCCAGGATCGCAGGTCGCCGTTTTTGGTCCGCGTCAGCAACCGCAGTGGGAAGTTTGTCTCTGCCCCCTGACGAAGTCTCCCGATTTCCGTCTCTAGCCGCGCGGCATCCTCTCCGGTCCAAGCGAGAGTGGACCATCGGGCCATCGTCGGCGTTTCCTCCATCGTGTAGGCAGTGATTTCCTGCCAGGCGCGATTAACTTCCACCACTTCTCCCTGCTCACCGGTGATCATGATCGGAATCGGGGCTTCGTGAATCGCTCGATAAAATCGCTCTTCATTTTCAGCGATCGTCAGCTCTTGCATTCGGTGCCGGGTGACATCTCTGACCATGCCGATGAAACGAATGGCTCGACGTTGGTGCTCACCCTCCGCGACAGCATCATCGGTGAAATACATCTTACCTTTAGCGGTCGCCCAACGGACCGTCCCATCTGGATGACGAACGCGAAGTTCCAGATCGTAGAGACCGTGACCACTTGGATCTTGGGCCGCGGTCGCCGCTTCTTGCGCCCGACTGCGATCCTCCGGGTGAATCGCCTCCAGCCATTCTTCATAACTTATCTGGCCCGGTTCGGCTCCATGCGGTAATCCGAAAATCTCAGCGCAGACTTTTGTAAAGGACCCTTTCAGGTTGACGAGATCAAAATCCCAAAATCCAAGATCTTCCGATTGCAGCGCCAGGGCCAACCGCTCAGCGCCCAAATGAAAAGGATCTCCAAATCCGGATAACCCAGGGTTAGCCATACAGTTTAAACCAGTCTACGAATGGTTATGTTGCGTCCCATTCGTGTGATGTGTTCCTACTCCGATCGCCCAGACTAGACTGACTAACATCGTGGCTTTTCGCTCCTAAGAGAACCCCGATTACTTGCCTGTTTCCTCATTTGTTTTCACTGCCCGTTTCTGTTTGGTGCTCTCCCGGACTCCGATATTGGACCTTTTTCAGGTGTCTCGCAACTTGGACCGCTTAGACCATTCGCTAGCGAACTGGTTTTTGGTTGTCAGAAAACTGCTTGGAAGTGGTCTGCTCTCTGTCAAATGGCTTAAGGTAAAGCAACGTCTGACCCGAACCCTGGGCTGAGTTCTGTAGCCCCTTCGGCTTGGGGCTACATAAACAAAGGCCTCAGCCCAAGGATTGTCGCCTTCATTACTTCATCAACCCTGTTGTATCCCTGTCCCGGAGGGACAAGCCGATCGTAGCCTGGCACGAAGTGCCTGGGAAAACGCCTCTCCAAAGAAGCGTCCCGTAGGGTACGGTATGATCGGGTGCAGCTGATCCGAGAGGTATTTCTTGCCGTGTTGGGCCTGTTTGCTGAACCTGGGAGATACCGTCACACCGTACCCTACGGGACCGGTATTTCGCGGATGACTCTTTCCCAGGCACTCTCGTGCCCGGCTACGATCATACCGTCCCTCTGGGACAAGCCACTTGCCCGTCGAAGGCCTCGCAGTAAGTTGGCGCCTCTCGGCTGAAGCCCGGGTTCCATGGCTTTTCAGGCCGAAGCGTCGGTCACTTGGCATTTCTGGACTTTTGTGCTTAATAGGATCGAAATTCATCGGGCAGTCGCATCTCTCGCCGCGTCAGCTTACCAAGCATCCC
Source organism: uncultured Verrucomicrobiae bacterium (assembly GCA_963808535.1). Classification (GTDB taxonomy): domain Bacteria; phylum Verrucomicrobiota; class Verrucomicrobiia; order Chthoniobacterales; family JAFAMB01; genus JAFAMB01. The sequence continues at coordinate 15,898 of CAWEGF010000016.1, read as the reverse complement.
AATTCCGCCTTCTCCTAGCGCTATTCCCGTCTGACCCCGAGACAGGCATTTGCCGTTTGCTGATTCAGTGCGAGGATGGAGCTATCGGTGCTCGAGATTAGTGAGTTAAGGTTTTTGCTGAGGAATTAGAATGGACGATGTAAAAAGTTCTGCCGAAAAAGATCGAGGCGAATCCGAACAGAGCGAAAAAGTGGAGAAAGCGGCCAAAGCGGCTGCTGATGCCAAGGCGGAAGAACTGCGGATCGCGTTGGAAACAAAAACCGAGCAGGGGAAGAGCACCCTTGGGGGTCTACCCAATACAGGTAGTTAGAACCGAAGTCTTCTCCAAGGTTGGCAGGGTAGCCGAGGCTAAGAGCTTTTGCTTTCCACCGGAACGCGGTCCTCGAGAGCTTTCTGATACCAGGCGGGAGTGCGGTAACGGAAAAAGAAGCAAACCAGCTTAATAAGCTCATCGGCGCCTTTTGCGAAAAAAACTCCATATAAACCGAGGCCGGTAAATAGTCCGAGAAAGATCGCGCATGGTAATCCTATTCCATAGGTGCCGGCCAGATTTGCCATCAGCACGTATTTGGTATCGCCGCCAGTCGCCAAAAGGCCATTTCCAAAGATGCCGTTCAAGACTTTGGCGGGTTGAAAGCAGGCCAGAATAAGAATGCCTCCGAAAGCGAAACGGAGGACTGCGGCGCCCACTTTGGGGTAAAGAACCGAAACGAAGAGGCTGACTCCGGCGAATAGAACTCCCAAAATGATCGAAGTCGTCAGGCCAAGTTTGAGCACTACGTTAGCATGTTCCTTGGCGGCTTGAACGGACCCGGTCCCAAGCTTTTGACCCACCGCGGCCACCGCGGCCGGTCCCAATCCGGCGACGGCCACGATAAAAATGTTCTCAATGGTCATCACGATCTGACTCGCCGCCAGGGCATCGGTTCCTAGACGGATGAAAACGAGGGCATAAATAAAACCACTGGCTCCCCACAGCACCTCGGCAACCGCGATCGGAAGCGTTAACTCAATCAACTTGGCCGAGGTGGAATTCACTTTTGCGCTTGGAATTGGCCAATGCCAGGTGACATTTTCTTTGCGATAAAAGGCCACGATCAGCACCGCACAGCGTAGAAATTGAGAAATCAAGGTCGCCAATCCGGCGCCGGTCACGCCTAGTTTCGGGATGGGACCACAACCCAAGACCAGGGCGAAAGCCAGTCCAGTGTTGAGGATCACCGAAGCGATCGTGATGACCATCGGCGTTTTTGAATCGTTGAGCGACCGAAACGCCGAACTGATCACCGTACTCAGGATCATCAGCGGGAGAGAAGCGGCAAAAAGCCGGAAATAACCGTTGGCCAGGTCCGCCAGGTCATCGTGAGCACCCAGTGAAATCAGCAATGGTTTTGAAAATAGAATTAAGGGTCCGGCCATGAGGGCGCCGAAACCGCCGGCCAGGGTTTGCCCAATGGCCGCCGTTCTTGAAACATCCTCCATGTCCTTGCGACCATAGGCTTGGGCGATCAATACCCCACTGCCGGTGCCGATGGCGGCGCACAAAAGTATGGCGATGGCCACGACACTGTTAGAGATACCCACCGCGGCGACCGAGGCAGCGCCCAGCAGGCCGACCACGATTTGGTCGACCACATTGAAAGACATCTGGAAGACGGACTCCAGGCTGACCGGAAGTGCCACTTCCAGGATTCTTTTTAAGATGCCACGTTTTTGTTTTTCGCTCACAGATCGTCGTCGTCAGCCACCGATTTATTATCTGAATCGAGTGGTAAATCCTGTTAGGTTAACACTCCCATTGCAACTACGCATTCGCGCGGCCTTCACGATTGGATCTATTTGGCAGTTCCGGCGGGAGTATTCGCATCCCATTCGCCTCTTGATAAATGAAACCACTCCGGTGGGGAGCCGCGAAAAGGTGGTGAATAAGTTAGTCCCCTGGGACAATCAACGCCGGTACCGACGGCTTGGCGGAGCGACAACAGTTGCCCTGCCGGGGGAGTTGAGAATAACCACTACGAATTCAAAAACATCATGAAATTTGCTTCTTTACACGACCTTTATATCGAGCAGCTCAAAGATCTCCACAGTGCCGAATCGCAGTTGACCAAAGCCTTGCCGAAGATGGCCAAGGCCGCCAACAGCCCGGAATTAAAGTCCGCCTTCACAGAGCATTTGGCAGAAACCAAGGAACAATTGGCCCGCTTGGATGAGATTGGCGAAAAACTAAAAAAATCCCTCACCGGCCACACCTGTGCCGCGATGAAAGGCCTGATCGAGGAGGGGGCGGAATGGATGGAAGAAGATGCCGCGCCTGAGGTCATGGACGCCGGCTTGATCGCCGCCGCGCAGCGGGTGGAACACTATGAGATGGCCGGATACGGCACCGTGCATAATTTTGCCGAGCTTTTAGGCGAGGACGATGCGGCGGAACTCTTGGCCGAAACTCTCGAAGAAGAAAAGTCGGCGGATGATAAGCTAACTACTTTAGCTAAATCGATTAATGTCGAAGCTCAGGCCTAGGGCCTAACATTTCCCGGTTAGAGCCGCCAAGATTTTTCTCCACTTTCGGCGGCTACGACTTTCCAACGCTCCAGAGCCGCTGCGAGTTCGGAAAGTCGGACCGGTTTGCTGAGAAAGTCGTTCATCCCGGTAATTAGACACTTTTCCGCATTAGCATTTACGGCGTCGGCGGTCATGGCGATGATGTAGGCCGGTATTTTCTGGCTGTGGCCGCCCGCTAATTCTCGCTCGCGTTTCCGGATCTCCAGGGTTGCGCGGTACCCGTCCATTTCCGGCATCTGGCAATCCATAATTATAACGGCGTAGGGGATTCGCTCGAGAGCTTCCAGCACTTCGAAGCCGTTAGCCACCGCATCTGCTTTGTACCCGAGCTTGCGCAATTGGCCTACCGCAATTCTTTGGTTTATAATGTTATCTTCGGCCAGCAGGATGCGGATCTTGAGTGATGGCCTGTCGAGTCCCAAAGAAGACGAGGCAGATTGGATCTCCGCAGACTGTGGGCTAGGGCTTTCGGTTACTACCAAATCAGCGTGGTTGATCAGACAGTCAAAGAGGCGTGATTGTTTTACCGGCTTGATCAGGCAGGTGGCGATCCCGGACCGTTTTAATTCTTCGGAGCTCATTCCTTTTCCCAGAGGGGCCACCAGGACTAATCGCGTGGCGTTAATCGTCGGATCGCTCTTGATGACCAGGGCTAACGCCAATGTTTCCATATCCGGCAGCTGGAAATCTAATAAGGCCAGTCGGAAAGGAGAACCCGCCGCCGCCGCTGCTCGCAACATGCTTAAGGCATCTTCACCGCTCCCCGCGCCGGCGGCTTCCATCTTCCATCCGGCAATCTGTTTACACAGGATTTCACGATTGCTGGCGCTTCTTTGCACTACCAGGACCCGTAAATTAAAGTCCTCGCCTTCAGTTGATCTTGCGCTGGCCAATGGCGTGGCCTGCTTTTCGAACCGGGCGGTAAACCAAAAGTTTGAACCTCTGTCCCGGCGTGCTTTGCAAGCCGATCTGACCATTCATCATCTCCACCAATTGTTTGGCGATCGCCAGGCCCAAGCCGGTGCCTCCATATTTGCGAGTCGATGAATCGTCAGCCTGAGTAAAAGGTTGGAACAGTCTTATCTGCGCCTCCCCCAGAATGCCGATTCCGCTGTCATGAACATCGAATCGCAGCTCGACCTGCGTTCCGGTTTCATTCTTTTGCGTCACCCGGAGTACCACCTCTCCTTGAGACGTAAACTTGATAGCATTGCCAATCAAATTGGTCAGCACTTGACGTAACCGACCGGGATCGCCACGTAGTCGTTGGTTCACTCCGGTTGCTATCTCGCAGGCTAACTCTATCCCTTTCCCGAACGCGCTTTCGGCCATCACTTCCAAAGCACCCTCGACTGTTTCAATGAGGTCAAAATCGAGAATTTCAAACGTCAGTTTGCCAGCTTCAATTTTGGAAAAATCGAGAATATCGTTAATGATCGTCATCAGATGTTCGCCGCTGACGCTGATGGCGTTCACGATTTCCTGCTGCTCCGCGTCCAGCCCGGTCTCTGATAGCAATCCGGACATTCCGATCACCCCATTCATCGGGGTTCGAATCTCGTGGCTCATATTAGCCAGAAATTGGCACTTTGCCCGGTTGGCAGACTCGGCCAAATCTTTGGATTCCCGCAGCTCGCTTTCGATCCGCTTCCTCTCAATCGCGGTCGTCAGCGTGTAGGCGATTGATTCCAGGAACTTCTTCTCCAGGGGTGAAAATAAACGTTGCCGCCTGGAGTGAGCGGCCAGCACCCCGAAAGCGCGTGATGTCCCTTCGATGGCCACGCGGACACTGCTCTTTATTCCGTGATCGTGGTGCAGCGTTTTGGTCGTCGGCCGGGTTTCCTCAGTTAATTGATCATCCGCTGGGGGTTGAACGGTATCAACTTTTTGCCGGGCTTTCGAATCATCTCGCGACGGGACGACCACCGTTCCAACACAACCTTCATTCCACCCCATGCCGGCCGTCATCCGCATCTCGTCGCCGCCGGGTTGCAATTCGTATACCGCGCTAAGCTCCAGATCCAAAGTGCCGGTCACCAGTTGCACAGTTTGATCAAACAGATCGTCGATTTCTGCGCCCGCCAGGCCCCGTTGTCCTAATTGGCTGACGGCCTCTTGTTGCCGGGCATAACTAGCCATCGCTTCATTCGAGATTTTTCGCTCGGTGATGTCGCGCGATAAGCCAAAGGTACCGATGACATTGCCGCTGGCATCTCGGATCGGCACTTTACTGGTCGAGACCCACGTTTCGTGCCCGTCCGGCCAAGTTTCTTTTTCCTCAATCCCCACCATCGGTTGGCCCGTCTCAATAATCCTTTGCTCGTCGGCCAGGGCCGCCGAAGCATGCTCCTCGGAATAAAGGTCCCGGTCTGTTTTCCCGATGATTTCCGATTGGTCGCTGAGACCGGCGCGACGAAGAAACAAACGGTTTACGGCCGTAAATCGACTATTCCGGTCTTTGAAGTAAATGAGATCCGTTAGGTTCTCCATCATGGTTGCCAGGAGGTAACGTTCAGGAAGCAGGGCGGTATCGGCCCCGCGTTGTTCCATCGCCTCCCAGCAGACCCCGATCATCCGCCTGGGTCCGCCCTCGGTTTCAGCATCGACTTGCCCGGCCATCTCGAGAAAGCTGACCGTCCCGAGCGATGGCCTTGGAACTCGGAATTTAACCGCGAATTCGGTTCGTTGGCTCAACGCGGCGTTGACCTCCTGCGCTAATTTGTCGCGATCTTCGAGATGCACCAACGCCAGGAAATCATCGTATTTGCCGGAAAAACTTTCTGGCTTCATGCCGAAGAGCTCATGCATCCGGGTGTCCCAGCTCATGGTTCGCCCAGACAATTCGCAGTCAAACGCGCCTAGGCGCGCCGACTTCAACGCCAGTTGAAGTTGGTTAAAGACCGCATCTCTGGAAAGCAAATTCTCGGTGGTAATAATTATATTTCGATAATTTTACAATAATACCACGTATTTCCATATTTTCTTGATGCTCGGACTAAGGTGGGGACGCCTTACCTGCAGCGCCCGTGGCAAGATCGCTCGTCCTCCTCATCGTTCTCTCCGGCGGAAGTGATTGAAGGCTTGCGCCAGAGCGATTACCTGGGCAACGGCGGCCAGGAAGAAGGTCGCGCCAACCCGCCAATCCGTGGGACTGAGACCGGAGACGGCCGCCAGAATGGGCGCCCCGACCAAGGGCGCAACGACGCCCATAATGCTGCTGATGGAGTTCAAGGAGCCGAGCGTAATTCCTTGATGGCGCGGGTCGACCGCCTTGGAAACAATCCCCTGCAAAGAAGGCCCGGCAGCAAAACCGCACAGATTGGCCAGAATGATTGCGTACATCATCCATCCTTGCGTCGCCAATCCGTAGAGCACATAAGCGATCGACGATGACGCCAGACCAAACAGCGCTGTTCTCACATCGCCCAAGCTGCGAAGCAAAATACGCAGCATCACCGTCTGACCGAGGGCTGCCGCGATCCCGACGATAAAAAGTGAATACCCGTTTTCACGCGGACCCCATCCGAATCGAAAAGTGGTGTAGAGAACCCAGGTCGATTGGAGAAGGAATTGAGGAAAAGCAGTCAGGACCACTACCCAGACCAGACTGCCGATTCCTTTGACCTTGGTCAGCGCGATGAGGGCCGCAAACGGGTTCGCTTTGGCAAAATCGATCGCCGAACGGCGGTCGGCCGGAAGAGATTCCGGGAGAATGAAGAAACCGTAGACCAAGTTCAGGAGCGAGAAACTAGCCGCGGCAAAATAGGGAACCCGAAGCCCGTAAGGACTAAGGAGGCCGCCCAGGATCGGACCACAAATAAAGCCCAGTCCAAACATGGCGCCCAGAAGACCAAAGCTCCGGCTCCTCTGTTCCTGCGGCGTTACATCGGCAACATAGGCTCCCGCTACGGTGAAAGCGGCGCCGGAAGCGCCGCCGATCAGCCGGGAGACCAGAAGAAGCCAGAGCCACGGGGAAACGGCGGTGATCAAAAAATTGAGTCCCAGACCAAAAATGGAAATCAGCAGAACCGTGCGCCGACCCCAACGGTCGCTCATGGCCCCCAGCAATGGGGCGGAGAAAAATTGAGCCAATCCGAAAGAACCGAGCAAGAGCCCGTACCAATAAGCCTGACTGTGCTTGTCCGGCGTCATGGTGGCCACCAACGCCGGGAGAACGGGTATCACAAACCCGAACGCCAGGGTGTCGAGAAAGACCGTCACCAAAATGAAAGGAATACCCGGCTGACGTTTGGCCTGCATGTTTCTAAAACAGTGGCCAGTAGTCAGTGGCCAGAGGTCAGTCTTATTTCACTATCACTCATCACCATCACGCACCACTTCTTATCTCCCCGGTGGGCGTGCAAGACGAAACGCTCGCGGAGTCAGTCCGGTCCGCCCGTGAAAGACCCGGAAAAAATGGTTCAGACTGGCGAATCCGGACCGAGCCGCGATATCGGTGACTGAAAGGGAGGTGGTTTCCAGGAGTTTTTTGGCATGGTTAACTCGCACCCGCAGAATCTCGTGCAACATGGTGCGCTGGAGCTCGTCGCGAAAGGCTCGTTCCAAGGATCGCCGGGAAAGTTGAGTGTGGGCGACGATATCGTCCACCGACAGATTACCGCGAATAAAGTTTCCTTGGATGTAACTCAGGGCGGTGCTGACGTCAGGGTTTTCTACGGCCAGGACTTCAGTGCTTTTGCGAGTCACCACTCCTTTTGGCGAGATCCGCTTAGGGATCTTTGGCGCTGGTTCGCCGTTGATCAAGGCATCGAGCAAAGCGGCTGCCTCGTAGGCCATCCCCTCGAGATCGTGGCGGACACTGGAGAGAGGTACCTGCACGCAATCGCAGATTACGGGATCATTGTCGACCCCCAGAACCGCCACCTGATCGGGGATTTGAATTTCTGCTTCGATACAAGCGTCGACGATGTCCGCCGCCACACAATCGTTGTAGCAAAAAATGCCGAGTGGATAGCGCAATGACCGGATAGTGTGGATGACCCAACGTCGGCGCAATGTCCAGTTTACGTGACGACTCAGTCGGGTGCTCTTGCGGGTGTTTACCGGTAACAGTTGCACGCAGTCAAACCCACCGGCTCGTACGGAATCGGCAAACCCGCGGAAGCGCTCTTCGTTGACCTCATCATCGCAGAAGGGAGCCCAAGCGAAGTTCTTGAAATTTCTTTCGAGCAGATGTCCGGCTCCGAGACGTCCGATGGCGTGGTTATCCTCCATCACACAGGGTATTCCCAGGTCTTTTCGGACCGACGAAATTTCCACTGCGGGGACGCCGGCAGAAATCACGTAATTTGCCAGTTCTTCCCAGTGTCCGACAAATGAAAGGATGCCGTCACCCCGCCAGCCGACCGGTATGGTGGCGTCGTAAATCATGTCAGCGACCACGTGCCAATCATGCTCCGCGGCATAGCGAGCAGCCCCTCGGTAGAAACCATGATGGGTTGAGGTCAGCGCCAGCAGGATAGTTCGTTTGCGATGCTTGAGGCGCATTTTGCGATAATTTTGGCGTAAATTAGCAGCTTACGCCAGCGGGCTTTTCTCCTACTGTTCAATTCAGTTCGCGGCGACCGAGATAGAGCCCCCAAATTCCTCGTCCGGGTCGCTGCCGTCGAATGTCTTACTAACCCCAAGCCTAGAAAGTAACCCTGACCCTTATGAAGATGAGGTCCCCCCTAAACTCCATGCTCACCGCGCCGCGGAGCGGTTTGGTGAGTTTTTCTTCCGCGCTTGCGGAGGCGAACAAGCTTCCTCCCATTCTCAAGTTCGGTCCCACCGGGCACCGGAAATTGGCCCTGGCTCTTTTAGCGACCTTTCCTGTTTTGACAACCTGGATAACGTCCGCCAAGGCGGCTGGAGACGATAATTTTGAGCTGGCGATGGTGATCAAGGAGACCACTAACCCGTACTACAACGCCACCCTGACGGGCGCTAAAATCGCGGCTAAAGAGATTGGGGGATCCGCCAATAACTATGGACCTACCCAATCGAGCGGCCAGGCACAGGTCGAGCTCATCAATAACCTGGCCGACCGCCATATTCCCGCGATCGCGATCGCGGCCAGCGATCCTGATGCGGTGGTCCCGGCCATGAAGAGAGCCCAAAAGCTCGGGGCCAAGGTGGTGACGTTCGACGCCGACTCGGCTCCGGATGGACGTCCATTTTTTGTTAATCAGTCGACCAGCGACTCGATCGGCAGATACGGCGCCAAACTGCTGGTGGAGGCGATGGGGCCAAAGGGTAAAGTGGCGATCGTTTCCGCGCAGCCCACGGCCGCTAACCAGAACGCCTGGATTGCCGCCTTTCGTGATGAGATCAAGAAGTACCCGGACATCCAGATCGTGGACGAGGTGTACGGCTATGACAACGAGCAAAAGGCTTTCGACGCTACTGTCGCCTTGACTACTAAATATCCTGATCTGATGGGAATCTTCGCCCCGACCTGCCCGGGCCTGCCCGCGGTGGCCCGCGCCCTCGAGTCTGTCCACAAGGCGGGCGCGATCAAAGTGTCCGGCAATTGCGTCCCGAGCATCACCGGGAAATACATGCTGGATGGTACGATCCAGGGTTTCTACCTATGGGATCCTATCAAGCTTGGCTATGTCACCTACTACGCCGCCAAGAACCTGGTCGAAGGAAAGATTCAGGGAAAGGCCGGCGATTCCTTTACCATCACCGAGGGAAAGTGGCCGGGCAAATATGAGATCGACTCGACGGGGCAGATCGTCACTGGCGAGCCGTTGCAATTCACGCCGGATAATATCAAAGACTATAACTTTTAAACGTTGTTTAGGGAGGACGCGGGGGGTGTAGCTGGGGAGTTGCAGCCCCCGTGTCATACAACGTGAAACCGGCGCAATCAGGAGAGCCCAGGGAAGCCAGCAGGGCGCGCAAGTTGAACGAAATTAATCCCGGATCAAGTTCGGTGCCTCCGGTCATCGAACTTCGCGGTATCACCAAACGCTTTGGGCCCGTTGAGGTCCTGAGCGGAGTCGATCTGAGGCTTCATGCCGGGCGTGTCCTTTCTCTGGCCGGTGAGAACGGGGCAGGGAAGAGCACCCTGGTTAAAATTCTTGGCGGAATCCATCAACCGGATAGCGGCCGGATTCTAAGGGATGGCGTTGAGACAACGATCCTCAGCAGCGCCGACGCCCGACGCCAGGGCATCGCCGTTATTCATCAGCACCCGGCGATTTTTCCCGATCTCTCGGTCGCGGAGAACGTATTTGTCGGTCGTCAGCCGCGGCGAAGGGGTGGAATCGATTGGGCGGCGATGACCCGCAGGTCTCGAGAATTGTTAGCCAGTCTCCATTTGGAAATCGACGTTCGGGTTCCGGTGAAAATCCTCAGCATCGCGGAGCGGCAAGCTGTCGAAATCGCTAAAGCTTTGTCGATCGATGCGCGTGTTCTGGTCATGGACGAACCGACGTCGACCATTTCCAGTCGCGAGATCGACCGCTTATTGGAAATCGTGGAACAGCTCAAAAGGCAAGGGGTGGCTATTCTTTTCATCAGTCACTTTATCGATGAGATTCTTGGGTGGGGGGACGAGGTGACGATCTTGCGCTCCGGCAAACGCATTGTCACCCTGCCCGCCGTCGATCTCACTCCGGAACAAACGGTTCGTCATATGATTGGAACTGAACCCGGAGCCTTTTTCCCGAAGGAAGAAGCCCAAATCGGTCCCCCAGTCCTTGCGGTCCGAGGTCTCTCCGGAGCTGGCTTCGTAGAAGAGGTCAGCTTTGAAGTTCGGGCCGGCGAGATCCTCGGCTTCTTCGGACTGATTGGGGCGGGTCGCTCCGAGGTCGCTCAAATGCTCTTCGGCATTATTGAACCTGACCGAGGCGAGATCCGGGTGGGTGGCGAGGTCGTCCGGCCTCGCTCACCTCGGGAAGCGATGGGCCTGGGAATTTCATTCTTGCCAGAAGATCGTCATCAGCAAGGGCTGGTGCTTCAATTTCCGATTCGGGCCAACGAGACCCTCCCGATTTTACGCAAACTTTCCAATCGACTTGGCTTGGTCGACCGCGCCGCGGAGGCGAAGATCGCTCAGGAATTTGCCACCCGGATGCGGGTGGTCGCCACCGGGATCGAGCAGCGGACCGACACCGTCTCAGGCGGAAATCAGCAGAAGGTTTTACTGGCGAAATGGCTGATTCCATCCCCCAGAGTTCTCATCCTTGATGAGCCGACGCGAGGCATCGACGTCGGAGCCAAAGCCGAGATCCATCGCATTGTTTCCCAGTTGGCGGTCCAAGGGATGGCTGTCATCCTGATTAGCGACGATGCCCAGGAGGTCATTGGCATGGCCGATCGGATCCTCGTCTTTCGCGGCGGCCGGAGCGTAGCCGAATCCCATCGTGCTTCGTTCGATCGTGAGGCTATATTGCTGGCCGCGGCTCACGCCACCCGGGAACAGCCTGCGGCCGGTCCCTGACCAGTGTGCTGACCGGATCCCTCGAACCGAAGACCGTTTCTTCGCCGCGGCCGGCCCGCGATTTGATCGGAAGTTTCCTGCGGATCCCGGAACTAGGCCTTATCCTCGCTCTCTTCATCATCTGCGCGGCAGTGACGATTCGCGAACCCCGCTTTTTGCAGGGCGCCAACCTCGAGCAGGTTGCTCTCTCGGCCACTCTCGTATGCATCGTTGCCTTGGGCGAAGCCGTCGTCATCATCGCCCGCCAGGTTGATCTCTCAGTGGGCGCCATGGTCGCGACGAGCGCCTTCATTTCCGCCTCCTGGCTGGAGCATCATCCAGACGGAGGAATCCTCTCGGTGGTCCTTCTCGGATGTGCGGTTGGAGCCTTGCTCGGCACCGTGAACGCTTTGCTGGTCGCCGTCTTTCGGATTCCGGCGATTGTCGCCACTCTCGGAACGTTGGCCATTTACCGGGGCGCCGTGATTGTCTTTGCGGGCGGCCGGCAGATTTCGGCTACGGTGTTGCCAGACAGCTACGGAGACATTGCGCGCTTTCAGGTGGCCGGCGTTCCACTACTCGTCTGGTTGGCCATCCTTCTCACTGTCGGGTTCGGTTTAGTAACCCGTTTCACGCGAACCGGTCGCAATATTTATGCACTCGGCAGTAACCAGGAGAGCGCGCGTTTTGCCGGCATCAGCGATCGGGGGCACATTTCGCTGGTCTTCATTGTTTCTGGCTTATTGTGCGGATTAGTGGGGGTTTTGTGGGGGGCTCGCTTTGGGACGGTGGATGCCGTGATCGCTCCCGATCTCCATTTCCAAGCGATCTCCGCGGTGGTGGTGGGCGGAGTAAGCATCTTCGGAGGCAGTGGATCTGTCTATGGCGCGGCTCTTGGCGCGATTATTTTCGCGGTCTTGCAAAATGGCGTCCAACTTCTGGGGATTAACCGGTTTTGGCTCCAAGCGGTTTTTGGGGCTGCCATCCTGGTTACTGTGCTCTTCTACAGTCGGCTGGCGCGACGGTCTGAGCGGGCAGAGCGCCAGTCTCGTCGGAACCGGCAAAGATCCGGGAGGATCGAGTGAGCATCGGCGCCAAGCCATCGGCGTGGTTACGCGGATCTCTCGCGCGGTGGGAGGTGTTCCTGCTCCTCGTCTTGATCGGGACCTTTATTTGCGGCTCGCAGGTTTCTCGATATTTCCTGACTTCCTCGAACATTTCCATTGCCCTGGCCGGGATGGCGCCAGCCGCTATTGTTGCTCTACCGATGACCTTGATCATTGTCATCGGCGAGATTGATATTTCAGTCGGTTCGATTGTCGGGCTCTGCGCCGCGTTTATGGCCGTGTGTCTTGAGCATGGACTCCCGGTCGGATTTGCCATGATGCTCGGGCTAGTGGTTGGAACGCTCGCGGGACTGGTTAATGGATTGATCGTGGTCTATGGAGCACTTCCTTCTCTGGTCGTCACCATCGGGACCCTGGCATTGTATCGGGGCATTGCCCAAATTGTTCTTAACGAGCGTGGGGTGAGCGGTTTTCCGGAATGGTATCAGAACATTGGGTTCGGGACGATCGGTAGCAGCCCAATTCCATGGAGTTCGTTGATCTTCGTTTTGTTGTTTGTTGGGTTCGCGTTTTTCCTGCACTCGACTCATTGGGGTCGGGCGTTGTACGCCATCGGTAACAACCTGGAGGCGACCCGTTTCTCCGGGATCAACGTTAAACGAGCCACTCTCGGTCTCTTTATCGCCTCGGGAGCGATGTCGGCCTTGGCGGCGATCATTTTAACCGCCTATCTGGCCAGTGCGCGTTCAGACACCGCGACCGGGCTCGAACTCCCCGTGATCACCGCCGTTGTCCTCGGAGGGGTCAATATTTTTGGCGGGGCCGGCACCATGCCCGGCGTCCTGATCGCCCTTCTGGTCCTGGCCTTTGTCCAAAACGCGCTCGGCCTGGCCGGAGTTACGCCGGAAGAACAACAAATTGTCACCGGCTCCGTGCTGATCCTGACGCTCATTGTTTTTGGCGCCTCTGACCTCATCAAGACGCGGGTAACTCTCTGGCGATCCCGCCCAAAGAAGGTGTAAATCCGCGGATCTCCTCTGGAACTCCTGAAATCCGGCCATTCCTGAATTACTGCCCGTGGTCCTCTCTTGAAAGCGTTCGAATATCACCCTGCCGGTGAGATCATTTTTGGAAACGGCAGAATTAGCGAGATCGGGACGGTCGTCCGTCGCTATGGTCAGAGATGCCTGATCGTCAGTGGACCAAAAAAGGGTGCCCTGGCTGATCTTTATCCGATCGTGGGCGAACTCTTGGAACACCGCGGCCTCGAGTGGGAGCATTTCGAGGGTGTGAACCCGAATCCGACAGTCGCTTTGGTTTCTACGGGGGCAAAGTTGGCCCGAACATTTAAGGCGGATGTTATTCTTGGCATTGGCGGTGGTTCCAGCCTCGCCGCCGCGAAGGCGATTTCTGTGGAAGCGACCCACCAAGGAATAAGTTGGGATTACTTGGCCGGCCAGCAACCTCCAACGGCGCGAACCCTGCCGGTGGTCGCTGTCGGCACCACCGCAGGATCCGGCTCGCAAGTCAATCGGTTGGCCGCCATCACTAACACCGGCTCTCGCGATAAGTTCGCTTTGTCCAGCGACCATTTGATTCCGAGAGCGGCAATTATTGATCCGCAGCTGATGCTCTCGGTTCCCACCGAAGTTACTGCGGCCGCCGGCTTTGCTGCCTTTTCTCACGCTTGCGAATCGATTTGGAACCCTCAGAGCAGTCCACTGACTGAACTGTTGGGCTGGGAAGCAGTCAGTCGCGTCGTCAAGCATCTACCATCGGCTGTTCGGGACGGTAGCAATTTGGGTGCCCGCAGCAGTTTGGCTTGGGCGGATACCTTAGCTGGACTCGCTACCTGCGAATCCGGTCTGGCGCTGCCTCACGGGATCGCCATGGCCATTGGCGGGATGTTCCCGGAAGTTCCTCACGGTCTGGCTTTGGCTTCGATCTATCGGGCCTGCCTGGAGTTTATCTGGCCGTCCGGTATCACCATGTTCGCCACTCTCGCTCGCTTGTTGGAACCTGCGCTCGAGGGGATTCCGGCTCCGGTTGCTGCCCAGCAATGCCCGGATTTGGTGCAGGCGTTTGTCGCTCGCCTCGGCCTGGCTTGCACGTTAAGAGACTTCGGATTTGCCGAAGACGAACTCGCCGCTCTAGTCCAGAAGGTGATGGTCTTCCCGTACTATCGCAACAACCCAAGAGTACCAGGACCCGACGAGATGTTGCAGATCATTGAAGCTTCGTATTAGTGCAGCCTGGCCAGTGACCCATTTTGATCGCAACGCCACTACACCAGTCACCGACTTGGTGCACTAGCCTTCATTTTTTTCCGTGGAATCGGCAGTTTAAAATTCAGAATTTGGGCTAGAGTGGCTGAACCGTCTGCTTGATCGAATTCGTCGATCCATTCTCTAAATTCAAACTCTGTTGATTGTTATGGCTGAATATCGCACCGAAACTGACAGCCTTGGCGAGGTCAAGGTTCCAGCCGATAAATTATGGGGAGCTCAAACCCAACGCTCCCTAGAACATTTCAGCATCGGCCGGGATCTTATTCCGCGTGAGATGATTACCGCCTATGCCATTCTGAAAAAAGCGGCCGCCAACGCCAACCATGCCAGCAAGCGGCTGGAGGACCAGCCTCATCAATTGATCGCCCAGGTCTGTGATGAAATACTCGCCGGTCAGCATGCCGACATGTTTCCGCTCCATGTCTGGATGACCGGAAGCGGCACCCAGTTTAACATGAACGTGAATGAGGTGATCTCCAATCGCTGCTGCCAACTGGCCGATACTCCGCTTGCTAGCAAGACGCCGGTTCACCCGAATGATCACGTCAACATGGCGCAATCATCTAACGACTCTTTCCCGGCCGCCATGTACATCGCGGCGGCAGTTAACGTGAAGCAGCGGCTGATTCCGGCGTTGAAGACCCTGCACGACCGAATAGCTGCCAAAGCCGAGGAGTGGCGAGATATCATTAAGATCGGCCGTACCCATATGCAGGACGCCACACCTCTGACCCTCGGGCAGGAATGGTCGGGTTACGCAGGTATGTTGGCGGACAACCTGAAACGATTCGACGATGCGTTGGTTGGTGTCTACCAGCTTGCTCTGGGTGGCACGGCGGTGGGTACCGGCATTAACTCGGCGCCCGGTTTTGCCGAGGCAGCCGCCGCCGAGATCGCTCAGCTCACGGCTTTGCCTTTTGTCAGCGCCCCGAACAAATTCACCGTGCAAGGTGCTCATGACGCTCTGGTGCAACTTTCTGGCACTCTGCGCACCCTGGCCGTCTCCCTCTACAAGATCGCCAATGACATTCGGCTGATGTCCTGCGGACCGCGGGCTGGTTTCGCCGAGTTGATCATCCCGGAAAATGAGCCGGGTTCTTCCATCATGCCGGGGAAGGTGAATCCGACTCAAGCCGAAGCCTTGACCATGATCGCGGTGCAAGTGATGGCCAATGACGTGGCGGTCGGTTTCGGGGGTGCGGGCGGTTATCTCGAGATGAATGTTTACAAGCCTCTGATGATCTTCAACATCACTCATTCCATTACTATCATGACGGACGGCTGTACTAACTTTGGCCGGTTTTTGATCGAAGGCACCAAGCCGAATCTGAAAAAGATCAAAGAGTATGTGGATCGTTCCCTAATGCTGGTCACGGCGCTCGCCCCGGTCATCGGCTATGACAAGGCGTCGAAGATCGCCCACTATGCGATGGACAACGACCTCACTCTGAAGGCTGCGGCGCTTAAGCTCGGCTTCGTCTCGGAGGACGAATTCGATCGCGTGGTTGACCCCGCGAAAATGGTGAAACCGTACGTCGCGACGGGGA
>CAWEGF010000015.1:0-111741 GCA_963808535.1 uncultured Verrucomicrobiae bacterium | reverse complement strand
TCGGAGTCGGAGTGGGTGTCGGAGTAGGAGTTGGGGTGGGAGTAGGAGTTGGAGTAGGAGTTGGAGTTGGGGTAGGAGTAGGAGTTGGGGTTGGAGTCGGAGTTGGAGTCGGAGTTGGAGTCGGAGTAGGTGTTGGGGTAGGTGTTGGGGTAGGAGGCAGTTCGGGCACTTCGAACTCCGGCTTATCCAAAGGCGGCGGCGTTGGCTCAACAACTGGCGGCGGTGTAGGCGGGGGGGGCGGGACAGGCTCGGGAGGAGGGGGTGGCGGCGCTTCCGCGGCATCTGGTTCTCCGAGAGGAGGAACATCGTTAGTATCAATGGCGGTTAGCTCGATATCCGGTTCGACCTTTTTTTCCGGAAGCTTAAAATAATAGCCAGACAACGCTGCTCCAATGTTCAAAATGAGGGATAGCAAAAGAAACCAAATAAATGGTGTCTCTTTTTGATCTGGTATTTTTTCAGCCACAGGTGTCGTTTGTCTCGCGTGGCTAGACGTTTACCCGCTTAGCCTGACCGAATCAAAGGCTTTAGTGTGCGGCGCCCAGGGGCCGTTTCACAGAAGTGAGGTCACAGAAGGTCGCCAAGATCGTAAAGGAACCGACAACTACGGATCGAAGGGGTCATCCATTTCCAAATCGGTCTTTGTGACCTTTGTGATCTCTGTGTGTAAAAAATCCGGTCAGAAAGAGGATTTCACACGGAGATCGCAAAGATCGCAAAGAAACGGATAACTATTGATCGAAGGGGTCATCCATTTCCAAATCGGTCTTTGCGACCTTTGTGATCTCTGTGTGTAAAAAATCCGGTCAGAAAGAGGATTTCACACGGAGATCGCAAAGATCCAAAGAAACGGATAACTATTGATCAAAGGGTCATCCATTTCCAAATCGGTCTTTGTGACCTTTGTGATCTCTGTGTGTAAAAAATCCGGTCAGAAAGAGGATTTCACACGGAGATCGCAAAGATCGCAAAGAAACGGATAACTATTGATCGAAGGGGTCATCCATTTCCAAACTCGGTCTTTGCGACCTTTGTGATCTCTGTGTGTAAAAAATCCGGTCAGAAAGAGGATTTCACACGGAGATCGCAAGAGCGAAACGGATGAACTATTGATCGAAGGGGTCATCCATTTCCAAGATCGGATCTTTGCGGACCTTTGTGATCTCTTGTGTGTAAAAATCCCGGTCAGAAAGAGGATTTCACACGGAATCGCAAAGATCGGGCAGGGCTGGGTGAAGGAGCCAACTTGGCGTTCTTTCGGGTGCTCGCTGGCGATTCTTGATGGAGGACTTTGGTTTTGGTCCCGAGCGAAATTCATGACTTGATCGAAGTTTTCGATACCGGCATCCGAACCGAGTCCCTGAATGACCAATCCGCCGCAGGCACAACCCAGCCGGCAGCATTCTTCGAGATCCCATCCCAAAGATAAACCTTTGATGAAGCCGGCGTTGTAGCCGTCCCCGCAACCGGTCGAATCCACTACTGGGACTTCAAAGGCCGGAGTGTTGAATCTTCTTAAAGTCCCATTTTCCAACCGACCGGCGGTGCTGCCTTTTTCGCCGAGCCTAATCACGACCTGGGACGCACCCTGGTCCAAAAAACAGCGCAGGATTTCGTCAACTGATGTCAGCCCACAAATCATAACTGCCTCTTCGTAATTGGGCATGAAAAAGTCGACGTAAGGAAGGCAAACCTTGATCAGATCCGCAAGATTGGGCTGGGGAATCCCGAGCAAATCGAAGGTGGTAATTACCCCGCGTTCTTTCGCGAATTTTAAAACCCGGCTGGCAGGCTCACCATCGAACTTCAGCATCAGCGGAGCTCCGCCAATGTGGAGAAACTTGGCTGCGGCGATGGCGTCGAAATTAATATCATCGATGGTCAACTCGCCATTCGCGCCGATCACGTGGAGTGCCGGTCGCTCGCCATTGGGACGGATCGGCAACATTGTACAAGAGGTTTGGGCTTGCGACTTGCGAACCAAATTGTTGGTGTCGACGCCAAAACGCTGCATGGTCGCCAGGAGGAAATCCCCAATTTCATCCTGGCCGATCGCTCCCATGGCAAACACCTCAAGTCCGAGTTTGGCCATATCAATCGAGGTGCCGGCGGCGGTTCCTGCGACCGTGAACCGTATCTGTTTTAGCAGGGCGAGACCTTGCCCCGGCGGAACTTCGCTCACCGGGTGACCATGGACATCGACAATGTGAATTCCGAGGGAAACGACTTTAGTCATAAGCGGAGGCAGTCGGCGGGCGGTTCCTCATTTTTTTCTGGGGTCGAGAAGCAACGATGGTCTAGGCAAGGAACTTCAACGACCGGGGGGTAACCTCAAACCGTGTCAGGCTTTCTACATTTGACGTCGGAAGTTGACAAATGTTTATATTGGGAGATTTCCTGAACCGCGGCGAAACCCGGTTCCGTCCCTCACTTGCCCCGGCCGCAAAAAAAGCGTGGGTTCGACTTATAATTATGATTCAGAATCTATGGAGTGATGCCGAAGCTACCGAGTACGTTGCCCGTTATAACCATCCGGATGTTGCTCTCCGAATTTTTACCTCTCGCCTTCTTGGCCGCGAACCGCGACTAGTTTTGCACGGCGGTGGGAACACTTCCGTTAAAACCACCGAAACAGATCTCTTCGGGGTCGAGACTAACGTTCTGCGGGTGAAGGGAAGCGGATGGGACCTGGCCACCATCGAACCAAAGGGACTTCCGGCCGTCCGGTTGGAGCCACTTCTCAAACTAGAACAACTCGAACAGTTGACCGATGAGGCCATGGTCAACTATCTCCGGGTTTGCCTGATGGATGCGTCGGCGCCTACGCCATCGGTGGAAACCCTGCTCCACGCTTTTCTTCCGCACAAATATATCGATCATTCTCATGCCTCGGATGTTTTAGCCTTGGTTGATCAAGAGAACGGCGAAAAGTTTGCCCGCCAGGTGTTTGGGGATCGCGTGGGTTATGTTCCTTATATCATGCCGGGATTCTCTTTGGCTAAGGCGGCATCGAGTGCTTTTCGGCGCAATCCGGAAGTCGAAGGACTGGTGCTACTGAAACATGGGTTGTTCACCTTCGGGGAAAGCGCCAAAGAATCTTATCTCCGGACCATTGACCTCAATAACCTGGCTGCCGGGTTCGTGCAAAAGAACCGGCGAAGCTCCGTCTTCATGGCCGGTTCTCCAGCCGAAAAAGGAAATCGGGCGGACGGCGGATCTCGCGCCGATTTTGCGAGGTTGTCTAGCAAATGCGGAACCAACAGGGAACCTGAAACGTTGGATTCTCGATTTCCGCTGTTCCGATCAGGTTCTGGAATTCGTGAACGGTCAGGAAGTACAGGACTATGCGAACCGCGGAACTGTTACGCCGGATCACTTGATTCGAACGAAAGGGTTTCCGCTGATCTTGTCTTTCCCGGAGGCTGATGCCTTACCGGAATTCCGGCGCCGAACCGCCGCAGTGATTGCCGACTACATGGCCAGCTATCAAAACTACTTCGATCGTAACAACGCTCAACTTTTGTCCTCGAAAACCCCGCTCGATCCGCTCCCTCGAGTCGCCTTGGTCCCGGGGATCGGAGTTTTCGGGGTCGGGAAATCGGCCAAGGAAGCCGCCATCGTCGCCGATCTCGCGGAAATCTGGATCGACACCATTACCGCTGCCGAGTCGATCGGTCACTTCTCTTCACTGAATGAGAGTCAACAATTTGAGATGGAATATTGGTCTCTCGAACAAGCTAAATTGCGAGGACTTTCCGAACCGCGGCTTAGCCGCCAGGTAGTCCTGGTCACTGGCGGCGCGGGAACCATTGGGAGCGCCATCGGGAGAGCGTTCGCATGTGAAGGCGCAGAAATTGCCGTGGCTGATCTGGACGGAGAGAAGGCGGCGGAAGTGGCTCGTTCGATCAACGGAACCGCGTTAGGCATCGCTTGCGACGTGACCCAAGCAGAATCGGTAAGGCACCTTTTTGATCGGGTTTGCGAGCGTTTTGGAGGAATCGACGTGGTAGTGTCGAACGCCGGTGCGGCGTGGCCCGGCCCGATAGCAACGCTCTCAAGCGACTTGTTGCGAAAGAGCTTCGAACTAAACTTTTTTGCCCATCAGTTGGTCGCTCAGAATGCGGTGCGCGTGATGCGGTGGCAAGGTACCGGTGGCGCAATCCTCTTTAATGTTTCCAAACAGGCCATCAATCCGGGTCCAAATTTTGGAAGCTACGGCATTCCGAAAGCCGCGACCTTATCTTTGGCTCGGCAGTATGCCTTGGAACACGGCGGCGACAAGATCAGGGTAAACGCGGTGAACGCTGACCGGATCCGGAGCGGTCTTCTGACTGACGAATTGGTCAAGTCCCGGGCGCAATCTCGAGGACTCACCGAAGAGGACTATATGGCCGGTAATCTATTAGGCTGCGAAGTAACGGCGGAAGATGTCGCGCAAGCATTCGTTCACCAGGCTTTGGACCTGAAGACGACGGGAAATGTGACCACCGTGGATGGAGGAAACGTCGCCGCCTTCTTGAGGTGATTGTCTTCCAATATAAAGAAACTATGAGTACCAACATCTTAAACGGATTTAATCTCTCCGGGCGCGTTGCGCTCGTCACCGGGGCTTCGAAAGGGATGGGTCGGTGCATTGCCGCGATTCTGGCTCAAGCTGGAGCACGGGTTGTTATTTCCAGCCGCCAACAAACCGATTGTGAGCGGGTGGCGGCGGAGATCAGTCCAGAACCGGGACAATGCATCGGAATTGCCTCTGATATTGGAAACAGCGAGACCCTGAAAACGCTGGTCGCCTCTACTCAGTCCCAAGTCGGGAAACCCGATATCCTGGTTTGCAATGCCGCGGGGGAAGCGCCGGTCGGACCGCTCGAAAAAGTGGAAGCGGCGGTCTTTGACGAGGCGATGATTTCGAATGTCCGGAACAATTTGTTGCTGGCGAACCTGGTCGCGCCGGACATGGTGGCCCGTCGGGACGGCTCGATCATCATCATGTCCAGTATCGTTGGTGTCCGAGGAAGGGCCGGAGTCGGTGTGTATGCCACCACGAAAGCCGCCGTCAACCAATTGGTCCGGACCATGGCAGTTGAATGGGGACCTTTCCAGGTCAGGACCAACGGCATCGCCCCGACCGCCGTGCGCACCGATTTCTCCCGCTTCCTTTGGGATACCCCCGACGCGTTGGCCCGCGCTACCGCGCGGGTGCCCATGGGCCGAATCGGGGAGGCCGAAGATGTCGCCGGCTTGGCGCTATTGTTGGCCTCGCCCGCGGGGGCCTTCATTAACGGCCAAATTATCGGCGTCGATGGCGGGGCTAGTGCCTGGTAACCACTGCTCCTCGGAAGGCTGGGTGGCCGATGGCTTGCCATGCTCTGGGTCGTCTCGCGCGGCCAATTGTGCTTCCAATTCAGCGATCCGGGCTTTCAGCGGTCCAGCATATTCTTCGACCTCTGCGGCGGTGAAGCGGGGAGTGATATATTGCGGGCAATTCCAATCGTAGGAAATCAACTGGATGAGGAATAGTCGTTCCACCTTGTTGCGGAGCTGCTCGGGGACGAGTTGAAGAACCAGTTCCGGATGTTCGCGCGCGTCGAGCACACGAGCATGGCCGAGCAACTTCAGGCGAGTGCGGGACGGATAGTCCATCATGAAGAGGGCAACCCGATCGCTGCCGTCGAGGTTACCCGTGCTGACCAGTTGACGGTTGCCCTTGAAATCTCCAAATCCGATCAGATTCGGTCCCAGCACTTTTACGAAGCCGGTTGGACCTCCACGATGTTGCACATAAGGCCATCCGGTCTCGCTGACGGTCGCCATATAGAAGCTGTCGCGCGACTCGATGAAGTAGGCTTCGCTAGAAGTCAGCGGATCGGTATCCGGTGCACTCTTCACCACCTGGTGTTTCCCGAAGTATTTGTCCTGGGCCTGCTCAACGGCGGGAGTAAGGACAAGTTGCATGAATTTAGCTGCCATGGCGTCTGTTTTTTCGAGGAGCGATTTTTAGTGATTTGATCGCCGGGCGGGTTCCAGCGAACGATGCCCGGATGTTGGTTTACAGAAGCCGAAGGCGAAATGCCCGGGGCGAGGCAGGGGTAAGAGGTGATAAGCCGTTATAGCCAAGTTTCATCGGTTAGAACTTTGCCTCACCTTTTGTAACTTGTCAAATCGTATTTTAAAGGTTACATATTGTCGCGCAATCGGATAGCAAGTTTAACCCAGCTCGGCGTTTCCCGTATTTTGTCCCAGGGGCAGCGTGATAATTTCTGCCGCCCCTTCAGGGCGGTTTCGCTAGAGATATAAACCCAGGCTGAAGCCTGGGCTATGCTTTCATGGCCTTTCAGGCCGCGGAAGGTCCCATTCGTCGCGTTAGTTTTTTTTTGAACTAAGCGCCACAGTCCGCAGCGATCCCCGACTTCGAAGAACATGAAATCAATAAATCAATAGAAGCCCCAGGGTTAGCTTCGGAAGCCTATTTATCGCTTCCTGCTGTGATGAGGGGTCCCGAAACGCTGCACCCTTGCGTAGTTTTGCAACCGCCCAAGGCCAAATTTGTGTGGAGCTTGCCGGGGAGCGTATCAGGACGAAGGTGTATACGCCGGTGGCCAGTCCGACGGCCCAAAGGGCCATAAAAGCATAGCCCAGGCTTCAGCCTGGGTTTATATTTCTAACGGAACCGCCCTGAAGGGGGCGGCAGAAATCGTGTTACGCAATTCCCGACAAAACAGCCTGATCTTCGCTGGAGTTGCGTTGCGAATGTCACAACGCCAATTTTGGAAAATCAGTAAGTTGTCCGGTTTTGGCGCTTGAGTACTTCGCGGCGACTGGAGACAAACAGTGGCGGGAAAACCATTCACGAAAGAGAAAACCTGGAGAGAACCCAAAATTATGAGCACGTTAGTTGTGGTCGGATATGATGAGCCGTACAAGGCGGAAGAGGTCCGTCTAAAACTTCGAAAATTGCAAAGCGAATATCTGCTGGATCTTGAAGATGCGGTTGTTGCCGTCAAGGACGAGAAGGGTAAAGTCAAGTTGCATCAAGCACTCAATCTGACTGCCGCGGGCGCGGTCAGCGGCGGTTTCTGGGGATCCTTAATCGGACTGATTTTTCTTAATCCCTTGTTGGGTTTCGCAGTAGGTGCCGCCGCGGGTGCTGCCTCCGGCGCGCTGACCGATTTGGGTATTGACGATAACTTCATGAAAGAATTAGCGGACACCATGACTCCGGGTAGTTCGACGCTGTTCGTCCTGGTAAAGAAGGCTACCCCAGACAAGGTGCTGGAGGAGCTGAAGGGTACGGGTGGCCGGATCTTGAAGACTTCTCTCTCGCACGAGGACGAGGCCAAACTGCAGGCTGCTTTGAACGCGGCGAGATCGTAAGACGTTTACGGGCCAATGGGCGAGGCGGCCGCGCCTGGCAGTTGCGAGAAAAAGAGATGTCCCGCCGGCGAGAGATGAAGGTGACTTTGCTCACCACGAGAAAAAAATGGATCCTGGGAGGCTTGGTCCTGGTACTGGTGGTTTTCGTCGGGACGCGGTACGGATGGCGACTGCCGGATATTTTAGCCAACCGCCACCAACCGGGCCGGGAGGAGATCACCCGCCCGGCAACGTCACAGTCATTTGACGACCGGTTGTCTCTCAGGATGCCCGTGGGTTTCGGTTCGCCGGTAGAATTTCCGCTGGCCAAGCTTCCGGCGGAGACCCGTGGAAAGGTGCAAAAAATGGCGCAACGAAGCGCCTATTTCAATGGCGTCTATATCGTGGTCATGAAAATGACCAATGCTCCGGGGAGCAAAAGCGCGGTGGAGGAGAGCCTCTACAAGACTTTCTCCAAAAATTGTAACGATCCGGCACCTGGCAAGATGCCGAAGATCAACTCACTGAGCGTGAATGGAAGGTGGGATTCTGGAGCGATCCGTTTTCCGGCCGTCTTCGGCAATCGCCAGGGTGAAATGACTGCAGTGGTGATTATTTCTGGAACGGATGACTCCTATTGGTGTATCAACGCTTGGGGAACGGGAAAAGCCGCCGTCCTGGCCGAAAAAACTGCCAGGGAATTTGTCTTTAACTGATCTTCACCCTGTCGTTTGCCCATCCGAGCAATCTTTTTTTTGCGATCGGCCGGCCACGGGATCCATAATAATTAACCGCCGCGAGAGAGAATAAACAGGAAATGAGCACCTTAGTCGTGGTCGGATACGATGACATCTATCTGGCGGAAGAGGTTCGTCTTAAGCTCCTCAAGTTGCAAAGTGAAGATCTGCTGGATCTGGAAGACGCGGTCGTGGCTATCCGGGATGAGACAGGGAAAGTTAAGTTGCATCATGCCGTCAACTTGACCGCCGCTCATGTGGCCAGCTCCGCTTTTTGTGGGCCGATCAGCGGTTTGATTTTAATGAATCCCTTGTTGGGGTTGGCGGCCGATGCAGTCTCGAGTTCGCTGGCCGAGGCCGGGATTAATGATCCATTCATGAAAGAACTGGCCGCCTCCATGATTCCGGGTAGTTCGACGCTTTTTGTCCTAGTGAAAAACGCGACCCGCGACAGGGTGCTGGAAGAATTAAAAGGATCCGGCGGCAAGATCTTAAAGACCTCGCTCCCGCCCGAGAGGCAAGCCAGTCTGCAAGCGATCTTGAGTGCCTCAGTGTAGGATTGCGGCTTCGGTGATTCATGAGTCCGACCGCAAAGAAATCCAAGCCGGGGCATGATCGCTGGCGCCTTCCTCGCCGCGCACCCATTTATCGACTCCGGCGTCGAGGAGACGTTCGCGCATATTGGGGCTAAGAAGCAGGTGGTCGATACGTAATCCGGCGTCGCGCGTCCAACGATTTCGTAAGTAATCCCAGAATGTATAGGAGGGTTGATTGGGGTGCCGAGTGCGAATGGCGTCCGTCCATCCTTGCTTTAACAAACGGGCGAAGCGTGCCCGGCTCTCGGGCTGCAGCAGAGCATTACTGGAATAAGACTTGGTCGGATAGATATCGAAATCGGTGGGTACTACGTTAAAATCGCCGATCAAAATCACCGGCACGTCTGCGGCTAACAGATTCCGGGCGTGGGCGATCAGGCGATCGAACCAGGCGAGCTTGTAGTCGAATTTCGGTCCCGGCTGGGGATTGCCGTTGGGCAAATAGAGGCAAGAGATTAAAACGCCACGGACGGCCGCTTCGAGGTAACGGCTTTGGTGATCCTTGGAATCTCCTGGAAGACTGCGTCTGGTGACCACTGGCGTCCCGCATTTAGAGAGGATGGCGACTCCATTGTAGGTTGGCTGTCCCTCCCAGACCGCTTCATAGCCGGCAGATTCGAGGGCTGCGGCGGGAAACATTTGGTTTGGGGTCTTGAGCTCCTGGAGACAAACAATGTCGGGTCTTGCTTTGTCAAGCCAGGCCAGCAGATTAGCTAACCGCCGATTGATGTTATTGATGTTAAAGGTTGCGATCTTCATCGCCGCACATGCACGGTAGCAGGTTTCCGATTTTCATGGCGAACGTCGTAAGCCGCCGGAAAAATTGGCTCGTTGCAGCAGGCAGTCTTTCAGACGGGTGATGACCGGCGTGGTTCGACTCTGCAGCAGTTCAATGTTAACCATCGGCAATTGTCCGGTGCCGGGCAGTCGCGAAAGCGTTTCCAGATGGGCAGGAATTCCGAGCTCAGTTCTGAGAGAGATCCCGAGACCCGCCTCAACCGCAGCCCAGGTTCCCGCCAAACTGGAACTGGTAAAAGTCTGTTTCCAAGGTTTTCGCCCCAAGAGGATCGCCGCAGTTTCCCGAAAGAGGCAAGGGGCAGAAAACAAGACCATTCGGAAGGACTCTTCTGGCCGAAATCCGGGATAGACGACCCAGCGCATGGGCAATTTCCCGATCCGCGTAGAAGAGTTAGCCACCGGACCCCGGGAAAAGAGTACCGCGAGGTCAAGTCGCCGGGTTCGAATGCCTTGCTGCAAATCGACGGAACGTTCGACCTGAACATCGACTTCCACCGCGGGATGGGCGCGAGAGAAAGTCGCCAAAACGCCAGGAAGAATCGTTTCGGCAAAGTCCTGCAGCAGACCGAGGCGCACTGTGCCTTCGACGCCGATCCCTGACACGGCCTGCATGGCCTCGTCATTTAGAGCCAGGAGGCGTCGGGCGTAACCGACCAGAATGGCTCCCGAAGCGGTCAGAGTGACGCCCCGCCCATTTCGTTCGAAGGGAGCCAGGCCGACCAATTTTTCCAAGCGATTCATTTGCAGGCTGACCGCCGATTGCGTCCTGCCGACCCGTTCGGCGGCCTCTTTAAAACTGCCGGTCTCCGCCGCCCACACCAAGGTCCGAAGGAGTTCCAAATCAAAGAGGGATTCTCCCATTCTTGAAGATCCTTAATATGTTTCATTAAACAAATCAATTTTACTCATGCCAAGGACGGTTTATTTTAGTTTCGCAGAGGTAATTCTCATGAGCATTCATTCACAAATCCTGATGCAATACGAAACGCCCTTGGCTGATGATTCTTCCATGGACCAAGTCCGGGAGCGGGTCGTGAAATTGGCTCCCAAATTCGACGAGTATCCCGGCCTGGATTTCAAACTCTATGCGGTTAATGAGCGTTCCGATGCCTCCGTGAACGAGTATAGTTCGATCTATCTCTGGCGGAATTTGGAATCGATGCGCGGTCTTCTGGAGAGTGAGCTATTCGATAACTACTCCCAGACCTTTGCGCGTCCGAGCGTTCGGTCTTGGTTGATCCACCGAGCAGTCGGGGACAGAGACGCTCTTCAGGAAAGCCGTTATAGCTTGCGGCAAATTATTCCGCTGCCGCGCCAAACTCCCATTGCTGAATTCCTCAAGAGTTGGACCACTCGTCAACCGGCTTCGGAAGCTCTTTATCACGTCGTTGGCTTTGATCCGTTCCAATGGCAATTCATTGATCTGACAGTCTGGCGAAACCGACCGGAACTCCGGGACGCCAGCCATCGATACAGGTTGGTGCACGTCTCCCTCCCGACGGACCCGCAAGTCGCATCGGCGTCCCCGTCGTCGCTTTAGAAGAGCAATGAATGAAGAACTTTAAGTTGACCAGGCGGGACAATCCGGAGAAGAGGGAAAAATGAGTGACCCGGATCCGGAGATCGGCCGAATATTAATAACCAATGACGACGGGATAGAAGCACCCGGAATCGCGGTACTGGAAGCAGTTGCCGCTTTGCTGGCGCGGGAAGTCTGGGTGGTGGCTCCGGAGCAAGATCAGAGCGGGGTGTCGCATTCGATTAGCCTGCATCTCCCGCTTCGGGTCAGCAAGCGGGGTGAACGCCGTTTCGGAGTCAGCGGCACTCCCGCCGATTGCATATTTGTGGCCGCCCGCCAAATCATGCCGGCGTTCCCTGATCTTGTGCTATCGGGTATCAACCGTGGCGCTAATCTTGGGGTGGAAACAGTTTTCTCGGGCACGGTTGGCGGCGCCATGGCGGGGCTTCTCCTCGGGGTGCCTTCCATCGCGCTTAGCCAGGCTTTCTCCGATCGTCATGCGGTGCGTTGGGACACGGCTCGTGAACTTGCTCCTGGAGTTCTCCGCAGGTTGTGGAAGGTAGCTTGGGCCAATAATGCCTGTCTGAACGTAAATTTCCCTGATGTGCCGGCCAAGTCCGCCGGGCCGTTGACGGTAACCCGTCAAGGGTACGGGTTGGTAAAAGCGGTGGAAGTGACTAGCCGGACCGACCCGCGCGGGGGTGATTATAGCTGGCTGCACTTTGCGCGGGGCCAATCCGTAGATGGGCCGGGAACTGAGACGGAGGTGATCCTTGCGGGAGGCATTGCGGTAACCCCGCTGCAGTTTGAGCGTACGGCTGAAAAGGCGTGGTCAAGGCTAAGCGAGGAATTGAGTCGATAGGAAATGTTCCGAGGGTGCCATACCGGAAGCGCGATCGAAAAAAAGGGTTCATGGACCGAGGACGAAGGATAAAATCTGCAGGGATCGGCGCCCCGAAGGGGCATGAAAGCTCAGCCCAGGGTTTACCCTGGGTATGTGTTTATTGCAATGCGCCCTGAAAGGGCGCCAGAACCGAATGGCCCTTGGCAAAGAAAAGCGGTTTGTGGCGTTGCTGACATTCTAGCGCCGCTTTCAGGGCGCACGTATATGGACGGTGTTTCTGTTCCGAAAAGTCCCGGAGGGACGGTGCGATCGTAGCTTGGCACGAAGTGCCTGGGAAAGGACCACCCCAAAAGAGCCGTCCCGTAGGGCACGGTATGATTCGTGCAGATGTGCGCACCGATTCGATGATTGGGTGAGGAAATTTCGAACCGTTCAAGAAGAGTATTTAGCCTTCCTAAAGAAACACGGCGCACATTTCGACGAGAAATACCTCTGGGATTAGCTGCGCCCGGTCATACCGTGCCCTACGGGACGGGTCTTTGGGGGGTGCCTTCCCAGGCACTTCGTGCCAGGCTACGATCGGTTGTCCCTCCGGGACAGTCTGTGTTTGGCGGGAACTCCGAGACCTGTCGCAGGTGGAACCAATCGCTAGCGAGGCATCAGGCGCTGACTCCAGAGGTGCACCGATTTCCTCCAGTTCGCGGGATTGCTGGCGCAGTAAATGGGAGCAATACTTGCCAAGGTGGAGTGGCCTTTGAATGGTCTGCGATTTAAGAGAGCCGCAGCGTAAAAGATGGAAGCTTCGGGGCTGGAAAAGCGTTTAGGCCCGCTCCGGGCCATCAGGCCCATCCAGTTGTTCTTAACCCGAGCGACGTGGCTTTTCCAACCGCCAGACTCGTGCGCAGATATCGCAGCCAGGATGAGAGGATCGAGATTGTTTGCTCGCCCAGCCTCGACAAAGATCTTTCCGAATCCCCGCGGCACTTTCGCCTCCAGTTGATTTGGATCAATCGGACGAAATGTTCTGACGTTCTCCTCGCTGGCGCGGCTCGAGATTTGAAATCCCAGAGCAACCGTCAAGATGGCCCAAGTTCTCATGAAGCCCTCCTTGGCGGCAATTGCGCGGATTGGCAAGGCTCTTTTTTTTGCCGAGGCAACAGAGGTCTGAGTTTTTTAAACGGTCGATTCGCGATCGGAACCACGAAACCGATCGATTACGGGCGAGGTGGTCAGGATACCGATTCCGTACACCAAAGAATCAGATTTCTATCGCCAAAGATTGCTCTTTGCCAGGTCAAGGAGTTCATCGCCCTTTCCGCTGAGGGTCGCTCGCAACATATAGAGACTGAATCCTTTGGCCTGGGCCAGTTCGATCTTGGGAGGTATGGAAAGTTCTTGCCGGTTGACGACCGCGTCCACGAGGACCGGCCCATCGTGAGCTAAGGCGGACTGGATTGCCGTTGGGACGTCGGCAGGGTCTTCCACCCGAAAGCCACGAATTCCAACGGCTTCGGCCATTTTCGCGAAGTCAGGGTTATCCAGAGTGGTGCCATATTCGACCAACCCTGCCGCTTTCATCTCAAGCTCGACGAATCCGAGGGCGCCGTTGTTGAAGACGATAATCTTCACCGGCAACTTGTGCTGACGAATGGTTAGAAAATCGCCCATCAACATGCTGAAACCACCGTCACCGGACAAGGAGATGACTTGTCGTCCAGGGGACGCCAACTGAGCTCCGATGGCCTGCGGCATGGCATTGGCCATTGATCCATGGTTGAACGATCCAAGAAGGCGCCGTCGGCCATTCATGGTGAGATAACGTGCGGCCCACATGGTGGGAGAACCAACATCGGCGGTAAAGATAGCGTCCTCCGCCGCCATTTCGCTGACCATGCGCGTGAGATACTGCGGATGGATGGGTTTCCGGCCGGGCGTTCCGCTGGCCAGGTGATCAAGACCAGCGCGATTGCGAGCGTAGTGCCGGAGCGCTCGGTCCAGGTGGGCCCGGTCCTGCTTGATTTCCAGCATCGGCAGGAGGGCAACCAGGGTATCACGCACATCGCCTACCAGTCCGAGGTCTAGACGGGTGCGGCGTCCGAGATTTTCCGCCCGGATATCGACTTGAGCGATGGCTGCCTTCTCCGGATAAAATTGCCGATAGGGAAAATCGGTTCCCAGCATCAGAAGCGCGTCGCAATCCATGATCGCGTAGTAGCCGGAAGAAAAGCCGAGCAAGCCCGTCATTCCAACATCAAACGGATTGTCGTATTCGATATACTCTTTGCCGCGCAACGCATGGACGATCGGCGCTTTCAAGGCGTCAGCGATCTGGATCAACTCCGCGTGCGCTCCTGCACAGCCCGCGCCGCCAAGAATAGATACTTTCTTGCCGCGGTTGAGTAGTTCCGCGAGTTTGCTCAGATCGGCGTGGGAAGGAGAGATCGTCGGCGGAGAGGGCCGGCCGCTCAAAAGGGGCGGATTATTAGTGGGAGCCTCCAGCAATTCAATATCGCCGGGGATGGTGATCACGGAGACGCCTCTCTGCCCGATGGCCGATTGGATGGCCAAGCCCAGGGCCCAGGGCATCTGGGCGGCGTTGGAGATTAGTTCACAGTAGTGACTGCAATCCTTGAAGAGAATTTCCGGTCGAGTTTCCTGGAAATATTGGCTGCCAAGCTCGCGGCTGGGAATCTGGGCTGCGATGGCTAACACCGGGACCCGGCTTCGATGGCAATCATAAAGTCCGTTGATGAGGTGCATATTGCCCGGACCACAACTTCCGGCACAAACGGCCAGCGAACCGGTAAGATGGGCCTCAGCACCGGCAGCGAAAGCGGCAACTTCCTCATGCCTGACCGTTACCCAATTTACCAACTTTTGCTTTCGCAACGCCTCGGTAAGCCCGTTCAGCGAATCGCCGACGACACCATAGATGCGTTTGACGCCGGCGGCGGCCAGGGTTTTGACAATTAATTCGGCGATGTTTGAATTCATAAGCTTTTGCACCAGTTGATCAGCCTCAAAAAAGCGACCTCTGAATTAGGTAGTGGGGTAGATTTAATCGGCCGACCGGAAGTCCGTGAACTTCAGGGCTAAAGAAATTCCCGGTTGCCAAGTCAAGAATTTGGGCTTGAATCGAGGCTTTGATATTAGCGAAGAACAAAGCAAAGGCGAATTCAACTAGGTTCTGACAGCTAACTTCTCCTTAGGTTAGGTGCGATACCACTTTTCCTTTTTCCACGATCCTCGCGAGATGGCGTCCGCTGGTCTGAAGACCGGAAGACGCAGAGGGGGAGGGAGGAAACAGAGATATTGTTTTACCACAGAGACACAGAGGACACAGAGTTCTGGAAATCTGAAAATTTAAATCTGAAGCTCCGCGTTCTCTGTGTCTCTGTGGTAAATAATTCCTCCGTGCTCTCCTCCCCCCTCTGCGCCCTCCCTTGGTAGAAGGGGCGGAAAACCGATTTTTCTGTTTTGGCTTCGTCGCCTTCTATCTTTCGGGTGCGAAGCGAAAGGTGGGAATCTCTCTTCCTAGAACATAACCGGCCTTTACCGTGCCATGCGGAGGAACAACTTTCAGGTCTGCCCAGCCGTTGATGGCATAAATAGCCGTATATTGAACGTCGGAATCATTACGGAGTTTTATCTTCCATCCAAGGCAACGTTGCTCTCGATACGCGGTGAGCGGTCCAAGAGTTCCGACGACATCGTCGGCATGGGAGAAACCAATGGTCGGCGTAAGGCCCAGCAAGAACAACCCCAGAGTCACTCGAAAAAGCAATGAACTTTTCATTCCGGTTAAAGATCGTGGTACAGGCATCCTAATCATGATCGATGCCCAGCGACGTTAAAAGTGATCGGTCGATGACCGGTTTCACGGGTTGGTCATGATCGACTTGGAATCTCTCTATTCCGGTCGCCGTATTTTGACCGAGAAACCCATCGATGACGCCCGCGTAGTAACCGCGATTTCGCAGCGCGAGCTGGACTTTTCGCACCACCGGCGGGTTGGGGGGCAATACCGGCCGGGATTGGAGCGAAGCCTGTTCGTCCGAGCACGCACCCAGACAAACAGCCCCCCCGATCAGAAATATGAGCCGGGAAAATTTTACCATACTTTTTTTGATCTTCTTTATTCCTGTCTGGTATGCGAATGGCGCCTCACCTTGCTATGCCAAGGCACCTCGCATCCTAGCGTAAATTGAGAGGTATACTCAACGGGAGTTTAGGGCAACCGGAAAACATTTGGTTTGGCGGGGAGAGCAGGAGAGTGAGGTTCCCCCAATCGTGCTCGTTCTCGTTATCGTTATCGAGCTTTGACTGTTGCTGGTGAATTTGCGGGTCACGTTGTGGAAGAACAGAGGTGAACGAAAGCAGCGAAGGCCTTTCCCCCCTTCATCGGGAAGGAATCGATCACGAGCACGAGAACGAGCACGATGGGGACTGAGTGGATTGGGCAGGTTCGCGTTTATGGGCGCTGGGAACGAGACCGAGAACGACCACCAGGAGGAGGACGATTGAAGAGGATTGGGAGGGAATCCCTTGGAGTCTCGCAACGGAGTGACTTCTTTTTGGGCTGACAGCAGCTTTTCTCTTCACCATGATCCAGGGAATCTGGCCGCTCAAAAACAGCGAAAGGTATGGAAAATTATAACGGTCACCGGATCCGAAACAGTGAATCCATGAGCGCGACCTATCCGTCTGATCCGAGCAGTGGCGATGAAGAGGCTCTTTTTGGAGGCCTTTTGAAGCCCGCGGGTTGTCTCACTTATATGAGACGAGGTGCTAGCTTGGCGCGCCTGAGGAGCCGAACCAGCTGCGAACGAGGACCGCAGTAATGGGTCTCACCCCGGAACCGGATTCCGGTTCAGGAACTCGGGGAAAAGCCGGCGGATTGCTTATCCTGGTGCCGGTGGCGTTCGCTGTGGGTGGGGGATCGGGCCTGCTGGGAGCAGTTTTTCGAATAACCTTGGAACGGTCTGATCACTTTCGTGATGCTCTCGTTTTTTGGGCACACCAACAACAGTTAGTCGGATTCGCGCTGATAGTCGGCATGGCGGGCATCGCCACCGCGGGCGCTTCCCTGTTGGTCCGCAAGTTTGCGCCAGAGGCCAAGGGGAGTGGTATCCCGAATGTCGAGGCAGTCCTGCGTGATGAGCAACCAGTGCCAAGGCCGATTCTTATTCCGGTGAAGTTCATCGGTGGGTTTTTGGCGATGGGAGCTGGGCTGGCGCTCGGCCGAGAAGGACCGACTGTCCAGATGGGCGCGGGGATAGGGCATTTGTTGGCCACCGCCTTTCATCGAAATCGGGAAGACATCCAAGCGCTTTTGGCTGCCGGCGCGGGTGCTGGACTGGCTACGGCATTTAATGCACCGGTTGCCGGGGCGGTCTTCGTACTTGAGGAACTGGTGCGGCGGTTCGACACCCGAATTACCATTGCGACGTTGTGTGCTTCGGGAAGCGCCATTGCGGTGGCCCGGTTACTTCTCGGTAACCGGCCGGACTTTCAGGTCGAGATAATGCCGTCGGCCGGAGTCGATACCGTACCTTTTTTCCTGGTTCTGGGTGTCGTAGCTGGAGTCCTCGGGGTCGCCTACAACCGCGTGCTCTTAAGTGCCTTGGCGGCTGCCAGGCAACTCGGACGTTGGTGGCCTGTCGAGATGCGTGCTGCGTTAATCGGCGCTTTGGTTGGCTTAGTCGCCTGGTTCAACCCTGGATTGGTTGGTGGCGGGGACCTACTGACCCAGAGCGCCCTCACCGGCAACTCCAGTTTGATAATTGTCGGCTTGGCGTTCCTGGTTCGGTTCGGCCTCGGGCCCTTGTCTTATGCAGCAGAGACACCGGGCGGACTGTTTGCCCCGTTGCTGGTTCTCGGGGCGCAAAGCGGGCTTGGCATGGGAACTCTGTTCTGTGGCTGGTTTCCGCAACTGGCGGAACGCCCGTCGTCCTTTGCGGTTGTCGGAATGGCGGCCTTTTTCACCGCCGTGGTGCGAGCACCGGTAACCGGAATCATTCTAGTGACCGAGATGACCGGATGTTTCACCCTCCTACTACCCATGTTACTGGCTTGCTCCGCAGCCATGGCGGTGCCGACCCTGATGGGTAACCCACCAATCTACGATTCTCTGCGCCAGCCTGGCTAATGCCCTGCCACTGCCGGCGAGGTCCTACTCATGATAATGCAGACGCTTCAAGTTCTGGAGCGCGGACTGTCCCTCAAGATCGAAGACAACGCTTAGGGACGGGTGAAAGATATGCTGACGGGGCGTCACAGCAGCCTTGATATAGTAGGTCGCCCCAGTCTGAAATTTAAAATTCTGAGCTGCGGTGGAGTCCGTCGTCGCGGTCAAAACGTGCTGGCCTGGATTGGCATGGTAAACAAAGTAGGTGCCGTCCTGTAGGGTGCCGATATCGAGCCCATTGTCTTTGATATCGACTCCTGTCGCGGCACCAAGCGAGGCTTGGGTTCTATAAAAATAGACAGTCGCTAAGTTTGAGACCGGCGCCGGAGCCGAGGACGGCTGCTGGCCGGTTGGCCCGCTGCTACAACCGGCGATCAGGGCAAGCAAGAGAAGAGTGAAAGGCTTTAAATTGCAGAGAAGCTTGTCCATGGGAAGGCAGGAGAGTTTACACAGAAGATCACAAAGAATTTACGGTTTTCAGGCTAACAAAATTTTTTGCGCAGCGCGAGGGTTTCATTTCCCGGAAGCGTCAGTCAAGTTTAATTAAGCGTTCAGCGTTCAGCGTTCGGCGGGGCAGTCAGGACATAGGTAAGCCCGGAGATTTGAAGTTAGGGCCCGTGAACCGTTGCACCGATGAACGATGGCGCACCCGACAACGCCAAACGCTGAACGCTGAACGCTGAACGCCGAACGCTCTCAAAGTTCCCAGCGCATCTCCATCTTATGGATTGCTCCTTTGGCGGTCAAAACGCTGGAAAAGAGGGCAAAACCGGTGACCTGGGCTAACCCGAACTCGGTCTCGGCGTGAAGTCGAATCAACGGTCTTAGAGCGTCCCGGGAAACACCGTTAGCACGTCCGATCGTGACATGCGGATGAAAAGCCTGAAGATTCGGCTCGAGACCCGCAGCAAGAATCGCGTCCTGGACCCGCCGATGCAGGGCAAAAAGATGAGGATGGCCTTGACCGACCCCGACCCAGATCACTGAGGCTCGGCGTCCGGAGTCACATATCCCGATCCCGCGCAGCGGCAGATAAAACGGGCCTATCCGTACTTTTCCCAAAGCCTCGCGCCACCGGTCCTCTGCCGAGGCTTCGACTTCGCCGAGAAAGCTCAACGTCAAATGAAATTGTTCTTCGGGAAGCCAATGCAGACCCGTTAGCCGCGGGTTAATGGCGGAGAGCGCCGACCGGCAAATCGCCGGAAGTTCAAGGCCGACGAAAAGCCGTTTCGAAGGCCGCGCCGGTGAATCGTCGTTTTCTGTCACTATTTGCTTCGGTGATGGCAGGTTTCGGCGGGGGTGCGAAAGTTTGCGCGCAGAGTTAATTAATTCAATCCGGGAGGTTACCAGGGTCAGTGCTCAGTAGTCAGAAAGGTTGAACCCTAGGCAATTGCCTACCGAGCTTCCCGCTGGGAGCTGACCACTGACGCTGGCAACTCCTGAGGAGACAATGTACCAGACGCGACTGGATCCCCGGCGATTTCGCGAACCAGCGACCATAATCTGATGGGGCCGGAGGTTTAGAATGGGGATAGCTCTTGTCATTTTTAGAAGCTTTGGTTAACAATGGCGCCTCGGGGGTTTCTCCTGGCAGGAGCAAGCAACTGACTCATGAATAAAGTTCCTTCCATTTGTTGGGCAGCGTTATTTATCCTGGCTGCGTTCACTTCGTGCAAGAAACCAGCCGCCGAAACCTCAGCTAGCCCACCCGAGGTTCTGGTTACTGACGTTGTCGAAAAAGATGTCCCTTTGATTCGTCAATGGGTTGGAACGATGAATGGAATACAGAATGCGCAAGTCAGGGCTCGCGAGACTGGATATCTGCAAACCATCGCCTACCAACAGGGTGGCTATGTAAAGAAAGGCGATCTCTTGTTTGAGATTGATCCGCGGCCTTTCATAGCGGCTTTAGATCAAGCAAAAAGCCAGCTCGCAGAGGCTCAGGCCACCTTGCTGGGAGTTGAACTAGACGCCAAAAGGGCGAAAGAGCTGTTCGCTGGCAAAGTTATTTCTGAACAGGAATACACTAACAAAACCCAGGAGTACCAAACCAAATTGGCGGCGGTAGCCGCCGCGCAAGCGGCGCAGGACGATGCCCAGCTAAATCTGAATTATACCAAGATTGTCTCACCGCTGGATGGCATCGCTGGGCAGCAAGAGGCGCAAATCGGTGATCTGGTGGGGTCCGGTTCCAATACGGTATTGACGACGGTTTCGCAGATCAATCCGATCTGGTGTCTCTTCCCGATTAGCGAGCAAAGCTATTGGGAGTTCGCCGATCGCTTAAAAGAAATGATGGCGGTGCCCGAGGACAAGCGCCCGGAACGAGT
Organism: uncultured Verrucomicrobiae bacterium; assembly: GCA_963808535.1. Taxonomy (GTDB): domain Bacteria; phylum Verrucomicrobiota; class Verrucomicrobiia; order Chthoniobacterales; family JAFAMB01; genus JAFAMB01. The sequence continues at coordinate 91,377 of CAWEGF010000015.1, read as the reverse complement.
AGAACTGATCCTGCCCAATGGAGCGATTTATTCTCATAAGGGCAAGTTCGCCTTTGTCGATCGCTCGGTCGATCCCAAGACGGGGACAATTCAGATTGCGGTTACCTTTCCCAATCCTGAATTGACGCTGCGGCCCGGACAATATGCCAGCGCCCGGGCCGAAATCGGCACGATTCCGAAAGCGATGTTGATTCCGCATCGAGCGATCTCCGAACTGCAAGGCGGCGATCAAGTAGGAATTGTCAATGCGGACGGTAAGGCGGAAATCCGGGCCGTCACCACCGGACAGGTGTACGGACCCGATATCGTGATCAAGGACGGGCTGAAGCCCGGCGATAAGGTGATCGTGGAGGGATTTCAAAAAATTCGGCAAGGCCAGCCGGTGACGACTAAACCGTATTCCGATTCGATGAAGAGCGAGGGAACGCAGGACGCTTCTGAGCAGCAATCAGCGGTCGGCAAATCCTAGCACGCCTCCCACTGGAAAGCCTAAATGTCCAGATTCTTTATTAATCGTCCAATCGTCGCGATGGTGATCTCCATCATCATGGTGATCGTGGGGATCGTCTCCTTCCTGAGTCTGCCGGTCGCTCAATATCCCAACATTGTTCCACCGGAAATTGCGGTGAATACCACCTACGTAGGCGCGGACGCTCTCACGGTGGAACAATCCGTCGCCACGCCCATCGAGCAGCAGATGAGCGGCGTGGATCACATGAATTACATGTACTCGCTAAACGCGAGCAACGGGACGATGAAGCTAACGGTCAACTACGATATTACGACCGATCCGAATATCGATCAGGTGTTGACTCAAATGCGGGAATCGCAAGCGGAATCCCAATTACCTTCCAGTGTCCGCGATTACGGTCTAACGGTGGCTAAATCAACGTCGGCACCGCTGATGGTGATTTCGCTTTCTTCCCCTTCAGGACAGTTCGACTCCAAGTTCCTGGCGAACTACGCCTACATCAATTTGAACGACCCGATCGTCCGGGTGCCGGGGATAGCGAGCGTCTCCGTTTTCGGCGCAGGTCAATATGCGCTTCGGGTTTGGGTAGATCCGAACAAGCTGGCTGCCTTAAATATTACCACGCCGGAAATTGAACGAGCTATCAGCGCTCAGAATACGGTGAATCCGGCTGGGCAAGTAGGCGGGGAGCCGATCCCGCCCGGGCAAGCCTTCACGAATACAGTTTTGGCCCAGGGCCGCTTAGTCACTGAGGAGCAATTCGGGAACATCGTGATCCGGGCGGAACCCAACGGTGCGTATGTCCGCATCAAAGATGTCGGACGAGTCGACTTGGGAGCTCAGACCTATTCGATGAGCAGCACTTTCAATAGCAAGCCGGCCGCGGTTCTGGCCGTTTACCAATTGCCTGGTTCTAATGCCGTGGATGCTGCCAAGGGTGTCAGACAATTAATGCTGCAGCTCAAAGACCGGTTTCCGACGGGAATCTCTTATTCCATTGCCTTGGACACCACTCTCGCAGTGACCGCCGGAATGGAGGAGATTTACAAGACCCTGGCGGAAGCAATGCTTTTAGTCATCCTGGTGGTCTTTGTTTTCTTGCAAGGCTGGCGTGCGACTCTCATCCCGTTATGTGCCGTACCAGTTTCACTGGTCAGTACTTTCGCCGTGTTTCCGATGCTTGGGTTTTCGGTTAATACCTTATCCCTGCTAGGTCTTGTCCTGGCCATTGGCCTGGTCGTCGATGACGCTATCGTGGTCGTCGAAGCGGTCGAAGTGCATATCGAACATGGCTTGTCACCTCGAGAAGCCGCCCTCAAGGCGATGGAAGAGGTTTCCGGTCCGGTGATCGCCATCGCCCTGATTCTGGCCGCCGTTTTTATTCCGACCGCGTTTATCCCCGGGATCACCGGGAGGCTTTATCAGCAATTCGCGGTGACCATCGCGGTCTCCGTCATCTTCTCGGCCTTTAACGCTCTCACCTTGAGCCCGGCCCTGGCGGCTCTGTTGCTCCGACCCAAGAAAGAATCTCGCGGACCACTGGGATTTTTCTTCAAAGGATTTAACAGGTTTTTCGGATCTGCGACCAACGGCTATGTTCGGGTCTGCAGCGGTTTGATGCGGCACGGCATCTTTTGTCATTTTGTTTTTGGTCCTGGTCATGGTGGCCTCCGGTTTTCTTGGTGGAAAGATTCCTTCCGGGTTCGTGCCCCTGGAGGATCAAGGCTATCTCTACGCCAATTTGACGTTGCCAGATGCCTCATCTCTGCAACGCACTGAAGCGGCCACCAAGCAGGTGACGGACATTCTCCGAAACACACCCGGAGTGCAGGATGTGACGTCGATTTCCGGATTCAGCCTGCTGAGCGGTGTTAATACCACTTACAATGGATTTTTCTTTGTCACTTTGAAGCCTTGGAAGAAGCGATCGGATGTGGAACAGCAATTGAGAACCATGATCGCCAACGCCAACGGAACCTTGGCGAAAATTCCGGAAGGCACAGCGTTTGTTTTCCCCCCGCCGGCGATCCCGGGGATTGGAGCATCCGGAGGAGTGACTTTTCTTTTGGAAGATCGAGCCGGGATGGACGTCGCTTTCCTTGGTCAACAGACGCAGAAATTCATGGAGGAGGCTCGCAAGCGTCCGGAAATCGCCAGGATCAGCACCACTTTGTTACCCAACGTCCCGCAGTTCTATCTCAATGTTGATCAAGACAAAGTACTGAAACAAGGGGTTCAGCTCTCCGATGTCTACAAGGCCGTCCAGGTTTTTATGGGTGGGTCGTTTATCAATTATTTCAACCGCTTCGGGCGAACCTGGCAGGTCTATCTCCAGGCGGATGGTCCGTTTCGCACCAGGCCCGAGGACGTCGGCCAATTCTACGTGCGGAACAACGATGGGAATCCAGTTCCCCTGTCAGCGTTGACGCGGATCGAGCGACGTTTTGGGCCGGAGTTTACGATGCGCTACAATCTGCATCGATGCGCCCAAATCAACGTCAATGGGAAGGAGAGTTACAGCTCCTACCAAGTGATGGCAGCGCTGGAGGAGGTGTTTGCCAAGACGATGCCGAAGGAGATGGGCTACGACTACAAGGACATGTCTTTTCAGGAGCAGCAAGCCCAGAAAGGGGTGCCGCCGACGGTGATTTTCGGATTGTCGTTTCTCTTTGTTTTCCTGATTCTGGCGGCCCAATACGAAAGTTGGTCTTTACCGTTCAGCGTCCTCCTCTGCACGCCGATCGCCGTGCTGGGAGCGTTTGTAGCGTTGGTGGCCAGGCTCTTTGGAGCGGACGTTTATGGTCACAGTTCGGTGGTCTTCGAGAACAACGTTTACGCGCAAATTGGCTTGGTCATGCTGATCGGACTGGCGGCCAAAAATGCGATCTTGATTGTCGAATTTTCGAAAGTCGAATTTGAAAAAGGAACGCCAATCCTGGAGGCCGCGTTGGCTGGCGCTCGTCTCAGGCTGCGTCCCATTTTAATGACGGCGTTTGCCTTCATCCTGGGCTGCGTTCCGCTCTGGACGGCGTCGGGGTCGGGAGCCGCATCAAGACAGATTCTCGGCACCACCGTCATTGGCGGGATGCTGGCCGCGACGTTCATTGCGATCTTTATTATCCCGCCGATGTTTTACCTGGTGGAGGGAATGGCTCATCGAAAGGACGGCGACAAACCCAAGGGAACGCCCGCGAAGGAAGTAGACGCCTCACTTCCTGCTGAAAGCAAATGATCGGGAAGGGTGTGTCCGGCTCAAGCGGCGTTTCGCTGTCTTGGAACAAGCAAGCAACCCTTCTGGAAAGCAGCTATCCTGGGAATGGATCCGGTCAGAGACTCAGAACTTTTTCTTGTGTTCCAAGCGCAATGACGGATTGTAGGTGCGTTCGTTTGTTCTTGTTCATAGCGCGGAAGATCGTCGGTTGAATTTCTCAAAGGTGATTTGAAACCCGGTTCTCGGGAACGGCTTTGTAGCTTGCACACGTTCTATCACCAAACATGAAACTCTACGTAGGAAATCTATCATTTAGTACCACTGATCCCGACTTGAAGGATCTATTCGCAGAATACGGCACTGTCACCGACGTGCATCTCGTGACCGATCGTATGACCGGCAAATCACGTGGATTTGCTTTTGTCACCATGAGCAGCACTGCTGAAGGTAAAGCCGCGATCGCCGCTCTCGAAGGCAAGAACCTTGATGGCCGCAACCTGACCGTGAACGAAGCCCGCCCGAAAGAAGAAGGCGCGAAGCGTTCTTTCACCAAGTCACGTTGGTAGGCATCGTCCTGACTTAAACAGGCAAGTTTCTGCAAAAGGAGACTTGCCTATCTGTCTATTCCTCCCCAGGAATGGAAATGCGCATCGCCGTCTCTCAGAGACGGCGATGTGATTCTGAAAATCCCTAGCCCCGTCCGAGAAGTATTTAGATATCATGCCTACTGAGAGCTCAATCGTCGTTGAAGGAAAAATTACCTCCGTTCTCCCTGGAACCATGTTTCGGGTGGAGCTTTCCAATAAGCATCTGGTCCTCGCCCATATTTCAGGGAAGATGAGAAAACGATTCATCCGTTTGACAGTGGGAGACCGGGTGAAGATGGAGATGTCTCCTTACGATGTTACCAAGGCACGTATCGTTTACCGTCTCTGACCGCCGCTGATTTCTCCGGAGAGCCGAACCGGAATTCTAACCGCCGATTGAGCAGAGTTCACGGATTTCGTTGGGACATTTAAATCGGTCCCATGAGTCTGCGGATGCGGCACAATCTGTGGCTTAACTATTGGGTCCCTGCATGCCAGCCGGTGGGTCGGTATTCTGCCGTCACCTTGCCGTCGCTGCTCAAATCGAGCACCATAAATCCCTCTGGGCAGCCCATTTGCGCGCCCTTCCACCAGTTGCCGCAAATCGCGCCTCCGGTGATATAAGAAACGCCATCAATTTGAATCTGCTCCAAATGATGCAGATGACCGGCGAGAACCAGTTTTACGTTCGCCTTAGTCTCCATCCAGACACGGCGCAGATCCGAGGCGTTGTGCGCTAAAAGAGAATCTGGAGTTTCAATCTCCGCTCCCTTAGTCTTGGTCTGGCCGCAAACGCCCAGATTGGGGAGAACAGAGACCGACGGAATATGGCCACAGATCAGAGTCGGCATTTGAGAATCGGTCTCCAATTCGGTCCGCAAAAACGCGAGTTGTTCATCGACGAATTCCCCGACATAAGATCCGTCCGGAACTGGCAGGACGTCATCGAGCACGATGAATCGCCAACCTTTTTTTCGAAAGGCGTAAAAATTGCGTTCGAGCTCCAAGCGCATCCGGTACAATCCTTTACCGAACCTCGGATCATCACGATTGAACGGAGGCATTTTTAGTGCCCACCAGATCATGGTTTCCGAAGGTAAAAAAGGTTGGCAAATCGGTGTGATCTTTCCAAATCCCAAGAAATTGATCGATCAGCTCTTCGGCCGCTGGAAAATCGAGTTCCGGGGATTCGTGAGTGAGGTCCCCGCCGAAGAGGATTAGATCCGGTCGCGGCTTCACGCTTTCAATCGCCGAGAGGGCGGTGCGAAGGCCGTCTGCGGAACGAAGCCGGTTATCGACCATCAAGTGAGCATCCGTTGCAAAAATAACTCTTAACTGGCCCTCATTCGGTGCTTCTGAAGCCTGCACTGAGCGCAGACCAGCACTGACTAATCCGCCTGACAGAAGAGCGGCCTGCAAAACAAAATCGCGACGAGATATTTTCGAAGAGGACATGCGGCGGGAGTGGTGGAGTGGTGGAGTGGTGGAGTGTGAGCTTGACGGCAAAATAACAAGCTTTTCGTTGGCGTGCGAACGCCGGGTCGAGACGCGGTAAAAGTAGCTAGCTAACCAGCGGCAAAACCAGGATCGGCTACCGCCCGGAGGGCATGCCCCGCAGGGGCTACAGAACTCAGCCCAGGGTTTCAACCCTGGGACCGACCACCCCAAAGCGAAGCGCCCTGAAAGGGCGCCAGATAGAACTACTAACACCGTTATTTTGGGCAACAATGGAGGCGAAAATTCATCTGGCATCCCTGTCGCCCCTGCAGGGCGAAGCGATATCTTGACGGATCCCAGGGTTGAAACCCTGGGCTTAACCCTGGGCTGAGTTCTGTAGCCCCTCCGGGGCATGCCCTCGGGTCAAAGGATGAGCAGCGCCAAACACCAGGGTTTTACCTTGGGCCAATGTTCTCTGCCCTCTTTGCTACGCGGGTCGCCCTAGAATTTATCGTTTTCCTCGACATAAGTGACCCTTAAAGCTTTCAGCATGCGCGAAGGAGGCTGATGAATGCCCGACAACCCGCTGAGCTCTTTACGCTTGCTTTTTGGAGCAGAGAAAGTTTATCTCAGCGCCGTCGTTTTTTTTAAAACATTTATGTCCAAAAGCCGACTCTTGCATTATGCCCGCTTGGCGCTTTGCGCCTCGTCGATTGCGGCAGTGGGCACCTACGATTCTTCAGCGAAGGAATCGAATAAGCAGGCGCCGCCTGCTGAACACTCCACGAAACTCGACACGACGAACGGGTTTCGCGGTCAAAAATTTGGAACCCCGTTTTCGGAATTCCAAGGACTTACTCTCGACAAAGATCAGGGAGATTTAAAACTGTATGTCAAGAAGGACGAAAACCTCCAACTTGGACCGGTAAAGCTCGAATCAATCATTTATCACTTTTTCCAAGACAAGTTTTTTGCCATTTCGCTGAACTCTCAGGATCGAGATAGCACCCTCGGCTTGTTGAGGGTGGCGCAGGTGGCTTTCGGCCAGGGAGCCGAACGACCTGACGCCAAAGATGATCTGGACAAGTCCTGGCTCGGAAAAGCGGCTGAAGCTTTCTTCACCGTCAACCCGAAGACCGAGGAGGGGAGCTTATTTATCCGCGATAATCAACTCGGCTCCCAAGTGGAAGCCTACTGGGAAAAGCTGACTAGCGACGCAGCGAACGATCTCTAATTTTACCTCATCCCAAAAAAGAAAGTGTTCTTATGACCTCAGGATCAGATAACTCAAAGCGACCCAATGAACGCTCGCTCGCCAAATCGCTTGGTGCTCTCTTTGCACTGACGAGCGGGCTGATGCTTGGCTCGGCGGCCGTCGGGGATGCTGCCGCGACCAATTCAGCTTCTGCCAAAGCGGAAGGAGCCGAACAACTGGAGATTCGAGTTCAAAAGATTCAGGAGCAACTCGGTCAAGGTCCAGGAACAGAAGTCAGCCCAGGCAACACTGCGCCGGATAGCGTCCAGCCAATGTGGTGGGGAAATTGGCACAATTGGCATCCCGGGTATGGTTGGCACAACTGGCATCCCGGCTGGGGCAACGGTGGTTGGGGTAACGGTGGCTGGCACAATTGGCACAACTGGCATAATTGGCACAACTGGGGCAACTTCTAGCCTCCTTCCTCTTTGGCTAGGCGGTGCTAGTCTCCGGACCAATTTAACGCCACAGATAATCCTGGATGAACCAGACTGATCCTCTTTTGGATCGACCGTTGGATAATGGATGATGATCCGCGCCGTCCGTGGATCAGCTTGCTGGTTCTTCAGCCATCACCGTTTTGTAACATTAACTGTGACTATTGCTATCTCCCGAATCGCGCTTCCAAGAAACGGATGCCTTTAGAGATAGTAGGCGCGACGATTGAGAAAATCTTCGCGGCCGAGTTGATTCCGGGTCCGCTAACGGTGATCTGGCATGCCGGAGAGCCATTGGCGGTGCCGATCTCTTATTACGAGATGGCGTTTGACCGAGATCCGGCGGAAAGCGCCCGCCGGAGCGGTCGTTCGCCATTGTATGCAGTCCAACGGGACCTTGATAAATGAGCGATGGTGCAAGTTTCTTCGAGATCAAGAGGTGTCGATCGGATTGAGCATCGACGGCCCGGCCGATATTCACGACGCACACCGAAAAACCCGATCGGGCCGCGGTTCGCACCAGGCGGCGATGGAGGGACTCCGCCTGTTGAAGACTCATGATATCCCGTTCCACGTGATTAGCGTGATCACCCAGCAGGCCCTCGGGCGCGCGGAGGATATTTATCACTTCTTCTACGACCTCGAAGTTTCTCAGCTCGGTTTTAACATCGAGGAGATTGAAGGCGAAAACGCAAAGTCGTCGCTGACCTCCTCCAGCCAAATGGCCGAAAGCGTCGAAGCCTTTATGATGACGATTTTTCGACTGCAAAAATCCGATGGAGGCCGGATGAGGATTCGAGAATTCGACGCGGCTCTGGGAAAAATTCAGAGCCGGAAATCTTTGCGCCACTTTGACTTTCCGCACTTCAACGAACAGGTGCGTCCTTTTGGCATTCTGAACGTTGACTGCGACGGAAACTATTCTACCTATTCTCCTGAACTCCTGGGGATGAACTTGTCTCCTTATGGAACTTTCAGTTTCGGCAATATTCTTACCGACGACTTTGTGGATGCGGTAGAGAGCCCGAAATTTCGCTCAGTTTTTGCGGATTTGCAGACCGGAATAAAACTCTGCCAAGACTCTTGCGCATACTACGGGTATTGCGGGGGCGGAGCTCCAGCGAATAAGTATTATGAGAATGGGAGCCTGGCGACAGCCGAAACAATGTTTTGCCGGTACAGCGTCAAACTACCTTTGGATATCGTCCTAAACGATCTTGAGGCGAGCCTGAGCGGGCATGGAGTTGAGGCGCAGGCCATGGGGAGATAATCAACCTAACTCGGGAGAAACCGAGACAGAGAGATCAGCGTTCTAAACATCCAATTCCGTCGACCATTTCCGGGTCGGAAAGTAACGATCTATGATTCGAGCCGAGCCAAGCACCGTTCTGGTCACCTACATTGTCGCCAGCGGCGAGCGCGTTTGGGAAGGGCTGACTGCCTCGACGTTTACCCGCCAATATTTTTTTGGCCGGGCGGTGGAGCTGGAACAGAGGGTGGGAGGTCTATTCCGGCTGGTGATGGAAGATGGGCGAATCGACACCCAGGGAAAGGTGCTGGCCTGCGATCCGCCGCGATTTCTTTCCGTGACCTGGCATGTCGAGTGGATGGAGGAGTTTCGTCGATTGCCCGAGGCGGTGGTGACCTTTCGGATTGAACCGTTAGGCGATATTGTTCGGCTCACGGTGAGCGAATATCATGATGAATCGCTCGATCCAAAATATCTCGAAGGAGGGCGGCAAGGTTGGCCCTTGATCCTGAGCGGTCTTAAGACTTTGCTCGAGACCGGGGAGCCGTTGCCCGCTTTTGAAATGCCGAAGCCGGCTTAGCTTACTCGAATCGTTGCCTTAGAGCCCGGAGGTATATTTAGGGGTTCGACCTTCGTCGGCGTCATGCAAGTCGACATAAGTCTGAATGTCGTCGCGGTCGGCAAATCCGCTGAGCTTCTTTTCGACCACCAAGCCGGGAGCGCCGCTATCCCGCCAACCCCGCTTAATAATGAACGAATTCCAAACCAGGATTTGATCCTCGTTCGGACGCTTTCTGCCCTGGAAGCACCATGCCAGCAGTTCCTCGTTCGAGCCTCCCTCGAGCGTCCTGGCGGCCAGTTGATCGTAGTCCACTTCCCAGAACCGGCAAAAGCGGGCATCGAAACTCGTGGGATCCGAAAATCCCAAATGATAACCATCCGGCAAGAGGCCTTGGGCGTTCAGGCGGATTTTGTCCAACATGCGGGCGAAAAAGTTGATCCCGGATGTCTCCACGTAGTCGCTACAGAGGGTTTGATTGGTCATGTCGTGTCGCTTTTATCAAAGTCGGCTCGAGGGGGGGAAGGTGACAAGGGGAAAATCAGGAGAGCAGGAGTCAGGAGTTGCAGGAGTTGCGGGAGGTGGGCCAAAAGCGCTTGATGGAGTTGGGTGAAGACTAGACGTCTTCGCGACTTCGCTTCAATTTGGAGGGGACGGAAAAGGTTTCCTGAAGCTTGATGAATTTGTCGACTGATCCTGACTTTTTTGAGCTGCTGACAGGTAGCTATGCCCGACTTCTCGGAGCACCCCTGGTTCCACTCGAATACGATGAAGGGAATCCGATGCTTTGGCTGTACGAACAGGCGCCGTTCTGTGTGTTGGCACATAACACCGACCCTGATCCAATCTTCATCTATGGCAATAGAGCGGCCCAGAAATGCTTTGAATTTACTTGGGAGGAACTGACCTCTCTCCGCTCCCGGCTATCGGCCGAAGAGCCCAATCGCGAAGAACGGCAGCGGCTCTTGGAACTGGTGCAGCGCCAAGGTTTCGCCACTGGGTACCGCGGACTGCGGATCGCTAAATCCGGGAGACGTTTCTGGATCGAGAACGTAACGGTGTGGCAACTTCTCGATCGCGCCGGCACTCTGCACGGTCAAGCAGCCGTCTACCGGCAGTGGCGTGACGCCTGAGGGGGAAGTGGAAGTGGTAGTGGTAGTGGTAGTGGAAGTCGCAAGTCGTCGTCGTCCTCGATGCCCAGAAAACGCGTTAGCTCGCTGGTCCACCGATCCGGCTAGTAGGTAAGGCGTCCCGCCTTACTTCTTTTCCAGGCTTCCATGACTTTCGTGAGGCGCCCAGCGTGGGAACCGGACAAACGAGAACGAAGGACGACGACGAAGGACGAGAACGATTGCTCACTGCCACCCTCACCATCACTTCTTTTTAGGATTGAAAGATCACGATTCTAAGAGAATTCTGGAATTGGTGGCACTGATTGGAAAACTCTTTGGACGTTCGAAAGACGGGCCGGTGGAAATCAAGGCCTCGCCAGGCTTCGCATCCGAAAAGCTTTTCCGGCGATCGGCGAAACGGATTTTAGCCAAGTACAAGGAAACCATCCGAAAGCTCGAAAAATGAGCGAGTCTCCCTTTCTTTATCTTTCAGTGGAGCAGATTCGGGAATTACATGACGCCGTCTTGGAAGAACATGGAGGCACCCGGGGATCGCGGATGGGTGGAAGCCTTGATTCGTGCGTGACGGCTCCGCAAACGGTGGCGTATTTGCAAGAGGGGGATGTTTTCCAGCAAGCTTCTGCCTACGCCTGTTCGATTTTAGAAAAGAGTCCTTTCAAGGATGGAAATTGCCGGACCGCGCTAGTGACGGCGCTCGTCTTTTTGGAGATCAACGGCGTGGTGGATCATGATTTCGATGAGGCAATGTTGTTGCAAGCCATGTTCTATCTCGCCGAAGGCAAGATGGACGGGAACCTTTTTTCGCAGTTTTTGCGCGAAGCTGTTTCTGGAAGCACCGGGACGTGGCAGGATTGCTGAACCGCAGTGAACTCATCATCAACGCCCCTCTCTCAAAATCAGGATCAACTCCGAGTTAGCGAAAATCGACGCTTTCTGGTCAGATCGAACGGTGCCCCTTTTTATTGGTTCGGCGATACGGCTTGGGAAATCTTCCACCGGGCAAGTCGGGAAGAGGCAGAGCACTATTTACAAAAACGGGTCGAGCAGGGTTTACCGTCATTCAGGCCGTGGTGTTGGCTGAATTTCAGGGGATTCGGGAACCGAATGCTTACGGTGATTTGCCACTGGTAAACGAAGATCCGGCAACTCCGAACGAGGCTTATTTTCGCCATGTGGATTGGATCGTCCGCCTGGCCAATCGGCTCGGATTGACGCGTCGGCATGTTACCAACCTGGGGTGATAAAGTCGGGCAGACCAACGGCGACGGCCCATCAATCTTCGATCGCCGGAACGCTCGAATTTACGGAGAATATTTGGGCGAGCGGTATCGGGACGCCGACGTCATTTGGATACTCGGAGGGGATCGGGTTGTGGACGACGTGGAAAAACTCGAGATTTGGCGGTCTCTGGGTGAAGGCTTGCGGGCTGGGGACCAAGGCCGGCACCTGATGACCTTTCACCCGCGCGGTGGCGACGAGCATATATCGACTTCAGCCACCGTCTTCCCGAATGACGATCCGCTATTGGACTTCAATATGCGACAGGACGGCCATTTCAATGGGACACCGACCTGGGCGAGGATCGCCAGCGATTACGCACGGGTTCCAGTAAAACCGGTCATTGATGGTGAACCCATCTACGAAGACCATCCGATCGGATTTGAGGCCGCAAAATACGGGTATTCGAGCGCGATCGATTGTCGTCGGTTTTTGTACTGGGATCTTTTCAGCGGCGCGTTTGGTCACACCTACGGGCATCATAGCGTTTGGCAGATGCATTCCCCATCCCGCGGCGAGGGAGTTAACAAGCCGCTCAACTATTGGCGTGAAGCGATCGATAGCCCAGGGGCCTGGCAAATCCGGCACGCCCGGGCTCTGCTGGAGAGTCGCCCCTTCTTGACTCGGATGCCCGACGATTCACTAATTGTTCCTGCGAACGTTCCGAATGGGATTCCGGGCGCAGGAACCAAATTCATGAACGCCACCAGAAGCATGGATGGTGCTTACGGGATGATCTACAGCGCGACTTCGAGATCTTACGTGCTGAACCCGCAGTCGCTCTCCGGGAAATCGTTCCAATTTTGGTGGTTCAACCCGCGCGATGGAGGTCACGTTAATCTGGGACTTTTCCCGCGCTCCAGCTTGATCGAGGTCACTCCACCCTTCAAGGGAGAGGACCTTGACTGGATCCTGGTGATCGACGACGCGGCGCAAGGGTTTCCGCCTCCCGGGTCCGGCGAAGTGCATTCGACAGCCGATCAGGGTCAACTCCGGTTTCCTTGAACAATCCATTTCTTGGATTCTGTTGGTTCTCCAGATACAGGTAAGCCCTTATGGGCAGAAACTGAGATCTCGACGGGCAGTCGCATAGAGGTCGGGAATAGAGGTCTCCTTCCGTTGGCGCTGATCATCATTGTCGGCATTTTTGCGACGACCATGCCCCAGACGTCAGCTCTGGGCAGATTGCCTTTGCAGTTCCTGCTGAAGAACGATGTGCACGTCACTCGTGAGCAGATGGCGGCGTTCTTTTTTTGGGCCGGCATGGCTTGGTACTTGAAGCCTTTGGCCGGTATTCTCACGGACGCCTTTCCACTGTTTGGGACGCGGCGGCGACATTATCTCCTCTGCAGTTCGGTGCTGACGGCTTTGAGTTGGCTCGGCATGAATTTCCTTCCGCACCAGTACGGACCGTTACTTTGCGGGGTGATGATGGTGGAACTTTTCATGGTCATGGGCTCGACAGTGATCGGCGCTTTTCTCGTCGAGGCCGGGCAGCGCATGGCCGCCACTGGTCGCTTGAGCGCTTTGCGAATGTTGGTCTTCAATTTTTGCGCCTTGATTCGAGGACCTCTCGGGGGATTGCTGTCAACCGCCGGATTCATGTGGGCGACTGGCGTGAACGCCGTTTTGGCGCTGGCGATCTTCCCGATCGCCTTCATCTACCTGAAAGAGCAGCGAGTCGCTCCACAGCAAAGCGCCACGGTTTTCCGAAACGCGGGTTTGCAGATCAAAACTATTCTGCGGTCTAAAGCGCTTTGGACGGTGCTGCTGTTTATCGCCCTGTATCATTTCTCACCCGGATTGGTGACCCCACTCTTTTACAAGCAGACTGACGAACTACATTTCTCTAAGCCAGGCGATAGGAAATCTCGGTGTTTTCAACGGCGGATTTGCCATCCTGGCGGCGATTATCTACAGCCAATTAATTAAACGCTTCTCGATCCGCACCCTGTTGGTGATCGCTATAACATTGTCGGCGAGCGGAACCCTCTTTTATCTTTTCTATTCCAGTTGGAACCGCGCGATGTTCATCGAATCCCAAACTGGGCTCTTCGGTGGGCTGGCGGAAGTCGCTTTGGTCGATCTGGCGGCTCGGGCGACTCCTAAAGGTTGTGAAGGCCTCGGGTATTCCCTGATCCTCGCCTTCCGGAACGTGGCCCTTTTTGGTGCTGATGTGGTGGGTTCCTACTTGGTAGATCACAAATGGGCATTCAGCAATCTTGTTTTGCTGAACGCCGGGACGACGGCGATCGTGTTATTGCTAGTCCCCTTTCTCCCAGCGGCGCTCAAGGGGAGCAAGGATGCGCCATTGAAGTAGGTGGGAGGGGGGCGATGGTTTAGGCCGGTTTGTTAGGACGTTCGAATCTGGGACAGCGCCCTTCAGAGCAGCGTCGCTTGTAGGGTACGGTATGATTCGGACAGGTGTGCTGCACCGATTCGAAGATTGGAGGAAGGAACTCGAATGCGGATATTGCTAAGCAGAATAAATTGGCAACGGGCGATGGCGTATTCAGCGTCGGTACAAACCTTTCAAGATAGAGTATTTAGCCTTCCTAAAGAAACACGGCGCACATTTCGACGAGAAGTACCTGTGGGATCGAGCTGGGCGCCCGATCATACCGTACCCTACGGGACGGTTCTTTCGAGGGATGCTTTCCCGAGGCACTTCGTGCCTGGCTACGATCAGCTCGTCCCTCACGGGACAAAGCCATTCGCCCATCGAAGGGCCGCCTCGCATTAAGTTAGCGCTTATGAGCTAAAAGCCTGGGCTATTGATTTCATGGCCCTTCAGGCCGCAGAGGTGCACCGGGCAGATCAATTCTGCGGCTGATATATCTAGCTTACGGCGGACTGAGGTAGGTTAAACTTTGACTCCGCCGGCGCGAAGAACGAAACCCGGAGGCATCGATCTCTTCAACGAACTAAACGCGGCTATCACCATGTCCTATGTTGTTGGTTATAGAGCACGCTAAATCCCGGGCTAAGAACTGGCGCGTTGGTAGCTAATGCAACAGTTGCAAAAATTTTATATCACGAACATCTAACTACCCCTTCCTAAATCGGAATCGGAGGATGACTGGAAGCGTGTTCGGTATACTTTTCCTCGTCGTATAGCATCGCTTCGACGGTCGCGAATACTGGATCCCGGCGATAAAGGCCAGAAAGAACGGCGAGGTCGCCAATCGCGCTGCGGAAGACGAAGGTGGGACGTTGATCAATCCGATACGACGCGAATTCTGCATAAGAGGTTCGCAGATCGGCAGCGAGGGCCGGATCGTCTATGGTATCCGCTAATACTTCGCTGGCGATGCCGCTAGCTTCGCTGGCGAGTTGCAAAGCGACCGGGCGTTGGAGGATCGGGAGGCCGTGTTCCAGGCGCGGCAGTTTTCAAGGCTTGATGGACTTGCCGGCCTTTACCGAATCTCCAGGCAGCGGCAATCACACTGTTGGGAATCCAGGTGGAGAGATTTCTCTTTTCCAACCATCGGTGATTGAACCGGCGTCCCGTGACGAACTCGCAGCGATCGTAATACCAGAGTTCTTGTTCCGGACCGGCATCCATTGGCTGACCCCCGTTGATCAAGGCGATTTTCCAGGTGACTTGAATGCGGTCGCCAAAACGTTGGGATAATTCTGCGACGACCTCGTCGCCCAGAGCGCACCACATCGAACAGACGTCAAAAAAATAGGTTAGTTGCATAGGAAAAAAGCGGGGATCGAAAGACGATCGAGAACCTTAAGTTCGAGATGACTAACGTCAAGCGTCGGCAAGGGAGAAAGCCTCCTTAGTTTTGTTTGGCGAAGGCGTGGAGCTTGAATTGCTGAACAACCAAGCAAGCGGTCCGCCAGGACAACTCAAAGAATATCCCCGGGGTGACCGAGATTAGTCAGTTTTAACTAGAATCATGACCCAAGTCCTGATCCAATCGGGTATCAGATGGACTCGTAGAGGCGGGTTTGCTCTTGCCGATCCGCCGCCGAGGGCAGGTTAACAATCGGCTCTTAATCATCGAAGGTTCCTCCAAAAATGAACACCTCCAAAACTTCCAAAAAAGGCATGTTTGTCACCGACGACGGCCAAAACGTTCTCTTCACCTTTCTCCTCCTCATTTTGCTGTTTGCCTTGTGGGGATTTTGTAACGGGATGATCGACGTGATGGATAAGCATTTTCAGGAAGTCTTGCATCTGAGTCTTTCACAATCTGCCTGGGTGCAGTTTGCGCACTACTTAGGATATTTTCTGATGGCCCTCCCGGCCGGGTGGCTAGCCACCAAATTGGGTTACAAAGGCGGTATAATTGCGGGTCTGTTGTTAGTCGCGGTGGGCGGATTCTGGTTTATCCCGGCGACCCACATTGGATCTTTTTGGGCCTTCCTGCTCGGCGTGTGCGTGATCGCGGCAGGGTTGACCTTCCTGGAAACGATCGCCAATCCCTACACCACCGTTTTAGGGCCGGAAGAATATGGCGCCACCCGCATCAATCTGGCGCAGTCTTGTAATGGGATCGGCTTGATCTTTGGTCCAATTGCCGGCGGCCTGTTTTTCTATTCCAAGGATGCCTCAGGAGCCAGTACGGGCAGCGAGAATCTCTGGATTCCGTATGCGGCGGTGGCGGTCGTCGTCATCATCCTGGCCGTTATCTTTTATTTTGCCAATGTTCCCGACATCAAAGCGAAGGATGATTTTCACATGGATGATTCAACCCCGGGAGTATCTCATTCCATTTGGTCACACCCGCACTTTGTCATGGCCGTGATTGCTCAATTTTTATACGTGGCCGCGCAGGCCGGTATTTTTAGCTTTTTTATCAATTACGTGACCTCTCAGGTTCCCGAAATTCCTTCCAGCCTGGATGCCGCCGTGCAGAACAGCCCGGATTTCCTGAAGCATTGGCTGAACAGCTTGACCGAAATTCGGACCACTGGTGCGGTGGCTTTCAGTAACAAGGGAGCTTCCAATCTGGTATCCGTAGGGTTGCTTCTTTTCTTGGGAGGGCGGTTCATTGGCACCGCTCTCCTGCGCAAATTCGCTGCTCACAAACTTCTCGGGCTCTACGGCGCCATCAACACGGTGCTCTGCCTGCTGATCTTCTGCAAATTGGGCTGGTTGTCAGGGGCTTGTGTCTTGCTGACTTATTTTTTTATGTCCATCATGTTTCCGACCATCTTTGCCCTGGGCATTTTCGGTCTCGGGCAGCGAGCGAAAAAAGCTTCCTCTTTTCTGGTCATGGCCATCATGGGTGGAGCGATTCTGCCGAAGGTGATGGGAGAGATTGCCGACCTGTACGATCTTTCTCGTGGATTTATCGTCCCGATGCTCTGTTTTGCCTTCATTGCTGTTTATGCCTATATGTGGCCGAGACTGAGCGGCTCCGAGGGACTGCACGGAGTTTCGACTTCGGGCGGGCATTGACAACTGAATCGCGGGAGGCGGATCGGGTCCCAGCGACTGTTTAACCCACGGTCACAAGTTTCGGAAACTGCCGGCCACTGCCGCTGGGTTCCTCACGGAAAAACTAGCATCCATTTTAAGAAAAGAGCTTCTTTCTCTACCAACACCATTCTAAACTAAGAGAGCTAAGCGTTTGTTCCCCAAGCCCTGGTCAACGCTTCTGCCCTCTACCCCCGTATTCGACCTAAATTAAAGCGATTTGTTTCCGCTATCCCAACGCATCTTCCATCATGAATACTGAATTCTACACTTTTGGCGAAATACTCTGGGACTGCCTGCCCTCCGGCAGACACGCCGGTGGCGCTCCGTTTAATGTGGCGGGTCATATCGCGCAACTGGGAGTTTCTGTTTCCTTACTTTCGTCGGTTGGCCAGGATGCTCTCGGGGATGAGATCCTGGGGCTGGCTGAACAGAAAGGGGTCAACGTGGAATTCGTGGACCGGGCGCGAATCGGCCTTCCGACCGGGACGGCCATCGCGACCGTTGACGCCTTGGGCAATGCGACCTACGACCTCGTGCGACCGGTGGCTTGGGATGAGATCATAGTTTCCGCCGAGGCCTTGGCGTCAGTGGCGCAGGCCGGCGCATTCGTCTTCGGCTCACTGGCCAGCCGCTCCCCTTACAATCTCGAACAATTGGATCATCTGCTGGAGGTTAAAGGACCGTTGAAATTCTTCGATGTGAATTTGCGTCCTCCGTTCGCAGATCCAAAGAGGATTGTCGAACTTGCCGCGCGAGCCGATGTCCTCAAGCTTAATCATGACGAAGTCGGCCAAATGGCTTCCTGGATTCGTACCGGCGAAGCGACGCCCAATCCGCCCGGTAATCCGGAGGCCGTGGCGGCTGCTTGCGCGATTCTTTCAGAAGCCACCAAGACCTCTCGAATTTGCGTCACCATGGGTGCCGAAGGGGCGGCGCTCTGGGATCGTGGCAACCTGGTGACCGCCGTGGCTCCGCAAGTGGTGGTTAAAGATACCGTGGGCGCGGGGGATGCCTTTATGGCTGGCCTGATCGTCGGGTTAACACGGGGAGCCGATAAGCAAACCGTCCTGACCACGGCCTGCCGTTTGGGCGCGATTGTCGCCTCGCATGACGGAGCGATACCAGTCTTGCCTCCAGAATTGATCCAGGAATTCAGAGTGAATCTGAAGGCCACCAAGTAGGTAAAGCGTCTCGCTTTACTGCCTAGGGGTAACCCGCATAAGCGCTAACCTAATCAAAGCTTCGGCGCGGAAATGTATTTCGTCCCGGAGGGACAGCATGATCGTAGCCAGGCACGAAGTGCCTGGGATGACGCCATCCCAAGAGCCGTCCCGTAGGGTACGGTATGATCGGGCGCAGCTGATTCCACAGGTATTTCTCGTCGAAGTGCGCGTCGTGTTTCCTTAGAAAGGCTGCCTCAAATGTTCGAATCGATGCGTACACCTGTACAATCATACCGTACCCTACGGGACGGCTCTTTTGGGGTGGCGCTGTCCCAGGCACTTCGTGCCTGGCTACGATCAGGCTGTCCCTCCGGGACGAAATACATTCGCCTGAGAGCCTCTTGGGCCGTGGGACACCTAAGTTAGGCCGGCCCCTCATTTGGTCCAGCCGGCATAGCGATCGACGTTTTCTTTGGTAATTAGTCCGACCGGAATGAGAGTTAGCTCTTCCTTGGGTTTTTTGCCTCGGATAATTTCGTCACCAATCTTGACGGCCTCTTCCGCCATCAAGTAGGGATCTTGTGCTGCCGTGGCCGCGATCAGGCTTCCTGGATCTTTCAGGAAAGGCACGATGTCCGGCGAGCCGTCCACGCCTACGATGAAGAAATCTTTCCGCTGGGCCTGCTTGGCGGCCAAATCGCAGCCGATGGCCGTCGGATCGTTAATCGCGAAAACCGCATCGATTTTCTTGAAGGCCGTTAACAGGTCACTCATCACGCGCAGTCCCCCATCGCGACTACCACCGGCGTTTTGATCTTGGGACACGATCTTGAGATCCGGATGTTTGCTAATCTCTTCCACAAATCCGGCGACTCGATCGGTGACTGCCGTGACCGGAGGCCCATTGACGATCACGATCTGCCCCTTACCTTTTAGGCGTTCGGCGACATAGACGCCGTCTTTGGTCCCGGCCTGTTTGTTATTGGAAGTAACGGTGGCGTCCACCCCGCCGTCTGCTCCTACGTCAACCGCCACCACCGTGACCCCAGCCTGCTTCGCTCGCATGACGGCCGGCGCGATACCCTTACTGTCTGCCGCACCTAACAGAATCAAGTTAACGTTCGAAGAAATGAAGTTGTCGATTTGATTGGTTTGGGTGTTGACATCGTAGTTACTCGAGAGAGCGCTGAACTTAACCTTTCCATTGATCTGCTTAGCTTTCGTTTCCGCACCATGAGCGATCTGGACAAAAAAGGGATTGCCTAAATCGCCAACCGTCAAGGCCACCGAGTCAAGTTTTTTCGTCTCGGCAAAGGTGTGGGTGGCGGCGATACCCGTTAGAAGCAGGCCAATGGTGACTAGACATCGAATCCGGAAAAAGGGGATGATTTTCATGTTCGGGGGAGTAGTAAGGTTAGGCGCGTTTCGCCCTGCATTCGATCGAGAATCGTACACATTGGACGCAACGGTGCGAAAGGATAAAATCGGCTCTTCTCTAAACTTGGAGAAAAAGCTAGCGCTTGAACTAAAGGTCGCGGAAAAGGGAAAAGAAGTACCCGGAGGAATCATATTCGCTACAGGTCCGGAGACCACGGAGATATGGACTTTGATCAAGCAAAACCTCGCTCCGTCTATTCCGGGGCCAGTGGCGGGTTGCTCTCGCTCTCAACTTCTGCAAATGGTCAGACAAACGGATTGTTTTGCGCGAGCGGCTCAATCAGTATTGTCTAGATTGGGAAATGCGACAACTCTCCTAAAGGCATCGACATGAACACCAAACTAAACCCCCACGATATCCACCGACTTTTGCATGCTGAACATGACGACCCATTTGGTGTCCTCGGATTGCACCAGGTCGATCAAAGCTGGGTGGTGCGCAGCCTGAGACCAGAGGCGAAAGAACTCGCGATAGTTGATCGTCATAACCCTCAACGGCGTTTTCCTGCGGTGCGCGTCGCCGAGGAAGGTCTATTTGAAGCCCAGTTGGAGGGTGTCACCGAGTCCTTGGACTATCTTTTGGAGGTTACGACCTGGTCGGGAGAGACCTTTCAGGTGAGCGATCCATACTCTTATGGTCCTATTTTGGGGGAGCTCGACATGCACCTCTATTGCGTGGGCAACCACTACGAGATCTACGAAAAACTCGGAGCGCACCTGACGCAAATTAATGGACATCCGGGAGTCAGTTTCGCCGTCTGGGCTCCCAACGCTCAGAGGATCAGCGTGGTGGGTGATTTCAATGGCTGGGATGGCCGGGCACATCCCATGCGAAAGCGTATCGAGGCTGGGATTTGGGAGATTTTCATTCCCGGGGTGGGTGAAGGCGCCCACTACAAGTATGAGATCCGCAACTCTTCCGGCAGTATCGTGTTGAAGAGCGATCCCTTCTCTTTTTTCGGCCAACACGGAGTGCAGACTGCTTCCCTGGTTTTCAATCTTGATCGCTTTGAGTGGAGCGATGCCGGATGGATCGAGGAGCGGAAAACCCGATACTGGCCAAAACAACCTGTCAGTATTTATGAGGTGCATCTCGGTTCGTGGGCCAGAGTTCCGGAAGAGAACAACCGCTATTTGAGTTACCTGGAGTTTGCGGATCGGTTAATCCCGTATGTCAAAGAGATGGGCTATACCCATATCGAATTACTACCGATCGCCGAACATCCTTTCGACGGTTCGTGGGGTTACCAGGTAACCGGTTATTACGCACCCACCAGTCGATTCGGGAACCCGGACGAATTTCGTCATTTCGTCGATCGTTGCCACCAGGAAGGCGTTGGAGTCATTCTCGATTGGGTTCCGGGCCATTTCCCTAAAGACTCCTTTGGACTAGCTCAATTTGACGGCACCCAGCTCTACGAGCATGCCGACCCGCGCCAAGGAGAGCATCGTGATTGGGGGACCCTGATCTTCAATTTTGGACGGGCCGAAGTACGCAATTTCCTGATCGCCAACGGCCTTTTCTGGCTCGACAAATATCATATCGATGGACTGCGAGTGGATGCCGTCGCTTCGATGCTTTATCTCGACTATTCAAGGAAACCTGGCGAGTGGGTGCCGAATATCCACGGCGGACGGGAGAATCTCGAGGCCATCGAATTAATGAAACACTTTAATTCGGTTTGTTATGAGCGTTTCCCGGGGATCATGACGATTGCCGAAGAATCGACCTCCTGGCCCGGTGTTTCGCGTCCGACTTATTTGGGCGGGCTCGGTTTCGGTTTCAAATGGAACATGGGTTGGATGCACGATTTCCTTGAATACATGAGTCGTGAACCGATTCATCGCCGATATCATCAAGGGGAAGCCACGTTCTCTTTGGTTTACGCCTTCCAGGAACATTTTGTCCTGGTCTTAAGCCATGACGAAGTAGTCCACGGGAAAGGATCGTTACTGAACAAGATGCCGGGGGATCCTTGGCAAAAGTTCGCCAATCTTCGGATGTTTTTCGCCTGGATGTTCGCGCACCCAGGCAAAAAGTTATTGTTCATGGGATGCGATATCGGTCACTGGAAAGAATGGAATCACAACCAAAGCCTTGATTGGCACCTGCTCCAGTATCCGTTGCACGAGGGTCTCAAACGATTGGTTCAGCATCTAAATTTTCTTTATAAAAGCGAGCCCGCCTTTTCGGAGAACGACGATAGTTATGCCGGCTTTGAGTGGATAGATATCTACGACGCCGACAACAGTATCCTCACCTTCATGCGGAAGGCGGAATCTGGATCCATGTTGTTATTCGCGGTGAATGCGACGCCCGTTCCCAGACACGCCTACCGGATAGGAGCGCCAGGTGCGGGATGGTATGAAGAGATCTTGAATACCGACGCCGGAATTTACGGAGGGGGCAATATTGGTAACTGGGGCGGGATGCACGCCGATCCCATTCCCTGGCAGGGGCGCTCGCATTCCCTCTCACTCACCTTACCCCCTCTCTCGACCATCGGGTTCAAACGCCACGAATATAAATAGGGTGGGAGAAGGGAAGTTGAAACGCAGATTGTCCGGAGCGCGCCCGCCAGACGCATTACGTACGTAGGCAAGCCGTCCCGGCTTGCTCCGGGGCGTCCGCAACGGAAGAGGTAAAGCGGGACGCATTACGTACGCTGAACGCTGAACGCTGAGTGCCCGGGGTATGTTAGTCTAAAAACTTGACATTACAGGCTAAGTCATTGCGAGGCAGGAAATTATGACTGGGAATAGGCAATCTGCACTCAGGTATGTTTGCAAAAAAGGGTAGACCTGTCATATCGATGGTCTATCATTGGCTGGCAGTAGTTGGAAATTCTCTGGGCATTCCGGAAAGCGTTCCCGATAGGGGCGGTGATCCAGAATGCTGAGAGAATAAGAAACAGAAGGTTCCATTGGGAACACTGGGTCTAGCTCTCAAGGTAATGGATAAGACTTGAGAAAGATGAACCAGATGCAAATCACTACTGTCTTGACGGGCGTTTCCTTCGCCCTCTTCCTGGCGGCGCTGGCCGCAGCTCCAAATCTGATTGCTGCTTGCCTGGAGTTCCGGGCTCAAAAACGCGGTGGGGCGCAACAGAATCTCCCAGAGTTACTCGGAGTTCAGCCTGCTCCGGTGCCTTTTAACTATCCGCCGCTCTTTTTCGGGCAGCTCAAGCAGCCGGAAAATAAGGAACAGCGAGAGGCAAGACGGAAAATTGCCGCGCTAGTTAGTACCTACCCAATACCGGTGCCTTTCAACTATCCGCAAACCCTAACGCGAAGTGCGGATGTGTTAAAAAGCAAAAGGGGTAACCCTGGCGGTGACCGGCGAACTCGTTTTCTCTTGCTCCTACAACGGTTTGGGGTAACACAGATTCCGCCGGCATCGAGTCGCATTCTGCCGCCCCTTCCTTCAGGGCGGTTTGTTAGAAATATAAACCCAGGCTAAAGCCTATAAGCGCTAACTTAATGCGAAGCCCTTCGATGAGGCGAATGGCTTTTTGTCCCGGAGGGACAGGCTGATCGTAGCCAGGCACGAAGTGCCTGGGACTAGCGTCACCCAAAAGAACCGTCCCGTAGGGTACGGTATGATTCGCACAGACGCAACGCACCGATTCGATGATTGGAGTCGGCAATTTTGAATGGCGATGATGTTAAGCAGAAAGAAATGTTGAATACGCGGCATCACGACCATGCTCCGTACGAGTAAATAACTCTGGGTTTAGCTGCGCCCGATCATACCGTACCCTACTGGGACGGTTCTCTCGGTGGACGCTTTCCCAGGCACTTCGTGCCAGGCTACGATCATGACTGTCCCTCTGGGACAAATACATTCTCGGCTCGAGCTTTATTAGTTAGCCCTTATGGGCATCAAAGCACCTGTGCACACTCTACATTTTCTGCGCAACGATCCGGAATGCTGAAGCAGCTTCATCCGGCGTCTGCCGCCCCTTCAGGCCGCAAACAAGCCATTATTGACAGTTCCTTAGCGCTTCGAACCCCGGGCTGAGTTCTGTAGCCCCTTCGGGGCACAGCTCATTCCTCCGAATGTTTTCCCGTCGCTAAAACAGACTCACTTCCCGCCGAGGGAGCGAAGAACGATTTGCTGGGCCTGGTCGACGATAGCGGAGAGGTGTTCAGCGCTTTTCAGGCTTTCCGCATAAAGCTTATAAATGTTCTCCGTTCCGGACGGGCGAGCGGCAAACCAACCACTGGCCGAGACGACTTTCAGGCCACCAATCGCGGCATTGTTGCCGGGCGCTCGGGTCAACTTCGCGGTGATGGGTTCGCCAGCCAGTTCGGTGGCGGTGACGGCTTCAGGAGAAAGCTTCTTAAGTGAATTTTTTTGTTCCGGCGTCGCTGGAGCGTCGATCCGGGTGTAATAAGGTGTGCCGAACTTGGCGGTCAATTCTTTATAATGTTCGCCGGGATCTTTTCCGGTGCGAGCGGTAATCTCGGCAGCCAGCAGACCGAGGATTAGTCCGTCTTTGTCGGTGCTCCAGACCGATCCGTCACGTTTCAGAAAACTTGCCCCCGCACTTTCCTCACCGCCGAAACAGCAGGAACCGTCGAACAAGCCAGGGGTAAACCATTTGAAACCTACGGGTACTTCCCAGAGTTTGCGATCGAGGCTGGCAACTACGCGATCAATCAGGCAGCTGCTAACCAGCGTTTTACCAACCACTGCTGAAACCGGCCATTCTGGGCGGTTCGTCAGGAGGTAACGGATGGCGACCGCCAGATAGTGATTGGGATTCAAAAGTCCCGATGAGGGAGTAACGATGCCGTGGCGGTCAGCGTCCGGATCATTACCGAAAGCAATATCGAAGCGGTCCTTGAGCTGGACAAGCCCTGCCATCGCCCAAGGACTTGAGCAATCCATCCGGATTTTCCCATCGTGATCAAGGGTCATGAAAGCGAAGGTCGGATCGATCTTCGGGTTCACGACCGTGATATCGATGCCGTAACGTTCTACCACCGGTTGCCAGTAAGCCACGGAGGCGCCTCCCAGGGGATCGACACCAATTCTCACCCCGGCCGAGCGAATCGCCTCCAGGTCGATGACATTGGCCAGGTCTTCGACGTAAGCCGTGACGTAGTCCTTGGTATGCGTTGTCGAGGCCTTGAGCGCAGCATCGAAGTCGATGTGTTGAACTCCTTTGTTGCCTCCGCGCAACAATTCATTGGCCCGGTTTTGAATCCAGTCGGTGACGTCGGTGTCAGCCGGCCCTCCATTTGGTGGATTGTATTTGAAGCCGCCATCCGTGGGCGGGTTGTGCGATGGGGTAACGACGATACCATCTCCCAGTCCCTCCGAACGTCCCCGGTTGTATCCCAGGATAGAGTGCGAAATAACCGGAGTCGGCGTGAAGCCATCATCGAGTTGGATGAAGGTTTCTATTCCGTTGGCCGCCAGGACCTCCAAGGCAACTCGCTCCGCCGGTCGGGAAAGCGCATGAGTGTCTTTCCCCATGAACAACGGGCCGGTGATACCCTGTTGGCGCCGGTACTCGCAGATCGCTTGAGTAATGGCCAGGATATGAGCCTCGGTGAAAGTCCCATTCGAACTGGTACCGCGATGCCCGCTGGTGCCGAAGCTCACCAGCTGATTGGGGTCATTCAGATCGGGCTTTTCCTCGTAAAAGGCTGCTTCCAGCCGGCCGACATCGATTAGAAGGTCTTGCGGTGCGGTTTTGCCTGCATTGGGATGTGTGCTCATCGGGAATAGGGGGTGGGGATAATGAAGTTCAGGTCAATTGCCGAGTACATCGATCAAGCCTGAATTCCGGAATAGTCTTTAAAAAACACCCATTCTTAAATCTTGGTTCCAGAAGGTATGACGGCTCCTTTCGGGACCAGGACAACTCCATCGCGAATGAAGTAGTTGTCGCCATCCATATTCTCCGGTTTTCCGGCCGGGGAGATAACCACGTCATCACCAATGCGAGCATTTTTGTCGATGATCGCTCCCTCGATGGAACAGCGCGATCCGATTCCGAGTGGTGGACGCCCCGGCAACGGTTGGGGATCTTCGTCCTGGTAAAAATCCGCGCCCATCAGAATGCAGTTGCGGATCGAAGTCCCGTTTTCAATGACGCTGCGAATCCCGATCACCGCCCGGTCGATATTCGCGTGGGTGATAATGCAACCTTCGGCAATAACTGCCTTGTTAATCTGGGCACCGTTAATTTTGCTGGCGGGAAGAAAACGGGCGTGGGTGTAGATCGGGTTGAGGTGATCAAAAAAATTATAGGGCGGCACGGTATCCGTGAGGGCCAGGTTTGCTTCGAAAAAGGCTCGGACGGTTCCGATATCCTCCCAGTACCCCTGAAAAATATAGGCGAAGACTTTGTATTTGTTGAGAGAGGCTGGAATGATGTGTTTGCCGAAATCGTCGAAACTATTGTCCAAAGAATCGATCAGGATTTGGCGATTGAACACGTAGATACCCATCGACCCTTGGTAGAGTTCTGCTTCGGCTGGCCGGCCCAGATCGGCTAACAGATCAGGCGGGATGCGCAATTCTTCCAGGAGCTTGGGGTCTTTAGGCTTTTCTTCGAAGCGATAAATTCGGCGGTTGGCGTCGCTGTGCATGATGCCAAATCCAGATGAGGCCTGACGGTCGACCGGTGTCGTGCCCAGGGTAACATCGGCCCCGCTCTTGAGGTGAGCTTGCAAGAGTTCGCCATAATCCATCCGGTAGAGCTGATCGCCGCTCAGGATGAGGTAGTACTCGTAAGGCCGCTCGAGAAAGTAACGGAGATTCTGGCGGACCGCGTCCGCCGTCCCTTGGTACCAGCGAGCGCCTTCCGGTGTTTGCTGGGCGGCCAAAATTTCGACAAAACTTTTAGTAAAGTTGTCGAATTTGTAGCTGGCCGTGATGTGACGGTGCAACGACTCACTGTTGAATTGGGTCAGCACGTAGACTTGGCGAAAGCCGCTATTGAGACAATTACTGATCGGGATATCCACCAGCCGGTATTTGCCGCCCAGCGGTACTGCCGGTTTGGCGCGTTCTTTGGTTAAAGGGAACAGCCGGCTGCCGGCGCCGCCGCCCATGATAATGGCGAGCGTATTTTCCGTGGGGATCTTTAGGTTCATAGCTGCTTTTGGTTGGTATGATGATCGTCAAATCGAGTTCACATTCGTGCCGATCGCATTCTTTTTGCCCTGCGCCTGCGCTGCTCAACGGAGTGTTTTTGACCACACGGGGGGTGTTGGCACCAAGCTTCAATCCCTTTTATCCATCAAATCCAATTCCGAAGTGCTAGTCAGGCAGAAAATGCGAAAAATGAGAGCGTGACGAAGAAGTCCGCGGCCGGCGCCTTGACTGGCGAGCGAATGAAAGGTCCTCCCGGCTATCCGGCATAGGACTCCGCATAAAGTCTTTTCTGGTTCTCCCGGCCGCATCGCTCGGTAATCTGTTCCCAAGCTTGGTAGATATGGTCGAGGGCCTCTTTCGGTTTGGTCGCCCCGGAAAGGACGGAGGAAATACTGACATCGAGTTCATGCCAGTAGTCTGCCGCTCCGGGGATTCGCAAATAGAGTTGCTGTGCCGGCAAGACCAAGTTGGCATAGTAAGCGTTTAAATAGGCGATGGTATCGTCTTTCTCCCAGCCCTGGTTTTCCCATTCCGCTACGATTCCAGTTCCCACCGGAGCGAAGTATTCATATTTCATGGCCGGTTGTACGCCGGTCCACCCGTTGGTCACGTTGAAAAAGGCATTCTTCTTATTCGCCATGAACGCCAGGAAATCATAGGCCGCCTCTTGCTGTTTGGAGAGCCGGGAAATTACACCATGCCAACTTCCGCCATTGGTATTCCCGACGGTGTTGAGCGAACTTTTTTCCCACTGGTTGGTGAGCGGGTTGAACGCTTCCGTGGTGCCAGGAATGATGGTTGCCCCGATCCGACCCTGGACGCTGGATCGAGCACGGTCCTGCGCCAAAGTGGGGAGATCGCCCCAAGTCGGTTCCATGACGGCGTGCCCGCTTAGAAACACGTTCCAACCCTGAGCTAACGTCCAGTCAATCTGTTCCTTCGGGCCGTTGGCCAGGAACTTCACATAATCTTCCAAGGCCCGGAGATGCCCCTCGGAGTTAATGAGGGGTTTCATATCGTCCGGATTGAAATAAAAGTACTTATTGCTCGGAGAAATGACGTAAGGCGCCGCCAAGGTGAGAAAATGAAAGAAGCCTTGTTCGTTCACCTTACCGTGAAGCGATATTCCCCAGTCGTCCTTCCCGTCCCCGTTCCAATCCCAACCGGTAAAAAAGGATGCGATGTCATGCATTTCTGACATCGTTTTCGGCGGGTTCGGTAGATCATAGCCGAGTTTAGTCTTGAACTTTTCCTGATAGTCCGCGTTGGCCAGAACATCCTTCCGGTAATATAGAATCTGCGCATCGGCGTCGAAGAGCACGCCGTAAAGCTTCCCCTGCCAAGTATAAAGAGTTTTGATGGCCGGCAGGAATTGGTCCGGATCCCAGAAGGGATATTTGGGATCCTGGAGAAAGGGGGCGATTTCGACAATCGCCGGCTGGTCGGAAGTGAAAAAATCCCCGTAGAACCAGGCCGCGGTCTGATAGGCGTCATACTGTCCTGGCCCCTTGAGATCCGCAAAAATCTCCTGGTGAAGAGTCTCGATGGAAACCTTGGTAATGTTGACGTGGGCCCCGGTTTCCTCCTCCCACCTGGGGGCGTGATATTCCACGCAATCGCCAACCGCCGATCTGATCACCATCACGTTAATCGTTTTGTCCTGGTAAGGCTTGGACCGGAGATATTCGAGGCGTTCCTGGGTCACCGGGGACTCATTGGGGGTCCCCGGCGAAGATTCGACCAGATGCTCATCGGCCGCCGCGAAGGCAGTTGCGAGGTGACTCGCCAATGCGGCGGACAATCCCAGTTGCGCCGAGCGGTGAATAAAGCGGCGTCGACTCATCCTTCCTTGAAAGAATGCAGTCACGAGTTCGTTGAACTCTTTTTTCGAGTTTTTGTTGGCCATGGGGGTTTTCCTTATTCCGAAGTGGAATTGGCCGCGAAACCGGCCCTTTTTCAGCGCCCTCGATTACCTGCAAAGATCCGTTCCATCCGGTCTAGCACCGGTTCGGGTTTTGGCACGTCCATTCCCGTTGTCGCTATTAACGCCGTTCTTCGCTCGGATGAGTTTATCCGGCTTGGCCGCGCGTTCGCAGTTTGTCCAGCATTACGGCCAGAATAATGACCGCTCCCTTAATGACTAACTGCCAATAAAAGGAAACGTTCATCAAGGTTAGCCCGTTGTTCAGAACGGCGATAATCAAGGCCCCAATCAACGTTCCAAAAACAGTTCCGATCCCGCCGACGAAACTGGTGCCTCCCAGAATTACCGCGGCGATGGCATCCAGTTCGTAGCCGATACCTAATTGGCCCTGCGCGCTGTAGAGTCGGCTGGCGCTCATGACCCCGCCCAGTCCGGAAAGAAGCCCACTGACGCCATAAGCAAAAATCAGGACAAAAGGAACGGGAATGCCGGTCAATCGTGCGGCCTGCGCGTTACCCCCGACCGCATAGATGTGCACCCCCAAAACCGTTCGGTGCAGAATGAAGGCACTGATCGCGATGACCAAAAGAGCGATTACCACTAGCCAAGGAACCGGTCCGAGGTAGCCATTGCCAATCCAGGCAAAACCGATCTTGCTATTAATGACCGTGGTTCCACCTGCCGCTAGATACGCGGCCCCACGGATCGCGGTGTAAGTTCCCAGAGTGACGATAAACGGAGGCAGCCCGATGTAGGCCACCGTCGCGCCGGTCAACACTCCGACTAGCAACCCGGCTAACAACGCGGCCGGAACGGCCAATCCACTTAAACCGGGAATGACTGAAACGACGACCGCGATTACGGCGGTAAAACCGAGTACCGACCCAACTGCTAAATCAATGCCTCCCGTCAAAATCACAAAGGTCATTCCCGCGGCCAGGACGATGTTGATGGAGGCCTGACGGACGACGTTGACCATGTTGTTCTGAGTCAGAAAATTCGGGGTCAGAACGGCAAAGAGAATACAGATGACGATCAGGACCGGAAGCATCCCAGCCAGCTCAATCATCGATCTGGTAAATTCTTTTCGCTTAGCCGCCGCCAGGGCGGAAGTCTCTATGGTAGCTTCAGTGGCCATTGGGTGATGCACTCCGGATGACGTCGGTGGCAAACTTCATAATGTTCTGTTGAGTGATTTCGACACCGGTCTCGCCGCCCACTTCGCCGGTGATTTCTCCCTCCCTCATGACTAAGACGCGGTCGCAAACGCCCACGATTTCCGCCAATTCACTGGAAATGAAAAGAACGGCCATCCCTTTCTCGAGTAATTGCTGGATCAACGCATAAATCTCGGCTTTGGCTCCGACATCGACTCCGCGGGTGGGTTCGTCCAGAATCAGGACCCGCGGGTTTATTTCGAGCCAACGAGCCAAGAGAAGCTTCTGCTGGTTACCGCCGGAAAGTCCACCGGCTCGCTGCTTCAGCGAAGCGGTCCGGACTCGCATCGCCTTCACTTCCGCATCTGCCCGATCCGTCAACTTTTTGAAGTCGAGGACGCCGCCGGTCGCACATCGCCCTAAAATGTTCATCGTGATGTTTTCTCCGGAAGACATCTGGAGAAAAACGCCCTGGAGCTTGCGATCTTCCGGGACGTAGCCAATCCCGGCGCGGATGGCATCTTTGGGCTGGTTGATCTGAAGTTTTTTTCCATCCAGGTAAACCTCGCCTGACCGGCGTTTGTCAGCCCCGAAGATCAACCGGGCGAGCTCGGTTCTGCCCGCTCCGACTAATCCTGCCAATCCCAAGACTTCGCCCTGCCGGAGTTGGAAACTGGCATTCTTTACCCGGCCGTGGTCATCGGACATGCTTTTGACTTCCAGAACCAGGCGGCCCGCCGAATGTTTTTTGTGTTCGTAGAAATCTTCCAGTCGCCGTCCGACCATCATCTCAATGACTTTGTCGGCGGAGAACTCTCCCCGCTTCAGTTCGCCGACGTATTCGCCGTCACGCAAAACCGAGAGCCGGTCGGCCAGTTCATAAACCTCGGCCATGCGATGGCTGATGTAGATAATGGCCATTCCTTCCGAACGAAGTTGACGGACCACGGCGAACAGATGCTCAGTTTCCCGATCGGAAAGAGCCGCCGTTGGTTCATCCATCACCAGGACCCGGCTTTTATAGAATAGAGCGCGGGCGATCTCCACCTGCTGTTGCTCGGCCACCGCTAGGTGTGCCGCCCGCTCAGTGGCTTTAAACCTGGCTCCCGAGCCGATCTAACACCTGCTGGGTTTTCCGATCCATCTCAGCGGTGTCTTTGATGAACCCCAGGCGTTTAAGCTCGGCGCCCAGAAAGACGTTGCCGCTTACCGTCAAGTTCGGCGCCACCGTCAATTCCTGGTAGATGATCCCAATCCCCGCCAGTCGTGCCTCTTGCGGAGTTCGGAACTGGACGGTCTTACCGTCCAGCACGATTTCACCCGAGTCCGGACGATAGGCCCCCGCCAGGATCTTCATGAGCGTACTCTTGCCGGCGCCGTTCTCGCCCATAAAGGCGTGCACTTCACCGGGCCAAATACTCAGATTGACGCTCTTAAGAACGCGTACGCCAGGAAAGCTTTTGCAGATCTGACGTACTTCCAGGATCGGCCGATCGCTCCTACTTGGTCCAGCCTTTGTACTGGTCGACATTGTCTTTGGTGATCAGGTCTACCGGGATGAGAGTTAGTTCCTGCGCCGGCTTCTTACCATTCATAATGTCGTTACCAATCTCCACTGCTTTGCCGGCCATCGTATACGGATCCTGAGCGGCACTGGCGGCAATCAGGCTATCTTTGTCTTTCAGCGAAGGCACCACATCGGGTGCCCCATCGACGCCGACGATAAAGAAGTCTTTTCTTTGCGCCTGCTTGGCCGCTAGATCGCAGCCGATGGCCGTCGGATCGTTAATCGCGAACACCGCATCGATCTTTGGAAAGGCGGTTAACAAATCGGTCATCACCCGGAGCCCGCCGTCACGGCTGCCCCCGGCGTTCTGATCCTGCGAGAGGATCTTAATACCCGGAGACTTCTTGATCTCCTCGAGAAATCCGGCCACCCGGTCGGTCACCGCAGTGACGGGCGGTCCGTTGACAATCACGATATTACCTTTGCCTTTCAACCGGTCGGCGACAAATTTGCCGTCCAATTGACCAGCCTGCTTGTTATTGGAGGTCACGGTAGCGTCCACTCCGCCTTCCGCCCCCACGTCAACGGCCACCACGGTGACTCCCGACGTCTTCGCGCGCATCACCGCCGGCGCAATCCCTTTGCTATCCGCGGCGTTCAAAAGGATAAGATTGGCCCCGGAGGCGACAAAGTTATCCATTTGGTTGGTCTGATTGTTAACATCGTAGTTACTGGATTCAGATTGGAATTTGACGCCGGAATTAATTTTTTTCGCGGCCGCTTCCGCTCCGTGGGCGATCTGGACGAAAAATGGGTTACCAAGGTCTCCCACCGTTACCGACACGGTACTAAGTTTTTTCTGCGCGAGAAGAGGAGTGGTCAGGCTAATAGCCAGGAGCAATCCGCAAGCTGTTTTAAGCCCGAAGCGGGCTGGGGTAGAGATATTCATGTTCAGGGGGTTATTAGATAAGTGACAACTAGGAAAGTTAGGTCAAAGGAGTGATTTCAGGCGAAGGTGATGATCGCGCGTCTTATTTCAATGCCCCGAGGGGAGCGCCTCTGCCGAAGCAGAGACGCCGGCCCCCAGTTAATTGGCCTGCAACAATACGCATTCGGTTTCTTGTTTAGCTTTTACCGGTGTGAACGTCTTTACCATGTCGGGAAAAGTATTTCGCATTTCCGGAATATATCGGAATCGGAAGGTGAAGACCTTCCAGTGTGTTAAAGTTAATGCCCATTTCGCGCGCTTGGCGATTCAAATCCGTTGGAGCGCATTTTCCATTCGCTTGGACTGGTGCCGATGGACTTGTGAAACGCCCGAGTAAGATCGTGTTGTCTCGAATAGCCAAGTTCCTGGGCGATCTCTTTGACCGAAAGATTGCTGGTCCGCAATAATTCCTTGGCCCGCTCCATCCGCAGTTGCAGGAGCATCCCTTGGGGCGAGATCCCAAATATTTTTCGAAATCGGTGGCGCAGGGAATCGTGACAGGGGTTGAGACCGAACAGCATCGGTCCGGTCGAAGCCGGTTGAAAAACCTGGCGATGGATTTTTTGCCATAGTTCGAAGCATTGGGGATCAATTTCTTCCTTCCCGTCCACGAAATCGAAGTTGCGCTTGGCCAACAGCCAGCGCGTGACATCGACCAGCAGCAGAGTCAGCCAGGCAGAGGCGGCGAGCGCGTTCAGGCACCCAGAATCTTTTTTCTCGAAGGTCAGACGTTGACATGCGCTGTTAAATCGGTGGCGCTGGCCGGCAGAGAGTTTCATGAACCGCTCTTCGGTTCGGCGTTCGAAAAGGTCGGTGAATTGTTCTCGCGGAGCAGAATTGACCTGAAACTCTACCAACCAGAGGCGGGCCTTGGCAGGCGCGGAATTCCAAATCCCGTGGGTTTCCCCTTCCTTGAACAGGAACAAGGTGTCGGTCTCCGGGACAAGTTTACGGCCGGCCCGTCCGACGATCGGTGAGCCCTCAAGAAGCAAGCAGAATTCGGGATGCAAATGGGTATGCCATTCGATCGCTTCATCGGGTGCCACGGTTCGACAAACCACCTCCAGAGGACACAGATCGGCAGATAAATTCATGATAATTTACTTATATAATATATTTGATTAGCATCAACATAAGATAAAAGCAAAGATATTTCTAAATATATTAGGTTACAGATTGGACGAGCGGCTCCGGACTCTTCTTTTTCTTTGAAATAAACTGGACCATCCAACCAATCGGAGATTTTTAGTGGGAATCAGGGACAAAACCTGTTATATTATCTTTGGATGATCCGGAAACCGAAGTATCAACAGGTCTTTGAGGCGCTCAAAGAGGCCATTTTGTCCGGGCGTTATGAGGCGGGTCAGAAGCTTCCCAGTGAGGCGCATTTGCTGGACGAATTTGCTACGTCGCGGATCACCGTGATCCGGGCTCTGCATGAGTTGCAGCAGCGCGGCCTGGTGCAACGGCGTGCCGGATCAGGTACTTATGTGACCCAGGGTGGCGCGGTTGGGGCCAGCCTTTTATTTGGATTGTTGATTCCAAACTTGGGCGAGACGGAAATTTTTGGGCCGATTTGCCAAGGGATGGCGGAATCTTCCCAGCAGCGCAAGCATGCGTTGCTCTGGGGAGATACCACGCCCACTTCGGAAGAGAAAGAAACTCAAACCTTGGACCTCTGCCGCCAGTACGCCGCGAAAAAAGTGGCTGGGGTGTTTTTTGCACCCCTGGAGCGAACCCCGCAGAATGACCGGATCAATCAGGCAGCAGTGGCGGTGTTGGCCGAGGCGGGCATCCCGATTGTTTTGCTCGATCGCAATTTTTTGCCATATCCCAGCAGCAGTCCGTATGACCTGGTGGCCATCGACCATCGTCGAGCGGGATTCATCGCCACCGAACATTTGCTGAAACTGGGCTGTCAGCGTATTGCCTTTGTCGCCTATACGAATTCCGCCTCGACGGTGGAAGCCAGAATTGCCGGTTACCGGGAGGCCTTGTTTGCTGGGGACGCGCCGCTTGAACCCTCCTTGGTTTGGCGATTGCCAGGGACCGGGTCCGCTGATCTGGGGGGAATTGTGGAAAAGTTTAAACCGGAAGCCATTGTTTGCGCCAACGATCGAACCGCTGGACAGGTCATGCACACCCTTCTCGAGCTGGGCCATCAGATCCCGGGCGATGTGCGGATTGTCGGAATCGATGATGTCCAATACGCCAGCCTTCTGCCGGTTCCATTGACGACTGTCCACCAGCCTTGTCGCGAGATAGGGGCCGCAGCTGTCGCGTCAATGTTAGAGCGGATCGCCTCGCCCGAAACGCCAAGACGCGATATCCTCCTCGATTGCCGGTTGGTGGTCCGTGAATCGTGTGGGGGACGGTCATCGGCGTAGGGCATTCTCTTCCCAATCGTCCTCGTCGTCGTCGTCCTTCGTTCTCGATCTTCTGGGGTGCGGTGGGGTCGCGTCGACAATTCGCACCGCCGAAAAATCGAGAACGAGGACGAGACGACGACGAGGACGATTGGGGGAGGGAATACCCTCATTCAGTTCGGGGAGGACTGCCGAGCAACGTGGACCTCCGCCCAATCGAGTTCCTCTTCGACACGGTGAAAGGCATCGTCGCCGATTTCCCCGCGGGCCCGCAGGGCGGCCAAGGCACGGCGCTCCGCCAGGATGGCATGATGCTGGGCGCTCCCGAGTTCGGAGGCGGGCTGGCCTTCCTTGGCGACTCCTCCGGACTGAATTCTTTGGAGGCGCGCCTCATATTCTCGGCGGACGGCTTCTGTAGCGGTCGAAGCAGGTTCTTCATCGAGAGCCCGCAGTGCGGCCTTGGCGGCTTCGGTTCGGGCGAGGCCCGCTTCGCGATCGACGGTTTTGTCTTCTTTGATCGCGAGAGCAAAAAGCAAAGGGCGTAGAGTTAGCCCCTGGATAATTAACGTGCCAAGGACCACGCAAAACGCGGAGAATAGCAAAAGGTCGCGATAGGGAAAGGAAGGCTCTCCGTTGAGGCCATCCGGCAGGGCGAGAGCCGCGGCGAGGGTTACGATACCACGCATTCCGCACCAGGAGACGATCAAGCCACCTTTGGAAAGTCGGCAGCATCATCGGGCGAGGAAGATTCGCTCCGTAACGTTTATTTTTCCATCGGACCAGTGTGTTATAGGTCATCACCCAGGCGATTCTGATTAAAATCGTCGTGGCGCAGACGGCGGCGCCCACAGCCAGGTAGTTGATTATTTCCGCCTGGTTAAGCCGCTGTAGCAATGGTTTTAACTGCAGGCCAACCAGGATGAAGACCAGGAGATTGAGGATAAATACGACGACCTCCCAGACCGCATACGAGGGGATGCGCAATCGGGCGTGCGTTTGAGTCGGGGAAATTTGAGCCACCATGATGGCGTAGCAGACTATGGTGATGATTCCGGAAAGGCCTAGGCGCTCGGCCAGGATCCAGACTAGAAAGACCGAAAGAAATTGCATCAGGATCGTCGTCGCGATGTGCTGTAGACGATCCGAAACGACCATATAGAGGCGTCCTAGCGACAAGCCCAAAACGGCGCTCCCAACCGCCGCGAACGCCATGCCGGGAATCGCTCCGTAAAGCCTGCCCGTCATGACTACTCCGATGGCGACGCGGTAAATCAACAGTGCGCTGGCGTCATTGAAAAGACTTTCGCCCTCCAAAATGACCATCACGCGATGCGGCGGCCTCAATTCGCTGAGTACTGCGGTGGCGGCGGAAGCATCCGGGGGCGCGACGATCGCGCCGAGGGTCACTGCCACTGCCCAAGGAATATCGGGGACCAGCCAGTGCACGACGATCGCCACGCCGGCGATGGTCAGGAATACCGTGACGAGCGCCAGATTGGCGACCGGTCGCCAGTTATCTCGCAGATCTCGCAGAGAAGCGTCGTAGGCCGCATCGACCAGGACGGGAGCGACAAACAGGGCCAGGACGAGTTCCGGAGGGATGGTCAGATCGGGTACGTTCGGAGCAAAGGCCAAAACCGCTCCGAAGCCGGCCAGTAGAACAGGATAAGGAGTTTTGAGCCGGCGGGCTAGAGCGGCCAGGAGCGCGCCCACTAGCAGCATGCTGATGATCAATTCGAAGGTAACCACGCCGATGTTTTTAGAAGTACGAAAGTGCTAAGCCTTTGGCGCTGAAGTGTCCAAATTAATCGTCGTCTGGAACGGCAAACTGGCCGCGGCTAAATGTCATCAAAGCCTCGGCGCGGAGAATGTATTTCGGTCCCGGAGGGACGTTGCGACGTAGCCTGGCACGAAGTGCCTGGCTACGATCAGGCTGTTCCGCCCTGGGACCTCAAAACCTGGGCTGGGCTTCCATAGCCCCTTGCTCGGGGCGCTACCCCTTTCGCTTCCGTCCGACCGCGTAAATGACGTCGGTGCGCACTTCCTCAATGCGATTCTGCCTTACCCCTTCAATGGTCGACAGTCTGACCTTTTCTTGGTTCATCGGCGAGAGCGCCTCGACGGTTGAACGGTATCCAGAACCCATGATGATGGTCCACCAATCCTCGGGACTATCGAGTTGGTGGGATCCAGGTTCTGCCGCAACGTTAGGCTCGTCTACTCCGCACTCAACCAGAAGCGCACAGAGTGGATCCGGTTCGACGATCTTACTCCAGGACTTGATAGATTTTAACAGTTCAGGATCTTCCTGGCGAACCGCTTCCCAGAAAATCGCGTCGGCGGGCTCGAACGTGTTCGCTCCCCAGATGGTGATCGCCAGGAGTCCATCCGGGCGCACCAGGCGCCATAGCCCTCGGATGGTCCCGGAGAGATCCGGAACGAAGAAGATTCCAAAAACACATATCACCGCATCAAAGGATTGATCGGCGAAGGGAAGGGTCTCCAGATCCCCGCGGCGGTAATCGATATTGGTCAGCAAAAAGCTTTCCGCCCTTTTGATTCCTTTATTCAGGAGGTTTTGCGCCAGGTCGATAGCGACTACTTTACCAGTTGGTCCGACCTGTTGCGCGGCCGGCAAGGCGGATCCACCCATGCCGCAACAGACATCCAGCACCTCCATACCGGATACGAGCGACAACCGCTCAACGGTGCGCCTGCCGAACCGATCCCAGAACGATAAAGCGGGATGATCATAGTGGTCTGCGGCGGCATCGTAAGTCTTCTCCAACTGGATCTGTGGAGGAACGGGAGCGGTCATACCTGGGGCTGAAGCGGCCTAATGGACGAGACGCCCAATGGCAATTGGTTCCTGGTGAAAATGGGCTTGAGAGTTGAATTGAAAACCAACCGGACTATCCTGGTCGTCCACCGCAAAAGTGATTACCAAATCCATATCGTAGATCCCGGCAGACTGAATGGCGTTGGTTTGGTGCTGATAATGGGTCTCACGGAGTTCGCCTATCAATTGCTCAGCAGCATCGGCGATGTTCTCGCCGCGGTTTACCTCGAGGGCTTGGGTCTCGGTGACGAAAAAAAGGGCCATGGCGGCCACCCAAATGCCAATGGAGAACGCTAGGCTCGTTGATCGAGCGAACCGCCGGCTAATTTCTGATTCCCCTGGTCGGCCGACGCCCGGGGAGCCAAAAATCTTCGTCATGGTCTGCGCGAGTCGGTCTCCCATTCTTCCTCGCCCGCTCCGAATGAAACTGACAACCGGCGCCGATCGTTGTAGGAATTTCACAATATGTCGGACCTTGTCCCAAAAATCGGATTGGCCATTGAAGGTTACAAGGCCCGGCAGCAGGATATCATTGGCTTGGGTCATAGAGCTTACAAGGATCTTTTCTCGGCGGCCAACGCCTCGGTGCTGACGTCGGTCGTCCAGAAGTTGATCCTGCAGTCCTATTCGGAAATGGTCACGGTGAATCCTCCCAGGACTTCTTTACTGGCGGCTGTTTCCCAGCAGCACGCTGAGATTATGGCCGGGTGCCGCGTGCTGACGGAAGACGACGGTATTCTGAGCGCGTTAATCGATGCCGCCAATGCGGCAACGACTGAGGCGTTTCACATGATTTACGTGGAAAGACCGCAGATGGCCGCTGTGGCCGAAGCTAAACCGCGGGCCAGAAAAAGCGTCGCCAGATCGGAGAAGTCGCCGACCAAAAAACCGAGACCATCGGTGAAGAAAACAGTTCCGAAAAAGAGCGGCGAGAGCAGCGAATGAAAGCGGTTGCCGAACACTTTTTCGGACGCGGGTCGCAGCGACCTCCACGATGAGTATTTAAGCTCCGTGATCTTGGCGACCCGCTGTGCAGATCAGCTTGGAGCCGGCCACAATTGGATCGCACTGAAAACCCAAAGAAAGTTGGAGCAGCCTTGGTCGCACCGGCTGCTCCGCAAGTGTTTGGAGTCATTCAGGAACAACGAAGCCTACCACCAGACGTTCCAAGGCCCCCAGTAGGGACCAAAATCATTGTACATGGAAGATTCTTCATTGATCTGAGCCGCTTCGAGTTGATCCTGGGCAATCGACTGCTGCAGCGCCAGTTGCTTGTAGTGTTGATACTCGTTTTCGCCGCCGATATAGACGGTGTTTTTGTCTTTGTCGGCGTAAGCATATAACACTTTGTCGTGACGAATCCGTCGTTCGAGCTTGTACGGAGTCATGCGGTTGAACATGGCTTGTTGATTGGCCGTCGCGGGAGTTCGACTCCGAAATCCAGCGGCGATCAACAGCGATTCTTTATTCTGGGCATCGTAGCTCGCGCATCCGGCCAAGCCTGCTAGCAGGAGAAGGGTCAGCGCCACGATCGGGGAATTGAAAAAAGAGTTATTTCTATTCATTGGGTACTCGTTCGTTGAACAGATCCGATCGCGAAAGTCAAGCGTATGAGGGACAGAGGTTCAGCGATTTTCGAACCTGCGGAATTACCGGCCCAGGTAGCGAAGGTGCTCGATTGACCGTAGGATGAAATCGTGGTTTCAAGATTCACGGTCGATCAGCCGCAGGTGTTCACCAGGACTTTCGTTGTCCCCGAAGAGGCGATTGATGAATTGGGGCACGTTAGCAACCTCAAATATATTGCCTGGATGCAGGAGATCGCGATCCAGCATTCGGCGGCCCAAGGTTGGCCGGTGGAACGTTATCTGGAGAGTGGTGCGGTCTGGGTAGTGCGTTCTCACTTTATCACCTATCTCCGTCCCGCATTTGCCGGGGAATCGATCACCTTGCAGACCTGGGTAGCCGAATTTAAACAACGCAGTTCCGTGCGCAAATATTTGGTTCTGCGAACGACTGACCAAAAGGCGATCGTTGAGGCTGAGACCAATTGGGTCTACATCGATCGACTAAGCGGGCGGCCTCTGCGAATCCCGGACGATTTGCGAGCCGCTTTCGATTTTGGCGACTCAATAAACGTGGGGCTTGGGAGTCGCCACAAAATTTAGGTGCGGATTGAGGAAGACGCTGGGCAGATAGACGGGACGATCCGACGACGGATTGAAAGCGGCGATATCCAAAACCTGGTCGTGGAAACTGCGCAGGGTGCTTCGGTGACCAACGCTGATGATGGTGGGCCGCCAGGGAGCAGCGCGCAACAGGCCGTAGAGTTTAGCCTCAGAAACCTCGTCCAGAGCTGAAGTAGCTTCATCCAGAAATAAGAGGGCCGGTTCTAAAAGCAGGATCCGGGCAAAAGCCAGTCGTTGCTGTTCGCCCAGCGAGAGGCGCTGAGACCAGTTCTGGGCATCCTCGAGTTCGGCGGCCAGGGTGCCTAGGCCGACCTCCTCCAGCGCGATCGCCAACCGGAGAATAGGAAAGCTATGTTTTTCACTGCGCGGATAACGCAGCGCGCTGGCTAAAGTGCCTAGCGGTAGATAAGGCCGCTGCGGCACAAAGAGCATCGGTCCTTTACCTAGTCTGATTTCACCGTGGCCGTAAGGCCAGATGCCGGCAATGGCCCGCAGCAAGGTGCTCTTGCCCGCGCCGCTCACCCCGGCGATGAGCACCGCTCCGCCTCGGGCCGGAGCAAAATTCACTCCGCGCAAGAGCGGGGTGCCATCGGGCAAATCAACATCGAGTTCTTTAAGTGCTACGCCCATTCCTCCACGGCGAATCACTATCTGTCCGGCAGTTCGTTTGGCGTGGTGGAGGGCCTGCAACCGCTCCTCGAAACCACCTAACCGTTCGGTCACCGCCTGCCAGGCGGCAATATCAGCGTAGGCATTGATGATAAAGGAAAGGGCGTTCTGGACAAAGGAGAAGGCATTCACCGCTTGCATCAGGCCGCCCAGGCCGATCTGCTTGAGAAAGTAACGCGGCGAAATCATCACCACCGGAAAGATCACCGCCACTTGGGCATAGCCTAAGGTGAACCAGGTCAGGCGTTTTTGGCGCTTCATGATCTGACAGAAATTCTCAAATACGCTGCCAAAACGTTCCTTGAAAAGCTTGAGCTCGACCGGTTCGCCTCCGTAGAGGGCGACACTCTCGGCGTTTTCTCTAAAGCGCACCAAGCTGAAGCGGAAATCGGCTTCAAAACGCTGACGAGCATAATTTAAGGGGACCAGCGGACGACCAATGATAATCGTTAGCCAGGTACCGATGCCGGCATAGAGCAAGGCGGCCCAGACCAGATAGGCCGGGATATGCAGGGTCCCCCATTGACCCAGGGCGATATCGGCCGGGCCAGATAAGTCCCCAGAGAATCACCAGAAACGAAATCAAGGAGACCACCGAGCTGATCAACCCAATGGAGAGACTTAACACAAAGGTAGTGAATTGGTGGAGATCCTCGGCGATTCGCTGGTCGGGGTTATCGGTCCGGCCGCCCAACTCCAATTGATAGTAAGCCTGTTCGGCCAACCAGGCATCCAGGTACCTGCTGGTCAACCAGCGCCGCCAGCGGATCTGCAGCATCTGACTGAGGTACAGTCCATAGACCGACATGGAAATCGCGAAAAAGACCAGAATGCAGAAAAGGCCCAGTTGCCGGAATAACTCTCCCCGGTCGAAAGCCTGGAGCGCGTTGTAGAAGGAGCGATTCCATTCATTGATCCGCACGCTGATATAGACATTCCCGAGGTTGAGCCCGATGACTCCGATCAGCAGCGCCCAGGCAGACCATTTTTCTTCCGATGTCCAATAACACTTGGCGAGACGCCATGCCGCGCGGGTGATGTTTCGCCTTACTCGCATGCGGCGTTTTGCTGGCACGTCTCCAGGTGCGCTAAAGGAGGTTCAGACTTGGGGGGCGCACCGGTCAGGAGGCGCAAAGAGATGAAGCTCTTTGCCGCGTCAGCAGAACCGAAGAGAAGAGAGATTCGGCCTGCTGCAAGATGCTGGCGCTCAACGATTAGGCCACACTCCGGTAGAAATTGCCTCGCTCATGCCCGGATATAGTACCAAATCACCCTGAAAATACAACATATAGTGGTTGAGGAAACGAAAACAACACTGAGGGAGAAGGGGATGCGAAGGAAAAATATTTAGTA
Organism: uncultured Verrucomicrobiae bacterium; assembly: GCA_963808535.1. GTDB lineage: Bacteria > Verrucomicrobiota > Verrucomicrobiia > Chthoniobacterales > JAFAMB01 > JAFAMB01. The sequence continues at coordinate 49,616 of CAWEGF010000015.1, read as the reverse complement.
CCCGGACCCAGAGTGCACCGAGTTATTGAAAATCCGAAACCAGGAATCCGGGGTTTTGGCTTGCTAAACAATCAGTTTCTTTAAAAAATCTCCGCGGAAATAATGAGAAGGCTCTCTGCTTTCGGCGGCCAATAAAGAGAAATCTCCTGGTCAGCCAATCGTCGAGAGTAAGCTCCGCAACGAAGAAGAATCCCCCAACTATTCAGAGTTTTTGATCGTGACGCCCCTTTGGAAGAAGAAGCTTGTTCAAGCTTTGGCTGGGTGGCGAGGTCATGATTGGCGTTCTGATGATGACTTAAGCAAAAATGGTCTGATCCCGACGGGATTTGAATTTAGCCGACAATTAATTGTTCGCGGGGTGATCATTATACTTGCCCTGACCTTGGCCCGATCTGGAAGGTAAATTTTATGAAGCGAAAATTAAAAGCTGGCATGGTGGGCGGCGGACGAGACGCCTTCATCGGAGCGGTTCACCGGATCGCCATGCGGCTCGACGGAAAAATAGACCTGGTGGCGGGAGCTTTCTCTTCGAATGCGGAGAAATCGAGACTCTCCGGCGAGGACCTGCTGCTAGACCCGAATCGGGTCTATCCAGATTACCAGACGATGGTGGAGCGGGAACTTCGATTGCCGGTCGGCGAACGGATCGACTTTGTTTCCATTGTGACGCCGAACCGGACGCACGTGCCGGTGGCCAAGGCGTTCCTTGAAGCGGGCTTCAATGTCGTCTGTGACAAGCCACTCGCTTTCAATCTGGAAGAAGCCCTTGACCTTGAGCAAGTGGTGCGAAAAACCGGGAAGGTCTTTGCCCTGACCCATAATTATACCGGCTACCCGATGGTGAAGGAAGCTCGGGAGCTGGTTCGCCACGGCGAGCTGGGCAAACTTCTGAAGGTGGTGGTTGAATATCCCCAAGGATGGTTAATCAACCCCATCGATGAAGAAGGTCAAAAACAAGCCGCCTGGCGAACCAACCCAGAGCAGGCTGGGGCGTCAAGTTGCGTTGGAGACATCGGAACGCACGCCGAAAATCTGACTCGTTATATCACTGGCCTGGAGATCGACGAGATATGTGCCGATTTCACGGCGTTCGTCAAAGGTCGGCTGCTGGAAGATGATGCGAATATGCTGGTCCGCTTCAAAGGAGGAGCAAAAGGCGTTCTCTATGCCTCGCAGATTTCCGTTGGAGAGGAAAATAGCTTGAGCATCCGGGTCTACGGGACCAAGGCGTCGCTCGAGTGGCACCAGGAAGATCCTAACGATTTGATCGTCAAGTATCCGGAGGCGCCGCGACGCATCCTCCGGCGAGGCAATGGCTATCTCAGTGACGCCGCGAAGCGGTTCACGCGGATTCCCGCTGGCCATCCGGAGGCTTTTCTAGAGGGATTTGCCAACATTTATCTCGAGGCTGCCAGAGCGATTGACGCCGAGATTAACGGGCAACCGATTCCTGCCGATTGTGATTTTCCTACGGTGAAAGACGGCGTGGAAGGAATGCTGTTTATCGCGACCGCCGTTCGGAGTGCCAAGGGGGGAGCAGTCTGGACGAAAATGGAGAACGGTCAAAAACGATAGCAGAAAAAGGAGGCTACCAATGACAAGTCCACCGGCGGAGTTGCGTGCGGCTACCATAAGGATCAATGGCGCAAGTCATCGGTCTGAGGCGGGCGAACGATTGGTGGACGCGATCAATCGAGCTGGGCTGAACATTCCTCAGGTCTGCTATCACCCGCAGCTAGGCCCGATCCAGACGTGCGATACCTGCTTGGTGGAAGTGAACGGCCAGCTGGCGCGGGCTTGCGGAACGATGGTCTCGCAGGGATGTCGGTGCTCACCGCATCCGCGAAAGCCGAATGGCAGCTCAGCGAGAGGCCTTCGACCGGATCTTAGGAAACCATCTTTTGTACTGTACCGTTTGCGATAACAACAACGGCAATTGCACCGTTCATAATACGACTGCAGCTGCTGAAGGTTGAGCACCAAAAAATTCCCTTTCGTACCAAGCCTTACGAAGTCGACAAAACCAATCCATTCTATCGGTACGACCCGAACCAGTGTATCCTGTGTGGGCGGTGTGTGGAGGCCTGCCAAATCTGCAGGTGAACGAAACGCTCTCGATCCGCTGGGAAGATCGCATCCGCGCGTTTTGTGGGACGGCGGTAAACCGATCGGCGAATCCAGCTGCGTTTCCTGCGGCCATTGTGTGACGGTCTGCCCCTGCAACGCCTTGATGGAAAAATCGATGATCGGCGAAGCCGGGTTTATGACCGCCATTCCGCACAACGCCTTGACGGGATGATCGATATCGTCAAAGGGATTGAACCGGAACTTGGCTACGGATCGATTCTGAAGGTTTCAGAGGTCGAAGCCGCGATGCGGAAATCGCGGATTCGTCGTACCAAGACGGTTTGCACCTATTGCGGCGTGGGTTGCAGTTTCGATATTTGGACGAAAGATCGCCATATTCTGAAGATTGAACCCTCGGAGGGCCCGCCAACGGTGTTTCGACCTGTGTAAAAGGCAAGTTCGGTTGGGATTTTGTCAATAGCCAGGACCGTTTGACCAAGCCGCTGATCCGAGAGGGAGAGAAGTTTCGCGAAGCGACTTGGGATGAGGCTCTGGGGCTGGTCGCGAGCAAGCTTTCCGAGATTAAACAGGAACACGGACCGGACGCGCTTGCATTCATTGCCTCGTCGAAATGCACTAACGAAGAAGCATATCTGATGCAGAAACTGGCGCGCGCGGTGATTGGCACCAACAATGTCGACAATTGTTCTCGTTATTGCCAGTCGCCGGCCACCATGGGTTTGTTCAGAACCGTCGGTCACGGCGGAGACAGCGGTTCGATTAAAGATCTGGAGCGTGCCGGTTTGGTGATCATCGTTGGAGCGAATACCGCGGAGAGTCATCCGGTCTTGGCGACCCGGATCAAGCGGGCGCATAAACTTCACGGCCAAAAATTGATCGTCGCCGATATGCGGAGGCATGAAATGGCCGAGGCGAGCCGACCTTCATTTCCGGCCTAAACCCGGTACCGATCTGGTCTGGCTTTCGGCAGTCAGCCGCTACGTCCTCGACAATGGTCTTGGCCAGCAAAGATTTCATCGAGCACTGGGTGAATGGATTTGACGAATATAAGAAGAGTCTCGAACCGTTTACGCATGGAGTATGCGGAACAGGTTACCGGGATTCCGATTGAAACGCTCGTCAAAGGTCGCGCAGATGATCGTCGAAGGCGGATGGTGTCTGCGTTTGCTGGGCGATGGGAGTTACCCAGCATTACATCGGCTCCGATACCTCCACGGCCATCTCAAATCTGTTGTTGTTGACCGGCAACTATATGCGGCCCGGGGCAGGTCTTATCCGTTGCGCGGACATAACAATGTGCAGGGTGCTTCCGACATGGGTGCGTTGCCCGATCGCCTTTCCGGGGTATCAGTCGGTGGACGATCCGGAGGTGCGCGATCGCTTTGAAAAGAGCTGGAATGTCACCTTCCCGCGGACCAGGGGGCTCGATAACCATGAAATGGTCGACGCGATCTTCGAAGGCAAACTGAAGGCGATGTATTTGTACGGCGAAGAGATGAGCTTGGTCGATGCGAATGCCAACCTGGTGGGAGACGCCTTCTCCAAACTGGAGTTCTTCGTGGTTCAGGAAATTTTCTTCAGTGACACTTGCCGGTTTGCCGATGTCATTTTGCCGGCCGCTCCCAGCCTCGAGAAAGAAGGAACCTTCACCAATACCGAAGCGCGCATTCAGCGGCTCCACCAGGTCTTCGAACCGCTGGCAGAGGCTCGAGCCGGATTGGCAAATCATTCAAGAAATCGCCAATCGGTTAGGGGCCAACTGGAACTACGGGCATCCCTCGGAAATCATGCGGGAGATCGCTTCGCTGACCCCGTTGTTCGCCGGGGTGACCTACGAGAGGCTTGAGGGTTACCAGACGCTGCAATGGCCCGTCCATCCCGATGGCACCGATGAACCGCTCCTCTTCACCAAGGGATTTAATTTCCCGGACGGAAAAGCCAGATTTTTTCCAGTTGGATGGATTGAGCCCTACGAGCAGGTAGACGCCGAGTTTGACCTGCAGCTAAACAATGGCCGACTTCTCGAACACTTCCATGAAGGCAACATGACCTATCGGGTCGACGGATTAAGGAGAAGACTCCCGATACCTGGATCGAGATTTCGCCTGCCTTGGCCGCCGAACGAAAGATCGAAACTGGCGCTGGGTGGAATTGAGCTCTCGCCATGGCCGGGTTCGTCTCCGCGCCTTGGTGACGGACCGAGTGCAAGGGCATCAACTTTATCTGCCGATGAATTCGAGTGAAAATGCGGTGAACCGGCTTACCGGGAGTCATACGGATCGAGCCACCCACACGCCGGCGTACAAAGAAACTGCCGTCAAGATGCGACTCTTGGACGAATCGGGTGAGTCGCCTTTGCCACGAGGCAATTCCCGCTTCGGGAATCCCACTCCTCAGCGTGGCGTGGAGGTCGAGAGGAAATGGAAACGAGCCGACTACCGGATGCCGGGAAGCCGTAGGATGTCAAGCAACGAAACAGCACTCGAACCAGTAACCAGGAGAAAATCATGGCTGCTCCAATTCGCTTTCAACCGTTGCCACGTGACCCTCGTGAAGAACTTCATTCCCGGCTGGAAGCGGCCCCGGTAGAGCATGCCGAGGCGCTCTTGGCGGTCTATGATATCCTTCAAGGTTTGCACGATCGTGGCGTCCTGGACGCGCTAAAAGGTGTTCTGAGTGCCAGCGATTTTGTGCTCGAGACCGTCGTCGAAACCGCCAAAACGCCGGAAGCGATTCGGACGGTTCGCAACGTGATTCTTTTGAGCCAAGATGTTGGGCAGCATTGAGCCTGAATTGCTTGAGCATTTGATTGATTCCGTTCCTGAGGGTTTGGCGCAGGCGTCGGCGAAACGGAAGGAAACGCCCGGACTTTTCTCTCTGGTGCAGAAACTTACCAGCCAGGAAAGCCGGCGAGGTCTGGCCGCCGCGGCCGAGATCCTGGAAACATTCGGAAAGCGTTTAGCAGCTAAATCAACGGCGGGCCAAGAGGGTTAGCCATCTCGAAGTAAACAATCATCCCGAACACCTCAACCTGCTAGCTTCTAGCCTCCTGTCTCTGATCGTGGTTACCCGATCGCTTGACTTACCGCAAGTGACCTCCGATGGGGCCGGCTAAACCGTTCAATCGCAAAATAACCTTATCCACCGACTCTATTTCTTTGAAGGAGACGTAATATGACTGACTTCACTCCAAAGGTATCCGAATGGTTAGCCAATTTTAGTGCGGCCCTTGATCGCCTGGATTTCGACGCGGCGGTCGAGGCTGTTTGCCGACGAGAGTTATTGGCGCGACCTGGTTTCCTTTACCTGGAATATCAAAACCGCGGAAGGGAAAGAACAGATCAAGGCGATGCTGGAAGCGACGGTCCCGGCCGCGAAGCCAGGCTCCATGGCGGATCGAGGGTGATGCCGCGTTGGACAATGGGGTGATCAGCAGTTGGTTTTCTTTCGAGACCACGGTCGCGCGAGGTAAGGGCCATCTCCGTTTGAAAGACGGAAAATGTATGACGCTCTTGACGACCATGGTTGAGTTGAAGGGTTTCGAGGAGAAAAAAGGGGCAGTTCGTCCCAAAGGTGTTCAACATGGCGCCTACTCCAACCGGCAAAACTGGCTGGAACGAAGGAACGAGGAAGCCGCGACATTAGGCGTCTCCGCACAACCCTATTGTCTTATTATCGGTGGTGGACAAGGCGGCATCGCCTTGGGGGCCAGACTGAAACAGTTGGAAGTGCCGACGATCATCATTGAGAAAAACGATCGACCGGGAGATTCCTGGCGCAAACGCTACAAGTCACTCTGTCTCCACGACCCCGTTTGGTACGATCATATGCCCTACCTTCCGTTTCCGGACCATTGGCCGATCTTCTGTCCAAAAGATAAGCTCGGCGACTGGCTGGAGATGTACACCAAGGTCATGGAGCTAAACTTTTGGCATTCGACGGAGTGCCAGGGTGCCGTTTACGACGAAGCATCCCGAGAGTGGGTGGTGACAGTCAACCGGGCGGGGGAGACGGTGGTCCTTCGTCCGAAACAATTAGTCCTGGCGACCGGAATGTCCGGAGTACCCAATATTCCCGAAATCCCGGGCGCCAAAACTTTTAAAGGAAGGCAACATCATTCCAGCAAGCACACCAGCGGCGAGGAATTTCGCGGCCAGACCTGCATCGTGGTCGGGGCCGGTAACTCGGCTCACGACATTTGCGCTGATCTTTGGGAGCACGGCGCAGATGTGACGATGATCCAGCGCTCATCGACCAATGTCGTTCGATCGGACATCTTAATGGAGATGGGATTAGGTAGTCTTTACTCCGAAGCGGCGGTTAAAGGCGGCATTACTACCGATGTCGCTGACTTAATTTTCGCTTCCATACCCTACAAGATGCTGCCCACTTTCCATATTCCGCTTTACCAGGAAATAACGAAACTAGACGCGGAATTTTACGACCGTCTCACCAAGGCAGGTTTCTTACTTGATTTTGGCGAAGACGGTTCAGGATTGTTTGTCAAGTATCTGCGGCGAGGATCTGGATATTACATCGATGTTGGGGCTTCTCAATTAATCGCGGAAGGGAAGATCAAGCTGAAAAGCGGAATTGGGATCCAGCGCCTGAAGGAACATTCAGTGGTCATGACTGACGGCAGCGAATTGCCGGCCGATTTGATTGTCTACGCAACCGGATACGGATCCATGAACGGTTGGGCCGCCAGGATCATTTCCCAAGAGGTGGCGAACAAAGTCGGCAAATGTTGGGGATTAGGCTCTGGCACTGCGAAGGACCCTGGCCCGTGGGAAGGCGAATTGCGCAATATGTGGAAACCGACCCAGCAAACAGCGCTCTGGTTTCACGGCGGTAATCTTCACCAGTCGCGGCACTATTCGCAATTTCTAGCTTTGCAGATCAAGGCCAGGAAGGAAGGGGTTCCAACTCCAGTCTATGGTCTGGAAGAGGCGCACCACCTTTCGTAGGGAGAGGTAGGGAGTGCCAGCCAGGCGCATAGAAAATAGTTTAAAAGGGCACCGAGGGGAATTATTTACCACAAAGACGCAGAGAACACGGAGTTCCGGAAAAAACGGATTTAAAAATTAAACGTATCCAGCGGTGTTAGTTCATTAGGTTGAAAGTTTCAATCTGGTGTTTTCTACAAAGGAGGATCCGCGGCCTGAAGGGCCATGAAAGCATAGCCCAGGCTTTAGCCTGGGTTTATATTTTTAGGCGAAACCGCCCTGTAGGGGCGACAGAAAATCGTCTTAGGCAACGCCGCGGGTTCCGATACCACGAGGGACCGGATTTATATCTATCTTCAAAACCGCTGAGCGCTCGAGCTCTGCGCTCCGAGGAAAATTAGGGACACTGAAGCCTCGGGTCTGTAAACTACCAAGCCAACCCTAATTAGGTGCGCCTGAACGGGCGCTGGAAATGTATAAAGCTCCACGGAGCGGGCCGATTCTGGCTGCCCCTACAGGGCGCGCCGCAATAGAACAATACACCCAGGGTAACCCAGGGTAAACCCTGGGCTATGCTTTCTAGCCCCTTCAGGGCGACAGATCGCTGCACAAACTAGCGCAACCACCACTGGGTTCATCCGCGGCCTGAAGGGCCATGAAAGCATAGCCCAGGCTTTAGCCTGGGTTTATATTTTTAGGCGAAACCGCCCTGTAGGGGCGACAGAAAATCGTCTTAGGCAACGCCGCGGGTTCCGATACCACGAGGGACCGGATTTATATCTATCTTCAAAACCGCTGAGCGCTCGAGCTCTGCGCTGCCGAGGAAAATTTAGGGACACTGAAGCCTCGGGTCTGTAAACTACCAAGCCAACCCCAATTAGGTGCGCCTGAACGGGCGCTGGAATGTATAAAGCTCCACGGAGCGGGCCGATTCTGGCTGCCCCTACAGGGCGCGTCGCAATAGAACAACACACCCAGGGTAAACCCTGGGCTATGCTTTCTAGCCCCTTCAGGGCGACAGATCGCTGCACAAACTAGCGCAACCACCACTGGGTTCATCCGCGGCCTGAAGGGCCATGAAAGCATAGCCCAGGCTTTAGCCTGGGTTTATATTTTTAGGCGAAACCGCCCTGTAAGGGGCGGCGAAAATCGTCTTAGGCAACGCTGCGGGTTCCGATACCACGAGGGACCGGATTTATATCTATCTTCAAAACCGCTGAGCGCTCGAGCTCTGCGCTCCGAGGAAAATTAGGGACACTGAAGCCTTGGGTCTGTAAACTACCAAGCCAACCCCAATTAGGTGCGCCTGAACGGGCGCTGGAATGTATAAAGCTCCACGGAGCGGGCCGATTCTGGTTCCCCTACAGGGCGCGTCGCAATAGAACAACACACCCAGGGTAAACGTAAACCTGGGCTTTTCTAGCCCCTTCAGGGCGACAGATCGCTGCACAAACTAGCGCGGGTATACCCTGGGCTATGCTTTCAGGCCCTTTCGGGGCGAATTTTCATTCGTTAGTTCCCAGGGTTAAAACCCGGTTAAACCCTGGGCTAACGGCTTTAGCCTCCGGGGCAAGAATCCCCCTCAGAGGATCTTCGAGGTGACGCCCCACTTACCGCCAAAAACAAACTCGGCTAATGGTTTGCGGGGACGCCGGGCGGTGTCTCGGGCTCGCATTGCTTCAGGCAGATTGTTAGGATCGCCGGCGTAACCTATGGCAGCCACCGTCAACGGCTCATACCCTTCGGGAATTGAATACAGCTCACGCGCCTTGTCTGGGAGAATGCCAATCATTTGGTGGACCACCAGACCACGGGCCGTACACTCGATCAAGAGATTGGCCGCGGCCAGGCCAATGTCATGAATAGCCGCCCGATTAGGTTGATTGTCGCGGGCAGAGTTCAATCGGGAAATGCTCAAAACCAATAGCGAGGAAGCTTTCGCCCAGGTTTGGTTCCCTTCCACCAGACACGAGAGCAGGCGGGCAAATTCCGCAGCGTCTTCCCTTTTCGCAACTATATAATTCCAGGGTTGCTCGTTATAGGACGAAGGCGCCCATCGGGCTGCTTCAAAGAGCGAGCGTATATCTTTGTCGCTGACCGATCGATCCGCGAAGCTATACGGGCTCCAACGGTCGGCAATCAGATCGTGAACGGGATAATCAGTAACTGCTTTCATACGATGGAGATCAGGCTAACATCGACCCCTTGCGAATGCCAAGGGGAGATAGCCTTAGAGATTCGGGAAAAGAAATTTTAACCACAGATTTCACAGATTCCACAGATTAAGAGGGGAGAGGGTAGGGAACCTGCAGGCGTTGTTTCTTTCCAAGCAAGGCGGCGATTGATCCAGGCCAAGTGCTTCATTTTTTTCTCCTCTTTGTAATCTGTGTCATCTGTGAAATCTGTAGTTTATCTCTTTTCTTCGGTCTTCTTTCTCCCCCGGCTATTCTGGTGTGCCGCCAAATGCCTTTGGTAAGCGGCCATGGCGGCTTGGGCGTGTTGCCGGACCACGGCTTCGGTCCGCGCAGGATCTCGGGTCCGGAGGGATTTCAAGATCGCCCAATGTTCCCGCTGAGCCTGGCGAAGACGGCGCGCAAACACGTCCTTCAGAAAATAACGGTGTAACCGATCCCAGTGATCGAGCACTTTGCTCATTAAAGATCCAATCAAGCGGGTGCCCGATTTTTCACAAATGAAACTATGAAAATGTCGATTTTCCTGGGACCAGAGTTCGGGTTCATTGATCAAGGAGTCCATCTTTAAGAGGATCATCTCAAGAGCGCTGAAATCGGCTTCAGACATGTGTTGACAAGCCGTCCGGCTGCTAACCACCTCCATCGTTTCCAACAAGCTGAATACCTCGATTACCGATTCCGCTTCAATCGGCGCCACTTTAGCCCCCAGATAAGGTTCCAGCACAATATAGCCATCGGCATCCAGCTGTTGTAAGGCTTCACGCACCGGAATCGGACTTACCCCGAGCTGCTTGGCCAGATCATCGATCACCAGTCTGGTTCCCGGAAGGAGCTCTCCATTGAGAATGGCTTGGCGAAGAGTCTCGCTAACCAACTCTTTCTTACTGCGCGATGAACCGATCGGTTGCATAGTAATCTAGTTGGACGGCGGTAGTTTGGTCGCTGCGTCAGGGAGCGTTTTAGACATAAGTGAGGAACCGCTCTTTGACCAAACGCAGCAATTCGTGGCCATCGAGTTGCCAAAGCCCATCGTTGAAGATCTCCACCTCGATCGGGCCACGGTAGCCGGCGGCGGTCACCGCTTGGCAGAGGCGTTTAATCTCGATGACACCGTCGCCCATCATCCCGCGACCGTTCAAGATATCCGGCACGGGGACAATCCAGTCATTGACGTGGAAACCGAAGACATGACGTGAGGCGCGCTCGATTTCTGCGTAGAGGTCAGGATCCCACCAGACATGGTAAACGTCGATTACCACGCCAAGGCTTTCGGATTTGAGCGATTTGATGATCGCATTGGCTTGGCCTAGAGTAACGACCACCGAGCGATCCGCCGCGAACATCGGGTGGAGCGGCTCCAGACCCAACTTGACCCCGGCCTCCTTTGCATAGGGTAGCAAGCTCTCGATACCTTGCGCCACCATGGCCCGGCTTTGGTCCAGATCGTGGTTGACGATCCCTCCGCAGACCAGAACGAGAACTTCAGCTCCGAGCACCGCTGCTTCATCGACCGCTCGATAGTTTTCTTCCAAAATCCTGCCTCGCTGCTCGCGGGTCGGAGCGGGAAAGAAACCTCCGCGACAAAGACTGGAAACTTTAATGCCGGCATCGTCCAGCAGCTTCCGGGTCTCCTGGAGGCCGGTCTCGGCGACTTTATCACGCCACAAGGAAACGAACGGAATCTGTTCGGCGCTGCACCCAGCAAGCAATTGAGGAATCGTCCACTGTCGTAAGGTGTATTGATTGATGCTTAGCTGGCTTCCGGTTTTCATCTTACCCATCAGGTCATTAGGGTCACATCTAAATATTCATATTCGACATTCGCACTAGTACAATAAGCCCACCTTGTTTTGCAGAAGAGGGCGAATGTTGAATATTTAGATGTGACCCTAATGGAGTCCATTGGCGGCCAGGAAACCTCTCATCCGTCCGGCCGCAATTACCGGGTCGCGGAGAACCGCGGCCTGGTCGGCGAGCACCAACAGTTCACAAAGATGGATCAGGGACCGCCCGGATTCCAGACCACCGACCATGCGAAAGTGGTTCTGATGCCCGTTCAGGTAGGCGAGAAAGGTTAGGCCGGTCTTATAGTAATAGGTAGGCGTCCGAAAAATATGGCGCGCCAACGGGACGGTCGGTTCGAGGATTTGACGAAAAAGCGCGACGTCGCCTTGATCGAGCGCGGAGACGGCGGCCGCCGCGGCACCGGCGATGCCGTCGAAGATGCCAAGCAAAGCGTGGCTGAAACTGTTGCCTTGGCCAAGGATCAACTCGGGATAATTGAAATCGTCCCCGGTGTAGAGCTTCACGCCGATCGGAAGTCGTTCGCGAAAACGAATTTCCCGTTCTTTGTCCAGGAGAGAAACCTTGATCCCGTCAATTTTGGCGGCGTGTTTTTCGATAATCCTTAGACAAACCTCAGCAGCTTGGTCAAGGTCTCGCGATCCCCAATATCCGTCGAGGAGAGGATCAAACATGGCGCCCAGCCAATGCAGGATGACCGGTTGTGAAACTTTCGTCAGAATCTCGTCGTAGACCTGCTCGTAGTCATCGGCATGATTCGCTCTCGCCGCCAAAGCTCTACTGGCCATCAAGATCACCCTGGCCTCGGCAGTCTCGATGACCTCGCATTGTTCCAGAAAGGCACGCACGATGTCCGGGAGAGGGTGGTGGTGTCCTTCGGCAAGCTGGTCGGTACCAGCTCCGCAGGCAATCGGATTTCGGGTCAGTTTGGCCTCGGCCGCCGAGCGCCGAATCAATTCCTTAGTCGTCCCCCAATCGAGTCCCATGCCTCGCTGGGCGGTATCCATGGCCTCGGCCACTCCCAACCCCGATGACCAGAGATGATGACGGAACGCCAGGGTGGAGTCCCAATCCAGGACCGCTGGGACTCCAAGGCCATTTTCGGCCAAGGGATCGGCTACCACATGGGCCGCTGCGTAGATGGTGCGACTTTCCAACTTAAGAGGCTTGGTAAAGACTGGAGGTTCACGCAGGGCATACGGCTCCAGAGTTCCATTCGCCCGTGGAAGGTTAATTGTTCGATCCATTGGCGAAAGGAGTGACCGGCAATACTTCTCCACTGGAAAGCTGAGGGAGTCGGACCCAACGACGTTGCCGCCACGATTCCAAACCGGCTTCAGCCAACTGGAGTCCTTTTGCTCCTTCGAAGAGAGTGAATTTGAAAGGGGCGTCTTCGACAACATGACGGATGAATGATTCCCATTGCACTCTGAACCCATTATCAAACTGTTGATTATCGGGAACTTCTTGCCAGTCCGCGAAAAAGTTGTGGGCATTCGTCTGGTCTGGATTCCAAACTGGCTTCGGCGTGTTGACCCGGTGTTGGACCTGACAGGAGTGCAGTCCGGCGACAGCACTCCCGTGGGTCCCGTCCACTTGCAGAGCTAGCAATTCATCGCGGTAAACGCGCACGCACCAGGAAGAGTTCAATTGGGCAATAATGCCGCCCTCCAATTCGAACATCGCGTAAGCCGCATCATCCGCGGTGGCCGCGTAGGAGTGACCGTGCTCGTCCACTCGCTGCGGAATATGAGTGGTCCCGAAGGCGCAGACCGCCCGAACCGGGGCGAAAAGATTGTCCAGAACATAGCGCCAATGACAAAACATATCGACGATGATTCCCCCTCCCTCTTCCTTCCGGTAATTCCAGGATGGCCGCTGGGCCGCTTGCCAATCTCCTTCGAAAACCCAATAGCCGAACTCACCGCGCACCGACAGGATCCGTCCGAAAAACCCGTTTTCCACTAGAGCCTTCAGTTTTCGCAGACCTGGAAGGAACAGCTTGTCTTGGACGACGCCATTCTTCACTCCAGACTTGACGGCCAGCTCGGCCAATTCCCTGGCCGTCTGGAAGTCGTGAGCCACCGGCTTTTCACAATAGACGTGTTTTCCGGCGGCGATCGCGGCTTTGACGGCGGACGCTCGCTCGGCGGTTACCTGGGTGTCAAAATAGATCTCCGCGGTGGGATCAGCTAAAGCCTCGTGGAGGTTGGTGGTCCAGAGGGTCAAATCGTGCTCTTCGGCCAATGCCCGCAATCGCCTTTCGTTCCGGCCGACCAGGATCGGTTCCGGCCACAAGATCTGACCGTCGCGCAGGAGGAGCCCGCCTTGCTGGCGAATCGCCATGATCGAGCGAGCCAGATGCTGAGTGCGCCCCATCCGGCCCGTCACCCCGTTGAGAATGATCTTAAGAACGCGCGGAGCCATAAAAAAAGGAAACGGCCTTGACCATATATAATATATGATATATTTAGAGTCGAGCGGCGCAAGTTGAAATTCGGTTGGCGTCCGGCGGTTTACCCTTTTATCCCCAGCGATGAGCAATCCTCTCCGTGTTGTGGTGGTCGGTTCCGGTATCGGTGTTGAACATCTCAAGGGTTACCAGGAACTGCCCGAACTTTTTGCCGTTCAAGGGCTGTGCGATGTCGACCGAGAGCGGGCCCTCCCGGTAGCACAACAATTCGGCTTGCCGGAGGTAATCGAGAGCTTTGAGGAAGTCTGTCTCCGCCCGCAGATTGAGGTGATCGATATTTGCACTCCGCCCAGCTTGCACTTCGAACAAATTCAGGCCGCCCTCAGAGCGGGCAAACATGTGATCTGCGAAAAGCCCTTGGTGGGTGGGTTGGAGGAGGTGGATGCCATCGCTCGCCTGGCGCAGGACACCGGTCGACAGGTGATGCCCATCTTTCAATATCGCTTCGGCCACGGTCTGCAGAAACTCAAACACTTGGTGGACCGCAAACTGGCCGGCGACGCCTTCGTCTTTAACGTCGACGTGGCTTGGTGGCGAGATAGCGAATACTACCAAAACCCGTGGCGCGGAAAACGAGCCACCGAACTTGGCGGAGCGTTGCTCAGTCAGGCGATTCACGCCGTGGACATGGTCCTCTATATTCTGGGCCCGGCCAAGAGCGTCTATGGCCGCACCACGACGCGGGTGAACCAGATCGAGGTGGAAGACTGCGTCGCCATTTCGATGGAAATGGCCGATGGCTCGCTCGGTACTATTTCAGTGACCCTTGGTTCTTTGGCCGAAATCTCCCGGCATCGGTTCACCTTTCGAAATGTGACCGCGGAGAGCAACACTGAACCCTACGCTAATTCCCGGGAGCCGTGGAATTTTTCCTTTAATGCGACCCGAAATGAAGCGCAGATGAAAGAGGCTCTGACTGATTTCGTTCCCGTTCCGGAACGCTATGCAGGCCAGTTCTATCACTTTTATCAGGCGCTGCGAGATGGGAGTGTTTTGCCAGTCACGCTGGCTGATGCCCGAGCGGCCTTAGAAATTATTGCGGCCACTTACTACTCCAGTGAAAAAAACGTGGCGGTGCCTCTCCCGATCGGACCAGGGCATCCGAGATACGCGAGTCTGTATGGAAACGAGTTCCAAACCTGAAGCGTTGCCGGGTGCCATCGGGGTCACTCATCTGAAGGTCTACGACAGTGTGGCGGCAGATGGCTTAGCCGGAGGTAGTCCTCATATGCATTTCGCGTGTTCCGAGGCCTACCTGGTGATCAAAGGACGAGGATCCGTGCAGACCCTTTCCAGGAGCGGATTTCGTGAAGTTCCGCTGCGGGCGGGATCCCTGGTCTGGTTTACCCCCGGTGTGATCCACCGTTTGATCAACGCCGACGCGCAACTCGAAATTTTTGCCGTGATGGAGAACGCCGGTTTACCGGAACAGGGCGACTCGGTGCTGACCTTTCCTGCTCCTTATCTCCGAGACGATGAGTCCTACCGGCAAGTAGCCTCTTTAGAGCGGGCCAATCCGTCCTTAAGCAAGCCGCCGGAGGCAGCCCGAAAGCGGCGGGATCTAGCGGTCGAAGGTTTCCGCTTACTTTGTGCCGAACCGGGAAAAGAATCTCTCGACAATTTTTACCGCCAAGCGGTACGCCTGGTCGGCTCAAAAGAATCTGGTTGGCGCGCTATTTGGGAAGCTGGACCATTGAAAACGATGCGGCGCACCAAAACGTTCCTGGAACAGTTGCATCTCGGGAAAAGTGACTATTTGAACGAGGGAAAACTGTTCGAGGTCCCCATCCAGCCCGACGACGAGAAGCGAAGTTGGGGAATGTGCGGAACGCTCCGGCCCTACCTTCCGGAAGGCGTGATCGCTGATCCGGCGGAGCCGTAGAAATCGAAGAATCGCGAAAGCGAGAGTTTTAGGTCTTAAGAGGCTAGCATCCCAACTGCACCCCAGAGCAAAGGTGAAACTATCTTACCGCCGGATCATTTGCCTTCTCCTCTATTTTCTGCTTTGGGGAGCACGGAGTGAGGCCAAGACGTTAACCGTGCTGCTGTTGGCGAATGCCAGCACGCAAGACTTAATCCAGTCGCTTTTGAAGGATTACAGCCGCCAGCATCCCGGTATTGATTTTAACGTTTCGATCGTCCAGTACAGCGCGTTGACGGCAAAGATTAACACGCTGGTGACCGCCGGCGAACCTCCAGATATTCTCGAAGTCACCACGGCCTATATTCAAACTTATGCTGAGCAGGCTTTGGATCTGGCGCACTACACCAACCGGGCCGAGTTGCTAGACCGTTATCTCCCGAGTTATCAGGCCTTTATCAAGGCGGGCGACAAAGTGATTGGCATTCCGCTGGAAGCAACGATTAACGGCCTCTTCTACAATAAGGAAATTTTTAAACAAGCGGGAGTCACTGTTCCAGCCGATCCCGACCACGTCTGGAACTGGTCTAATTTTAAAGATACTCTCCAGAAAGTTATCAAACTTCCAAACTGCCGGATTGGCGTAGCCTATGACTGCAGTGTGCAACGGTGGTCAAACCTCCTCTATCAGGCGAACGGCCGTTGGATCTCAGAAGATGGAAAGAAAATCTTACCGAACCCGGAAGCCGCCAAGGAGGCCCTGACCTATTTCCGGAGTTTGATCGAGGCCAAGTTGGTACCCACTTCTTCCTGGCCGGGAAAGACAGATGGCGGTCCGCTCTTTAAGACTGGGGTGACCGCTCTGATGTGGGCGGGCAATTGGGAATTAAAGACGCTGGTGGAAGGAGGAACCCCGTTCGCCTTCGGAACGACTTATTTTCCTAAGGACGCGATCCGCGCGGCCTGTCCAGGTGGAGAATTTTTGATCGGGTTTGGAAAATCGCCGAATCATGAAGACGCCGCGAAGGTGTTGTTGTGGTGGGCGGAGCCCGATACGACGAAGCGCTATCTCGAAAGCATCGGGGGTTCTCTATTAAGTCCGATGAAAAATCTCCCCGTTAATTACGGTAAGTACACGGAGTATCTGAAACCGATGCTGGACGACCTGGCGGCGACTCCGGAATGGGTGGCGGAAGATCTGGCCAGACCCGAATTGAATCTGCTGCAGAATGATTTGCTCGAGCAACTAATCCTTTATTCCACGGGCCGGAGGCAGTTTGAGGACACCATTTCGGCGATCGATAAACTTGGCGCCCAAGTTTTGAAAAACAACCAACCGGGAGCCAAATAGAAACGGCTATGATCTCGCCTGACCATCCTGTTTCGAGGCCGAATCCACTTTCCGGGCGGAGGCACTTTTTACGGAGGCGGTTAAGCGAATTTCAGTTCGCTCCTTACCTGTTTTTGGTTCCTACCGTGGGACTGCTCTTTCTTTTCAGCGTGTTCCCGATGATTTAC
Source organism: uncultured Verrucomicrobiae bacterium (assembly GCA_963808535.1). GTDB lineage: Bacteria > Verrucomicrobiota > Verrucomicrobiia > Chthoniobacterales > JAFAMB01 > JAFAMB01. The sequence goes on along the minus strand of CAWEGF010000015.1, from coordinate 32,732 downwards.
GGAGTCTGGATGTCGCTGCAGAACGTCGATGTCGTTCGCGGCACCTCCCGGTTTATCGGGCTGGGAAACTATCTTCAACTATTTCAGGATGGTCAATTCGGTTTGAGCGTGCTGAATACGGCCTGGTACACGCTGACGGTGGTTCCACTTATTGTCGTGGGAAGCATCGCCATCGCCGTGTTTTTGCGCGAAAGCAGACCGGCCCGATTGTTAGCGCGGGTGGGCTTCTATATTCCGTTTGTTCTTTCACCGGTCGTGGTCGCCACCTCCTGGAAATGGCTCTTGAATGAAGATCTGGGCGTAATCGACGGCTTCCTGAAATGGGCGGGACTGTCGACGATTCCATGGTTGTCGGCCGACTTTTATGCCCGGGTCAGCGTGGTCATCGCTTCCGTCTGGAACCTGGTCGGTTTTTATATGCTGATGGTCTTAGCGGGCCTAAGTCAAATCAGTCCCGAACTTTACGAGGCGGCCAGAATTGAAGGCGCCGCCAAGTGGCAACGCTTTTGGCATATCACTCTCCCGATGCTCCGGCCGTCCATTTTGCTAATCGTCATCCTGGCCATGGTTCATGCCACTCAAGCTTTTGAAACGATTCTGTTGCTGACCGACGGTGGCCCTGGCAGTGCGACCCGCCTGGTGGTGCAGAACATGTATCAATCTGCCTTTGGCCGCTTACAACCTGGCTATGGGGTGGCCCAGGCGGTCGTTTTGATGCCCATAATTCTGTTCGTGGCCTGGTTGCAAACGCGGCTCTTTAAACAGGAAGGGACGATTTGATGAGGATCAGTAAAGAGTCTCAAATCGAGTTCGGCAAAGTGATCTACGATTGTTGTGCCCTGGCGATCTGTTTGATTTTCCTGGCGCCTGTCGGTTGGGCGATCTTTTCGGCGTTCCAACCCCCTGGTAATTTGTTCACCTTCCCGCCCAACTTCGATCCCCGTAAGCTTAGTCTGGTCAACTTCAAAGCAGTCTTCGGAACCGGGGATGTACCCAGGTATGCGATGAATTCCCTGGTCGTCGCCACCTCGAGCAGCATCATCACCGTGGTGGCCAGTTCGATGGCCGGGTTTGCTCTGGCCAAATACCGGTTTCTCGGCCGGCAGTTTATCTTTTTACTGATCATCAGTGTGCTTTTAGTTCCGCTTCAGGTGCTGATGGTGCCGGTGTTTCTGATCTTAAAAACTTTAGGATGGATCAACAGCCTGATCGGAATCATTATCCCGCCGGCCGCGACAGCCACCGGGACTTTCATGATGCGGCAATATATCGTCGGCATCCCGGATGAGCTATTGGAAGCTGCTCGGATCGATGGGGCCTCTGATTGGAAAATTTATCGTCATATAATATTACCGTTGTCTGCTCCGGCGTTAGGAGCGGTCGGGATTTTAAGCTTCACCTGGCGATGGAACGATTATCTATGGCCATTGATTGTCATCGGTGACCAAAAGAATTTCACCTTACAGCTATCATTGGCGAACCTGGTCGGCACTAACACGGTGGAATGGGGAACGTTACTAGCTTACGCCACCCTGGCGATGCTGCCGGTCCTGGTGGTTTTTCTCTGCTTTCAGCGTTATTTCTTGAAAGGATCGCTCAGCGGAGGGGTGAAGGGTTAGAAGAGGCAAATATTCGGTATGCAAACGGTGAAACTTGGAATTGTCGGAATCGGGACGATGGGGTCCATCCACGCGCAAAGCGTCATCGATGGCCAGGTTCCCCGTTGCAAACTCACGGCGGTCTGTGATCCGGTGGCGGAACGCCTGGCTCGGTTTTCTTCCGCCCAAGCTTTTCACTCGGTGGATGACTTTTTGCAGTCGTCGGACACGGATGCGGTCTTGATCGCCACGCCGCACTACGCTCACACGACGATCGGCATCCGAGCCCTCGAAACTGGGCGACATGTGCTGGTGGAGAAACCGATCTCCGCCCATAAATCGGATGCCGAAAATTTAATTGCGGCTCATCGACGTCCGGAACAGGTCTTTGCCGCCATGTTTAACCAGCGAACGGACCCTTTCTTTCTGAAACTCCGGCATCTGGTGCAAACGGGCGGACTGGGAGTGATCCGGCGTGTTAGTTGGACGATTACCAATTGGTTTCGCACGGAGGCCTATTATCAATCGAGCGATTGGAGAGCGACTTGGGCGGGCGAGGGTGGTGGGGTCTTGCTGAACCAGTGTCCGCACAATCTTGATTTGCTGCAATGGATCTTTGGCATGCCGGCCCGAGTCCGGGCGTTTTGTCATTTTGGCCGGTATCACGATATCGAAGTCGAAGATGACGTGACTGCTTATCTCGAATATGCAGACGGGATGACCGCGGTATTTTGCGCTTCTACCGGGGAGGCGCCGGGGACCAACCGGCTGGAAGTGGCCGCTGAACTAGGCAAAGTGGTCATCGAAAATGATTCGTTGGCTTTCACTCGGAATGAGGTGGCGATGAGCGATTTTTCACGTACTGACCCCGGACGCTTTTCGGCACCCGAGACGTGGGATATTCGAATCCCGGTGCAAGGACATGGCCCCCAGCATAATGGAATTCTGGCCAACTTTGTTTCCGCGATCCTGGATGGAGCGCCCTTGATTGCCCCCGCCCGGGAGGGTCTTTTTTCTTTAGAACTGGCCAATGCGTTCCTCCTCTCAACTTTGGAAAATCGGACCGTCGAATTGCCTTTCGACGGGGCATTATTCGAAAAGCATCTGCAAAAAATGATCGCCGCTTCGACCCGTCAGCAGCCAAAGGTGATCAGAGCGATCCCCGACGACATGGCAAAGTCTTTTCGTTAATTTAAGCGCCTCGACCCCTTCAACTATGAGTCAGACAGGTTACGACTATGCGCCCAAAGGAAAACCAAAACCGGTCTGCCAACCGGGAGAGTTCCTATTTGCGGCGGTGGCCCTTGATCACGGTCACATTAACGGTCAATGCAACGGGTTACTCGAAGCGGGCGCGGAACTGCGCTGGGTCTTTGATCCTGATCCACAAAAAGTCGACGCGTTTCGGAAAAATTTTCCGATGGCGCGAGTAGCCTGGTCGCTGGACGAGATTCTTGAGGATCCGAGCGTGAACTTGGTGGCCGCGGCGGCGGTTCCGTCTGAAAGAGGGACGCTGGGGACGAAAGTGATGAGGGCCGGCAAAAATTACTTCACCGATAAAACCCCGTTTACCACGCTAGACCAGCTGGCGGAGGCCAGATCAGTCGCGGCTGAGACAGGCCGCAAGTATATGGTTTACTTCAGCGAACGTCTCCACGTGGAATGTGCGGTCTTCGCCGGTGAGCTTGTCCAGCAAGGCGCGATTGGCCGGGTGGTGAATGTTTTGGGGCTCGGTCCGCATCGTCTGAATGCCCAATCGCGGCCAGCCTGGTTTTTCGAAAAAGCGAAATATGGCGGTATCTTGTGCGACATCGGTAGTCATCAGATCGAGCAATTCCTTTTTTTCGCCGGGGCCTCGGATGCCAATGTCACTTCGGCAAGGGTGGCGAATTATGCGAACCGGCAATATCCAGAATTGGAAGATTTTGGAGACGCTACTTTGGTGGCTGACAACGGGGCCACCTTCTATTTCCGGGTCGATTGGCTGACCCCTGGAGGTTTGCGGACCTGGGGAGATGGGCGAACGCTGATTTTAGGGACCGAAGGCTATCTCGAGATGCGCAAGTACATTGATGTTAGTCGCGAAGGCGATGGAGACCATCTTTTCTTGGTCAATGGCGAGCGCGAACAACATTTTGCGCTCCACGGAAAGGTCGGCTTTCCGTTCTTCGGGCAATTCATTCTCGATTGCCTGAATGGGACGGAAAACGCCATGACCCAGGAACATGCCTTTAAAGCGGCCGAACTATGTCTCAAAGCCCAAGCTGCGGCCGTCCGAGTCGAGTAGAGACTTTGCTTCTTGGGATGATTCTTCGTCCCGTCCCTCGTCCCTAAAATGACAGCGGAGCAAGTCGGGACGGCTGGCCTACGTAGGTAAGGCGTCTCGCCTTACTTCTTTCTGAAACTCAAGTCGTCCCTCCGGGACACACTGCTACCGCGTTAGACGCTGAAATATGCAAAATGCAATTCTCTACCTTGACCCGCCGTATTTAGCTTCCATTCGGTAAATGAAGGTGGTACCAAGGTCATTTGGTCTAGCGGTTCGTTTACCTTTTCGGGCTGCGGACCACTAGGGATTCCACTTATGAACCACGTATTGCGGCATTGTTTTTCCACGGGAATCGCGGGCCTATTTTTAGCCTCGACCTGTTACGCCGGAGTTGATTCTTCCCCGGCGAATACCAAGCAGACTCAGGACCCCTCTTCCATCGGCGGCCTCCGGCCGGTGGCAATCCTTTCCCAACCGGTCGGGGCCAGAATTCTCATCAACGGCGATTATGTGGGGACCACACCGCTACTGATCAATTTCGCCGTCGATAACCTCGGCCGGGCCGTTCGGAACATCGAATTGCGAGCCGTTGCTCCGCAACCGATGCTCACCCAGGGGGTGAGAAATTTTCCGGCCGCTGGAACAGACGGCGATAGCAGCAGAATCCCTCACTTCGTGGACTTTGATCTAAACATCCAGAAAGTGGTGGTTATCCGTTAGCCTCCTTCAGCGACGTGATATCAATGACAAAACGGTATTTGACCTGTCCTTTGATGGTCCGTTCGTAAGCTTCGTTGATCTGTTGAATCGGGATAACCTCCACGTCGGAGGTGATATTGTGTTCGGCACAGAAATCGAGCATCTCCTGGGTTTCAGCGATTCCGCCGATCATTGAACCGACAACACTTCTGCGGCGCGGGACCAAGCTGAAAGCAGGTATGGCCATCGGGTCGGGCGGGAGACCAACCATGATCAGCGTGCCGTTGGTTCTCAGGGTGTCGAGATATTTCTCGTAGTCGTGTGAGGCGGAGACGGTATCCAGGATGAAATCGAAATACCGAGAGTATTGCTTAAAGACATCCGGATTGGTCGTCAGGGCGAATTGATGCGCTCCCAGACGTTTGGCATCCGCCTCTTTGGAAGCAGAAGTGCTTAGCATGGTGACTTCCGCGCCGAGGGCGGCTGCGATCTTCACTCCCATATGTCCCAGTCCACCTAAACCGAGGACCCCGACTTTATGCCCTTTGCCAACGTTCCAGTGGCGCAACGGCGAGTAGGTGGTGATACCGGCACACAGCAGCGGGGCGACGCCTTCGAGAGAAAGGTCGGGTGAAACTCTTAAAACATATTTTTCGTCGACCACGATTTGCGTGGAGTACCCGCCGTAAGTGGGCGTTTTGTGATCTTGTTCGTAACCGTTATAGGTCGGGCTCATGCCCTTTTCACAATATTGTTCCTGTCCGGCCTGGCATTGCTCGCATTCCCGGCACGAATCGACAAAGCATCCGATTCCAACCAGATCACCGACTTTAAATTTAGTCACCCCATTGCCGGCTTTGATCACGCGCCCGACAATTTCGTGTCCTGGCACCATTGGATAAATGGAGCCACCCCACTCGTCGCGAGCCTGATGGATATCGGAATGGCAGACCCCACAGAATAGGATGTCAATCTGGACATCTTTGGGTTGTACTTCCCGGCGTTGGAAGCTGAACGGCGCCAGCGCCTCCTTAGGGCTTGGTGCGGCATAGGCCTTAGTGTTATTCATAGATGGTATATTATTACTTTTTGTAAAAACGTATGGAACGACGTCACTGCTTCAGTTTTGTCATCGCGCTCCTGTTGAGTAGGAGCGCTTTAAAAAAGAATTCTCCCGCAGTAACTCACCAAAACTAGAGCAGCGATTCCATTTATCAAGTAAAGTCGATCGTGGGGCCGGATCCTGATCAGCAGTTGGAAGTCCGTGGCGACGAATGCAATCGAGTGAATACAGTGCAAGAAAATTACGAATTCGTTCGGTAGCCGATAATATTCTTTTTTTCGGTGATGAAGCGTCGTTCTCTTATCATCTTCGCCTTGGGTCCAGCGGTCGTGGCGTTTTGTTGGGGGACTGGTTTTGAAGCCGCGGCTTTCGTCGCCACCGGGGTTCCGCGGGCGCGTGATCTGGGCGTTCCCTTTGAGGGTACGCCAAGTGATCTCAACGCCATTACAGATGTGCGCGGGGTGGAGGTGGGGCAAACCACCCTGGTGGAAGGCGAAGGAAAACTAGTGGTCGGGCTGGGGCCGGTCCGCACGGGGGTGACCGCCATTTTCCCGCTTGGGAAGGCGAACAGTAATACCCGGGTGCCCGCCGCGGTCTATTCGTTTAACGGCAATGGAGAAATGACTGGTGCGGAATGGGTGGAGGAATCAGGTTTTTTGGAGGGTCCGGTGTTGCTGACGAACACTCACAGTGTCGGAGTGACCCGCGATGCAGTTGTGGAATGGGGAACGAAGAAATTTCCGGGCACGGAGAACTTCAGTTTGCCGGTGGTAGCCGAGACTTGGGACGGTGAACTCAATGACATTAACGGTTTCCACGTAAAGAAGGAGGACGTGTTCAGCGCCCTGGATCATGCAAAAAGCGGTCCGGTGGAGGAGGGAAACTCGGGCGGAGGCACGGGGATGCGCGCTTTTGGGTTTAAGGCAGGAACCGGGACTTCTTCGCGCACGATCATCATTGGCGGGGAAAACTTTTGCCTTGGGGTGTTAGTGCAGGCCAATTTTGCGCGGCGAGATAACCTCATGGTGGCCGGGGTTCCGGTGGGAAAAGAGATTCCTGATCTTCAGCCGGTTTTTCCTAAAGAGCTCGAAAAAGAGGGTTCCCTCCTGGTGGTGATTGCCACCGATGCGCCGCTGCTTTCGCCACAGCTGAAAAGGGTTGTCAAACGCGCAGCTCTCGGGATGGCACGGACCGGCGGTATTAGTACGAATTCGTCGGGCGATCTGTTCATTGCCTTCTCAACCGCGGTGCCGGCCGAGGTAGGAATTCGGGAGCAATGGTCTGCGCTGAAGAACAATGAGCTGGACCCGTTGTTGGCCGCGGCGGCACAAGCGACCGAAGAGGCGATCATCAACGCGCTGGTCGCTGCCAGAACGATGCAGGGAATCAACAACAACACCTTTTACGCTTTACCTCACGAACGGCTCCGCGAAATCCTGCGAAAATACCATCGACTGCTGGGAGATTGAGAACAGGAGACAAGACAGGAGACAGCAGACGCTGCGTCTTAGTCGAGAATTGCAAGCTTTTACATTAGATTTGGCGTCGCGGGTTTAAATTCTGCAACTCCGGTCTCCTCTCTTCACTGTCCTTCATTTCGGGTCGCGGGATTGGTGAAGGAGACATTTGGATCCGTAACCTGCCCTTTTGGGAGGGTACCTTCTCCGCCGTTCTGACAAGAGGCGAGTGAAGCAATCAGTGCCGCAAGGAGGAAACGTGCAGCCCAGGTGAATGGCTTTCGCATCCGGAATGAATCGCTCACCGGCGCCGGATGTAAACCCAGAAAAAACGAAACCAGAAAGTGGCGCAGAGTCCTGTTTTCGGGGTATTTTTGTGAGTATGGACCAAAATGTGAATCAATCGTTGAATGAGCTGGAAGCAATGATCCGCCGGCAACCCAAGGAGAGCCTGATCCTGGCCTTTGTCGGGGGATTCTTTCTGTGTTTGCTACCCCTGGGCAAATTGGTGGGAATACTGGTGAAAATCACGTTCCTACTGTTCAAACCGGCCTTGCTGATCCTCGGCTTTATCAAGTTGTTCGAGTACGGCCGCTTCGCGTGTGGCTCTCCCGAGTAGGTCGATGGCGGAATGTGAGCGATTTCCGATCTAGAGTAGGTTTGTATTGGTAATCAGGATACCTGTTCCGGATGATATTTTTGCCAGTAGCGAGTCAATCCAGCGACGCTCATCGCGGCAGGGTCCGCTTGTTCGTAGGTGATCAAATCCTCACTCGGAGTTCCGTCGGCGAGGAGTTCCTGCTCCGTGAATTTTTCAAACTCTGGAATGATTTCCGCCTCCGACCTACCCTCCAGCAATCGCTGCTTCATCCAGTCTGCCCAACTGAATAACCGCTTTTCCAGGACATCTAAGTTCCGATTGGGATGATCGACTCGGCCGAAATGGGTGACGTGCAGCGAAGCGGGGTCGAGAGCGCGAATCTTATCGAGTGAATTTTTCCAAGTCTCCAAATGAATATCCGGAGGCGGAAAAGGGGGGATCGGTGACCCTCCACGGATGAGCACCCCCGCAACATCTCCGGCAAATACGGTTCGTTCGGACTCCAGCCAATAGGCATTGTGATGCTGGGCGTGGCCCGGTGTATAAAGAACGCGAAATCTTTGGGAACCAAATTGTAGCTCGGCGTTATCTTCGACCGCGACCACCTGATCCTCGGGGATTTGCCCAGCTTCTCCCCATAAGGAGTGCATTTTATCTCCGTAAATCCTCGTCGCGCTTCCGACCAACCTGGATGGATCGACTAGGTGGAGTACCCCTTTTGGATGGGCGTAAATCTTGGTTCCAAATTCTTTGGCCCAACGCCAGGCGCCGCCGGTGTGATCCAAGTGAATATGAGAGGCCAGCAGATGCTTGACGTCCGTTGGTCGAAATCCGATTTTTTTGATCCCTTCAACTACGGCATCAAAGTCGGATTCCGGACCACTGTCGACCAGGAGCAATTCCTTTGGTCCGCACTCGACAAGCGCGACGCAAAGGACGTCGGGTGCGCCGAGGTGAAGGGCGTCGATGAGGTGAACCATTCTGATCAGTGATTACCAGAGAATGGCCTGAACGCCAGCGATTAGTCCGGTGCTTTTTCGGTCATCTAAAACTGCAGATGGCGACTCATTTTGGCTGACTTCCATCGTTGGTCGGCGTATTTGATTGATTCGCCGGGAACAAATTCAGTATGCGTAGCCGAGTTATTTGCAGCACATGAACCACTTAACGCGACGGTTACAGGGCGGAGGGTTGGCTGTTTTTGGTTTCCTATGGATGGCAGCCAATTCCGGTTGGGCTCAAGATCGCCACTCGAACATGGCTTCACCGCAACAATTGATCGCAAAACAGGCGCCTCCGGTAATTAATCAAAATATTTTGGCGCAAACGACTCCGGATAACGCCGTCGTGCTGGTATCTTTATCCCGACAAAGGGCCTACCTCTACGCCGGAACCCAACTGGCCATTGACACTCCCATTTCTTCAGGGAAAAAGGCTGGGTTCACCCCGACCGGCAACTACACCATCCAACAAAAAGATCCCAACCATCGTTCGAACATCTACGGCAACTTTGTCGACTCGAGAGGCCGGGTGGTCCGGGGTGGGGTGAGTGCGCGAATTGATTCAGCACCGAGCGGCAGTCATTTTGTCGGGGCGCCGATGTTTTACTTCATGCGATTGACCTCGGAAGGGGTGGGGATGCACATCGGGATTTTGCCGGGGTATCCGGCCTCCCACGGATGCATCCGCATGCCGGCCGAAATCGCTCCGCAGATCTACGCCCATGTTAAGGTGGGAACGCCCGTCCAAGTCGCTTATTAGGTTCCCAGGGTTGAAACCCTGGGCTGAGGTTCTGTAGCCCCTTCGGCTTCGGGGCAGGCCCTCGATCCATATATAGAGCCTCGGTTGAAAACTCTGAGTTAAAACTCTTGAAGGAACAGCTAGAATCCAGGCAAAAGCGGGGACGCTTTGCGTACTTTTCAAATGGCCAGTATTTTCCTGCGGAGCATTTCCAAGGCGTGCTGAGTGCAGATCCGCTTGAAAGAGGGGCGATCCGTGGGAAAGAACTCCTTTTCGACCAAGGTGTTCGGATCCGCGACTTGCTAACCCGATAAAAACTGTGCCCACGGGTTTCTGATCGGTGCCTCCGTCCGGTCCGGCAATGCCCGTAGTGGAAAGGGCGTAGGTGGCACCACTTCGCTGTAACGCTCCTTCCGCCATTGCTCTGGCCACCTCTTTGCTGACCGCTCCCACTGTGGAAAGCAGTTCGGCAGAAACTCCTAATGTTCGCATCTTTGCATCATTAGAGTAAGTGACGTTCCCCTCAATAAAGACGACAGATGATCCCGGGACATCCGTAATCCGGTTCGACAACAGGCCTCCAGTGCAGGACTCGGCGATGGCCAGAGTTGCTTTCCTGGCTGTCAGAAGTCCAACGACCACCTCCTCTAATTCCTTATCCTCTGTCGTGACGATGTAGGGTTCGAGCTCACTTTCGATCAGGCCACCTGCCGCATCGACGGCGGATTGCGATCCGATTACCCGGACGTCCACTTCGCCCATGCGGGCACAATATCCGAGTTCCAATCCGGGGATGGCCAGGAGCCGCTCGCCGACGATTCTCTCGACCTGGGATTCGCCTAATCCCGTCGTTCGATAGGTTCTGGCCCGTAAATCGTAGTCGCCTTTCAGGGAGCGTAAAATTGGAATTGCGTAGAGGTTAAACATCGGCCGCAGCTCGCGAGGCGGCCCTGGCAGCAGGAATAGATGGGGAATGCCATTTCTAGCCGGGACGTGAAGGCCAGGTGCTGTTCCGTGGTCGTTCGGAAGCACGGCGGCCCCTTCGGGTACATAGGCTTGCCTGGCGGTGCGATCGGTCATCTTAAGCCCGCGCTTCTCAAAGCGTACTCTGATCTTTTCGAGAATCGAATCATCGAACCGCAACGGTCGACCGGTCAGTTCCGAAACGATTTCCCTGGTAATATCGTCCGAGGTCGGACCGAGTCCGCCGGTGACCAGAATGACGTCGCATCGGGGTGCGGCTTCGGTGATCGCATCCCGGATCGCCTCGCCATCCGGGATGGTCAATTGCCGCTGTACGCGCATTCCCAGCGGGAAGAGTTGCTGGGCCAGAAAGGAGAGGTGCGTGTTGATGACGCTGCCAAAAAGGAGCTCCGTACCGGTGTTTAAAACTTCGACGCGCCCGACGGAGCTCATGCTGGGTTCAGTAGGTGAATCCATTGCGTAATCATCTTGTGCAAAGAGTCATTTTGTTCGTGTTGAAAGATGTAAAGAAGGTTCGCCAGCATTCGGATCAAGATCAATTTCGGATGAGCGGTCTGCAAATGCTCCTGGTGCAGAGTCCGATTTTGCTGGGATAAAATCTGGGCGCAATCGGTGGTGGTCAAAATCCGTCCTTCGTGGAACGGATCGAGTAAGATGTCGCCGTGCCGAACCACGAAGTGCCCCGGCAGATTGATCCCTTCGATCACGACAGAAGCTCTTCGCCCCACGATCATGTACAGGAGAGAGAGCGAAATGGGGATGCCTAACTTAGAGTCCATGACGCAGGGAAGGAGAGAATTGCGCGCATTGTAATAGTCGTCCTCATTACCGCGCAGCTTGAGATCCTGACCGAAAAGTTGGGCAATGGCCAGGGCTCGCGAGGCGTTCGAACCGCATAGCGACAGGCGATCACGCAGCTCGCGACTCCAGGAATCAACCGTTTTCTGGTAGGAGTCGATATCCACCCCGGGCTGAAAAATCTGGGCTAAATACCAGCACGCTTGTTCCAGGTCAGCCAGGTCTAAAGTTCTTCCACAGATTTCTTCAAAGGCTGCTTTAGCGTGCCGAATTTCGATTTCCGTCAGCATCTCCCGGACATGAGCGGTGACGACTTGATCATCGGTCGATAACAGATCACGCAGATCGCCGACTACCTCGCTACCCCCTTGAACCAGTTGCTGTTTGGTGAGGCTGACCGTGTCCGGATCATTGTCTTTAAGCAATCGGATGATGGCCTCACGTTGTTTGAACATCGCGGCAGAAGTTAAGAAACCAAATTGAGCCGTGGAGCATCGCTCCACAGATTCTCCAGCGCATAGAATTCGCGCTTTTTCTCCAAAAAGATATGCACCAGGACGTCTGAATAATCCATCACCAACCATTGGCTGGCGACCGTCCCTTCTGAGTTTAGTGGAGAGATCTGCGAATGTTCCCTGAGTCCTTCTCGGATCCCAGTGTTGATCGCTTTCAGATGAGGCTCTGAAGTTCCGGAGCAGATAACAAAAAAATCCGTGAAAGACGAAATGCCGCGCAGATCGAGAACTACGATATTCTCGGCCTTCTTATCTTCGGCCAGTTTAACGCAAAGGCGTGCTAACTCATCAGCTCCGATACACTGCTCCTCGGTAAAGTTTTCTCTCCTGGATATAACGCAAGACGTTCTCCGGAACCAGATACGAGATTGGCAAATCATTGGCAACCCTGTTTCTGATTTCCGTCGACGAGAGGTCGAACCGTCGTCGCACCACTGGGTACTTTATTTCCAGAGGCAGGTCGGAGCGGCTAAGGATGGCAAACTGAACGAGCTGATTTAGTTCCTCGAAGTCGTTCCACTTTGGCAAAGCCGATACGTGATCTTCACCCACGAGGAAAAAAAGCCTATTGCCGGTTTGTCGGGCGCAGTAGGTGCGGGCGGTGTCGATGGTGTAAGAGGGGGGTTCCCGGTCTATTTCCAGTGGATCGACGCCAAAAGCAGGTTCACCCTGGATAGCCAGTCGGACCATGGCTAAACGATCTGCCGCCGAGGCGCTGGACTGATTCGGCTTGAACGGTGACTGCGCCGCCGGGATGAAAATGACGCGGTCGAGTGACAGATCTTCCAGAGCTTGCCGCGCCAGAATCAGGTGCCCATGGTGAATCGGATCAAATGAGCCGCCATATAACCCGAGCTTCAACATTGCGATACTTGGTCCCTGTTACGGTGCGAGCCTTTCGTCATGCTCACCTCTAGTCCGAAAATCTCACAAGCCAAAGCCTTCGTGAGAGTTCCCGCAATAAAGCTGCTCAAAAAAGGTGGTTAACGCCACCAAGAACAGTAAGATCCGGGGCAGCGTATGGATAGAAGCAGCTTAGGTCAACTCTTGCTGGTCGGCGTGCCTGGCTTGGACCTCGACTCAGAAACCGCCCGTCTCTTTCGCAACGTGCAGCCCGGAGGTTATATCCTCTTTGGCCGCAATATTCGGTCTGCGTCCCAGCTTCGAAAGCTGATCGATGACCTTCGGGACCTGTCGCAGATCGAACCGATCATCACGATCGATCAGGAAGGAGGCAGAGTCTCAAGGCTCAAACTGATCGGCAACGAGCCTCCGAATGCGGAACAGCTGAGAAAAAAAGGTGATCCCGCTTTGATTCGAGAACATGGACGATTAACCGGGGAATTGTTGCGCCTTTTCGGATTTAATCTCGATCTCTGCCCGGTCCTGGACATTTCTTTCGATGACGAGGCGGATAACTCGCTCCGCGGCCGGTGTTATGGGACTTCGGTCCAGCAAGTGATCGATTTGGCCGGAACCTTCAATGAGGCGCTTCTGGAAACTGGAGTTCTATCCTGTGGAAAGCATTTTCCCGGTTACGCCGCGGCGACTCTGGATCCTCATCATGAGCTGCCTTGCATTGATCGGAGCCGCTTAGAGTTGGACCAGACGGAGTTGGCGATCTTTCGAGAGTTCGCACACCGGGTTAGCAGCATGATGGTCTGTCACGCCTGGTACCCTGCACTCGATCCTGAGAAAGGGCCAGCTTCGTTGTCGCGCTCGATCGTGACCGATCTTCTGGGATCCGAATTCGATTTTGATGGATTGATCATGACGGACGATCTCGACATGGGCGCCATCGCTAACGAGGAGGGATTTGCCGCCACCATCGAACGCGCCATGCTGGCCGGCAATCACCTGGCGATGATTTGTCACCGCGTCCAATTGATTAAGGACGCGCGGGCCGCGCTTGAGAACATGGATCGGAGTTCTCTCGATCTTGCCCTTAGGGAGGTTGATCGGTTCAAGCGCCAGATGGCTCCCCCGAAGCCCTTCTCGGAAGAACGATTTAGAGAGCTGGATCAGGAAGTATGGGACTTGCGAGTCGCGACCCTTGGGGCGGAAGCGGCAGCTCTGCGTAGTCCGGACGATGGAAAACGTTCCCCGGTGGAAATCTATTGAGGAATTTGCTGTGGGCCGGCCCAGGACAAGAGATTGAAGTGGGGGCCCGGTGACATCTGCTTTCCTTCGGGAGAGCGTTCCGATCGGCGGTGGAAGCGGAGGTTGATGATTGGTGACCAAAACCGACGCCCGGAGTCTGACCTGTTAGCCCGCTGGCTTGAGCCCGCTAGATAATTCTTTCCGCTGGAAATTAAGCGGTGTTCCCAGCTAAGTTTAGACCTTTCCCAATGCTAAAAGAGATTGAGCAGTTGTTACTTCTTCAGGAGCGAGACCAAAAGATTAAGATGTTCAAGGCGGAACTTGAGACCGTTCCATTGGAGCAACAGCGGATCGAACACTTTTTGGCGGCTAAAAGCCATGCTTTTGAGCAAGTCAAACTACGAAGCCGCGACGTGGAGGTTCAGAGAAAAAGACTCGAACTGGACGCTCAATCCCGTCGGGATTCGATCGCCAAATACAAAACGCAGCAGTACCAGACTCGGAAAAACGAGGAATTTCAGGCCATCAGCCACGAGATTCATCGGTTCGAAAAAGAAATCGAAGAGATCGAGGATCAAGAGATTGAACTGATGGAGCAAACGGAAAAGTTCCAGAAAGAAACGGTGCATGCGGAACTGGAGTTGAAGGCGGCCAAACGGCAGTCGGAGATACAGCGGGCGGATTTGCTCAAGAAAGAGTCAACTTTAGGGGAGCGTCTGAAAGAGGCTGAACTGGAGCGCGAACAGTTAGCGAAGGGGATTGATGAGGATATCATGTTTCAATACTCGCGCCTTTTCGTGACCAAAGAAGGCAACGCCGTCGTTCCGGTCGAGCACGAATTCTGTATGGGCTGCCACATGAAAAACACCTCGGCGCTGGTGCATCGGGTAAAATTGGGACGCGAAATCGTTCGTTGTCAGCAGTGCGGGCGGATTCTGTATCACGCCGACTGACGCATGGCCACCCAGAATCGGCGAGGAGGCTGCGGCTGTTGTGGGTGTCTCGGTGGATTTTTCCTTTTGCTTTTCGCGTTAATTCTCGCAGGAACCGTTTTTTTCTTTTTCAACGCGACCAACAACGTAAAACGCATCGCTGCGGCGAGCCCGGGGCCTTTGCCCGCGACAACGTTCAATCGCCAAACCTACGCGACTGCCCGGCAAAAGTTCGACCACTTTTTTGCCGACCAAGCTGAGCGAAGTGTGACTCTATCGAATGCCGAAGTGAACGCGCTGTTGGCTGATTCTCCCGAACTTGGCGTCCTGAGAAGAGGAACGGTGGCGGTTCTCAATCAAAACTCTGCCGAGGTCACTTGCAGCGTGCCGCTCGACATCCCGTTCTTTCCTCGACGATACTTCAATTGTTCGTTCCAGGCGCATCCCGCGATGCGCGGAGACGAAATCGAGCTAGGTGTTTCCCGAATCGAAAAGGAAGGCCGGCCCTTGGATTCCGCGGAAATCCGTCAGTATCAATCCGTTGTCCTGCCGCTCGCCGAAAAAACCTTGTCAGGTCTGAACAAGATCCAGGGCGATCGATCCGTGCACAATGTGCGGATTGAAAACGGGAACCTGGTCCTGTCTCGGTAAGGGTTTCCCCATCGTTCTCGTGCTCGTTCTCGTCCTCGCTATCGATTCCTGTGAGTGTCAGAAAAAGCTACCCTCGCTGCTTTCGCTCACGCCTGTTCTCCCGTGCTTGCTCTGTTTTACCAGCAACGCGCAAAGCTCGATAACGAGGACGAGCACGATAACGAGAACGATGGGGGAGAGGTTCAATGTGAGCTTACACCCTGCAGCTGATCAATCGATTTGCTGTTATGCTTGAGCCGGTATTCACCCAACGATTCTTCCCCTTTGTGTTCAGCCCAGGTCTCGAGTTGAGTCCGGTGCCCGCGAAACTCGTACAACGGCACACCATAACCGCAGGAATCGGAGATCCGATTCAAATGCACTTTGATGAATGACCGAATACCGACCGCAGAAGAGAACATGGATCGAAGCTCTTCGAACGCCGGATCTCTTGGTTCGATGATTTCTCCGTGGCCGTGAAGCCGAACGATCTTCGGGCCCCCGGTAAATGCGCAAAACATCAGAACAATCCGTTCGTTTTCTTTTACGTGAGCGATGGTTTCGACGCCGCTGCCGGTCAAATCAAGATAGACAACCGTCTGTTCATCGATCACTCGGAAGGATTCACCATCTTTTGGCGAACAATTTACGTGACCTTCCCGGGACAGAGGTGCGGTGGCCACAAAAAAGACTTTCTGCGCCGAAAGCCAATCCTTCAATTTTTCGTCGATTAATGCGTAGAGTTTGCCCATAAAAATAGGGAGGGGAAGGAGAGCACAAAGAAAAATATTATTACCACAAAGACACAGAGAACACGGAGTTACGGAGAAAATTGAATGTTACGGAAAGTGTCTCGTTTTTCCATCTGATTTCAATTCAGATCCCCTAAACTCCGTGTTCTCTGTGTCTTTGTGGTAATAATATTCTTCTCTGTGACCTCTCTCTCCCCTCTGCGCCCTCTTTCATTTACGGTCTGGCCAATACCGTTTAGGTTTTCTCTTCAATGCCTCCGCGCCAAAAATCAGCTAAGACTTCTGAAGCTTCGAATGTTTTTGCGGTCCTTGGATCAGACGAGGGAGAGACCAAACGGCGGGCCCGGGAACTGGCGAGCGAACTGACCCCGGAGGAAGGTGGCGATTTCGGTGTCGATACCATCGATGGCATGGCCGACAACGCCGAACAAGCCGTCCTCCGGATTCGCCAGGCGACCGAGGCGATTCAGACGCTTCCTTTTTTTGGCCGGGAGAAGCTGGTTTGGCTCAAGAATGTCACCTTCCTGGCGGATTCAGTTACCGGTCGTTCCGCAGCCGTGCAAGACGCTCTGGAAGATCTGAAAGAGGTACTTAGTCGTGGGATGCCGAGCGGTGTGCGTTTTTTGTTGAGCGCCTCTGAAGTGGATAAAAGACGGAGTTTTTACAAGTCGCTGGGCAAATTTGCGAGAGTAGAGCAGTTCGACCGAATCGACCCCACCCGGCCCGGTTGGGAGGAGGAGGTCGGAGTGATCGTCCACCGCTTGGCAGCAGACTTAAAGCTGAGATTCGAACCGGAAGCCCAGGAAGTATTTATCCGGCTTGCCGGTGCCGATGGCCGTCAGTTGCGGAACGAACTCGAAAAGATCGATCTTTACCTCGGCGACCGGAGGAGCGTGACGGTAGAGGTAGTTCGGGCTTTGGTCGCGAAATCGACTAGCGGCGTCATCTGGGAGCTGGGAACCTGCATCTCCAAGCGGGAATTGGGAGAAAGCCTGAGCTTGCTGGATCAGCTTATTTTCCAAGGCGAAACGCCCATCGGCATTTTGTACGCCGCCATCATCCCGACCGTGCGAAATTTACTCTTCACCAAGGATCTGCTGCAGAGGCACAAAATCAGACCACCCCAGGCGCCGTTTCATTTCAATGCTATTCTCGGTAAATTGCCGGAAGAGGCGATCCGACATCTCCCACGACGCAAGGATGGCGGAATTAATACCTATGCCCTGGGACTTGCGGCGTGTGAAGCGCATCGATTTAAGCTTCCCGAATTGATCTCCGGGCTGCAGGCCTGTCTGAATGCTAATATCCAACTGGTGACTACCCAGCTTGAGGCCAAGCTAATACTTAGTCAGTTGCTAGTAAAAATAATCGCCTAGGCCCAAATCGTTGACTGACTTGAATGGTGATGATAAGGAGAATTCGGGAAATTTAGTGAACCGCGAGGCCCTTCGATGGGCGAATGACTTTCGTCCCGGAGGGACAGGCTGATCGTCGCCAGGCACGAAGTGCCTGGGTACCGATAGAGAGAGCCTCCGTCCCGGAGGGACGGTCGAAGTCATTGTCAATTCCAAAGATATTTGTCGTCAAAACTCAGTACCCGCGTGAGCAAGCGACAGGCGCGCCGAATGCCTCTAAACTAAGCTGAACTTGTTCAACCGTCCCGCTGGGACGGGCTATTTTCCTCATCGCTCCAGGCACTTCGTGCCTGGCTACGATCAGGCTGTCCCTCTGGGACAAAAGCCATTCTTCGCGCCGAGGATTCGATAACGTTAACGCCTGGGGCTTAAGCCGGGATTAGATTTTCTCGACAACCGCCCTAAAGTTGCCTCCCTAACCCTTTTTCGCCCTCGATGGTCTACCTGGTCGACCGCCGCCGTATTTTACTGGTCGTCGCTTAGGCTCGATTTTTGCCAGGCCGGTTCCATTTTTGAGTTCCATGATCTGATCTCGTAACAAGGCCGCTCGTTCGTACTCCAGATTGGCGGCCGCGATTTGCATCTCATCCTCGAGTTCCCGGAGCACTTCGGTGATATTAAAATCGCCCCCACCTTCTCTAATGACCGATTCTTCCAGTTGCCGGCCTCTGAGCAGGGTGTGCAAGCTTTCCTGGACCGCCCTGCTGACACTGGTGGGAGTAATACCGTTAGCTTCGTTGTACTCGATCTGTCTGGCTCGACGGAATTCGGTGATGGCGATCAGCTTCTGAATGCTGTCGGTGTAAGTGTCAGCGAACAAAACCACCTCTCCGTTCACGTGGCGAGCGGCCCTTCCCGCGGTCTGGATCAATGATGTTTGGCTTCTGAGAAATCCTTCCTTATCGGCGTCCAGGATACAAACTAAGCTGACTTCCGGCAGATCAAGACCTTCACGCAAGAGATTGATCCCGACCAGGATATCAAATTCGCCGGAACGTAAGGAGCGGAGGATTTCGACCCGCTCGATCGCGTCGATTTCGCTGTGCAAGTAACGCACTTTCAAACCGACATCCCGGAGATAATCGGTCAGGTCCTCCGCGGTCCGTTTCGTCAGGGTGGTGATCAAGACGCGTTCGCCACTTTCGGTTCTTCGACGGCAAAGCTCTATCGTCTCGTCGATCTGTTGTTTCAGGGGCCGGACGGTTATTTGCGGATCTAATAGCCCAGTGGGGCGAATGATTTGTTGCGCGATCAACCGACTGCCTGGTGTTTGGACATCCAGCGCCGGGAAGGAACCTCCGGTCAGCATCGGCACTAAAACAGGTTCCGTCTCTGGTTGGCCAATCCGAGCGCGGTTGTGCGGAATGTAGCCGGTGTTACCAACTACGCTGTTCTGGACCTCAAATGCCGCAGGAGTCGCACTGATGTAAAGAATCTGGTGAACCATTTCCATGAACTCGGGGAAATTCAGTGGGCGGTTATCTAGAGCGCTTGGGAGACGAAATCCGTATTCGACCAGCACGGTTTTTCTCGAGCGATCGCCTTCGTACATCCCGCCAATTTGAGGGATGGTGGCGTGCGATTCATCGACGATCAGCAAAAAATCTTTCGGAAAAAAATCGAGCAAAGTAAAGGGACGGGAGCCGGCGGGGCGTGCACTTAAATGCCGGGAGTAGTTTTCAATCCCGCTGCAAAAGCCCATCTCCTGCATCATTTCCAAGTCGAATTCGGTGCGCATCTTGATCCGCTGGGCTTCAAGATATTGGGCGTGCGCTTCAAACCATTTGACTCGGTCGTCGAGTTCCTCCCGGATGGCCTTGAGCGCCCGCTGCATTTTGTCGTGCGGGGTCACGAACTGCTTGGCCGGATAGAAGGTGAATCGTTCGAGTTTTTCTAAGGTTTGGCCGGTGAGTGGGTCGAAGCGAGTGATCAAATCGATCTCGTCGCCGAAAAATTCGATGCGGATCGCTTCGTCATCAAAGGTGGCCGGATGAACCTCCACCACATCCCCACGGGCGCGGAATCTCCCACGCGTTAAAGCAATATCGTTCCGCTCGTAAAGCATATCGACCAGCTTGGCGAGCAGCAGTTCTCGGGAGATCTGTTGACCCTTAACGACACTGCACATCATGCTGGCGTAATCTTCCGGCGAACCTAAGCCGTAGATGCAGGAAACACTCGCCACTACGATGACGTCATCTCTTGAAAGCAGAGAGCTGGTGGCAGAAAGCCGAAGCCGCTCGATCTCTTCATTGATGGACGAATCCTTTTCGATATAGGTATCGGTCCGTGGAATGTAAGCTTCGGGTTGATAGTAGTCGAAGTAGCTAACGAAATATTCGACCGCGTTGTTCGGAAAAAACTGCTTAAACTCGCTGTAAAGCTGCGCCGCCAGTGTCTTATTGTGCGAAATCACCAGCGTCGGCTTGTTCAACGTCGCGACGACGTTGGCGGCCGTGAATGTCTTGCCCGAACCGGTCACGCCCAACAGCGTTTGATGCCGGTTACCGGCTTCCAGCGAACGGACCAGCTGATCGATGGCCTGCTGTTGATCACCGCGAGGTTGGAATTGCGAAGAAAGATCGAAAGGCATTTGGAGACAGGGGTCAGCAGCGCCCAACGGGCAACCGCGCGTCTTCGGAGAAGTTGCAGGAGTTCAGGAGTTGCAGGAGTTACAGAATATTACGAATCGGAATCGTCTTCCGAAGGTTGATTTTTGAGACCCGGCTTTCAGCGAAGTCATAAGGACGCTAGACGTTTCATGGAATTAGAAAGGCAGAAGAACTGAAAGGCAGTTCCTTTCATTCTGCAACCACTGAACTCCGGCACTTCTCTGAAAACAGTACCTAGCTCAGAAAATCAGGGCCGCGAGGCACGATTCCGGTTTTAATCTGTAACTCCTGCAACTCCTGAACTCCTGCAACTCCTTCCCCCGATCCCCCCGCATCATCCTTCAGCAGCCACCGGATTGCTGAGAACACCAATTTTCTCAATTTCGATTTCTACGAAATCGCCGGGAGCGAGGTAGTGAGGTGGGTCCATGGCCATCCCGACGCCTTCGGGCGTTCCGGTCATAATCACGGTACCGGGATAGAGAGTGGTGCTTCCGCTGAGAAATTCGACTAGGGTAGGTACGTCAAAAATCATGTCCGAAGTGTTGGAATTCTGGCGAGGCTTGCTATTGACGCGGGTCGCGATCCGAAGCGAATTCGGGTCGGGAATCTCGTCTTTGGTCACGATTGCCGGCCCCAGAGGAGCGAAGGTATCGAAGCCTTTTCCCCGGCACCATTGACCGCCGCCGTAAAGCTTTTGCCAGTCGCGCGCACTGACGTCGTTTCCGGCGGTGTAACCGAAAACAAAATCTAGAGCCTCACTTTTTGGGACGTTTTTGCACTTGCGACCGATGACGACCGCAAGTTCGCACTCGTAATCCACTTCCTCGCTCCGCAGCCTGGTCGGCAGAACGATCGGATCGCCCGGGTTTTGCACCGTGCCGGGGCTTTTCATAAACAAAATCGGATGATCAGGGATTTTGGCCCCCGTTTCCGCGGCGTGCTTCCGATAGTTGAGGCCGATACAGAGGATCACCAAGGGCTCGAGCGGCGCCAGAAGCTTTACCATATTTGATTCGCGGTCTGTTACTTCAAACTCGCGAAAAATATCTCCACGTATATCGAAACAACGCCCTCCGGGCTGCTCCGCCGCAAATCGTATATCTCCCTCTTGGGCAAGGTATCGGACAATCCGCATGACGAGATTATAAGGTGAGGTTACTCTCGGAAGCAAATCGCTTCACGGCGAATGGCTGACGACCCGTTCCAACGATTCCCGTTCCGCTCCTTGAACGTCCGGTTCGTCCGTCGGCAGTTGCAGCGTGGATTCCAATGCAGGGTCCGGGGGTGTCGGTTCAAGAGAAGATTCCGGAACTGGCTCAGGCTCGTTCGCAGTGACTTCCGGAGCGGCTTCTTCTTTTTCGGCGCTCGGGAGTTCCGATTCGGATCCGGCAGAAATTTCTTCCGATTCCAATTGAGCGGTTGAGGATTCTTCGTCCGAAGAATCGTCGCCTTCTTCACTTTCGAGGTTCTGAGCCGATGAAGCGGTTCCGCTTTTGGTCGTCTCGACGGGTCTTGGCGCCAGGGGCAAGTCAAGAGTTCCGTCGGCGAACTCGATCACATGGCCCGCTTTAGCCAACCAGATCAGGTCGGTGGCCAACGCGGTTTTCCCGTGTTGGTATTCCGCACTGGACTCATCAGTTGACTTTTCGCCGATCATTTTCACCAGAACTTTTTCCGCCAACTGCTTCCGCGATATCTTTGGGTATGATCTGATCGTTGAAAGAATGGCCGATAATCCGGTTGAAACTGACGCTTGATTGGCATCGAAAAGCTGCGGCCGGACTGTGGAGATATAAAGAATTCGCTTTTTGTGCTTAAAGACGTGCAATCCGGCCTGATTCAAACCATGCCGCAATGCGCCCGCGATTTGGGCAGGAAACCGGTTTTCCCGATCCCTAGCTTTTCGGATGGCTGCGATGATGCCCCGGTCCGGAAGGTGCCTGGCCGTATCACCGGAAAGCTCAGTAGCCAAACAACGGCGGACCAATCCGGGCAGATAATGGGCCCGGAAATGCTGTTCCACCGCCGCCAAATTGTCAAAACTGGCCGGATTTGCTTGGTCTTTGGTTTGGAAGGTGACCGACTTCCGTGCTTCGTCTTTCCATTGTTCGACCAATTGTGGATCGCTGCTGATCTCAATCGCCCGCCGGTAATCGTCAAAACTCATCCGGCGGCTGAATCTTTGGTCATACAGCGCCCGCAGGGTCGGTTGAAAAGCATGGTAATTGGTCGGGCCTAGGATTTTGCCCGACAGAGTGCACCGGGCCACGGAGGTGAAATTCCCTTTGATCGGCTCTTTTTCGACGATTTGAGTTTCGTAGAAGTCATCTTTCTTTTCCGCGAAAGCATTCCGTTCGAGAGCAGCTGACTCCATGGAGACCGGTCCGTCGTCTCCGAATTGATAAATCATCGTGTGATTGTCGAGCGAACGAACCCGGATCCGATGCCGCTCTGGGCGTTCCAAAAACATCCGAGCCAATCCAAATAATGGATAGGCCACGTGCCCTTGCTTAATCTGTTGGATGATTTTCGAAAAAGCGCGTTCTTCCGGGAGAAAATCGATCTGGACGGGAGCCGGTTCGACCTCAGGTCGGACGACCTGTTCATCTCGGCGCTGAAAACGCGGCCGGTCATTTCTGAAGGGTCTCGCACCGCCGCCCTCGGCGGGACGTGGAGCTGGAGTCTGGGCTTGGGGAGCTTGCGGAGACCGGTTCTGACCTGCTGGTGCCTCGATCAGAGGGCGCTCGTCGCGGCCGGTCCGTGGGAGGGCTAGGACGTCTTGGCCGGTCGTCTCGGCGATCCCGGCGCGCGCGGTGATGTCGGTCCTGCTGGTCATCACCAACATAATCCGCATAGCGGTTACCGGGCTCCGATTCCTTCAACCAATCGGGCGTTAAACGAAGATCAAGTGAAGGGAGCGGGTCCGTCATGTTCAGGTGAGGGGTGGAAGTTTTTAAACCCAATAATGAGGCTATAAACCCAAAAAGCATCGTTCAGCGCGGTCGCCGAAAGAATTCATAGAAATGGGCGTCTAGGTTGTCGTTTCCATCTAATAGGTCAACATAAAAGTGGAGCCAGTCCTGATTAAACCGACGAATTGGGGTTGCGGTTGTGCGGAACCTAACTCAATTAGGGCGGTTTGTCGGGCGCTTTCGTGATGGACTCGTGCTGAACTCAGAATTCAGGCGGAGAATTTTTTTCCGGGAAGACGAGCCAGTTCGAAACTGTTGCGAGGAATCGAGCTTTAGATGGCAAGAAAGTAGTTGCTATTTAATGCAATTAATTTAGTTGCCATCACCGGGCTTCGTAATTAACCGTAGGCACGTCTTTAGTACAACCGAGAAGAAACGCGATTTATGTCAGAGAAATCCATTGAAGAAAAGGTGAAAGAGATCATCGTCGAACAACTCGGCGTAAATCCGGAGCAAGTGACACCTAACGCTTCCTTCATTGAGGATCTCGGCGCCGATTCCCTAGATACGGTAGAGCTCGTGATGGCCTTTGAAGAGGAGTTTTCGGTCGAAGTTCCTGATGAAGATGCCGAAAAGCTGCAGACCGTAGGCGACGTGATCCGATATATTGAAGAGCGGGCTAAGTAGCCCGCTCAAGCGGGGAAGAATGCCGCTTGGCTCGCCCAGGCGGGAGGAGTGGCTGCCGACAGTATTCGAAGAAGCGATGAGGCTTTTGCCGTCGTGAATTTGGGTCCTTCGCGAACCGGGTTAGATTAGAAGTTATATCTTATGTATTCGGAGGACGACCTGCAATATGCCTTAGAGAACACCAAAGTAATCGTTTCGCCGGAGCGCCGGATCGAAACCTTTGGGGTCACTAGTTTCCATTTTTATCTCGTCACCGAGTTGATGGACAGCGCGAATGAAGTTCGCATTCGTGACGGTAACATTCAGGCGGATCGTCCTCAGATTCTGACCGCCGAAAATATCGCGAAATTGACTTTGGAAGGCTTCGGAGAGCAGGCCCGCAAATTCGCCGAGATGCTCCAGTCGCGAAACGCCGCGATGCTGAAATACGGATTCCAGATCCGCAAAGATGATTTCTCTGAGAATCTAGTCCACGATTCAATCGAAGCGGTTCTGGACCGCGTGACCAGTCAAGTGCCGGAGTCGCTCCGAAGCACCAGTGCCATCATCCACGGGGTCGACGAGGGTTGGGAGGTTTGCCTCCTGAAGTTTACGGTGGAAATGATCCAACAGTCTGCCGGTCGGAATATTCAGGATTTTCGCCGAAAGGGCCTTCTTTAGGTGCTCGACCGGAAGCCGTAGAAGGCGCTTCCGGCAGAAGTCCTAGATGAATAACTTGGTGAAGCTTCTGATCGTTGCTTCGATGGCGGTCGGCATTTTTGGCGGGGGAGGGTTCGTCGCATATCGACTATTTTTCAAAAAACCGGGTCCTCACCGCGGGAACGGGAATGAAGCAGTCGTCACGCCAACTCCTGACCCGGGCCTCGCCATGTTCGAGCAAGCGAAACAGCAGATAGCCAGCGGCGATCAGAGCGACGCTGAGAAGATTCTTCTGGCCTTGATCCAGAGCTTTCCTGATTCCACCAGGATTAACGATGCCCGAAAATTGCTGGGCGATTTGAATATTAGGGAATTCTTTTCACCTGTCCCCGGACCTGACAAAATGGAGTATGTGGTGGTGCGTGGCGATTCGATCGGAAAGATCGCCGGCAAAACCAAATACCCAGCCGAGCTGATCTTTAAGGCTAATGGTCTGAACAGCCTGACCATTCAGCCCGGCCGGAAGCTGATCATTCCGAAAGGTCAATTTAGCGTGGTGGTTAATATAAAAAGAGGGGATGTCACCTTGTTGAACAATGGGAGTTTCTTCCGTTGGTATAAACCCTTGGAAGTCAGATTGCCGCCCAAAGTGGTTCTCGGTCAATTTAAGACCCGCGAAAAGATCGCTTGGTCCGAAGGTATCCGGGTTGCGTTTGGAGAAAAGAAATACCTGGGAAGCAGCCGGTGGATCGTCACAAATGATAGCAATATCACGCTCTATTCCGAAACTAATCCCCAGACTCCCAATGCGCAGAAGCCTGCTGTCGGAATTTTGCTTGCGCCTGCGGACATGGAGGAACTGTTTGCCTTGGTCGCGAAGGATACGCCGGTAATTTTCAAATGAAGGTACAACCTCTGGAATTCGAGAAGCCAATCGTCGAACTCGAAAAGCAGTTGGACGAGTTGAAGAAGCATTCGAAGCTGAGCTCCGTCGATCTCGAGCGCGAAACGCGCTCCATGGAAAAAAAGATTGAAGAGACCAAGCGCCAGATTTACGAGATGCTCACCGCCTGGCAGAAAGTCCAGATCGCGCGGCATACGGCCCGCCCGTTTGCGCTCGACTACTTGAACTTAGCCTTTTCCGATTTCGTCGAACTGCACGGCGATCGTCTCTTTGGCGACGACGAAGCGATGCCTTGTGGACTGGCCACCATCGGACAATACCGTTGCGCCGTGGTGGCCCACCAGAAGGGCCGGGATACCAAGGAGAATATCCGCCGCAATTTCGGGAGCGCTCACCCCGAAGGTTACCGCAAGGCACTGCGGGTCATGCGGCTCGCGGAAAGATTTCGTCTGCCGGTGATTGCCTTAATTGACACTCCGGGAGCTTACCCTGGAGTGGGAGCCGAAGAGAGACATATCGCGGAGTCGATTGCCGTCAATTTAAGCGAAATGATGCTGTTGCGTACACCGATTGTCGCCGCGGTGATTGGCGAAGGCGGATCGGGAGGGGCCCTGGGCATCGGGGTCGCCGATCGGGTTCTGATGCTCGAGAATTCTTACTACTCGGTGATCAGCCCGGAAGGTTGTGCCGCAATTCTTTGGAAACATCGGAGTCATGCGCCGGAAGCCGCCGAAGCGCTGAAGCTCACGGCGGTCCACTTGAAGGAACTGGAGTTGATCGACGAGGTCATTCCAGAGCCGCAGGGCGGCGCTCACCAGGACCATGAGCTAGCCGCCCAAAATCTGCGATCTGCCCTGCTCACTCATCTCGAGCAGTTGACTAAGAAACCGGTCGATACCCTTCTGCAGGAACGCTACGATAAGTTTCGCCGGATGGGTAAAGTGTCCGAATAGAGGGTACGAATAGAGCGAAAGGGGAGGGGCCAGGGTAGACGGCCGGAAGGGCCAAGAAAGCATAGACCATAAGCGCTAACCTGAGGCGAGGCCCTTTGATTGGCGAATCGCTTTTTGTCCCGGAGGGACAGGCTGATCGTGGCCAGGCACGCAGTGCCTGGGAAAGCACCCCCCGAAAGAACCCTCCCGTAGGGTACGGTATGATCGGGCGCAGCTGATCCCACAGCAAATGCGAGGCCCTCGATGGGCGAATAGCTTTTTGTCCCGGAGGGACAGGTGATCGTAGCCAGGCACGCAGTGCCTGGAAAAGCGCCCTCGAAAGAACCGTCCCGTAGGGTACGGTATGATCGGGCGCAGCTGATCCCACAATTCCGCTTAGCGATAACACATTCGAAATTACCCTCCCTCCAATCTTCGAATCGGTGCGCACACCCGCGCAAATCATACCGTACCCTACGGGACGGCTCTCTTGGGGTGGCGCTTTCCCAGGCACTTCGTGCCAGGCTACGATCATGCTGTCCCTACGGGACAAAACCCCGGGGAGCACGGAAAGTAAGCCAGGACGGCTTACCTACTTCCGCGGACGCGGTCGATATAGGCACGTGCGGCCTTGCGGATTTCTTCCGCCACGTTGGCCTCGGCTCTCGCGTGTTTAGGTTTGAACCACGGGAAGTAGCCCACTAGATCGTGAAAGACCAGAATTTGCCCGTCGCACCCTGACCCTGAGCCGATGCCGATGGTTGGGATAGAAATCGCCTCGCTGATTTCTGCGGCCACCGCGGCGTCGATCAATTCGAGGACTACGGCGAATCCTCCGTGGTCTTCGATCACCCTGGCTTCATCGAGCAAGAATCGGCGTTCATCCGGGGTCCGGCCCTTCGTCCGGTAGCCACCCTCTTCCAGGATATGTTGCGGCAACATGCCGATATGTCCGACAAACGGAATGCCAGCGTCGGTAATCGCCCGAATTTGTCCGGACCAAGCCTTTCCGCCTTCCAGTTTGATGGCCTGCGCGCCGGCTTCCACCAGGCGTCGAGAGTTTTGCACCGCGAGATCCGGGACGATCATAGCTGTGGATCGGAAGGTCAGCGACAATCAACGCCGAAGACACGCCGCGCGCCACCGCCCTGGTGTGATGAACGACATCCTCAATCTGCACTTGGGTAGTGTCCGGATAACCTAGAATGGTCATTCCCAGCGAATCGCCCACCAGCAGCAGATCGATCCCCGCTTCGTCGAGAAGCTTGGCGGTCGGGAAATCGTAAGCCGTCAGTGCGCTGATTCGGCGCTGGGTCCCTTTCCAGCTTCGAACCATATCGGGAGTGATCTTATCCACGATCGAACAACGGAACGTTCAGACGCGTGACCTTCGCCGAGTCTTCCAGGCCAGCCAGAAGATCTCGGACGGAACGAGTCAGACCAGGAAGAACCAGATCGGGAGAAATCTCTGCCAAAGGCGCTAAAACGAACCGGCGTCCGGGAAGTCGTGGATGGGGAAGAACCATCTCGGAGTTATTCACCATCAGGTCTCCCGCATAAAGGACATCCAGATCGATGCTGCGGGGAGCATTTTTTTCTCTCTTGGAAGGTCGGCCCATTGCTTTTTCAATCTCTAGCAATTGATGGAGTAAAGCAACGGGAGCTACGGTGGAATTAATTTCCATTACCGCGTTTAGATAAGGCCTGGTGCCGGGTGCGCAGTCTATCGGGTCCGTCTCATAGATCGGCGAAAACCGGATTGGCGGCCCGGGCTCATGGAGTAAACAAACCCGCCTGCACCCTTCGCGAAGGTTCTCCAGCCGATCCTCGATATTCGAGCCCAGCGCGACACCATAGCGAGTGGAAGTGGGAGTGTTGGTGGTAGTTGGGCTCATTCCTTTGAGTGTTGGAAGTGTAAATCCACAGAAAAGCTGCTCAGAGTTATTCAAATCGAGGGATGCCTGCATTCTTCCCTACCACTACCACTGACACTATCACTCCTCGGGATGCCGCATTCTTCCCTACCACTACCACCACCACTCACCTGAGCTCACTCCAGCCCCAGCGCATCCTGCATCTCGTACCAACCGGGAGGTTTGCCGATCAGCCAACGAGCAGCGCGCAACGCTCCTTTGGCAAAGGTATCCCGACTTGAAGCGCGGTGAGTCAATTCGATCCGTTCTCCGGTGCCGGCAAAGTAGACGGTGTGTTCACCAACTATGTCTCCTCCCCGGACCGCGTGGACCCCGATCTCGTCGCTGGTCCGCTCTCCCACCAAACCTTCCCTCCCATGCCGGGTCGCTTTCTCATACTCCAGCGATCGTGTCTGGGCGATGATTTCGCCCAGTCGTTTGGCAGTTCCGCTCGGCGAATCTTTTTTCAGACGGTGATGCAACTCGACGATCTCGGCATCGAACTCCGGGCCTAAGACCTGGCTGGTCTTTTTCGTCAGCCAGAAAAGCAAATTGACACCCACACTGAAATTTGGTGACAGCAAGAGGGCGATTGCGGGCGCGATTTCGCCGCGCAATTTGTCGAGTTGAGCGCTCGAATGCCCTGTGGTGCCAATCACCAAAGGGATTCCCGCAGCAGCACAGTGGGCCGCCATCTCCATGGTCCCTGGTGGCTGGCTGACGTCGATGACCACCTCCCAGGCCTCCCTTCGGCTCCGAAAACTCCTCTTTTCGCCCTGAAATCGAAACTTCGTAGTCTCCCGATGCCTTGGCGAGGCGAACGATGGCCTGCCCCAATCGTCCATTTCCGCCGTGGACGTGCAGCCGGATCATACCAGCTTCAAGTTCGTCAGCGTCTCGTGGAGTTTGCCTTGGTTAGTCTTCCCGATTTCGCAGAGCGGCAATCGAAACTCGTTCTGGATCATCCCCATCAAGTAAAGCGCCGCTTTCACCGGAATCGGATTCGATTCGATAAAAAGATCTTTGAACAACTGCCAATAACGAAGGTGTATCTTCAATGCCTCCGCCGTACGGCCCGCCGAGAAGGCGTTCACCATGTCAGTGATCTGTCGCGGAATGACGTTGGAAGCCACGCTGACTACCCCAACCGCTCCGACCGCCATAAAAGGTAAAGTTAAACCGTCGTCACCGCAGAGAATGGTGAATTCCGGAGGCAGAATTTTCTTTAAAGCCGAGACCCGTTCCGCGGAGCCGCCCGCTTCTTTGATCGAAACGATATTCTGACAATCTCTGGCCAAGCGGGCACAAGTCTCCACCCCAATTTCTCCCGCCGTCCGACCCGGGACATTATAGAGCATCAATTTCAGTGAAGTGGATTCGGCGATCTTCTTGTAATGCCGGTAAACCCCTTCCTGGGTGGGCTTGTTATAATACGGGCTGGCCAAAAGAACCCCATCGACGCCCAGGCCCTCCGCTTTTTGGGTCAGTTCCACCGCTTCCTGGGTCGCATTGGAACCGGTGCCGGCGATGATCTGGCAACGGCCCCGGGCTTCTTGAACCGCGATTTCAATCACTCGCAAATGTTCGTCAAAATCCAGGGTAGCGGCTTCGCCGGTCGTTCCAGTCGGGACGATGCCGCTCACGCCGTTATCGATCTGGAATTGGATTAAATTGCGAAACGCGGTTTCATCGACCCGATCGTTTTTAAAGGGGGTAACGATGGCTGTGAACGTGCCTGTAAACATTGGATGGTAGGGTTATGGAATTTCGATCGAACCTTCAAAAACGAAGTCAGCCGGGCCTTTTAGTGTGACATCCTCAAATCCGGTTCCAGTTTTTCGGAAGCCAACTTCGAGCCAATCACCGCCTCGCACAAGCAGGCGCACCGGAGATGTGGCCTCGCCTAATGCGGCGTAGATCAATCCCGCCGCCGTCACGCCGGTACCGCAGGCCAGGGTTTCGGCTTCCACCCCTCGTTCGTAGGTTCGGATCACTAATTTTCCGGGGGTCAATTCCTTGATGAAATTTGCGTTTGTCCCGTTTGGCTGAAACGCCGGATGATATCGGATCTGCGCCCCCCAGGCTGCTACCGGCGTCGATTCGATATCGTCGACAAAGGTGACCACATGCGGAACCCCGGTGTTAATAGAGTGGGTCGAGAGTTTTTCCCCGCCGATCTCGAGAGTGCGGCTCAGGACAAGGTCATGCGGGCGACTCAAAGAAAGCGTGACCAATTCAGCCTCCGTTTTGGCTTCCACAATTCCGGCCTGGGTTTCGAAACGGATATCAGCGAGAGATCCGGTGATTTTGCTGACGAAACGAGTGAAACAGCGCGCCCCGTTGCCGCACATCTCCGCTTCCCCGCCGTCACTATTGTAGTAGCGCATCCGAAAATCAGCTTCGCCGGTCGCCGGTTCGACCAGCAGCACGCCATCTGCCCCTACACCTCGATGACGGTCAGATAAGAAGGCGATCTGCGCCGCTGAAAATTGATGGGCCCCAGATCGATTATCGATGAGCACGAAATCGTTCCCGGCACCGTTCATTTTCGTAAACCGAAGCATAATCGCTCGCTAACATACGCCCTGTTGCTTCGCAAGTACGCAAAGCGTCCCGCTGTGCCTCCTCTTCTCAGTTTCATCAACCCTTGACCCAGCAAACTGCTCCGCTATACCTTCCTCCCTTGAACCGAACAAAAATTCAAATCCAGTTGCGCCCCGGGGAAAATACCTTATCCCTATAGGGATATCTACTTTAGCTATGGCTTCCAAAAGCGTCGAAGAAATTAAGGCTGAAAGTCATGCCTTGCGAGGCACGATTCAGGAAACTCTTCGTGGGGCCGAGTCTCACTTTTCCGACGAAGAGTATCAACTCCTTAAGTTCCACGGAACCTATCAACAGGACGATCGCGATCAGCGGGTGGCCCGGAAAAAGCAACATCTCGACAAAGCTTGGATGTTCATGGTTCGTTCGAAATTGCCGGGCGGGGCGCTGACGGCGGAGCAATATCTCGCCCATGATCGAATCGCGGGTGATCTCGGCAACGGAACGCTCCGGATCACCACCCGCCAGGGATTTCAGTTGCACGGGGTTCTCAAGGGGGAGCTCGCAGGAATGCATCCGCCGGATCAATGAATCGGGAATCACCACTTGGGGAGCCTGCGGCGACGTGGTTCGGAACACCACCGCGGCGCCCACCCCTTTTAAAGATGAACCTCATCTGGATGCTCAACGCCTCGCGAAAGAGCTGAGTGATACCTTTCTGGCCAAGACCACCGCGTACGCCCAAATTTGGCTAAATGGCGAACCGCTCAACCAGGAAACTGAGAACCCCGAGCCAATTTACGGCAAGGTTTATCTCCCGAGAAAATTCAAGATCGGGATCGCCATTCCGCCGCGGAACGACATCGACATTTACACTAACGACCTCGGATTTATTTCTCACGTCGAACACGGCGTGGTGAAAGGTTACACGGTGGTCGCCGGCGGAGGATTCGGAATGTCGCACGGTCAGACCGAGACTTTTCCCGCCCTCGCCAAGCCGTTGTTTTACGTCGCTAAGGAGCACGCCGTGAAAGCGGCCATTGCCGTGGTCAGCGCCCAAAGAGATTTCGGAAACCGGACTGATCGCAAACGCGCGCGATTGAAATACCTGATCGACGAGCGCGGAATCGACTGGTTTCGGGCAGAGGTCGTCAAACGGTTCGACGCGCCGTATGAACCCGCGAAAAAGGTTCACTGGAACACCGTCAGCGACGTTTTTGGCTGGCAGGAACAAGGAGACGGCAAATTGTTCTGCTCGCTCTGGATCGAAGAGGGTCGGATAAAAGATACCCCAGCGCTCCAATGGCGGACCGCCTTTCGAACCCTCGCCGAACAATTTGGTTTCCCAGTCAGGCTGACCACCAACTGCAATATTATTTTTCACGATATCGATCCGGCCGCCAAAGAGAAGGTCAACGCGGTGTTGACGGCTCACGGAATCCCCAAGCCGGAAGATCTAACCGAGACCAGGCGACTGGCTCAAGCCTGCGTCGCCTTGCCGACCTGTGGCCTGGCGCTGGCGGAAAGCGAACGGGTCTTCCACCTGGTTTTAGATAAAATCGACGACATCCTGAAAGACTTTGGGTTGAGTGAAGAACCGATCTTGATCCGCATGACCGGTTGTCCGAACGGCTGCGCCCGTCCCTATAACGCCGACATTGCCTTTGTCGGACGTGCCCCGGGCAAATACGCCCTGTTTGTCGGAGGCTCCGTCACCGGCGAACGTTTGGCGGGAATGCAGGAGAAGTCGGTTACCTTGGAAGACATCCCCGCCCGCGTTCGCAGCTTGATCGAAGATTTCGTGCAGAACCGGGACGGGAACGAAAATTTCTCCAACTACTGGGGTCGCACCCACGTAAACGGACCGGCTCCCAAACCGGAACAATTCCACGTCGAATTCGCCCAGCGCCAGAACAAAAGCCTGGTTGGCGCGGAGGTTTAATTGACCGAATGAATAATTCCCGTTACAGGGGTTGAATGGGCAAGCAACACAACAAAGTCGAAAAACGCCGCCGCCGTTCCAACTATCTGAA
>CAWEGF010000014.1:0-72647 GCA_963808535.1 uncultured Verrucomicrobiae bacterium | reverse complement strand
ATTGAGGTCTGGCTCAGACATCCAGCCTGCGATTACAGAGGATAAGGTCGTTAATCGATCTCAAATCAGTCGTCTCTCCTCGACGCGCATCGTCGGCATAATTAACGCGAGCGCGGTGGTGGTCTAAGTAGTGATCGTCGGGGTTCTGACCATCGCGCTGGCGGTCGCCGTGGCCACCACCGGATTGGGCTCGGTCGACAACCTCACCTCGCGTGGCATTGCCGCGGGCCCACGCCGATTATTTCGCACTCGGAGGCGGGCTGATGCTCGCGATGCTTATGGGTCTGTCCACGCTCGTCGGCTTCGAAGCCGCGGCGAACCTCGCCGAAGAGGCCAAGGATCCGCATCGCACTAGTCGTTATCGGCTTGCTTCTCGTGGGCGGGCTGTACTTCCTGGCTATCCTGATGTTCGACCGGAAGTCCCTTTGGACCGAGCCAGGCGAGATCCCTCTTATTGCGGTCCCGAACTCAGAATTTGCCACGACACGGATTATTCAGTCTGTAACCGCCGCAATATCAGCATACTGTACCGTAACTCACTGCGAACCATGAAACTCGATGACTGGCTCACGCGGTTGGTGGCTGTCCCACCCGGTCGTTCCCCGCTGGCGAACGGCTTGGCGATTGGCATGCGCATCGCGCTTTTCATTCTTATCCCTTTAGGCATTATCGCCGCTATCGCCATCGTTCTTCTGCACCGATAAGCGCAGCCACGCGCCAAGAAAGAAAAGGGGGTTGTCTACACCAAACACAAATTCGCTGGGAAGTACTGTTATCTGGTCGTGGCACCGATGCACGCCAGAGCTCTCTTCTATCGGCAGAACCAGCGGTAGGCCAAGCCCAGATCTTGGGCAACTGGCGGGATTCCTGATAACGCTGTCGACTGGCATTCGTCGTTTCACACAACACCGCCAGAGCGTTTGCACCGATCGTGAAAAGGTCTCGCGTGTCCCAGAGGAAGGAGAATCTCGCTAAAAACCGATCGGGGTTTCAGCTCGCCTCCGTGCGGCGTCACGCGGTCTGCTGAACCCATTGGCTCCGCCAGGCCGGCGCCTCGAAGGGATCCGCGAAATACTGGGTCTCGTGCACGACCTTTCCGTTCCGGAACTCCATAATACTCACCGTGTAGGCTGGTCGCCCCTGGTAGGTAATGGTGTATTCCGTGATCCAGAGATCACCGTTTCCGAGAACTCGCCTGACATTGAAGCCTGCCGGCTTACCGGGATGGTGACTTCGCAAGGCTTGCAAATTACTTCGCCCGAGGATTCGTTCGCCCGATTGGGGATAATCACAAATGGCATCGTCGTCGTAAATATCGTGTTCCGCATTGGCATCGCCGGCTGCCGAGGCGTGCCAATGTCTAGTCAGCGCTTCACGTATTTGTTCTTCTGGCCTGGACTGCGCCGGGATCCCGCCCGCTTCGTTGCTAAGGGCCAGCTTCGTGTAGCGAAGTTGTCGGTTTCCATCATAATCTTGGTCTTCCGCCGGTTCCAGTTGCTAGTCAGCCCGCGCCTGGGGAATCAGGCGATGGGCTGCGTGAGTGCCCCAGTGTAGTGTTTTACACTACACTGGTAAAGTATCAAGCATTACATTCCGGAAAATCCCCTCACTGGAAATTCCTCAGCCAACGACCATGGAACGGACCGAAAAATAGTTCCATGAATCGGGCTCAATTCTCCCCCAAATAGAGGAGGAAATCGAGCCGGCGGCAGCGCGCCGGGCCGCCGCTCGTGAGAAATCTTGAAGAACTCTCCCGCGATTCTGCGCTCGCACAGAGCTTCGGGATGAGGCAGGAGCAGGTCACCGATTTTTGGACGAATAGGCTGTTTGCTACCCTTCCAGACCAAGACGGCATCACAGGTTTCGAGCTCTTAGAAGATAAGGAAGCGTTTTTTCTTCTTCTGGTCTTGCGGCGGCTCCTCTGGTGGGCGGCTGAGCTTTTCTTCCTTCGGTTTTCTCTTTAAAAAATCGAAGAAACCCCTCGCTTCTCGGGCTGAACTGGTTGCGCCCGAGAGAGCGCCCGATGATCATCAGCTTCAGGACGAATATCGGGTTTCACCGTTTTGGTCTTGGTGACCTTTTTCTTAGACTCCATCGGATTGGCTACGATCTCTGCCGTCTCTTCATCCGCAGCAACAGGGGCAAGGACCACAGGTTCTTTGAAATTGATCGATTCGACGAAGTTGAAGTTCCCAACCGCTGCTTCCAGCGGCTTCAGGCCAGGGTCGTATCCTTTATCAAGAGCCAGGATTTTCTCCACAATCTTCGCAGCGATCGGCGCTGGCACTTGGCCGCCAGCCTTGGCGCCCTGGACGAGAACGGCCAAGGCTATCTTTGGGTTTTCGTAGGGTGCGAAGGCGACAAACCAAGTGTGATTATCTTTTTTTCCATCTCGCCAAAACTGCGCCGTTCCTGTTTTTCCGGCAACCGTGATTCCCGCAATTCGCGCCCGTGCTCCAGTCCCGCCCGGATCG
Organism: uncultured Verrucomicrobiae bacterium; assembly: GCA_963808535.1. Lineage (GTDB taxonomy): Bacteria > Verrucomicrobiota > Verrucomicrobiia > Chthoniobacterales > JAFAMB01 > JAFAMB01. The sequence continues at coordinate 70,173 of CAWEGF010000014.1, read as the reverse complement.
TTGACTACCCCCCACATTCCACGACGGATTAATTCGATTTGGTCCTCCTTCAAACCATTATCCTTCAGCAGATTGCCTCGAATCTTTTCGGGGCGCTTAATGATGGTCCCGTCGGCCTCCTGGATTTGATAGATCAAGCTTGGCTGGTAAGCCGTACCGCCATTCGCCACGGTCGCCGCCATCATCGCCATCTGGAGCGGATTGGCCAAAACGTAACCTTGACCGATCGACGTGTTGGCCGTCTGGCCTTGGCTCCATTTCTCATACCTGTTTGTTCGGAGCCAGTCCGGGGACGGAAGCAGCCCGGGATCTTCCCCGGTCAGTTCGATACCGGATAACTCCCCTAACCCGAGAGTCGCTCCAATCTTATCGATGGATTCAATCCCCGCGGCATTGCCGTACTGGTAAAAATAGGCGTTACAAGAATTCCTGATCGCTTCCGTGAGGGTCTGGGGACCATGGGAACGATGCTTTTCAGCGATCCAACATTTCATATAGGTATTGCCGTAGCTCACCCCGCCGTTACAGGTAAATCGCGCTTTATCCAAGCCGACGCTAAGGCCAGCCAAGGCAATCATAATTTTATAAGCGGATCCCGGCGCATAGGCACTGATCGCACGGTTGGTCAGTGGGTCAGCCTCAGCGTCTTTAATGGCTGCCCAATCGCGTGCTGATATCGCCGGGATAAAGCTGTTTGGGTCGTAGGAAGGGACCGAAGCCATCGCCAGAATCTGCCCATTTTGTGGATCAACCACCACGCCGGCGGCACGACCGACAGAGCGAATCGCTCGCTCTACGATATATTGCATCCGCGCATCGATGGTCAGGTAAACATTCGCCCCGGCGGTGGGCTGGATGACTTTGCGCTCGCCCTCGATCTTGCCGGTAGCATTTTTCTTCAGGATCCGCTTCCCCGGCGTCCCGCGAAGAACGCCATCGACCAGGTATTCCAAGTTCGTGCGTCCTTGAATGTCGGGTTCGTAAAAATCAAAATCTTTGCGGTCCAAAAGCGTATTGGTGTCTTCAGGAGCCCCGACATATCCCAAGATCTGCGCGGCCATGGCATGATAAACGTACTTGCGAACTGGTTTCACGTTCAGGTGCACTCCAGGCAGATCCATATCCTTCTCGGCAAATCGAGCGAAGGTGGCAAAATCAAGATCTTCACGATAAGTGAAGGGCAAAAGTGCATCGTGACGATAGTGGGTCCGGAGTCGTTGTGCATTATAGGGTTCAGCGACCTTTAATTCCTCCAACCGGCGGATAATCGTCTGGTCCAGGATCTGTACGATGTCAGCTTCCTTGCGGTTGCGGAGCATCCGGCTTGAGTCCTCAGCCTGAAACTCAATCATCGGCGGCTGGCCATACTTCTTCTTATATCCGGCCACCAGTTCCGGCAGGTAGAATTCGATTCGGTAGCTAGGGCGATTGGTTACCAGCACCGCGCCATGGCGATCACGAATCTCACCACGGGGAGCCGGGATCCGGACGGTAACTTCAGAACGGCCTTGGATGCGGCTGCTATAGTAGGCATTCATTCCGAGCTGAACGAAACCCAGACGGATGCTAATGGCGGCCAAAGCGCCCAGCATGAGTAAGCCGAGGACAGCAATTTGGCCATCGCGAACGGGAGGTTTTTTACGACGCGCCATGCACGGGCCTAGAATACCGCCGACCATCTTGCGTCATCCGAAAAGACCCGTTAGCCCCAGCAAAGCAGTACCACTGCCCTGCAGCCCTGACCGGAGTTGGCCTTGCCCGTTTATCCATCATTGTTCTCAAGAGATAAGGCCCATCCAATTTTTAGACGATTACGAATTACTGAAGTAATCGTTAGGTTTTTCCTAACTAAAATGTCAGTTCTTCCATCTTTCTTGCTTGTTTCTCTGTCAGCAGCCTGGTGGTCAGGGCAAAAGGGGTCAGTCAAATGGCGAACTCCCGTTTAGCGTTTAGCCTCGATATTTGACCTGTCCCCAATGGCCGAACTCCCCGATGGCCGAAGGAATTCCGCGCGTGTATTTGCTCGTTTTCCAACGGCAGTCTGGAACGGGGGCGCCGGTGAGGACAGGTCAGTGGTACTTGACTGGTTGTGGCAGAACGGTACGCCCTCGGAAAGGCTCTGATATCTGACCTGTCCCTTAATCTATAGTCCCAGGTTTTATAGGGCCAGGTCAGCTGTTTAAGTTGTTTAGCTGTCTGCCGTTCACCGATCGCTCGTACCCCATCGAGACAATGAGAAACCTGAATAACTGCCCCAGTCCCCATACTCCTCGGGCTCCAATGTTCCAATGTTCCAACCGGCGAATCCGCCAACATAGGATCGGTCTGGGGACAGGTCAGATATTCGAGGCTGACTATCGACCGATGGTCGCATCGTCGCATCACCATCCAGCAAACCTCGATATTTGACCTGTTCCCAATGGATCGGTCCCAATGTTCCAACCGGCGAATCCGCCAACATAGGATCGGTCTGGGGACAGGTCAGATAGTCAAGGCTGACTGTCGACCGATGGTCGCATCGTGGCATCACCATCCAGCAAACCTCGATATTTGACCTGTCCCCAATGGCCGAAGGAATTCCGCGCGTGTATTTGCTCGTTTTCCAACGGCAGTCTGGAACGGGGGCGCCGGTGAGGACAGGTCAGTGGTGCTTGACTGGTTGTGGCAGAACGGTACGCCCTCGGAAAGGCTCTGATATCTGACCTGTCCCTAAATCTATAGTCCCTAAATCTATACGCGCATGTATGCATTTATGCGTGCTTTTCTGGGGATCGAGAACGATGAAGGAAGATGACCGGCTAGCCAGGGACAGGTCAAATGTTTTAGCCCTTACAGACGACCGAATTGGCGTCCTGGACGGATGACATCAGAAACAGGTCGACTGGATGACCGAGTTACTGATTGTTGGCAGACCACGGAGAAATCTTCGACATTTGACCTGTCCCCAATTCGAATGTTTGACCTGTCCCCAATTCGAATGGGATTATGGAACGAGGGAGCACCATCCTGTATTCCCCGTTCAGAAGACCGTGGACGAAGAACGATTGAAGAGGAAATGAAGATCCCCGCTTTATGCGTATCATAAAATCGCCTGCCCGGATGCAGGTGCTCACTCGTACCCTGCCGAAGCCGATTGTTCTTGTTCCTACGATGGGGGCTCTCCATGAAGGGCATCTGGCCCTGGTCGACCGGGCGAAACAAGTGGCGGGACGCAGGGGCACCACGGTGGCCTCGATCTTTGTCAATCCCAAGCAGTTTGGCCCGCGGGAAGATTTCCAGAAATATCCCCGCCCTTTTGCGCGTGATTGCCTGCTCCTCCGGAAAAGGGGATGCGACCTGGTGTTCGCGCCGACACCGGCGCAGATGTACGAACCTGACGCCTCTGTCCTGGTGACCGAATCAAAGCTGGAAACCGTGTTATGCGGGCTGGCTCGTCCAGGGCATTTCACGGGGGTATGTACCGTGGTGACTAAGCTGTTCCATCTGGTCCAACCGGATATTGCGATCTTCGGGGAGAAAGACTTTCAACAGCTGGTGATTTTGCGTCGAATGGTGCGCGACTTGAATTTTCCGATTCGCGTCATCGGCCATCCGACCTTCCGCGAAACGGACGGACTAGCGATGAGTTCCCGGAATGTTTATCTCACTGCCGAAGAGCGACGGCAGGCACCTCTGATTCAACAGGCCTTGCGCGAGGCCGAGAGAAAACTCCGAACCCAATCGATCTCGAGGAAAACCTGCAAAAATCGATCCAAAACTGGATTGAGCAGGGATCGCTGGCAAAAGTGGACTATGTGGCGGTGGTGGATCCGGAAACCCTTCAGCCGAAAGAGCCCACAGAGTTGCCAGTCCTTCTCGCCGCCGCCGTCTTTTTTGGCCCGACTCGCCTGATTGATAATATTTTGGTCAAATGAGAATCCACAGCTAACATGTGGGTGCCAAATTAGGTAAGACCTGATCTGGCAACGAGATATAAGCTGCGGGATCTCTTTTTCAATGGATTTCTTAGAGGAATTAAACTCTTCGGTGCTTTGTGGGGACGGTGCGATGGGGACAGAGCTGATGTCGTCCGGCGTACCTTTGGACGTTTGCTTTGAGGAGCTGAACGTTTCCGCTCCCGAAGTCGTCTCCCGGATCCATGATGCTTATGTCCAAGCCGGCGCCCGCCTGATCGAGACCAATACTTTTGGCGCCAATGCGGCGCGTCTTTCACGGCACGGATTGGAGCATCGAGTTGAGGAATTGAATCAGGCGGCCATCCGCCTGGCCCGTAAATCCATCGGCCAGAGCCCCGTCTATTTGGCGGCGAGCATCGGTCCGCTGGGAATTGCCGACCCCGAAACGGAGTTGCAAGATATCGACCGGGCCAACCTTTTCAAAGAACAAGCAAAGGCCATCCTGGATGCGACGGTGGACGTTCTTTTTCTGGAGACTTTTGTTGATTTCGACGAGATCCAGATCGCGCTCAAGGCAGTGCGGGAACTCGACGCCAACATTCCGGTGATCTGTTCGATGGTTTGTTCCGAAGAAGGCCGCCTCCCCTCCAGTCTGCCGATCGTTCAGGCATTTCGGGAGTTGATTCGTCAGGGTGCCAATGTAGTCGGAGTCAATTGCGTGACCGGCCCGCATGCCATGACTTCATATCTTGCGCCGAATTCCGATCGACTTTCTGATCAGCGCTTTTCCCAACGCCGGCTATCCCCGCTACTATAACGGACGCTTTCTTTACAACGCGGCGCCGGAGTATTTCGCGGACGCCGCCAAAGAGTTTGTTGGCCAAGGAGCGCGACTGATCGGGGGCTGTTGCGGGGTTGGCCCTGAACACATTCGCGCGATGGCCAGCGCGATTGCGGAGATGAAGCCGATTCGGTCGAAACCGGTCGTGCAATGGGGTGCCGAGCCGGAAGTGGCGGTTGCCAAGAGACCCGTGGAAACGAGCCTCCTTGATCTGATGGGCAGCGGGCAGACCGTGGTGGTCACGGAGCTCGATCCTCCAAAGACGATGGTGCTCGAGAAATATTTCGCGGCAGCCCGCGCTCTGATCGATGCCGGGAGTGACGCCATCACTCTGGCGGACAACTCATTGGCAATCCTTCGCGTCAGCAACCTGGCGATCGGGGCGATCCTGAAGCAGAAATACAACATCATGCCGCTGCTCCATATCAGTTGCCGGGACAAAAATCTGATTGGACTGCAAAGCGAACTGATGGGCATCGCGGCGCTGGGCATCAGACACATCTTGCCTTTGACTGGAGACCCTGCGAAGTTCGGCGATCAGCCGGGAGCCTCCTCCGTATATGACGTGAACTCCGTTCAACTCATGGAGATCATTTCAGGACTGAACAAAGGCTACAATTTTGCCGGCAAGAACATTAAATACCCCACCGACTTCGTCATGGGTTGCACCTTTAACCCGAACGCGAAAAATCTGGACGCGCAGGTTGCCCGACTCGAGCGCAAGATCGCGGCGGGGGCGAGTTATGTAATGACGCAACCGGTTTTCGATCAAACACTGGTCCGTCAGATGCATGACCGAACCAAGCATCTGAAAGTACCGATTCTCACTGGGGTTTGGCCACTGCTGACCGCTAAGCAAGCCGAATTCTTACATCACGAAGTCCCGGGAATAATCATTCCGGACCCGGTTCGTGCCCGCATGGCCGCGGCGGAAGGACCGCAAGCGCGGCGTGAAGGCATTGAAATCGCCAAGGACGTGGTCCGTGCAGCCCTGGATTACTTCCCTGGAATCTATCTTATCACCCCTTTTCTCGCATATGACACCACCGCCGAGCTCGCACAGTTCGCCCGCAGCCTATCATAGGATTCCGTGGACCTTGATCATTCAAGGAGGCGGTTTGCTCCTGGCGATGATCGCCCTTTTCGTCGCGTCGACGACGTATCCCATCGTCGACTGGATCGGGAACGCGCGGGAATCGATTCAGCATCTCGGCTTTTGGAGCGGTATCATCTATCCGATTACCTATGCCCTTTGTAACCTGTTATTGTTGCCGGGAGGCGTTCTCAGTATGGGGGGCGGCTTCTTTTTTGGGCTCTGGTGGGGCTTTTTCCTGGTTTTGGCCGGAAACCTCCTGGGGGCGGCGCTCGCGTTCCTGATCGCCAGGAAAGTCGGCCGCCAGAGAATCGAACGTCTTCTTTCCAATAACCGCAGGTTGCGGATCCTTGATCGGGCCATCGCACGGCATGGCTGGAAGATCGTTGTGCTGTCGCAACTGAACCCGTTAGCACCCTCGAGCCTGCTCAATTATTTGTATGGGTTGACCCAGGTACGTTTGAGCCGCTGCCTGCTTTGGGTAGCATTGGGTCAGAGCCCAGGTTTATTTCTCTACGCGTTTGTCGGTACCCTCGGCCAATTCGGGGTCGATATGGCCCGTGGAACACGCCGGCCGGATTTACACGATTACTTGCTTTGGGGAACAGGTTTCATCGTAACGATCGCGACAACCTTCATGCTTGGCCGACTAGCCCGTCGAATTATGGGTGAAGCGGACTCCGAGATGAGCGAGCAACCTTGACTCTCGCAAGTTCGAGACTACCTTTTCTCACTTCGGTCTAGCGATGGCAATGTGTTCCTCATTTGATGCCCAAAGCCCGGATTTCGCGATTTACCTGGACTACGGGACCGATTGTTGTTTGGGCAACCCCGGGGACCTGGTGATCAGCGAACGAGGTATCGTGTTGCGATCCCGCTGGCGTTTTCCACTTGGTACGCAATTAGCCATGCGTTTTTGCGCGGAGGCGAGCGGTCCGGACGAAGGTCCTGTTTCTGAAGCTCTAACCGGAATGGTAGTCAGCTGCGAACGAATCGCGGAACGTTATCCTAGCTTCGAAGCAACCATCCTTTTCCTCGATGTCACTCTTCCCGCACAGGAAGGCCTTGGTCGGGTCGCCGATTGGCTGGAATTAGCCGATCACTTAACCTAAACCGGCCCGCTTAGGCCGGCACTTTGGTCGAACTGAAACTAGCGACTGCCTTGGCAGCCCTGCTTTTACGACGGTTCGCGAGATTTTTGTGAACGATTCCTCGCTTGGCTGCTTTATCTAATCTCGACTCCAGGAGATTCAGTTCCAATTTTGCTTTGGCACTATCCCCGGCGGCAATGGCCGCAGTCAATTTCTTCTGCTGACCCTTCAATCCGGTGAGAACGCTCTTATTGCGGAGGGTGCGTTGAGCTGTTTGTCTCGCTCGTTTAGCAGCAGATGGTATGTTCGCCATAGTATCGGGTTCTAGAAAGGGACAGAAGCTAGCACCTCATTCAAGGGTGTCAATATTGGAAACTAAGAAGGACCCGTTGAACCGGCGCCCATTAGGATTTAGCTCACGACCAAGAGACCGAGAGACAACGAAACCACGGAGGTCAGAGCTGGGATCAGCTAGCTTCCTCCTCCGTTGTCCACATGATCGGAATTGGAGCTTTTGTACGATGGGCGATTCAACAGGGCGTTAAAGACTCGTTTCGGAAGACTCTTCCCGGTTTCTTCCTGCTCAAGACCGCTTAAGGCACTCCGTTTGGCCTCTTCCCAGACCGCCGGAAAGCCGGGAGAACTGGTGACCATAAAACGTTCGGCCCTGGCATAAATCTCCAGTTCCCGTTGCAGCCGTTTATCCGGGTATTGGTTCAAGTTCGCGACTTTGATGCGCAGATTCTCGTTATTTTGTTTCAACTCCTGGAGATCCAGGCGCAACCGATTGGTGGCCTCCGCTTCAAGCTCCAGCTTATCTGAGAGATGTCGTTTCAAACGTCTCACTTCGGACTTGGTATCAAAGAGTCGCATGAGGGCAAAACCGATACCCAGCAAGCCCAGGACAGCACCGATGCCAAGGCCCAAGTAGAAATGATGATTCAAAAAATCCATAGCGTTAACGGAGTGATCAAATTAACTCCTCTTGCGATTGGATCAAGGTCCAACCACGAAATGAGATTTCGGGTGGGAACTGTCTAGTGCTTTCCACCGCGCCGTGCCAGGGGGGAGAGTTGAACTCCCGACCAAGGGCTTATGAGTCCCCTGCTCTACCACTGAGCTACCCTGGCAATTTTCTGCTCGCGAAAAGACAGCCAAACTAAGACACATCGCTTCGGATTCAAGTCGGATTCTTGGTTGCTATCGCCCCAGTAAATCTGTCTGATGATCGGGTCCGCGATACTACCTGGATGATGAAAATTGCGCTCGTTCACTACACCTCCTGGCCGGTGATTGGCGGTGTGGAAAGCGTAATCCGCCAACATGCGCAGCTCATGTCGCAGCACGGGCATACGGTCGAGATTTTGTGTGGTGAAGGAAGCGCTTTCAATCGACAAATCCCGACCCAGATTTTTCGCGAGCTCAATTCGCAGGAGGCTTTGGTCCGTCGGCACAGGAAGAGGCTTACAATGGCCGCCCGGGGCAGGCCTTTTTTCGCGTTCTTGAGAATCTGCAAAAACAGCTCGAGGCGCTCTCCCACAGGTTCGATTGTTTTGTGGTCCACAATATGTACACCATGCCCTTCAACCTGGCCGGCACCCAGGCGTTGAGCGGACTGGCAGAACAGGGCAAAAAGACCATTGCCTGGACCCACGATCTGGCCGCCGCCAACCCCGACTACAAGATCCCACCCTTTCGAACTTTCGATCTTATCCGGGAGCGTCAACGAGGGGTTAAATATGTGACCATTTCCGAGACACGGGCGGCCGAATTCCGAAAACTCATGGGCGCCGACGTCGATGCTGTTATTCCGAACGGGATGGATGTCGCCGGCACCTGCACCTTGACACCGGAGGTCGCGGACCTGGTGCGCAAGGATTTACCGGGATCGACAATCTTGTTCTATCCGACGCGGATTTTAGCGCGCAAAAACATCGCCTTTGCCCTGCAGATTGTGGGCGCCATTCGCGATCTCGGGATGAAGATCCGATTGCTCGTTTCGGCGAGCTCTAGATCCCCACAACCGCTCGAGTTCCGAACATTTTGCCGACCTGAAACAACTGGCTGCCGACCTGCAAGTGGAGGGGTTGGTAACCTGGGTCAACGAGCACTTCTACGTAGACGAACGCCAGTTGCACAGCCTTTACATGGTGGCCGACGCGATGCTCTTCCCTTCCAGGCAAGAAGGTTTTGGTCTGCCCCTGCTCGAAGCTGCGGCCCATCGGCTTCCGGTGTTTTGCTCAAACATCGAACCGTTGAAATCGATCGCACTTTCCGGCACACTCTTATTTGACTTGCGAGAAGCCCCCAGAAATGTTGCGGAACGTATTCGCAACGCCTTTGAACAGGACGCGGTTTTCAAGAGAAAAAAACAACTATTGCGCGATTACTCCGCAGAACGGCTCTATCTGACCAAGATCGAGCCGGCGTTCCGGGACTTATTATGAATGCCACGCTTGCTCCCCACGATATTCATCGGCTGCTCAGCGCCGAACATGACGACCCGTTTGGCGTCCTTGGGATGCACAAGATCGGTGATCTTTTGGTTGTCCGGGCGTTTCGACCAGACGCTAAAGAGCTAACGGTAGTTGATCCGCGTCACCCGGATCGTCATTTTCCGGCCGGTCGGATCGCCAACGAAGGCTTGTTTGAAGCGCCACTGACGGGGGTGACGGAGGCGTTCGACTACCTTTTGCAGGTGACTACCTGGTCCGGGGAGACCTTCAGATTTAGTGATCCTTATTCCTACGGTCCGATTCTCGGCGAGTTGGACATGTACTTGTACAAGGAAGGCAACCATTACGACATTTACAAAAAGCTGGGTGCTCACCTGACAGAGATCAACGGACACGCCGGCGCAACTTTTGCCGTCTGGGGACCCAACGCCCAACGCATCAGCATCGTCGGCGATTTCAACGGCTGGGATGGTCGGTGCCACCCCATGCGCAAACGAGTCGAATCCGGGATCTGGGAAATCTTTATACCAGGGGTTTTGGAAGGCACTCACTACAAGCTCGAAGTCCGAAACTGTTTTGGCGCTATCGTCTTAAAGAGTGATCCCTTCGCTTTCTATGGGCAACATGGAATCCAAACGGCTTCTCTGGTCTTCAACCTCGATCGCTTCAAATGGAGCGATGACGACTGGGTCCAGGCCCGGAGAACAAAGCAATGGCACAAAGAACCGGTCAGCATCTATGAAGTTCACCTTGGCTCCTGGGCTCGGGTTCCCGAAGAGGGTAATCGGTTCCTGAGTTACATCGAATTAGCCGATCGGTTGATCCCTTATGTGAAGGATCTCGGCTACACCCATATCGAATTGATGCCGGTCGCTGAGCATCCCTTCGACGGATCCTGGGGCTACCAGGTTACCGGCTACTTCGCCCCGACGAGCCGGTTTGGAAACCCCGACGAGTTTCGGCACTTTGTCGATCGTTGCCACGAAAGCGGGATCGGCGTCATTGTCGACTGGGTTCCCGGACATTTCCCGAAGGATGCCCATGGCCTGGCACTTGTTTGACGGAACCCATCTTTACGAACACGCTGATCCGCGCCAGGGCGAACATCGCGACTGGGGAACGCTGATTTTCAATTACGGCCGAAACGAAGTTCGCAATTTTCTGGTCGCCAACGGCCTGTTCTGGTTGGACTGCTACCATATCGATGGTCTGCGCGTAGACGCGGTCGCGTCGATGCTGTATCTCGACTACTCGCGGAAATCGGGTGAATGGGTGCCAAACGTCCATGGAGGACGTGAAAATCTCGACGCCATTTACTTTCATGAAACGCTTTAACGAAGTCTGTTATGAGCGGTTCCCTGGCATCATGACCATTGCGGAAGAATCCACAGCTTGGCCCGGTGTTTCCCGGCCAACCTACCTGGGCGGCCTCGGCTTCGGGTTGAAGTGGAATATGGGCTGGATGCACGACTTCCTTCTCTACATGGGGCGCGAAGCGATTCATCGGCGATTTCACCAGGGAGAAGTTACCTTTTCGATGATTTACGCCTTCCACGAGCATTTTGTCCTGGTTTTGAGCCACGACGAGGTGGTGCACGGCAAGAGATCGATTAGTGGATAAAATGCCGGGAGACGCCTGGCAGAAGTTTGCCAATCTTCGGATGTTCTACGGATGGATGTACGCCCACCCTGGCAAGAAATTGTTATTTATGGGTGGCGAAATCGGGCAGTGGAAAGAATGGAATCACGATGAAAGTGTGGAGTGGCACCTGTTACAATATCCGCTTCATGACGGCCTCAGAAAGCTGGTCCAACATCTCAATTATCTCTATAAGACCGAGCCGGCATTTTGGGAAAATGACGACACTTACCTGGGGTTCGAGTGGATCGATTTTCACGATGCGGACAACAGTGTGTTGACCTTTATGCGAAAAGCAGAGTCGGGTTCGGTGGTAGTGCTGGTGATGAATGCCACCCCAGTCCCGAGACATTTCTACCGGGTCGGCGCCCCGGGTGAGGGTTGGTACGAAGAGATCCTGAATACAGACGCCGGCATCTACGGTGGCGGCAACATCGGAAATTACGGCGGCGTGCACGCCGATCCGATCCCCTGGCAAGGGCGGTCTCACTCACTTTGCCTGACTTTGCCTCCTCTAGCGACGATTGGATTCAAAAAGCACCTTATCGGTAGGATCAGGTCCTCCTTGGCGACCGCGGTACGATCAGCTTTTTTAAGCGAGGTAAGTAAAGAGGGTCAAGACAGTGAAGGGAAGAGGCAAAGCGGGGACGCTTTGCGTACTTTAAGCCAAAGCAGGAAAAGCTTATTGTTTATCGCAACTCGTCGACGACCGATTGTACCTCGCCGTCTGCCAGCTTCGTTTGTAGCTGGTCGCCAATCTTCAACGCCTGGACCGATCGAACCACACTGCCATCAGCGGCAAGGGTAATGGAATAGCCGCGCTCCAGAGTTTGCCGAGGCCCGAGCAATCGAAGGAAATTAGCGAGTTCCGCGACGCGGTTTCTGCCAGAATCTAATTTCGAGGATGCGGTTCGCCTGAGTCTCGCCTCCATCCCAGCCAGTTCTCCTCGCTTCGCCTGCAACCAGCGCTCCGGACGAAAGGCCAACAAAAATGTCAGAATCTTTTCGATTCCTGATCGTCGCTGTTGAAGCGCGTTTTTCCAGATCTCCGAAAGACGCATCTCCAGCTGGTCCACGCGTTGCTGACGTTCGACGATCAACCGGCGCGGTTCCCGAAAATGGGGCGCCTCCGATAAGCGCCGGGTCTGCAGGCGTCGAATTTCCAAAGCCTGCCGGATCAACCGGTCCAGAGCAGCGCGCCTTGAAACCAGCTCTCCCTGCAGCGCCAGAATATCGGGTACCACCAACTCGGCGGCGGCACTTGGGGTAGGCGCCCGCAGATCAGCCACAAAATCGGCAATCGTGAAATCAATTTCGTGTCCGACCGCCGAGACTACCGGGATACGCGATCTGTAAATACTCCGCGCCACGCTTTCTTCATTAAACTCCCAAAGATCTTCGATACTTCCGCCGCCTCGGCCGACGATCATCAAATCGATCTTTAATTCGCCGGCCCGCGCGTTGACATAATCGATCATCTCCGAAATCTCCGCCGCGGCGCCTTCTCCTTGCACGCGCACTTGGCAAATGAGAATCGAAAGCCAGGGGCTTCGTCTTTTCAGGATGTTCAGCATGTCCTGGACGGCTGCCCCGGTTGAGGAGGTTACCAAGGCCACCCGCTGAGGGAATTTTGGCAGGGACCGTTTTCGAGCAGTCTCAAAAAGGCCTTCCGCCTGAAGTTTCCGCTTCAGAGCTTCGAACTTTACCTGGAGCAGACCTTGGCCCCTGGGTTGGATCAGTTGGACAATTAATTGATATTGTCCTCTCGCTTCGTAGACGCTTACCAGCCCGTAGACCTGCACTTGAAGGCCATCGGAAAGGGCGATTTTGCTCTGTGCCCCGTAGGAACGGGCAAACATCACACAGGGGATTTGAGAACGGTCATCTTTCAGGGTGAAGTAATGATGGCCCGAAGATTGTTTCCGATAGTTTGAGATCTCACCTTCGACCCAAACTTCTCCGATTCGACCTTCTAAAACTTCCCGGACGACTCGAGTTAGCTCGGAGACAGAGAAAATGGTCGCCATCCGCTCACTAAACATAGATTCCCAAGTTGAAACCACAGATTTCTTCTTCGTTACCTCTTGCTGGCAACGCAGGCAGTAAAATCTCTCCACCAAAAGAGAGCAGGATTGTCGAAAAAATGAGCGTAATCCTTCCAGGCGTCTGGCCCACAGTTGATAGGTTGAAAGCAGCTTGGAGCACCCGGATCGGTGAGTAGCTTACCTTCTCTCCATCGGCTGATAGACGTTAGCTGTTCGCCGGATCCAGAGGGCGGTCCTCCGAATCTCTCTAAGATCCTGTCCCCATCAAATAACCAATAAACATATGCCCTGGAAATAGCTCCGTCGCATTCCGATCGGTTAGGGGGGACGTTGATTGTGGGAGCATCCTGCAAGGCCTCACATCTCGTCCTGGTCTGAACCTGGCAATCGACGTTCCGCTCCAATTTCATCCACGTCTGAACGCGCCGGCTCGCCGGAAGAGTGCTCCGGTGTTAGCAGAGCATCCGCTAGTCCCTTATCCCATTGATTCGTGGCGACCGACGCTCTCTTCCGCATTGGCAGAGAGCTCCTCACCCCCGACGCAGATCCTCGGGCAGTTTCACATCCCTCTATAAACAGTGTGGCCTCCGTGCGAGTCACCATCCGAAAAGCGGACGGAAATCATCGGGCGGAGGCCACCGAAATCGTACAGACGATCTGTCGTCTGAATACCGGCGGGCGCCGTGCCGGATGCCTGAATCCAGTTCACCACAGTGCCCGTGCGGATTATTTGCTTGGTCTTAGTGTCCGCGCAACGTCTTCAGCGTCGTCCAGAATTCGTCGACGTTGCTCTTATCGATAGCCCGGGTGGGAACGATCACTTGCTTGTTTTCTGGAATTTGGGAGTCCTCACCACGCAACTTTTTCGTCATCAGCAGCACGGATTGATGGCCAAACTCGTAAGGATTCTGCACCACCGTGGCCTCGACAACCCCGTCTTTGATCCCCTGCAGGGTGTCGTCTTCTTCGTCGAAGGTGACAATCTTCACTTTGCCGGTTTTGCCGGCCGTTTTGACAGAGTTGACGATCGCCGGCCCGTTATAGCTCCAGATACCGACTAAGCAGGCAATATCAGGATATTTAACCAACGTGTCGGCGACATTCTGCCGGGCTCGGACTCGATCCGTATCATCCGTCCGGACATCGATCACTGAAACATTGGTTCCTTTCAATACTTCTTCGAGTCCCTGAATTCTTTCTTTAGCATTTTGGGCATCACGCTTACCGACGAAGATCATGATTTTGCCGCCGTCCGGAATGGCTTTTTTAATCAGCTCGCCGGCCTGTTTACCTGCGTCGACGTTATTGGTTCCGACGTAGAACGCCCTTTTGCTGGTAGAAGCGTCACTGTCAGTGGTGGTGATGAGCGCCTTCTCAGTGCCGCGATCGATCATGGCGGCTTGGTTGGCTGAATCAATCGGGCTGATCGCGATCCCGTCGGAGCCTTTCACCAGAAGATCGTCAAAGATTCTAGTCTGCTCGGCCGGGGTACCATCTGGCACCAACCGGACCTCTACGCTGACGTTCGGTACTTCTTTCATCGCTTTCTCGCACCCCGCCTTGACGTAAGTCCAGAAGTCAGAGGCACTATTGGCAAGAACTGCGAGTTTGAGCGGCTTGTCGTTCGATGCGCATTGCCCGTTGGTGAGAAGAAATGCCGGCCAAACGGCCAACAGGCTCAGGATTGCAAAGCGCGGTTTTAGTTTTGTCATAAGAGGGGGGAAGGATTAATAGGGGTGTTTATGCTTCCGAGACGTTCGGAATCCAGACGAAACCACAAACGGCTCGCACTGGCGCAACGGCAGGAAAGTAGATAATCGGGAGGATCTCTGCAATACGTAGGAATACGTACAAAGCACAGCGCCCTTATACTATGCGGACTAAGCTAGGACATTGCTTTGAGCGAGCGGCTGAGATTTACTTTCCGTTCCAACCGCGGAAACGGCGGGCACACCCTTCGCCGGTCGCTCAGGAGATCAACCTCGTCATTATCCCAAAGGACGGAACGCAGGATTTTTGGAAGACCGTCCATTCCGGAGCTAGCCAAGCCGCTTTGGATTTCCAGGATCAGGGTGTCCAGATCCGCTTTTCTTGGAAGGATCCCGGCTCGGAAGAAGACTATCGGCGACAACTCCAATTTCTGGAGGAGGCTCGCAACGATCAGGTGAGCGGCATCGTACTGGGACCGCTTGATAGCCGATCCCTCGTGCCCTCAGTGAACAAGTTGATTCGGGCAAAAATTCCGGTTCTCATTATCGATTCGGCGCTCGAAAGCGAACAGATCGTCAGTTTCGTGGCCAGTGATAATTTCGGAGCCGGTAACCTCGCAGCGAGCTATTTGGGACATTTACTCAACGGTACCGGGAAAGTTATTTTGCTCCGGCAATTGCATAACTCTGCCAGCACCGAGGATCGTGCGAAGGGCTTTTTGTCAACCATGCAGCGCGACTTCCCCGACACGGAGATTTTATGCAATACCGAGTTCGCGGGTGGGACTTTCGAGACCGCGTACCTAACTTCAAAATCTCTCCTGAAGCGGCTGAGACCTGGAGCAAACGGCATTTTCACTGTGAACGAATTGGCGAGCAGCGGAATGCTGCTCGCCCTTCAAGAGGCCGGATTGACCAAAGACGAAGTGAAATTTGTTGGTTTCGATACTAACCAAACGCTTTTAGAGAATCTCAGGAATGGGGCCATCCAGGGTTTGGTCGTTCAAGACCCGTTCGCAATCGGGTACCTTGGGGTCAAAACATTGGTGGACGCTCTCCAAGGAAATCTGGTCGCCCCCAAGGCGATCACCCATAGCCGGCTGCTGACGGCTAATGGGGTAACCCGCCAGGCAACTCCAAAGAATTTGTTATTCGAACTGACCACTAGCCGGCGTGCCCGGACTTCCCTCACCCCTCGCGAGGTCGAGGTTCTTCATTGGGTTCGGCAGGGAAAACGAGATTCCGAGATTGCTCTGATCCTGGGCATAAGTACGCGGACGGCAGAGACACACGTCTCGAGAATTCTCCAAAAACTTTCGGTAGAGACTCGAACTGCGGCGGCCATGTGGCGGGAGTACACCCGGTAAACGACACCACCCAAAACAGGCGTTGCTCCGAAAACGAAGAGTCTGGCACAGCTTCGCCCAATCGAAAACGAATATGCGAGAGACTCTATATGACGATAAGAAGGCCGACCAGTCCGATGAGAAAAACCAGAGTAACCACATCTTCTATACACGGTCTTTTTGTTCGATGCTTGAGGAAAATCGGATTGTGGTTGCAAAATCCGGAAGGACACGGGTGATAAACTTATCACGCCTTATGGCGTAAACACTTCGCACTGCGCCGAATTACGAATTTTCTTCGCTCGCGGCGATATTTGTAACTCCTCGAGGAGTTTGCACGGGATACCCTCCGTTAAAGTACGACAGGTTCTCCGATAACTATCCTAACCTGTTCAAGGAGATTGTTAAGGTCGGAGTTTTTACCGAGAAGCAGATGGAAAAGAAATCGCAGGAAGTGGAGTCGGTCTCGGTCCCGATCTAAGGTCTAAAAGAGATCTGACTCTTCCCCTTGATTGCCGATCAGCACGATTAAGAGTGCCGTCATCATAGCATCAGATGAACGGCCGCTAAAATCCAATATCCCAGGGCCGAGATCGTTGCCGCTACCTGCCCGATAAACTGGAGAGGACGGTTCTCAACGTCAAAATGGGGGTTGAGCCAAGCAAAGCCAAGGTCCATTCGCCGAGAGGACCTCAATAAAAGACTGCAAACAACAAACATCAGGAGCCACAGCCTTCCCGCAAAAGCCGGGATAAACCAAACGATAGTAATTAGCCACAGAGGGCGACCAGCCAGAAGGCGTGGAATAAAATCCTGAGAAGCGAGACTCAAACTGAACAAAAAACGTTCGAGAGATAAAGGTACATTTAGCATTATTACTCCTATCGAATAATATGCGACATTAATGCCTATGAATGCTGCGCACACCACCAGTACCAGTGTGATGCATATGTCTAGGAGCAGGAGCAGAAATTGGAGGCGCAGATGGGATATGCCTTGGCTTAAGAGAAGCAAAAACCGCGTCTTCCAAAGGGAGACATAATCTGGAATAATACTAGCTACTATTATTCCACAAGAGAAAGAAAGAGGGCGTCGCCACGGATAATCTGGACCTAGGAAGTAAGGTAGGGTTGTGCCCGCCACCAGTATAGTGGTTGCCGTACAAGATCGCCAGAAACACCGCCACGACCAATGCTTATCACCAAAGATAGTATTAAAGATTTTTGGAAAGGTGGCGTACCAAGCGTGGATAGTTTTCGTTGGGGGAAGATCCAGCAGCCAAACAGCTATCTCCACCTTCGTATCGCCGCTCAACTTCTTCTCAATCTCCTCAAAAAACTTTTGAATGCCATAAAACAAAAGAAGGCCGAAGCCAATATACGCACCGATCAATGCGAGGACGTTCGTTTTCGTGGTTTCCGAAGCGAGCAACTGAATAGAAGGGCCCGACACCGATTGTCATGTCTATAGGAGCACGAGCAAAATGTGGAGGTGAAAATAAAGCGCAGATGGAAAGGGTTCCCGGCTGGCGACGTTCCTTCTGACACCATCTTCCTCATTGATTGGTCGCCGTTGTGTTGGTCCAGGAGATCTGGATCTGAGGTGTTTTTGGGGGTTCTCGCCCCTTGTTTCTTCCTCGGTGAATCAGAGGGAACTGATCGCCTTTACCTTCACATCTCAAGCCGAACTGCGGACGGTGGAACCTTGCGTTGGCGGATCTTCTTACGACCGGGAGCAATTTATCCCCATGGGGGATACTTCGGGCAATTCGAGCTATTTACCCTATCGACTGCGAATCAAATCTGGGAACTGCTGCGCGATGCAAGGTTCGAACCTGCATCTTAGCCTTGATTACGAAGCACTTACAAAAGTCTAAGACTAATTTAAGACTTTTATTCGGCGGGAACGTTAAAAGCCCGCTCTTCATCCAGCGATCGACCATCTTCTTTGAGAAAACCCGGTCCCCTCCTCTGCCGGGTAGCACGATGTAGGGAAGGTATTTAGGCGGCACCATTGCCGAACCGTGTTCGGAGACCTTTTCACGTAAGCGGCCACCTGATCGGTGGTCATGAAGTCATCGGGCGATGCTGTCTTCTCTGTCGCGGTCCGCTGGCGGTTCTTCTTCGGTTCCACCTTCGTTCTGGACGGGTTACGCACTCGTGCATCCACATAGGCTTCCAGTAGATCGTCAATGACGGCCCGTTTTGTGTCTTTTGACAACTTCGGCAATTGCCGAAGCAGTTCTTGCTGATCCTCAAGGTCTTCTTGGAAGAGTGTGAGAGAGTCGCGACGGAGATACCAAGATACTCTGCCGCTTCCTTCGACGATAGCAAACCTCCAACTATCTTCTCTGGCTTGGTAGTGACCACTTCTTCCATCCCGATCGGCACCACGATGAAACTGCCGGGGTAGAGCACGTCCAGAATAGTTCTGGCGGATTGTAAGTAATCGGTTGCCATATCATTAGCCACCCCAGCTCGGATTGATGACAACTATCGTTGCGTAATGTCCGGCTTTCGTCAGTCGGTGTTCAGGCTTTCCATCTGAACCGATTTTCAGTGCCAGAATTCCGCGTTCGATCATTGGGCAAACGCGACCGCAAACAGTCGCCAGCGAAATTCCTGTTTGCCCAGAGTTTCTTCGCGAGTCAATCCAGTCGGGTCCACATCAACGATCGCATCCGTGATGATGGCTTCCACCGTAGAGAAATGGCCGAACAGTCGTCGATAGGCTTGCAAGCTAGTTGGAGCGGGTCGGCGTTTAAAAGGACTATTTTTTTGCATATCCAATACATACTTCCGTTCTGTATTGGATACGGATTGAATACAAGACACTTTCTCACTGGGCTCGCTTTCTGGCCTCATACCGGAAACCGGCGTTTATCATTCAGTGACCGTGTCCCGAAAGAAACATCTTGAACACCACGCCCACGAAACCTGCACCAAGGACTACCGGCACAATGTCCCACTTCCATCGGACCATTCCGATGAACGATACGATGCCGACCACAATGGCGAACGAATCAATGGTCCCGTTGCCGGGGAAAATTACGTGTATGCCAAACCAGACGGCCAGATTCAGCACCACACCGACGACCGCCGCTGTGACGGCAGATAATGTCGTGGTTAACGCTTCATTGCCACGCAACCTTTCAATATAAGGACCGCCCAAAAAGATCCATAGAAAGCACGGGGTAAATGTCGTCCACGTTGTGATTAGAGCGCCAAGCGTGGCGGACAGAAGCGGCGGCAGTTGCCCCGGATGGTTCCAGCCGCCGAGAAAACCGACAAACTGAGTCACTATGATTAAAGGACCCGGAGTCGTCTCCGCCAACCCAAGACCATCCAGCATTTGACCGGCAGAAAGCCAGCGATGCGTTTGAACGGCCTGTTGTGCGACGTAAGGCAACACCGCATAGGCCCCACCGAATGTGACTAACGCGGCTTTGCTGAAGAAGAACCCTTCTTCGACCACGGTGTGTTGCGGACCGAGCCACAAACTTAGAATGACCAGCGGGGCCGACCACAGAACAATCCAAATTATGCAAACTCGAAGTGCACGAGCCCAAGACGGTCTAGCGTGGTCGGGCACCGCTGAAGCATCGTCCAACACCGACTCAGCCTTGGCGTTTCCGTGACCCCGAATGACAAGAAACTTGTTTCGCCGCACCCTACCGCCGAAGAACCCGATCGCGCCAGCCCCCAAGATGATCACAGGGAAGGGAACGTGGAAGAAAAAGATCGCCACGAATGCTGTGGTTGCCAGGGTCCACATCACCTCATTCTTTAGTGCCCGACTGCCGATGCGTAAAACCGCTGCTGCGACTATCGCCAGAACTGCCGGTTTTAACCCGTAAAAAATGGCGGCTACCCACGCGAGATTTCCAAATGCCACGTAGACGTAACTGAGGGTCCAAAGAATGAAAATCGACGGGATGATAAAAAAGGCCCCTGCCACCACTCCACCCCAAGTTTTGTGAAGAAGCCAGCCAACATAAGTCGCCAATTGTTGAGCTTCCGGTCCCGGCAAAAGCATACAGTAGTTGAGGGCGTGTAGGAATCGCGCTTCACTAATCCATTTCTTCCTTTCAACCAATTCTGTATGCATGACCGCTATTTGGCCGGTTGGTCCGCCAAAACTAATAAAGCCAAGCTTTATCCAGAATCGAAAAGCCTCGTAAAAGGTCGGATGGCACACGTTCTCCGGTGCCACACCGTCTATAGACCCTGAGTTGGAAAGAGATTTCATGATCTTTTGAATTCCGCGTACAAGCCTTCGAAACAATCGAATCCCAATGATAAAATTTCTTGGTCGGTCAGGCCCTTTTTGGCCCAGCCTTTGAAAACACGCTCAACACCGAATCCCTCGATTCGATGGAATTTGTCGTCCTCCAGATCGGCGTCATGAATTAACTCGGCCAACCTCTGCACAGCTCGATCCCGAATGCCAAATCGATCAATCAATGTCTCGATCGTGCAATTGTCGCCGTGATGACTAAACTCAACGTCGAGCATGTCATATGGAATAGCTTCCGGGTGGACCGAAGGTGCATCCCCGAATACGAATTTGGCTTCTGTATCAATAAATTTACGGATGAGCCAAGCAGAACCCACTCGATCGATTTCGGGTCGGGTCCGGGTTAACCACACCTTGCCGCGATAGTCGTTGTTTTGGAGCCGTTTGCTGGCTGTGGATTTCTTGGATGGCGAATCCAGAGCATCGGCTTTCTGAATTAGCCTTTGAACGTCTTCCCCGCGAGAACACTGAAAATAGTCGATGGCCTGAATGTCGTGAAAACGCGCTTTTAATTTCTGGAGCTGATTCGCGAAGGCATCCGGATTTGCCTTGCGAGTCTTCTGGTCTTTGATAAGCAAGGCCACCGCTTCGGCAACCTCGTCATAGTCTTTGCTCCGGGCATCATTAAACAAAGAGACTACGGCGGCGTAAGGCATCCCTTCAAGTTCTGCGACCCTAGCCAAAGTCGCCTCGCCCCCCACGTCCACAATCTCTTTGCCTAACCATTGAAAACGCTCGTAGTGGGTTGGTTCGTCGGGGAGCACATATGCAGAGGTTTTAAGCTGGATCGCTCCGAATTTCCTGAGTCTACGCCAAACTTTCACGCGTTCGCTGGCCCGCGTACCGGGGAGATTGAACAAAAAGAAAAGCCAAGGACCTGACGCTGCTCTTGACATGATTATACCACTAAGTTATGACTATAACACATTAAGTAAAACTTCTAGGAGAATTCAAATGTGGTGTCAATCTTTTCAATTCTTTGCGGGTTTATTTGCGCTTACTTTTGCTTCCGGCCTGACAACGTTACACGCGGGCGATGAAGCTGCCCTAGATACGGGAGCTATTGAGACGATTACCGGATTGAAGGGCGTTTCGAATCAGTCAGAGGGGACGTTTAAAAAATTTCCAAGCCCCGGAATGATGTCGCGATCACTGTCGAGCACGTCCGCATGGCTCCATTTATGGGACTCACGTCATCGGCAACCTTCGCTCCAGGCACAAAGGGCCGGGTCATCATCATGGGTGATGTGGTTCTCTTCGAGGATGAAGTGAACCCGGTAATGAGCGTGGCTCTCGATGACGGTCTAGAAGTAACCGCGCTGCACAATCACTTCTTTTTCGATGAGCCAAAGGTTTACTTCATGCATATTGGGGGAGAAGCTTCCGTCCAAAGTCTCGCCGAGGGCGTTCGCGCAATCTTCGATAAAGTAAAAGAGATTCGCGGGGCGAATGCTCAACCGACAAATTCGTTCGGTCTGGGTC
Source organism: uncultured Verrucomicrobiae bacterium (assembly GCA_963808535.1). Taxonomy (GTDB): domain Bacteria; phylum Verrucomicrobiota; class Verrucomicrobiia; order Chthoniobacterales; family JAFAMB01; genus JAFAMB01. The sequence continues at coordinate 48,279 of CAWEGF010000014.1, read as the reverse complement.
AACTGCCTGAGAAAAGCTCAATCGATGACGAATTGATAAGCAAGGTCTTTGGTCAGAAAGGGGATGCGAATGACGGCATGTATAAGGTCACGATCGGGCGCGAGGTTAAGATGCCTTGTGGATGTGACGTTGGTGCCAGCATGGGCGCCAATACGTGGGCTGCTTTTGCGGGCACACCGGATGATGCGCTTGTCCTTGGCGACTTCGCGGTCTTGGAAGGAGAGTTGCAGCTAGTCTTAAAAACTCTCAGAGCCGCTAACATCAATATTGTAGCGATTCATCAGCATATGACCGGTGAAAATCCTCGGATGATGTTCCTTCATTACTATGGCCGGGGAAAAGAGTTGGCATTGGCCCAAGGGGTAAAAGCCGAAATTAATACTCAGCCGTTGGCGACTAGTAAATGAAAGTCAGGGGGTCGCGAAAAAAACAACAGGACAGAGACTATGCGCTGGATAACTCGTGAACGCCCGAAAATTGATCGTGTGGCATGTCCGTGGCTGATCTCTCGATTTATCGATCCTGAAGCGGAGTTCATTTTCGTTCCACCAACCGAGATCGCCGAAAAAGCAAAAGAGCTTGATGCGGTACCTTACGATGTTCACGGCGTCGAACTGACTTACGAGGGAGACCTTTGCAGCTTCGATGCGTTTCTAAAAAAGTATAATTTGGACGAGCCTGAATTGCGGTATCTTGCGTTGATTGTCCGGGGAGCGGACACCGACCGACACGATCTCACGCCCGAGAGCGTTGGCTTATTCGCGATCTCCCTCGGTCTTTCTGACATGCACCTCGGTGATGATCAGGCCGTCCTACGGGACGGATTTATCGTTTATGATGCCTTGTATCGATGGCTGAAATTCTGCCGTAGTGAGAAGCACCTTTGGTTTCCTCCAACCTTAAAGGCGGCAACTCCTTCTACTTAAAGAGGATTTTGTTTTTTATTGAACATGCTGAACCGATTTTCAGTGCGAGAGATGACGTTCCTTCTGGGGCTTCTGAATGCTGTTGTATGTCCGGGGCTAGGTGCCGGACCGCTACTTCTAGAAAAAGAATTCCCACTGCCGGGAGTAGAAGGACGAATCGACCATTTTTCCGTAGATGTTACCAATCAACGTTTATTTATCGCTGCTCTCGAAAATGGCTCGATTGAGATTGTGGACATACGGCGAGGAGAACGCACTGCGGAGATCAAAGGACTTGCAGAGCCGCAGGGGGTTTACTATGACGCAAAGAGTGGCCGGGGCTATGTTGCTACTGGAGGAGACGGGAAGCTTCGGATCTACGATGGGAAATCATTAACTCTGCGTGAAACCCTGGAGTTTGGCAGTGATGCTGACAACCTTCGGTATGATCAGCAGTCCGGAGACATCTGGGTGGGCTACGGGAACGGCGGAATTGGAATTGTGAACTCGAGCGGCCAAAATGTCGGGTCAGTGGCCGTTGGTGCCCACCCCGAATCGTTCCAGTTCGACACAAAGGCAAATCGAGTTTACGTCAACGTCCCGAATCAGTTCGGATTGACCGTTATCGATCGGAAGAAACGTGCTGTTGTCGCCAAGTGGGGATTAGGAGGTCAGTTCGCCAACTATCCGATGGCTTTGGATGACGCCAACAAAAAGTTGTTTATCGGGTGTAGACTGCCTTCCCGGTTGGTTGTTCTTGATACAAGTTCTGGGCAAGTCGTTAACAGTTTTCCGACCGTTGGCGATACTGACGACGTTTTTTATGATCCCGGCCAGCAGTTAGTCTATGTCATTGGCGGAGAGGGTGCGGTGGAGGTCTTCCGCCAACGTGATCCAGTCCATTACGAGTCGGTCCAAAGGATGATAACGGCGAAAGGAGCGCGGACCGGATTATTTGTTCCCGCCTTAAATCGGTTGTTTGTTGCCGCGCCTCATCGCGGACCGCAATCGGCCAGAGTCTTAGTGTACGAAGTAAAAGCAGATTAACTTGGTGAAAATGAGAAACTTGTTCACGGTAATCCCACCTCGACAGGTTGCCCAAGGCGCGTCAAAGAGCAGCGCCTCACTCCCATCCACGGTTTTAGGAAGGGAAGACTCTCAGGTAATCCTGAATTTCATCCCGTATCCTACGAAAAAGCGATAGACGCTCCTCCTCCGTGCCCTGAAGTGCTGCGGGGTCTTCAAAGACTTTGTGGATGCGGTTTGAGTGAGCCGGAAACACCGGGCAGCTTTCCTTAGCGTTGTCGCAAACGGTGAGCACGTAGTCGAAGGACTGATTTTCGAATTCCTGTACGTGTTTTGAGCGGTGGCCGGAAATGTCGATGCCAAGCTCTTTCATGACGGCGATTGCCTCCGGCCTCACATTTCCCGGTCGTGTACCAGCACTTTCAACTTCGAAGCGATCTCCGGCATCATGCCGGAGTAATCCTTCTGCCATTTGGCTTCGGGCTGAATTTCCGGTGCACAGAATTAATACTCGTTTTTTCATGGTCTAGCTCCACCACTTTAGTCATCCGTCACGGAGCAGCGCCGGTACGTGGAAACACGATCTCCTTTGCTTCGGAGGGAAGCGTCGGCACCAGCCAGCGGAATAGGACAGTCGCCGCGAAAGCGCCGAGGAGTTGAGTAACTATGAAACCGGGCGCATCCAGCGGACGAATGCCGGCAAACGTGTCCGTGAACGCTCTAGCGAGAGTTACTGCTGGATTGGCGAAGGAAGTCGAAGCCGTAAACCAGTATGCGCCTGTTATGTATAGGCCAACCGCCACTGGAACCGCTTCGGACCGAAGGCGAGAACAGCCCCAGATGACGGAAAGGAGACCAAAGGTTGCAACAAATTCACTAAAGAGCTGACCGGCGCCAGCGCGAAAATGATGGGATAGCTGTAGGAGTGCTTGGCCGAACATCAGATGTGCCACGGCCACGCCTATAACCGCCCCTAGCACCTGTGCAGCGACATAGGCGAGGGCATCGTTCCAACTGATCCCGCCCTGAGAAGCATCGGCGAGCGTTACCGCCGGGTTGAAGTGTGCGCCCGAGATCGGCCCAAATGTGAAAATAAGAGTCGTCAGCGTAGCGCCAGTTGCCACCGTATTCGCGAGCAGGGCAATGGCCATGTTTCCGCTCGCCAACTTCTCCGCCATGATTCCCGAACCGACGACCGCCGCAAGGAGGAAGGCTGTTCCTAAAAATTCTGCGGTCATGCGGCGGGAAAGAGTCATAAAAAGAACAGAATTTTTACGAACAGCAACCGGGGGAGCAGCAACCAATAGAGGGCTTGCTGGCTCTGACAAAGGCACTGATGAACTTGCCTTCCACTTCCGTGACCAACGCATCCACGTTGAGGCCCCTCCCAGACAGGAAGCCGCGTGCGTCCTCAATGCTATAAACCCTTGTCGGCTCAATACCGACATTTTCAAACCCGGCTGCGGCAAGTTTTGCCACGTATTCCTCGTCGCTTAAGGCTCCGGCGACACAGCCTACCCAAAGCTCCATATTTTTCTTGATTGCATCCGGAACAAGACCCCGCACAACAACATCGGAGACGGCAAATCGACCTCCCGGCTTGAGCACCCGAAAGGCTGCCTTCAGCACGCGATCTTTATCGCCGGAAAGGTTGATGACGCAGTTTGAGATGATAACATCCACCGAATTGTCCGGTAAGGGGATGTTCTCGATTTCGCCTTTCAGGAACTCGACATTGGTAAGGCCGCTTTTCTGTTTATTTTCCTCTGCGAGCGCCAGCATTTCATCGGTCATGTCGAGACCAAACGCTTTGCCAGTCGGGCCGACGCGACGGGCGGAAAGCAGCACATCGATGCCTCCCCCTGAACCGAGATCAAGCACCACTTCACCGGGTTTCAATTCAGCTAGGGCGGTAGGGTTGCCACAGCCAAGGGAGGCTTTGATGGCCGTATCCGGCACCTCGCCTTCTTCCGCCGCATTGTAGAGATTCGAGGTTATTGGGTCAGCTCCATCCAGTCCGGCGCGGTCTTGGCCGCAGCAGGAATTGCCATCGCCCGACGTGACTCGCAGGGCGGCGTTTCCATACTTTTCTTTTACGATTTCCTTAACATTGTCTGTGCTCATGATTGAGTTCTTTCGTTACTTGCAGACGATAATCTTCCCCGGCTCAATGGCCTTGTTGCGGGTGCAACATTCCGCGTACAGAAACCCTAGCAGTTTTTGAAGGGATTCAGTGTTGGCCGAATACCAAAGGAACGTCCCTTCCCGCCGCACGTTCACCAAATCCTCATTTTTTAGTTTTTCAAGATGGTGGGAAAGGGTGGAACTGGGGATTTCCAGCTCCTCGCCGATTTCGCCGACAACCATTCCCTCTGGATGGGCCGAAAGAAGAAGCTGCATGATCCGCAGCCGTGACTCTGTTCCCATCGCCGAAAACATGTCGGCGAAGCGGATTACCTCTTCGGGATTCTGTTTTCTTGGCATAAGACACTATTTTTCTCTATATTTCTGCAATAATAGAAATATGTAAGGTGGTCAAGGTAATTATTCTAGGGGGGCAACTGAGATCGCGCACCAAGCAGCGGCTCAGTCGGTAAAGACTGATTTCCCGAAACCAGAAAAACAGCAGATTTATCGTCCCCGGTCTCGATGACGAGGCCGGTAATCTCTGACACGAGCGTGGAGCCGAAATGATCCCGCATCTTGACAAAAGTTTCCTTAATGGCCTTTAGCGACCCGGGCTTTAGCGACTTTACCGGGACCCTTGCTTCCACATCGCTTTGGTATTCCGCAAGGAAAACGTCCAATGGCTTTGAGGCCGCACGATTCCTTAAATAATTGACCCGGAATTCGACGGCTTGTCGGATTGTCTCTCCGTATGGTCGAAGCAATTCCGCCCCTTCGGATGCCATGACGATCAAGCTGTTATCTACCGCTGCGGCGGCGGAGCCTAGTTTGCGGAGCTTAATGTTGCGCTCGGTCGCTTCGGCGGTTGCTTTTTCCTTGGAGGCGAACCACTTCCGTACCCGTTTTCCGTTCGGACGACCGAAGATAAACCATGATTTGTCGCCGTTTGCCTCGCTCGCCTTGAAAACCTGATACTCCGGTTTTGCTTGTCTTCCCACACCCATGTTCTACGGCTTTCCGGAGGGCCGTTATAGGGTTTTTCAGGGTTAATAAAGCGTTATTTAGGGCTATTTCAGGCTATCTAAGGCTCTTTTTCACCCCTTTTTATTTGACCATATTCCAGCTTTAATCGTTACTGGCGAGACATTTGCGAGGCGAATTAAGAAATGCGCGATGCAGGGTTCGAACCTGCGACTTCTTGCGTGTGAAGCAAGCGCTCTACCACTGAGCTAATCGCGCGGGTCTGCGAGAAATTCGAGAATAGTTCATCGAAATGCGGATGCAATAGATTTCAATGTTTGCTGGCGGTAGACGTGCCGGCCACAAATTCAGCTAGCCAGGTGGCCAGGGCTTCCTTGGTCGGGAGCGTGCGGACCAGCCCTTGGGCAGAACAGAAACCAAACCCGGGCCCGAAGGCACTTCCATTCACTACACAGGCATTCGTCCGGTTGAGTTCAATTTGCTGGACGCCTTCCTTAACAGCATCGCCGGCGGTGCCTTCCAACTCGAACTTCCAGCCGATGATATAAGCATTGGCAAACCAGTCCCGGAGGTGCCGAATCAGTTTTGGTTTAGGGACCAGCCGGAGTTCGATGGTTTCCGCGTCACTCGATATTTTCGCGGCCTCTGTCTCTCGTCCGGAAACCATCCTCCGGGCCACCCCGAAATCCGATAGAGCCGCGGCGTGTAAAACCGCATCCACCCCTCCCCGATCAGTCATTTCGCTGAGCAGCCGGCACAGATCTTCGTTGGTCTGAAAGAACTTTGCCGATTCCAGGCGCCAGGTGGCACCTCGACCCAGGAATAAATCGACCAGGTGCCCCGCGGCCAAGAAACCTTGAGCCAGTTTGACCGCCAATTCGCCGGTCGACTGATTGGTGATAAATCGCACCTGATCAATTGGTTCGCTAGCCGGTCCACCCGTAATCGCTATCCGCATCTTTCTTTCAGATACCCTTAAAACCTTGGTTTGCTCAAGTTTCGTTCCCACGAATTAGTTTGCGAATTCATCATCGAGCTTTTGAATCTCGGGGCGCATCTCGTAGATTGAGACCGATGATACCGAGAGCAGCAGCGCGGGTTTTTGTCGGAAACTACTCCGAGCCAGCGGTGATCGAGATCGCGGTCTCGCTTCGCCAGGAGATGGGGACCAACGCTTCTCTCGGAGTGCTGTTCCTGACCCAGGAATGGCGTCCGCATCTTGAGGACACTCTGGAGTTGATCCGACTTCATGGCCATGTATCGCAGTTGGTCGGTTGCTCCGGATGGGGAGTTATTGGAACTAGACGGGAAATTGAACATGAACCCGGTTTCAGCCTGATCTTGTTTTCGCTGCCGGCGGAAAGCTTTCTCCGTCTTGCAGATCAGCGAAACCCAGATGGAAGAATCCACCGGAGGCGACTATTGGCAAACCGCCACCGGTCTTTCTGCCAAGGAGGTAACTTCCTGGATTGTGCTGGCGAATCCCTACTTCAGCGGGGCCGAAAGTTGGCTGGAGGAATGGGGGGCCGCCTATCCCGGAATTCCGATTCTCGGCGGCTTGGCCAGTTCGAGCAATTCAGAAATCTTTCTTCTCAAAGATGGCGAGGTCTCTAACGCGCCAGTTTTGGCCATTGCCATGAAGCAAGGGCTCGTGGTCCGGTCTCTAGTCAGTCAAGGGTGCCGGCCTATTGGCGATCCGTCGCCGATCACCAAGGCTGAACAAAACTTGATCCTGGAAATTGGAAATCTGCCCGCGTATCAGGCCTTGGAGTCGGCATTTTTAAGCATCCCCGCCGAGCAACGCGTTTCCGTGCGGAACAACTTATTCCTGGGACTGGCAGTCTCCGAATATATCGACGACTTTAAGCAAGGCGATTTTTTGATCCGAAATATCCTGGGGGCAGACCCCCAGATCGGGGCGCTAGCCGTGGGAGCTCACCCGAGGGTTGGTCAGACGGTTCAGTTTCAATTGCGCGATTCGAAGTCCGCTCGCGAAGATCTTGTCCTGGCGACGGAGAAGGTTAAAATCGGGCTCTCAGGACCAATCGGGATTTTGCTTTTTTCGTGCGCCGGCCGCGGCAAAGGATTGTTTGGCACCTCCGACCACGACGCTGAAACTCTGGCCGAAATTTTAGGAGAAATGCCTCTGGCCGGATTCTTCTGTAACGGAGAAATCGGACCGGTCGGCGGCAAGGCATTCCTTCATGGATACACGGCTTCGGCGGCAGTCGTTTGCGTTACCTAGCAGGCGGTGGCGTTCCCGGTGGAAAATTTCCTCAAGTCGAGTTCTGGTCTGAAAACGCCCGAGCCCACGGTTTACTCTTTTGCCGATTACGCCGCTGGGGCGGGAGAAAAACTTCATGTCAGCACATTTGAAGAGGGACAACGGAGCCGTCAGGATCGGCAGCGCCCCCACCGTCACGATTTCTATCAGATCTTCTGGATGCGGCACGGAGCACCATCCTTCAACATCGATTTTTATCATTTCCCGATCGAGACGTGCGCGTTGATCTTTGTACCGCCGGGAGCCGTTCACAGCTTCGGCGTATTGAACACCTCCGAAGGGTTCATCCTTTCGTTCGAAGAAGATTTCCTCGAAGCGGAAGGACATTCCGTCGATCTCTTCGCGGAATGCCCGGCGCTTGATCCTGCCCAAACCCGGACCGTGTTGGCGGTGCCCGAGGCTTCCGCGGAACTAGTAAACGCCTATTGCACGCGGATGTTCGAAGAGTTGCGTACGAAACGAGAAGGGTATCGGGCGGCTACGGCAGCGCTTTTGCGCCTTTTATTTGTCGAGATTCGACGTTGCCTGTCGAGTCCGTCGGGTCCCAGTTCATTTCGCAAATATTCATCGTTAACTGCCCGTTTCCTGCGGCTGCTGAATTCTCGCCCATATCAACTGACGACCGCCTCTGAGGCAGCCAAATTTCTCGGCGTGTCGCGGAGCTGGTTGAATCAACTGGTGCGGCAGGAAACCGCAAGAAATCTGACCGATCATTTGCGCGGGCGGCTGCTTCTCGAATCGAAGCGTCTTCTAGCGCATTCGGATCTCAACGTATCAGAAATTGCTTACCAGCTCGGCTTCGAAGACCCCTCGTATTTCACTCGTCTTTTCCGGCAAGTGGAAGGATCAAGCCCGCGTGAGTTCCGGGAACAATACCGGTAGGGGGAGAGCGCAGAGAGGGGATGAGGGCACGGAGGATTGGATTTACCACAGAGACACAGAGAACACGGAGTTACGGAAATTTTGGAATTCGGATCGGACGCTAATCAGCTGCGGTCGGGGATGGTCCTCGGAATTCCCTGCACGCTCAGCCAGATGGCGTCGACATGGCCACACTTGATTTCGCAAGCGGCCATGCGGAGTGCTCTTTATCCATCGCGGCACCCTCTTTCGGTCGAAAGCGGACCACGAGTTTTAACGATGGTTATTCGAATCAGCCGGCCCGTCATCAACCCGAATTCCAAAATTTCCGTAACTCGGTGTTCTCTGTGTCTCTGTGGTAATTCCAATTCTCCGTGCCCTCCTTCCCCCCTCTGCGCTCTCCCCCAGTCGAAAACTCCTAGAACAAGCGCGAATCATTCCAATGAATGTGCTGGCAAGTAGACGGAGATCTAGGATGGTTCGTTTCACATGACCGACTGGTCAACTCCGCTTGATTCTACCTTAAAGATCAGCGTTAGTAGAAAGCCGCCCATGTTTGCGAGGTATAGCTTATGTGGATCGTCCAGTTAGCTTTACGACGACCGTACACCTTCATCGTTCTAGCGATTTTCATCTTGATTACGGGTGTCCTCTCCATTTTGCGGACACCGAAGGATATCTTTCCCGACATTAATATTCCGGTTTGTGCCGCGATCTGGAACTTTACCGGGATGCCGGCTGAGGAATTTTCCAACCGGATCACTTCTGTTTACGAGAGAATTCTGACGACCGTCGTCAACGACATCGAACACATCGAGTCGACCTCTTATAACGGAATTGGGGTGGTTAAAATCTATCTCCAACCGAACGCCAGTGTTCCCGTGGCGATGGCGCAGCTGACCGCTGCCTCGCAGGCCGTCCTAAAGCAGTTGCCTCCAGGAGAAACTCCCCCACTGATTCTGAGTTTCAGCGCCTCAAATGTGCCGGTTCTCCGGTTGGGTCTCAGCGGAGCCAACTTTTCGGAACAACAACTGAACGATCTATCGTTGAACTTTCTTCGGGTTCAGCTGGTGACGGTTCCCGGCGCCGCTGTTCCCTATCCCTACGGCGGCAAGCAGCGCGTGGTTTCGATCGATATTAATAATCAGGAACTTCAAGCCCGAGGACTGGCGCCGACCGACGTGATTAATGCTGTCAGTGCGCAAAACGTCATTCTCCCCTCAGGGACGGTAAAGATCGGGGAACAAGAATTTGACATCGGCTTGAATGCCAGCCCGAAAACGATCAAGGAACTAGGGGATATCCCAGTTCGGACACTCAACGGAACGACGACTTACATCCGCGACGTGGCAAGCGTTCGCGATGGATTCATCCCGCAGACGAATATCGTCCGTTTTGATGGGCGGCGGGCCACGATGCTCCAGGTCCAGAAAAACGGCAAAGCCTCGACTTTGGATATCGTCCAAGGGGAGAAGCAACTAGTTCAACGGCTCGGACCCAGTTTACCTCAAGGTCTGAACATCCAAACTCTCTCCGACCAATCCATTTTCGTGACCGCCGCCATTGAGGGAGTGGTCAAAGAAGCCGTCATCGCCGGATGCTTGACGGCAATGATGATCCTCCTTTTTCTCGGCAGCTGGAGGAGCACTTTAATCATCGCCGTCTCAATTCCGCTTTCGATTTTGACTTCGATCTCCGTTTTAGCTGCTCTCGGCGAGACGATTAATATCATGACCTTGGGAGGACTGGCCCTCGCAGTTGGTATTCTGGTCGACGATGCGACGGTGACGATCGAAAATATCGACCGCCATCTCGAAGAGGGAAAATCTTTGCACGACGGAATCCTGGATGGCGCCGCTCAGATTGCGGTCCCGGCGTTTGTCTCCACGCTCTGCATTTGCATCGTGTTCGTCCCTATTTTCTTCCTCAGCGGAACCGCCAAGTTTCTTTTCGCACCCCTCGGAGAAGCAGTCATCTTTGCGATGCTGGCTTCATATATTCTTTCTCGAACCCTGGTTCCGACCCTGGCCATGTACTGGCTCGGGGGAGATCACGCCAAGCACAACGAGGCAGCTGGCCACGGTGCTGCGCCAACCCGGCGGAAGAATTGGCTATTTGGCATATTTGGAGCGATCAATCGAGGCTTCAACGCGAGGTTTGAGTCGTTTCGTGAGGGGTATCGAGACCTGCTCGCCATGTGCTTGAGGAATACCCGCACCGTGGTGATCCTTTTTTCTGGTTTCGCCGCTCTCTCGATGTTTCTGGTTCCCTGGCTCGGTCAGGATTTCTTCCCCGCAGTGGACGCCGGTCAGTTTACTTTGCATATCCGGGCCAAGAGCGGAACTCGAATCGAAGAGGTGGCACGCCAAGTAGATCAAATTGAAGCCGCAATTCGCCAAGAGATTCCGAAAGCACAGCTAAAAGGGATTATTGATAACATCGGGTTGCCCTATAGCGGAATCAATTTGACCTATTCGAATTCCGGTGTCGCGAGTGCGGCGGACGCGGACATCCTCGTCTCCCTAGGCGAAAAACATGATCCCACGGCGCAGTTTGTCAGCAAGATCCGCAAGCGCATGCACCGGGATTTTCCGGGAATTACCTCTTCATTTCCGCCGGCCGATATTGTCGCCCAGATCTTGAATTTCGGCTTGCCGGCGCCCTTCGATCTGCAAATTGTGGGACCAAATACCGGGGCCAACTCGCAATTAGCAAATCGACTAGTAGATCAAATCAGCCGAATTCCGGGCGCGGTTGATATACGTGTTCAACAGCCATTCGATTCGCCTCGGTTAAACTTGGTCGTCGATCGCACCCAGGCTTCCCAGCTTGGGATTACCGAGAACCAGGTTGCTGGATCGCTCCTCGGCGCACTAAGTGGCACTTCACAAACCAACCCGAACTTCTGGCTTGATCCTAAAAACGGCGTTAGTTACACGGTTAACACTCAGTCCCCGCAATATTCAATTTCCTCGTTGGATGATTTGCGCAGTCTGCCAATTCTCGGTCCGACGGGCACAGCTTCCGCTACCCCGACGCCAGCGACGGGCGCACCCACTCAAATACTTGGAAATCTAGTCCAACTTACCCGTTCCTCTGAACCGCCCATCGTCACGCATTACAATATTCAGCCAGTCATCGACATTTTCGGCGCCGCGGAGGGCAAAGACCTGGGCTATATCGCCGCGAATGTGCAGAAGATCATGGACGGCGCGCAGAAAGATCTGCCAAAGGGAAGTCGAATGGTCCTGCGCGGACAGGTCCAAACCATGAAAGACTCTTTTGCCGGTCTGATTGGCGGCCTAGTCTTTGCCATGGTCCTAGTCTATTTGTTGATGGTGGTAAATTTCCAATCCTGGACCGATCCGTTGATCATTATCACAGCCCTCCCGCTGGCTCTGGCTGGAATCGTTTGGATGCTTTTTGTAACCGGAACAACTCTCAGTGTGCCGGCTTTGATGGGGGCCATTATGTGTATGGGCGTCGGAACGGCGAATAGTGTCTTGATCATCACTTTTGCCAACGAGGTTCTGGAAGAGTACAAAGACTCGTACCGCGCCGCTTTGCAGGCGGGCTACGTCCGATTGCGTCCGGTTTTGATGACCGCAATCGCCATGATTATCGGCATGGTTCCCATGGCCCTGGGATTGGGAGAAGGCGGCGAACAGAACGCCCCACTAGGAAGAGCAGTGATCGGCGGATTGCTGTTTGCCACCGTCGCCACCCTCCTCTTTGTCCCGACGGTCTTTGCGGCGATGCGGAAAAACAAATTTAACCGGCCCGTCCCGATCGCCGCGCGGACGACAAATTAATTTCTTGGAGACAAAAAATGACGCAGGGTATCTTAAAGGAAACTGAACCATTGGAACAGAAGCCGCCCATCCCCGAAACAACCAACCGGAAAGGGGTCAAATTCTCTTTCCTGGCGGGCGGTGCGTTGTTCATCGCCCTTGCTGTCTTTGGGGTTTGGTCACGGACGGCGAAAACTTCCGGTCTCCAACAACAATCAAACGAAGCCGCGCAAATGGTGGTTACGGTGATTCACCCGGAAAAAGCTTCGACGACCATCCCGCTTCAGTTGCCCGGCCAAACCAGGGCCTACATTGAAGCACCGATCTTCGCGCAAACCAGTGGTTACCTGAAGAAATGGTATTTCGACCTCGGAGCAAAAGTCAGTGCCGGCGCCGTTCTCGCGGAGATCGACACCCCGCAAGTTGACCAACAGTTCAACCAGGCTCAAGCCCAACTCAAGGTGGCAGAGTCAGCTCGCGATCTCGCCGAGTCCAATTTCAAACGCGATCAGGATCTTTTTAATCGCAAGGTGATCGCCGCCCAAGACTTTGACACGGCTTCGGACACCTATCGGCAAACCCAGGCTTCCGTCATCGCAGACCAGGCCTCCTTGAACGGACTCAGCGCATTGGAGAATTTCAAAATCGTCAGAGCGCCCTTCGATGGAATCGTCACGGAACGGGATACCGATATCGGGGCCTTCGTGCCATCAGGATCCGGTGTCCAGCTATTCAGAATGGCCCAAACAGCACCGCTCCGCGTTTACATCAATGTGCCCCAAACTTTTGCCCGTTTTGTGAAGCCCGGGGTAAAAGCCGACCTCACCCTGAACGAACTTCCTGGCAAGAAATTTCCGGCGCACGTAACTCACACCGCCGGAGCGATCGATCCCGCTTCCCGCACCTTGTTAACCGAGTTGGAAGTCGCAAATGAAAACAACGAACTACTCCCGGGTGCCTATGCTCAGATCAATCTGAAGTTGGAGGGAGACACCGGAATGGTCACCGTGCCTTCCAACACGCTTTTGTTCCGATCGGAAGGGCCGAGCGTTGGTGTCGTCCACCCGAACGGGAAAGTCGAGATCAAGAAAGTGGTCATTAACCGCGATCTGGGAGACAAGCTACAAATCTCTGAAGGGCTCTCTGAATCAGACCAAATCATTTTGAATCCCTCGGACGGTCTGATCAGCGGCATCGTGGCCAGCATAGCTACCCCCAAACCAAGCCCCAGCGCTTCCCCGGCAGCCCCAACAGCCAAAGGCTAAGGAATAAAGTAGTCGTCTTATTACCCTAAATTTCGAGGGTCCCAATTACCCTCGACTAAAGCGGACAATTTTGCCTTAAAGCGACTCCTGACTCCTGACTCAGGTCAGCGCAGCCTCGGCTCGCCAAATGATCCGGGCAAAGCTTCGAGGATCCAGACTCGCTCCGCCAACCAAAGCGCCATCAATATTTTTTTGGCGCATTAGATCCTCGGCATTTTCCGGCTTTACGCTGCCACCGTATTGAATGCGAATCCGGTCGGCGGTCGGGGCCCCACAAAGCTCAGAGAGAACCGAACGAATAAATGCGTGCGCCTGCTCCGCCTCGGAGGGGTTGGCAGTTCGCCCCGTTCCGATGGCCCAAATCGGCTCATACGCCACGACAATCTCGGGCTGATCTTTTGGCGCCACGCCTTCCAAACCCTCGGAAATCTGCTTTCGCAATACCTTTTCAATCAGGTTGCTATCACGTTCCTGGAGCGTTTCACCCACGCACAGGATTGGACGGAGACCGGCCTCTAAAGCGGCCTTGGTCTTCCGATTTACAATCTCATCTGTCTCGCCAAACAACATCCGGCGCTCACTATGCCCCACGATGACATATTTGACGTAGAGTGCCCGCAGCATGGCTCCGCTCACTTCACCAGTGAAGGCGCCGCTCTTTTCCCAGTGCATATTCTGGGCGCCGATACGGATAGCCGGCATTTTCTCCGAGGCCAAGACTAACGCCGGGATGGCGGTGAAAGGAGGGATGATCACGACCTCGAGGTCGTTGACTTGGCCGATCTCTGAAAGAAAGGTTTCGAAATAAGATAGAGCCTCACTGTGGGTGAGGTTCATCTTCCAGTTTGCTGCCAATATTTTCTTCCGCATGTCAGAGGTCCGTAAGGGCCGCCACGCCCGGCAGTGTCTTACCCTCCAAAAGCTCCAGCGATGCGCCCCCTCCCGTAGAAATGAAAGTCATCTTCTCTGCGTAGCCAAACAATTTCACTGCGGTCACTGAATCTCCACCACCGATGATCGTTTTGGCGTCAGATTCAGCGAGAGCAGCCGCAATCTCCCTGGTACCATTGGCGAAATCCGGAATTTCAAAAACCCCAACCGGTCCGTTCCAGACGATTGTCCTAGCTCGCGCGATTTCGGCCTTGTAAAGGGCAATTGTCTCACGACCGATATCGACGGCTTGCCACCCTTCGCTGATTCCCTGAGTGGGCGAGAGGAGCGGGGTATTACGGGAATTCGCCCCAGCCTTAAACTCGTCCGTTTCAATACTATCGACCGGCACCAGGAACTTGACTCCTCTTTTCTTTCGCCAGGGCCAAGAGTTCCTCCGCCAGGTGTACCTTGTCGGCTTCCACTCGGCTCGCACCGGTCGGGATGCCCATGGCCTTGAAGAAGGTGTGAGCCATCGCTCCGCCGATCAGGAAAACATCCGCCTTGGCCATCAGCGCCTTGATCACTTCAATCTTATCAGAGACCTTCGACCCGCCCAGGATTACCAGGAATGGCCGGTCCGGATCGGCCAGCTCTTCGTGCAGGTACTGGAGCTCCCGCGCCATCAAGAGGCCCATCCCCGCCTGCGGCAAATAAGCAGCCACTCCTGCCGTACTAGCATGAGCGCGATGCGCCGCCCCAAAAGCATCGTTCACATAAATATCACCCAATCGCGAAAGCGCTTCCGCAAACCCTTTATCGTTGGCTTCCTCCTCCTTAAAGAAGCGGACATTTTCCACCAGCAATACCCCTCCATCAGGCAAGGCCTTGGAAGCCGCTTCGGCATCTGGCCCGATCACCTCCGGGCTGAACTTTACTGGTGGAGGAATCATCTGCATCAAATGTTCCGCCACCGGCTGGAGAGAATATTTGGGATTCGGCTGCCCTTTCGGGCGGCCAAAGTGCGCCAGCAAAATCACCTTCGCTCCCTTTTCGCGCAATAGTTCAATCGTCGGAAGGCTCTCCCGGATCCGAGTGTCGTCGGTGATGCGAATTTTCCCGTCAATTTCCTCGGTCGGCACGTTGAAATCGACGCGCATTAAAACCCGCCGACCTTTTACATCAAGGTCGCGAACTGATAGTTTCGCCATATATGCGCGCGTTAGAGAATGTATTTGAGCAGATCAACGCACCGATTCGAATAACCCCATTCGTTGTCGTACCAGCTGATCAATTTGAAGAACCGACTGTTGAGTCCCATACCAGAGGTGCCATCAAAGATGCTGGAATAGGGGCTATGGAGGAAATCGGTCGAGACCACCTCGTCTTCGGTATAGGCCAAAATACCCTTCAGATAGGTTTCGCTGGCCTTTTTCATCGCCGCGCAAATCTCCTTGTAACTGGTCTCTTCGACCGTGCGTACGGTTAAATCGATCACCGAAACTGCAGGAGTCGGAACCCGGAACGACATTCCGGTCAGTTTCCCCTTAACCTCCGGGCAAACAAGCCCAACGGCCTTTGCCGCCCCGGTGGTCGACGGAATCAGGTTGATGGCGGCCGCACGCCCACCCTTCCAGTCCTTCCGGGAGGGTCCATCCACGGTCTTTTGGGTTGCGGTGTAGCTATGCACCGTGGTCATCAGCCCTTCTTCAATTCCGAAGCCTTCTTTCAATAGAACGTAGACTAGCGGCGCCAAGCAGTTGGTCGTACAGCTGGCGTTCGAAATTATCCGGTGCTTCGAGGCATCGTATTTTTCGTGGTTTACACCGATGCATACGGTAATGTCTTCGTCCTTGGCCGGAGCAGTAATCAACACCCTTTTAGCGCCCGCCTCGAGGTGACCTTTCGCTTTATCGGCCGACGTAAATAGCCCTGTCGACTCGATCACGATCTCGCATCCGAGCTTAGCCCAAGGTAGTTCCGAAGGGCCTTCTTTCACGGCCAGGCAACGAATTTTATGCCCGTTCACCACCAAGAGGTCGTCGCTCTCAATCCCCGGACTGGACTTTTCGCTGGAAACCTCGCCTTGGAACCGGCCCTGCGTGGAGTCGTATTTCAACAGATAGGCCAGGTTATCGGCAGGAACGAGGTCGTTCAAAGCAACTACATCGATCTCTTTGCCAAGCAGGCCTTGTTCAACAAGTGCCCGAAAGACCAGACGCCCAATCCGCCCAAAGCCGTTAATTCCAATTTTCGTCATGGTGACTATCCCCTCAGAGTTAAGTTTTTGCAGACAGAGCCAATAAATCGGGACCGTGATTCACCGTCAACCACAAGATTAGTAAAGATCGCCGCGCTTAGGTAAAGGCGTCCCCGCCTTACCCTCCGCCACTACGGCGCCTTCAGGAGCAAGCCCGGACGGCTTGCCTACAGTAAGTAAGGCGTCCCGCCTTACCTCCGTCGCTACGGCGCCTTCAGGAGCAAGCCGGGACGGCTTAACTACAGTAAGTAAGGCGTCCCGCCTTACCTCCGTCGCTACGGCGCCTTCAGGAGCAAGCCGGGACGGCTTGCTACAGTAAGTAAGGCGTCCCCGCCTTACCTCCGTCGCTACGGCGCCTTCAGGAGCAAGCCGTGACGGCTTGCCTACAGTAAGGCCTCATGATTCGCTTTCCTGGCGACAACCGAATTGGTCGCCGCCAGCGTCAGTTTAAACTGAGTCAACCGCACCAAAAAAAGAGCGGGGCAATTGATCCTCCGCTCTTCTACAGGTTGCTACGCGGGAGCCTCAGTCAAACCACCCATCCCTTCAGGCTGTGGCCGGGTGTTCTCTTGAGGACGATCATCTCGATTGGGCGGCGCGATCGGAGGCGGTGGATTAACCAGACGTCCGTTATTCAGGATTTCCCGGATTTGGCTGCCGTCCAGCGTTTCGTATTCCAGAAGCGCCTTCGCGATGGTCACGAGTGTCTCTTTTCGCTGGGTCAAAACCTTTAGCGCACGCTGATAAGAATCATCGCAAAGTCTCTTAACTTCGCGATCGATTTCCTGTGCCGTCGCTTCGCTGTAAGCCCGTGAGCGAGAGATATCCCGGCCCAGAAAAACGTAATCTTCGTGCTCACCGTACTCGACCATTCCCAGACGTTCGCTCATGCCCCACTCACAGACCATTTTGCGCGCGATGCCGGTCGCCATCCGGATGTCGCCAGTGGCTCCGTTGGTCACATCGCCAAACACGAGTTCTTCGGCCACCCGACCACCCATAATAACCACTAACCGATCCAACAATTCATTCTTCCGATTGGTGTACTTATCCTCAACGGGCAGATACATCGTAGAGCCAAGTGAGGGTCCACGAGGGATGATGGTGACCTTGTGAAGCGGATCGGTGTGCTCAAGGATCTCGCATAAGAGGGCATGGCCTGCCTCATGATAGGCAGTATTCTCTTTTTCTTTCTCGCTGATCGCGAGGCTCCGACGCTCTTTACCCCAGCGTACCTTGTCCCGCGCCTCTTCCATTTCAGCCATGGTAATAGCTTTCAGCCCGCGTCGAGCAGCTAAGAGGGCAGCTTCGTTGATCACATTGGCGAGTTCAGCTCCGGAGTAACCGGGTGTTCCCCGGGCCACTACTCCCAGATCAACTCCTTCGGCTAATTTCACCCGCTTAGCGTGCACCCGTAGTATTTCTTCGCGTCCCTTGACGTCCGGAAGATTGACGGTGATCTGTCGATCAAACCGGCCGGGACGCAAAAGAGCTGGATCCAAGACATCCGGCCGGTTGGTGGCGGCGATGATGATGACGCCTTCCTGCGTATCAAACCCGTCCATCTCCACCAGCAGAGCGTTTAAAGTCTGCTCCCGCTCATCATGCCCGCCGCCGAGACCATGTCCACGGTGCCGTCCGACCGCATCGATTTCATCAATGAAGATAATGCATGGGGCGGATTTTTTTCCCTGCTCAAACATATCGCGAACTCGCGACGCTCCCACGCCGACAAACATCTCAACGAAATCTGAACCGCTGATGCTGAAAAATGGAACGTCCGCTTCTCCGGCAATCGCCCGGGCCAGAAGTGTTTTGCCGGTTCCGGGAGGTCCGACCATCAGAACGCCTTTAGGAATTCGACCACCAAGTTTTTGAAATTTCTTCGGGTCCTTTAGAAAATCGACGATTTCCTGGACCTCCTCTTTCGCCTCCTCGACTCCGGCGACATCCTTAAAGGTTACCTTATTCCGGTCGCGAGCCAGCATCCGGGCTTTGCTTTTTCCAAAGTTGAGCGCACCCTTGCCGGCGTTCCGAATCTGTTGCCTGAAGAAGAAGTAAAGAATCAGGAAAAACAGCGCGATCGGCAAAAACTGGAGAAGCGCAGACAACATCACATCAGAGTCGGCTTTGATGTCGACTTTGTACCCGCGATTCTCGAGCTCGGATTTTAGGTCTTTATTGTACTCGATGAAAATCGTGGTCTTGAAATGGTCCGGCGCCCCAGCCAAAGAAGAGGGTTTTTTACCCTTTTCGTAAGCTCCTCGCAAAGTTTGCGTCGATCGTCCTTCAGTCACCACCAGTTGCAGTGGCTCCTCTTTGCTGACCCGGCCTTCATCGATATTTTTTTCAAAATCGGTAAAACTGATTTCTTCAACGTTGCCGTAGCTGCCGTTTCGGGACAACAGAAAGCCGCCTAACAAGGCGATTGCGCAGGCAAAAAGGAGAATGCCACGCCAATTGAAGTTGTTATCGTTACCGAAATTTCGTGGGTTTTTGTCCTTAGAGGACCTAGGATCTAATTGTGCCATACACTAATAAAACAAGGTCTCAGCTTAGCACATGGACCGAGGCATGCAAAGGCGAGAGAGTTTGGAGTTGCAAGCCAAAAATTTAGCGACGAAGTCTCGCACCAAAATTTCGGCGTTATTTGGAGGCGTATTTAACACTGCAGCCGTATGGTTGAGTCGCGGTCGTAGCAACCGTTTTCCCCGCCATCACAGCTTCGAGCGCCACTTTTACGTAGTTCGTCGCAGTTTTGACGTCGGCCAGGTCAGTGCTTCGCTTGTTATCAATCGCGCCTTTGTAGACCAGAATTCCGCTCGGATCGATGACGTACATGTCGGGGGTAGTTTTGGCGCCGTACAAGCGCCCGACTTCGCCGGAGGGGTCCAGCAACAGAGCCGTTCGGGCAGCGCTGTCTTGGGCAGAGATTTCATTCAATTTACTGGCTGGATAGTTTCCTTCCTCGCCAGGGGCAGAAGAGTCGATCGAAAGCCAAGTGACTCCCTTGGCGGTGTACTCCTTTTGCAAAGCCTGCATGTTGCCGGACCGATAGTGCTTACGGACGAAAGGGCAATCCGGCTGATACCACTCCAGCACGACATATTTCCCTTTTAAGTCGGACAGGCTGTGGGTTTTGCCATTGGTATCCGGCAGAGAAAAATTTGGAGCGGCTTTCCCAATTTCGGTCTCTGCCAGGCTCAACCCTGCCGTCACCGCCAGCAACCCACAAGTGATCAGGAGTGTCTTAATCATTTCGATTTTTACCATTTGAATTTTGAATATCAGACTATGACCAGTCACGTTTTGTTCAATGCATCCAAAACAGTTTCTGAAGTGATGAGCTCCGGCAGAAGCACCGGACTCATTTCTTTCGCTCCGCCAGGATAAATCAGGTACATCGGCACTCCTGCTCGGCCGAACTTCTTCAATATCTCCGTAATTTCCGGGTCGCCTTTGGTCCAATCTGCCTTCAGCGCGACCACATTCCGCTTCAGAAATTCCGCCCTTATCTTTGGGGTATCGATGGCAAAACGCTCATTGGTTTTGCAGGTGATACACCAATCGGCGGTGAAGTCGACAAATACGGGCTTTCCGGACGCCAACGCCTCATCCAGGGCCGTTTTGCTGAAGGGCCGCCAGACCAATTGGCTCGGCTTGGTGACAAATCCATATGAACCGGCCGCGAGCAGGAGGACCAGGATCATCGAAACAATCGCCAGGATTCGCGAACGTCCGGAAGACATCGGCGTCCAGAATGACCCTTTAATCCAGGCCAATATCGCAATAACCAGAAGGATGGCTCCCAGTTTTACGACCGCGTCGGCGCCTCGCATCTGGCCAAGGATCCACATCAACCAGAGCAGGGTGCCTGCCAGCAAAAAGCCCATCGCTTGCTTTACCCGCAGCATCCATTCTCCCGGCTTCGGTAAATAGCGCAGCCATTTCGGATTGATGGCCAGAAGCAGATAGGGAAAAGCCATCCCAAGCCCAATGAACAGGAAGACCAGGAAGGTCACCCAACCGGGTTGGGCGAAAGCAAATGCCGAGGCGGTCCCGAGAAACGGCGCGGTACAAGGAGTAGCCAAGACCGTTGCGAATACCCCTTGGAAAAACGCTCCGCCATAACCCTGTTCTCTGGCCAGGTTCGCCAATCCTTGGGTGGCCCGGGCCGACACGGATAGTTCAAAGACCCCAAACAAATTCAGCGCGAAGGCAAAAACCAGGGCAGCGATCAAAACGATAAAGCGAGAATCCTGGAATTGAAACCCCCACCCGATCTGCGCTCCTGCTGCTCGAAGCAAAACCACCACCGCCGCCAATGCGGCGAAGCAACCGATGATTCCCAAGGAGAACGCCATCGAAAGACCAAATGCTTTTTTGGCGTCCATTCCGGCCTCCGAAACGAACCCGAAGACCTTGAGAGAAATAACGGGCAAAACACATGGCATGACGTTCAAAATCAGACCGCCAATCATGGCAAAGCCGAGCATCTGCAAGAGGCCGAACAGCCCGATCGCCGGGGAGCCTCCCGCAGCGTGAACCGCAGCCAGAACCGTCTTTTCGTTGATCTCATATCCCTTTCGGGTATCACCCGAGCCCACCACTAAAACTCCGTCCATCCGATTAAGCGGCTTGACCTCCGTCTCTAATGGGAATCGTCAACTTGGCCCCGTCTCGAGCTACATGGCCAATCACCGCGTCTTCAGGCGGAATTGGAAAAAAATCCAGACTTTCATCTTTGCCAACTCCCTCGACCACCGCCACCAAACTTTTACCCGATCGATCGAACCCTATCTTGACCGGATTCACGGGTTGCTTGGGTACCAGCGAAGCGTATTTCTCAAACATCTGAGCGGAGTCGGATGCGATACTTTCACCGCCGCCCAAAGTCAGCGAAAGTTGAGCCCGTCCTGGCACACAGAGACTTTGACATACCAGCCAGTCGGTCTTGGCCTGAATGACAATCGGTCCGGGAGGCAAGGTCGCCGGCGTCTCGATTTCTGCGAATAACAGCACTTCCGAGGTGTAATCGAAGACTTCCAGGTCACCCGGTTCTTTTTCCCGCAAGGGCAGCGGCCACTGAAGTCGGCCGCTTTTGAATCCCGGAGGCAATTGCCACTCAATCTTCGTCGGTAACCCCGAATCGCCCGAGTACCTCCAATAGATGTGCCAACCGGGCTCGATCTGATAGAGAACACCGACTCTGAACTTTTCACCCGGTTTAATGGACTTGACGTCGGAAACGATCGAGGGCTTGACCAGCTCTTTGCCGTTGTACAACTGCGCTTCCACCGATTCGCCGGACGCGAAAAGCAGGCCAATCAACAAGCCCACACATTGCCAAACCCGAAATAACAACCTTGATGGTGATGAAACTTTCCTGGCGCGTGAGTGCATGTGGTCGCAATCGTAAGAGCACTGAACGCGCCCCGTTCTTCCAAACTTAACACAATTATTTGGAGTCACGTCCGGACTTTCCTTTTCAAAAGGAGGCGCTTGGCCTGGTCGTCCTGCGTTCAGCCTCTGGCAGAAAAGCGGGACGCGCTTTCGTTACCAGGCGGGACACCGAACTCGAATGTTGAAGATTTAGATGTGACCCCGTCACCTTGCATGACGCTGGCCGGGGGCTTGCAGGCTGCATGTTGAATTGTTCGAGCACCGAATTTCTAAACAGCTAACAGCTTGATTATGAATGGCTTCCAACACTGCATCTGTCATGGCACGCTTTAAGCCATTGTACGGAGAATATGCTTTCTTGGGCTGTGACGATACTCATCCTGGCAGTCGTAGCGGCCTTGCTTGCCCACTGGGGGGTCGCCGGAATGCCAGGATGGCTAGTGAGAGGCTTATGCCTGCTCCTGATCATCCTCTGCATCGTTGCCGCTTTTTTGGCATGAAGCGACGAAACCGCGCTAGGAAAAACGGATTCGCCGTCAGCCTCTGGCCTACTCAACAAGACCCGCTGGTCAAACCGGCCGCCCGGTTTTCAATAAGTCCCGGATTTCGGATAGCAGTTTCTCCTCATTCGAAGGACCAAGGGCGGCGGGCACTGGCTTCTTGAAGCGATTGACCTGTTTAATGACGATGAACAGACAAAAAGCAATGATCAAAAATTCAATGACCGTATTAATGAACATACCGTAAGCGAAAACTGGTATTCCTTTGTCGGCCGCCTCCTTGACCGACGCCACTTGCTGCCCATTCAGAACAATAAATAAGTTGGAAAAATCGACCCTCCCCAGAATCAAGCCTAGAATCGGCATGAAAATGTTATTCACCAACGAGGTGACAATTTTGCCGAAGGCGGCGCCTATAATAACGCCCACTGCCAGGTCGATCACGTTTCCCTTGAATGCAAAATCTCTGAATTCGCCAAATATTGCCATGATTAGCCTTCTTGTTCTGCGTTTTGAGTTTTAGTTCGGCGTGACCGCAGCCTCGCCCGCCGTCGAATGAACACTCAAAATCAAAATCGCAAAACTCAAAACTTCGTGGTTTAAATCGGGCCGCCTGATCGACGATGTCGCGCGACGAACTTTTTCAACTGATCACCCGCGCTCGCAACTCCGACGAAACGGCGGCGAAAGAACTGGTGCAGCGACTCTATCCGGTCGTGATCAGAATCGTCCGCAACCATCTTCCCAGACGAGAGTCGGAGGAGGATCTCTCGCAGGAGATTTTTTTGAAGATCTTCGCTAAGCTTCACCAGTTTCGTGCCGACATGCCCTTTGAACATTGGGTATCGCGAATCTCGGTCAACACCTGTATCGATCATCTGCGAAAACAAAGGAACCGTCCCGAATACCGTTGGTCAGATTTCAGCGAAGATCAGCAAGCCATCCTGGACAATCTCAAGGAAAATGCCAGCCAACCGCCAGAGCAATCGCCGGAAGAAAGCCGGGATTTGTTAAACCGGCTGCTCTTGACTTTGAAACCGGCCGAACGTCTGATTGTTCAATGGCTCTATCTGGAAGAAAAATCGGTGGCGGATATTTGTGACCTGACCGGTTGGAAAACGTCTAAAGTCAAGGTGACCGCGTTTCGGGCGCGACAAAAGCTCGCAGCAGCGGTAAAACGACTCGAGAAATGAAAGAGGAAGAGAATGTTGAAAGGCTTTTCGCAGCCGCTCGCCGGGCGAGCAGAGATTTGCCGGCGTCCATGCCGGCGGGTTTTGCCGAGAACATCCTGCAACAACACCGCAACCGCGCCCAGGAGAATAAGGCTTTTCTCCGGACATCGATTCTCTCCGTGGCGACCGCTTTGATCATTCTGGGAACCGCTCTGGGAATCGACATCGAAACGAACTCGTCCGGGTCGGATGATCAGGAATCGACGGTTGAAATGGCCTACTCCCTATGGGACCCAGCTGGAAACTAGCCTTGGTCTTCGCCGTCCTTTTTCTGACGGGCGGCCTGAGCGGATCGGTCATTACTTATTCAGTGTTGCGCAAACAGGCGATGCCGAACCCGACGCGCAGTTTTCACGCCTGGAGCGACAATTTGATGCAAAAATTGCAGCGCATCGGCAAGCTCACGCCCGAACAAAGCGCCAAGATCCGGCCGCGCGTCGAAGCAGCGGTTAAGCAAATGCAATTGATTCAGATCCAGGCCATGCAACAAGGTAGCGATGCGTTTGACGCGGCCTTGGCCGAGATCGACGGCGATTTAAATCCCGATCAGCAGAAACGCCTGGAACATTTTCGCGAACGGCGACGCCAATTTCTCCAGGAGGCGATTACACGGAGAGATGCTCAGCAATAGGAGAAGAAAGAATTTTTTAACCACAGATTTCACAGATTTGGAATTGGGTTGGGTTTCGGCGCGTGACACCGTAGGCGGGAAGAGGCTCGTCTCATGCCACGTTCCTAGGGAAAGGCTTCTGACCGAAGTCGCTTATGTAGCGTTTTACACGGCCAAACCGTCACGCGCCACAACGCCAAACCATTTTCTTAATCTGTGTAATCTGTGAAATCTGTGGTTAAAAAATTCTTCTTCTTCTTCTCTTCTTCCCCTTCTCCTCTCAAGCCACACCAGCAAATTCCTCGGCCTGCACATTGAATTGCAGGTCATACAGCTTTCGATAAATCGTTGAGCTATCCAGCAATTCCCGGTGAGTACCGATCTCTCGAATTTCGCCACGATCCATTACCACGATTTGATCCGCTTTGAGGACAGTGGACAATCGATGAGCAATCGCAATTACCGTGCGTCCTTCGGACAGGCGATCAAGAGCCGCTTGAATCTCGCGTTCGGCCTCCGAATCGAGCGCGGACATCGCTTCGTCCAGCAACAAGACCGGAGCATTTTTCAGGAGCGCCCGGGCGATTGAGACCCGTTGTTGCTGACCACCGGACAACAGACATCCTTTGTCCCCGATGACCGTCTCGTAGCCGTGCGGCTGATGCATGATAAAATCGTGGGCGTACGCTTGTTTCGCCGCATCAATGACTTCTTCCTTCGAAGCATCCAACCTCCCGTACCGGATGTTGCTGAGAATCGAATCGTGAAAGAGAAAAGTGTCTTGGGAAACCATGCCGATCTGACCACGCAACGAAGTTTGCTTGATCGTCTTGATATCGCGTCCATCCAGACGGATACAACCTGCTTCCGGCTCGTAAAACCGCAGCAATAAGGAAAGGATGGTGCTCTTTCCGGCTCCGCTCGATCCGACCAGCGCATAATATCTTCCTGGTTCGACATGCAGCGTCAGGCCGTCTACAGCCGCCGGTAAGCCGGGGCGATAGCGGAAAGTCACCTTCTCGATACTCAGGTCGCCCTCGCTTCTCTCGATCTCCACCGCCCCGGGTTCATCCTCAATCGCCGGCTTCCTATTCAGAATCTCGAATATATTATTGGTGGCATTGAAGCACTGCTGCATTACGAGATGAATTCTGCTTAGCTTTTTGATCGGATCATAAAGCATGAAGATACCGGCCAACAGCGCGAGAAACTTCGCGGCGCTCAGGTGGGTGTACCAGACGTAGAAAAGCGCCAGTCCGACTCCGATCGCCGAAACTGCTTCCACCATCGGGCTGACGATTTCGATGGCTTTGCGGACCCGAACTCCGCTCTTGAATTGTTCATCGCTGATGGAGGCAAAATTCTCCGCCTCGCGTTTTTCCCGCGCGAAGGCTTTGATCACCCGGATTCCGGCAAAGCTCTCCTGCAAGATCGACATCATCGAGCCTACCCGCTCCTCCTCTAGTTTCCCCTGGCGGCGAACCTTCTTACCGTAGTAGATGATCGGCACCATGCAGACCGGAAACAGGAAGAGACTGACGATGGTAAATTTCCAATCCAAATGAATCAGCACGATAAAGGCGCTGATAACGGTCAAAGGCTGCTTGATCAGATCACTGCTGATGCTGGTCAACGCGGTCTGGGCCATCCGGGTATCGTTCGCTACGCGGGAGATTAAATTTCCGGATCGTTCGCGGTTAAAGAACTCAAGCGATTGGTTGAGGATGTGAGTGTAAAGCTTGGAACGGATGTCCGCCAGAACCCGCAATGCCACCCAGGCCATGTAGTAGCTGTTCAGATAATCGCACAAGCTACGCAGGACAAAAATAAACGGGATCACTGAACAAACCAGCACCACGGAGTTGATCCCCGCGCCGGTGCCGTGAACCGCGTCGTTCAACATGTCGACCTTGTTCTTGCCTTGGGGAAAGACCTGGGAATTCACATAGTTCAAGACCAGCGGCAAAAGCCCGGAAATCAGCCCGAATAAAGCTCCAAACACTAGCGCCAGGATGAACCGCCCAAGATGAGGCCTCAGGAAAGGAAACAGATCCCGGTACGGGCCAACCAGCATCCGTGCAAATTCGCGTGGGGAAGGTCTTTTTTTTGCCATGGAATAACTACGGTGAGCTTTCTGAATCTTTGTTGGCCGTTGCAGAGTTTCCCTCTCTGCTAATCCTGAATTTGAGGTCTGAATTCTCTCCCGATGGTTACTTCAGGTACTTAAAGGCCGTCTCCATACCACGGATTACGGTTTCGGTCGACAATTCACTCATCGGAGAGCCTTTCTGCCGCGGCTCAAAATGATCGAGTGGATCCTCGAAACCGGCCCGGACGACGACCGCCGATTGGTGCCTCGGATGCCATTGAAAGGGATTGGTCGGACCGAAAAGGACTAGTTCAGGTCGCTGAAAGGCCGAAGCCAGATGGGCGGCGGCGGTGTCCACCCCGGCAAATAAGGCTCCTTGTCTGATCATGGCGGCACTCAACAAGAAATCGACCTTGCCAGCCAGATTGAAAATCTTCGATCCGTCCCGCGATCTGGCGAGCATTTCAGCGATATGCCGCAATTCGGACGAATCAGGGCCTCCGGTGATCAGGCAAGGAAGCCCGAGAGATTTTTGGGCATATTCAATAACCGTCGCCCAACGGTCAGGTAGCCAATATTTCTCAGGCCGCGCGGCGCCCGGATGGACCACCATATAGGGACCCGGAAGGCCGATCTGCCGCCGCAATGTTTCGGCTGAGCGCTCAATGCTCTCGCTGAGATGAAGGGAAACAGCACTTTCCGAGACCAAATCACCCAGGGACCGAACCAGATCGAGATAGTGATCGATGGTGTGCTTCTCTCGGACCGGCGAATCGATCAGTTGGGTGTAACCCCAGGAACGCGCTGCGCGTTTCGCGACAAAGCTAAATCCAACGCGTTGGGCAGCCTTTGAGAAAAAGGAGACCAGCGCCGAACGATCGTTGCCCGTGAAATCAAGACACAGGTCAAATCCCCGTCGGACAAGTTCTAACCAGAGGTTGAATGACGCGTTACGGTTGTAGACCCAGACGTCATTGATGTCCGGGATGGCGGGCGCCACTGCGGCCGAGTGGTGATCGACCAAAAGCGTAATATGGGCGTCAGGAAAGAGTTTCCGCAAAGCGCTGAGAGCCGGCGTGGTTAATAAAACGTCCCCCAGCCGCTTAAGTTGGATCACTAAGATGGAATTCATCAGGCGAGTTGCGGCTGTCGGATCGCCATGGCAGCCCGATACGCTTCCGCCACCCGTTTGCCGGAAATGATCCCAAGTGAATTGCCCGACTGCTCTTTCCCGGCCCGCTGCACCCATTGCCAAAGCAAGTTCCGGATTGCGATATAACCGCAGGATCGCTTCGCAGAGGGCTTCACAATTGTTCGGAGGAATTAATATCCCATTCAACTCATCGATCACAACATCTCCGGATTCCCTGGTGGTTATCTGGGGAAGACCGGACGCCGCCGCCTCGTAGGTGGCTTTGGCGCTCCCCTCGCATTCTGACGGGAAGACAAATACGCTGCACTGCCGGTACAACTCTTCGACGCGTCGGCTAAATCCCAAAATCTTAACCGAGGCGGGTAAGTCACTCAGGTATGGCGTGAGTTCACCGTGAGGATGGCCCGCCAACCAGAGTTCCGCATCAGGGAGGTTGAGTTTTTTCCACGCCTCCAGAAGAAGGTGAACGCCTTTTCGCTTTATCAGCGCGCCGACAAACAGCGCCCGAAAAATCGGGGGTGGAGGCCCTGGTTTAAATCGTTCCACATCCACCCCGCGCGCCATGCGGAACAGTTTACTCTTGGGGAAACCAGCAAACAAAAACGTCTCTTCCGCTTTTTCGGAAAGAACCAACAGGAGATCGGCCAGTTCGTATTCCTCGAGGGTTCGCTGGCGGCTGACCAGGAGCCGATTCAACCAACGTCTTGTCATCGGGGCCTTCTCCATCTGGATTTCTGCCTCGGTTCTCAGCGGGACGACATTCCCTTTGTGCCGGTGCCAGGTTGGAATCTCCAGAACCGAGGGGATGCCCAGTTCTTTGGCGACCCTGAGCGAGAGCAGCGCTTCTCCGGCCCATCCATGAAACAAGTCAAATGACCTCTTCCGCAAAAATCGGCTGGCCACCCGATCCAATGTTTTTTTCTTCGCTCCGTAATAGTATTTGCGCTCCAGGCTCGAGAGCAAGCGCACCGGATGCCACCGTAAGGTCATGATTTTACCGGAGTCCAGGTCGTTGGCCCGATTGGCATAAGCGATAGCCAACCCTAATTGACCCTGAATGCCGCGCAGTGTTTCGTGCGCCACCGCATCGAGACCCACCCCACTAATTCTGGCAGCGGTAGCGTAAAGCACCTGGCGCGGTTCTTTCTCCATGAATCGGAGCAAGATTACGCTGGAAGCAAGTTGACGCAAACCGGCTAGCCTGCACTGTTCGCAAAACCTTGACGCTTTTCGAACCTTACAGGCTATGAAGATTGGGCTTGTCCGACGCGGATTTTCTCCTACCGGCGGTGCGGAAAGCTATTTGAAGCGGCTGGGGCGCGCCCTGAAAGATGCCGGCCATCAGCCTGCTCTCTATACTACTCGGGCTTGGCCTCAGTCCGAATGGCCTTACGGACCGGTGATCCGGATCTGATGCGTCGAGTCCGCTTCCGTTCGCCAAAGCGGTTCGAGACTGCCGGCGACCAGATGAGATCCTCTTCAGCCTGGAGCGTATCTTGCAATGTGACTGCTACCGCGCTGGCGATGGGGTCCATAAACTCTGGCTGGCCATCCGAGTCGCGCACGAACCGGCTTGGCGCGCCTGTTTTCGCTTCGCCAATCATAAGCACCGTGAACTGCTGCAGCTCGAGCGAAACCTGTTCGAACAAAAAGGTGCACGACATGTGATCGCGAACTCGAATATGGTGCGCAAAGAAATTATCAACGCATTCGCTTATCCCGCAGAAAAGATATCTGTGGTCTATAACGGGTTACCGAATAACCATTTCAAAAGAAAACCGCAAAGCCGCTTGGAAATGCGGCGTCAATGGGGTCTTCGGGAGAACGACATCGCTTTTTTATTTGCTGGCTCCGGCTGGGATCGGAAGGGTCTGAAGTATGGCCTGCAGGCCATCGAACGGATTTCGAACCCCAATGTCCGCCTCTTGGTGGCGGGAACAGGCAAGAAGCGGTCTTATCAGTTCGGAAAAAATTCGCCTTCTGGGGCCGGTCACCGATATGCATTCCCTTTTCGCTGCAGCAGATATGTTCATTCTGCCGACGGTCTACGATCCATTTTCAAATGCCTGTCTGGAAGCTCTCTCCTACGGGTTACCGGTCATCACCACCATCACCAACGGCTTTTCCGAGATTGTTGAATCCGGGCGCCATGGGGAAATCATCGGTCGGGCCGAGGATGTCGAAGCACTCCAGCAGGCGATGGAGAAATGGATTGATCCCATCCGCCGCGAATCCGCCCGGGATCAATGTGCCGAGCTGGCCCGAGGCTACACCATGGAGCGGAACCTCAGCGAAACCTTGCAAGTCCTCGAAAACCTCGGGACGAGTGATGGTGAAAGTGTTGGTGGTAGGTGAGGAATGTATTTCATCATGAGGTAACTTTTCTATGGCGACTTCGCGCTCTTCGAAGTCGATAGTCTGGGGATAGGTCCATCGGCAGATCCCACCCCCTCCCAGGACTTCCACTACCACTCTCACCATCACTTCTGATGCTAGCGCGTCCAACCCGTGTAATCGCCGACGTTGTCGCGGGTGATCAGCTTCACCGGGATCAGGATCGTTTCATTTTCCGGTTTTTTTCCCTGGAAAACATCGTATCCCGCTGCGACGGCTTTTTGAGCCATCAAATATGGATCTTGAGCCGAAGTCGCCTCAAACAAACTTCCCTTCCGCTTCAAAGCTTCGACCCCCTTGGGAGAGCCGTCTACCCCAACAATGAAGAATTCTGTTCGACCGGCTTGTTGCGCCGCCAGATCGCAGCCAATTGCCGTCGGATCATTAACGGCAAAAACGGCATCCAGGTGCCGGTAAGCAGTCAACAGATCGGTCATCACTTGCTGGCCGCCGTCGCTGGTTCCTTTAGCATTCTGGTCTTGCGATAAGATTTTAATGTCTGGATATTTTTTGAATATCGAAAGGGCGCCGGCGACCCGATCGCGAACCGAAGTGACCGGTTGGCCGTTCACGACCACGATTTGCCCTTTCCCGTGGAGCTTGTCGACGATGTATTGGGCGGCCTGTTCGCCAGCTTGACGGTTATCGGACATTACCGTGGCATCAACCCCACCCTCAGCACCGACATCGACCGCCACCACGATTGTCCCCCGGGCCTTTGCCTGTTTAACGCTGGCTCCGATCGTTTTGCTGTTCGCTGCACCCAAAATGATCATGTCGACGCCGGAGGTTAGAAAGTCTTTCATCTGACTCGCTTGGTTCTTGACGTCGTAGTTGCTCGAGAGCGAGCTAATCTTCACATTCGGATTGTACGTCTTAGCTTGTGCCGCTGCCCCATGAGCAATCTGGTCGAAAAACGGATTGCCAAGATCGCCCACGGTCAGACCAACAGATTTCAGCTCCTTATCAGCGGCCAACGCCTGGATTGCCGATCCCGTCGCCAAAAATAAAAACAAAGTGATTGCCAACGATCGAGTGGTTCTCATGGTTTCAGAGATTTTCGCGCGGAGTTTTATCGATGAGTACCCAACTCTTCGCCGGAAAGGAGTTCGGCTTTCATCGTTTCCATCCGTTCGCCGATCATGATCTCGGCGAACAGAAAAAATCAAGCTTGCTCCACCGGTCTCCCCTCCGGGACTGCCGCCAATCGCACCCCCGAACTGCCCGGCTGATTACTACCCCTTATGTGCGCCCATGGCGGGTGCTTCCGGATTCACCTCAGGGCCAAAGTATCGTAAAACCACCAGGTCCTCGACGGCACTGGTGTTTTCGAAAACGACCCCGGCCTTGGCTGCGCTTTCGGTGCAGAAAACTTCGTCTTCGGTCAACTCCGTGAACCGGATCAGCTTTGGGCAATCGAGCGTCAGATTGTTCATTTTTCCGCTGCCCTGTACCACGGTCAAACCGTAGGCGCCATTGTCTCGGACGGTACACTTCGTCCCGGGCTCCAAGGTCAATTCCTTGGCCGTGAAGAGTTGTTCACCATTAATTTTACCGTAGACGATCCAACGATCGATATATCCTTCAGAACCCGAATCCGCGACTGGGACTGGTTCCATGTAATGATTGTCTTTGAAATTGGGATCGACATTCGCTTCCCAGTCCAACTCGCTCATGATGAAATCCAAATCGAAGTGCTTCTCCGGCGGAATGTTTTTCACCAGGAGAGCCCTGGGAACTTCCCTTCCCTCCACCAACGATTGAAACATCGCGAAAACATCGGAGCCCCATTGCGGTTCGTAGGTACAGAGCGAACCAGGCGCATGCAAAATCCCAGGGCCGATCAACCACCCGGTTCCAGGTTTCAGACGATAGGCCTTGGATAGGTCCAGGATCCCGTTGTCCCCTTTGTTCCAGTTTTCCAGACAACGTCTCACCTCCGCCTTGGTGGTGCCTGGTTCGACCCCCATGAAGGTGTAAGGGAAATTATTTCCGACCGTGTTGTGCTGCGGAGGGAAATAATAACTCTCTGGTTTCCCATCTTGTCCGACCAGTTGGGCATGCTCCTGGAATTGATGCATGTGGTGCGGTATCGGGCCCATGTTGTCGAAAAACTTGGAATAGACCGGCCAGCGACGGTATTTGCTCCAGATCGATTCGCCGACCATCTGCGCTCCGCGTTCTTGCACGGCATTTGCCAAGGTAAAACGGACGTCGTCAAACACGCAGTAGCTCAACCCCTCGTCCGGCGTCCGATTTTCATTCGTAGCAATCGTCGTCGACGCGAACCAGCGCTCGTCAATTCCTCCCCGATCCAACCCATAGGCGTAAAGATCGTCGGAATGTAGTTTAAGCCTGCGGCCCGGCTGAAGAAATGACCTCGGCACCCAACAGGGAGCCAACCGGAGCAACCCGCCGCTTTTTTCCAGCGCCGCGTCGACCAACGAACTGATTTTTGTCTCGACAGTTTTCAGTGAAGTTACGGTTTTCATTGATTAATGGGGGGAAATGACCTTGTCACGCGTACATAGAAATCGCCAGGAAGGCAAGGGGGGAGTAACGGCAGAATTCAGGAGTTGCAGGAGTTCAGGAGTTGCAGAATGGGAGCATTTGGTTTGCTGAAAGCTTACCAGCTCGAATCGAGATGGACCGGAGAGAGAGGCGGAATTCGAGACTTCAGGATTCAGAATGGATCTGGACCTAAGCCTCTGAGCTTTCAGAAAACCAAGGGCTCCCATTCTGCAACTCCTGAACTCCTGCAACTCCTGAATTCTGTCTCCCCTACTCCCCGCTCCAGAGTTCTTCTGCAATCTTCAGTGCGCCCAGGTAAGTGCGGTGTTCTCCTCCCCTGGACAACTCCTCCTGTACCAAGCCTGCCATTGTCGTTCCACCTGCTGGAAGCATCTGCTTTAGCTGAGATTCGCCCTGGAGAATGGTTTCCAGAAAGTTGCCGGACCAATTTACTTCTAGATAACCTTGGTCAAACCCCAGTCTAGCCCGCCCGATCCATGGCCCGGGTAAGCCCGTTAGCTTGACGGAAATAGGTGAATCGCTTTTCGGTAAGTTGAACCGATACTCAAAATCCTTCTTCTCCGTTAATTCCCAGTCCAATTGACGCGCGATCCAGGAAATAAAAAGGATGGCCGTGGTCCAATATTCGGGATTATAGGTCACCTCCAGATTCCGAATGGCCTCAACCTGGTTTCCTGCCCAGGGATGGTCAAAGAGTTGGGCAAACGCCAGCCGCAGGTAAATCAACCGACGCCAATTCAGGTCGCATAACACGCAGCGCGATCCTGCTGAAGCCACTGACCCTCGGAGGATCTTGATCTGCTGAGCAGGCTCCCGCCAGGAATGGCTGTCAAAATAGAATCGATCGACCCAACTCCATAGCTGTTGATCAATCTGATTCGAAAATTCTCCCTGCCACCATAGGTATAAGGGCAGATCGGAATCCAGGTTGCTGAATAAAATATTTCGGATCAGATCCGGACTGCTGCCATTCAAAAGAAAGGCGATTTGCTCGCTGCAAACTTGCCTCGAACTGGCTCCCGTCACGTGACAATGCGCACTGATCCAGGCTTGGACCCGGTGATTGGAAGCTGCCGGATTGGCCGCCAAAAGAATGATCCGGCAGGCGTGCTCGCGGGTAACCTGTTCCATCAGTTGCGTGTTGGCGCTCAGGGCATCCGCCGCTTCGCTATAGACCGCAAAATTGATCAACGAAGCTCTGGTCAGAACATTCCATTCCTTCTCCCAAAGTGCTTTCAGACTTCGATTGATTTGGGCTACTTCCACCGGCAGCCCACGCGCTAAATCTTGGATTTCCGACATCATAATAGGGTCACCTCTAAATACTCAACATTCGCCGCGTCTCCATCGGGGTCACATCTGAATATTCAACCTTCGACCGACCTTCTGAAATATCCCTCCGCCGCAAAAACCAGCGCCAAGGTTGAGTATTTAGATGTGACCCCAATGAACTACAGCCGGCGCCAGGCGCGGCCGTCTTTCTCGATCAATTGGTCCGCCTCGGGCGGACCCCAGCTCCCGGAAGGATAAAAAAACAGGCCCGACTCATTCCCTTCCGTATGCCAACCCTCCTCGACGTCGTCGATAAATCTCCAGGCCTCCTCAACTTCATCCCTCCTGGCAAAAAGCGTCGCATCTCCGGCCATCGCGTCGAGCAACAGCCTTTCGTAGGCCTCGGGGCTGGCTTTCCCAAACGAAGTTCCATATCGAAAATCCATTTTTACCGGCTGAATCCGGACACTAGCTCCCGGCACTTTCGATTGCATACGCAATGAAACCCCTTCGTCCGGCTGAATCCGAATCACTAACACGTTTTGCGAACCGTCACGCACCCCGCTCTGATCGCGGTTAAATAAAACACCCGGCGCGTTTTTGAAATGGATGCCGATCTCGGTTCCTCCTTTCGGCAACCTTTTCCCGACCCGGATATAGAATGGCACGTTGGCCCAGCGCCAATTGTCAATGAGCAGCCTGAGAGCCACGTAGGTCTCCGTCTGGGACTCGGGTTTGACGTTCTTTTCTTCCCGGTAACCAACCACCGGTTTGCCGTTGATCGAGCCGGCGGCATATTGGCCGCGGACCACGCTGCGAACAACTTCCGGCCCCGCGATTCGCCGCAGTGAACGCAGCACTTTGACCTTCTCATCCCGGATCGAGTCGGCGCTCAGATCCGTGGGAGGTTCCATCGCGATCAGGCAGAGCAGTTGCAACAGGTGATTCTGAACCATGTCCCGCAACGCCCCGGCCCCCTCATAATAGCCGGCCCGGTTCTCAATGCCCAGCTGCTCACTGGCGGTGATCTGGACGTGATCGATGTAGCGCTCGTTCCAGAGATGCTCGAAAAGCGAGTTAGCGAAACGCAAGACCATGATGTTCTGAGCCGTTTCCTTGCCCAGAAAATGGTCGATCCGGAAAGTGGACGTTTCGTCAAAGCATTTGTGGACCGTATTGTTCAGGTGTTGAGCCGTGGTGAGATCAGTCCCGAATGGCTTTTCCACGATCACCCTGGCCCAGCTTCCGGCGGGGGTTTCCGCCAACCCCGAGCTCTTGAGGTTGGTAAGAATATTTTCAAACTGATCGGGACCGGCGGATAAATAAAAGAGCCGATTTCCCCTGGTTCCGCGATCCTTGTCCAACTGATTGAGCCGTTCTCGCAGCCGCTGGTACCCCTCCACCTCTCCGAATTCGCTTCGATGGTAATAAATAGCGCTCGCGAAATTCTTCCATAAATCGTCGTTGATGGTTTGCCGGGAGTATTTCCTGGCGGCTTCCTCGAGCTCAGTTCGAAAGATTTCGTCGTTCTTATCTCTGCGCGCAAAACCGACGACACTCAGGCCGGGCGGCAGGTCTCCGTCAGCGGCGAGATTGTAGAGCGCCGGGACAAGCTTTCGGTGCGTCAAATCTCCGGTGGCGCCGAAGATGACGACAGAACAAGGCTCTGGCATCGCACGACTCGCGAGGCCCTGGAGCAATGGATTCACAGGCATTTTGTCGGTCATAGTTCCCGCCTCCGTACTAAGCGGTGAGACAAACTACGTATCGACGCGAGTGAGGGTCAACAACGGCGTGCGGGTTTGTTGAGACAGGGGGTCGGGGTTCGGGGGTTAAATTGCTCGGGACCGCCGGAAGGGGTTCCCACCTGAAAAGTGAAATTGGTGAGGGAAGCATGGGGTCTGGCAAAAGAGCGCCCAACTCCTCATCGCAACCAAGGCTGGCTGCTTGGTAGTCAGATGGAAATCTGGTTTTAAGTTGCCTTTGCTAGGTTAAGTTCTAGACTAATCTCCCCTCCCGGTCTCCGGCGAGGGGAGATTTTTTTTGCCCCCCAAAACCTAATTCATCGAATGGTCACGAAGCTTGCTTTCGGGTTATTTCTGCTCAGTTCTACATTCCAGGCCTTCGCATGGACAGACGGCGAACTCCTGGTCTGGATCGGTGGCGACAAGGGCCACAATGGCCTGGCCGAAGTCGGAAAAAAATTTGAGAAGGATCTCGGCGTCCCGGTGAAAGTTGAAACGCCGGATGGTCTGACCGACAAATTTCAGGCCGCCGCCCAAGCCGGCAAAGGTCCAGACATTGTGTTTTGGGCGCATGACCGGCTAGGAGAATGGGCCGACGCTGGCCTGCTGAAGCCTTTGGAAATCAAAGATGATTTCAAAGCCAACTTCATCCCAATGTCGTGGGACGCGGTCACTCATAACAACCAGATCTGGGGATATCCCATTGCCCTGGAAGCGGTGTCACTCATTTTCAATAAGAAGTTTGTTACCGCCCCACCAGCCCAGCTCTCAGAGGTCCCGGTCTTTGCCAAGGAACTCAAGGCCAAAAATCCAAACGCCATCGCGATTATGTGGGACTACAACACGCCGTATTTCAGCTGGCCATTCCTGGCCAGCGGCGGGGGTTACCCCTTCAAAAAGGTCGCGGGAGGCGGCTACGATATCGCGGATATTGGAGTGAATAATGAGGGAGCCGTTAAAGGGCTGCAGGGAATTGTCGGCTTGATCAATGCCGGGGTCATGCCAAAAGGTGCTTCCTACAGCGTGATGGACCAAAAAATGAACGGTGGCGAATTGGCCATGATGGTGAGCGGACCCTGGGCCTGGTCAAACCTCCGCAAAAGTGGAATCGACTTTGGCCTGGCACCGCTACCTGGAGTGGATGGCAATCCTGGCAGACCTTTCGTTGGCGTCCTGACGGCACTCATCAATCGAGCGACCTCCAATTCGGATCTCGCGACGCAGTTTGTCGAAAAATACGTCGCTACTCCGGAGGGCCTAAAAATGATCGATGCTGACGTACCGATCGGAGTTCCGGCTTTAAAGACGCTTTCTGACGAGATGACCGCCAAAGATCCGCTCATCAAAACGACTTACGAGAACGCTAAGAATGGCGACGTAATGCCGAACATCCCTCAAATGGGCAAGTTTTGGAGTTCAATGGCAACCGCATTTCAGATCGCCACCAACGGGCAAGCTCCTCCCAAAGCGGCTCTGGATGACGCGAAGAGAAACATGGAAAAGTGAGCGTCGATCGAGCTTACCCCATCCGGCAAATCCTGGTAGCGCTGGTAGTTTTACCGGCGCTCTACCTGGATTTTAATATTTATCGGACCGGGAACATTTGGGTCGCTCTGGCGATGCTGGTGGTCATCGGTCTTAGGCGCCTACGTTTATCTTTCCAAAGCCGGTTATACCTACCGGTATCTGTTCCCTGGATTTCTGGGGTTCGGGCTTTTCGTGATTTTCCCGATTGTCTACATGGTCTTTTTGAGCTTCACCAGGTACAGCTCGCAGAATCTGCTCTATTTCGACCGCTCTCTCGCCCTGCTGCAGCAGGAAAGTTATGCGGTGGGTGACGTATCCTACAAGTACAAGTTATACACCCAGGAAGATGGGAAATATGTCCTCTACTTAGAGAACGAAAGTGATCCGACGAAACGGTTCGTTTCCGGGCCATTTCAATTGATGCCGGGAGAACAACCGAAGGAACCTGGAGAACCGGCGAAATTGACCGCTTTACCACCCAAGGAAGAGGTGCCAGGTAAGGCCTTGGAATTCGCTCAAGTCACCCGACAGAAGCTTTTTATTCCAATGCGCGGCCGCGAGTTTGCCTTGCCGGATAATACTCTGGTCGCGATGGAAGGATTGCAGAAGTTCGCCTCTCGCGATCGGCTCTGGAAGCCCAATCCAGACGGCTCCCTGACCAACAAAAAAGATGGCAAGATCGTTCGGCCCGATTTTAAGCTGGGCTACTTCGTGACCGATAAAGGTGAAAAGATCGGCGCGGGATTCCGAGCTTACAGCGGATTCGACAACTACATCCGGATCGTAACTGATCCTCGGATTCAGGGACCGTTCTTGAAGATATTTCTCTGGACGGTCACCTTTTCGGGTCTGTCGGTCATTCTTACCTTTGGGGTGGGAATGCTGCTCGCCGTCATCCTCGAATGGAAGGAGCTTCGCTTTCGCGGAGGTTATCGAACCCTTTTAATTCTCCCTTATGCGGTTCCAGCGGTCCTTTCGATTCTTATTTTCAAAGGCTTGTTCAACCAGGAGTTCGGCGCGGTCAACGAGTTCCTGCGAGCCATCTTTGGTTTTGCCCCCGAGTGGGAAACGAACCCCTGGGGAGCGCGCGCGATGATTCTGCTAGTCAACGTCTGGTTGGGTTACCCTTACATGATGCTGGTTTGCACCGGAATGCTGCAGTCGATTCCTTCCGCGATCTATGAAGCCAGCGCGATTGACGGAAGTGGCGCCGTGGTCGATTTTTTTAAGCTAACGCTACCGCTCGTCCTACCCCCGTTGATGCCGATTCTAATCTCGAGCTTTGCCTTCAACTTTAATAATTTTAACCTGATCTATCTTCTGACCGCCGGAGGTCCGAAAATGGTGGGTGGGGGAATCGCGGGTGAAACCGATCTACTGGTCAATTACACTTTCAATATTGCCTTCCGGGATTCTGGAACCAACTTTGGACTGGCGAGTGCGATCGCCACGCTCCTTTTCATCGTGGTCGGCTTTCTGGCCTGGATAAATCTGAAATTGAGCGGGCGAAACGTTAAAATTTAGGAAACATGGAAAGCTCTCGAATAATTTGGGGCCGCGAGCGCTCTGGTCGACGAACCGGAAATAGCAACCTATGACCGCCACACAAAGAGGGACGATCAGAAAAATAGCGGTTCATGGGTTTCTCATCTGTTTCCTGATCTTGATCCTGGTGCCGTTCGTGATGGTGATTTCTGCCTCCCTGCGCCAGGGTAATTTTGCCCCCAGTCGTTTGCTTCCGGACAAAGTTAGTTTGGATCACTGGAAATTTGTTCTAGGAATTCCGTACCAGGAGGTGATTAACCCGGCCACCGGACAAACCCGGATGGTCAAGGCCGAGACGCCGCCCTTACGCTGGTTTTGGAACTCCATCAAAATCTCGGTGATAGCTTCGGCAGGAATAATTTTCCTCTCCGGTACCTCGGCATATGCCTTCGCCAGGCTGCGCTTCAAATTCAGATCGGCGACTCTGAGCGCGCTGTTGATTTTGCAAATGTTTCCGATGGTTCTTTCCTTGATTGCCTTTTACGTCATCCTCGATTTCACCGGTCAATACGCCAAGTGGCTAGGGCTAAACACCCAGACCGGCCTGATCATGATCTACCTCGGCGGCATCTCGAATTATATCTGGATGATCAAAGGATATTTCGAAACCATCCCCGCCAGCATGGAAGAGTCGGCCAGGATCGACGGCGCTTCTCAATTCCAGACCTTTATTCGTATCCTCCTTCCGATAAGTCTTCCGATTTTTGCGGTTGTATTTATTCTGTCATTCATTTCCTATATGTCAGAGTACCCGGTGGCATCGGTCGTTCTTCAGTCCAGTGATAACTGGACCCTGGCGGTAGGTGCCAACTCGTTTTTGTACGAACAGGAAAAACTCTGGGGTCGGTTTGCCGCTTTGGCAGTCTTGAGCGGCGTGCCGATAACGGTGGTGTTCTTGTTATGCCAAAAGTTTGTCATCGGCGGTCTGACCTCCGGTGGCGTTAAAGAATAATCAAACCCCAGAAACTAATGCCATGAGTGAAGGTTCCGTTGAAATTAAGGAGTTGGTAAAGACCTACACAGACGACCGGGGCCGCCCGACGTTCACGGCGGTCAAAAATATTAGCCTCCCGATTCAGGATGGCGAATTTATGGTCCTGGTTGGACCGTCCGGGTGCGGAAAATCAACCACGCTGCGGATGGTGGCCGGTCTCGAAAAAATCACGAGCGGAACCATCTCAATCGGTGGTCGCGTCGTAAACGAGCTCGAACCAAAAGATCGCGGGATTGCGATGGTTTTCCAAAACTATGCGCTCTATCCGCACATGACGATCTTCAACAACATGGCTTTTGGCCTTCAGTTGGCGAAGAAGAAGAAAGACTTTATTTCCGACACGGTTGGCCGAACCTCCAAGGCTCTTGGGCTCGACCATATGCTGGAACGCAAACCGCACGCCTTGTCCGGCGGTCAACGTCAACGCGTTGCTCTCGGTCGCGCCATCGTGCGTAGTCCCAAAGTCTTCCTTTTCGACGAACCTTTGTCGAACCTCGATGCCAAGATGCGGGTTCAGATGCGGTCGGAAATTTCGAGACTTCATGCTC
This sequence comes from uncultured Verrucomicrobiae bacterium, assembly GCA_963808535.1. Lineage (GTDB taxonomy): Bacteria > Verrucomicrobiota > Verrucomicrobiia > Chthoniobacterales > JAFAMB01 > JAFAMB01. Next base: position 8,365 of record CAWEGF010000014.1, on the reverse strand, counting down.
AGCTCGGTTCCACGATGATTTACGTCACCCACGACCAGGTTGAGGCGATGACCATGGGCGATCGGATTTGCGTCATGCGTGATGGTCTGATTATGCAGGTCGCCGACCCCCTAACGCTTTATCGGCAACCCGAAAATCTTTTCGTAGCGGGATTTATCGGCAGTCCGCCCATGAACCTCCTGAAAGGAAAAGTTCAGAAACGCGACGGTGGTCTCTACTTTGCGGAGACGGCGGAAAAGAACGGTCTCGTCTTCCCATTGAAGGGTCGCTTGGAAACGCTGGCCGGCAAATATGTCGACAAAGACATCGTATTTGGAATTCGTCCGGAACATTTGAGTGACGATATCAAGGAAGGTTTGGCAGCCCCCATTACTTCGACGGTGGAAATCGCTGAGCCCATGGGGTCGGAGTCACTCGTTTACCTCAAGGCCGGCACCGGAAATCTGATTGCTCGAATCCATGGTGAGCATCTCTATCATCTCGGCGAGCAAGTGACGGTTCAACTGAACATGGACAAGGTCAATCTTTTCGACGCGGCGACCGAGAACGTCATCCGATAAGCCTGCCTATGCGTCAAATTCTTGACACCGAACAATATGTTCAGGTTCCGCCCATGATGCTGTCGGATCCGTTTTACCGAATCACTTATCTGATTAAGGAAGAGATTCGAAAATATAAATGGATCGAAGGGGAGAACGGTCGACAACTGACATGGGATCAGGCACGGAACGAGTGGATGAAAAAGCATCGGGAAAAGTACGAGAAATTTGTCTTGGAGACGCTTGCTTTCCCGGAAGATTAACCTTTCCGACGTTTTTAAGATCCCAGAATGAGGCGGTCGATCTTCGGGGAGGCCGTCAGAATTACTTCACGCCAGAGGCATTGGAGCGCACAAAGGTAAAATCTTGAATTCGTTTTTACCTTTGTGAGTTCTTTATTTTTTTGTCCGGAGAAACGCTACGAGTCTCTGAGGCTCGAGACCCGGCTTTTGCCTCCATCTTAACGACTCCGGCGCCTTCTTGCGTTTTTCTATGGCTCCCTTATTTCAATGGCTTCAAGATCGTGCGGCAGGGGTACTGCTGCATCCTACCTCGCTTCCCGGTTCAACCGGCATTGGCACCATTGGACGTGAAGCGCGTCACTTTGTCGATTTCCTGGGAGAGGCTGGGATAAAAATCTGGCAGGTCTGCCCCCTTGGCCCCACCGGTTTCGGAGATTCACCGTACCAATGCTTTTCCGCGTTCGCCGGCAATCCTTACTTCATCGATTTGGAGACCCTGATCGGGCAAGGTTTACTGGAACAACGCGATTTGACGGAACTTCACCGGCTTCCGGCAGATCACGTGGATTACGGCGCTCAATGGATCCTTCGATGGCCAATCCTTAAGAAGGCCTACCGCACTTTCATCTCAGAAGCTCCTCGAATCGATAAGACAGAGTTTGCGGCGTTTAAAAAAGCAAAAAAAGAGTGGCTGGATCCTTACACCCGTTTCATCGCTCTCAAAGGGAAGTTTGACGGGCGTTCATGGCAGAACTGGCCGGAAGAAGTGAAGCGCTATGTTACCGGGAAGAAGCTGATTTCGAAGGCCGAGTTCGGGGAAGAAATTGAGGCCCAGGCATGGTACCAATTTGAGTTTTTCCGGCAGTGGCTTTCGCTAAAACAATACGCCAATTCACGCGGTATCCAGATTTTCGGAGATATTCCGATCTTTGTGGCCATGGACAGTGCCGATGTCTGGACACATCCCAACCTGTTCGAGATGGATTCCAATCTCAATCCGCGCGCCGTCGCCGGAGTGCCCCCAGACTATTTTGCTGCTGACGGCCAACTCTGGGGCAACCCGCTGTATGATTGGAAGAAGCACAAGGCTACTAACTATGCTTGGTGGCTGGCCAGGCTCCGCGCGAGCTTTGAACTCTACGACATCATCCGGGTCGATCACTTCCGTGGATTCGACGAATACTGCAAGATTCCTGCGACCGCGGAAAACGCTCGAGAATACGAATGGGTAGCAGGTCCCGGACTAGACCTTTTTGAATCGATCAAGGCGCAATTCCCGGAAGCAAGACTGGTGGCCGAAGATCTTGGAATCATCACCGACTCGGTGCGACAGCTCGTGGTGGCGACCGGGGTGCCCGGCATGAACGTCCTCCAGTTCGGTTTCGAAGGGGCCACCGAATATCTGCCGCACAAATGCATACCAAATTCAGTGCTCTATCCAGGCACCCACGATAACGACACCGCTTGGGGCTGGTTCAACAAACAATCTCCGGTGGTTCATGATTTTTTCCGCCGTTACCTCCGGGTCCCCGGCGACGCGGTGCCTTGGGACATGATCCGGGCCGGCTACGGATCTCCCTCCCGGCTTTTTATCATTCCGATGCAGGATCTGCTCAGCTTGGGGAGCGAGGCCCGGATGAACACCCCCGGACAGGCCGTCGGCAATTGGCAATGGCGGATCAGCCGCGAACAAATGGACGCTCTTTGGAACGGAAGCGCGGAATATCTCCACGAACTAGCCAAGCTCTACGATCGTTGAAGGAGAGGACGCAGAGGGGGGAGGAGGCCACGGAGGGGGATTGATTTACCACAGAGACGCAGAGAACACGGAGTTAAGGACCTGAACGGACGGAAACGGAACTGAAATCCAAGACGCAGAACCTTTCTCCGAATTTTTAAATTTTCTGAACTCCGTGTTCTCTGCGTCTCTGTGGTAAATCAATCCCCCTCCGTGGCCTCCTCTCCCCCTCTGCGTCCTCTCAGCCCGGGCAAGGGGTAGATTGAAGTCAGCTGTTTGACTTCAGCGCGAACCTCTGACAACACGTTTTTATCCCCGCCTGAGGACAACGCTTTGTCGATCAGGTCGGTGATGGCCATCATTTCTTCTTCCTTCATTCCACGAGAAGTAACCGCTGGCGTTCCGATCCGGATCCCGCCACCTTTGAAAACCGACTCCGTGTCGAAGGGAATTGAGTTTTTGTTCACCGTGATGCCAGCTTGATCAAGCGTTTCTTGCGCCACTTTGCCGTTCATCCCTTTGGGCCGGAGATCCACCAACATTAAATGGTTATCGGTGCCGCCCGAAACCAGGCGATACCCTCTCATGTGCAAACTGGCCGCCAGCGCTTTCGCATTGAGGGTGATTTGCTTCTGGTAGTCTTTGAATCCGGGCTGCAGCGCCTCAAGAAAACAGACTGCTTTTGCCGCAATAACATGCATTAACGGTCCGCCTTGGATGCCGGGGAAGACCAAGCTATCGATCGATTTGGCGTATTCCGGTTTGCACATCACCACCCCGCCGCGCGGTCCGCGCAGACTCTTGTGCGTAGTAGTGGTCACAAAATCAGCGATGCCAACCGGTGTTGGATGAAGACCTGCCGCCACCAGACCGGCAATGTGAGCGATATCCACGAAAAGGTAGGCTCCCACCGAATCCGCAATTTCCCGCATCTTCCTGAAATCAATCGTCCTTGGATAGGCCGACGCCCCGGCGGTGATCATCCGGGGCCGATGTTGTTCGGCCATCGTCGCGAGCAGATCATAGTCAATCAGTTCGGTTTCCCGGTTAACTCCATAATGCGTGACTTCGTAAAATCGCCCGGAGAAATTCGCCTTATTCCCGTGGGTCAGGTGCCCCCCATGAGAAAGATCCATGGTCAGGATTCGATCGCCTGGTTGCAGCACGCTGAAGTAAACCGCCATATTGGCCTGGCTACCGCTGTGCGGCTGGACGTTGACGTGTTCCGCTCCAAAAATCTCTTTGGCCCGGTCAATGGCCAGTTGTTCAACGACATCAACGTTTTCGCATCCTCCGTACCAACGCCGTCCCGGGTAGCCTTCCGCGTACTTGTTAGTCAGCACCGAGCCTTGCGCCTCCATAACGGCCCGGCTGGTGAAATTTTCCGAAGCAATTAATTCGATGTTCTCAAACTGCCGTTTCTGTTCACTTTGAATGGCTTGAAAGATAGCGGGATCGACTTGTTCTAAGCTCAGGTTGCCGGGCTGATTCATCGTTTGGTTTTCGGTGTTCAATTTGCCGTCAAGCGCGCCGCTCTCGATAAATTTCAAGATCCCCGGGAGAGCGCGACGAATGATATCGCGAGTCACTTCGTAGGCTTCACGTCCCAAACCGATTGGGTCAGAGACATCCAAGGAAGGGGCGTAATCTTCAAATTCACGCAAAAGAAAGGTCTTTTCCGCCGCTTCCGGGAAGATGTAATGGATCGATTCCATGTGGCTGCGAGTCATGGCGATGATGCAAGAAGCCCCGCGGACCAATTCGTCGGAGAGCGGGACACTCCGCAGCTTGGAAATGTCCACCCGTAATTCAGCCAATACTTCGATAGCATGAGGGCTCGGGGGCTGACCAGGGAAGGTGCTCACGCCGGCAGACCGAACGTGGATGTCGGGCCGGTTCGCCACCATCTGCCGGAATAGCCCCTCCGCCATCGGGCTTCGGCAAACGTTTCCAGTACAAACAAACAGAATATTCTTGAGCGCCATCAAAACACGCCAAGGTGACATGTCCATCCCAGCAGATCAAGGAGTGGCAGCAGCAAAGAAGTTGCCAGTTCGGTTCCCAGTTTCCAGTCGGGACGAAATCCTCTGCCAATCGGCACAAATTGCACCTTAGCCTCAAAATTAGACCCGGCTTCCAAGCGCGGTAACGGCAAAGGCCTCCGCCTCTTGTCAGCCTCTGACAACCGACCACTGACAGTGACAACTTCTTTACTTCCTTGAGAGGTTGGAAATCACAAGATACCATGAACAGATTGAACTCTGTTTCTGCCTCCGAGCACATTCAGGCCTTGTACCGCCTCCTGCTGATCCGTACCGGTCGGCGAGTCCGGGCTGAGCAAGCGTTGCGCGAGACTTTGACCGGATCGTTTCAGGGTAACGCCGCCCAGCCAGAACCAGCCGGATTACGTAGACTTTTATCGGACCGCCCTGAAGTTGCCCGCCAACGCCTCAGAGCTCCCTGAAACGGACCTCGCAGGATGGCCCCTGGCACTTCATCACCTTCCCGAACCGGAACGCTCAGCGATCACCCTCTTTTATCTCGAAATTTTCAGTCCGCGCATTCTTTCAGAAATACTTGATCTCAATCTCGAGGAGTTGGCTCAGCTAATCGGCGCGGCCAGGAAAACACTCGAAAATCAGCAAACCAAATCCGCCACTCCCTGATTCGATCTGGTATGGGGCAACCGCTTTTTTCTCTACTCCGACCGGCTTATGAAGGCGCCCCGGAACTCGCCTCTTTGGCATCACAAGCACGCGCAGACATTGTTTCTTCCGAGGCTTTCGACCGGCAGATAGCCTTTGACGACAAAGTTGTCCACGAACTCTCTTCCTTGAGTCTGCCCGAATCACAGGTTGACACCTTTGCCCCCCTTCTGTCTCTCTCGAACTCGCTGGCCAGCCCTGCTCGAAACGCCCAGACTAGAAAGACCCGGGAAAGAAGTATCGCCAAATCAGTCTAAGACTCCATCAAAGGAAGAAGAGATTGAGGAAGAAGAGGACGAAGAAGAGCCTCCCAAACGGGCGCGACCGCGCACGATCCTTTTTGCCGTGGGTGTCGGCTTGGTGGCAACCATTTGCATGGTGATTTTCCTGATTTCCGACCGGATGAATTCGTTCGACGGCGCTGACCGGATTAGCGAATTGCTTGATTCGGCCAACAATTTGACCGGAGACGAATTCGAAGCGGTCGAAACCAAGGCCGGCGATCTCCAGGACTGGTTTTTCCTGAAACACGGCTTGGAACACTATGCCGTTCCCAAGCAGTTCGCGAACATCAAAACTGTTGGATGCCGGGTGTTCAAGTTCGATGGGGCGACCGTGGCCCAGGTGATGGCGATTACCGACAAAGAAATACTTCTCTACATGTTTCCATCGAGGGAACTGGGCGTCAGAACTCGAAAAGGAAAATGGGAAATTGTTGAGGATGAGAAATGGGTTGGCGGCCTCACCGGAGTAAAGGACACCTGCTTTTTAGTCGCCTTCAAGGGAAGCAAGGATGAGATGAAAGAATTTCTCTCCAACATGGTTCGCTAGAGTACGCAATGCGTCCCGCTTTGCCTCCGAAGCGCCCAAAAAAAAAGCTCGAGAAATAGATTTTAACCCTCCCAGCAAAACGCCAGCGTCGATTTCCCCAACAGGAGCGCCAAGCATCCTTGTTCATTCTTCCGTTCCCTAATTATTTTCCTGTTACCCCCTCAATTTTCACCGTTATCCGGCTTGGATTCGGCCCCAAAGGAAACTATCTTCGGAGAATATGGTCGAAGTGCTGGTTATCTTCGGCTTGGTGGGCTGGCTTTTCCTGACGTTTTTGGAATCGCTGAGTCGCCTGCCTTGTTTCCCCGCGATCATCGTCGCGGCGATTCTCTGCCCCTTTTTGAGCCGTCTAGACTTTCGTTATCTGAGCCGTACCTGGAAACTGAGCGGATTGAACTCGAAACGTGAACCTATCCCGCCCGAACGATTTTATTGGGCCGGGCAAAAACCACGACTGCGTCGGGTGATTCTCTTTTGCGGCGTGCTCAGTGTCTCCGGATGGTGCAACGCGGCGTTTCTTCCAGCTTCGGGTGAACTCAGCGTGATTTCAGTAATCGGCTGGCTGAATGCGGCCATCGGAATTCTCACGTTCAGCCGTTTCATCAGTGCCACTACCCTCTTTTTCAAGGCTTCTCAGTGGTTCGATGCCATGAGTCCAAATTTCGTCGGTCTTTACCGCCAAGCCATGTATCGGCTCTCTGATAACTACGAGTATCTCGGACCGAAAAAGCGGGACCCGGAAAAAGAGAAAGTCTATTAAGAGAGCGTCTCGCCAGGCTCCCTTCCTCCTTCGAAAGACCGCCACCTGTGAGTGTAATCCTCTTATGAACGGCGGGTACCCCTCTCCTCCTTTGTAAAGTCCAGAGACTATCTCATGAGGCCCTTAGCCTCGGCTTCCGTCGCCAGAACTAAATCGTCGACAAACCAACGATTTAAGCTATCTTCGCCTCCCTGATTTTAAGGTAATGGAAGGGTGGCTGAGCTGGTCGAAGGCACCTGACTCGAAATCAGGCCAAGGAGCAATCCTTGCGTGGGTTCGAATCCCACCCCTTCCGCCACAAAATCAACGACTTAGGCAATCGTACATAAGAAACCGTGGCGGATTGCGTAAACTGGCTTCTGAAGACGGATCGGACGCAGCTGGTACAGGTTCCCGCAATGGATATGCTGGTGGTGCGCGTTTTTTTATGTGCCGCTTGCCACCGCTTTACTTTTGAAGGCTATCTTCGCCAAACCGTCACAAGCGGCAAATGAGTAGTTAGCTTCTCCTTTGACTGCATCTAAATGCAGGCAAATCCCGGCTCGTCAGCCCATGCTCCGGGCTGCATTGTCACATCAGCTTTCGACGCGTTCGCCGGGCGCAAGACATGCGTGATAGTGCAGGACCAAGAGTCGAAGCCTTGTTTGCCTTTTGAAGAGGTAAAGCGAGACGCTTTACGTACCAGACGCTCGCTTGGCGACTTCCCTCCGGTCCGGGCAGGTGTACTGGTGCGGCGCAACGCGGTCACCGTCCGACGGAACTTTGGTAAAAATTTCGAGTGCTGCCGGCGCCGCGGTGCAGGAAGCCTAGATGCATCCTCATAAGGTCAGCATTGCGGGCAGAGACGAATTAGCACAATGGCCAGCGCAATAGACGCCTTCTTCGAACCCCGTATCATTCTGCCAATCTTGCTTGGTCTGGTGCTGATCGGACTATTTCTCTGGAATGATCGACAGAATCGTAAACGAAAACCTTAGCAAAAAGACTCGGACCGCAAAACCTTCGCCGGGCTCAGCGAAGCTCTCTTTAGAATCATGGAAGCAGAGGAAATAAAAAACCTGAAATCAGGCGATCGCTTGCGGGATCCCTTACATCGTCGTGCCGAGGTGGTCCGGCGTACTCCGCATGGGGTGGTGATCCTGTGGGAAGACGGAGAAGAAAAACTTTACCCGATCGGAGATCCGGTCCTTTTGAATCTGAGTTTTCTGGGTCCTCGCCAACCGGGCCATCGGTGGCTGCGAAAAGCCAGACCGTAGCCCTTGAGCCACCTCGACGCGGGAAAAATCTGTCAGAGTTTCCTGGCAACCAGTGAGCAATCGGCCGTGAAACGATCGCCACAACTTCCACTCCAACGTGGAAAAGAGGGAACGAGGATGAAAGGTTGGGGGCCATATCCGGGTCCAGGATCGGTTCGGCGAAAAAAGTATGGGAGAAGCTGATCTAGATGGGTTAAGGAATTGTTCCTTCCCCCTAGTACGGTAACAAAAGCCGGCGTTGCGTCATTAGTCCCATGAAGCAACGCCGGTATACCGGTTGATTGGTCTTCCCCG
>CAWEGF010000013.1:0-65095 GCA_963808535.1 uncultured Verrucomicrobiae bacterium | reverse complement strand
ACCTTTTTCACCAAGCGCGAGCAGTATCATTCCTTTGTCATCAATGCCCATGTCTCGCAACTCGAACCGGCGACCCGGACACGGCTAAACGCGCTGCAGCAGTATTTCATGGCGCATGGGTTTCCCGACCCAGCCGGTGCGATGCATCGCGCGGTGATCGCGGTGGGGGAGATCATCCGCGCGCAGGCCACCGTGATGGGGTATGCCGACTGCTTTGGCCTGCTTGGCGCCGCTTTGGTATGCGCTGTGGTGTCGGTCGCCGTGCTCAAGAAGGGGGCCGCTTCAGCCGGCGGCGCACACTAAGGCGTTTCCACTCGATGGCGGCGTTTTTCACATCGCGCGCCAGTAAAAGGGCCTCACTGACACGCTGTCGCGCTTGACCAAGGGCGCCAATCACGGTGCGAGAAGCTGGAGGCCAAGATCGGCCGCACGGGCAGCATGGTCCAGACGACGGGCTGGTGTAATACCAGCAGCCCGAAGGGCTGACTGGTATGAACGCGGGGTTGGCGGGGCGGCCGCGTTCCAGATCAATAAGATACCGGCGGCCGTTGACCCGGCGACGGGTCAACAATAAGGGCCGTTGGTGTAAGCCTGATTGCCAAGACCGGGACCCAGGCACAAGGATTGGCCCGCGACATCCGAACCCTCGCGCAATGGCTAAGCGACGATATTCTTGCAGTCGCCTTGCGGGCTGGCCACGCGACCAGTTGTCCGACTTTATCGTCGAGGTGTTGGCGAAACGTGACCCGATACGTCGATGAGGTATTGCTCAATATCATCCGGAAGACGACATAGAGCCGTTGACCAGTTTCTAAAAAGTGCTGCGCGCCGGTATCACGACGATGCGGTGGAAGCCTCGTTTGCTCACGCTTGCGGTCACATGATGCATGTACATCGTTATGCAGGCAGTGTTCCTGGCCGCTCGTGTCAGTGGGTTATTTCATCTTTTTGAGAAGCAGCACTACCTGTAAATCATAAGCAGCCGAACGGATTGGCTCAATGCCTCGGCACGTTGGCTAACTGTGGAACAGCGCTTTCGAAACTTGGCTGTGATTTTGCTGGTTTGGCACCGATGCATATGCTCATCCCGGTTATCGACCCGAGAGGACCGTAAATGGCTGCATCCGTCGACCTCCACGAGCTGCTGATCCGCAGCGTGGTGGATTATGCCATCTACATGCTCAATGCCGACGGATATGTGATCAGTTGGAAATCCGGGCGCCCAGCGCATCAAGGGCTACGCCCCCGAAGAGGCGATCGGGCTTGCACCTGTCGCAGTTCTACCCAGAGGAAGATCAAAACGCCAGGGGTGCCGAAGACCGGGCGTTGAAAGTGGCCGCCGACACCGGGCGTTTCGCCGCCGAGGGCTGGCGGCAGCGCAAGGATGGCAGCCGCTTCTGGGCGATGGTGGTGGTCGACGCCATCATGCGCGAGGGGGAAGGCTGATCGGCTTCGCCAAGATCACCCGCGACATGACGGAACAGCGGGGCAGCCCGAACTGACCGCGTTCGAAACCGAGCGGCGGGTTTCGTTTGCTGGTCGAAGGTGTGACCGACTACGCCATCTTTATGCTCAACCCGGACGGGCGCGTGACCAACTGGAATGCCGGCGCGGAGCGAATCAAGGGCTATACGGCAGAGGAAATCATCGGCGAGCATTTCTCGCGGTTCTACCTCCGACGAAGCCGAGGCCGGTGTCCCGGCCGGCGCGTGGAACAGGCTCGCGAGAAGGCCGTTACGACGCCGAGGCGTGGCGGCAGCGCAAAGACGGCAGCCGCTTCTGGGCCATGTGGTGATCGATGCCATTGACGATAGACGGCAAGCTCGTTGGCTTCGCCAAGATCACCCGCGACCTTACGGAGCGGCGGGAAGCCCAGTTAGCTGGAGCAATCGCGTGAACAACTGTTCCAGGCGCAAAAGATGGAAGCCGTGGGCCAACTCACCGGCGGCCTGGCGCACGACTTCAACAACCTGCTTACCGGGATCAGTGGCAGTCTGGAGTTGCTGAGCGCGGGTGGCGCAAGGGCGGATCGGCGACCTCGATCGCTACATCGCTGCGGCTCAGGGGGCGGCCACTCGGGCGGCTGCGCTGACCCACCGGCTGCTCGCCTTCGCGCGCCGCCAGACACTCGATCCGAAGCGGATCAACCCAATAGGCTGTCACAGGAATGGAAGATCTGGTCCGGCGCACGGTCGGGCCGGAGATCAAGGTGGAGACGGTGCTCGCGGTGGGCCTCTGGCCGACCTTATGTGACGCAAACCAACTGGAGAATGCGATCCTCAATCTGTGCATCAACGCCCGCGACGCCATGCCCGACGGCGGCCGCCTGACCATCGAGACCGCCAATACCTGGCTGGACGAGCGCGGCGCGCGAGAGCGCGACATGCAGCCTGGTCAGTACATCGCGATCTGCGTGACCGACACGGGAACCGGCATGCCACCCCACGTGGTAGAGCATGCTTTCGACCCATTCTTCACCACCAAGCCGATTGGCCAGGGGACTGGCCTCGGGCTTCGATGACTTATGGTTTTGCCAAACAGTCCGGCGGCCAGGTGCGGATCTACTCAGAGGTGGGGACAGGCACTAGCGTACGCATTTATCTCCCCCGGCACTATGGCGAGAGCGAGCAAGAAGTGCCGCTCGCCGTGCCCACAGAGGCACATCGGGCAGAGGTCGGCGAGACGGTCTTGATTGTCGATGATGAACCGACCGTGCGCATGTTGGTCACCGAAGTGCTGGCCGAGTTGGGCTACGCGGCAATTGAAGCCGCCGACGGCGTATCGGGCCTGAAGGTACTGCAGTCGGACGTGCGCATCGATCTCCTGATCACCGATGTTGGCCTGCCGGGCGGGGTGAACGGCCGCCAAATGGCTGATGCCGCCCGACAACGCCGGCCGGATTTGCGCGTGCTCTTTATCACCGGTTACGCCGAAAATGCCGCAATTGGCAGCGGCTATCTGGAACCAGGCATGCACGTATTGGCCAAACCGTTCGCGATGGAGCAGCTTGCGCTGAGGATCAAGGCCATCATTACTGAGAGCTGAGTGCCGCACGCGCGATCCGGGCACCTGAAGTTTTCAGCGAGCCACCGCCGACCTGCCCCCGGCCAGGGCCTGTGTTGCCTATCACGACATGACCGCCGGCTGGTTTATGCTTCTGCTTCGGGCTCTTCAGGCAGCGACCGGGGATTGCCCTCGTCGTCAATGGCCACGAAAGTAAAGACGCCCTCGGTAACCTTCTCCGCCGCCTTGCCCCGGCCGCGGCCGCGCGCCCAGGTCTCAATCTTCACGGCCACGGAGGTTTCGCCGGCCTTCTCCAGTGAGCAATAGCAACTTACCTCATCGCCAACCGCCACCGGTCGTAGAAAGCGCATCGCCTCGATGGAGACTGTCGCCACCCGCCCGCCTGCACGTTCAGCGGCGAAGCTGCCGCAGGCGAGGTCCATCTGCGACAGTGTCCAGCCGCCGAAGACGCTGCCGCCTGCATTGGCGTCGGCCGGCATGGCGATCGTCCGTAGCTGCGGACCGCCTGGAGCCTTGGGAAGCTGGTTTGACATTGTCGATATCCCCACAACCGGCCGCCGCCTGCTGGAGACCGGCAATCCTTTAACCATGCCGGCGCTGCCGCGTTCCACTGCGGTGGCTCGTCGCAGTCACGCCGCGAATTTGCCAGGGCTTTGGCTTCTCCGGCTGGGTTACCCCGGTGGCCGAAAATTGTGTTGAGGACGCGCACGACAACAACATGGTTTGGATCACGAACTAGCCAGGCTGGGTGCGGCGCAGTGCCGCGAGTGGCCGTTCAGGTGACAGCGCCACGATAATGCACGCGATCGCCGTGACGATCGCTCCGGAAAGGAAAGTCGTGGAGAGCGCATGTCGATAGGCGAATACCACGACGGCATGATCTGCAACCGACATATGCTCGCTCATGCTCAGTATCCCGCCTGGCATCAGTGTCTGTATTTTGAGGAAAGTCCAAATGCCGATTGTTTTGGGGACAGGCCCTGGGACAGGCCCATATCACACATTCGATTATCCAAAACGGACGGATCCAAGTGCCCCAACATTTGACCTGTCCCCAAAACGAAGGCTCTGGCATGAGGTTCACCATGGCCATCGGAACATTGGAAGCTGCACCAAAGAAGTAAGGCGAGACGCCTTACCTACTTAGGCAAGCCGTCCCGGCTTGCTTCGGGACCTTGGCAAGAAATTCGTGATTTTGGGGACAGGTCCGATATCGCACATTCGATCATTCGATGACTCAAGACGGACTGGGTCCAAGTGCCCCAACATTTGACCTGTCCCCAAAACGAAGGCTCCCCCAGAGGTACACCGGGACGCCTTACTAATCGGCGCCACCGCGGTTGTTCTGGTTCCTGGCAACAAATTCGTTGCCCAAGCCTCCTCTGGGCATCTCCGTATACAGTACGATCCGCGCCAGATGGTGATCCCGGCAAAATTTGCTGGCCCCACTCCGCATGGCTCGAGATTCGCTCCCTGAGGCCCTTGAGATCTGCTCCGGGTCTTACCCTGGCCCCGCTTCTCAACTCCATGCGTTTTCGCTCACATCCTGGAGGCCACGCCATAAAGCGGAATTTTCTTCTAAAACGTACCGCCTAATGCTCCGACATTGAGCTGCCCAGACGGAGGCTTCCCACAAACGAGGCTCTGGGCATCAGGTTTATCCTGGCCATTGGAAGCTGCACCAAAGAAGTAAGGCGGGACGCCTTACCTACGTAGGCAAACCGTCCCGCTTGCTTTGGGACCTTGGCAACAAATTCGTGATTTTGGGGACAGGTCCATATCACACATTCGATCATTCAAAACGGACAGGTCCAAGTGCCCCAACATTTGACCATTTGACCTGTCCCCAAAACGAACGCTCAGGCACGAGGTTTATGCTGGGCATGGGAAGCGGAGCAGAAGAAGTAAGGCGGGACGCCTTACCTACTTCGGCTTGCTTCGGGGATCAGGAGCGACAACCAACGAATCGTCCCAAACGGACGAATGTTGAGCTTCTGAATCTGCTATAGTGCGCCGATGGAGGATCCGGCTAACGCGGTTTTCGGCTCGTGGGCTATTCCGGCGGGGCCGACCGTGGTGATTCTTCTTTCGTTCTTTCTTTATCTGCGGGGGTGGATCGCGCTGCAGTTCAGAGTTCCGGCTCGGTTTCCAGTTTGGCGATTGGGTTCGTTCGCCGCCGGGCTGGGAACCCTTTTTCTGGCTCTCGCTTCGCCGTTGGACGCTTTCGGCGGACTTCTGCTGCAAGTACACATGATTCAACATCTCCTGTTGATCATGGTGGCCCCGCCGTTGATCCTGGCCGGAGCACCTTATCTGCCGATCCTTAGCGGCCTACCCCGCGCGTTCGCCCGAGAGGTGATCGGGCCGTTTCTTATTTGGCCCCCGCTAAAACAAATCGGACACCTGGTGTTAAATCCAGTCTTCTGCTGGGTGGCCTTTACCAGCTCAAATGTGCTCTGGCACATTCCGGTATTCTATGAATTGGCACTGAATTCGCCGGCCTGGCATCAGGTCGAACATTTCTGCTTTCTCACCACGGGACTGCTTTTTTGGTGGCATATCTTGCTGCCATGGCCCAGTCGCGAGGCGTGGCCACGCTGGGCGATGATTCCTTATCTCATTCTTGCCGACCTGCAAAACACCGGGCTGGCCGCTTTTCTGACCTTCTGTGACCGGGTTCTCTACCCCACCTACCAAAACGCGCCGCGACTCTGGGGATCGAATCCGCTCGACGACCAAGTAATTGCCGGAACGATCATGTGGGTTCCGGGCTCGATTATCTTTCTAGTCCCGGCAGCAATCATCGCGATCCAATTCCTGTCGCCTAAATCAAAATTTGTTTTTGCCGAACAACGGGCTTCATCACCGGCGCGTAACCCAGAGAGGGAAACCACTAGATTTCTGCGTAAAATAGGTCTAGCACCCCATTCTCCTCACCGCCCTTTTGATTTATTCCGAGTACCGTTTCTCGGGCGGGTGCTGCGGGCTAAAGCCTTCCGGCGCGGAATGCAGGTGACCATGTTGATCCTCGCTTTAGCAATCGTACTGGACGGATTTTTGGGCCCGCAACTGAGTCCGATGAACTTGGCCGGAGTTCTGCCCTGGACGCACTGGCGCGGTTTCACGGTGATCGCCCTGTTGTTTGCGGGAAATCTTTTCTGCATGATTTGCCCATTCATGTTGGTTCGTGATTTGGGACGGCGTTGGCTGCCGAGCAAGTGGACGTGGCCGCGTTGGTTGCGAAACAAATGGTTGGCCGCGTTCTTACTGGCTCTCTATCTGTGGGCTTATGAAGCGTTCAGCCTTTGGAACAGTCCGTGGCTAACGGCCTGGATCATTCTTACCTATTTCCTGGCAGCTCTGTTGATCGACGGATTTTTTCGAGGAGGTAGTTTTTGTAAGTTCGTTTGCCCGATTGGGCAATTCCATTTTGTCCAGTCGCTGCTTTCCCCGCTGGAAGTAAAAGTGCGCAGCCCGGAGGTCTGTCGAAGTTGCAAAACGTTTGATTGTATCCGCGGCAAATCCGAACAGCGCGGCTGCGAACTAAAACTCTTCCAGCCGAAAAAGAAAGGCAACATGGACTGCACTTTCTGCATGGACTGCGTCCAGGCGTGTCCGCACGATAATATCGGGCTGATCGGGGTTATTCCCGGTCAGGATCTCTGGAAAGGCGAGCAACGCTCCTCCATCGGTTCATTTGCGAATCGGTTCGATCTGGCGGTGCTAGTGTTGATCATGGTGTTTGGATCCCTGGCTAACGCCGCTGGGATGATTGCCCCGGTAGCGGCGCTGCTGGATCGAGGACGATTCTGGCTGGATCTTCAACGACCCGTCCTGATTGCCCTTTTCCAGGCGGTCGGAATATTTTTGGTCCCAGGTTTGATCGTCTGGATGGCCGGATCTTTGAGCCGCCGCTTGGGTAGAATTCAGGTGCCCCTCAAACCTTTCATCTCCGACTTTGCGATGACCATGGTACCTCTTGGTTTCGCTATGTGGCTGGCCCACTTTGTCTTTCATCTCTTTACGGGTTCTCATACCCCAATTCCGGTGCTCCAAAGGATCGCCCTGGATATGCACATTTTCTCCTGGGGAAAACCGGATTGGAGCATCGCTTCCTGGGCCCTGCCGCAGCTGCTCGATTTCGAGATCTTCGTCCTTGATCTCGGATTGCTGGTTTCGCTTTACGCCGGGTGGCGAGTTGCGCAACGTTATAACAAGATCAAAAAGCGTTGCCTCTTGATTTTTACACCTTGGTCGCTGCTCTACCTTCTCTTTTTCATTGCCGCGGTGTGGATTATTTTTCAACCGATGGATATGCGCGGAACGATGATGTCCTAGGGCCTACGATATGAGAATGGTTCTTGTTTTCGGACTGATCCTGCTTCTCGCGCGAATGAGTTTGGCTGACGGCGGAGCGATTCAATTCCAGGGCGACGCGGGATCTTTTCACGTTACCGTTTTCACTTTGCCACCGATCCTGAGCGCTGGACCAGTCGACGTGACGGTGCTGATCCAAGATCGCCTGAAACTAAACCCTTTGCTCGATGCCCGGGTGACACTGGATCTCAGCGCAGAGGAAAGTACCACGATGAAAAACCCAGCGTGGTCGCCCCCAGCCTGCGCTCTCAACATGCCTTCCTCGCTGACTGATCTTCCAGCCAGACTAAACCATGGAGAAAACCGGCTTTTGTATGGTACGTTGGTCCAAGTTCCATCCAGTGGAACTTGGAATCTAAAAATTAACATCCAACGCGATGCTGAAACAGAAAGCGTCTCGACTCTGCTGAAAGTAAACCCCGCGGTCTCTCCTCCGCTGGCTTATTGGCAGCTCTTTATGTTACCGCCACTCGGCGTGATCGGTTTCGTCCTGAACCGGACTGCCCGACACCGGAGGCGCAGGCAGGGCGTGTAAAACGATCGCGCGGCTTCCCGCATTCATCAGCGGGTCGGTCAGAACTCCGCTTGCGATCGGGGGTCAAATCACCGAATAGTCTGAAAATCGTCTGCCAGCACCGGAGACAACAAATTCTACCCCGCAATCCTTTCAACTCGTTCGCGTGAAAAGCATTCGCCTTTTGATTCTCGTCGCCGTCGTGCTGGTACTGTTCTTTTTTTCGGGATGGTTCGGTCTCCATTTGTTCGTCCACAGCGATTCGTTTTGCCAATGGCTAGGTAAGAAAGTCAGCCATGCGCTTCGGGTGGATGGACATTTTGAACCGCTGACCTGGGAAGGTTCATCCTTCAAATCGGCCAGCTTTTCAGCGGTCGGCGACCCGAAAAGGAAACTGAAGTCTCTCCAAATCACTAACATTGTCGCCCACTTCGACTGGTGGCAATTGTTGAAAGGCAAATGGGTGATTGATCACCTCAGCGCCGAAAAGATTGAAGCGTTTGTGGGAAAAAGACCACCGCCCACAGCCCTTCCGGCAGTTATTCCCAAGAAGGAATCGCCAGCCGCCAATCTGCCAAATTTGTTACCGGCGGAGTTCAGGATCGAACAGGTCTATATAACTTCGGCAGATCTTCATTGGGAAACGAATCACGGGGATCCCGGCCAATTCACCGGAACCAGATTAACGGCGGCTCTGAAGGGGCCTGATCAATGGGATGTCACGGCGATCGGAGGAACTGTCCGGCACGCCCCCTACCCTCCGATGCAGGTTGATCATATCCAGGCCGAGGCCAGTCAGGATTCCATCGTCATCCAAGACGCTAAAGCCTTAATCCCGGGTGGAGGAGAAGTTCAGGTGGTCGGAAAAATCGCCACTGACCGACAGTTAAAGGCGGAGTTCACCGCCGACTTTTCCGACCTGGACGTCAATCAAGCTCTCCCTGTTGATTGGCATGTCGGAGGAAAAGCCTCAGGGCATCTGGTTTACACCGGTGACCTCAACCGGTTCGAACACGGGGAAGTAACCGGCACACTCAAAATTGCGGGGGCGGCAATCGATCTGACAAACCTTTTTGTGACTCTGCACCAATTAGCGAAATTCGGCGGACTGAATGACGTGCGGATCGATTCGATTGAAACCCACCTGACCTACCACGAACACCAGTTAGACCTGTCGGATATTCGGGCCAGCTACCAGGACCAGATCCGGGTGGAAGGCGCGGGGTCGATCACTCCGGATCGTCTAGATGGCAACCTCCTGGTTGGGCTTTCGCCCAAAATTCTGGGGTGGATACCAGGCGCTCAAGACAAAGTATTTGTCGAGGAAAGAGACGGCCTGCGTTGGGCAAAGGTGAATATTAGTGGAACCCCGACGCAGCCCAAAGAAGACCTCACCAAACGATTAATTGGTGCATTTCGAGACAAAATGACCAAGGAGTTCAAAGGGCAAACCAAGGACGCAGTGAAATCGTTGCTCGACATGTTGCACCAATAAGATGGGACCCCGTCGCTATCGCGCGAATGTTGGCGCCATAATCAAGAGGGCAGATGGAAAGATCCTGATTGGAGAACGATCCAACGTGGCGGGCGCGTGGCAATTTCCGCAAGGCGGGGTCAAAAAATCTGAGACGCCGAGAGCTGCGCTGGCCCGGGAATTACGGGAAGAAGTGTCTCTGACGCCTGCTCACTACCGAGTGGTGGAATCTAAGGGACCGTACCGATACGTTTTCCCACCCGGACGGACGAAAGAAGGTTATGATGGCCAAGAGCAGACTTATTTTCTGATCGAGTTTACCGGCCGGGATTCACACCTTGACGCCAGGACGGAAGACCCTGAATTCGTGCGACTTCGCTGGATTGAGCCCAAAGAGTTTCAAATTCACTGGGTGCCGGGATTTAAACAAAACGTTTATCGGCAGGTCTTTTTTGATTTTTTCGGAATTACCTTCCCTGAATCCGGATAAAATCCCGATTTTGTAATTTCCTTTTGACTCTCACTGGGTATTCCGTCATCACCAGAGGCGTATGTTGACTTTGGGAACGTTTCTGTTTTTGGGTTCTGCGTTACTAGGTTGTGTTTGGTGGGCGTGCAAAAAGGACGATGCTGATCGCTCACGATGATGTTTGCGCTTAAACTACGGTTTATGTCTCGCAATGAAGGGATTCAGGAGGAGCCTCTGAGGACCTGAGCAGAATGGCTTGAGACCACGACGCCGACTGCGCTAAAAAAGGAAGATCTTTTGTAATAACTTGTGTTGCAAACTTGATCGGTCCTCATCACTGAGCTTGCTTTAAAAGGAGTTTTCCTCGACGATGCAAGCCACCATGAAATTGGCTGGCTGGCTGCGCTTTACATGGGAAAGCAAAATACTTCCCAGCGCGAGTTACCTCATCACAGAGGAATACTCGATCAGGAGAGCTACCAAACATGAGAAAACCCAGGCTTGGCAAGTCATTAGCAGCTGTTTTCTGCTCGATACTTGCTGGAATGACGTATTGAGTGATTTATTGCCGCGGATTCGGCATGACTTCGAAGAAAAATTCAGTCATCGCGAAATTGATTGCCTGGTTATCACCCACGGAAATCGCACGATCGGCGCCTCACTAATCAAACCCTCCCAGGAAGTTTCCAACCATCTTCTTTCCGGTCCTTGCATTTCAAATGAATATCGCAATCGGGGATTCGGTTCGCTGCTCCTCAAAGAATCGCTTCTCCTGGTGGCGAAACAGGGCATCACGAAAGTGTATGGAACCACCCGCTCATCCAGCCCCGCCGCGAAATTTGTCTACCCAAAATTCGGCGGCACCTCTGAGAGCAACGAATTGCCGATGGGAGACGTGGTGCTGACGCATTAAGGGGAAGGAGGAGGAGTTCAGGAGTTGCAGAATGGGGGCGCGTGTTTTGCGCTTCCGAGGTGGTTAAGAGACTTTTCGGATTCTCCCGCCCATACAACAGGGCTGATGCGTTTTTTTGGGGTAACCCAGGCTAAAGCCCTTAAGTGCTAACTTGATCAAAGCGCTTGGCGCGGAATCTATTTCGTCCCAGAGGGACAGGATGATCGTAGCCTGGCACGAAGTGCCTGGGACAGCGTCCCTCCAAAGAGCAGTCCTGTAGGGTACAAGTATGGGTTCGTGCAGGTGCGCCACCGATTCGAAGTTTGGAAGGGGGAAATTTCGAATGCGGTATCGCTAAGCAGAATAAATTAGCGACGGGCGATGGCGTGTTCAGGGTCGGTATCTCGCAGGCGCGCTCCATACTTTGAGCAGCAGCTCGAACATCATCGGACACCACCTTTCAAGAAGATTTAGCCTTCCTACACGGCCATATTTCGAGAAATAACTGTGGAATTAGCTGCGCCCGATCATACCGTACCCTACGGGACGGTTCTTTCAAGGGACGCTGTCCCAGGCACTTCGTGCCTGGCTACGATCATCCTGTCCCTCCGGGACAAAAAACCATTCTCCGATTGAGGGGTACGAATCTATAGCCATTGGTTCAAACGTTCAAACAATCTTTTCCGCTCTGCGTAAAGATTCTCGACATGTGCGGACGTTCCTTCATGCCACAAGAATTCTACTGATCTCCATGTCCATGTTCGTACGTCTTCTCCGTCTACGCAAATTCTCGACATTGCGTCCTTCACCACAAGAATCTCCTGTCTCCTGTCTCCTGCGATTTCTGGCTAGCGCATATCTCGTTTAAAGCAGAGAAGAAGTTTGAGCGACTTCGAGGGATTCGACTGGAATGCTTCGCTGGTTAATGGAAGGTCGAGAAAATTGCTATAGCCGGAGAATTCAGAAGAGGTGGTCGCATCGATTTTTTTAAATCCCATCGCCCATTCGTTGAATTCGGGTTCAACATTTTCCTCTTTGAGTAAAACCAGCATGCCTTGGTGCCTGGGATCAGATTTGATTTTAGCATCCAAATTTAAGACGAGGTCTTTGGGACCTTCCAAGCACTGCATAAAGTTTCCATCCTTGTATAAAAGCATCCCGGTGATTCCATGTGCGGTGTTATTCTGGCGACTCTTTGAGAGAAGGCTTTTAAGTTGCGTATCCGAAAAAAGCGCTGTCGCAGAACTGACGTAAACCATTCGATACATGGATGGAATCTATGGCGTCTACAATACTTGTAAAAGTATATTCCGGTTAGTTCCTGACCGCTCGGAGCAGAGAGCGGGATCTTAGAGAGTAAAGTCTGAAAGGGACTCCCGAATTCTACGCCAAATTGGCCTTGAAATCGAAAGTGGATCAATTAGTGTTCGTCCGAACACTATGCCTGCTTCGCCTAAGATCATCGAATTACGCCAGATTTTAGCCGAACGCTATCCTCAGCCCACCGGTTCAGGGTCCTTTTATCTCCCTACTGGATGGCCTCCGCTCGATTCCTTATTAGGAGGGGGTTTACGCAAAGGGGCCATTACTCAATTATTGGTTCCCAACATCAGTTCCGGGGGAGCCTTGGTATTACATGAAATCATTGAGGCGATGCAGGATGCCTCGCAATATGTCGCCTTGATCGATAGTAAAGATTGTTTTGAGCCAGCTGCGGATCACCCCCTTTTGCTTTGGATTCGTTGCCACACCGTCCTCCAAACCTTGAAGGCGACGGATTTGCTTTTACAGGATGGCAATCTGTCGTTGGTGATTTTGGATTTTAAAGGGAACTCGGCCCAGGAACTCAGAAAAATTCCGGGATCCACCTGGCATCGGTTTCAGCGGATCATCGAGAGTACCCGGAACAGTCTGCTTGCCATTACACGTCATCCGATTGTGAACAGCGCACAAATCACCGTTTCGACAATGTACAGGCTCAATATTGATGACTTATCAGCTCACCGAATGGATTTAATCAAATTTCTTTCCTTGGAAATAACCCGTTCCCGAACTCAACCCGAATATCGATATGCATAATAATGTATCAAGCTGTTTTGCAGTTATTTATATTCCTTTTTACGCTTTACAATGTGCTCACCAGAAACGGGTTTTAGAGAAATCTGTCTTGAATCATCGGTCTTTGGATCAACTCTCTCTTGAAGTACTCGAGACGGACATGCCCAAGGTCGGAGAACCGGACATTATTGATGATGGGTCATCTACTGTTCCAGCTGCTCTTCTGGATCATGAAGGGCTGCAGGTGATCGAGTTAAATCACCCTGCTGAAACCGCCGGCATTCATAGCTGGGATGTCCACCAGTCAAGCTCTGGCCAGGGCTCCGGAACTAGCTTTGTACAAGCGGAGTCCATCGAATGAACAGCATCTCCAGAATACGGTGCTCCAACTGGTTTCTCGTTATTCTCCCTGGATTGAAAACAGTGCTCCCGGGATTTGCACCCTTGATTTAAAAGGAAAAAGGATCCGCAAACATCAACCGTGGCTACGTGATTTGCTGGCCCAGCTTCGCTCGATCGGACTCAAAGCCCAGGCCGGGCTGGGCCTCAATCCGGAGATCGCTCTGCAAGCGGCCAAGATTGCTGACCCAATTCTGGAGATTTCAGAAGATTGCCACCTGCTTCAATCGTTGGAACTGGAGTCTCTGGCGCCCTCCCCTTTTCTCCTGGATATCTTGAAAAGCTGGGGGATTCGCACTTTGGGCGCATTGACTCGGTTACCAAGGGAAGAAATTGGCCAACGCCTGGGTCTGGAAGCTCTTTCGCTCTGGGATCGTGCGGCCGGCCGATCCACCAAAATGCTGCGACTGGTTCAGCCACCGGAGACATTTGAAGAATCGATCGATTTTGAACAGCGATTGGAAACCTTGGAGCCGCTGCTATTTATTCTTCGGCGTTTTCTGGAAAGATTATCGCTGCGCGTTGAATCCATTTATCTATTAATCGCTGAGCTGCGTCTGACGCTCACCCTGGAAGATGCAGAAAAGATGGTTCGGACGCTGCAGATTCCGGCTCCGACTCGAGACGTAGAGACGTTATTTGGGATTGCCTCTCAATATCTGGAGACTCTGCAAACCACCGCACCGGTCATTAGTTTTCACCTGGAGGTGATTCCGAGCAGACCGACTGGCCACCAATTTGACCTGTTTCAAGGCGGGCTTAAAGATCCCAATCGTTTCTTTCAGACATTGGCACGGCTGGCAGCTTTGGTTGGCAATGAAAAGGTTGGTATCCCCCAACGAATCGATACCCACCGGCCAGATAGTCTGCAAATGCTGATGCCGGAATTAGGCTGGTCCCGGAAAAACATCAAAAAAAACGCTCGCTCAAAAACCGGCCCGGGTCTGCGTCGTTATCGCCCTGGGATTTCCGCCCGGGTGGAGATGAATGACGGCAAACCTGTTTTGATACAAAGCGGTCTGATTTCGGGGAGAATCCTGGAAGCACGCGGCCCCTGGAAATTATCTGGTGACTGGTGGGATCGCATGCAGTGGGAAACCAAGGAGTGGGACATCGCCCTCGACGATGGGCTCTACCGCATTGCCCAGAAAACAACGAACCCCCACCAAGACCAGGGAAAGACCACCGAGCCTCCCCAAGATTGCTCTCGCTCACTAAACTTTCGGGATCAGTGGGAAGTGGTGGGGGTGTATGACTGAGAAAGCGGCGAACGCGGCACCAGCCACCTACATCGAACTTCATGCACGCAGCGCCTTCAGCTTTCTACGAGGGAGTTCTTCGCCAGAACATCTGGCTTTTACAGCGGCGGACCTGAACTTGCCGGCCTTGGCACTCTGTGACCGTGATGGGGTATTTGGAGCACCGCGATTTTACACGGCGGCCCGAGAGTGTGGAATACGACCGATCGTCGGCAGCGAACTAACAATGGATGACGGTTCGGTTTTACCAGTGCTCGTGCAAACGAGAAAGGGGTACCAAAACTTATGCCGTTTATTATCACGAGCTCAGACTCCGTTCCCCGAAGAACGAAAGTTCGATTGGCTGGTCTGAGTTGCCGGAGTTTCGGGAGGGATTGATCTGTTTGACCGGAGATGAAGAGGGACCTCTCCATCGGGCTTTAAGAGCGGAAGATTTTTCCCGCGCTGATCAATGTATGGCTTCACTCCAGAACATTTTTGGAGTGAATCATTTGTTTGTTGAAATTCAACGGTCGGCACTCCGCAACGAGCAATGGTTAAACCAGCGGCTTTGCGAGTTGGCCGACCGCCACCGATTAAAGCTGCTGGCGACTAACGGTGTCTTGTACGGCACCTCCGACCGGCGAACCGCACTGGACGTATTTACGTGCGCGCGGAATCACACTCATCTCGATGCGGCAGGCCGATTGCTGGAACCAAATACAGAGCGTCATCTAAAACCGGCTGAAGCGATGAGCGAACTATTTCGAGATTTGCCGCAGGCGGTAGCTAACACCGTTGCGGTGGGCAATGAGATCGAATTCACGCTGGAAAATCTGGGTTATCAGTTTCCGAGATTCCCGGTACCGCGAGGGGAAACCATGGATAGCTTCCTGGAAAAAGTGGTCTGGGATGGAGCGCGGCAACGTTACGATAAAATCAGTGATCGTGTTCGATCGCAAATTGAACACGAACTAGCTTTGATTCGAAAGTTGGAGTTTTCGGGTTATTTCCTGATCGTCTGGGATTTGGTCCGCTACTGCGAGGAATCGGACATTATGGTTCAAGGCCGTGGGAGCGCAGCTAACAGTGCGGTTTGTTATAGTTTGGGGATTACGGCCGTCGATCCGGTAGGAGGTCAACTACTGTTCGAGCGTTTTCTGAGTGAAGGCCGCAAAGGCTGGCCGGACATCGATTTGGATCTGCCAAGTGGCGATCGCCGAGAACAAGTGATCCAGGAAGTCTATCGGCGTTATGGAAGACTCGGGGCGGCAATGACGGCCAATGTCATTACTTTTCGCGGCCGAAGCGCGATGCGTGAAACGGGTAAAGCATTGAATCTGCCGGAAGATATCATGGATCGCTTTTCGCGTTTATACGCCAATGGCGATTTTCCAGAGACGCTGGAAACGCATAACCAATTGCGCCAAGCAGGTCTTCCTGCAGATCACCCTCGAGTCAACGCGTTTCTCCAGGTGTATCACGCCATCCAGGGATTACCTCGTCATTTAGGGCAACACTCCGGCGGAATGGTTATTTGCGAAGGGGAACTGGACGCGATAGTTCCATTGGAAAACGCCACGATGCCCGGGCGCACCGTCATCCAATGGGACAAAGATGATTGTGAAGATCTGGGCATCGTAAAAGTGGATCTGCTGGGTCTGGGAATGATGGCGGCACTGCAGGATGCCATCGAGATCTGCAATCGGCGAGGACGTCCGGTTGATCTGGCGAAAATTCCAAAGAACGATTCGGACACCTACGACATGCTTTGCCGAGCCGAGACCATTGGCGTGTTCCAAGTCGAGAGTCGCGCACAGATGGCCACTTTGCCTCGGATGAAACCGCGAGAATTTTACGATCTAGTGATTGAAGTTGCGATCATTCGACCAGGGCCAATCCAAGGTCACCTGATGCATCCTTACCTGGCACGGCGCGAAGGAAAAGAAGAGATTACTTACCTTGACGCACGACTCGTTCCGGTTCTGGAGCGGACACTGGGGGTACCACTTTTTCAGGAACAAATGCTGAAAATGGCGATGGTGATGGCTAATTTTTCTGGAGATGAAGCAGAGGAACTGCGACGAGCGCTTAGCTATCATCGTTCCCAGGAACGAATGCAGCGCGTCGAACAAAAGTTGCGTCAAGCGCTCCGCGCCAATGAGGTTAGCGACGAAGTAGCAACCAAAATCCTTTCGGCCATTACTTCGTTTGCCTTGTACGGATTCCCAGAATCGCATGCGATCAGTTTTGCCCTGATCACTTACGCTAGTTCCTGGTTAAAAGTGCATCGACCGGCTGAGTTTTACGTGGGATTGCTCAACAATCAGCCGATGGGCTTTTATACCCCGGCCACTTTGATCAAGGATGCCCAACGCCAACGCATTAAAGTGCGTCCGGTCTCGGTGGTGGATTCCGAATGGTTATGCACGGTGGAATCCGACTTTTTGCTCAGACTTGGGTTTTGTCTGACCCAGGGAATAAACCAGGCGCACGTCGAACAGATGATCAACGCACGACAACAGAATTCTTTTCAGAATCTGCACGACTTTCGTGAACGAACCTCGTTCGATCGGGATGAACTAAGAATTCTGGCGAAAGCCGGGGCGTTAAATCCCTTGATCGGGCATCGGCGCGATGCACTCTGGGCGGTCGAAAATGAGCTTTACCAGGGAGAATTATTTTCCGAAATTCCCGAGGAATTAACCTCTCCCCTGACGCCGATGCAGCCGGCAGAACGTTTGGCGGCCGATTTTTCTACGATGCGCCTGACAACCGGCCCTCATCCTATGGCCTATATCCGCGCCTCTTTACCCAACGATATCTGGCGCAGCACGGATCTGTCATCAGGCGAAAATGGGATCCGGGTGCGGATTGCTGGTCTAGCGATTTGTCGTCAACGACCAGGCACCGCCAAAGGCTTTGTCTTTATTAGCCTGGAAGACGAAACAGGTATCTCTAACGCCATTGTTAGTCCGCAAACTTTCGAAAAAAACCGGCTCATTATCACCCAGGAAACTTTTTTGTTAATCGAGGGCATCTTGCAATTGAACTCCGGAGTTATTCACGTTCGAGCGGAAAAAATTGAGCGCTTACCCGCCCCGGAACTCGAGATGGCCGATTCGCATGATTTCCGCTAGGAGATTACGCAGAAGAGAAAAGAGAAGAAAAATTAACCACAGATTACACAGATTACACAGATTAGGAAATGGGTTTTGGCTTTTTGGGCAGGTGACGGTTTATCGGCGATAAAAAAGTTTGTCTCAGCCGACGCTGTCCAAAAGAGAGACTTTTTGTTAAGTGGTGCGCCTTACTCGGCCAAATCTAAACACGCCAAAGCGCCAACCCCTTTCTTAATCTGTGTAATCTGTGAAATCTGTGGTTAAATTTTCTTCTCTTTTTTCGTGGTTACTGGCTCCCGATTTCTGCATTCCCGGAATCTCGTGCCGTTCTCGTCTGGGGTACTGGTAAGTGATAAATCTCCAGACCGGGTTGCAGATATGGGACCGGACCGAGCCCTCTACTCCAGACCAGCGTCCCTTTCTTAAACAGCTCGGAATAGAACTGCTTGGCTGAACTGACGGACTCGTCGTTTACCCTGGCCACCGAAACCGCTTGGGTCATCAGGCTTTTATAGTCGGACTTGCAGACCACCACGTAATCAGCACCCGCGGCGGCAAACTGGGCCAGTCGTGGTTGATCCCTTAGTACTTTCGGAAAGTCATCCATCAGGAGAACGAATCGATATTTTTGTTTTGCTTTCGCCAGAAGCCGCGGCAGGAGTACAGACGGGTCCGCAATAATCTTGCTTCCCGGCCGCAAGTTACCGTCCATCCACGTCAACATCTCGAGTCTTTCGTCCGAGTTGAAGGCCGCGTAATAAGGATAGCCTCGCAAGAATTCCAGAAAGCACGCCGCCAGAGACAGCGCGAAGAGCATTGGGAGCAACCATCCTTTCACCTCTTCCCGAGTGGGTGAGATCAATTCCGCCATCCAAGCAACGCCGGCAACGGCTAACGCATAGGTGAATCCGATGACCGGCAAAAAACGCAAGTCACCGGAAGGGGCGAACAGCAGCAACAGAAAATAGACCAGCGGAATCAGGAGCAACAGGATCTCGCTCAACTGTAAAGTCCGACGCCGAATCCAGAGAACCGTGAGCGCGATGCCCAACATCACCCAAATAGCTGGAGTGGTATTGTGCCACAAAGCTAGCCAATAGGTTCCGTGCACCCAATTTTTGATTCCGTCGGAAGTGCTGGCCAACGCCAAGCCAAGATCCTGCAGGACATCGAGTGCAGTTAAAGGGAGTTCGGTCACCGCATAAAAATTCACCACCAGAACGGTAAACAAAAAACCGAGAAAGAATTCCGCGACTCGGTTGACCCGAAGCGCCCGGTCCCCACAGCGAAAAACCGCAATCAAGGCGGGAATAAACAAGAGCGCACCGATGTATTTGGCCGAAATGGCGATCGCGACACTGAAACCAAGGAACAACGCTCTGGGTACCGTGGCCTTTTGTTCCAGGAAGACGATCGCCAGGAGGGTCAGGCCAGCACCGAACATCAGCGAACTGTTCTCGCTCATGGTATGGGCCAAATCGAAAAACTGATGCTGACAGAGCAGCAGAAAGCAAAGCAACCCGGCAGCGGCGGGATTTCCGAGCAGGTAAATGGAGAGGCCGAGGCAGATGATCGATCCAACGGCAAAAAGAGCGGAGACAGTTCTTCCAAGTTGAACCACGGCGTGCAGCTCATTGGGAACATGGAGGAGCGCTTTCAAAAACTTGGTCGTGAAAGCAGAAAGCAACGGATGATGGAGATCCCAGTCTCCGGTGATCAACTGGCTGGCCCTGATTTCTTCTTCCGGATTATAGAAGGACGGGAAACCGTTCCCGCGCGTGAACCAGAAGAGGCCCACGACAAATACCGCGCCCATCAGGGCGATCATCCCCCAATCAATCCTGGAGCGCCCTCCGGAAAGCGGCTCGAAATGCCGCTGACTCACAAACTTCGGTCCGGCGGACGATGGGAAGCGAATCCCAACCGGACCCTCCAGGCACCCGGCATCCAAAGATCACCGCCCGAAAAAGAGAAATGAATCATCTGCATGAATGCCTGCCTAACCAAGCGCATCCCGAGTCCGCCGTCCAGAGATTGCATGGCGAGGATTGCATTTTGCGTACCGGCCAGACTAGAAGGCATCGAGGCAAAATCCCAGAGGATCGGTCAATCAGGACTCATATTCTTGCATGGCTTGATCGACGGACGCTCCAGAGTGAATGATGGCGCGGAGGGCCGAGATAGCGCGAGACACATTCTTACTCTGCCAAATATTGCGTCCGAACACGACACCTTGGGCCCCGCCCAGCATGGCGCCGTGGACGATCTCCAGGGCGGCGCGCTCGGTATCCATCTTGGGTCCGCCGGCGATAAGCGTTGGCACCGGACAGTTTCGGGTGACTTTGCGAAATCCTTCGGGAGTGCCGGTGTAATAGGTTTTAACGATGTCTGCTCCATGCTCAAAAGCAATTCGAGCGGCTGAGGCCATGGCATCGGGCGAGAGCGGTTTCGGAATCCGTTGCAAATCCAGGCAGGGTAAGGCCTCGACCATGACCGGCAATCCATCTGCGCGGCAGGCACCAGCCACCCGTGAGACAATTTCGAACGTTCGCAGCTCGACTGGTCCGCCGATAAAACACATCACACAGACGCCGTCGACACCGAGAGCTCGGGCGTCTTCGACGGAGTGCAGCAGAGACCACTCCGTATATTTCAGCCAATCCTCTTTATACATCGACGGCCCGCCATCGAGACGGAGGAAGGTTGGCACCCGGCCAAGGATTTGCGAGCCGAACTTTTTAACGACGCCGTAAGAAGTCATGATTCCATCGGCGCCGGCGGCGATTACCTCGTCGAGAACCTGACCAGGGTTCTCGAGACCTTCGACGACGCCAAGGGTTTGCGCGTGATCCAGAGCGATCACTAACGCCTTTTCCGGCAGATGCATCCTCTCCATTTGCAGGCACATTATTCGAAGCTGGGGCTGGAGGGAAGAGGAAGCACCCAATGGGCAAGCGCGCGTGAAGGTTCTAGAAGAAAATCACGATTCGGCGGGTTGCGGAAAAGTTGCAGGAGTTCAGGAGTTACAGAATAAAAAGAGGTTCGTGCCTGGGCACTGAATTTCTGAGGAGACGTTTTCAGAGGAGTCGCTAGATAGCCGGGAATAAATACCAGCAGAGAATCAACGCCGAAATACCGTCCCATCCTGCAACTCCTGAACTCCTGTAACTCCTGCCACTCCTCATTTCGCGTCGGGGTCGGCATGGCAGTGGGCGGGGAATGCTGACCGGGGCAACGGGGCGGTTCTTGGGTCGCTTGCTTGGCTAAACGGAAGGTTCGGACTAGGTTGTCGGACAACTATGTCGCATCTTACCGAAGAATTGGTTCTGGAGCGCCTGAAGGCCGTCAAATTTCCCGGTTACAGCCGCGATATTGTGAGTTTCGGCCTGGTGAAAGAGGTCAAAATTGCCGGATCGGATCTTCTGGTTCGTCTGAGTGTAGCGACCAGTAACCCGGCGATCGCCCAAGCTCTGAAAAAAGAATCGGAACAGGTTTTAGGCGCCATCGCCGGGGTTACTTCCAGCAAGGTGGTCATCGATATTACGAACCCTCCTGACGTCACGGCGGGCGGACAGACCGGTACCACGAAAA
Organism: uncultured Verrucomicrobiae bacterium; assembly: GCA_963808535.1. Lineage (GTDB taxonomy): Bacteria > Verrucomicrobiota > Verrucomicrobiia > Chthoniobacterales > JAFAMB01 > JAFAMB01. Next base: position 43,937 of record CAWEGF010000013.1, on the reverse strand, counting down.
TAACTGGAGTGAAGTACGTGATTGCCGTGGCCAGCGGAAAGGGAGGGGTTGGTAAGTCGACGGTGGCCGCAAATTTAGCCGCGGCACTGGATCGCTCCGGGGCCGAGGTTGGTCTTTGCGATTGTGACATTTACGGCCCCAGTATCTCACTGATGTTCGGAGCCACTCAGGAACGACCGATGGCCACCGGCGATAACACCATCATTCCGATGGAGCGCTACGGGATAAAGTTGATGTCCATGGGATCGCTCCTGGAGGATGGTTCTCCGGCGATTTTGAGGGGACCAATGGTGACGAGAGCGACCCAACAATTCCTTCGCCAGGTAGATTGGAGCGGTCTGGACTATCTGGTCCTGGATCTTCCACCTGGGACCGGCGACATCCAACTGACGGTGGTGCAAACAGTCGCGCTCTCGGGTGCCGTGATCGTGACGACGCCACAGGAAGTTGCCCTGATCGATGCCCGCAAGGCCAGTGCCATGTTTGCCAAAGTAAATGTGCCGGTTCTCGGAATCATCGAAAACATGAGTTATTTTTTGTCTCCGAGCGACGGGAAACGTTACGACATTTTTGGGTCCGGGGGCGGCGAACGAGAAGCCGCGCGTTTGAAAGTACCTCTGCTGGGATCTGTCCCACTGAATATTGAAACCAGGGAAGCGGGCGATCGAGGCATGCCGATTATGCTTGAGAAGCCGGACTCCTCGGTTTCTAAAGTATTCGCCACTATTGCCGATCAACTACGCAGAAAGATAGAGTCGACCATTGTTAATTGAACGGTTTTGAACGCTGCCAGTCGGCGGGTTCAGAGATTCTGGTTGACTCCGTGCCCTAGATGTTGAAACTCCCCGAAGAGGAAATGGAACCCCCTAAAGAAGACGCCACAGAGTTGGTGAAAAATTCTGTGCTCTACAAGGAGTTCTTGGCCGAGCGCGAGGAGATATTGCGCCATAAGTGGATCGAAAGCGAAAAAGCCGGCTACGATATCGGTTTTGAGCGAGCTCTCCTCGATTGGATCGTCAAACATCGGTCCGCATGGCGAGAGCGTAGACAAAGACAGTTAAAAGGCGCTTAAGCAGAGCAGCGCGAACTTAACCTTTAAAGTGATCCTGCGAGGTCACTAAGGTTCAGACATGGCAAACTCGATCCTGATTATGGATGGCAACGCGATGGCACGTGCGTTGCGCCGTATCGCCCACGAAATCCTGGAACACAATCCGGATCCGGCCACTTTTGCCTTGATCGGAATTCCTTCCCGCGGAGTCGAACTGGCTCGCCGCCTGACGGATTTGGTGAGGACGGCAGAAGGGAGCGAGCCGGAGTTTGGCGCGATCGACGTTTCAATGCATCGCGACGACCTAAGCCTTCGGCACACTCTCACCCGGGTCCAGGAAACGCATCTGCCGCTTCATCTTGAAGCGTTCACCGTGATTCTGGTCGACGACGTTCTCTACACCGGCCGAACCTGCCGGGCCGCCATGGATGCCATCAGTTCCTTTGGGCGCCCAGCGCGGATCCAGTTTGCGGTGCTGCTCGATCGAGGCCACCGGGAATTGCCCATCCGGCCGGATTATGTAGGGAAAAATCTACCCACTTCGCCAGAAGAACGGGTAAAGGTGCGCCTGCAGAATATCGATGGAGAACCGGATTCCGTCCGGTTGGAAAGACCATGAAAACGGCCCCAGCCAAACCCGCGGGAGACCTCCAGCAAACGGCGAACTGGCATCGAAAAGATCTGCTCGGGATCCGGGAATTGGAGCTCAGTGAACTTGAAATGATCCTCGACACGGCGGCGGCCTTCAAAACAGTGGGTTCGCGGGATATCAAAAAGGTGCCGGCCTTGCGTGGGAAAACGATGGTCAATTTTTTTGTCGAACCGAGTACCCGCACCAGAACCTCGTTTGAGTTGGCGGCCTTTCGGCTCAGCGCGGATGTAGTTAATATTTCAGCGACGACCTCAAGTTTACAAAAGGGCGAAACGCTCAAGGATACGGCGCTTAACTTGCAGGCGCTGCACGCTGATATCATTGTCCTGCGTCACAGTTCGGCAGGAGCACCAAAATTCCTGGCCGACCGGCTCGAGTCCAGCATCATCAACGCCGGAGACGGAGCCCACGAGCACCCCACCCAGGCCCTCCTGGATGTCTTTACGATCCGCGAACAACTCGGGAAGAATTCAAGGCCTGAAGGTGGCGATTGTCGGAGACATTCTTTTCAGCAGAGTGGCTCGATCGGACATTTGGGCGCTGAAAAAGCTTGGAGCGAAAGTGACGTTGGTAGGGCCCAGCACTCTGGTCCCGCGCTCCTTCGAGGAGATGGGCGTCGAGGTAGCACGTCATATCGACGATGTCCTGGAGTCAGCAGACGTCATTAACCTACTTCGTGTTCAACACGAACGGCAGCGAAAGGAATATTTTCCCAATCTGAACGAATACGTTCGCTTCTTCGGATTGACGAAGGCCAGGGCGGCCAAACTGAAACCGAGCTGTCTGATCATGCACCCTGGACCAATCAACAGAGGCGTGGAAATTGATAGCGATATCGCCGACGGATCGCAAAGCGTCATTCTCGCCCAGGTCACGAACGGACTGGCAGTGCGGATGGCCGTCCTTTATTTGTGCAGCACTGCGGCGAGAAGAATTCGATAATGGATTTGATCATTAAAGACGGCCGGATCATCGATCCAGCGAACGATCGGGACGAGATAGCTGATCTTTATGTAGTAGACGGGCGGATATCCGGACAACCGCCAAGCGGTGAATGCGAAACCATCGATGCTCGCAAGCTGGTAGTGGCGCCGGGGTTTATCGATATCCACGTTCACCTGCGCGAACCTGGTCAATCTCATAAGGAAACGATCGAGACCGGTAGCCAGGCGGCAGCGGCAGGCGGTTTTTCTTCCATCGTTTGCATGCCAAACACCGATCCACCGGCGGACAACGCTAGCACGATCGCCTGGATTGCAGATCGAGCGCGGGTCTGGGCAGCAGTCAACGTATTCCCGACCGGAGCGATCACCAAAGGCTTGAACGGAGAAGAGATGGCTCCCATCGGATCGATGGTTCAGGCCGGCATTGTGGCGATCACCGACGATGGTCACTGCGTTCAGAATCACGAAGTGATGCGCCGCGCAGTTGAATACGCAACGATGTTCGATTTGGCCGTCATGGACCATTGCCAGGACTACAACATGGTCGGGAGCGGCGTGATGCACGAAGGGTACTGGAGCAACGTGCTCGGCCTGGCCGGATGGCCGCGAACTGCGGAAGAGATAATCGTAGCGCGAAATATTCTCCTCGCCGAGCTCTGCGAAACCCGAATTCACTGTCAGCACCTCAGTTCCGGCGGCAGCGTCCGCTTGTTGCGCGACGCTCGCTCACGCGGAGTTCCGATCACCGGCGAAGTTTGTCCTCATCACATTGCGCTGACGGATGAGTCGATCGGCTCGTTCGATACCAACTACAAGATGAACCCGCCACTCCGGGCCCGCCAAGATGTCGAAGCGTTAATCGAAGGGGTGGCTGACGGGACCATCACTCTGCTTGGGAGCGATCACGCGCCGCACGCTTCCTACGAAAAGGAGGTAGAATTTGACCGGGCTCCGTTTGGCATTCTCGGTTTGGAATCCGAGCTCGGGCTGTTTCTCACGATCCTGGTTCATCGCACCAAGGCGATCGACCTCAATCGCTTGATTGCCATGTTTACAGTGAATGCGGCCACTTTGGTGCGTTTGCCAAAAGGGACGTTGAGCACAGGTGCGGATGCGGATATTACGATCCTCGACCCCGAACTCGAATGGATCTTCCGCAAAGAGGACTCGTTTTCCCGTTCACGGAACACCCCGTTTGACGGCTGGGAACTTAAAGGACGAGCCGTCCGGACCATCGTGGGCGGAGAATCGGTTTGGAGCCTTTAGAGGGAGGCGAAGAGGAACTTTTAACCACAGATTTCACAGATTACACAGATTGGGAAAAGGTTAGCGTTTGGGCTGGTGACGATTTGCCGCATAAAGCCACCTCTTATTTAACCGGTCCTTTAGCGATGTGTTCAAAAAGTCCTTCGACGAGGTCGGTTGGGACAGAGGCCTTTTCTGCAAAAAATCGTCACCCGCCCAAACCCCTAACCTTTTCCCAATCTGTGTAATCTGTGGTTAAAAATTCCTCTCCTTTTTATTGCGGTGGCGGAGTTACGGGTCGGCTGTAAGGATCGCGCGGTTGCACGGGCTGATTGTAAGGATCCGCGGAAGGTTCCTGCTCGTCATTGTCATCGTCCTGGCCGTGTTTCGGATCGATCGTATTATGACCGGTAAATTTCTCCTGGAACCAGCCACCGACGGTCTGAAATGCCCGAGTGGTCTTGTGAGCGACGGTCTGCCCGAATTGGACAACCGAGGCTCCATATCGATTGGCCCTCTGACCAACGGTTTCCCCGGTATGGTCGGCGGATTCCTCTGAGTAATCTTTTCGATCTTGATACGCCGGTTGACGGTAATCCGCCGGAGGAGCATTGACATCGCCCACCGGAGGAGGAGGCGGTCCGGCTAACGCTTCAGAATCTCCATGTTGCCGGGGTTGAGGACCACGGACGCTCCGATTTTCCGAAACCCAATTCCCGGCGCTGAGCAAAGCCCCATTGCCAGCCGCAATCCGAACATTCCCCACTGGGCGTTGCTCGTAATCGAACATCTCCAAATTCCAGACTGGCTGGCCAGAACCGGCATCTGCGGAAAGCCGATAATTTACGCTGTCAAAACCGACTTGATTGCGGCTGGCCTCTTTTTCAGCGGCTCGAAAAGCTCCGTCGGAATCCAAATTCAACTTCGTCAGGTCAATCGGAGCTGATCCAGACCCGGGAGACCGGACTGGAGCCCGCTCGGACGAGACTTGTCCAGACACGATATCCAATTCCCGTTCCCCTCCGCGCGCCGCAGGATCATCGAGCACCACTCGCCAGGCGACGGGTTGCGGTCTGCCGGACTGACCGACGATCGCGGTCACCTGATTTAAAGCCTTTTCGCCACGCTGCGCCCCCACTACCCGCAACGCCTTGTAGGCAGTATCTTGTGCTGTCACAAACCCGGGTGCGAAGGCAACCGCCATTACCAGAACGAACAACCTACGATTCATTAAGAGTTTTCCCTTTTCTACGAATCTTTCCTGCTTTGTGCAACCTCAGAGCTGCATGGGCGGAAAAAAGCTTCGGAAAAACAGGAGTCAGGAGACAGAATTCAGGATTCAGAATTCTACAACGGGCTCGCAGCCAAAGCTTGCAATTTTTATGCAAGGCGAGAACCTGTCTCCTGTCTCCTGTCTCCTGTCTCCTGTCTCCTGTCTCCTGTCTCCTGTCTCCTGTCTCCTGTCTCCGTCCCGGCTCGCTTCTACCTGAGCTTTCCTCGTCAGGAAGGAATAGCTGCCCTGGCAGACGGACGGATTTTTATCCACTTGAACCGGGAGAGAGGAAAATAGTTTTCTTGACACCAGCATGCCTCTTCCACGCGTCTTAATTGCCGACGATCAGCCGGAAATCCTTAAAGCTCTCTCGTTTATTTGCACGGCAGAAGGATATGAAACCGTTACCGTCAATTCTCCCGCCGCAGTGCTGGCAAAACTCGGGAAACAGGATTTTGACGTTGTCCTGATCGATCTGAATTATCGGCAAGATGTGATTACCGGAAAAGAAGGTCTGGATTTGCTGAAACAAATCAGCGCTATCGATTCTTCGATTCCGGTGGTGGTGATGACAGCTTACGCTTCTATCCAACTAGCCGTGGAGGCGGTCCGGTTAGGGGCCAAAGATTTCCTGCAGAAGCCTTGGGAAAACGAACGACTGGTTTCCATTCTGCGCACCCAGTTTGCGTTGCGGGAGGCGTTACGCGGTAAAGAACGCCTGGAGGCGGAGAACAGCGCTTTAAGATCCACCCAGGTTCCTTCGACGGGATTTGTCGCGAACTCTAGATGCGATGAGACAGGTCCGGGAGATGGTTGAACAAGTGGCGCCTTCCGACGCCAACGTCATGATTACCGGGGAGAACGGCACGGGAAAAGGCGTCGTGGCTCGGATGCTGCATGAGTCGTCTTTACGTTCGGCCCAACCATTGATCACGGTCAACATGGGAGGATTGCCGGAAGGAGTTTTCGAAAGCGAAATGTTCGGTCACGTGAAAGGCGCCTTTACGGATGCTCGTGCCGATCGGGCAGGCAGATTCGAACTGGCAGACAATGGAACCTTGTTCCTCGATGAAATCGCCAACCTTACCGCCACTCAACAAGCAAAGCTCTTGCGAGTGTTGGAGACGGGCGAGTTTGAGAGAGTAGGCTCTTCAAAGACGCGTCGCGCAGACGTGCGAATTCTGACCGCTACCAACGCTGAGCTGCAGAAGGAAATCGAAGCTGGCAAATTCCGGGAAGATCTTTTCTTTCGACTCAATACGATTCAGATCCATTTGCCGCCTCTTCGTGAACGAGCAGAGGACATTCCATTTCTGGCCGAAGAATTTCTTGGGGAATTGAGGCAGCGTTACCGCAAACAGATTCAAGGATTTCATCCCGATTCGATCGTCGCTTTGAAGACGTATGGCTGGCCGGGAAATGTCCGCGAGTTGCGTCACGTCATGGAGCGGGCGGTGTTGCTGACCCGTTCCGAGATGATCCAGGTCACGGATCTTGGCATTCGTGGGGCGCCCGCCAAAATACCGCAACTCGAAGATATGAATCTGGATGCTGCAGAGTTGTTCTTGATCAACCGCGCGCTCACTCGGCACAGCGGAAATGCCCTCCTGGCCGCCAAAGACCTAGGACTGAGCCGCAGCGCTTTTTACCGCCGGCTACAAAAATTCGGCATCAGCGCTTGAGGGAGGGCGCAGAGGGGGAGTGAGAGCACGGAGGGGGATTTATTTATCACGGAGACGCAGAGAACACCGAGTTTCGGATTTTCTGCAAATTTAAGAATCGTGAACAGACGGCGACAAAATTCGGCATCGGCGCCGTAATTCGCGGACGCAGAGGGGGGAACGGAGAGCACGGAGGGGGATTTATTTACCACAGAGACGCAGAGAACACCGAGTTTCGGATTTTTTTTTAAAAAAAATTTTCAGAATTCCGGAATGGTCGGCTAGAAAAAATTCGGTATCAGCTCTTAAGGCGAGGGCGCAAAGGGGGGGAAGGGAGAACACGGAGAGGAATTATTTACCACAGAGACACAGAGTTCCGGATTTCTGAAAATTTTAAAATTCCGAAACTCCGTGTCCTCTGCGTCTCTGTGGTAAATATATCCCCCTGCGTGCTCTCCCTCCCCCCTCTGCGCCCTCGCCTCCCCGGAAAGCACTAGTCGGAGGTGGACTCTTATGCTTTGGTGATTGTTTACCGCGTTTCCACCGATGGCTGCTGAGACGATTCGCATTATTGGCGCCCGCCAACACAATCTAAAAAACGTCAGCATCGAGTTTCCTCGAGAACGTCTGGTCGTTTTCACTGGGATGAGCGGATCAGGCAAGTCTTCACTCGCCTTCGATACGCTGTATGCGGAAGGTCAGCGCCGTTATGTCGAAAGCTTGTCGGCGTACGCGCGGCAGTTTCTCGATCAGATGGAGAAACCTGAGGTCGATTTCATCGAAGGGCTTTCACCGGCCATCGCAATCGAACAACGGAGTTCCGTCGCTAATCCCCGGTCAACCATCGCGACCACGACTGAAATCTACGATTATCTCCGGGTCTTATTTTCCGTCATTGGACAGCCCCATGATCCGGTAACCGGAGACAAGATTTTCAAACAGACGCCTCAACAAATCGTCGACCAGATCCTGGCCTACTCTGAAGAGACGCGCGTTTTAATCATTGCCCCGATCATCCGGCACGAAACCGGAGAATTCCGGGATGTATTGGAAAAAATCAAACGAGAAGGGTTTGTTCGAATCCGGGTCGATGGAGAAGTACTGGAACTGGCCCGGCCCGAACCGATCCGCTTGGCCAAGACACAGCACCACACGATCGAAATTGTGGTCGACCGTCTAGTGATCCGAGAAGGTGTCCGTACCCGACTGGCCGATTCTGTCGATACCGCCTTAATGTGGGGGAAAAACCGGATTATCGTCAGCCATCAACGCCCTGATGAACCAGGCTGGGATGATACCCCTTATTCGACTCACTTCTGCAACCCAAAAACGGATTTCCTGCTGCCGGAGCTGACGCCGAAACATTTCTCCTTTAACAGTCTGGCCGGCGCCTGCCCCGAATGCCAAGGACTGGGGTCCGAGGGATATTTTGATCCTGAGCTGGTTATCCCAGACCCGACCAAGTCTCTCACCGGCGGGGCGATTGCCCCGTGGCGGAAAGCAACCAAAAGGATGCAATCCTACTACAACGCGCAACTGAAAGCGTTGGCGAATTTGTTTGGGATCAGTCTGGAAACGCCTTTTGCCGACCTACCGGCAGATTTCAAGAAAGCACTTCTCTACGGCACCGGGAATCGAGCGATCCAAGTGGCCTTTGGTGAAAAGATTGTCGAGCGACCGTTCGACGGAGTTATTGCCCAACTCGAGAATCTTTTTCGGCAAACCGAGAGTGAATTTACCCGGTCACGGCTCAAAAGTTACCAGGCACGTCGCAGTTGCCGACTCTGCCACGGAGCACGGCTGCGACCCGAAATTCTTGCGGTCACGATCCGGGACTTGCACGACAAAGAGCTGAATATTCACGAATTCTGTGCCTTGACGATCGAAGAAGCGAAAAGCTTTATCGAAAACATCCATCTCTCCAAACATCAGCGGGTAGTGGCGACAGAACTACTGAGAGAGATTCGAAACCGGCTCACTTTTCTGGTGGAAGTTGGGCTTGGCTACCTGACGCTGAACCGGGAGAGCGGCACCCTGTCAGGAGGAGAAGCGCAACGGATTCGCCTGGGAACGCAAATCGGTTCCGGACTGGCGGGTGTTCTTTACGTGCTGGATGAACCGAGTATCGGGCTGCATCAACGGGACAACGATCGACTGCTCGCGACTTTAAAGCATTTGCGCGACCTCGGAAACACCGTGGTGGTGGTAGAACACGACGAAGACACCATTCGCGCCGCCGACTTTATCATCGACCTCGGACCGGGAGCCGGCCCACGGGGTGGGCAAATCGTGGCGAGCGGTTCCATTCACGAGATTGAAAGCAATCCTGAATCGCTGACCGGTCAATACCTTTCCGGAGCGCTGCGGATCCCGATTCCCCGCGCCAGAGTTTTGCCCAAGGGTCTTCTTTACAACCGCGATCGCATTCCGGACCCAGGCACTGAGGGTTGGCTGACGGTGGTCGGCGCCAAGGAAAACAACCTGCGAGATCTGACCGTTTCATTTCCGCTGGGCTGCTTCGTTTGCGTCACTGGCGTCTCAGGGAGTGGCAAATCAACGCTCGTCGATGACATCCTCAGGAAATCGTTGTTCCGGCATTTTTATAAATCAAAAGACCGCCCTGGCGCCCATCGTTCCATCGAAGGCATTAACCAGGTGGATAAGGCGATCGTAATCGATCAAAGCCCCATCGGCCGGACGCCGAGATCGAATGCCGCTACCTATTCCGGTGCTTTTGGACCAATTCGCGAGCTTTTCAGCCAATTGCCTGCCTCACGAATCCGCGGTTACGACAGCGGTCGTTTCAGTTTTAACCTGAAAGGGGGCCGCTGCGAAAATTGCCAAGGCGACGGCGTAATCAAGATCGAGATGCATTTTTTGGCCGATGTTTATGTCGAATGCGAAGTCTGCCGAGGCGCCCGGTATAATCGGGAAACTCTGGAGATCACTTTCCGCGGTAAGAATGTCTCTGACGTCTTGAAAATGTCGGTCGACGAAGCAGCCCGGTTTTTCCGGAACGTACCGGCGATCTTTGATAAGCTCGAGCCGCTGGTCGCGGTGGGGTTGGGTTATCTCACCCTCGGACAATCCGGAACCCAGCTTTCAGGAGGCGAGGCCCAACGTGTCAAGCTGGCCGCAGAACTGGCGAAGAAAGCGACCGGAAGAACCGTTTATATTCTGGACGAACCTACCACGGGCCTCCATTTCGCGGATATTCAGAAACTTCTCGAGGTTCTGCTAAAACTGCGCGACCAGGGAAACACCCTAATCGTCATCGAGCATAACCTCGAAGTGATCAAATGCGCGGACTGGGTGATCGATCTAGGGCCAGAAGGAGGACGAGGCGGGGGACAAGTCATCGCCCAAGGCACCCCCGAACAGGTAGTGCTGGTTAAAGGAAGTCACACCGGTCGCTATTTGCAGCGGGCACTCGCTCCCGAATGAGACCGCTTCTCGCTGCCGCGATCCTCCTGATGGTCGCTGGAGGTCCACTCCGAGCCGATCTACTGGACGACGCCATCCAGGCACATCTCGGCGGAATTCCGGAAGTCAGCATCACCAAACTCCACCAATTTTTGGCCACCCGGCAACCGCAGATTCGGGTGGAAATCGCGAAGATACTTTTGGCCCGCTGCCTCATCGAAACGCAAAAGATGGAGGAAGCAGCGCAAGTGCTGGAAAGTGCCACCGGACCAGAAGCCACCTTTTTGAAGGCTCAAGAGGCTTTGCGATCCAGACGTTTCACCGAAGCGGCTATTTATTTCACGGAGCTGGCCGGATCGACCAACGAGTTTTCGCTCGAGGCGCGAATAGGCCTGGCAGATGCGCAGAAGGCCACCGGTGAATTGGACTCCGCTCTGCAAACTCTCGAACCTCTGATTAGAGATGAATCATCGGCGGATCCGAGAGCGCAACTGCTGGCGGCAGAAATATACCTGCTCGAATCGAAAATTTCCGAAGCCGAAAAACTCGTTTCTGTTTTGAAAGCCAGTTCTGGAAAGATCGAGGTAGAAAAAATATGCCTCCAAGGCGAGCTGGCTTTGAAACAAGGAAAACTCGAAGAAGCCTTGGCCGCCTTTAATAAGGTTCTCGAAAAACCGGAAGATCGGACGTTTCGGATCGTGGCAGTGGCGCGCCTCGGCCTAGCCAAAGTCCTGATGGAAAAAGCAGGAATACGAAGAGGCAGAAAACGAACTGGAAAAATTGATCTCGGACCAACCGAGAAGCGCGGTCCTCGGTGACTTGTTTCAGAACCTATTCGAGATTTATTCCAAGGAGAACAATCCGGAGACTTCGGAACTGGTCCGCTGGGCCGCGGAAAGTACGGAAACCGCCGGGCCCGATCGCCCCGCTTACGCGCTCTACTATCTGATGCGGCTGCAAATTCAACAGGGACTGAGCACCGAGGCAGCTCAGAACTGCCGCAAGCTGGTGGATAGATTTCCCGATCATCCGACGGCGGTCGTAGCCTCTCTGATTTTAGGGCATCAGCAAATTGGCGCCGGGCATTTCGAAGAGGCGATCAACCAGCTTGAGAACCTGCTGGAGCACTCTGCCAACCTTTCGCCTGAGGATCGTTTCCAAGCTGATAATCTCGTCGGCGAAGCAAAATATCTAAGTGGCAACATCCTGGCCGCCAGAGACATTTTTCGCAGTCTGGCCATGAAGTTCGGTTACGAACGGCAAAATGTCCTTTTCAACTGGGCCGTCTGCAGTCTGCAACTCGGGGAGGTGTCCGATTTCGAACAGGCATTTCGTGAGCTCCAGGAACGGAAGCCGAATGAAAATCTGGTTGGGGAACTGCTTTTTGACAAAGGATTGTTGGAGGCCAAATCCGGCAATGCCTCCGCGGACGAAACACTCCGAAAGTTCGTCAAACAATTTCCAGAGCATTCGCAAACGGGACCAGCACACCTCATTCAGGCGGAGCTCCGGATGTCAGAACAACCCCCTGATTTAAATGGCGCGCGAAAAGCCTTGAGCGCGGTCGCCATGAAGGGCGATTCGCAGGTCGATGAGAAAACGGATCGGGTCAAATTTTTTGTTGCCGCGTCGGACCCCTCTCAAAGCGCGCGCTCGGTGCAGGCTCTGGCCCAGGACTATCTCCAGAAATACCCAGACTCCCCTGCCAAGGCCGAGGTTCGATTAAAGCTTGGAGAAATCTATTTCAGAGAGAACGACTTCCCGAATGCGCAAACGCAGTTCGAGTTGGTCAGGGAGGATTCCCCTGACTCGCCCTTGGTGGAAACCGCCCTTTTTCTGGCTGGGGAAGCTGCTCGAAAAAGCCTCAACTCAGCCTCGGTCGATCGCGCTATTTCGCTTTTCGAGGATGTGTACAAGCTCGGAGGACCGTTAAAATTTCAGGCCCGCCTTGAGCAAGCGACGACCATGCGCCAGACGAAACATGAAAAAGAAGCCATTGTCTTAATCGACGACCTGCTCAGCCAGAATCCCCCTATGGACATCCGCTACCAAGCGTTAGATGGAAAAGGCGAATCCTTGTTCACCTTGGCCGCCAATGAGCCGAAGTTGTATGAGCAAGCCATCACGGTGTTTGACGCGCTCCTTTCCAGCGAAGGATTGCCCACCCAGTGGAGGCAGCAAGCTCTCTACCAAAAAGGAAAATGCTTCGAAAAACTGGGAAAACTGGATGAAGCGTTGGCCAATTATTACGATGTGCTGGCGGTCGAGGGTGGAGGCGATCAACTCTGGTTTTTTCGGGCTGGCTTTGATGCCGCCCAAATCCTGGAAGACCGGCGTTCCTGGAGTTCTGCCGCTGCGATCTACGAAAAATTGGCCAACACCGCGGGAGCACGCTCCGAAGAAGCGAAAAATCGCCTGACCCGCCTTCGGTTAGAGCACTTTTTGTGGCCAGGGTAATAGACAGGGTTTCTAGATAGTAAGCAGGGTTCTCATAGCTTTTTCTCGTTTCGAGGGGGTAACCCGAAGGACGATTTAGGTGAATGAAAATGAAGGAGGTAAGCCGGGAGGGATTACGTACACGAGAAAGAGGAGGTAAACCGGGACGGTTTATGTACTTGAGAATTGAGTTGTGTTTTCGACGGGGCTTCCCAGATTCAACAAGTAGCGATGACTAAGAAGATCAAACTTTTCATTCCTGGGCCGGTGGAAGTATCAGCAAAGACTTTGGCGGCCATGACCGGCCCGATGATCGGGCATCGCAGTGCCGACTTTAAGGCGCTTTATCGAGCGATCTACCCGGGACTTCAGCAACTTTTTCAAACCCGGCAACCAGTCTTCCTGTCGACTTCGTCGGCTTGGGGCGTCATGGAGGGGGCGATTCGCAACTTGGTCAAGAAACGAGTCTTGAACTGCATGTGCGGGGCATTTTCCGATAAGTGGTTTGATGTTTCGAAGCGCTGCGGCAAAGAGGCCGTTCCTCTACAGGTGGAATGGGGTAAACCGATCGATCCAAGGGAGGTAGATGCCCAGCTCGCCACCGGCCAGTTCGATGCCGTAACACTGATCCATAACGAGACTTCAACCGGCGTCATGAGTCCGCTCCGGGAAATCAGCGAAGTTTTTCGCAAATATCCCGAAGTCCTCTCCATTGTCGACACCGTTTCATCCTTTTCCGCTTTACCCATCCCGATGGACGAACTCGGCATTGATCTGATGTTAACGGGTAGTCAGAAAGCTTTGGCCTTACCTCCCGGCTTTTCCTTATTTGCCGCCTCGGAAGCGGCTTTCGAACGCGCCGCTCAGACTTAATGACCGCGGGTACTACTTCGATCTGCTCGAATTCGAAAAGAACGCCGAAGAGTTCATGACGCCTAGTACTCCCACCATCTCGCATATCTACGCCTTGCAGTCGAAACTGGAAGATATTTTCAGTGAGGGTCTGGAAAACAGGTTTGCGCGACATCGGCAAACTAATCGCCTGGTTCACGAATGGGTGACCAGCCAATGGATTCGAGTTCTTCGCCCAGGAAGGATATCGGTCCATCACATTGACCTGCGTGAAAAACAACCGGGAGATTGACGTGGCAGCGTTCACCAAACGCGTTCGGGAAAAGCACGGCTTCCAGATCGATGGCGGTTATGGGAAAATCAAAGGAAAAACGTTTCGGATCTCAAACATGGGAGATGAAAACGTCGACACGATGCGACCGCTACTCGAAGCGCTCACGGCGGAAGTGAGTGGGAGCTAAAACAAACTCGGAAATTCAAACGCCAAGTCGTTCCACCACTCCATCACTCCTCCCTCATCTCCCCACCTCTCCCGGTTCCATGCAGCTGAGGAAGTACCGAGACGCGAACATCAGGCAATGAGTACAAACAAGGAAGAAGGCACGAACGATACCGAAGCTCAAGAGGAGGCTCTCAGCGAAGCCGAATCTCCGGGACAGGTCCTTGACCCGCTTGCTGAGCCAGCGGGTACCCGGGGAACGCAACGGACCGTGATCGGTGAATATGACGAAGAAGATGCTCGGACACGCCCGCCGGAGGACGGTCTTGATTCGGAGATTCCCGAGGACGAGCAGTTGCATCTTTCCAGGCCGCTAAACGTCGAAGAGGAATTGGAGGATCTTTCTCCGGACCCGACCGATTCTGACGAAAAATTGTAGCGCCAAAAGCGAGAGATGGCCGTTATCGCTGGCTAGACATCTCGAATTTTACATTGTGCAAAGCCTTTGGTTCAAAAACGCCGTCATCTATTGCCTGGAAGTAGATGTCTTCAAAGATGGGAATGGAGACGGAATCGGCGATTTTATCGGTCTTCGTCAGGGGCTCAGTTATCTAGCGGGGTTGGGAGTAACGTGTATCTGGTTACTCCCTTTTTTCACGTCACCTGACCGTGACGACGGCTATGACGTAACGGACTACCTCTCGGTCGATCCGGCTCTCGGTGATTTCGGCGACTTTGTCGCCTTCATGGATGAAGCCCGGAACCGCGGGATCAGGGTAATTATCGACCTGGTGGTTAACCATACCTCCAACCGGCATCCCTGGTTTCAACAAGCGCGCCGGAAGCACCCAAAATACTATGACTATTACGTATGGCGTACGGACCCTCCCGGGGACACCAGCGATGAAGTCGTTTTTCCGGGAAAACAAAAAGGGGTCTGGCAATATGACCGGTTAGCCAAAGCCTACTACTTCCACCGTTTTTATAGCTATCAACCGGATCTGAATACCGCTAACCCGGAAGTGCGAGAGGAAATAAAGAAGATCCTGGGTTTTTGGGCGGCGTTAGGGGTTTCGGGTTTTCGAGTGGACGCTGCGCCGTTCGTGATTGCCGCGAAAGGTGCCCAGGCCGGAAAACATCCTCACGAAACGTTCGAATACCTGCACGAATTTCGGGAATTTCTGCGTTGGAAAACCGGGGATGCTATCTTGCTGGCCGAAGCTAACGTAGCTCCGGATCAGTTAATGGAATTTTTTGGAGCCGAAGGGCAACGGATGAACCTGTTGCTAAATTTCTATGTTAATCCCCATTTATTTCTCGCGCTCGCGCAACAGAGCCCGGAACCGATTGTGCGCAGTTTAAGCGCGCTTCCGCAAATCCCCGCTAACTGTCACTGGGCCTATTTTCTCCGCAACCATGACGAGCTTGACTTAAGCCGATTGGCTGAGTTGGAAAAGGAACAATGTTTCCGAACCTTTGCGCCGAAAAAGACGATGCAGCTGTACGACCGGGGGATTCGTCGCCGATTGGCGCCAATGTTCCACGGAGACTTAGCGAAAACCTTGCTGGCCTACAGTCTGATCTTCACCATTCCGGGCACCCCGGTGTTTTGGTATGGCGATGAGATTGGCATGGGAGAGGATCTTTCACTCGAGGAGAGGAATAGCGTGCGGACACCGATGCAGTGGACCAGTGAACGAAATGGAGGGTTCTCGACCGCCACCAAGGAAGCGCTGCGCCGCCCGGTAATCAGCAAAGGCCCATTCAGTTATCACCGCGTAAACGTACAGAAATCCCGCCGCGAGCCCGCTTCTCTTCTCAATCGCCTGGAGCGGATGATTCGCACCCGCAAGGAATTTCCGGAGTTCGGCACCGGAACCTACAGAATTCTGGAAACAGACAAGCCAAAGACAGTTTTTGCTCACGCTTGTGAAGACGAAGCCGGGAGTGCCGTCTTAGCGGCTCACAATCTTTCCCAAGAAGCGGAGAGTGTGACCGTTCGGCTTTGGAAAAATGAGTTCGATCATTTTGTTAACCTGTTTGAGGAACAGGAAAACGAACCGATCCTGGACGAGAAAATAAAACTCAAGCTCCCGCCCTACGGATATTCCTGGCTGCGGCTGGTGGCAAAATAGCCGCATTCAACTGGTGCGTTCGACATCGCTTTCGAGCTGCTGCAACTGTTCCGGCATCAGGCTCAGACTAACAGCGGCCACATTTTCTTCCAGATGAGCGATGGAGGTTGTTCCTGGAATCGGAAGGATGTTTGGAGCTCGATGCAGCAGCCAGCTCAAAGCGACTTGGGTGGTAGTAGCTCCGAGTTCTTTCCCAATCTCTGCCAGAGCACCTGCGGCGGAAGCGAGCGGCGCCCCCTGTTTCATGGGATCTGCACCCAAAGGCCCGTAAGGCACGAAAGCCACTCCTTCGCGTTCACAGAATGCCACCATCGAATCTCCCTGTTTCTCCCCGACGCTGTAGCGATTCTGTACCGAAGCGATCTGGGTGATGGACCTCACCTCCTCCAATTGTTCGACCGTAATGTTAGAAAGACCGATCAGCCGAATCTTCCCTTCCTGCTGGAGTCGTGCCAGCCCCATCACGGATTCGCTTAACGGCACGTCAGGATCCACCCAATGAAGTTGATACAAGTCGATGCAATCGACGCGTAAATTTTTCAGACTCTCTTCGCAATCACGCCGCAGGCCATTTGGTGTTCCATCCAGATGCCGTTCCGTGGCCGATTTTTTTACCACTCCACCCTTGGTCGCGATAAACAATCCTTCGGGGTAAGGGTGAAGAGCTTCGGCCACTAGTTTCTCGTTCCAACCAGGTCCGTAAGCTCGTGCGGTATCAATAAAGTTGATCCCTAGGTCGAGGGCGCGTCGGAGGACCAGCTTGCCGGCGTCCCAAGGCTCATAAGGGCCGAAGTTCCCAGGCTGACCAGTCAAACGCATCGCGCCATAGCCGAGCCGGCGCACCTCCGTGCCGTCGTTGAATCGAAATGTAAGAGAGACTTGCATAGAAGAAGGAGAGCACAAAGGGGATGTTTTTACCACCAACACGAACCTTCGGAGAGCGCAGAGGGGGAGAAGGAGGGCACGGAGGGGAAGGATTTTACCACATAGACACAGAGAACACGGAGTTTCGGAAATGATTAAATTTCAGATTTCAGATCCGGATAAATCACGCCGTTCGGTCAAGGGTTCGGCGGATCGGAGCGCCGCCCAAGACCGTTCCGGCCGCCAACGTGAGAAATAACGTGAGATCGACGCCCCTCAAATTATTTCCGAACCTCCGTGCCCTCTGTGTCTCTGTGGTAAATCCGTCCCCTCCGTGCTCTCGTTCAGTAACTCCGCGCTCTCTGTTTCCTGCTTGCCTGCCGGCTCTTTTTGCCCCTATTCTCGCCGTACCATGAGACGCTGGATCGCCGGTCTTCTGCTGTTATGCGCGCAATTCGCCGGAGCGAAAACAAGGTTACTCGTTGAGGATCCTAACAATGTCGTTGCCGGTCGCTATTCTTTGACCGCTCAACAAGAGACACAGGCCAGGCAGACGGCAGAGTCTCTTCTTAGCTCACTCTCAGATTCGGAGTTACAAAGAGCTTTAGCAGTCCGCTTCGTCGCTGTGGATGCCGGGCCACTGACCACCGACCAAGCACGAAAAGAGCCGGGATCCCTTCGCGACGCGCAAGAGCGACTCGGCCGCTACGGGGTTGAAGTGCCGGATGGCCAACCATTGAGCCCGATTGTCATTTACGATACCGAATGGCACCGGATCATTCACGGGCGGTTATACACGGTGACTGAACTTCCGAAGCTTCGTTTCTACGGGCGATTCGATGATTACGTCGCCGTCTATCTTGGCGGTGCGACTGGCTTTTCGAAGGACGGATACGCGAAATAGGTTGTGAGCGCCGGCGAATCGGAGATGCACCGGCGCCTGAAAGAAAAGACGTTCCTTTGGGCGTGCGCTCGTGGATTTCGTTGCTGCGCCATGGAAGTTCGCGCTCCCCGATCCCGATTCCGAGTCGATGTCGCGGCTGTCCGTTTGGACCGCCGGCAAGGCGAAGCAACCGTTGCGGTGTTTGAATGCAAACAAAGCCGCGGAGATTTGGACCGCGACAATCACCGTCAAAACGAGCTAACCGCCAAATTGAAGAATCTACAGGAACGCCGGGATAAACTGGAGTGCCTTTTGGCGGTGCACTATCCGTCTCTCCGAACCTCGGATTCGCTTTTCCCGGAATGGGCCACCTTTGACTTCCGGGCGATCGATCACGCGACTTACCGGCAAACGATCCAAAAGATCGCCTGCATTCAGCGCCAAGTATTCGATAACACGAAGTTTGACCTGATGAGCCGGTACAAATTGGGGAATCTTCATTATTTGGTAACCACGCCGGGGTTGCTTAATGAACATGAGATCCCCCTCGGCTGGGGCTTGCTTGAGATGGATGAAAAAGAAGTGATCATCGAACGGAACGTTCCCACCCGGTTCTCGGGAATCGAGATGCTGCCCTGGTTAGAGCGCATCGCAAAAGCGGCAACTCTGCAGAATGCGAAAGCATTCAAAGAAAAAATTTAACCACAGATTTCACAGATTACACAGATTTGGAAATGGGTTGGGCCTTTGGGCGGGTGACGGTTTGCCGGCGGGGCAGGCTTTGTCTCAGCCCACGACGTCGGGAGAGAGGTGTTTTGGCCACAGGTTTTTTTTGCACAGGATTTGTTAAGAGGTGCGTCTTTCGCCGCCAAATCGTTAGGCGCCTGAAGGCCAACCCATTTCCTCAATCTGTGTAATCTGTGAAATCTGTGGTTAATTTTCTCCTGTTTTCAATCCGTCACGGCGCCAAGCGACGCCGAACTGACCTGTGCCGCGTACTTAGCCAGGACACCTTTAGTGTATCTCGGTCTCGGCTGCTTCCACTTTTTAAGCCGAGCCGCCAGTTCGGCCTTTGGAATCATGATTTCGATCACCTTCTTCTCCGCGTCGATCTCGATCGGATCACCGTTCTTGATGATGGCAATCGGACCGCCGACAAACGCTTCTGGGGTCACATGTCCGATGACAAATCCATGACTACCGCCTGAGAACCGTCCGTCAGTAATCAGCGCCACTTCTTTCCCGAGACCTTTGCCCATAATCGCTGAGGTGGGGGCCAGCATCTCGCGCATTCCGGGTCCTCCTTTGGGGCCTTCGTAGCGAATGACGATGACATCCCCTTTGCGAATCTTATCGTCCAGAATGGCGCGCAACGCCTTTTCTTCGGACTCGAAGACTCGTGCTTTGCCTTTGAAAGTGAGTCCTTCTTTACCGGAAATTTTAGCAACCGCACCTCCAGGGGCCAGATTTCCGTAAAGCACGACTAGATGGCTGCTGGATTTGATCGGATCTTTGAACCCGCGAATGATCGTCTGGTCTTTCGGATAATTTTCCACCTTCGCGAGGTTCTGCTTCAATGTTTTTCCGCTCACGGTCAGGCAGTCGCCGTGCAAGAGGCCGTTGTTAAGAAGCATCTTCATCATCGGCATAATTCCGCCGATCTGTACCAGCTCCCACATCAGATGCTTCCCGCTCGGCTTGAGATCAGCCAAAACGGGAACGTTTTTACCAATGCGGGTCCAATCATCGAGCTTTAGTTTAATCCCTGCGGCATTGGCCATCGCCAGCAGATGCAGAACTGCATTGGTCGAACCGCCGAGCGCGATGGCCACCGTCATGGCGTTCTCGAAAGCTTCCTTGGTCATGATATCGGAGGGACGAATTCCACGTTTGACCAGTTCCACTACCGCGGCGCCGGCTGAAGCGGCATCGGCCAACTTTTCT
This sequence comes from uncultured Verrucomicrobiae bacterium, assembly GCA_963808535.1. Classification (GTDB taxonomy): domain Bacteria; phylum Verrucomicrobiota; class Verrucomicrobiia; order Chthoniobacterales; family JAFAMB01; genus JAFAMB01. The sequence continues at coordinate 24,135 of CAWEGF010000013.1, read as the reverse complement.
TTCGAAATCGCTGACTGCGCGGAGCTGTTGGGTAGACTCATCCCCATCGCCTCGATCGCCGAAGCCATGGTATTCGCGGTGTACATTCCGCCGCAAGAACCGGGTCCCGGAATCGCACATGATTCGACTTGTTCCAGTTCGCCATCGGAAATCTTTCCGTTAGAATGGGCGCCCACGGCTTCGAAGATGGAAACGATATCGATGTTCCGATTGCCGATACAGCCCGGGAGAATCGTTCCCCCATAGACAAACACCGAAGGCCGGTTCAACCGTGACAGGGCGATCAGGCAGCCTGGCATGTTTTTGTCGCAACCACCAATGGCCACCAGTCCATCGAATCCTTCGCATCCGGCGACCGTCTCGATAGAATCCGCAATCACCTCTCTGGAGACCAGCGAGTATTTCATGCCTTCCGTTCCCATCGAAATACCGTCCGAGATCGTGATGGTGTTGAAAATGATCGATTTAGCGCCCGCCTCGTCGACACCTTTCGCTGATTCCCGGGCTAAACCGTCGATATGGACATTGCACGGTGTCACCATGCTCCAGGTGGACGCCACTCCGATGATCGTCTTCTGAAAATCCTCCTTTTTGAAGCCCACGGCGTACAACATTCCCCGACTAGCGGCTCTCTCCGGTCCATCTAACATCGGTCCTGAAAATTGGCGGGGATTGGGGGCGGGCTTGGATTTCATAAAAAGAAGGGATGGACACTTTAGGACAAGCCTTGAGAGAAGACCAGCGTCGAAATTTTGTGGCGGGGTGGTCCACAGAAATTGTTCGCCATGAACTCAGGTTCGCGCCCCGAAGGGGCTAGAAGCCCCAGGGTTTACCCTGGTATCTTGTTTTATGGCAGCACGCCCTGTAGGGGCGTCAGAATCGTGACCGACGCCGAGGAAAAGCCAAGACCGGTCTTCGTCGGTTTCGCTTCGAGCGTTACATCCACGGCGCCCCTGATTAGATGGCCTTCTGGCGCCCCTTCAGGGCGCACCGCATAAACAAGATACCCAGGGTAAACCCTGGGCTATGCTTTCAAGCCCCTTCAGGGCCGTTTCCGTAGAGGGCGGAGACTATAGAAACATATTCTGCTAGAATATATCAGCTAACTTATTCACTTGTTTGGGGTCGGCGATAAAACCTTAAGCGGTTTGCGCCCCGAAGGGGCATGAAAGCATAGCCCAGGGTTTACCCTGGGTGTGTTGTTTTATGCGGCGCGCCCTGAAGGGGCGCCAGAGAATCGTGCCGCGCCAGGCAAGAAAAACGCTCGTGTCATCGCCCTTCTAGCGCCCTTCAGCTTCAGGGCGGAATCCGTGGGAGGGGCGATTCCCAGGCTTAAAACCCTGGGCTGAAAGCTGGTGGGGTCTCAGGTATGGGTAACACTTTTGTCTCACTATTTAGGTTACACTTTGCCTCACCATTTGGGTGACAGTATTCGTTTTGCGGCTCGTAGAGAGCCCCTGTCGACATTGTCACCCAGGTAGAGCATTTTTATCCTGCGTCTTACGCCTTTCCTTTTCCCAGAGCGTGATCGTGAGATTCGCGCTCTTTTTTCAACCTGATCGATCCATCAGTTTCCATCTCAAATCTGTGACTCTCTCGGACGCACCCCAGGCCAAATCGAAACCTGGGGTGTCACCCAAATAGTGAGACAAAAGTGTTACCTTTACGGTGAGATCGGACCAGTCTAACCCTTCTTCGGGGCATAAAACAATGAACCGGCGAAATAAGATAAACATTTGCTCTATGCTATCTTGTCACTGACTTATGAGCACGGCACTATATTTTAGCGCAGACTACCAACCGATTCTTCGGCGCCTAACTCCCCTGCCCCTCACGCGTCTAACTTTTCCGACGAGTGCCCTCCGCGCAGCCGATAGCCGATTCCATGAACCGTCAGGATTAACTTTGGTTGACCGGATTCGCCCAATTTTTTGCGCAACTGCACGATCACCTGATCGAGGGTTCGCGTCGTCCCGTGATACTCGTAGCCCCAAACCCGCGAGAGCAATTGATCTCGAGAGAGGACCTGTTCCGGAGCATCATGAAAAATCTGCAGGAGATGCAATTCCTTGGCGGTAAGATTTTCCCGAACGTCGCCGCGAGATAAGGTGAGGGTCACGGGATCGATCAAAGATTCGCCGATTTTGAAGGACCCGGAAGTGGACGGCTGAGCAGACGGGCGTCGCAGGAGCGCTCTTATCCGGGCCACTAACTCTCTGACCCCAAATGGCTTGGTGAGGTAATCGTCGGCACCCAATTCGAGTCCAACAACCTTTTCAATTTCTTGGCCTTTGGCCGTTAACATCAGGACTAAAACAAAAATATTGCGTTTCCGCAGTTCCTGGCAAATTTCGTACCCACTTCTCCCGGGCAGCATGATATCAAGCAAAACGAGAGCCGGCTGTTCTTTGATAACAGCATCCACTGCATAGTCGCCACGTTCGCAAACCGCGATGGCAAAACCTTCAGTCTGCAAAACTTCCTGCAAGCCGAACCTGATATTGGCATCATCCTCGACGATCAGGATCTTGGTTTTCATTCGACCTCGGCACAATTGACTTTGATTGAAAACTGACTTCCGCCGCCTGGCCGCGGCTCGTAACTGACGTCGCCGCCGTTGGCTCTGGCAATTTGGCGAGCCAACGTTAAACCTAACCCGGCCCCCTGAATCCCACTGCTCAATGAATCGTGGGCGCGGTAAAACTGCTCAAAAATCTTTTTCTCCGATCCAGGCGGTACTCCCGGTCCACGATCACAAACCTGGACGGTGGCGAGACCGTTCGGCAATCGTTGGGTCGTGACGTCGATTTGCCCAGCACCATATTTTTCGGCGTTCGATAAAAGGTTGAGGAGCACCTGCGCGATGGCATCTCGATTGCCGAGCACCGGGATGGGACTTAAACCGACTCCTGTCCGAGGCGAAGTTCGGCCGGAAATTCGTCAGGGTCTCGCGGACCAGCGCATTCAAATCAAAAACCTCCTTTTCATATTTGGTTTCGCCTCGATCCATCCGGGCGAAATCGAGTACGTTGTTGATCAGACGCGTAAGGCGGGATGATTCGTTGACAATGATTTCCGAATACCGCTTTTGCCGGTCCGCATCGGGATTATTGGCCAACAATTCCGAAAACATCCGAATAGAGGTCAGAGGGGTTTTTAACTCATGCGAGACGTTGCTGACGAAATCAGTTTTCTGACGGGCCAACCGGACTTGACGGCCGACATCCCGCCAGATCAGCCAGCTTCCGATACCGATGGCGCCAAGCAGCAGCACGATGGCGGCTCCAACACTCCTTTGAAAGGTGGCCGCGATCTGATTAGCGGCACTGGGATTTAACAAATAGACTCCGATTTCCCAATGCGGTAAGACCTCGCCCACTTCGGTGGCCACAAACGGCCGTCTCCAGTTGGTGGCGAATTCGGGATTCGTGGTGACGACAGGTTTCCCCTTGTCATCCAAAAGGGCCACACAAATTGTTTTTGCTAAATCATAATCCGGCAAAATCAGGTGGTCGAAATCCTTGGTGAACCGGCTGAGATCAACTTCTACGCCGAAAACCAATTCTGGATTTGTCGTAGTACGGTGCCAGAAAATGACAAATAATTCGTTCCCGACGAAGCGAGCGACGCTCCCAGACATCGCGGTGCCGATCAGTTGATGAAACTCTGCTTCGGCGGGCAGAACATTTGATATTGAGGTATCGCTTTGTTTCAATTCTTTCTGAGGATTGACGGAGCGCGCCATCATCCGCTGCGCACTGGCGGCAGGCGCGGGCGGCGCCGCCTTGGCAGATTTGCCCTTGGCGTCCGCCGACTCGAACGACCCTGCTTTTTGCGGAACCGGCTCGGGGGTCGCAGCTTCATCCTTTTTAAGCGGCGATTTTCCAGCCATCGATTTCTCGCCTTCATTTTTCGTGGCTCGCTGGGGCTCGGGTTCTCACTTGGCTGATCTCGGATCGCAGAGCTGGAGCGCTGGGTTGTTGATAAACCTCAGCCGATTCCGCGTTGGTGAGGAACCGGCTATTGGCTTCCAAAAAATGTTGGGCAGATCCATTTCCTTTCGAGGAAGGCGCCACTAACTTCCCGTTCAAGGTGACCACAAATCCCACCTTGGCGTCCGGCCAGGCGGCGCGAATGCGTTCGTCGAACCCGGCAGCGTCCGGGTCAGTGGCCAGCTGATCCACTTGCCTGCCAAACTCGTTTAGCTTCTCTCCTAGAAATCCCCGGATCCGCTCTGCCAACGTATCGGACGTTCCTTGCAGCAGCAGTTCTTGTTGCCGCTCAAAAACGAATTCCTGGTTGCGTAGCGAATCCAGGGCCAGCCAACCAAGCACCACGCTGGGCAACAAAACCGCTAACACAAAAATCAGGGCAAATTTCCTCATTCCCCATTCAAGAAGGCCAGAGTTCGGCAGAGCAGATGGCAGGTCGACATGCTCATCTAAGCTAACCTGACCATGGGATCTCGAGTTGATTCTGCCAGACCAACGACACTAATCCAGGCCAGCCGAGTGGCCTGGACATTTTCTCGCAGCTACTGTTTTCCATTCTTTCTGTCATAGCTCTCGCTGTGGATCGCTTTTCGAAGCGATTTCGACATCCCGCCGGCTTCGATCTCCTCGGCTCGCGCCCGCTGTTGTTGAGCCTGTAACTCTAGATTTTCTTTTACCGGCATCGGGGCACTCGCTGCCACCGCGTCGAGTTTTTGGGCGTTCGCCCGCAAAGATTGCGCCGCATCCTGGAACTTTCCCTCATCGGCGGCGGACATGGCCTGATCTTTAACTAAAGCGTTCAACTGCAACTCCCGTTCTGCCGCGATGGTTTGGTTAAGGGAACCCGCCGCTTCCTTCTCGTCGGTGGTCACTCCGATCCGCACGCTTTGCTCGGAGTTCGCCTCTTCAGATCCATTGACCTCATCGCGATAGGTGACTTTGACCGAGGCCAGTTCCATTTGGGATATCGCCTCGTTCGCTTTGACTCGGCAGCGCAAAAAGAGATAACGATTTTGTCCGGAAGCGAAGGAGCTAAATTCAACCACCGCTTTCCGGTCGACAAACTTTTCCGGACGTCCGATCAGATCAATCGGCTCGACTCCCTCACCGCAAGCGATAGCCACTTTGACATTTCGAGCCGTCACAGTTTGCAAGCCTCCCAGTTCTTTGGCAAATATCTCCGGAAGCTTTTCGGCATCCTGGACATAATAATAGTTGGCATCGCTCGCTTCGGCGAGGCCGGCCATCAGATCTTCGTTGTAATCGTCTCCCACCCCGATCGTCGAAACCGAGACACCTTGGCGCGACAATGAACGGCCCAAAGACTTCAGGGCAGATGTCGAACTCGGTCCGACATTCGCCAGCCCGTCTGAGAGCAAGATAACTCGATTGATCCTTTCGGTTCTCGATTCGATTTCCAGAAGCTGTTTTCCTCCCGCCTCGACTCCGGCATAGAGTGCGGTGCTCCCGCCTGGTTCGATCCGTTGTACCTGGGCCTTGAGCGCCTCGCGATCGACGACGTGCTGGCTTGGAAAAAGGACGGTAACCCGATCATCGAACTCAATGAGAGCCAGAGTATCTTGGGGTGTCAGTTGATCGATCAACTGCATCGCCGCCTGCTTGGTTTTCTCAATTTTCGCCCCAGCCATCGAACCGGAGTGGTCGATGACCACCGCGATGTTGAGTGGAGACCGATTGGATCTTCGCCCGGTCTCCGAATCCAAATCGATCTTGACGACTACTTCTTGGTCTTTACCGGCCAGAAGCATCCGGCGATCGGGATCAAGCCGAAGATTAAGAGTTGTGGCCCCAACACTCGATAGACCGAACGCCAACGCCATGCCGCACCACCGGAAAATTATTTTCATCCGTTAGCCTCGCGTGGGTTTTGATTCCGTGTGTCAGAGCGCCGTAAATGTTGTGTAAAAAATTTGTCAGACCACCCCGCTGCCCAGCCAAGCCGGGAGCCCAATCCAGAAGTCTTTTCAACCCGGAGAGTGGTAAGCGTTGGCCGAATTCTTCTAGTTTACTTCCAAAATGATTAGATTGGTGAAATGAAGGTTACCTTCGAACGTGGGATTTTCCTCCCGGAGTTGGACCTCTGGCTAGATCCAAAAGACGAACGCGACACTGCTTTCGTTTCCCACGCCCATTCCGACCACATCGGGAATCATCGAGAAGTAATTCTCTCGGAAATCACGGCCAAACTGATGGCGGCGCGACTGCCGGGCAGACGAGTAGAACACTGGCTCCCTTTTCATTCCCCGGTAACTTTTCGCGGAGCCACCGTCACGTTGCTCCCGGCGGGGCACATCTTTGGCTCAGCCCAGCTCCACATCAAGTTGGGTGAGGAAACTCTACTCTACACTGGAGACTTTAAATTAAGGCCTGGCTTGTCCGCGGAACCGATTGCCTGGCTTCAGGCGGACACCTTGATCATGGAGACCACCTACGGGCTGCCTAAATACATTTTCCCACCCGTTGAGCAAGTGATCGCCGAAGTGACGAAGTTCTGCCTGGAGGCCCTGGAAGAAGATCTGGTGCCGATCCTATTCGGATACTCATTAGGAAAAGCGCAGGAAATTTTGGCCGCCCTGCACGGGAGCGGTCTTCGCATTCTGCTACATCCTAGCGTCTACAGGATGAGTAAACTTTACGAACAGTGGCATCCACCCCTGCCCGAATATTCTTTATACGAGGAGGGTCAAACGGCCGGGAGCGTGGTCATCTGCCCTCCTATGGCCAATCGGACCAGGCTGGTTCAACGGATCAAGAACCGGCGAACCGCCATCCTAACTGGCTGGGCGCTTAATCCAGCGACCATTCATCGTTATCAGTGCGATGCGGCTTACCCGTTATCCGATCACGCAGACTATCCTGAGTTAGTTAAATATGTCGAACTGGTTCAACCACAGCGCGTCTTCACTGTTCACGGGTTCGCCCATGAATTTGCCGAAGATCTCCGGCGCCGTGGCATCGACGCCTGGAGCCTTGGGGAAGACAATCAACTTGAATTAACGCTGCCAATTGTTAGCTCCACCGTGGGCTCGCTCACGACTCCAGAGAACAAAGAACTAACTGACTCTGGATTTCTGAAGTTTTCCAAAATCTGCCAACAAATCGCCAGCCTGACCGGGAAGCTCAAAAAAACGGCCGTTCTCTCCAATTACCTGATTTCTCTCACCGACCATGAACTACCTCTAGTCGCCACCTTTTTGACGGGCCACGCTTTCTCACGCTCCGCCGGGCAAACCCTGCAAGTCGGCTGGGCCGTGATTCGCAAAGCGTTGATCCAGGCCAGCGGACTGAGTGAAACCCATTTTCGCAGTATTTCCGCGGGCTACGGAGACGCCGGGCGGGTCGCTTACGAGGTTTTATTAGGTCGTACCGACGGCCATCGGGATGGGCATCGAGGAGGTTTCGGAGCGATTCGCAGCCTTACAAGCGGCGAGCGGCCCCATGGCAAAAGCAGCACTGCTGACCGACTGGCTTCGGATGGTTGATCCCGAAAGCGGAAGCTACATCATTCGTATCCTGACCGGAGATCTCCGGATCGGTTTAAAGGAAGGACTGTTGGAAGAGGCGATTGCCGCCGCCTTCGGTGCTCAGCTGGAGCAGGTTAAGGAAGCCAACATGCTAACGGGGGATATCGGTGAGACAGCCCGCCTCGCGAAAACCGATCAACTTGATAGGGCCAACCTCACCCTATTTCGACCCGTTCGATGTATGTTAGCAATCCCCGAACCTTCCGCCGAAGCGATCTGGGACCGGGTGCACTCGGAGTTCCCGTCCCAAACCGCTCTTGGCCGAAGCGAAGTACGATGGCATTCGTGCCCAACTCCATGCCTCCCCGGACCGGACGGAATTGTTCAGCCGGGATTTGCGCAACATTTCAGGAGAATTTCCGGAACTAACCGGACTTCCGTTCGGACAAGACCTGGTTCTTGATGGCGAAATCGTCGCCTTTAGCGGGGAGAAAAGTCTCTCCTTTTTTGATCTGCAAAGAAGGCTGGGCAGGAAACGCTCTCTCGACCTCTTTGAAACTGAAGATGTCCCAGTTCACTATATAGCGTTTGACCTGCTCCGACTGGACGGCGAGACCTTGTTGAAATTACCATTGCGGGAGCGGCGGCGGCGCTTAAATCAATTAATCCTTCCAGCGCGGGTAAAAGTTTCCGCCATCCGGGAAGTCGCTTCGAGCGAAGAGATCACCGAAGCTTATCAAACAGCCCGGCAGGAAGGTCAGGAAGGCTTGATGATTAAAGATGCCGACAGCCTCTATACTCCCGGGAGCCGCGGTGGCAGTTGGATAAAATTCAAAAAGGAGCTAGCAACCCTGGATGTCGTGGTCGTCGGTGTCGAACAGGGTCATGGCAAACGCAGTCATCTTCTTAGTGATTACACGTTCTCAGTCCGTGACGAAAAGACCGGTGACCTCCAAACTATTGGCAAGGCTTATTCCGGCCTCCGCGACGAAGAAATCGAAGAGCTCACCGAACACTTCCTGCGCACCACGATCCGCCAAGCGGGCCATTATCGGCAGGTTACTCCCGAAATAGTTCTCGAGGTCGCTTTCAATGCGGTTCAACCGAGCGACCGTCACGCCAGCGGGTTGGCTCTCCGTTTTCCGCGCATCAAAGCGATTCGCCGGGAAAAAAACGTTCGAGAGATTGACACCGTCCAATACGCGAAACGGTTAGTTCGATAGTTCCGACCCCTGGTGCACCAAGTCTCCTTGGTGATTTGCGCAAACATTTGCTGTTTGTTTCACCAGTGAGGCGAGGGCTTCCGAGTCTCAGATGGCCCGGCGGAAACTTCTCAAAACGTCAGCAAAATGGCTTCCACATTCCCGGACTAGATCGTCTCGGAAGATGTTAAGCAGGGATACTCCATAAACAGAATCCCAACCGACCTTCTGCAATCGGCTCGCTACATAAGCGGTGGTAGGGAATTTGTCGACCATTAGAACTGGTCGAAAATGTGGTTCTGGATTCAGCCCAATTTTAGTCATAAATTCGCGATTAGAGAATGAGAGTGAGGTCTTTAGTTAGTTAATCTTTTACAAGCAGTTCAAATTGGCCAGGTAGTTGCGCAACACGGCCACCGTTTGCGTGTGGATCTGGCAGATGCGTGATTCAGTCAAACCGAAACAGGCGGCGATCTCGGACAGCTTCATATTCTCGTGATAATACATAGCCAGGACCTTTTTCTGGATGTCCGGCAGTTTAGCCATTCTATGCCCGAGCAAAGCCCAAACTTCTTTCCGTTCTAACACGTCCGAGGCAGAAACCCAGGACTCATCCGGAATCATATCGTGGAGGGACTGGTCTTCCGACTCGCCTTGATGATCGTCCAGGGAGACAAACCGCACTTCCTGCACGTCCTCCTGAAGTTCCGCTAATTCCACTTCCGTCAGCTGCATTTCAGCGCAGAGTGAGGCTTGGGAAACGCTGCCTCCATTGGCCTGTTCTAATTTGGAAATGGCACTTCCGAGTCGCTTGGATTTAGAGCGGTTCGCCCGGCTCATGGAGTCCATTCGTCGGAGCTCGTCTAATATAGCTCCCTTAATTCGGGTATTGGCGTAACTCCCAAAGCTTCGTTCCTGGGCTGGCCGGTAATTCCGCGCGGCCGCCACCAGGCCAGTGACTCCAATGCTGTATAAGTCGTCGGCGTCGATCGTGCTCGGCAATCGGCGTCTGATGCGTTCCACAATCAATCGAACGCGGGGCAGGTGCTCTTCAAGCAGACGCTGAAACACCCTTTCATCATTGGTGAGAGAACTAGGTCTGATCACCGTCTCCGGTTTCAGAGACACAGTTGGACTTATTAAAAGAGGATCGGCCATGTTCACCTGAGCACACCATAGCACGTTACATGCCAACACCTCTTGAGCATTCCGAGTATGAGTTATAATGCATTCATAATGAACAAGTAATGAAGAATCATGTTCTGCTTGGTCTTTGCGTTCACCGGCCTCATTCGGGCTACCCGGCAAAATTTGCCGGGTTGGAAGGGAGATTGTTCGTGGCGTTCACCCGCAAATGGGACGCTTCGCCCCATTTTCGCAACGGTACGACCAGGTCAACGAACTCCTGCACCGACGAATGCGCGAGGGAATCTTTAGGCACCTCGCAACATCCTCCTGTGGTATGTATGGGCTTCCGGTGAATTACTTACTACTATGCTGATCCGCACCCTCTTTTTTGCTTTTTCAACCTTTGCGTTCGTACTTTCCGGATACGCTAAGGGACCCACGAATTCTCCAGCCTCTAGACCAGGACACCGTCACCCGGCTACAAATCTACCTGGACGAGCATTCATTTGGGCCTGGTAAAATCGATGGGCGTTGGGGCGAGTTCATTGGCAAGGCGTTGGCGCGTTTCCAGGCCGCCAACGGCCAAACACCGTCCGGGCAGATCGATTCGGCTCTGCGACAGGAATTACAAAAGATTTCGCCGGTCTATACGCCTTTTACCCTGACAGACGCCGATCTGGCTTGGGTGGGGAAGCTGCCGGCCAAGCCGGCGGAGATGGCTAAACTAAAGAAAATTTTGTATGGCTCCCCGTTAGATTATATCGCCGAACGCTATCATGCTGATCCGGCTTTTATCCGCAAACTGAATCCGGGCCGGAATCTGGACGATTTAAAAAAAGGCAGCACTCTCCAGGTACCTAATGTGCAACCGTTCCAGATCGAGTCCTTTCCCCCGGTAGCAGATATGCCGCCCAGGCCAGAGTTTTTGCCACGGGTTATTAAAGTTGATACCAAGAGCCCGGATGCTCGACTTGGTCGATGCCAAACCGAGTCATCGCCTCTTTTCCGATAACCCCTGGCTCTAAAAGTTTGCCCGCGCCGATTGGTACCTGGAAAGTCGTGAAAGTCACGACCATGCCAATCTTCCGTTGGGATGAAGCCATGTTGCAGCATGGGCGGCGAAGCAGCGCTTTTTACACTATCCCGCCCGGGCCCCGCAATCCGGTTGGCGTAATCTGGATTGGCCTGAACAAAAGAGGCATTGGGATCCATGGAACCGACAACCCGGAAACGGTCGGCCGATCGGCCAGCCACGGCTGCATCCGCCTGGCAAACTGGGACGCGGCTCGAGTCGTCAATCAGGTGACGGTCGGCATGACGGTCGAGATTTACTGATCAACTAAGTTACTGAAAGAAACATTTCGTTCCTGCCGAGCCGGGAGAAGGCGAGGACGCGGGGAGGGAGTGGAAGAGCGCGGAGAGTTGAGGTAAGGAGGGATCGTGCTCGGGGTGGTGGCTGGAAATCGCTTGGCCATCCGGCTACAGGCGGCCGCACCGACATCGACGGTTGGTTCATCGGAACCGGTGAACAGTTCGGGGCAGCGAGATCCGATTGAGTCGCCAGGGCCATTTCCTGGTCAGGCGGTGGATCATCCTACGAAAGGGTGGCGGCGGAATATTCCCGGCGCTTCAGCCTCTCAGAATAGTAAGCTTATTACGTTTGGAAAGACTTGTGACGCACGAAATAGACCTGGAAGCGATTGTTGGCCGGTTTTATACCTCCCTCTACCGATTCGCTTTGTCACTGACCAAGAACGAAGCGGAAGCGGGTGATTTGACTCAACAAACTTTCTTTATCCTCGCTCAGCGCTCGCACCAGATTCGCGACACTTCGAAGGTAAAATGTTGGTTGTTCACGACGCTTCGACGGGAATTTCTCCGAGCGCTCCGCATCCAATCAAGCCATCCGCATGTGGAATTCCGTCCGGAAATCCACGATGGCCCCTCGCTTTCCACGGATGCCTTGCGGGCCCTGGATGCCAAGGCGGTGATCGACGCGCTAAGCGAAATTGAGCCTACTTATCGGACAGCAGTGGAATTGTTCTATTTGAGCGAACTTTCCTATAAAGAGATCGCCCAAACTCTCGATATCCCGATAGGAACCGTGATGTCCCGCCTTTCCCGAGGCAAGGAACAACTGAAAGTCATTTTGGCCGCCGCGATTTCGGAGAACAGCGATAAAATTATCCCATTGAATAAAGATGAAGACGCCGCGCACTGAAATCACGAATGAATCCGCGAAGTTCGTGCTGAACGCTTATCGCCCAAACGGTGCGGACGCGCGGGACCCGGTCTTTCACGCGGCCCTGGAGCAGGCTTCGCGCGACCCTGAATTGGCGGCATGGTTCAAGGAACAGCGCTCTTTCGACTTGCTGATCGCCGAAAAATTGGCTGAGGTCCAGCCGCCGGCGACGCTGTATTCAACGATTGTGGCCGGAATCGCCAATCGTTCCCCGAAAAACGCCGCTTCACCTTCATGCCTTACCTGGCTTTGGCAGCGGTGCTGGTATTGAGCGGGGCCATCCTGCTCCCGCTTTATATCGAGAATGGGCCAAGGTCCGCATCGATCGAACAATACCAAAAGGCGAATCTGCAAATGCTCAGCTCTGCACCAGCGCCAGAGTTGGACCTGGTGACCGCTGACTTTTCCCGCACTCAGGAATACCTCACGGAGATGAAGGCTCCATGTATTCCTTTTCTGCCCGGTTCGCTCCTTGATCTTCCGGCGGTGGGTTGCAAGACACTTCACTGGAAAGGCCAGGAACTCTCTTTAACTTGCTTTCGGCTGCCAAGCGGAGAACTGCTCCATGTATTTGTCATCGACGAACAGGCCGTTCGTTCCATCAAGGTAAGCGACGGATTCGAAGAAAGGGATGGCTGGCATTTTAAATGCCAGCGAAGGGCGGGGATGCTGCTGATGTTTGTCAGCCGAGCCTCGATGGCCGAGATCACCCAATATCTCTGAGCCTGAAGGATCGGAGCAGTCTTTGGATATTTTCGGTGACGTTGGATGTGGGGTCATCATGGCCCTTCAGGCCGCGGAAACGGCATTTTATCTCCCTCGGTTTGGTTAGTTAAACGAGGCGGGACTGACTGGAATTGCCGATTGGACCCTGTCTGCGGCCTGAAAGGCCAGGAAAGCATAGCCCAAGGTTTACCCTGGGAACCCCATTTTACCGCTCTGCCCTGATGCCTGCCATCGGGCAGCAGAAAAGGAATCTCGCACATCACATGGCACGATATCTGCCGCCCCTGCAGCCTTCGGGGCAGAACCAGTCCAAGTCTTTACCAGGTAACTTCGAGCTTAGCAATCCTGACCAAAGATAGCCTAAGGCCCAATCGGCGAGTTAGCCAGCGTGGGCCCGGCTTGGGATTTTCCAACCCGGCCGGATATAGTGACAGGTGTAGCCATCGGGAAGTTTTCCAGATAGTCCTGATGCTCCGGTTCGGCCTCCCAAAAGGGACCGGCAAGAGCCACTTCAGTCACCACCTTGCCAGGCCAAAGCCCCGAGGAATGAACATCTGCGATGGTCTCTTCGCGATCCGCTTCTGTTCTTCGCTCGTGTAGAAGATAGCGGAACGATAGCTGGTTCCTCGGTCGTTGCCCTGACGATTGAGCGTGGTCGGATCGTGAATCTGGAAGAAGAACTCCAGAAGTTTCCGGTAACTGACGGTCTGAGGATCAAAGACGATCTCGATCGCTTCGGCATGGGTTCCGTGCTGGCGATAGGTTGCGTTGGGGACATCACCGCCCGTATAGCCTACGCGCGTCGAGAGCACGCCTGGATAGCGCCGCAACAAATCCTGCATGCCCCAGAAGCACCCGCCGGCAAAAATCGCACGTTTAGTCGAACCAGTCATTTTTGAATTCCTCCTGTTTTTCTCGCTCGATAGTCTGCCATAATCACTGATAAACAGCAATTAAGCGAACCATCGAAGCAGATTTGGACGACATTGTTCCGCTGCAGCGACCGGTCACCTTGCGTGACCTCTTGACCTTCCGCCACGGGACTCGGGCCGTCATGGCCCCACCCGGTCGGTACCCGATTCAGGCAGCTTTGGCCGAAGCCGGGTTCGCACTGGGACCGCCGCGGCCGCAACAGGTGGCGCTCCGGACATTTGGATTGAGCGCTTTGCCCGCGTGCCCCTAACCCATCAGCCTGGCTAGCAATGGATTTTCCGCTTCGTACGTAAGATCAGACCAGCTATCAAGCCTAGGCCGCAAATATCCGGATTCAGCGGCGACCAGGCTCCAGGTTTCACTTCCGAGCCGAGCCACCGGAGTCAGATTCACCAATGAGCAAGAGTTTGGGATCGCCCTGGTTCAAACGACGAACTCCCTGATTCAAAACTGCGCGATGTCGAGCACCGGCTTTGATACGGCAGGGAACGTGGTTTCGGGATTGGGCGCCGGCATCAACCTGGCTGTCAACCCCGGAGCCGAAAACGCCTTGATCAACAATGGGTTCATCAAGAGCCTGAAAGCCGGCATTGCGACGAAAAACGGTCAAGCATTAGGCGGAACATATCTAGAAGGCAATTATGAGCTTTCCCGGGCCTTTGGTTTCAGGCTACGATCGCACCGTCCCCTCCGGGGAGGAAATACATTTTCCGCGCCGAGGCTTTGATTAGGTTAGCGCTTATGGGGTGAACCATTAGGCTATGCTTTTAGCCCCTTGGGCACAGATTGAGTATCGCGTGCGGCCCGTCCTACGGCGCACTACTTTCCTGCTCTGGTTAAAACTCTGGGGAATGTTTCCTCAGCTTCTGGTCCTGGTATTTTCCGTCGCGGGCGTTGTAGCTGGTCTCGGCGGGTTCTCCGTCATAAAAAGCAATTGCACAACGCCTTCGTTCGCGTAAATGCGACAATCCGCCGGGGAGGAGTTGGAAAACTCCAGGGTGAGATGTCCGCGCCATCCGGGCTCGGCAGGCGTTAGATTTGCTATGAGCCCACAGCGAGCATAGGTGCTCTTGCCGATCGCCAGGACGGCGGTGTCATCCGGGATGTTGAGCTTTTCGACGGCCACTCCAAGACCGTAGGAATTTCCGGGAAGAATAAAATACTTGCCGCTTTGGTCCTCCAGCAGTTCAGCCTTCTCGACATGACCGGGATTAAAATTTTTCGGATCAACCACCTTGCCGGGAAGATGGCGAAAAATTCGGAAGTCTTCGGGGCTTAACCGGATGTCATAACCAAAGGCAGAAAGTCCATAGGTTAAAATGGGTCCCTGGTCATTGGAGGAAACGAGGCCGTGATGAAAAGGGTCGATCATCCTGTAGGTTTGAGCCAGCTCGCGGATTCGCTTATCGTTTAAAATCATCCAACTGCTTTGAAACGCTCTTCGCGCCGGTTTGTCGAGCGCAACCCGGAGTCTGTTTGCCCAAATGAGAAAAAGATGGCTTCGGCAATTTCCTAAAAACAGACGTCTGAATGGAATTCTGCCGCTCGATTATCGGCAAAGGGACGAGACAATTACCGAAACTTCGTTCCAGCTATTGGCGGAGTAAGAGGCGCCAGCTGCCATAAGTCGCTGGGCGTGTCCGGGTTGAAGATGTGAAGCTGCGCAAAGCCCGATCACCGTCATGCCAGCTGCTACGCCAGCTCGGACGCCGTTGGCGCTATCTTCGATGACGATGCAATCAAACGGGTCAACCTTCATTCGCTCCGCCGCCAAGAGAAAGACATCTGGAAATGGCTTCCCACGGGCGACCATCTCGGCACTGAAAACGAAGTTCCCGAATTCCTTGGCCAGTCCAAGAATATCGAGACAGAGAATCAGGCGATCGAGGGAGCTTGACGAGGCAACACAGTGCGGCACCTCCCGGAATTGTTTAAGGAAACCAGCCACGCCTTCAATGGCCCTCAGATCCTGG
The DNA here is from genome assembly GCA_963808535.1 of uncultured Verrucomicrobiae bacterium. Classification (GTDB taxonomy): domain Bacteria; phylum Verrucomicrobiota; class Verrucomicrobiia; order Chthoniobacterales; family JAFAMB01; genus JAFAMB01. The sequence goes on along the minus strand of CAWEGF010000013.1, from coordinate 8,454 downwards.
CGGAAGCTGCTCAAGGTCGCTTCTTTGAGTCTCTCGGAAAAACCTGCCGGCAGCTTTTGCCCGAAACCATCTTCGACAGCGGCCATGATGTCCGACCACCGCTTTCCTCCATATCGATTCAGCGCTTCGTCCAGGGTGGTCTCTAACCCGAGGTCGCTGACGAATTTGGCTAAGATAGTGCCAGCGAGGACCTCACTGTCGGCAATCACCCCATCGAAATCGAAGATAAGTCCGGATTTCATTCACCCCTTAAAAACCCGAAATTGGCGACGGCGGGATGGCTCCCGCTGGTGAGACGCTACCTCGGGGTTAAACCTGTGCATTAGCATTCGGAACGCTCTCGACGGTGCCGGCCAGCAACTCAGTTAAGGCCATGGCGAGCTGTGACGCACCCTGAGCGACATTCTCCGGCGTTGGTTCCCGGCCTTGGAGCAGGTCCTTTTCGACGGAGTACGCGATCGGCAACGAGCTCAGCATTGCCTGGGCATAGAAGTCTTTGTAGGTCATATCCAAAACTAAATGCGGAATGGCGAACGGTTCTTCAACTCTTTTGCGTGGTGAACCAAAGTTTCGCTTGATGACCAGGTGACGAGGGTTATCGACCGCCGCGATTCTTGAGCTGATCCAGAATAACGGCGCCGACAATGATGCAGCCCTTGACGATCTGCTGCCAAAAGGCCGAGACGTTCATCAAGTCGAGGGTATTGTTCAAGACCCCGATAATTAAGGCACCGACAATGGTGCCAGCCACTGTTCCGATTCCGCCAGCCGAAAGGGAGGTGCCGCCGATGACCGCGGCGGCGATGGCATCAAGTTCGTAGCCAACGCCCAGGCCCGGTTGCCCGGTACCGATCCGGGAGGAAACCACCAGACCAGCCAACCCTGCCAGGAAAGAGGCATACACGTAGATAAGCATCTTGTACCTGGCTGCGTCGATGCCGGAAACCCGCGCTGCCTGTTCGTTACCGCCAATAGCGTAAATGTATTTCCCGAACTTGGTGTGGGCGTAAAGGATGTGGGTTATGACCGCCATGACCCCCAGAATAAAATAGGGACCGGAGCCCCGAAAACGCCCCCTGTCCGATGAAATTATAGTCATCCGTCATATCGGAACATCACGCCCGCCCGTATAGAGCATGGCGAGGCCGCGAATGGCCGTATAGGTGCCCAAGGTAGCGATGAATGGCGGGATCGGGTTTCGCCACCTAGCTGCCATTTATCAAACCGACTAACGCACCGACTAGGCAAGCGCTATTACCGGGACGATCAAGGAAGGCGAAGGCCAGGATAAAAGGCGGTTGAATTTTCGGGCGCCCGAGCCAGGCTGCCGCCACGACGGCCGTCAGCCCACCACCGAGCCAGACGAAAGGTCGATGCCGGCACTGACGATTACCCCGGTCACACCAAGAGCGATCAACCCAACGATGGACATCTGACGCACAATTTGATCAGATTGATCGGTCTTACGAAGCTGGATAGTGCAGCGAGGCCACCAAAATCATCACGGCGAAAATGAAAAAAATCCCATATTCGTTGAAGATACTCGAAAGCTGGTGCGCCTCTGTTGCTGCTGTCTAACCTTGTCTGCGGATGTTACTGCAGGATTTTCCACGAACGCTCCCTTCTAGGCGGTCGAACTCATCCCACTGGCCAGATGAAGAATCTTTTCCTGGGTCGCTTCTTGGCGCGAAAGTCCACCTATCTCGTCTCCGGCGTGCATCACGATCATTCGATCGCTCATCCCAAGGACTTCCGGCATTTTCGACGAGATCATGATAATCGCTTTGCCGGAGCGAACAAATTCAGTCATCAACCGATACTTTCCCATTTGGTCCCCACGTCGATGCCTGCGTCGGTTCATCCAGGATCAGCAGATCCGGCTCGGTCATAACCAACGTGAAATCAGTACCTTCTGTTGATTGCCTCCTAGTATAGTTCGGACAATTTCCATCAGGCTAGGCGTCTTGATGCGAATCAAACCCCGCATCTTTTGGCAATCCTTTTCGATTTTCCCGAATTTGATAAACGGCCCCAACACGTATTCATTGATATTCGCGATGAACATGTTCTCGCGAACGCTGGCGTTGAGGTACAATCCGGTCAGTTTCCGGTCTTCAGTTAGTAAGGCCATACCGCCTCGAATGGCATCAGCCGGGGACTTGATTTAGAATCCTTTCCGTTAATCTTGATGGTTCCACCATGGCCCGGGTTACCCCGAACACCCCTTCCAGCAGTTCGGTGCGCCCCGCCCCCATCAGGCCGGCAAGGCCCAAATATCGCCGCGCCTGACCTGGAAACTAACATTACGAAATCCTTTCCCGCTCAAGTTTCGCACATCGAGGAAAACAGATCCCAGATCTGTTGTTTCCTTATGAAACATATCGGTTAAGGTGCGGCCAACCATCTTTTCGATGAGGATACTATGGGTCAGATCAGCCGTCGCGTCCGTGCCCATGTATTGACCATCCCGGAAGACCGTGACCTCATCGGTTATTTTGAAGATCTCGTCCATTTTATGGGTGATATAGATGATCGCGCATCCCTGGGCTTTCAATGACCTGATAATATTGAAAAGTCCTTCCACTTCCGCCTCGGTGATCGCCGAGGTAGGTTCATCCATAATGATCAAGTCCGAGTTATAGGAGACGGCCTTGGCTATTTCGGCGAGCTGAATATTGGCGATACTAAGCCCGGACATTTTAGCGGTCGCTTGGATCTTAATGTGCAGCCGGTCCAACAGTTCGGTGGCCATCCGATTCATCTTGCGCATATCAACCAAGCCGTTCCAAGCGGTGGGTTCACGGCCCAGGTAGATGTTCTCAGCGACGGTCATCTGGGGAATCGGACTCAGTTCCTGGTGAATCATCGAAATGCCCTTCGACAAAGCATAGTGGGTATTGGTGATATTCAATTTTTCGCCCTTGAAAGAGATGGTACCAGAATCCGGGCTGTAGATGCCGATTAAACACTTCATCAGGGTGGATTTTCCGGCCCCGTTCTGCCCATCAAGGCGTGGACCTTACCCCGGCGGGCCTTGAGCTGGACATTGCTCAGTGCACGGACCCCCGGGAACTGCTTGGAAATGCCCTCCATCCGGAGCAGGTACTCGTCTTCCATGGCCAGATCCTCTCGCCAATGGCCACTGTCTATCAACCCGATCGACAGTGGCCAGGCAAGACTTACTTCATGAAGGTTTTGTAGTTTTCCTTGGTCACGGGCTGGTAAGGTATCCGATGTTGTCGTCCACCACTTTGGGATTAGGTTGTTTCTTGACCAAGAGATAGGCGGCATTGACGGCCTCATTACCTTGACCCACCGGATCCTGAAACACGGTGTTGTTCAGTTCCCCCTTGTCCATTGACTCTAAAGCGTCACGGCTTCCATCTGTCCCACCCACCGGAATTTTGCCGAGCTTCCCGGCCGCCTTGATGGCCTGCAAGGCACCCAAGGCCATTTCATCGTTATTGGAGGCGACACCGTTGATCTCTTGGCCGGAAGCCAGCCAGTTTTCCATGATCGTTTTGCCCTCTACCCGCTTCCATTTCCCCGTCTGTTTGCGGACGATCTTGATATTCGGGAACTTTTCCTTGACCACTTGCTTGATCCCGTCGGTTCGGCCGAGAGCTGCTTCGTTACTCAATTCCCCCATCAGGATAACCAGATTACCCTTTCCGCCCATCGCCTTACCAAGTTCTTCCATGTTGATGATTCCGGCTTCGATCGACTTGGAGCCGGAATAAACTACACCCTTCGGCAGATTCGAAGGCTTCCGATTGACATACACCAAAGGCTTACCGGCTTTGACGACGGCTTTGGTCATGGGTCCGGTAGCGGCGGTATCCACTGGAAGAATGATTACGGCATCCATTCCCTGAGCCAGGAAATTTTCCACCTGACCCACCTGCTTCGCGGTATCATTGGCGGCATCGACAATCGTGAGTTCGACATCGGGATGAGCCGCGCCCCACTTGGTCATGGCATCGCGGACATACGTCAGCCAGACATCGTCGAATAGCGCCATGGCCACGCCAATCCTGACCTTGTCGCGGCCAGGGCGGAGATACCGCCCATGGCCATCGCCATCATGGCAATCGCCTGGGAGGAAAACTTTAACGAGCTTCATTACTTTGATTTCTTTCTTTTGCTTGGGGATAGATCTGCAAAGCAGAGCGGAAAATCCGAAATTTTTTAATAATAACGACAAGGAAAAGGTTACTTCCCGTTAGGTTCCTGTCGAGGATATTAGTAGTTTATCTGGAAGGGAAGTTTTACAAAAAGTGGGACCGTTTTGCAGCGCCCCCTTTTGCCCACTCTCACGCACTTCGCCAGTGGCTTTCCAAGCGTCGTTTAATTCGGCGCCGTTCTTCGTTCCGATCCTTGGCAACCAGGAAACGGATCGCCGGAGAGTCACTCTGAGATTTATGACGAGAGCAGCGGGCGATGGAAACTAATAGATCAAGTTGCGGAGCCCCGGGGTGCAACCCCTGCTCCATCGCCTTGGAAACGACTTTTTCGTCGTCCACGGGAAAAAGGATCTCCAGTTTTTCGTTCCCGTGAGGCGCCTGCAACCTGGAGGGTAAGAACCCCTAATCCGTCCTGATGGGTCACCTGAAAACTAACCAGCCGAGCTCTAGGAACAAAAGTGACGATTTCGGCGAACTCGGAGACGTCGCCGGGGAGCGTGCCATCATCGAGATCGGCGCTTTCCGCGTGCGGGATTGATGGCGGCTCAGAAGTTCCCGACCCGGCAGTCTCGGCATAAAGAGGAATTTTCCAGGTCAGGAGATTCTTCGACGAAACCTGTTTCCGGAGAGGCTTCGGCCGAAGAATTTTGTCCTTCCGAGATCAGCACCAGTTCACGTTCAGTGATCAACACGGCGGCAGCGGGCGCATTTTGGGTAGAGGGCCATTGGACGGCGGTCAGCAAGGCCTGACCCTTGGGCCAATAGCGCTGCGCTTCGTTCCGGAATTTCATCGGCCAAGTCGTAAATATCGGAAGGTCTTTTCGGTTCTGGCTGCTCCACGGCAGTGCGGGGTCGGATTCGATGCCCGCCAGCATCAGATCGATGGCCTCGCGATAAAACTCATCCCAGACCGACTCAAACTTGATGGTTACGGAATGCAACACCTCTGAGGCGACAAAGGAAATTCTTAACTGACCCAAGAGAAGAATAGCAGCCAGTTTCAAGGAAACAAAAAGTGCCGTTAAGTCGGATTTTTCCAAAGTGACGCTGCCCTCTTCGGTTTCCGTGGCGACGAGCCAACCGCTGTTAGTCACCGCCGAACAGCGTCGCCGGTGATTCATCATCTCCGGTGGGAAAAGAGGGAGCGTAGACCAATAAAGAGACTGGCGTTCCGGTTGGTAAACTTTCTACTCAAACCACTGCGGAATGGTTCCGGGGCGTCGGAAACGGTATCGAGTTTAGTTGGGAAGCGGGTGTCAATTTCCATATCCTGGGGGTAGGGAGTGCTAGCGTGAGTAGGTAGTGGTAGTAAAGAGCACGAAAAGGGACTCTTAAGCTTGAATGAGAGGCCCAGAACGGCTTAGCGCTGTCAATGATCAACCAATTAGAAAACGAACTTCTGAAATCCCTCATTCGGAATAGGCTCCCGCCATATTCTGATCATAGTCCACCAAGGCCCCAGTCATAACACCGGACTCCGGGCTTAACAGGTAAGCGACCAGTCCGGCGACCTGATCCGGCTTGACCAGTTGCCCCATCGGTTGAGCGGCTTCGACCTTCGCCAACCAGTCGTCGCCGGCCCGGTGGAACTGCTGCTGGATCGCGGTTTCACCGGGAGTATCCATCCATCCGATCAGGATGCCATTGCACCGTATCCTTTGTCGGGCGTAGGCATTAGCCACATTTTTCGTTAGGGTAGCCAGGGCCCCTTTCGACGCCGAGTAAGGCGTCAGATAGGATTGCCCACAGTGGCTAGCCATGGAGATGATATTGACGATACTTCCGGGTTGGCCGGTATCGACTAAATGTTTAACCAGGCCCTGCATGGTCAGGAACGGAGCACGGGCATTGGTATTAAAATGCCGGTCCCACAACTCGAGAGTGGTATCGAGCAGGGGTGCCGCGATCGGTCAGGGCGGCCGAGTTGACCAGACTGTTGACCGTCCCGAAATGCCTCAAAGAAGTCTCGATGAGCCGGTGGCAGTCGTCCGCTCTGGAGACATCTGCCGGCACAAATAGACAATCGGTGCCGGTCGCGCGGACCTGGACAGCTGCGTCTTCACCTCTGCTCGACATTTCGCCCGCTAATAACGATTCCACGCGCCTTCTCCTGCCCGAGGCGTTTGGCAACCGCCAGGCCAAGACCTGGGTACTCTCTGCTGGTGATTAAAGCGGTGGTTGCTCGGTTCCTTAACAACCAGCCGTTACCGAGGCCAGCTGAATTGGCAGCAGACATTGGAAAAAGTCTAGCTATTAAGGCCGCCGAAACAGAGGTATTTCACCTCCAAGAATTCCTCGATACCATAGTGTGTACTTTCCCGACCCGCACCCCCATTGTTTGACCCCCCCAAACGGGGCAACCTCGGTGGAAGATAAGACCGGTGTTAATGCCCACCATTCGACACTCGAACCCTTCAGCAGCTCTCCAAATTTCGACCGAGTATCGCGACTGTAAAAATAGCTGGCGAGACCGAATTCGGTATCGTTAGCCATGTTAATGGCTTCTTCATCGGTCTCAAACCTAAAAAGCGCAGTGGCTGAGGGGCTCCGAAAGTCTCTTCGCGAGCAACTTTCATTTGAGGAGTGACACCAACCAGTACGGTCGGTTCGAAGAAGGTTTGGCGAAGAGGATGGCGATTTCCGCCCAGGGATAACACGGGCTCCCTGCGAAACGGCGTCTTGAATATGCTCCTCAACTTTTTCCACCGCGGCCTGGTCAATTAACGGACCTTGGAGAACCCCCGGCTCAAAACCATTGCCAACCTTAAGTTTTTTGACGGCCACGACGAGCTTTTCCGCAAAAGCATCGTAAACACCGGTCTCGGACATAAAGACGGTTGGCACAAGGACAAGGTTCGACCGGCATTGCGGTATTTGGAGATGATCGCTCCTTCGACCGCGGCATCGAGATCTGCATCGTCGAAAACGATGAACGGCGCGTTGCCGCCCAACTCCAGCGAAAGCTTCTTGATGGTGCTGGCGCTCTGTTTCATTAGGACACTACCCACCTCGGTGGAACCCGTAAACGTCAACTTACGCACGTCGGGATTAGAGGTCATCTCTCCGCCGATCTCTTCGGAAGGCCACCAGTCAAGACACGAAAACGCCGGCCGGGATCCCCGCCCGCTCTGCCAACAGCCGCCAGCGCCAAGGCTGAGAAAGGGGTAGAACTGGCTGGTTTGGCCACCATGGTACAACCCGCGGCCAAAGCCGGCCCGGCTTTGCGGGTGATCATGGCCGCTGGAAAATTCCAGGGCGTTAGCGCGGCACAAACTCCGATGGGCTCCTTGATCACCACCAAGCGGCGGTCATTCCAAGGCGAAGGAATCGTATCTCCATAGACTCTTTTGGCTTCCTCGGCGAACCACTCGATAAAAGATGCGGCGTAGGCTACTTCACCTTTCGCTTCGGCCAGTGGTTTCCCTTGTTCCGCGGTCATCAGTTTTCCGATATCCTTCATGTTAGCCACCATCAAATCATGCCACTTTCGCAAAAGGGCGCTGCGTTCTTTGGCCGGCTTGCGACGCCAATCGCCCCAAGCTTTAAGCCGCGTCGATCGCACGCCGCGTTTCTGCGGTACCCATCGATAGGAACTGTGCCTAAACCTCCCCGGTGGCGGGATTGTTGACTTCCAACGTTGCGCCATTATCGGCGTTGCTAAACGCCAACGCCCGGCGACGTCCGCTCGGTGGTGGAACAGATCCGGATCCTGCAGAGAAAATTTGTGTCATATGTTCGAAGGGGTTAGATCATTTTCTAGCTGAAAATTAGGTTGAGTCTATGGAAAGTTTAAAAAAAAGACTCCGCCAAGGGGGAGGAAAGTGGGGGTGTAAGTGATGGTGGCCGGAATAAAAAAGATTTGGCTGAGCATTCGAATCAAAGGCTGATAAACGAAACCGCCAAAAAATTGATTCTGACTTATTAGTCTTTAAAGTTCGGGGCTGCCTTCCGCTAGCTAGACAAGCCGACTTTGTCGCGTACTGATTGGCAGCGGGATAAGCTCCGATCTGTTGCGAGAGCTGTTGCTGAAAACTAACCTGCCCTCTATCGAGCAAATAAAAGTTAAAGGGCGGAGAACACGGAGGCATTCAATGTCTCACGACCAAGACCCAGAGGACACAGTGTTCCCGAATTTAAAAAGGTTCTTCCATTTCTTATTCCGGCATTTGTATTCTTCCTTCCGGATTCGAACTCTCGTGCCCTCCGTGTCTTTGTGGTAATTCCATCCCCTCCGTGTTCTCCCTCGCTCTTTGCTTTCTTGGCAGTTGCC